>NZ_JAYFSI010000007.1:0-548238 GCF_034929455.1 Amycolatopsis heterodermiae
TCAAAAGGCGCAACAGTCGTGGAAAAATCCGCACCCGGGGTCGCCGCCGATGAACACCCCCGCCCCTTGCTCGATCGACACCGCCGCACTCGACACCCTCCGCCAGGAGCGGATCGACTGGCGGTTCCGCTCGGCCGCGCCCGCCCTGACCGGGCTCACCCTGGGCGAGGCCGCGCAGCGGCGGCTCAACCTGTTCACCGACGGGTTCTTCGCGCCCTTCGTCGTGCTGGACGAAGAGGCTCTCGAGCACAACCTGCGGACGATGGCCGCCTGGTGCGCCGCCCGCGGTGTCGTGCTCGCCCCGCACGGCAAGACGACGATGGCCCCGCAGCTGTTCGCCCGCCAGATCGAGCACGGCGCCTGGGGCATCACCTGCGCCAACGCCGGTCACCTGCGGATCTACCGGGCGTTCGGCGTCTCGCGGATCCTGCTGGCCAACCAGCTCCTCGACCCGAGCGGCCTGCGCTGGCTGGCGGAAGAACTCGAGGCCGACCCCGCGTTCGAGTTCGTCTGCTGGGTCGACTCCGTCCGCGGTGTCGAGCTGATGACCGAAGCGCTCGAAGGCACGAGCCGGCCGGTGGACGTCCTCCTCGAGCTGGGGGCCAACGGCGGCCGCACCGGCGTCCGCGACACGGCGACCGCGCTGGCCGTCGCGGAGGCGGTCCACGCCAGCCCGGCGCTGCGGCTGCGCGGCACCGGCGGTTACGAGGGCGCGCTCTCCCACGACACCGACGACGCCGCGCTCGCGAAGATCAGCTCCTATGTGGACGGTCTCCGCGACCTCGCGATCACCTTCGCGGACAAGGGACTCCTCGAAGGGCAGATCATCGTCACCGCGGGTGGCAGCGCCTACTTCGACCAGGTCGCCAACGAGCTCACCAAGCCGTGGCCGGACGGCCTGGACGTGCTCCCGGTGCTCCGCAGCGGCGCCTACATCACCCACGACGACGGCTTCTACCGCGAAATCTCCCCGCTCGGCGAGCACCCGCGCATCGACGGCGTCGAGTCGTTCCGCCCGGCCCTGCACGCCTGGGCACAGGTGACGTCGAAGCCGTCGGACACCCTCGCGCTCCTGACCATCGGCAAGCGCGACGCGTCCTTCGACGAAGGCATGCCGGAACCGCAGCTGCGCCGCACCCCGCGCGGCCCCGCCGAACCGCTCGAAAACCACGTCATCGCGAAGATGAACGACCAGCACGCCTTCCTCACGCTGCCGGCGGGCTCGCCGGTGGAGGTCGGCGACTGGATCGGGCTCGGCCTCTCGCACCCGTGCACGGTGTTCGACAAGTGGCCGCTGCTGCCGGTGACGGCCGCCGACGGCGAAACCGTCGTCGACCTCGTCCGGACGTGGTTCTGATGGACGTCGTCCTCCGCGGCGCGCTGGTCGCCGACGGCACCGGCGACGCCCTGACCAGGCACGACGTCGGCATCACCGGCGAGCGGATCGCCAGCGTCGCCGAAGCCGGCTCGCTGGCCGGGAACCGGAACATCGACGCCGACGGCCTGGTGCTCGCGCCCGGGTTCATCGACATGCACTCGCACTCCGACCTGCAGCTGCTGGCCAACCCGGACCACCCGGCCAAGATCACCCAGGGCGTCACCACCGAGGTGCTCGGCCAGGACGGGCTGTCCTACGCCCCGGTCGACGACGCCGTCCTCGACGCGCTGCGCCAGCAGCTCGCGGGCTGGAACGACGACCCGGCGGGCTTCGACTGGAACTGGCGCTCGGTCGGCGAGTACCTCGACCGCCTGGACCAGGGCATCGCCGTCAACGCTGCGTACCTGGTGCCGCAGGGCACGGTCCGGATGCTCGCCGTCGGCTTCGACGACCGCCCGGCCACCGACGCCGAGCTGACGCGGATGAAGGAACTCGTCGCGACCGGCCTGGCCGAGGGCGCGATGGGGATGTCGTCGGGCCTCACCTACACCCCGGGGATGTACGCGGACACCGCCGAGCTGGTCGAGCTGTGCCGCGTGGTCGGCGAGGGCGGCGGGTTCTACAGCCCGCACCACCGCAGCTACGGCAAGGGCGCGCTCGAGGCGTTCGCCGAGATGATCGACGTCTCCCGGCGCTCCGGCTGCCCGCTGCACCTGGCGCACGCGACGATGAACTTCTCGGTGAACAAAGGAAAAGCGCCCGACCTGCTCCAGCTCCTGGACGAGGCGCTCGACGACGGCTGCGACGTCACCCTCGACACCTACCCGTACCTGCCGGGCGCGACCTACCTCTCGGCGCTGCTTCCCAGCTGGGCCACCGAAGGCGGGCTCGACGCCACCCTCGCCCGGCTGTCCGATGTGGACACCCGGGAACGGATCCGCGTGGAGATCGAGGAGTCCGGTTCGGACGGTGCGCACGGCGTGCCGATCGACTGGGACGCCATCGAGATCAACGGTGTCCGCAACGACCGCAACAACCACCTGGTGGGCCACAGTGTCGCCGGTTCGGCGCGCGCCGCGGGCAGCGAACCGGCGGCACTGTACTTCGACACCCTGCTGGACGAACGCCTCGGCACGTCCTGCCTGATGCACGTCGGGCACGAGGAGAACGTCCAGGCGATCATGCGCCACCGGACGCACACCGGCGGCAGCGACGGGCTCCTCGTCGGCGCCCGCCCGCACCCGCGTGCCTGGGGCACGTTCCCCCGCTACCTGGCCCGGTACGTCCGTGAACTGGGCGTCCTGGACCTCGCCGAGTGCGTCGCCCACCTCACCGGGCGGGCCGCGCGGCGGCTGCGGCTGACCGACCGCGGGCTCGTCCGCGCCGGGTACGCCGCGGACCTGGTGCTGTTCGACCCGGAAGCGGTCACCGACACCGCCACCTTCGACGACCCGCGGCAGCCCGCCGCGGGCATCACGCACGTGTTCGTCAACGGCGTCGCCGCCCTCGACGACGGCCGTCCCACCGGCGCCCTCGCCGGCCGATCCCTGCGCAATCCCGGGAGAACCCGATGATCCACTGGCTGCAGCACACCACCGGCGGGCTGCTGACGCTCGCCGCCGTCTCGATCGCCGTCCTGCTGGTCCTGATCATCAAGCTCAAGCTGGAACCGTTCATCGCCCTGATCGTCGTCGGGCTGCTGACCGCGCTCGCCGCCGGCCTGCCCGTCGGCGCGATCGTCGGCAGCGCCCAGAAGTCGGCGGACTCCTTGCTGGAAAAGGGGTTCGGCAGCATCCTCGGGCACATCACGGCGATCATCGGGCTGGGCACGATCCTCGGTTCGATCCTGGAACGCTCCGGTGGCGCCAAGGTGCTCACCGGGGCGCTGCTGCGCTCGTTCGGTGAGAAGCGCGCGCCGCTGGCGATGGGCCTCGCCGGGTTCATCTTCGGCATCCCGGTGTTCTTCGACATCGGCATCTTCGTGCTCGCGCCGCTCGTCTACGTCGCCGCGCGCCAGGGCGGCCGGTCGCTCGTGCTCTACGCGATGCCGCTGCTGGCCGGGCTTTCGATCACGCACGCGTTCCTGCCGCCGCACCCCGGCCCGGTGGCCGCGGCCGGCCTGCTGCACGTCGAGCTGGGCTGGATCATCCTGATGGGCCTCGCCTGCGGCATCCCGGCGTTCCTCGTCGGCGGTGTGCTCTACGCGACCTGGATCGGCAAGCGCATCGACGTCGGCGTGCCCGAGGACATGATCTTCGCCGAGGAAGAGGCCGAAAACGACGCGAACCCGCCGTCGCTGGCGCTGGTCGGCTCGATCATCGCGGTGCCGCTGGTGCTGATCCTGGCCGGCACGTTCGGCAGCATCTGGCTGCCGAAGGGGTCCGCGCTCGCCGGGGTCGCCGCGTTCATCGGCACGCCGGCCGTGGCGCTGACCGTCGCCGTGCTGCTCGCGTCCTGGCTGCTCGGGCTGCGGCGCGGGTTCACCGGCAAGGACCTCAACGAGCTGGCCGCGAAGTCGCTGCGGCCGGTCGCGATGATCCTGCTGGTCGTCGGCGCGGGCGCGTTCTTCGGCGGGGTGCTCTCGGCGACCGGGATCGGCAAGGCCGTGGCCGACTCGCTGCACGACGCCGGGCTGCCGGTGATCATCGCGGCGTACGTCATCAGCTGCGGCATGCGGATCGCGCAGGGCTCGGCGACCGTGGCGATCGTGACGACGTCGACCATCCTCGGCCCGGCCGTGGCCCAGCTCGGGTATTCGCAGATCCAGCTGGCGCTGCTCGTGATGGCCATCTCGGCCGGGTCGATCATCGCCTCGCACGTCAACGACGGCGGGTTCTGGATCGTCCAGCGGTACTTCAACATCACCGTCCCGCAGACCATCAAGTCCTGGACGGCGCTGGAAACCGTGCTCTCCGTCTCGGGTTTCGCGGTTTCGGCATTGCTCATGGCCGTGGTCTAGACCATACTGGAGGGAAGCCGCCGCCCGAACCCGTTGGGAGACAATGACGATGACCGGACTTTCCCGTCGCTCGTTCCTCGGTGCCGCTGCGGGCGCGAGCGCCGCCACCGTTCTGGGTGCGCAGTTCGCCTCGGCGGCAACCACTGCGAAGGCCTGCACCGCGGGAGCGACCGTGTACGTCGGCAGTTACACCACCGGGGCCAACGGCCACGGCCTCGACGTCACGAGCCGCTCCGGCGCCAAGCTGACCCCGGTGCGCACGGTGCCGGGGATCAGCGACACGTCGTGGTTCGACCGCAGTGCCGACGGCAGGACCCTGTACGTCACCAACGAAGGCGACCCGAACGGGTTCGTCTCGGCGCTGGACATCTCCGATGTCACGAACCCCAAGCTGCTCAACAAGATCTCGTCGAAGGGCAGCGCGCCGACGCACCTGAGCGTGCACTCGAGCGGGAAGTACGTGCTGGCGGCCAACTACGGCACCGGCAGCGTCGTCGTGCTGCCGATCCTGGCCGGCGGGAAGCTCGGCGCGGCCACGGATCTCGCGCAGCACCAGGGAACCGACCGCGCGCCCAACGCGCACCAGGTCGTCAACGACCCGACCGGACGCTGGGTGCTCTCGGTCGACCTCGGCGCCGACTCGGTGTACGTCTACACGCTCGACGTCGCCACCGGGAAGCTCGCGCTGCACCAGCAGCTGAAGCTGCCCACGGGTGCCGGGCCGCGGCACCTCGCGTTCGACCGGACCGGGAAGTTCGCCTACATCCTGCAGGAGCTGCGCCCGGAGCTGACGGTGGCGAGCTGGGACGCGGCCACCGGCACGCTGAAGGCGCTTTCCGTCGTCCCGGCGGTGCCGAGCGGCAGCACCGGCGACCTGTTCCCCGGGGAGATCGCGCTGTCGAAGGACGGGAAGTTCGCCTACGCCACCGTCCGCGGGCCGAACACGCTGGCCACGTTCGCCATTTCGAACGGTGGCTCGACGCTCAAGCTGGTGTCCAGCGTGGCCACCGGCGGGAACTGGCCGCGGCACGTGGCCCTCGACCCGGCGGAGGGCTGGTTCTACGTCTCGAACCAGCGTTCCGGCACCGTAACCTCGCTGCCCCGCGACCCGGCGACCGGCCTGCCCGGCGCGGTCGCCTCGAGCCTGACCGTCGGCAGCGTCAACTCCGTCTACTTCGCCTGAGCACCGGTCGTGAGTGCGTAACAGTGTTCTAACACTGTTACGCACTCACGACCTCCCTACTGGAGGACTCCCATGAGACTGCGCCGCACCCTCCCCCTCCCCCTCGTCGCGGGACTGGCCCTGCTGGCCGGTTGCGCGCCCACGCAGTCCGCGCCCGCGGGCAACGGCGGGGACGAGAAGACCGGCACCGTCCGCGTCTGGCTGTTCGACGAGGCCAACCGCGCGCCGAAGGAGGCCGCGGTCAAGGACGCGATCGCCGAGTTCAAGGCGGCGCACCAGGGCGTCGAGGTCGACGTCCAGTGGGTGCCGGTCGAGGGCCGCGCCGACAAGTTCTCCGGGGCCTTCACCGACCCGGCCAGCGCACCGGACGCCGCCGAGTTCGGCAACACCGACGTCTCCAGCTACGCCGCCACCGGCGCGCTCGCCGACCTGACCGGCGACCTCGCGTCGTGGAGCGAGGGCAAGGACCTCATCCCGACCGTCGTCGACACGGCGAAGGCCGGCGGCAAGACCTACGGCCTGCCCTGGTACACCGGCATCCGCGCGTTGTACTACCGCACCGACGTCTTCACCGAGCTGGGCCTGAAGCCGCCGACGACGCTCGCCGAGCTGACCGACGACGCCCGCAAGATCCGCGCGGCCAAGCCGGACCTCTACGGCATCTCCGTCGGCGGCAAGTACACCTATGCGATGCTGCCGTTCCTCTGGGCCAACGGCGGCGAGCTGGCGCAGGAGAGCGACGGCAAGTGGAAGTCGGCGGTGACCGGTGAGCAGGCCAAGGCCGGCGTCACCCAGTACGCGAACCTGATCAAGGACGACGTCTGCCCGCCCGCGCAGTGCGCGAACCTGACCGGCACGCAGAGCGTCACGGCGTTCGCGGGCGGCAAGGCCGGGATGACCATCGGCGGCGACTTCAACCGCAAGGCCGTCGACCAGGGCGCGGTGAAGGGCAAGTACGCCGTCGTGCCGATCCCGGGCACCACGGCGGGCAGCGTCGCCCCGGCGTTTGCGGGCGGCAACCTGCTCGGCGTGTTCAACGCGAGCAAGCGCCGCGGCCTGGCGCTGGAGTTCATCGAGCTGCTCGGCGGCGCGAAGTACCAGGAGAAGATGTACACGGCGATGGGCAACCTGCCGACGCTCGGTTCCGTCCAGCAGAAGCTCGCCGCGAACGACCCGTTCCTCAAGCCGTTCGTCGACACCCTCAAGGCGGGCACGAAGTTCGTCCCGGCGACGCCCGCGTGGTCCAAGATCGACAGCCAGAACGTGCTGCCGACCGCCGTCCAGCAGATCGCCACCGGCGGCAAGGACCCGGCCGCCGCGCTGACCGACGCCGCCGCCGCGATGGACAAGGCCTTCGGGTAGTGGTGGCCCAGCAAGTCCGTCCCGTCTCGGCGCCCGCGAAAGCGCCGAGACGGAGGCGGCGGGACGGCCGGGCCGCGGTGCTCTACCTGCTGCCCGCGGGCGTCCTGCTCGCCGCGCTGCTCGTGTACCCGATCTACGAGCTCGTCCTGATCTCGTTCTACGACTACGGCCAGCCGCAGGCCGCGGGCAACGCGCCGCTGGTGTTCCTCGGCTTCGCGAACTACGCCGATCTGCTCGCGCAGGCGGAGTTCTGGACCGTGCTCGGCAAGACGGTCGGGTTCGCCGCGGCCTGCGTCGTCGGCAGCCTGCTGGTCGGCACCGGTCTCGCGGTCCTGGCCAGCCGGGTCCGCTCGCTCCCCCGGACGTTGCTGTTCCTCGCCGCGCTCGGCGCCTGGTCGACTCCGGCGATCGCCGGCTCCTACGTCTGGCTGTTCCTCTTCGACACCGACTTCGGCCTGGTCAACGAGGTGCTCTCGGGCGTCGGGCTGCCGTTCGAGCACCATTCGTGGACCTTCGGCACGATCGGCGCGTTCGGACTGGTCGCCGCCGAGGTGATCTGGTGCTCGTTCCCGTTCGTCCTGGTGACGATGTACGCGGGGATCAAGGGCATCCCGGAGGAGGTGCTCGAAGCCGCGTCGCTCGACGGCGCGTCGGCCTGGCGTTCGACGTGGACGATCGTGCTGCCGATGGTGCGGCCCCTGCTGATGATCGCGACCGTCCAGTCGATCATCTGGGACTTCAAGGTGTTCACCCAGATCTACGTGATGACCAACGGCGGCGGGGTGGCCGGGCGCAACCTGGTCCTCAACGTCTACGCCTACCAACAGGCTTTCGCCGGGCAGGAATACGGCCTCGGCTCGGCGATCGGAGTCGTCATGACGCTGTTGCTGCTGTCCGTCACCGGGCTCTACGTCCGTTCGCAGCGCCGGAGCGCCGCATGGCTTTGACCGTCCGCCGTCCCGGACGGCTGATCGCCGAGGTCGTCACGGTGGTGATCGCCGGGCTGGTCGCGTTCCCGCTGTACTGGATGCTGCTCTCGGCGTTCAAGCCGCCGGGCGAGATCCAGTCGGCGAACCCGAAACCGTGGACGTTCAGCCCGTCGTTCGACAGCTTCACCCGCGTGCTCACGGTGTCCGGCTTCGGGCGGTTCTTCGTGAACAGCCTGGTGGTGGCGCTGGTCGTCGTGGTGTTGTCGCTGCTGCTGTCGTTCCTCTCGGCGGTCGCGCTGACGCGCTTCTCGTTCAAGGGCCGGACCGTGCTGCTGGTGATGATCCTGGTGGCGCAGATGGTGCCGGTGGAGGCGCTGACCATCCCGTTGTTCTTCCTGATGCGCCAGATCGGCGGCGTGGCACCGGCGTTCGGGCTCAACGAGCTGGGTTCGCTGGTGCTGGTGCACCTGGTGTTCAGCCTGCCGTTCGCGATCTGGATGCTGCGCGGGTTCGTCGCCGCGGTGCCGGTGGAGCTCGAAGAGGCGGCGAAGATCGACGGCGCGTCCCGGATGCGGTTCACCTGGCAGATCCTGTTCCCGCTGGTCGCGCCCGGTCTCGTGGCGGTGAGCGTGCTGGCGTTCATCCACGCCTGGAACGACTTCCTGTTCGCCAAGACGTTCATCATCTCCAAGACCGAGAACCAGACGCTGCCGCAGGCGATCCTGGTGTTCTTCAAGCCGGAGGACACCGACTGGGGCGCGGTGATGGCGTCGTCCACCCTGATGACCATCCCGGTGCTGGTGTTCTTCGTCCTCGTCCAACGACGGCTGGTGTCCGGCATGGCCGGCGCCGTGAAGGGCTGACATGTCTTTCGACACACTGCTCCCCCGCCCGGTTTCGGTTACCCCCGCTGAGGGTTCGTGCCCGTGGCCGTCCACTGTGGACGTTCGAGCCGGTTCGCTGCCGGCAGAGGGCTACCGGCTGGAGATCTCGCCGTCCGGTGTGGTGCTGTCCTGTGGTGACGCGGCCGGGGAGTTCTACGGGCGGCAGACGTTGCGGCAGCTGGCCGGTCCTTCCGCGTTCCGCTCGGTGGTCCTCGGTGAGCTTTCCCTGCCGTGCGGCGTGGTCGAGGACCACCCGCGGTTCGGCTGGCGCGGCTGCCTGCTCGACGTCGCCCGGCACTTCCGGACCAAGGCCGAGGTGCTGCGGTTCATCGACCTGCTGGCCGCGCACAAGCTGAACGTGCTGAACCTGCACCTGACCGACGACCAGGGCTGGCGCTTCGAGGTCCCTTCGTATCCACGACTGACGTCCGTCGGTGGCTGGCGGCCGTCGTCGATGGTCGGCAGCGGGGGTGAGCAGGATGGCCGGCCGCACGGCGGTTTCTACACCGGCGACGACCTGCGGGAGATCGTCGCCTACGCGGCGTCCCGGGCCATCACGGTGGTGCCGGAGATCGACATCCCGGGTCACGCGCGCGCGGCGCTGGCGGCCTACCCGTCGCTGGGGACCGCTGATTCGTACGAGATCTGGACCGCCTGGGGCATCAGCACGTCCCTTTTGGACCCTTCGGAGTCCACTTTGGACTTCTTCCGCACGGTGTTCGACCACCTGCTGGAGATCTTCCCGTCGCAGGTGATCGCGCTGGGCGGCGACGAGACGCCGGGCGCGACCGACGAGCACCGCAAGTTCGTCCGGCAGCTGGCCGAGCACCTGGTGTCCCGCGGCCGCACGCCGATGGGCTGGGACGAGGTCCTCGACATCGGCGGCCTCCCCCCGATGGTGATCGGCTCCTGGCAGAACGAGACCGCCGGCCAGCAGGCGGCTTCGGCGGGCCACGACGTCGTGATGTGCCCGGAACAGCACGTGTACCTGGACCACCGCCAGTCCGCGCACCCGGACGAGCCGATCCCGGTCGGCATGGTCCACACGCTGGAGGACGTCTATGCGTACGAGCCGGCGCTGAGCGGCCCCCGGCTGCGGGGTGTGCAGGCGCAGGTGTGGAGCGAGCACCTGGACAGCGTCCGGCGGGTGGACTACATGGCCTTCCCGCGGCTGTCGGCGTTCGCGGAGGTGGCGTGGAGCAGCGGATCGCGCGACTACGAGGAGTTCCTGCCGCGGCTGCGGGACCACCACCTGCCGCGGCTGGACGCGCTCGGTGTGGAGTACCGGCCGCTCGACGGACCGCACCCGTGGCAGACGCGGCCGGGGGTGCCGGGCCGGCCGCGCTGACGGCCTAGGGCCTGTCGTCAAAGCCAGATGAGCGGCGTGGTCATCCCTCGGTAGGAGAGAGCGGTCTTGTCGAACCGAGTGGCGCGGAACTGCTTGAGGCGGTTGAAGCAGCGTTCGACGATGGTGCGGCGCAGGTAGGAGCGGATGGCCCGGCTGGAATAGCCCTTTGTTCCCGATGTCGGCAGCAACGGCTCAACACCTGCCACTGCTCATCGATCAGCTCATGCCTGCCCTAGAGGCGGTATTCCGCCGGCACCCACTCCGAGAACAGATCGGCCACATCCGCCACGGCGTCCTCGTCGGCCTCCCGGCCCTCGGCGCGCAAGGCGTGGATCGTGTCGAGCAGCTCCTGGTAGAGGTCCTCGCGGTGCACGCCTTGCTCGAGCTGCTCGACGAGGAGCGGCCTGATCTCGAGCACGCCCAGCCCGGCTTCCACGGAAGCCAGCAGCTTGGCGCGGAATGCGCCGTCGTCCTTCATGCGGTTGTTGCCCCTCCACTCGGGACTCTCGGGGCCACTGCCCACCACCGGCCACGCAGACCAGCCCCCACCCTCTCCGGGGGGCGTCCCCAGTCCAGTCTATCGGTGGGTGCCGGCAAAACCGGCCGGCAGGCAGCCAACGAGCCGAGCTGTCCACAATCGGCAACGCCTGTGGACAGACCGGCTCACGGCAGCAGCGTCACCGTCACCGAACGGGTCGGGCCGACGTTGCCCGCCGCGTCGATGGAGCGGTATTCGATGCGGTGGCGGCCGTAGCCCGGGGTGCGCTGGGCGAACGGCGACACCGTCAGGCCGCCCGAACCGAGGTTGCCGTACGCCAGGCCGTCGATCTCCGTGCCGGTCGGGGTGAACAGGTACGGCGCGTTCGGGTCCGTCGGCCAGCCGTAGTACTTGTGCCAGCCGTCGCCGTCCACGCGGAACTCCGGCAGTCCGTCGGACGGCGTCAGGCGCATCGTGAACGAACCGTGGTACACGTGCCCGGGCGGCAGCTCGGCCGTCGTCGTCGGGCCGGACGCGTCCACCGTCCAGGTCAGGGTCGTGCCACCGGTCGTCGCCGTCAGGGTGTGGGCGCCGGATGCCGCGTGCAGCGCGAAGTCCGGGCCGCTCCCGGCCGGGCGGCCGTCCAGCCGCCACGACACCGCCGGGATCGAGCCGGTCGGCTCGCCCGTTTCGACGTAGACGACGTCGTGGCCGCCGACCGGCTGCGCGGTCGGGGTCGAGCCCACGACCGCGGGGGCGCTTGAACGCGGCGTGGTCACCGACGTGTCGACGGTCCACGTGCGGGTCGCCGTCGGCCGGGCCGCCGGGTCGCGGACGAACGGCGTCGGGTCGGTCACCTTCACCGCCAGCGTGTGCTTCCCCGGCTTCACGTGGGCCTGCCGCAGGTCGAGCGCGTCAGTGCCGCGCAGGGGCCGGCCGTCCAGGGTCCAGGCGACGTCGAGGCGGTGGTCGACCGGGTGCATCGTGCGGATCCACACGACGCGGTCGGCGCCGATCGTGCCGGCCGGGGTGCCGTCGCCCAGGAGCGGGACCTTCGCGGAGATCCGCTGGGTCATGCGTTCACGGCCGACCTGGTCGTAGGCGTAACCGAGGGTCTTCATCATCGAGTGCGCGCTGGGCCGCCAGACGCCGGTCTGGGTGTACAGCCCGCCTTCGTAGCGCCCGATCGTGCCGCCGGACTCGCTGGGCTCGCCGAGCCAGCGGTACCACTTCGCGTGCTGGTCACGCATCTGCCGCTCGGTGAGCAGGGTGTGGTGGATCGAATCGGGCTCGCCGCCTTCGTAGGCGCCGCCCGGGACGTTGCGGGCGTAGTAGTCGTACTCGTCGTCGAGACCGCCGAGCGAATGGCCCAGCTCGTGCGGCGAGATCAGCGCGGACAGGGCGTTGCCGCCGGACGCCGTCGCGTACGTGCCGCCCGCGCCGCCGTAGGTTTCGCTGTTGCCCAGCGCGAGGATCTGGCGGTTCGCGCGGGTGGTGCCGGGCACGAGATCGGCGTACCGCTGGGCGGCGTCGTCGTCGACGGTCAGCAGCCGCTGGACGCTTTGGGCGTTGCAGCCACCCCAGAACCCCATGTTCAGCGGGGTGTTCCGCTGCGGCGCGTCCAGGCCGGGGTCACAGTCCACACCGGACTCGGGTGAGGCGATCGAGACGGCGTAGACGTTGAAGTAGCTGCGGTAGGACTTGAACGGCTCGAGCGACCAGAGCGTCTCCATGTGCCGCTCGACGTCGGCGAAGAACTTCGGCTGCTCGGCCGCGGTGTACCCGTCGCCGAGGACGACGAGGTTGAACCGCTGCGCGACCGGCCCGGTCACCTGGACCTCGGTGACGGCCGTCGCGGGCTCGTCGGCGTACGCGGGTGTGGCGATCCCGGCGGCGATCAGCAGCGCTGCGGCGAACCCGGCCCATTTCGACATGGTCCCGGTCTATCGCAGTGCTTTCGCCGCCGGAACCGCCGGAAGTCGGGCTATCCTGCCGAAATGGGGATTCGAGGGGGAATTCTGGTATCGGCCGGTGCGCTGGCGCTGCTGACGGCTTGTTCGACACCGACGCCGGAACCGGTCGTGAGCACCACCAGTTCGACGATTTCGCCGACGCCGAAGACGGTTTCGTCGTCCGACGCTCCGGCGCTGGGCAACGGGCCGGGCTCACAGCCGCCGACCACGCCGCAGCCACCGCCGCCGCAGTCTCCGGACAAGGTCGTCTCGGCGTGCCCGTTCCTCGGGGTGACCGAGGTCAGCGCGGCGATGGGGGCCGCGCTCGACGCGTGGGCCGAGGAAGCGGAACCCGACCGGACCTGGCGGGCCCCCGTCTTCCGCTGCGACTACCCGTCCCGGGTGGGCGGCAGGCAACTGCAGCAGCTGTACGTCACCGCCGTGCCGGGCACCGGGCGGTTCGACGCGGTGCTGAGGGAGTGGTCCCAAGAGTGCGCCGACGTCCCGAAGCCGATCGCGGGGGTCACCGGGACCGCCCGCACCTGCTCCCCGACCACTCCCGGGAAGGAAGGCGTCGTCCTGCTGGTCGCGAAGATCGCCCAGCTCCTAACCGACCTGCTGTAAGGCGTTATACGCGAGTCGGCCGGTACCAGACCTCGGGCCGTCCGACCTGGCCGTAGTGCGGTTCGCGGTGGGCCATTCCGTTGTCGGCCAGGTACTCCAGATACCGGCGCGCGGTGACACGGGACGCGCCGATCGCCGCGGCCGCCGCACCTGCCGAAAGGCCTTCCGCCGCGCCGCTCAGGGCGTCGGTGATCGCTTCCAGGGTCTGGACGCTCATGCCCTTCGGCAGCGGTGGTTGCTCCGTCGTGCGCAGCGTGCCCAGGGCGCGGTCGATCTCGGCCTGGCCGGAGACCTCGCCGGAGGCGTCGCGGAACTCGGCGTAGCGCTCCAGTTTTTCGCGCAGGGTGGCGAAGGTGAACGGCTTGAGCAGGTACTGCACGACGCCGACCGACACCGCGGCCTTCACCAGGCCGAGGTCGCGCGCCGACGTCACGGCGATGACGTCGATCGGCAGCCCGGCCGCGCGCAGGGACCGGCAGACCGCCAGGCCGTGCGTGTCCGGCAGGTAGAAGTCCAGCAGCACCAGGTCGACCGGCTCGCGTTCGCAGAACCGCAGCGCCTCGCCGCCGGAATGGACCACGCCCGCCACCGAAAACCCCGCGAGCCTCTCGACGTAGACGCGGTGCGCCTCGGCGGCCACCGGTTCGTCCTCCACCACCAGCACCCGGATCACCGGTCCGCCTCCCGCCGCGGCAGTCGCACGGTGAACACCGCGCCCCCGTCCCGCCCGATGCCGACCGTACCGCCGTAGCGGCGCACGGCTTGCCCGACCAGCGCGAGCCCGAGTCCGTGGCCCTCCCCCGCCTTCGTCGACCAGCCGCGGCGGAAGACGTCGGCGCCCTCGGGGACGCCGGGGCCGGTGTCGGCGACGCGCAGCAGCAGTTCGTCCACGTCGGACCGGGCGGTGACGACGACGGCCGGGTGGCCGCCGCCGTGGACCGCGGCGTCGATGCCGTTGTCGATCAGGTTGCCGAGGATGGTGACGAGGTCGCGGGCGGCGACGCCGTGGGTCGCGTCGTCGATCATCGTGTCCGGCGTGATGGTCAGCTCCACCCCGCGTTCGCTCGCCTCGGCCGCCTTGCCCAGCAGCAGCGCGGCGAGCACCGGTTCGGCGACGGCGCCGACGACCCGGTCGGTCAGCTCCTGGGCGAGGGCGAGTTCGGCCGTCGCGAACTCCACGGCCTGCTCGGGTTTTCCGATCTCCACGAGGGAAACGACGGTGTGGAGCCGGTTCGCCGCCTCGTGCGCCTGCGACCGCAACGCCTCCGCGAGGCCGCGCGCGGTGGTCAGTTCCCCGGTCAGCGTCTGCAGTTCCGTGTGGTCGCGCAGGACGACGACGGTGCCCTGCGCCCGGCCGCCCGCGCGGACGGCGGTCGTGCTGACCAGCAGCACCCGCGCGTCCGTCAGGTGCAGCTCCTCGGCGCGGTTCTCGGCCGACCCGAACGCCGTCACCAGCTCGGCCGGCAGGCCCAGCGCGGTCAGCTCCCGGCCGACCGGGTCGGCTTCGAGGCCGAGCAGGGCGCGCGCACCGTCGTTGCACAGCCCGATCCGGCCGTCGCGGCCGACGAGCAGCACGCCTTCGCGGACCGAATGCAGCACGGCTTCGTGGTATTCGAACAGGTTGCTCAGCTCGCCGGGCGCGATCCCGCGCGTCTGGCGGCGCAGCCGGGCGCTGATCAGCCAGCCGCCGAGCGCGCCGACGAGCAGCACGGCCCCGGCGACGCCGAACAGCGGCCACAGCCGCTCGCGCAGCTCCGCCGAGATCGCCGCGACCGTGATCCCGACGGCGACGAGCGCGACCACCCGCTGGCCCGGGCCGAACACCGGCACGACCGTCCGGATCGACGGGCCGAGGGATCCGGTGTAGGTCTCGGTGAGCTCCTGCCCGCGCTGGGCCTGCGCGATGGTCCCGATGTAGTGCTGGCCGATCAGGGCCGGGTTCGGGTGGGTGTAGCGGATCCCGGCCGGGCTCATGATCGTGATGAAGTCGACGCCGGTGTCGGCCTGCACCTCCAGCGCGAACGGCTGCAGCGTCACGCTCGGGTTCGCGGTGGCCACCGCGGCGACGACGGACGGCGCGTCAGCCACCGTCGAAGCGACCGCCCGCACCTGGTCCTTGGCGTTCTGGTCGGTCGCCCGCGACGCGTCGAGGTAGGCGAACGTGATCCCGGCGCCGGCGAGCACGCAGAGGACCACCAGCTGCAGCACGAGCAGCTGGCGCGCCAGGCTCCAGCGGGACGACGTCGGGGACACCTCCTCATACCAGCACACGTGCGCCCTGGTGTCCGAAGGGGACGGTGACATCATCGCGCGAACTCAATGAACACAAGTGAGCCGGGTCACGAAACTGGGCCTACAGTGTGCCGCAACCTGGAACACCCCTGAGCTGGAGGCAACGGTGCCGACCCCACCGACAACCGAGGAGACCCCGCGCAAGCGGGACAAGACCCACTACCTGTACCTGGCCGTGATCGTCGCGGTGGCGCTCGGGATCCTGGTGGGCTTCCTCTTCCCCGGCTTCGCCAAGGGCCTCAAGCCCCTCGGTGACGGCTTCGTCAACCTGATCAAGATGATGATCACGCCGATCATCTTCTGCACCATCGTGATCGGCGTCGGCTCGGTCGCGAAGGCGGCCAAGGTCGGCAAGGTCGGCCTGATGGCCCTGTTCTACTTCATCATCATGTCGACCTTCGCCCTGGCGATCGGCCTGGTCGTCGGCAACATCCTGCACCCGGGCAGCGGCCTGCACCTGAACCCGGCCGACGTGAAGAGCGTCCAGAAGTCCGCCACCGGCGCCGAAGGCCCGGTCGACTTCCTGCTCGGCATCATCCCGAAGACGTTCGTCTCCGCTTTCACCGAGGGCGAGGTCCTGCAGGCCCTGCTGGTCGCGCTGCTCGTCGGGTTCGCGCTGCAGAAGCTGGGCCCGAAGGGCGCCCCGATCCTGCGCGGCATCGAGCACCTCCAGCGCCTGGTCTTCCGCGTGCTCTCGATGATCATGTGGGCCGCCCCGATCGGCGCGTTCGGCGCCATCGCCGCGGTGGTCGGCGCGACCGGCTGGGCCGCGCTGAAGAGCCTCGCGGTGATCATGATCGGGTTCTACGCCACCTGCCTGGTGTTCGTGTTCGTGATCCTCGGGATCGTGCTGTGGCTCGGGGCGCGGGTGTTCATCTGGAACCTGCTGCGCTACCTCGGCCGCGAGTTCCTGCTGATCCTGTCGACGTCCTCGTCGGAGTCGGCGCTGCCGCGGCTGATCGCGAAGATGGAGCACGTCGGCGTGAGCAAGTCCGTCGTCGGCATCACGGTGCCGACCGGCTACTCGTTCAACCTGGACGGCACGGCGATCTACCTGACCATGGCGACGCTGTTCATCGCCGCCGCGCAGGACGAGCCGCTCTCGATCGGTTCGCAGATCGGCCTGCTGGCGTTCATGATCATCGCGTCGAAGGGCGCGGCGGGCGTCAGCGGCTCGGGCATCGCGACGCTGGCTTCCGGTCTGGCTTCGCACCGGCCGGAACTGGTCAACGGCGTCGGCTTCATCCTCGGCATCGACCGGTTCATGTCGGAGGCCCGCGCGCTGACGAACTTCGCCGGCAACGCCGTCGCGACCGTCCTCATCGGAAACTGGACGAAGGAGTTCGACCGGGAGAAGGCCGAGCGGGTCTTCGCCGGGCAGGAACCGTTCGACGAGTCGACCATGCTCGACGAGCACAGCCACGCGGCCGGCACCGACGACCTGGACGACGCCGTCAAGGAACCCGCGAGGTAACCCCCACACCGTTCGTGCTCATGCCCCCGCTGAGCACGAGCCACGCGGGCCGCGGTGCGAGTTCCCCGACTTCGCATCGCGGCCCGTTTCCATGTCTCCGGCAGATCAGCAGGCCGGTCTTCAACAAGCGGAGTGGCCGTCGTAGACGACGCGGGCCGCGGCGATCGACTCGCGGTGCCGCTCCGCCCAGCCGAGCAGGCCGGTCAGCGACTGGTACAGCTCCTTCGCCATCGGCGTGGCCTCGTACTCCACGCGCGGCGGGACCGTCGGGTAGACCGTGCGCACCAGCAGGCCGTCACGCTCGAGGTTGCGCAGGGTCAGCGTCAGCATCCGGCGGCTGATGCCCTCGACCGCGCGCTCCAGCTCGGTGAACCGCACCGGCCCGCGCATGGCCTCCAGCAGGATGCCGATCGGCCACTTCCCGCTGACCCGGTTGATGACCTCGAGCAGCGTGCAGGCCTCGAGTTTCTCCGGGTCCACCTCGGCGACCTGGACAGGTACATCGATGTTCCCCTGGGACATGGAAGTGCCTCCTTCACGGCGCACCCATGGTCACACATGATGGGCACTGTTACAAGAAGTGCCCTGGAGACGACCAGGGGAAATGCTCGACTGGAGGGGCCTGACATGCCCGAGAACCACCCGACCCGATCCCGCGGCCTCGCCTTGGCGGTGCTGTGCGCCGCGTCGCTGATGGTCGTGCTCGACAGCAGCATCGTGGCGGTGGCGCTGCCCGCGATCCAGGCCGACCTCGGCTTCACGCCCGCCGGGCTCGCCTGGGTCGTCACCGCCTACCTGGTCGCCTTCGGCGGCCTGCTCCTGCTGTCGGGCCGGCTCGGCGACCTGCTCGGCCGCCGCCGGGTGTTCCTCGGCGGCCTGGGCCTGTTCACGGCGGCGTCGCTGGCCGCCGGCCTGGCCGGCAACGCGGCGGTCCTGGTCGTCTCGCGGTTCGTGCAGGGTGTCGGCGGGGCACTCGCGTCGGCCGTGGTGCTCGGGATGATCGTCACGATGTACCCGGAGCCGCGGGCCCGGGCGAAGGCGATCGGCGTTTACAGCTTCACGCAGGCCGCGGGCGCGTCCATCGGGCTCATCGCCGGCGGCGCGCTGACCCAGGCGCTGAGCTGGCACTGGACGTTCTACGTCAACCTGCCGATCGGGGTGGCCGCGCTGGTGCTGGCCGTCCGGGTGGTCGACGCCGACCGCGGCACGGGCCTGCGGGCGGGCCTGGACGCGCTCGGCGCGGTGCTGGTGACCGCCGCGGTGATGCTGGGGGTCTACGGGATCACGTCCGGCGTCTGGGGCGCGCTGGCCGCGGCCGCCGTCCTGCTGGCCGCGTTCGTGGTGCGGCAGGCGAAGGCGCGCACGCCGCTGCTGCCGCTGCGGCTGTTCCGGATCCGCGCGGTCACCGGCGCCAACCTGGTGATGGTCCTGATGGTCGCCGGGATGCTCGGTTTCCAGTTCGTCACCGCGTTGTACCTGCAGCAGGTGCTGGGCCTCGACGCGCTGCGCACCGGCGTCGCGTTCCTGCCGGTGCCGGTGGTGATCGCGGTGGCCTCGCTCGGTTTCGCGGGCCGGCTCGCGGAGCGGTTCGGGCCGCGGGCGGTCCTGCTGTCCGGCCTCGGCCTGGTGATCGCCGGCCTGCTGCTGCTCACCCGGGTTTCGGTGCACGGCAGCTACTTCACCGACGTGCTGCCGCCGTTGCTGGTGATGGGCCTCGGCGCCGGCGTGGCGATCCCCGCATTGATGGGCCTGGCGATGAGCGACGTCGCACCGGAGGACGCGGGCGTCACGTCCGGCCTGATCAACACCACGCAGCAGGTGGGTGCGGCGATCGGGACGGCGGTGCTGGCGACGGTGGCCGCGTCCCGCACGGCGAGCCTGGGTTCCGCAGACCACCGCGATGCCCTGGCGTCCGGCTTCCGGCTGGCCTACGGCACGAGCGCGGGCTTCCTGATCGCGGCCATCGCGCTCGGCGCGGCGGTGCTGGCCCGCCGTCCCCGCCGGAGTGCCACCGAGCCGGAGGTCTGCGTCGCCGGCTCCGCGTGATCGAGAGTCACCGGCGTGTCGTCGCTCTGATCACGCGTGTCGGCTTCTCGATCACGCGGGATGAACCCCGGCGCGGGGACCGGCGCCGGTTCCGTGTGATGGGGAAGCCGACACTCGTGATTGCGGGGTCGACACGCGTGATCGGGGCGACGACACGGGTTCTCCCGGCCGTGCCGCCGTCCCGATCACGCGAGGTAGGTGCTCAAACCCCGGTGGCCCCGGCGCATCATCAGCGCGTGGTTCACGCGGAAGAGTGGCCGGGCCACCGTGTCCAGCCGCCGCAGCAGCGCCTTGCGGGCGTGGACGTCCTGGGTGATCTCCAGCAGCGTCCCCGCGCCCGTCGCGCGGACGGTGCCCGCCAGCACCCCTTCGAGGTCTCCGCTGAGCCTGACCCGCATCAGGCCCGCCCGCTCGTCCTGGTGGTCGCGGTGCATCCGGACGACCAGCCGGAACGGGAGCCGCGAGCGGCAGACCAGTTCGGCGGTGTCGTCGTCCACGCGGCGCACCGTGCGGACGTCCGACCACCACCGCGGGTAGCCGGCGAGGTCGGTGACCGCGCCGAACACCCGCTCGGGCGCGGTACCGGGCAGCAGCCAGGAGCTGCGGAACCGGTAGCGCGCGCCCGTCACGGCCTCACACCGGGGCCGAGACCAGCTTCCGGCCGTCCACCGTGACGATGTCGACCGACTTCACGTCGTCGGGCGCGACCAGCGCGGACCCGTCGAGCGAGAAACCCTGGCTCTCCCACTTCTCGGACACCTTCCAGCTGCCCGCCGTGACCGCTTGACCTTCCTTGGTCACGACCTGCAGCAGGCACTGCTCCCCGGCCTTCACGCCCTTGACCGCGACGTTGACCCGGACCCAGCCCGCGAAGGGGCTCACCGACGCGGCCAGCTGCACGCCGGTCGTCGGATCCCGCCCTTCGGCGTTCTTCGTGCCGGGCACGTCCGTCGCCGGTGCGGGGATCGCGATCGGGCCGCTTTCCGAGCCGGTCTGCCGTCCCACGAGCACCCCGCCGCCGAGCGCGGCCACCACCAGCACCGCCGCCGCGACCAGGGCCAGGCCCCGGCGTGACGCCGGCCGGGACGCGGTCCGCGCCGGTGCCGCCGTCTCCTCTTCGCGCATCCGGCGGAGGGTCTTCTGCAGCAGCAGGTCCCCGCCTTCCGGAGGCCCGTCGAGGAACGCCTCGGGCGGTACCTCGTCGAGCGACTCGCGCAGCGCCACCAGCTCGTTCAGGTCGAACCGGCACTGGGCGCAGGTCTGCAGGTGCCTTCGTTCGAAGTCGGCCGCCTCCGCCGGGTCGAGCGCCCCGAGGGCGTACGCGCCGAGCTGCGTGTGCGTTTCGTCCACGGCGTTCACCGCGCCACCTCCGTTCCGCTTCCCGAGATCATCGAGGCTCTGAGAGCCCTGAGTGCGTAGTACGACCTTGATTTCACGGTACCCGGTGCGACGCCCAGTGTTCTCGCCGCTTCGGCCACCGTCCGTCCCCGGTAGTAGATCTCCACCAGGACCTCTCGATGTTCGTTGGACAGACCGTCCATCGCGCCGAGCACCGTCATCGAGTCGACCACGCCCTGGGCGTGGTCGCGCTCGACGGCCGGCGTCGGCACGCCTTCGGCCGGTTCGGCCACTTCCTGTGGCCGTGCCGCCCGGGCTCGTGCCCGGTCGGTGACCAGGTTGCGCGCGACGGTCAGCAACCAGCCGCGCACCGAGCCCTTCCCGTCGTTCTGCAGGTCGTCTGCGTGTTTCCACGCTCGTACCAGCGTCTCCTGGACCACGTCCTCGGCTGCCGCCCGATCACCGGTCAGCCTCGTCGCGTAGGCCAGCAGGCTCCGCCCGTGTTCGGCGTACAACTGCCGAATCAGGTCTTCGCCTTTGGCCTTCTTCGGCCGCCTGCCTCCGATCGCCACCCTCGTCCTCCCGACGGTGTTCTGAGTCGGCGAGGACAGTACTGCAACCCGCAGCGCCACCGGCGGTGCGTGGGTCGAGCGCAGCGCGACCATGGTGTTCATCGGCTGCCCGTCCTTCCTCGATTGCCCGGAAACCGTCAGGGTTCAGGAGCCGGCGGCGGCCGGCGCGGTGATCTTGCTGCCGTCCGGCGCGACGGCGAACCAGGTGCCGTTGACGCCCTGGCCGTTCGCCTGCCCCGGGGCCTTGTCGCCCGAGAACTCGTAGAGCGGCCAGCCGTTCAGCGTGAGCTGCTTGCTGCCGTCCTTGCGGGTCAGCGTGCCGACCTGGGTGTCCTGGATGCCCTTGAGCATCGGCGGGGCCTCCCCGGCGAGCACCGGCGGCCAGGTGGCCGCGCACTGACCGTCGCAGGTGGACGTCGGCGGCTGCGACATGTCCTTGTCGAACCGGTACAGCGTCTTGTCGGAGGCGTCCGTGACGACCGCGCCGACTCCCGCCACCGTGGCGGCGGCCAGCATCACGTGCCCGGGCTGGCCGTGTTCCGGCCCCACCGCTCCCGATGCCATGTCGCCACAGGCCGACAGCGGGGCCACGACAGCGAATGCGGCAGCGCAGACGACGGCCGTCCGGATACGGTTCATCACGTTCTTCTCCTCGGTGAGGGCGGCACCGCCGTCCAGCGGACCTCGACATCCCAGACACGGACGCCCGGCCGAAACGGTTCAGCGGGATTCGCGCGGTTCGGTACCGGTTCGCGGGTGGATTGGTGTGTCCCGGTGATCGGCACGGTCTTGTCGCCGTGCGGGCGGGTTCCTAGGCTGATCACCGTCCCGCCGCCGCCCGGATGTCCACGGGAGGCCGCCGTGTCCGTGAAACCGCTCCTCTGCGTGGCGCTCCTGGCCGCGGGCTGTGCCGCCGGCCCGGCGGCCCCGGCGCCCGCCTTCACGGCGTCCCTGACGTCCCCCACCGACGTGGTGCTCCACTGGCCGGACGACGACGCGGGCCACCGGGTCGAGTACGCGAACGACCCCGCCGGGCCGTGGACGACCCTGCGGTTCCTGCCGCCGCACACGACGAGCTACCACCACCCGGACCTGATCCCGGAGACGCCGTTCTACTACCGGGAGCAGCCGTTCACGGGCCCGGTGTCGGCGCCGACGACCGCGGGCGCGCCGGCGGCCACGGACGCGACGGCGCTGCACGCGGTGGCCGGCGGCGACACGGTGACGTTCACCTGGGCCGACCACTCGGCGGGGGAAGCCGGGTTCCTCCTGGAGATCCGCCGCCCCGGCGCGCCGGACTTCGACCCGGTCGAGGTGACGGACCCGGACACGACGACGTGCGCCCTGTCCACCCTCCCGGGTGAACAGGGCTCGACCTACCGGCTCCGGACGCTCTCCTACGGGCCGCTCTCGCCCGTGGTCCGCGAGACCACGGGCAAGGAGCGGTGACGCGCTACCCGGCTTACTCGGCCGCGAGGACGTGGCGCAGGAACTCGCCCGTGTAGCTCGTCTCGACCCCGGCCACGTGCTCGGGCGTGCCCTCGGCGATCACCGTGCCACCGCCGTTGCCACCCTCCGGGCCCATGTCGATGATCCAGTCGGACGTCTTGATCACGTCGAGGTTGTGCTCGATCACGATCACCGTGTTGCCCTTGTCCACCAGCCCGTTGATCACGCCGATCAGCTTGCTGATGTCCTCGAAGTGCAGGCCGGTGGTCGGCTCGTCGAGGATGTAGACCGTCTTGCCGGTGGAGCGCTTCTGCAGCTCGCTGGCCAGCTTCACGCGCTGCGCCTCACCGCCCGACAGGGTCGGCGCGGGCTGCCCGAGGCGGACGTAACCGAGGCCGACGTCGACGAGCGTCGCCAGGTGCCGGTGGATCGCCTTGATCGGCTCGAAGAACTCGGCCGCCTCCTCGATCGGCATGTCCAGCACGTCCGAGACGGTCTTGCCCTTGTAGTGCACCTCGAGGGTCTCGCGGTTGTACCGCGCGCCCTTGCAGACCTCGCACGGGACGTAGACGTCCGGCAGGAAGTTCATCTCGATCTTGATCGTGCCGTCGCCGGCGCACGCCTCGCAGCGGCCGCCCTTGACGTTGAACGAGAACCGGCCCTGCTGGTAGCCGCGGACCTTCGCCTCGGTGGTCGCCGCGAACAGCTTGCGGACGTGGTCCCAGACGCCGGTGTAGGTGGCCGGGTTGGACCGCGGGGTCCGCCCGATCGGCGACTGGTCGACCCGCACCAGCTTGTCGACCTGGGCCAGGCCGTTGACCCGGGTGTGCCGGCCCGGCACCTGGCGGGCGCCGTTGAGCTTGTTCGCCAGCACCGTCGCGAGGATGTCGTTGACCAGCGTCGACTTGCCCGAGCCGGAGACGCCGGTGACCGAGACGAGGCAGCCGAGCGGGAACGAGACGTCCAGCGCGCGCAGGTTGTGCTCGCGCGCGCCGACGACGGTCAGCTGCCGCTTCTTGTCGATCGGCCGCCGGATCGCCGGGACGTCGATCTTGCGGCGGCCCGAGAGGTACGCCCCGGTGATCGAGTCCTTGTTCTTCAGGATCTTCTTGTACGGTCCACTGTGGACGATGTGGCCACCGTGCTCGCCGGCGCCCGGGCCGATGTCGACCACCCAGTCGCTGGAGCGGATGGTGTCCTCGTCGTGCTCGACGACGATCAGCGTGTTGCCCAGGTTCCGCAGCCGGGTCAGCGTCTCGATCAGCCGGTGGTTGTCGCGCTGGTGCAGGCCGATCGACGGCTCGTCCAGCACGTACAGCACGCCGACCAGGCCGGAGCCGATCTGCGTGGCCAGCCGGATGCGCTGCGCCTCGCCACCCGAGAGCGTCCCCGACGCGCGGTCGAGCGAGAGGTAGGTCAGGCCGACGTCCAGCAGGAAGCGCAGCCGGGCCTGGATCTCCTTGAGCACCGCGCCGGCGATCATCGACTCGCGCTGCCCGAGCTCCAGCTCGTCGAGGAACTGCGACGCCTCGGCGATGGACAGCCCGCAGACCTCGGCGATCGACATGTCACCGCGGGTCCTGTGCTGCAGCGTGACGGCGAGGATCTCCGGCTTGAGCCGGGTGCCCTGGCACGTCGGGCACGGCACCTCGCGCATGTAGCCCTCGTACCGCTCGCGCATGTACTCGGACTCGGTCTGCTCCTGGCGCCGCTCGAGGAACGGGATGACGCCCTCGAAGTTCGCGTAGTAGGAGCGCTGGCGGCCGTAGCGGTTCTTGTAGCGGACGTGCACCTGCTCGTCGACGCCGTGGAGCACAGCCTTCTGGGCACGCGCGGGCAGCTTGCGCCACGGCGTGTCCATCCGGAAGCCGATGGTCTCCGACAGCGACTCGAGCAGCCGGACGAAGTAGTCGGCGCTCTGCCCGCCGGCCCACGGCGCGATCGCGCCCTCGGCCAGCGTCAGCTCGTCGTCCGGGACCACCAGCTCCGGGTCGACCTCCTTGCGGACGCCGATGCCGGTGCACACCGGGCACGCGCCGTAGGGCGAGTTGAAGGAGAACGAGCGGGGCTCGAGGTCCTCGATGGCCAGCGGGTGGCCGTTGGGGCAGGCCAGGTTCTCGGAGAAGCCGCGCACGCGGTGCGGGTCGTTGTCCGGCAGGTCGACGAACTCGAGCTCGACCAGGCCGTCGGCCAGGCGCAACGCCGTCTCGACCGAGTCGGTGAGCCGCTGCCGCGACGCCGACTTCACGCTGAGCCGGTCGACGACCACGCCGATCTGGTGCTTCTCCTGCTTCTTCAGCTTCGGCGGGTCGGTGAGCGCGTGCACCGTGCCGTCGACGACCACGCGCGCGTACCCCTGCTGCTGCAGGTTCTCGAACAGGTCGACGTACTCGCCCTTGCGGCCGCGCACGACCGGCGCGAGCACCTGGAAGCGGATGCCCTCGTCCATCTCGAGCACCTGGTCGACGATCTGCTGCGGGGTCTGCTTGCTGATCGGCTCGCCGCACTTGGGGCAGTGCGCCTTGCCGGCCCGGGCGTAGAGCAGCCGGAGGTAGTCGTAGACCTCGGTGATCGTGCCCACGGTCGAGCGCGGGTTGCGCGAGGTGGACTTCTGGTCGATCGACACCGCGGGCGAGAGGCCCTCGATGAAGTCGACGTCCGGCTTGTCCATCTGCCCGAGGAACTGGCGGGCATACGCGGACAGCGACTCGACGTAGCGGCGCTGCCCTTCGGCGAAGATGGTGTCGAAGGCGAGGCTCGACTTGCCGGACCCGGACAGGCCGGTGAACACGATGAGGCTGTCGCGGGGCAGGTCGAGATCCACACCGCGGAGGTTGTGCTCGCGGGCACCGCGAACAACGAGGCGATCAGCCACGCCAGGGTCCCTTCACTGTCATTCTGAGCTGGTTGCCGGCTCGGTCGGAGACTGCACGAGCGGCGGCTTCCATGCTACGAGCCACCACCGACAAAAACCGGCTCCGAGTCCGTGACCTGCGGTTCTTCGGGCTTGCGACGGCGATCCCGGCGAGCGGTGAGCCACCGGTGGACCGGCCGTTCGACGCCCGCGGTGACCGCCCAGCCCGCCAGCACGGCGGCGGTCACGACCGCGGGGAGCCGCAGCCAGCCGGGGACGCCGATGGTGATCAGGGCGCGCGCCAGGATGTAGCCCAGTTCCTGGTGCACCAGATAAAGACCATACGAGATGCCCGCGAGCCAGGTGACGGCCGGGGCGATCCGGTGCAGGCCGGGGAAGCGCCAGTCGGGGCCCCGGGCGGCCAGGCAGACCAGCAGGAGCAGCACGGCGAACCCGATCGTGGACGGCCAGCGCTGGGCGTCCTGCGGCAGGGCCCGGTGGAACGGGAAGACCTGCAGGTCCTGCGCCACGCACGCGGCGACCACGAACAGCGCGATGTGCCAATGCGCGAGCCGCTTCTTCGACCACAGCCAGAGGGCCGCGCCGATCGCGAAGACGTGCGCGCGGTGCAGGCCCAGGCCGTAGAAGACGGAGTCGACGACCTTCTGGTGCGTGCTGGGCTCCAGCGACGGCGGGACGACCGCGAACCGGACGACCAGCGGCACCAGGATCAGCGCCCACAGCAGCGCGACGGTCACCCGGTGCGTCCGCCAGGCCCGCGGCCACAGCAGCGCCGCGCAGGCGAAGGCCGCGAGCTGCACGGGGAGTGTCCAGTAGGAGCCGTCGAGGTAGTAGAACCACTCGAACCGGTAACCCCATTCGGGGACCATGCCCAGGTTGGCGAGCAGATCGGCCCAGGTGGGGATGTACCAGGGCGACGGGTCCGTCGGCAGGCCCTGCGGCGCGCCGAAGAGGAAGCCGGTGACGCCCGGCGGGAACGGCAGCCCGCTGAAGCGGATGGCCGCGTACCGCGTCACCAGGTAGGTGACGAGCACCGCGACCAGGTAGGCGGGCACGAGCCGCGCGATCCGGTTCCACAGCCACCGGCGCGGATTGCCCTTGCGGAGGCTCGCGCAAACGAAGAACGCGGAGATCACCAGGAGGATCGCCGCCCCGAACTGCGCGGTCACCCGGAAGGGGTACCCCGTGAGCTCCGGGTGCAGAAGTGCACCCTGGTGGGTGACATGCCCGAGAATGACGGCGAGGACCGCGACGACCCGCAGGAGGTCCCAGCTGATCCGGCGTACGGCTCGCCCCGGGATCGGCGTCGGAGTCGTCGGCACGGTCTTCCCGGGGTCGGCTTGCGGGGCTCCGGTGAGCCTACGTGGCGGGGTGAGCGGGCGCTTGTGCGGGTGGAACCGCTTGCAGGGCCCCGACTACCGTGTGCACGGTGAACATCGTGGAGACCTACACCGGGCACGTCGACCCGGGCGGCGACGCCACCCGGCGGACCCTGGACGCGCTGACCATCACCAAGCTGTCCGTCGGCCCGATGGACAACAACACGTACCTGCTGGTGTGCCGCCAGGAGAACGAAGCCCTCCTCATCGACGCGGCGAACGACCCCGAGCGCATCTCGGACCTGATCGGCCACGGCCCCGACCGGCCGGCCCTGCGCACGGTCGTGACGACCCACCAGCACCAGGACCACTGGCAGGCCCTGGGCGCGGTGGCCGGGGCGAACGGCTCGAACACGGCGGCCCACCCCCTGGACGCGTCCCCGCTGCCGGTACCGCCGGACTTCCTGGTGGAGCACGGCGACACCCTCGCGGTGGGCCAGGTCACCCTTTCGGTGATCCACCTGCGGGGTCACACACCAGGGTCGATCGCGCTCTTGTATCGGGATCCGTCGGGCCACCCGCACCTGTTCACCGGCGACGCGCTGTTCCCTGGCGGAGTGGGACGGACCACGTCCCCGGAGGACTTCACGTCCTTGGTGGACGACGTGTCGTCCCGGATCTTCGACGAGCTGCCGGACGAGACGTGGTTCTACCCGGGCCACGGCGACGACTCGACGCTGGGAGCGGAGCGCCCGAAGCTTGCCGAATGGCGCGAACGCGGTTGGTGACGTGCCCGGGTCGTGAGTGAGAAACAGTGTTCTAACACGGTTTCTCACTCACGACACGTTTGGAGCAGCCGGGTAACGGTTCCGGACGGAGGGCAACTCGGCGGACGAACCGGACGTCTCTCGCTTACCCAGCGCTGGGACTTCCACCGGTTCACACCCGCCAGGAGGCCCTTCATGTCCAGACCCGTCCGACGCGCGCTCGCCGCCGTCGTCCTGTTGCTCGCCGGTTCCGCCGCCGCGACCGCCGCGGCCGCGCCCGCCGGTGCCACCACCACGCTGCCCGCCCTGACCAACATCCGGACGGGGGCCAACCCCGGGTTCGACCGGGTGGTGCTCGACCTCACCGCCGGGACCGCGCCCGGGGTCAGCTACCAGCTCGTGGACGAGCTCACCGCCGACCCGAGCGGCGAAATCGTGTGGCTCACCGGGCAGTACTTCATCAACGTCTCCGCGACGCCCGCCGCCGCGCACGACGACGCCGGTGCGCCCACCTATCCCGGGCCGCAGAAGTTCCGGACGCGGAACCTGCGCAACGTCATGGCCGTCGCCGTCACCGGGGACTTCGAGGGGCACCTGACCGTCGGGCTCGGCGTGCGGTCGCGGACGACGGTGAACGTCTTCACGCTCACCGCGCCCAACCGCGTCGTGATCGACGTCGCCAGCTGAAGACCGCCGACTGAAACCGGGAAGACCCCGTCAGCGCTCGTACGGGGTCTTCTCCCCCGCCTCCACCGCGAAGGCCAGGTGGTTGCCCGCCGGGGGCAGGGGGCACGTCGCGAAGTCGGTGAACGCGCACGGCAGGTTGACCGCGCGGTTGAAGTCCAGCGTCACCGTGCCGTCGGCGGCCGGCGCGCCCACCGGCAGCGAGCGGTTGGCGGCGTAGGTCGTCACGCCGCTCGTCCCGTCCGTGAACAGGATGCTGAAGCCGCCTTCCTTGCCGTTGAACGCGGTCAGCGTGTGCGACGCGCCGTCGTGCTCGAAGTGGACCAGGCCCGGCGCCGTGTAGACGTGGCTCAGGCCCTCGACCACCGCGCCGACCGTGGTGGGCCGCGGCTCGTCGAACGGCTCGAACCGGCCGGTGACCACCCACGACGGCGACGGCTCGTACGCCGGGACGCCGTGGAAGGCGCGCAGCACCTCGGCCTTCGGGTCGTGCACCCGGATCAGGTACCCCGAGCGCCGGGCCACCTCGATCTCGACGTCACCGGACAGCACCCGGGTGCCCGCGCCGCTGTTGACCAGCTCGAACCGGCGGACGTCGGTGATCGGCTCGCCTTCGTGGGTCAGCGCGGCGCCGGCCGGGTCGACGTACGCCGCGTCGGCGTCCTGCCACCAGCGGCCGGGGATGCCGGGGTACTCGCGCGGGCTGTCGGTCAGCCAGTCCAGCGACACCAGCGCCAGCCAGCCGTGCGGCTCGGCGAGGTCCGATTCGCGCCGGGTCTTCCAGTCCTGCCACTCGCTCGTGAACGTGCTCATCGCGGGGCCCCTTCCCAAACGGTTACGCAGGTGCCAACCCGTCGTCTTCGCCGCTATTCCACGTCCCAGCATCCGGACGGATCCGCAGCCAGCCGATCTCGAGGCCGCCGCCGGCCGCGACGAAGACCTGCCGGAACACCGCCGGGTCGAGGTCGTGCTCCCCTTCGCCCATGGCGGCCGTGTAGAACCGGTCGGACACGATCAGCACCTGGTCCTCCTCCGGCGCCGCCGCGGAAGCCGCCTTCAGCTCGGCCGAATCGCACAGCCAGGACGACAACGCGATCGCGGCGCCGCCGAAGTGCGGCGGGCGCAGCACGACGTCGCCGTGGTCGATCGCCAGCCGCAGGCGCAGCCGGCCGAACTGGGCGAGGTGGCGGTTGCGGTTCCCCAGCGCCTCGTCGACCAGGGCGACCAGCCCGGTCGCGACCCACCGCGACGGCACCGTCGGCGGGATGACCAGCGTCGTGTTGTCCCCCTCCGGCCGCCGGAACCAGGTCGGGGTCCGGTAGGACACCGGCACGCCGTCGAACACGTCGTCCAGCACCGCGTCGAGGGTGACGCCGAGGTGCACCGAACGCGCGGTCCGCCCGCGGCTCGGCGCGACGATCCCGATCCGGACGACGGTCGCGGACACCGGGACGGTGCGCATGGGCTCCTCAGTCCTCCCGCGGGTCGAGGGACCGATCGAAGGACCACTGCAGGCCGTAGCTCAGGCCCTGGTGCAGCCCGTGGAACTCGAGGCCCACCTCGCCGACCCGGTTGATCGTCAGGGCGTCGCCCGAGTCGACGCCGTCGTCGATCACCCGGCCCGGCACGCCGTTGAGCCGCCACACCCGCGCCGGCGGGTCGGCGCGGTCGAAGCGGACGCGGACCGAGAACTTCTCGCAGCGGCGCAGGGGCGTGAGGACGTAGTAGGGCCGCAACGACGTCCGCTGCGGCGCGAACCGGATGCCGTACTCGTGGCGCTGGCCCAGCCGCAGCGGGCTGGGCAGCCGCATGATGAACTGCGCGTGGCTCGCCGAAACCTGCCTCGCCTCGACGACCTCGCCGCCGAAGAGCACGTCGGCGCTGATGTCGGGCACCGGGTCGCTGCCGGGCACGGCCGGGACGCTGAACGAGAGGACCAGCTCGTCGAGCTCGTCGACCTCCGCGACGATCCGGCGCTCCTCCTGCAGGTCGGGCGGGTCGCGGTCGAGCCGGACCATCGCCTTCATCGACTCGACGTACCAGCCGGCGAGCGGGTGCAGGTCGCGGTTCTGGACGGGCGCGCCGAGCAGCTCGTCGAGCCGGCGGAACGCGAGGTCGATGCGGCGCCGCGCGGTGCGCGGGTCCCGGTCCAGCACGCTGGCCAGCCAGAAGATCCGCCGGTCCAGGAACTCCCCGGCCGCCTCCTCGTGCAGGCCGAGCGCCGCCAGCGCGGCCAGCCGCAGGTCCGCGGGCAGCCGTCCGCACAGTTCGGTGAGCCGCAGCACGAGCTTGTGCCGCGCGGCGGCGGGCTGGTCGGTCTCGGCGATCTCGCACGCCGCCCGCAGGCACGGCCCGATGCGCTGGTGCAGGTCGGTGGCGTCCAGGCCGCGGCCGCGGCGCAGCTCGTTCAGCTCGCGCACGAACGGGAAGGAGTTCTCCGCCGTCACCCGGCCCTCCTCCTTTGCTGCGGCAGAAAGAGAGTCGCAGAACGGCCCATCACGTTACCAGTGACGGTTCCGTTCCGGAATGACAGATGGGGGACATTCTTTCAGCGTGAATAGCCCGGCCGGCCGACCCCCCACGAGCCGGCCGGCCGGCCGCACCGCGGGTGCGTCAGTTCGCGCCGAAGATCAGCGCCCAGATCGAGTGGCTCTCCATCACACACCTCCTCATCGCTGCACCCAGGACGAGGCGGGAGCCGGTGCCGCCGGTGCCACCGCGGTCCCGGAGGCCACCAGCAATCCCGCGACGACGCCGGCCACAAAGGCGGCGGAAACGGATTTCACCAGCGTCCGGATCTTGCAGTAGACGTTCACGACAAGCACTCCCCCGAGCCTCGCTCAAAAACGGAATCCGGCCGGTGGCATCTCTTTCTTTTCCGGCCGATTCCAGAATGGCGGGCTGGCGACGAGGTTCAGATGCCCGTTGTCACGGGCCTTGTGTGCCGTTTGGCTCAGAACGGGCCAGGGCGCGCAGGACGTGCATCCGGCGGATGAGGACGCGTTTGCGGCCGGTCTCGACGATGCCCCGCTCCCGCAGGACGGCGAGCGCCCGTGCGACGGTCCGGCGGGCCGCGCCGACCTGCCCCGCCATGTCCTCCTGCGAGAACCCGGCCTCGATCACGACGCCCTCGGGCACGGTACGGCCGTGCTCCTCTGCCAGCCGCACCAGGTGGACCGCGACCCGGTGGCTCACGTCGTAGGCCGCCGAGGCGACGCGGGCGTTCTCGGCGGCGCGCAGCCGGACCGCGACGGTCTTGATCGTCGCGATGGCGATCTCGGGCCGGGCGCGCAGCACGGCGAGGAACTGGGCGCCGGTCAGCTGGACGACCTGGCACGGTTCCATGGCGCGGCACGTCACCGTGCGCGACCAGCCGTTGATCGCCGCGAGTTCGCCCAGCACCTCGCCGGGGCCGCGCAGGCCGAAGAGCACCTCGCGGCCGTCCTCGACGATCTTCGAGATCCGCACCCAGCCCGAGACCAGCACGTGGACGTGGTCGGACGGGTCGCCTTCCATGAGCACGTAGTCGTCGGCGCGGAAGCGGCGCCGGACGCCCTGGGCGAGCAGGTATTCACGATCGGCGTAGGCGAGGTACGCCAGCAGCGCCCCCTCGGCGTGGTCGTCGTGCCCCGTCATGGCTCCCCTCCGGATTTCCACCGTAACCCGGCGTGGTGGCCCGAAGCGAGGGCAAGACGACCGGTAGGGTCGCCGCCGTGGCGAGCGAGGACGGACCGGCCGTGGAGATCTACACCGACGGCGCGTGCAGCGGGAACCCCGGCCCCGGGGGCTGGGGCGCGGTGCTGACCTACGGCAAGCACGAGCGCGAGCTGTACGGCGGTGAGGCCACGCCGACGACGAACAACCGGATGGAGCTGACCGCGCCGATCCGGGCGCTGGAGAGCCTGAAGCGCCCGTCCCAGGTCCGCGTGTTCACCGACAGCACGTACGTGCGCAACGGCATCACGCAGTGGCTGCCCCGCTGGAAGAGCAACGGCTGGAAGACGGCGGCGCGCGAGCCGGTCAAGAACGCGGACCTGTGGCAGCGCCTCGACGAGGCCGTCCGCGAGCACGAGGTCGAGTGGCTCTGGGTGAAGGGCCACGCGGGCCTGCCGGGCAACGAGCGCGCGGACCGTCTCGCCGTCCGCGGCGCGCAGGAAGCCCGGGAGAGCGGCAAGCCGGTCAACGGCGGCTAGTCCACAAAGGACGGCTGACGTCGCCTGCCCCGGCCGTGGCATGCTTTGCCGATGCCTCCCGCTCCGTGCCCGTGCGGCCTCGCCGAGTCCTACGCCGCCTGCTGCGGCCGGTTCCACGACGGCGGCCTGGCGGCGCCGACCGCCGAACTGCTGATGCGGTCCCGGTTCAGCGCCTTCGCCGTCGGCGACACGGCCTACCTGCTGCGCACCTGGCACCCGGACACCCGGCCGCGCAAGCTGGCGCTCGATCCCGGCCAGGAGTGGACGCGGCTGGAGATCCTCGCCCGCACCGGCGGCGGCCTGCTGCACAACGAAGGCACGGTCGAGTTCCGCGCGCACTACCGCCAGCGCGGCCGCGACGCCTTCATGGAGGAGAACAGCCGCTTCCGCCGCGAAGCCGGCCAGTGGACCTACCTCGACGCGGAAGCCTGAGGCGGCGCCGTCCGGCACTCGCAGGCAGCGCGCAACCATCGGCAGCAGCGAGAAGACACGCTCGATCAGCGCGAGCTACGGCCAGGCGATGGCGGGCGAGCGCACCCGCACCGAGGACGCCCCCGCCTGCACGCCGTCACGGCCGAAATCGCCGTTCTCGCCCCGCGCGAGGTGTCCGGTCCGGCGCGGGAGCTCGCCGGCACGGTCGTCGAGGTGCACCCGCAGCTCGCTGAGGGCACCGGCGTCGAGCGGGCGACCTTGGACGCGGTCGACCGGCGCCGGCTCGAGGTGGTCGCGCTCTTCAAAGCCGATCTCGGGATCGCGGAAGCCGGAAACCCGTCCCGCACACCGCCGCCGCCGTGCTAAAACAGGGCGGCGATGGGAAAACTGACGCGCCGCGCCCGGGCGAAGGCGGATTACTTCGGCTTCCTCGGCGCCCGGGAGTGGCCGCTCGCCGCGTCGGGCCTCGGTGTGCTGCTCGGCGCGGTCACCATCCTGCCCAGCGCCGTCGGCATCGTGCTGTCGGTCGTCGCGCTCGCGCTCGGCATCACCACCTTCACCCGTGACGTCCGGCTGCTGCGCCGCCGGTGGGCCGGGTTCGAGTTCACCGCGATCGCCGCGCCCTTCCCCGCCGGCGACCTGCCGCCGCCCGCCGCCTATCCGCCGTCCGAGTACCTCGCCGTGCCCGCGCGCGGGACCGCGCTGGTCAGCGACGCGATCGACCGGGACCTGTGGAGCGGGCAGCACACGATCACCGTCGCCGAGGAGCCCTATCGGCTGCCGCCGTCCCTCAAGGCGACCGCGCCGCACGTGCTTCCGCTGCGCGCCCGCGGGCGGCTGCTGTTCAACGGGCCCGTCGTCGGCATGCACGGCGATCCGCTGCCCGCCGCCGGCGCCCGGCCCGCGCCGATCCGGCTGCACCGCGCGCGGTTCTTCGACGCCGTCTGCTCGAACGAGCTCGGCACGCTGCGCATCACCCGCAGCGAGACCGGTGAGGAGTACGACCTGCGCAAGGCCGAGCTCACCGACTCGGCGGGGGCCCTGCGGACGTTGAGCAGCAGCGCCCTGACCGACCTGGTCGGCGTCTCCACGGTCGCCTTCACCACCGACGGCCGGCTCGTCACCGTCCGGCAGTCGTCGCTCAACGCGGCCAGCGGGCTGTTGCTGGCACCGTCGGGCAGCGGCTCGCTCGAACCCCGTGACCTGCGGACGCCGGACGGCGAACCCCGGCGGCTGCTGCACGACGCCGTCCGCGCGGGCATGGAACGCGAACTGTGCGAAGAAAGCGGCCTGAAGCCCGAGGACGTCCGCGAGACCCGGCTGGTCGGCTTCGCGCGCTGGATGGAACGCGGCGCGAAGCCGGAGTTCTTCGGGCTGACCGAGCTGGCCGTCGACAGCGACGAGGTCGCCGGCCGCCGTCCGGTCAGCGGCGAACGGCTCTACAGCGCCGGGTTGACGCTCTTCGACGTCGATCTCGCGGCGGCCGGGGCGGCCCTGGCCACCGGTGTCCCGCTGAGCGAGGCACTCCCGCGGCGGATCTGGGAGGACGGCTCGCTGCCACTCCTGCTGGCCCTGCGCGCGGCGGCCGCGTGGCACGCCAGGCAGGGGTGACCAACCGGGCAAACGCCCCTGTTCCCGGAGTGATCGGACCGCTACTATCGTCCGCAATTGTTAGGAAAGTTCCCTAACGATGGTCACCTTCCCTCGCCGCCGTGGTGCCTAGGAGGCGCGCTAGTGAGTCATCGGCAAAGAAGAACCACGACGACGCTGCTGGCGGCGGTCACGCTCGCCGTCGCGGTGAGCGGGGCATCCGTCCCGGCGGCCAGCGGCCAGGAGGCGGCAAAAGTCACAGTCGCCGCGGCCGCTCCGGCCACCGCGGTCCCCGGTTTCCTGATCCAGACCTCCGCCCAGGTCAGCGACGACTCGGCGGTCTCGAAGCCGGGCTTCAACACCGCCGGCTGGTACCCGGTCGGCCCGCGCTCGACCGTCTACGCCGGCCTGCTGGCCAACGGCAAGTACGCCGACCCGTTCTACTCGACGAACATGAAGAACGTGCCGACCGCGGACTTCAAGGTCCCGTGGTGGTACCGCACCGACCTCACCGTCACCGACACCACCCAGCGCACCTACCTCGACTTCAGCGGCGTGCTGTCCAAGGCCGACGTCTGGGTCAACGGCACGAAGATCGCGGACAAGGCGCAGGTCACCGGCGCCTACACCCGCCAGGACCTGGACATCACCGCGCAGGTCAAGGCGGGCACGAACAGCATCGCGTTCAAGGTCTACCCGAACGACCCCGACAAGGACCTGTCGATGGGCTGGATCGACTGGGCGCAGACCCCGCCGGACCAGAACATGGGCATCGTGCGGGACGTCCTCGTGCGCCGAAGCGGGCCGGTCGCGCTGCGCGGCGGCCACGTCGTCACGAAGCTGACGGGGACGAGCCACGCCGACCTGACGGTCAAGGCCGACGTCCGCAACGACTCGGCGGCCGCGGTTTCGGCAACGGTGTCCGGCACGGTCGCCGGGCGCACGATCAGCCAGGCGGTTTCCCTGGCGGCCAAGGAGAAGAAGACCGTCACGTTCCCGGTGGTCGGGATCGACAACCCGCAGGTGTGGTGGCCGGCCGGGATGGGCGGGCAGCCGATCTACGACCTCGACCTGACGGCGAGCGTCGGCGGCACGGCGTCCGACTCCTCGCACGAGAGCTTCGGCGTGCGCACGGTGACGGCGAACAAGAACTCCAGCGGCGGCCGGTCGTACACGATCAACGGGCGCCCGCTGCTGATCAAGGGCGGCGGCTACTCGCCGGACCTGTTCCTGCGGTGGAACCAGCAGTACGCGGCGGACAAGCTTGCGTACGTCAAGAACCTCGGGCTCAACACCGTGCGCCTGGAGGGGCACATCGAGCCCGACGAGTTCTTCGACCTCGCCGACCGGATGGGCGTGCTCACGCTGCCCGGCTGGGAGTGCTGCGACAAGTGGGAGGGCCAGGTCAACGGCAGCGAGAAGGGTGACCCCTGGACCGCCGCCGACTACCCGGTCGCGAAGGCGTCGATGACCGCGGAGGCCGAGCGCCTGCGCGACCACCCGAGCGTCATCTCGTTCCTGATCGGCAGTGACTTCGCGCCCGACGCGACGATCGAGAAAAACTACCTCGACGCGCTGACCGCCGCCGACTGGCCCACCCCGGTGGTCCCGGCCGCGTCGGCGAAGTCGTCGCCGCAGCTCGGCTCGTCCGGCATGAAGATGAACGGGCCGTACGACTACGTCCCGCCGAACTACTGGTACGACAAGGCGCACACCGACCTGGGCGGCGCGTGGGGCTTCAACTCCGAAACCAGCGCCGGGCCGGACATCCCGACGATGGACACGCTCAAGCGGATGATGTCGCCGAGCGAGCTGGACACGTTGTGGAAGAGCCCGTCGACCGCGCAGTACCACCGGTCGTCGTCCTCGACGTTCGCCAACCTGAAGCTCTTCGGCGACGCCCTCACCGGCCGCTACGGCAAGCCGGCCAGCCTCGACGACTTCGTCCGGAAGGCGCAGCTGGCGCAGTACGAGAACGTCCGCGCCGAGTTCGAGTCGCACTCGCGCAACTTCAGCGACAGCTCGAACCCGTCGACCGGGATCATCTACTGGATGCTCAACAGCGGCTGGACGTCGCTGCACTGGCAGCTGTTCGACGCCTACCTCGACCAGAACGGCTCCTACTTCGGGGCCAAGAAGGCGAACGAACCGCTGCACATCCAGTACTCGTACGACAACAAGTCGGTCGTGGTGGTGAACCACAACCACGACGCGGCGTCGAACCTGACCGCGTCGGTCAAGCTGTACAACCTGGACGGAACGGAGAAGTTCAACCAGAGCAAGACCTTGTCGGTCGGCGGTGACGGCGCGAAGACGACCGCGCTGACCATCGGCTCGGTGAGCGGCCTGTCGACGACGTACCTGGCGAAGCTCGTCCTCACCGACTCCTCGGGCAAGGAGGTCAGCCGCAACGTCTACTGGCTGTCCACCAAGGCCGACACGCTCGACTGGGACAACAGCGACTGGTACTACACGCCGACGACGTCGTACGCGGACCTGTCCGGGCTGACCGGCCTGGGCCAGGTCACGGTGGACACCACCGCGAACTCGACGGCGAACGCCGACGGCACCACGACCACCGAGGTGACGCTGAAGAACAGCACCACCGGCAAGGTGCCGGCGTTCTTCGTCGACGCGCACGTCCTCGGCGCGGCGGGCGCGCCGGTGCTGCCGGTGACCTGGACCGACAACCAGGTCAGCCTCTGGCCCGGCGAGTCGGCCACGCTGACCGCGACGTACCGGACCGCGGACCTCAAGGGCGCCAAGCCGTCCGTGCGGATCGCGGGCTGGAACACCGGCACGAAGACGGTGCCGGCGGACGGCACGGCCGGCCCCGGTCCGGGCACCCCGGCCGACTACCAGGCCGAGGACGCCACGATCACCAGCGGTGTCGCGGAGTCGAACCACGCCGGCTTCACCGGCACCGGGTTCGTCAACTACGACAACGCGACCGGCAGCGCGGTGGAGTTCTCCGTCGACGCGGCCGCCGCGGGCTCCACGAACGTCGTCCTGCGGTACGCCAACGGCACGACGGTGAACCGCCCGATGGACGTCTCGGTGAACGGTACGAAGGTAGCGTCCGCGCTGGCCTTCGGCGGCACCGGGAACTGGGACACCTGGCAGACGGTCACCATCCCGGTGACGCTGACCGCCGGGACGAACAAGATCAAGACGACCGCGACGACCGCCAACGGCGGCCCGAACGTCGACAAGATCACCGTCTAGCGCAAGTCCGTGAAGGCCACATCGAGGGACTCTGAGTCCCTCGATGTGGCCTTCACGGACTTCAGAGGGTGTCCCAGAGCAGGCGCTGGTCGCGGTCCGGGTCGGACACCGTGGTGGAGACGTCGTCGAAGAGGCGGGTGACGCGGTCAGCCGGGGTGTAGCGCGGCCAGCCTGGGTCACCGGTGGTGATGAACCGGGTCCAGGCGTCGGTCATCTCCGTCGCCAGTGCCTGGAAACGCTCGGTCGGACGGTTTCGGCCGGCGAAGAGGAACCGCCAGTTCTTGTTGTCGACGTCGTCGAACACCAGCGGCAGGTCGAGCCCGTGCGGCGCGCCCAGGCCACGGCCCCGGGGCGCGATCCGCCAGTCGAGGCGGTACATCCAGGCGTCCGGCTGCTTCTCGGCGAACCGGATCGCCGGGATCCACCAGTCCCCCGCCGTCAGCACGCGGTTGCGAACCTGGTCCTCGGGCCAGTCGAGCAGCTCGGTGTACGCCGCGACGGCCTTTTCGACCTCGGCGGGCTCCAGCATCGTCGAGCCGACGCCGAGGAGCTTCGCGCCGCCCGACTGCAGCCAGCTGAACAGGTCCTCCTCGTCGGCCGTCGTCCCGATGAGCAGCGGGACGTCGCGGACGGCGTCGAGCGGGCGTTCGGGCAGCAGCTCGTCCCCGACGACCACGCGGTAGGTGACCTTGGTCCCCGAGACGGCCGAAACCCGTTGCTGCGCCTCGAGGATCCGCTTCACCGGCAACGTCGCGAGGTCTGCAGGCGCGGCGTCCAGTTCCTTGAGGACAGCGTCCGCGACCGCCGCGCCTTCGTCCGGCGTGTGCACCACCGCGCCGACGCCGGTGCCGCTCTGCACGATCGCCCGCCGGACCAGGTCGCGCGTCGCGGGCACGGCCAGCAGCGTCCCGACCGTGCGGCCGCCGTTGGACTGCCCGGCCAGCGTCACCCGCGCCGGGTCGCCGCCGAACGCGGAGACGTTGTCGCGCACCCATTCCAGCGCGGCGACCTGGTCGCGCAGCGAGAGGTTCGAGTCGGCGACACCGGGCAAGTGCAGCATCCCGAGCACACCCAGCCGGTACGCGACGGTCACGACGACCACCCCGCGCCGGGCGTACGCCGACCCGTCGAACTGGTGCGGCGCGCCCATCACGCCACCGCCGCCGTGGATCCACACCAGCACCGGGTACGGGCCGGGCGTGTCCGGCGCGTAGACGTTGACGTACAGACAGTCCTCGTCGCCGGTGAAGCCGCGGCCGGTCAGCTGGGGCTGCGGCGCGCGGGGCGCCCACTTCGTCGCATCCCGCACCCCGGTCCACGGCGCCACGGGCCGCGGCGCGCGGAACCGCAGCTCCCCCACCGGCGGCGCGGCGTACGGCACCCCGAGGAACGTCCTGACCCCGTCCTCAGCGGACCCGCGCACCGCGCCACCCGTGATCTCTGCCGTTGTCACGGGTCCAGCCTAGGCGCCCGCCGGCCAGGTCACCTGCGGCGACTTGTAGTACTTGATCCCCAGCAGCTTCCAGAGCGGCCCCTGGGTGGCGAGCCGCTTCGAGAACGCCGTCCAGTCGTGGGTGCTCTGCGGCGACCAGCCGAGCTCGGCGATCGCCGCCAGCCGCGGGAAGGCCAGGTACTCGATGTCCGCGCTGGTCGTCACCGTCTCCGTCCACAGTGGAGCTTCGACGCCGTTCACCGCCGACTCGGCGACGCCGGACAGGTAGGCGCCCGGGTTCCAGTCGTAGGCCTTCTTGACCTCGACGAGCCCGGCCCAGTCCTGCCCGATCGGCGAGCTCGACGTGTACTTCATGTCGAGGTAGGCGTGGTTGGCCGGCGACAGCACGAGCTTCGTGCCGTTCTTGGCGGCCGCCGCGACCGCGCTGTTGCTCGTCGTGGTGTCCCAGAACTGGGCGACGGTACCGGCCGCGGGAGTCGCGTTGACGACCTCGTGCCAGACCAGCGCGCTCTTCCCGTGCGCGGTGGCGATCTGCTGGACGCGGTTCATGAACGCCTTGTAGTCGGCCGGTTTGGTCGACTGCGCCTCGTCGCCGCCGATGTGCAGGTACTGGCCCGGCGTCAGCGCGGCCAGCTGGCCGAGGACGGCGTCGAGGAACGTGTACGTGATCTCCTTCGACGTGCACAGCGAGCTGAACCCGACGTCGGTGCCGGTGTAGAGCGGGCGCGCCTTGCCGTCGCAGTTCAGCTCGGCGTAGGAGGCCAGCGCGGCGTTCGTGTGGCCCGGCAGGTCGATCTCCGGCACCACGGTGATGTACCTCGCCTGCGCGTACGCGACGATCGCCGCGTAGTCGGCCTGCGTGTAGTAGCCGCCCGGGCCGCCGCCGACCTGCGTGCTGCCGCCGTAGGTGGCGAGGCGCTCCCAGCCGTTGATCACGATCCGCCAGCCCTGGTCGTCGGCCAGGTGCAGGTGCAGCGTGTTGACCTTGTAGCGGGCCAGCTGGTCGACGTACCGCTCCACCTGGGCGACGGTGAAGAAGTGCCGGGCGACGTCGAGCATCGCGCCGCGGTAGCCGAACCGCGGCTGGTCGGTGATCCGGCCGCCGGCCAGCACCCACGGCCCCGCCGTCACCGTGGTGCCCTGCGCGGCCGGCGGGAGCAGCTGCAGCAGCGTCTGGACCCCGGCGAACAGGCCCGCGGCCTGCCGGGCACGCACGACCACGCCGGACGCCGTGACGTCGAGCTGGTACCCCTGGTCACCCACCGAATCCGGCGCGCCCGAGAGCAGCAGCCGGACGCCGTCGGTGCCCGAGGGCGGGGTGTGCACCGGGATCGCGTAGCCGGTGGACCGGCGCAAGGTCGTCGCGAGCTGGTCGCCGATCGCGGCGACGTCGGCGGAGATCGCGACGCCGGAGCCGAGGGTGAACGTCACCCCGCCCGCCGGGACCGCGCTCGCCGGTGCGGGGACGACACTGCTGAACGGGACGGGCGCGGCCGAGGCCGTCGAAACGCCTCCCGCCAGCGCCGAAGCCGTCAGCGCGGCCACCAGGCCGAGCCGCAGCACACGTCGAGTCCGTGAGACCGCCATCAAAACCCTCCATGATCGGACGAAACGGATCAGGCAGGGCCCACAGGAGATGGCGGCGTCCGCTCCTCGAGCCGAGGACGAGTGAACCAGAACCGACCCGCGCGGCACACCGCCACGGCGGTTCGGGTGATGATTACCCCGTGCACATCGCGGCAGAGATAGTGGCCCTGGTCGTGACCGTCCTCGTCGTCAGCACGCTCGCGCGGCGGCTGGACTGGTCGGCGCCCCTGTGCCTGATCGTCGTGGGCGTCGGCGCGTCCTACGTGCCGGGTGTCCCCGAGTACCACCTGGACCCCGAGGTCGTGCTGCTCGGCCTGCTCCCGCCGCTGCTGTACTCGGCGGCCATCCAGACGTCCCTGGTCGACTTCCGGAAGAACCGCGGCGCGATCGGCCTGATGTCGGTCGGGCTGGTCGTGTTCACCGCCTTCGGCGTCGGGCTGGTCGCCTGGGCGGTGATCCCCGACCTGCCGCTGGCCGGCGGGATCGCGCTCGGCGCGATCGTCGCCCCGCCGGACGCGGTCGCCGCCAGCGTCGTCGCGCGCCGCGTCGGCATGCCCCGCAAGCTGATCCGGCTGCTGGAGGGCGAGAGCCTGTTCAACGACGCGGCCGCGCTCGTCGCCCTCCGCACGGCCATCGCCGCGCTGGCCGGCTCGGTCAGCCTCTGGCAGGTCGGCGCCGACTTCCTGCGCGCGGCCATCGGCGGGATCGTGGTCGGGCTGGTCGTCGGGTTCGTGGCCGCGTTCATCCGCGCCCGGCTGAACGAGCCGGTGCTGGACACCGCGCTGTCGTTCGCGGTGCCGTTCATCGCCTACATCCCGGCCGAGGCGATCCACGGGTCCGGGGTGCTCGCGGTGGTCGTCGCCGGGCTGATCCTGGGGCACAAGGCCCCGAAGATCCTCTCCGGCTCGGCGCGGCTGGCCAGCAGGCTGAACTGGCAGACCATCGCGTTCCTGCTGGAGAACATGGTCTTCCTGCTGATCGGCCTGCAGCTGCGGCGGATCCTCACCGAGGTCGGCCAGTCCCAGCTGTCGCTGGCCATGCTCACCTGGATCTGCGTCGCCGTGCTCGCCGCGACGATCCTGACGCGGATGCTGTGGATGCTCGGCATCGGCACCGTGAAGCGGCTGGAACGGCGGCTCATCCCGAAGCGGCAGAAGGCGAAGATCTGGCCGTGGCGCTACTCGGCGGTGATCTCCTGGGCCGGGATGCGCGGGGTCGTGACGCTCGCCGCCGCGTTCGTGCTGCCGACCGACACCCCGCAGCGGGCCGTGCTGGTGCTCGCCGCGTTCGTCGTCGTGGCCGGCACCCTCGCCGTGCAGGGCATGACGCTGCCGCCGCTGATCCGGCGGCTGCGCCTGCCCCGGCCGGACCCGGCGGAGGACGCGCTGCAGGAGGCGTCCGTGCTGCACGACATGACCACCGCGGCGCTGCTGAAGCTCGAGGAGATCCGGCAGCCCGACGACCCGCCCGAGATCATCCAGCGCATCCGCGACCGGCTGCAGAACCGGTCCGACTCGGCGTGGGAGCAGCTCGGCCGCCAGAGCGTGCTGGCCGAGACGCCCAGTGACGCCTACCGGCGGCTGCGGATCCAGCTCCTCGAGGTCGAACGCGACCAGTTCCTCAAGGCCCGTGCCGCCGGCAGCGCCGACGACGACGTCCTGCGGAAGGTCCTGGAGCGCCTCGACATCGAGGAGTCCATGCTCGACCGGGCCGAGGAGGAACCCGACGTCGAGGGCCGCGAGCTGCGCACCCCGGCCGCGACCGCGGGTTCGTGCAAGCACCTGGCCCACGAGTGGGTCGAGCGGGACCCCAGCTCGCCGGACACCTGCGCGGCCTGCATCGAGGAAGGGACGACCTGGGTGCACCTGCGGATGTGCCTCAAGTGCGGCAACGTCGCGTGCTGCGACTCGTCGCCGCGCCGGCACGCCACCCGGCACTTCCACGAGAGCAGGCACCCGGTGATGCGCAGCTTCGAGCCGGGCGAGACCTGGCGATGGTGCTTCGTGGACAAACAGCTCGGCTAGTGTCGGGGCCATGACGAGCACGCCCGAGCAGGAGATCGAATACCGGCAGCACCGGTTCAGCCCGCCCCCGGGCGCGACCGAGATCTTCCTGGTCCGGCACGGCGAATCCGCGCCGGCCCGGGCCAGCGAACCGTTCGACCTGGTCGACGGCCAGGCCGACCCGGACCTCGCGCCGGAGGGCCGCGACCACGCCCAGCGCATCGGCGTCCGGCTGGCCGGCGAGCGCATCGACGCGATCTACGTGACGACCCTGCGCCGCACGGTCCAGACCGCGGCGCCGCTGGCCGAGAAGCTCGGGATCACCCCCGTCGTCGAGCGCGACCTGCGGGAGATCCACCTGGGCGACTGGGAGAACGGCCTCTTCCGCAAGTACACGACCGACGGCCACCCGATCGTCGACCGGCTGTGGGCCGAGCAGCGCTGGGACGTCATCCCGGGCGCGGAGTCCGACGAGGCGTTCGGCGCCCGGCTGCGCGACGCGCTCACCCGCATCGCCGCCGCCCACCCCGACCAGCGCGTCGCGGTCTTCACCCACGGCGGAGTGATCGGCGAGGTGTTCGCCCAGGCCGGCCGGTCGGTCGAGCGGTTCGCCTACCTCGGTGCCGACAACGGCTCGATCTCACACCTGGTGCTGCTCGGCGACCGCTGGATCGTGCGGCGCTTCAACGACACCGCCCACCTGGCTAACCCGCTCGGCTGAGCTTCCCGGCCGCGACGAACTGCACGGTCACCAGGATCGACACGGCTTCCGCGGCGAGCAGCCCGATCAGGACGAGCACCTGGGTCGTGCCCGCCTGGATCGGGCCTGCTCCGCCGAGCAGGACACCGACGTAGGCGCCCGGCAACGTCACCAGCCCCACTGTGCGGGTCTGGTCGAGCGCGGGGATGAGGGCGTGTCCGGCTGACGGGCGGCAGATCTCCAGCGCGGCCGGGCGGGGCATGAAGCCGAGGGCGAGGGCGGCTTCGTATTCGCCGTGGCGGGCTTTGAGTTCGTCCAGGGCGCGGCGGGCGGCTTGCGAGGTCGCGGTCATGGCGCCGCCGATGACGATGCCGGCGATCGGCACGACCGCGATCGGGCGTAGTGGGACCACGCCGGCGCCCAGCACCAGGGCCAGCACGGGGGCGACGCCGGCCGCGATCGCGAGGGCCGTCCACGGCAGGTTTGCCCAGCTGCCGGCGCGGCGTGCGGACGTGATCGCGGCGATGCCGAACATGAAGAGCACGAAGAGGCCGGTCAGCGGGTTGGAGCGCAGGATCGCGGTGATCACCAGGGAGACGAGGGCCAGCTGTGCGACCGCGCGGACGGCGGCGATCACGACGGCGCGGCCTTGGCCGAGTTCGCCCCAGCGGACGATGGCGGCCCCGGCCACGGTCAGCAGGACCAGGACGGCCACCAGGGCGGGCCCGAAGGTGATCACGCCCCGAATCCTGCCTTACGCGGCTCTCAAACGGCTGTTAAACGGCGCAGCTGAACTGGCGGCCCGGCTCGGACACGGTCTTGTCGGCGAGAACGACGCCGTCGACACTGATCCGGCAGCGCAGCTCGCCGGGCCCGGGGTTCTGCGCGGCGATCGAGTAGAACTCGGTGCGGTCAGCCGGGCCGGTGCGGGTGAACGCCGCCGACCACGGCGTGGCGACCTCGGCCAGCTGGGCCAGCGCCGCCTTCGCGCCCGAGTAGGTGACGTTACGAGCGCCGTTCGCGCCGAGCAATTCGTAGACGACGGAGTGGCTGACGGTACTGACCGCGGCCGGGGCGACGGGCGCGGCCACGGGCTCGTCCCGGACCGGTCCACGCGTGGACCGCGGCACGACGTACGAGGTCACCGCGACGGCCGCGGCGATCACGCCGAGCACGACGATGACGTTGCCCGCGGGCCGGCACCGGCTCTGGCGGTCACGCTCGGTAGGCGTCGCGGGCGGGGTAACGATGGGAACACCCATGGAAAGGTCTTCTCTCGCCGAGCGCACTTCCGTCGAGTGCGTCGACTACATCTCGCCGTGACCTACTCCGCGTTAGCCCCCGATCCATAAGAAGTCCAACTTTCACCCAATCGGGTGCGCCCGCGGATCTCACATTCGCAGGTGCTGCGTCGTCGTTCTCATGAAGGGGTTCCCAGACCGAAGGAGACAGTCATGACCACGGCGATCCGGCAGCAGATCGACAAGCTCGTCGAGGGGATCAGGGCAAAGGACCTGGACGCGCTGAGGCGCATCTACGCGGCGGACGTCGTCTCGTTCGACGTCGAGCCCCCACTGCAGCACGTGGGAGTCGACGCGAAGCTGAAGAACTGGGCGAGAGCGTTCACGCTGTTCGCGGAGGTGAGCTACGAGGTCCGCGACCTGACCATCACAGCAGGCGAGGACCTGGCGTTCGGCCACTGCTTCGGCCGTCTGAGCGGCACCCTCGGCGACGGAACGGCGACCAGCGGAATGTGGGTCCGGGCCACGTTCTGCTTCCAACGGTCGGACAACAACTGGCTGATCATCCACGACCAGGCATCGGTGCCGTTCGACATCACCACGGGCCGCGGGGTGGTGGACCTGGAGCCATGACCAACCGCCCGGCAGTACAACGCCCCCGCGGCGCAACCGACCCGAAGCTGTGGTCATCCCACCAGCGCGGCACCACTCTGACCACCGCACCGGCTCCGCGAGCGGTGCAACCGACCCGAAGCCGTAGTCAACCCGCCAGCGCGGGACCGCCCTGACCACCGCGGCGGCGGCCAACATCCGCAGCACGACCGACCTCACCCCGAGGTAATCCACCCGCCCCACGTAGGCGAACGTCCGCCGCGCAACCGACCTCGAGTCGAGGTCAGCCCACCAACCCAGCAACGGCCGGCACCGTCGCCGCAGAGCCCGCTCATCGCGTCAGCGAACATCCGCAGCACAACCAACCTCGACCCGCAGTCAGCCCACCAACCCAGCACCGGTCCGCACAGCACCGCGGTATCCGCACAGTCACCGCGGCGGCGAACCACGCAGCGCAACCGATCTCGAGCAGTGGTCATCCACCAATCCAGCATCGGGCCGTCGCCGCAGAGCCGTGACCCCGGCGCCGACCAGCATCCGAAGTGCAGCCGAGGTCAGCCCACCGAAATCGGCCAGCACCGTCGCCGCATGGCCCTGACCACCGCATCGGCGAACATCCGACCTCGAGCCGAAACATGTCCACCCGACCGGCGTCCACAGCAGAACCCCGATCGCCGCGTCAGCGAGCGGGCGCAACCGACCTCAGTCCACCAATCCCGCCTCAGCCAGCATCCGCAGCACCCGCTGCCCAGCCGGCGGGCACATCGACGCCTCGGCCGAGCTCAGAAAGGCCGCCTCCGCGATCTCCCCCGACGGCGCCGGCTCCCCCTCGTGGTCGGCCGTGTAGCAGGTCATGCGGACCAGGCGGCCGTCGGCGAAACCGTCGGCCCGTTCCTCCAGCGCGGCGAAGAACCGGAAGCTGAGCGGGTCGAGCGTCACCCCGAGCTCTTCGCGGATCTCCCGGCACAACCCCGCGACGTCGCCTTCGCCCGGCTCGCGCTTGCCACCGGGCAGGTAGAACTTCGCCTTGCCGGTGGTGCGGACCGAAAGGAGCCGCCGGTCGCGGACGTGGATCCAGGCCAGTGAGTCGATGGTCGGCGCGAATTTGTCGGACCCCGGGTGCATGATCGGAGTATGTACGAAGAGGTGGCACCACCCCCGCCGCTGCGGGGCGTCGCCCGCTGCGTGTGGCGGTCGGCCGCCTCGGCGCCGAAGCGGATCGTGCCGGACGGCTGCCTGGACCTGGTCGTCGGGGACACCGGCGTGTTCGTCGCGGGCCCGGACACCACGGCCTGGTCGTCCGTGACCAGGCCCGGCGAGGTGCTGCGCGGCGTGCGGTTCGCCCCGGGCCGTGCGGCGGCGGTGCTCGGCGTGGCCGCCGACGAGCTGCGCGACCGCCGCGTCACCCTGCCCGAGCTGTGGGGGCGCGAGGGCGAGCTGCTGACCGAGCGGCTGCTCTCGGGCGACCTCTCCCCGGCGCGCGCGGTCGCCTCACGGCTGCCGGACGCCCCGCCGCCCGACCCGGCGGTGGCGGCGCTGGTCGCCCGGCTGGACGCCGGGGCCACCCGGGTCGCGGAAGCCGCCGGTCAGGTCGGGGTCGCCGAACGCCGGCTGCGGCGGCGCTTTGTCCAGGCGATCGGCTACGGACCGGCCACCTACCTGCGGGTCAGCCGCTTCCAGCGCGCGGTCTCGCTGGCCCCGCGCGCACCGGGGCTGGCCGCGCTGGCCGCCGCCGCGGGTTACGCCGACCAGGCCCACCTCAGCCGGGACGTCCGCGCCCTGACCGGCCTGACCCCGCGCGCCTACTTCCCCGGGAGGTCCACTGTGGACGAGGTCCGTTCGGCGTAACGGCGGGCCACCGGCCCTGGCCCGGAAAGGTGAGCGGACGGTCGACGACTACCGGGAGCGCTATCCTCCCCCTCGAAGTGTGACCAGGGCTTCGGTCGGGAGGGCGTGTGGCCACCATCAGCGACGTCGCGGCGAGGGCCGGCGTCTCCACGGCGACCGTGTCGCGCGCACTCAACGGCAAGTCCACTGTGGACCCGACGTTGGCCGCGCGGGTCCAGGAGGCCGCCACCGAGCTCGGCTATCACCCGAACGGGCTGGCCCGGAACCTGCGCCGGCAGGAGACGGCGGTGCTCGCGCTGATCATCTCCGACGTCGAGAACCCGTTCTTCACGGCGATCGCGCGCGGCGTCGAGGACCTCGCGCAGCGGTCCGGGTACTCGGTGGTGCTCTGCAACTCCGACGAGAACGAGGACAAGGAGCGGCGCTACATCGAGGTCGCGCTGCAGGAACGGGTCGCCGGGGTGGTGCTGTCCCCCACCGGCCGGTCGACGAACGTCGAGGGCCTGCGCCGCCAGGGCACGCCGCTGGTGGCGGTCGACCGGCCGCTGCCGGCCGAGGCGGGCGACCAGGTGCTGGTCGACACGCGGCACGCGGCAGCCGAAGCGACGCGGCACCTGCTGGCGGGCGGCTACCGCCGCGTCGGCTGCCTGACGGGCCCCGCGGGCGTCCGCACCGCCGACGACCGCCTCGCGGGCTACGCCGACGTCGTCGGCGAGGAGAACGTCGTGTCCCGGCGCGCGGAGTACCGCGCGGAAGGCGCCCGCCTGGCGGCGCTGGAACTGCTGGACGAGCCCTCCCCGCCGGACGCGCTGCTGGTCGCGAACAGCACGATGGCGATCGGAGTCCTGGAGGCCCTCTCGGCGCGCAGCCTGCGCTCGGGCCGCGACATCGGCATCGTCTCCTTCGACGACGCCCCCTGGACAACACTGATCGACCCGCCCCTGACGGTGGTCGCCCAGCCGGCCTACGAGGTAGGCCGAGTGGCAGCGCAACTGTTGCTGGCCCGCATTGCGGACAGCACCCGAGACGCAACCACGACGACGCTAGAAGCGCGCTTGATCGAACGAAAGAGTTCCCGCCGCTGACCTTGCGCTTGACGGACGGTCAGTTCCGCACACCCGCCGACTCCATCAGCGCACCCGAAGCCGCTCGGCGCACCCAAGGGGACGCCTCGCGTGCCCACACCGCCGATTCACGCACCGGACGCCTCGGCTCGCATACCCGGCAGATCGGCTCGCGCGCACCGGGTGGCTCACCTCGCGCACGTGAAGCTCGGTTCACGTATCGGCAAGGCAGATTCGCGTACCTACAAGGGCCACTTCGCGCACCAGAGGGTTCGGCTCACATGCCCGCGGGGTCTGCTCGTCGGTCGGTTCGCATGCCTGGCGGGTCGGCGCAAAAACCCGCAGTGCCGGCTCGCGTATCCGCGGAGTCGGGTCCGGGCACGAAGGTCGACTCGCGTGCTCAGAGAGTCGGCACACGTAGCCCACGGCGCCAGCTCGCGCGCCTAAAAGTCGGATCCCGCTCCCGGGAGCGCCAACCAGGCTGGAGCGCCGCTGGGCCGAGGATCGAGTCGCACTCAAGCCGAGGGACAGACGTGCCTGGAGGGCCGGCTCGTGCCAGGCCCCCCAGGCACGCCCCACCCCCTGTGTCCCCCATGGCCGACGGCAAACCGCCGGATCCTGTGAGCACGGAGTGGAAATCGTTTACTCACACGGAACGTAAGGGCCGGACCGTGGGGTGTCAAGCCTGGACAACGTCGTCCGATGCGGGCACACTTTCCGGAAGTTGCCTACTCAACGTGTTGAGTGATGTGCGTAAAGTGTCGATCTCTGGTGAATTCGCCCACAGATAGGGCACGAACCCGCACGAACCCGCACAGCCGCGCTGTTTCGGGTTAACCTGAGCGGCATGTCTGTAGCGCTGGAGAACATCCTCGCCAAGGCGGGCCTGAAGGTCGACGCGAACGAGTTCCTCACGCTCGTCGAAGACGCGGCGCGCAGACTGTCCCCGCCGAATCCCGATCCCTCGCACTACTTCTCGGCCGATCAGCGCGCCGCGCTCACCGAGGTCGGCCTGGATCTTTCGCCTCGGCGGGAAGAGGAACCGGACTTCCGGGCGCGCACCGTCGCCGCCCACGCCGTGCTCGCCGAAGGCGCTCTCAGCGTCAACGAAGCCGCGAAGGCGCTCGGGGTCGACGACAGCCGGATCCGGCACCGCCTCAAGGAAGGCCGGCTGACCGGCTGGAAGGACGGCGGCTGGCGGCTCCCGGCGTGGCAGTTCGCCGGCTCGGGCGTGCTGCCCGGCCTGGAGGTCGTTCTCAAAGCCCTCCCCGAAGACCAGCCCGCGCTCGTCGTCGCCGCGTTTATGAGCACGCCCCAACCCGATCTGGTGATCAACGACCACCCGGCGACCCCGCGCCAGTGGCTCCTCTCGGGCGGTGACCCGGAGCACGTCGCGCGCCTCATCGCCACGCTCGGCTCGCCGTTCTAGGCTGGACCTCCCCGAGCAAGATCACCGACAAGGACGGACCACCCCCGACCCATGGCCCGGCTACCGCTGCCGCCCGCCCGATCCGTCCTGGTCCGGCAGCTGAACCGCGCCAGCGACGTGGTGACGGTCCAGCCCGCGACCAGGCTGGTGCGGATCTTCACCGCGCACGGCAACCACCCCCAGCAGTGGAACTCGTTCCGCTACACCGGCCCGCTCCCGCACGGCCGGTTCGACCAGCAGTCGCCCGGCCGCGGCGGTGCGCCGGTCACCGATCCCGCGAACGGGGTCCTCTACTTCGGCCTCACCGTGCGCACCTCGATCGCCGAGGTGTTCCAGACCAGCTCGACGGTCGACCGCCGCACCCGCGGTCCCCGGCTGGTCGTGGTCCGCCCGACCCGCACGCTGCGCCTGCTCGACCTGACCGGCCTGTGGCCGACGCGGGTCGGCGCGTCCCAGGAGATCTCCAGCGGCCCGAAGAAGCTGACGCAGGCCTGGGCCCGCGCGATCCGCGCGGCCTTCAGCGACCTCGACGGCCTCTGGTACCGCTCGTCCATGGACTCCGGCGACCCGGCGATCTGCCTGTGGGACCCGCCCGCGGGCGCCGCCCTGCCGATCGCCCCGGACGTCCTGCTGCCGCTCGACCACCCCGGCCTGGACGTCCCGCTCGGCCGCGTCTGCGAAGAGCTGAACTACACGCTGCTGAACTGAGCCTCGAGCAGCGGGACGACCGCCCGCAGATCACCGCCGTCAACGACGTGGGTCGCGGCCGCCCGGGCGCCGGCGTCCCCGTTGAAGGCGACGCTCAGCCCGACGGCGGCGAACAGCTCCAGGTCCGAGCGGCTGTCCCCGATCGCGGCGCAGCGCTCCGGGGAGACGCCCAGCCCGGCCGCGACACCCAGCGCGAAGTCCCGTTTGCCGTGCTCGTCGAGGTGCCGGGCGACGCGGCCGGTGTACCGGCCGTCCTCGACCTCGGCCACCGTCCCGCAGTACGCGGCGAACCCGAACCGCCCGGCGAGCAGCCGGCCGACCGGCGTCCACGCGAGGGTCGTGAGGATCGGGCGCAGGTCCTGCTCGCGGCACCACGCCACCGTCTCGGCGATCCCGTCGACCAGCGGCAGCGTCTCGAGGTGCGCCCGGATCTCCGCCTCGGTGCGGCCGGCCCAGCCACGGGCGTCGATCGTCGCCGTTTCCTCGTTCGTGATCCGGCCTTCGGCGTACGCGACCTCGGCGGCGACCAGCGCGTCCCCGCCGCCGAGCCGCGTGGCCACCCAGACCGACGAGGACGTGCCGGGCACGAGCGTGCCGTCGACGTCGAAGCAGACCAGGCCGCGCTCAGCCAAGCGTGCCCCGCGGGCAGACGAACCCGACGATCTCCGAGGCGATCAGCCCGGCCTGCTCGGCCGGGTCGGCGTCGAGGATCGCGCGCGTCTCCTCCTCCGACGTCCGGAAGAAGGCCACCCCGGTCACCGGCAGCGCGGCCGACGGCGCCGGGATCGCACCCGCGAGCCGCAGCGTCCCGGCCTCCTGCTGGGCGCGGGCCGCCGCTAGGTGACGCGCCCGCAGTTCGAGCGCCATCTCGCCGGAGATCTCGTCGGCGCGAGGTCCTTTGCGGAACAGCACCATCCGCCAGGTCTCCAGTTCGAAGTCCACCTCGGGCACCGTCATGGGTACCGAGATTCGCAGGCCGCCGGGCCCGGGACAATACCGGTGCGGTTACAGGTGACGGCCCCACCACTCCAGGATCGCGTCGAACCGCTGGACGCGGTGGCGCGGCCGGCCGGAGCGGGACAGTTCGTGGCCTTCCCCGGGGAACAGCACGAACTCCGCGTCGGCGCCGGCGCGCCGCAGGGCGACGAACATCCGCTGCGCCTGCTCCAGCGGGCAGCGCCAGTCCTGCTCCGAGTGCACCACGGCGAACGGGATGCGGATCCTGTCCGCGTAGCTCAGCGGGCTGCGGTCGCGCTGCACCTCGGGGTCGGCGCCGATGTAGGAGTCGACGAACGTGTAGCCGATGTCGGAGCTGCCGACCATCGAGTCCCACGCGTTGACCGCGCGCTCGCTCCACGCGGCGCGGAAGCGCTCGCCGTGGTGCGCGGCCAGCCAGCTCGTCATGAACCCGCCGTACGAGCCGCCCATGATCCCGACGCGTGAGGCGTCCATGTCCGGGCGCTCCAGCGCCTTGTCGAGCAGGGCCAGGACGTCGTCGACGTCGACCGTGCCGAAGGCGTGCGTGATCGCGTGCCCGTGCTGCTGGCCGTAACCCGCCGAGCCGCGCGGGTTGCCGAGCACCACGGCGTACCCCGCGGACGCGTACACCTGCGCCTCGTCGAACACCGCCCAGTCCTGCTGGGTGAACGGGCCGCCGTGCACCACGCGCAGCACCGGGTGCGGGCCCTCGCCTTCGGGCAGCACCAGCCAGCCGTGCACCGGGTAGCCGTCCGGGGCGGTGGTCTCCAGCTCGAGGACCGGGCGGAGTCCCTTGTCCCGCAACGGCTTCGAGTAGTCGGTCAGCACGCGCGGGGCGGCCGGGGCGAGCAGCACGACCTCACCCGAGGTCTCCAGGGTGGCGACGACCGCGGCGATCACCGGGCCGTCCACGGTGAACGACCGGAGCGCGGAACGGTCCGCGTAGACCACGGTCAGGTCCGCCAGCGGCGCGTCGGCGGCGGCGAAGGCGACCGCGCGCAGCTCCACCGCGCCGCGGTTGCGGACGGCGACGAGCACGTCGGCCTCGCGCGGCACCGGCGGGCCTGCCGACCCGTCGCAGTCGACGGTTTCGATGTCGGTGAGGCGGCGGGCCTTCACCGGGCCGACGCCGAACTCCGGCGTGGCGGCGTAAAGCCCGGTGGCCGCGGCCTCGCGGTGGTCCTCAAAGGACTGTCCGTAGTAGAACAGCGTGCCGTCGGCGGCGAAGGCCGGGCGCTCCGAGTAGCCCGGGCAGTGCACGACGACCTCGGGGTCGCCGCCCTCGGCGGCGATCGAGCAGATGTCGCGCGCGTCGCTTTCGGCGGCGCCCCACTCCGGCGGCGCGGTGAAGACGATCCGGGTGCCGTCCGGCGTCCACACCGGGTGGGCCGGGTCGAATTCGCCCGACGTCAGGGGTTCCGGTTCGAGGGGCTCGCCCTCTTCGAAGGCCGTGACGGCGTCCACGGCGAAGAGGCGCTGCATGCGGTCGCGGAGGAAGCCGACGTCGTCGATCCGGTAGTCCATGCGCGTGATCCGGCGCGGGGCCTCGGCCGCCGGCTCGGGGGTCTCGTCGTCGGCGTCCGCCGTGCCGTACCGGCCGGCTTCGGGCACCCGCGCGACGAACGCGATGCGCCGGGAGTCCGGCGCCCACACCGGCTCGCCGGCCCCGAGGTGCAGCGACGTCAGGCGTTGCGCGTCACCGCCGTCGGCCGGCATCAGGTGCAGCTGCGGGCGGCCGTCCGCGTCCTGGCCGTCCCCCGTGCGGAGGAACGCCACCCAGCGCCCGTCCGGGGAGATCGACGGCGCCGAGTCGCGCGGGCCGTGCGTCCACGCGGATTCGGTGCCGTCGAGCGACACCCGCCTCAGCGCGCTGTGGGCGGCGTTGGTCTTCAGGTCGGGGTGCTGCACGGCCGTCAGCAGCAGGTCTCCGCGCAGGGCGGGACGGCCGGGGACGACGAGGGCTTCGATGTCGGCAGGGAGCACCTCCCTGACGGTACCCGAATCCCTTAGCTGTGCGAACGACTTTCGTAGGGCGTCACGCGGCCACCTGCTTGCGCTCGTCCCGCCGCGCCTTCGCCAGGCTGGCCACCGTGGTGATGGTGAGGACCACGACGATGACGGCGAGGGAGATCCAGTTGTTGATGTCCAGCCAGTCCGGCACCACGTGGTACTCGTGCAGCGCGTGCAGGAACAGCTTCGCGCCGATGAAGGCGAGGATCACCGCGAGGCCGTAGGTGAGGTAGACCAGCTTCGTCACCAGGCCGCCGAGCAGGAAGTACAGCTGCCGCAGCCCCATCAGCGCGAACGCGTTGGCGGTGAAGACCAGGAACGCCTCCTGCGTGATGCCGAAGATCGCCGGGATCGAGTCGACGGCGAAGAGCAGGTCCGCGGAGCCGATGGCCACGATCACCAGCAGCATCGGCGTGATCATCCGCTTGCCGTTGATCTTCACGGTGTACTTGTGGTCGTGGTAGTCGTCGGTCACCGGGGCGATCTTGCGGACCTGCCGGGTGACGGCGTTCTCGTGGTACTCCTCGTCCTCACCCTTGCCGCGCAACATGCTGATGGCCGTCCAGACCAGCACCGCGCCGAACAGGAAGAACACCCAGACGAACTGCTCGATCAAGGCCGCGCCGACCGCGATGAACACGCTGCGCATGGCGAGCGCGAGGAGGATGCCGACCAGGAGCACGCGGTGCTGGTGGATGGCGGGCACCTTGAACGACGCCATGATGATCATGAAGATGAACAGGTTGTCGACGCTCAGCGAGTACTCCGTGATGTACCCGGTGAAGAACTCGACACCCGGGTCGTGCCCGGCGAAGAACCACACGCCGGCGCCGAAGAGCACCGCGCACGAAACGTAGAAGATCACCCAGCGAGCGGCTTCCCCCGTGGTGACCGCGTGCGGCTTGTGATCGACGATGACCAGGTCGAGCGCGATGAGCGCGAGCAGGCCACCGATCGTGGCGATCCACAGCCACAGGGGGACAGTCATGGAACTTCAACCTCCGGATAGCGCGCATGAGCAACTAACCGGAGGTCTCTTCCGCCGGTGCGAACACCGGCCGACGGTGCCGGGGGCGCAAGGCCACCGTGCTGACGACACCGCCGCGAAGGAATACTCCCCTCACAGCGCGTCCAGTTTGCCGGTTCTCCCCGTCCGAGCGCCAGCCGGAATCGCCCACGTCACCGGGTTGGGCCTGTAATTCCGGTCACTTCGGTCCACCAGGCGGTCCGAAGCGTGTGATCGACGTGAGCTGCGGAGAGCACTCTCAGGAAACTTCACATACGGTCACCTCGTGCCCCGACTCCCGCTCCCGCGCACCCGCCGCGGCCGCCTCACCGCGCTCGGCGCCGTCGTGGTGGTGCTCGCCGCCGCGACCGTCCTCTGGGCGACGCGCGACACGGCCCCGCCCGCGGTGCCCACCCAGGACGCGCTGATCGACATGCCCGCCGCGCCCGGCTCGGCCGAGCAGGTCAAGATCGACACGACCACCTTCCTGCCCGCCACCGTGCCCGCGCCCGCGGTGCTGCTCGCGCACGGCTTCGGCGGGGACAAGACCAGCGTCGCCGACGACGCCCGCGAACTCGCGAGGAAGGGCTTCGTCGTGATGACGTGGTCCGCGCGCGGGTTCGGCAAGAGCACCGGCAAGATCGGGCTGAACGATCCGGACGGTGAAGTCGCCGACGCGAGCCGCCTGATCGACCGGCTGGTCGCGCTGCACCAGGTGAGCACCGACCCGGGCGGTGACCCGAAGGTCGCCGTGACCGGCGCGTCCTACGGCGGCGCGCTGTCGCTGCTGCTGGCCGGCACGGACAAGCGCGTCGACGCCGTCGCCCCGGTGATCACCTACAACGACCTCGCGCAGGCCCTGGTCCCGAACGCGGCCGCACCCAAGGCGCCCTCGGCGGGCACCCCGGCAGCCGGGGCGTTCGCGACCGACGGCGTGTTCAAGAAGAGCTGGGCCGGCATCTTCTTCTCGGCCGGTTCCGGGCCCGCGGCGAGCGGATCGCCCTCGGCCGAGGCTCCGGAGGCCGGGCAGGAGACCGACACCGGATCCACCGGCGCCGCCGGAACCGCCGCCGCGGCCGCCGTCCCGTCCGTGCCCTCGGGCGCCGGCGGACCGCGCGCCGGCTCGGCCGACCCGTGCGGCCGGTTCACCGCCGCCGTCTGCCAGGCCTACACCGAACTGGGCACCACCGGGGCGTCGAGCCAGGCGAGCCTCGACCTCCTGCGCCGCGTGTCGCCGGTGTCCGTGACGAGCAAGATCACCGTGCCGACGCTGCTGGTGCAGGGCGAGAGCGACACGCTGTTCGGCCTCGACCAGTCCGACGCGACCGCCCGGCAGATCACCGCGGCGGGCGGCAAGGTCAAGACGATCTGGTACACCGGCGGCCACGACGGCGGGAAGCCCGGGCCGCAGCTGCGCGCGAAGATCGGCGACTTCCTCTGGGACGCCGTCAACGGCGGCGACCCCGGCACCGGCTTCAGCTACGACGTCCAGGGCACGTTGCGCGCCAACGGAACGCCGTCGGTGCGCACGGTCAACGCCACCTCCTACCCCGGCCTCACCGGCCCGGCCGCCGAGCGGCGGCTGCTGCCGATGACCGGCCCGGTCCAGCCCGTGGTGCGCCCGGCCGGGGCGAACCCCTCGGCGGTGAGCGGGATCCCCGGGCTCAACGGCATCGCGAGCAGCACGTCGCGGCTCGGCGCGCTGTTCAGCAACGACCCGCCCGGCCAGGCCGCGCAGTTCACCACCGCGCCGGTGGACGGCCAGGTCGTCGTCAGTGGCGCCTCGACCGTGCGGCTGCAGGTCGCCGCCGACCCGGCCCACCCGCAGCCGGAAGCGGTGCTGTTCGCGAAGCTCTACGACGTCGGCCAGGACGGCTCGCGCGTGCTGCCGGCCAACGCGATCGCCCCGTTCCGGGTGAGCGGGCTGCCCGCCAACGGCAACCCGGTCGAGGTCACCGTGACGCTGCCGGGCATCGTCCGGCCGATCGAGGGCGGGCACTCGCTGCGGCTCGTCGTCGGCACCACCGACCAGGCGTTCGCCTCGCCCGCCGCCCCCGCGGTGTTCCGGATCGCGCTCGCCGGCGGTGGCACCGCGCTGGCGTTGCCGGTCGTGCCCGGGACGTCGGTCGGCACGCCGGCGCCGGTCGGGCAGATCGTCGGCATCGCCGTCACCCTCGCGATCGCGCTCGCCGCCGTGCTCTTCGCGGCGCTGCGCCGCCGCCGGGCCGCCGACATCGACCCGGACCTGGCCGGCACCCCGCTGGTCATCGAGGGGCTGCGCAAGAAGTACCCGGGCGGGTTCGTCGCCGTGAACGACCTGTCGTTCCGCGTCGAGCCGGGTCAGGTGCTGGGCCTGCTCGGGCCGAACGGCGCGGGCAAGACCACCACGCTGCGGATGCTGATGGGCCTGATCACGCCGACCGCGGGCAGCATCCGCGTGTTCGGGCACAAGATCGCGCCGGGCGCGCCGGTGCTCTCGCGCATCGGCTCGTTCGTCGAGGGGTCCGGTTTCCTGCCGCACCTGTCCGGCCGCGAGAACCTGCAGCTGTACTGGGCGAGCACCGGGCGTCCCGCGGAGAAGGCGCACTTCGGCGAGGCGCTGGAGATCGCCGGGCTCGGCAGCGCGGTCGACCGCCGGGTGCGGACCTACAGCCAGGGCATGCGGCAGCGGCTGGCGATCGCCCAGGCGATGCTCGGCCTGCCGGAGCTCATGGTGCTCGACGAGCCGACCAACGGGCTCGACCCGCCCCAGATCCACCAGATGCGCGAGGTGCTGCAGCGCTACGCCGCGACCGGGCGCACCGTGGTCGTGTCGAGCCACCTGCTGGCCGAGGTCGAGCAGACCTGCACGCACGTCGTGGTCATGCACCGCGGCGCGCTGGTCGCCGCGGGCGAGGTCGGCGAGCTGGCCGCGGCCGGCGGCGAGGCGACGTTCCGGGTCGACGACACGGCGGCGGCCGCCGCGGCGCTGAAGGCGATCGCCGGGGTCGGCACGGTCGACGTCGAAGGCGACCTGGTGCACGCCGACCTCGACGGGCTGCCGCGCGCCGAAGCCGTCGCGGCGCTGGTCCGCGCCGGGGTCGCCGTGGAGCAGGCCGGGCCGCGGCGCCGGCTGGAAGACGCGTTCCTGCAACTGGTGGGAGACCAGTCGTGAGTGATTCAGGGGTCCACACGGACCCGCACGCGCTGGACGAGCTGAGCGATCTCGCCTCGAGCGAGCACGCCGGGGTCGGGCCGGACGGCGCCGTCGCGGGCTACTCCGCGCGGCGGACGCTCGGGCTCGGCGTCGAACTGCGGCGCCAGCTCAAGCGGCGGCGGACCCAGCTGCTGCTCGGGTTCGTCGCGATCCTGCCGTTCATCCTGGTGATCGCGTTCGAGGCGGGGCAGTCCAACCCGAACCGGCGCAGCGGCGGGTTCGTCGACCTGGCCACGGCCAGCGCGCCGAACTTCGTGGTGCTGGCGCTGTTCGTGTCGGGCACGTTCCTGCTGCCGATGATCGTCGCGCTGTTCTTCGGCGACACGATCGCGAGCGAGGCGTCCTGGTCGAGCCTGAAGTACCTGCTGGCGATCCCGGTGCCGCGGCACCGGGTGCTGCGGCAGAAGGCGATCGTGTCAGGGATTCTCTCGGCGGCGGCGCTGATCCTGCTGCCGCTGGTCTCGCTCGGCGTCGGCGTGATCTGGTACGGCGCGGGCGACGCGATCAGCCCGACCGGCGACGCGGTGTCCTTCGGCGACAGCCTGCTGGCCATCGCACTGTCCACTGTGTACATCATCCTGCAGCTGGCCTGGGTGGCCGGGCTCGCGCTCGCCCTGAGCGTGACGACCGACGCCCCGCTCGGCGCGGTCGGCGGCGCGGTGCTGGTGGCGATCCTGTCGCAGATCCTGGACCAGATCACGGCGCTGGAGGGCCTGCGCAACTACCTGCCGACGCACTACGGGTTCTCGTGGATGGACCTGATCTCCACCGACGTCGACTGGACGAACCTGGCCAGCGGCCTGCTGTCGGCGACGATCTACGGCGCGGTGTTCTTCCTGTACGCGGGCCGGCGGTTCGCCACGAAGGACATCACGAGCTGAGGTGGACGTCGTGCTGGGCCACCAGCCGCCCGCGCCGCTGGTGAAGACGGTCAACGTGGTGCTGCGCGCGCTGCTGCCGAGCCCGGGCGGTACGCGCTCACGCCGGCCGCCTGGCGGTGGAACTTCAGCGGTGGCGCGGACGTCGCCGTGACGTTCACGGGCCGGACGACGCCGATGCGGGGTGTCCTCGTCGACGACGAGGATGTCGTGGCAGCGATGGCGCGGTACGGTCGGGCCGTGCCGATCATCGTGGAGAGCCAGTCCGACGTCGCCGTGCTCCGGATCGAGCACGGCAAGGGCAACACCCTGGACACCGATTCGTGCCGGGAGCTGGTGCTGCGGCTGGAAGAGATCGAAACGGCCCGCGCCGTCGTGCTCACCGGGACCGGCGGCATCTTCTCGGCCGGCGTGGACCTCAAGCGGGTCCACGAGGGCGGCGCCGCGTACGTGTCGGAGTTCCTGCCGCTGCTGTCGGACGCGCTGCTGACGGTGTTCGGCTTCCCACGGCCGGTGGTCGCGGCGCTGAACGGCCACGCGATCGCCGGCGGCGCGGTCCTCGCCGCCGCCTGCGACCACCGCGTGCTCACCACCGGGCCCGGCCGGATCGGCGTGACCGAGCTGCTCGTCGGGCTGCCGTTCCCGCTCGCCGCGCTGGAGATCCTGCGCTGCGCGTACGGGACGACGCCGCTGCCGTCGCTGACCTACTCGGGCGCGACCGTCGGCGGCGAGGACGCGCTCGCCCGTGGCCTGGCCGACGAGCTGGCGCCGCCGGAGGAAGTCCTCGAGCGGGCCGTCGCCATCGCGACCCGGCTTGGCGCCCTGCCCGCCGGGCCGTTCGCGCACACGAAGGCCCAGATCCGCCAGCCCTACCACGAACGGATCGCGGAGTACCGCCACGCCGACGACCCCCAGGTCGAGCGGATGTGGCGGGCCCCCGAGGCGCTCGGCGCCGTCAAGTCCTACGTGGACCAGGTACTGGGCCGCCGCTAGACCGCGCGGACGTCGCTCTCGGCGAGCGACTTGATCCCCTCGACCGTCTTGCGCATGTTGTCCTGCAGCTCGCCCAGGCGCATCGCGACGATCTCCTCCTCGTGCTCGGGCATCGTCGCGATGATCTTCGTCAGGTTGGACGGGCCGGGGCCGATCTGCGCCCACTGCCGCAGCACCGTGCCCTCGCCGTCCGGGACCAGCTCGAACTTCCACGACGCGGCCGGATTCGCCACGTCCATCACCGCCCACGCGAACAGGCGTGCCGGCTCGTACCCGGTCACCGTCGACACCGTCTCCCACTCCCCCGCGACCGGGTGGGAGTTGCGGCCGCGGAACCGCGCGCCCAGGCCGGGCTCGGACCCCTCGACCCAGCCCCCGCCCTGGAACTCCGTGGAGAACCGCGACGGCAGGTCGATGTCCAGCAGCCAGCGCCAGACCTCTTCCGGGCGCGCGCCGACGCGCACCTCGACCTGGGTCGTCGGGCAGTCGGAAACCTTCATGGCGGACCCCTCGCTCGATGTCGGTACCTGCTGGTTCCGGACGGTAACGTGGCGCCGATCACCCGGACAACTCGCACGATGCCGGTGGCTGCGCACGGTCGAGGACGCCACCCGGTGGCCGCGCCACCCGCCGAAAGTCGGGTTCCCACCGGTTCTGCGCCCGGACAGCCGATTGCCGACACCGGCCGGTTCTGTGAGGGTCCCACCGAAGGATCCGGAGCCGGGAGGGTTTCATGCGCAGACTGTCCACCGCGTGCACGGCGGTCCTGCTCGCGCTCGCCGGGCTGGTGGGCCTGGCTCCGTCGGCCGGCGCGGCGACCGACATCAAGGCGGCCCTGCAAGGGATCCCCGGCCTGACGATCGTCAAGGAGGACCCGGCACCGGCGGGTTTCCGGTTCTTCGAGCTGACCTTCACCCAGCCCGCCGACCACCGCCACCCCGGCGCCGGCACGTTCCAGCAGCGGTTCACCCTGCTGCACCGCGACTTCGCCGCGCCGACGGTCGCCTTCACCAGCGGCTACAACGTCAGCACCGCGCCGAACCGGTCGGAGCCGACGCAGATCGTGAACGGCAACCAGCTTTCGATGGAGTACCGCTACTTCACGCCGTCACGGCCGGAGCCGGCGAACTGGGCGCAGCAGCTGACGATCTGGCAGGCCGCCGCGGACGAGCACGCCGCCGTGCAGGCGTTCAAGGCGATCTACCCGGGCAAGTGGCTGGCCACCGGCGGCAGCAAGGGCGGCATGACCGCGACGTACTTCCGGCGCTTCTTCCCCGACGACGTCGACGGGACGGTCCCCTACGTCGCGCCCAACGACGTCATCGACCCGATCGACGTCTACAACAAGTTCCTTTCGCGCGTCGGCAACGATCCTGGCTGCCGCGACGCTTTGAAGGCCATCCAGCGCGACGCGCTGAAGCGGCGTGACGAGCTCGCCGCGATCGCCGCGGTGGACGCGGCGAAGCGGGGGCTGACGTTCTCGATCGTCGGCTCGGCCGACAAGTCCCTCGAGATCTCGGTGATCGACTCGTACTTCGCGTTCTGGCAGTACCAGACGCAGGCGGACTGCGCGACGGTGCCGAAGCCCGGCGCGCCCGCGGCCGACGTCTACGCCTGGTACGAGCGGGTGGAGAGCCTCAACACCTACTCCGACCAGGACCTCTCGCCCTACATCCCGTACTACTACCAGGCGGCGGTCCAGCTGGGCGCGCCCGAGGCGTACGACGGCTACCTGCGCGACCTGCTGCGCTATCCCGGCGCCGACCAGCCGAAGACGTTCGTGCCGAGCTCGATCCGCCTGCCGCGCTTCGACTACCTGGCCATGCCGGACGTCGACTTCTGGGTGAAGTCGCGCGGCACGCGGCTGCTGTTCGTCTACGGCTCGAACGACCCGTGGGGCGCCGAGCCGTTCGAGCTCGGCTTCGGCAGCCGGGACTCGTACCGCTACTACGTCCCGGGCGGCAACCACGGCTCGCGGATCGCCCAGCTGCCCGCGGCCGACGCCGCCGCGGCGACCGCGACGGTCCGGCGCTGGGCCGGGCTGCCCCCGGCGGCCGCTGTTTCGAGTGCCCGTAGCGCCCCGGCGGGGTTCCCGGACTTCGACGCGGACCTGACGCTCGCGGGACACCCGCGGTTGTGACCTAGGCGGCGGGCGTGGTCACCAGCCGGCGGGTGATCAGCGGCTCCAGGACGAGCAGCAGCAGGACGTAGTACCCGAAACCCGGCCGGAAGCAGGCGACGACCACCGCGAGGGCGAAGATGCCCGTGGTCACGACGAAGCTGCGGGCCCAGGCGTCGGACACGGGCTCGGCGTCCCCGCGGACCACGGGATCGCGGCGCACGATGAACAGCAGCGCGGTGTGGCAGACGCTGCCGACGAGCAGGGTGCCGAGGTAGAACAGCACCGTGAAGGGCTGTGACGGGTAGGCACCGATGAGCTGGGTCGGGAACGGCAGGACCGCGATGGTGAGCAGCCAGCAGAAGTTGGCGACCACAAGCGGGGTGGAGAACGCGCGCACGTGCTCGAAGATGCGGTGGTGGATGAGCCAGAACCGGCCGATCACGGCGAAGCTGAGGAGGAAGCTGAAGATCTTCGACCAGTTCGCGGTGACGGCCTCCGAGGCGGGCGCGCCGGTCGCGATCAGTTCCGGCACGAGCTCGGTGAGCGGCAGCACCAGCAGCGTCAGGGCGATGGCGACGACGGCGTCGCTGAAGAAGACCAGCCGCTCGGGCGACCTCTGCCGTTCCATGAAAGCTCCTGTCGATGATCAACCGCGGCGGGCCCGCTCAGGCTACTGGCTCTGACCTCCCCAAACGGGCGTAGTCTCGTCAGACCTGTCGATCCGGTTTGAGGAGGCGAGCATGCCTCGTCCCGTCCACTTCGAAATCCACGCGGGCGACCCCGAGCGCGCGGTGGCGTTCTACACCGCGGTGTTCGGCTGGAAGTTCGAGCGCTGGGGCGACATCCCGTACTGGGTGATCTCCACCGGCGAAGGCGACGGGATCGACGGCGGCCTGGTGCCCCGCCAGGGCCCGGCCCCCGACGAATCGGCCCCGGTGCACGGGTTCGTGAACACGATCGACGTCGCGGACGTCGACCACAGCCTGGGCGAGGTGGCCCGCGCGGGCGGGACGCTGGCGCTGCCGAAGCAGCCGGTGCCGGGGGTCGGGTGGCTGGCGTACTGCAAGGACACCGAGGGCAACATCTTCGGAATGCTGCAGGCGGACGAATCCGCGCCGGCGCCCGGCTGAGCTCAGGGCCGCTTGGCTTTGGGCAGCCTCTTCACGACGGCCTCGTAGGAGGCGTCGAGAAGTTCTTCCAGCTCGGCGTCGGGCACCCCGGCGCCGAGCGCGACGCGGTTCCAGCCGTAGCGCCCGAGGTAGTCCATCACGGACACGGCCTCGGGGTAACGCTCCCGCAGTTCGGCGGCTTCTTCTTTGGTAGCGCCGCATTTCACGGCGACGCTGCCGGGTTCCTCCTGGCCGATGAAGGCGAACCCCTTGCCACCGACCTTCGCGACGAGCACGTGGTCGCCGAACGGGTAGGTCTCCTCGGCACCGGGCATCCCCAGGCAGTACGCGACCACGGCTTCGATGTTCACGACCCGAGTTTCACCAGCTCGAGGTCGGTCTGCGGGAAGTCGTCCCCGATGCACAGCAACGGTTCCCCGGCGACGAACGCCGTGGCGTAGGTGAGACAGTCCCCGAAATTCAAGCCGGCCGGATGCCGCCCCTTGCCGAACCGCATGAAGGCGACCTGCGCCGACCGCCAATGCGCGTCGCCGAAGGAAATCACGTCGAAACGCCGCTGCTGCAAGAAGTCCGCCAGCAGTGCCTTGCCCCGTGGACCTTCCTTGTGCACCAGGACCAGGGTGGTCTCGACCAAGGTCGGCGCACCCACGCGGCAGTCCGGCGCCGAGCCGATCGCCTCGCCGATGACTCTGGCCATCGGTTCACCCGTGATCGCGGCGATGATCGCCGAACTGTCGATGATCACACGCCACCCGGCCCGTAACCGAGGATTTCCTCGCGCTCGGCCTTGCTGATCGGCACACCCCGGATTTCGGCAGACACCTGAGGCCAGATCTCCTCCTCGAGAAACCGGACGAACGCGGCACCGTCGCGGGTAGCGTTGTCCCGCGCCACGAGCTGGTCGCGGCGCAGGCGCAGGGCTTCGCGGACGGCACCGGTCTTGGTGTCGCCCGTGAGTGCGGCGACCTCGGCGGCCAGGCGCTCGGCCTCCGGGTCCTTGATGTTCATTGCCATGGTGTAATCGTACCAACTGCGGTGTAATGCTCGATCGAGTGACTGCTGTTCAGAGCGTGTGACGGGCTCGCCGACACCAGCGCGCGGGTGCGTGACCAGGGCGGCCGCGGTCGGCGTTGACCAGCGCTGATCGCGCCGGGCTTCGACGTGGCGCCACCGCCGGCGCCGCAGCGTCGGTCGGCGTCCCGGCGGCAGTCAGCATCCCGGCGGCGGTCGGCGACCCGGCGGCGGTCGGCGTCTCGGCGGCGGTCGGCGCCCGGCGGCGGTCGGCGACCCCGCGGGGTCAGCGCCCCGGCCGCGGTCGGCGCCCCGCGGCGGCTAGCGTCCCGGACTGTGGTCGGCGCCCGGCTGCGGTTGCCGCGGTGTTCGGGTTAGTTGATGCCGGCCGCGTCCATGCCGCGCAGCTCTTTCTTCAGGTTTTGGACCTCGCCGCGCAGCCGGTCGGCCAGCTCGAACCGCAGGGCGGGCAGCCCGGCTGCGGCCCGGGCGTGCGAGCCCGCCGACGCTGCCTGCGCTCGAGTGGGTGGCCGAGCCACCCGCATCCCACCCTCGACTCCGATGCGCTGATCGCGCCGGGCTTCGACATGGCGCCGCGGCTGCCGTCCCAGCGGAGGCTGGCGCCCCGGCTGCGGCCGGCGTCTCAGCGGCAGCTGGCGTCCCGGCGGCGGTCGATGGCCCGGGCGGCGGCCGCCGCAGTGTTCGGTTACTTGATGCCCGCCGCATCCATGCCGCGTAGCTCCTTCTTCAGGTCCTGGACCTCGTCGCGCAGCCTGGCCGCCAGTTCGAACTGCAGGTCGCGCGCCGCCTGCATCATTTGGTCGGTCATTTGCTGGATCAGGTCCGCCAGCTGGGCGCGCGGCATTGCCGAGACGTTCTTGTCCACCAGCATTCCGGAGCTGCGGACGCGGTCGCCCTGTTCCGGCTTCTTGCCTCGCGAGGAGTTGCGGCCCGAGCCGCCGACCGAGACCTGCTCGGTGTCCTCCGCCTCGCTGTAGACGCGGTCGAGGATGTCGGCGATCTTCTTCCGCAGCGGCTGCGGGTCGACCCCGCGCTCCACGTTGTAGGCGACCTGCTTCTCGCGACGGCGGTCGGTCTCGTCGATCGCGTGCCGCATGGAGTCGGTGATCTTGTCGGCGTACATGTGCACTTCGCCCGACACGTTGCGCGCCGCGCGGCCGATCGTCTGGATCAGCGACGTGCCGCTGCGCAGGAAGCCTTCCTTGTCCGCGTCGAGGATCGCCACCAGCGACACCTCCGGCAGGTCGAGCCCCTCCCGCAGCAGGTTGATGCCGACCAGGACGTCGAAATCGCCCGCCCGCAGCTGCCGCAGCAGCTCCACCCGGCGCAGCGTGTCGACCTCCGAGTGCAGGTACCGCACCCGGATGCCCAGCTCCAGCAGGTAGTCCGTGAGGTCCTCGGACATCTTCTTCGTCAGCGTGGTGACCAGGACGCGCTCGTCCTTCTCCGCGCGCTCCCGGATCTCGTGCACCAGGTCGTCGATCTGGCCCTCGGTCGGCTTCACGACGACCTTCGGGTCGACCAGGCCGGTCGGCCGGATCACCTGCTCGACGAACTCGCCGCCCGCCTGGCCCATCTCGAACGGCCCCGGCGTCGCCGACAGGTAGACCGTCTGCCCGATCCGGTCGGAGAACTCCTCCCAGGTCAGCGGCCGGTTGTCGACGGCGCTCGGCAGCCGGAAGCCGTACTCGACCAGGTTGCGCTTGCGGGACATGTCGCCCTCGTACATGCCGCCGATCTGCGGCACGGTCTGGTGCGACTCGTCGATCACCAGCAGGAAGTCGTCCGGGAAGTAGTCGATCAGCGTGGCCGGCGCCGTGCCCGCGCCGCGGCCGTCGATGTGGCGCGAGTAGTTCTCGATGCCGGAGCAGAACCCGACCTGCCGCATCATCTCGATGTCGTAGGCCGTGCGCATCCGCAGCCGCTGGGCCTCCAGCAGCTTGCCCCCCTTCTCCAGCTCCGCCAGGCGATCCTCGAGCTCCTGCTCGATGCCCTTGATCGCCTTCTCCATGCGCTCCGGGCCGGCGACGTAGTGCGTCGCCGGGAAGATCCGGACCTCGTCGACCTCCTTGACGATGTCGCCGGTCAGCGGGTGCAGGTAGTACAGCTTCTCGATCTCGTCACCGAAGAACTCGACGCGGATCGCCAGCTCCTCGTAGGCCGGGATGATCTCGACCGTGTCGCCGCGCGCGCGGAACGTGCCGCGCGCGAACGCGATGTCGTTGCGCGTGTACTGGACGTCGACCAGCGCGCGCAGGAAGACGTCCCGGTCCAGCTGCTCGCCGACCTTCAGCTTCGAAGACCGGTCGAGGTAGGACTGCGGGGTGCCCAGGCCGTAGATGCAGGACACGCTCGCGACCACGATGACGTCCCGCCGGGACAGCAGGTTCATCGTCGCCGAGTGCCGCAGCCGCTCGACGTCGTCGTTGATCGACGAGTCCTTCTCGATGTAGGTGTCCGTCTGCGCGATGTACGCCTCGGGCTGGTAGTAGTCGTAGTAGCTGACGAAGTACTCGACCGCGTTGTGCGGGAACAGCTCGCGCAGCTCGTTCGCCAGCTGCGCGGCGAGGGTCTTGTTCGGCGCCATCACCAGTGTCGGCCGCTGGACGCGCTCGATCAGCCACGCCGTGGTCGCCGACTTGCCGGTACCGGTGGCGCCCAGGAGCACGACGTCCTTCTCGCCCGCGTTGACGCGGCGTTCGAGCTCGTCGATGGCCGCCGGCTGGTCACCGGCGGGCTGGTAGTCGCTGACGACCTCGAACCGGCCGCCCTCCCGGGGGATCTCCGAGACGGGCCGGAAGTCGGACTGCGCCAGCACGGGGTGTTCGGTTGCGAAAGCCACGTCGACCAGAGTAAGCCTCGGCACCGACAATTTCCGTCGGCCCTGGTCAGCGGGGTCGGTACACCGTCGCGAAGGCCACTTCGCCGCCGGCCACCACGCAGTGCACGACGGCACCCGGCGCGGGCCCGTCGCCGAAGCACGCGACCAGCACCCGGTCGGGCCCGGTCGCCTGGACCTCGGTGCGCGGGAACTCCGCGAGCACGTCGGCGACCTCGGCGCCCGGTGCCTCGAGGTACGCCAGGACGACCTCCCGGGCCGACGCCGGCGGCGGGATCGGGAGACCGTGGCCCTCGAAGAGCCGGTTCAGCTGGTCGGCCGCGGAAACCGCGCGGGGGAAGCCGGCGAACGCCGCCGTCTGGACGACGATCTCGCCCACCTCGGCCGGGGAGAGCCCGGCGGCGAGGCCGGTGCGGAGGTGGACGCTCAGCGGCGGCCCCACCATGCCCGCCGCGACGATCGCGGCGAGGGTGGCGGCCTCCCGCGTGCGGGCGTCGAGGGCCGGGCGTTCGTGGAGGTGACCGTAGACCGTGCCGACGGCCAGCTCGCCGAGCGCCGGGACGGTGGCGAACAGCGCGTCGAGCCGGGCTTCGCCGCCTTCGACCAGCTCGGCGAAGGTGGCCCGGCCGCGGTCGTTCAGCTGTCCCATCGGCTCGGTCATCGTGTTCCCTTCAGCAGGTGCAGTCACAACAGGAACAGCAGTCGCAGCAGTCACAGTCGCAGTCGCCGCCGTCACAGCCGCCGGTCGCCGCCGGGTTCCCGCTCCACGGACCAGGGTAGGGATCCCGGCAGCAGAACTGGCAGGTGCAGCACATGTAGGAGGCGACGGCGCAGCCGAAGAAGAAGTTCCGCTTCTTCGGCGGCACGGCGAACTTCGGGACCCAGCAGCCGCCGCCCTTGCCGTGCAGGGATTCCGGGCCATCAGGACCATCAGGACCGTCCGGGCCATCGGGTCCTGCGGGGCCGGGCGCGCCCGGCGGCGGGACCGGGCCGGGCGGCGCGAAGCCCTGGGGGTGCTGGTGTGGATACTGCTGCGGGGTCGGTCCCGGCCCGATCCACCCGGGCGGCGGCTGCTGGCCGTGGCCGAAGGCGCGTCGCACCGCCTGGCGCAGCTCGTGCACCAGCAGCGCGTGCACCAGCGCCGGTTCCGCGAACTCCGCTTCCCGCAACGCCAGCTCGACCCCCAGCACGGCGTCGTCGCACAGCCGGCGGGCCTCGGCCAGGTCCGTGCCCGTGGCGTGCAGCGGGTTCCACGCTCCCGCCGCCGCGTCGGCCGCGTGGTCCTCGACCGCGTCCAGCAGGTGCGCCGCGCGGCCGAACAGGCGGCCCGCCTCGGCCAGGGGTGCCGCGTTCCCCGGCCGCCCGGCCAGCTCCGCCGTGCGCGCGAACGCCGCGGCCGCCGCCAGCTCGGCGGGCTCGGTCGCCAGCAACGCGGAGTCGCCCAGGCGCATCGCCCGTTCCAGCTCGCCCTGCCGGTCGACGGCTTCGGTGAGCACCGCCGTGTCGAACCCGACGCGGCCGCCGGTGCGGCCGCCCTGCGCCGCCCAGCGGGCCGCGACGCGGCGGGCGGCCGCGGCGACCGGACGCCTGCCGAACGCGCCGTCGCGGTCCTCGACGTGGTCGCCGACCTTCGCCGCGGCCAGCACCAGCGACACCGCCGCGGCCAGCTGGGCTCCTTCGCCGCGGGCCACCGACGTCGACCGCATGCCGCGCAACGGGCACGGGCCCGCGTCGCGGCGCCGGTCGGCACGCGGTGTCTGGGCTTCGACGAGGGCCGAGATGATCAGCCCGTCGTAGTTGGTGACGACGCGGGCGAGCTGCCCGTGCTCGTCGCGCAGCGTGAGGCAGAGCCCGCACAGGTGCGCGACCCAGTCGGCGTGCAACCGCTCGGACAGCCGGTGCCGGCACGGCCTGATGATCCCGAACATCCCCAGTTCCCCTCGGTTCCCCCGGTCGTCGGCAGACCTTAGCCCGAACGTGTGGCCCGGACGGCGACCGTTCGCGATTCGTGACCGGGTTCCGGCCGCCACCAGGCAGGATGGCCGCATGACGGGACTGCACCCGCCGAAAGTCGAAATCTTCGACCCGGCCGCGCGCACGAACATCGACCCGAAGGGCATCAGCCGGGAGGTCGAGGAGTTCCGCGAGGAGCCGTTCGGCCTGTACCTGGCCCGCCCGGCGCCGGGCCGCGCCCAGTTCCACTACCTCGAGTCGTGGCTGCTGCCGGACCTCGGCCTGCGCGTCACCGACTTCTGGTTCTCCCCCGGCCACGAGCGCGACCAGGACTTCTACCTCGACGTCGTGCGCGTCCGCCGCGACGGCACGCACTGGGTCGCCACCGACCTCTACGTCGACATCGTCCTGAAGGACAAGCTCTCGCTGCGGGTGATCGACACCGACGAGCTCCTCGACGCCCGCAAGGCGGACCTGGTCACCGCGGACGAGGCCGAGTCCGCGCTGGAGACGACCTACGCGGCGGTCGAGGGGCTGGCCTCGCACGGGTACGACCTGGCCGCCTGGCTGGCCACCAAGGACATCACCCTGACCTGGCGCCGCCACTAGTCCACCGATCGGTGGATGCCCTTCCCGACCGTCTCGGCGATTCGCCGAACCCCTCCCCCGCGGGACGCTCGATCCGTTGCCAAACGGAGCGAGAGGGGACGGCATGCCGGTCATCGAGGTCGGGCACCTCCACAAGCGGTACGGGGAGAAGGTCGCGGTCGAGGACGTCTCGTTCGACGTCGAGCGCGGGGAGATCTTCGGGATCCTGGGCCCGAACGGCGCGGGCAAGACGACGACCGTCGAGTGCGTGGAAGGGCTGCGGGTGCCCGACGGCGGCACGCTGTCGGTGCTCGGGCTCGACCCGCGGCGCGACCGCGCCGAGCTGCGGCAGCGCGTCGGCGTCCAGCTCCAGGAGAGCCGGCTGCAGGACAAGCTGCGGGTCGGCGAGCTGCTCGACCTCTATGCCTCCTTCTACCGCGAGCCCGCGGACCAGGGGCGGCTGCTCGCCACGCTCGGCCTGACCGAGCAGCGCAACACCGCGTACAAGAAGCTCTCCGGCGGCCAGCAGCAGCGGCTGTCGATCGCGCTCGCGCTGATCGGCAGCCCGGAGGTCGCGGTGCTCGACGAGCTGACCACCGGCCTCGACCCGCAGGCCCGCCGCGACACGTGGGACCTGATCGAGGCCGTGCGCGACCAGGGCGTGACGATCCTGCTGGTCACGCACTTCATGGCCGAGGCCGAACGGCTCTGCGACCGGATCGCGGTGATCGACGCCGGCCGCGTCGTGGCGCTCGACAGCCCCGCCGGGCTGGTCGCCGGGGTGAACGACGAGCAGGTCGTCCGGTTCCGGCCGTCGGCGCCGATCGACCCCGCCGCGCTCGAAGCGCTGCCGGAGGTCCGCCGGGTCGAGCGCCACGGCGATCGCCTGGTGGTCACCGGCGGCGGCAACGTCCTGCACGCCGTGACGTCGGCGCTCGCCCGGCTCGGCGTGCTCGCCGGGGACCTGCGGGTCGAACAGGCCGGTCTCGACGACGCCTTCGTCGCGCTGACCGGCCACAAGCCGGAATGAGGGGAAAGACATGAGCGTCCTGACCAAATTGACCACCACCGAGGCGAAGGTGTTCCTGCGCGACCCGGGCGCCCCGGCCGTCGTCGTCGGCATCCCGCTCGCGCTGCTGCTGGTGTTCGGGCTGATGCCCGGCGCGAACGACCCGGACCCGAAGTACGGCGGGCACAGCGCGCTGGCCACGGTGATCGCGCCGATGGCCGTGACGATCCTGATCGCCATGCTGGCGCTGACGCAGTTCCCGAACGCGCTGGGCACCTACCGGGAAAAGGGCCTGCTGAAACGGCTTTCCGCGAGCCCCGTGCCGCCGAGCCGGCTGCTCACCGCCCAGCTGCTGGTGAACCTGGCCGCGGTCGTCGTCGTGGTCGCGCTCATCGTGGGGGTGGGCGCGCTCGCGCTCGGCGTCGAGCTGCCGGGCAACCCGGCCGGGTTCCTGCTCTCGCTCGTGCTCGGCGCGCTGGCCCTGTTCTCCGTCGGGCTGCTGGTGGCGGCGCTCGCGCCCACCGGCCGCGCGGCGAGCGGCATCGGCTCGGCGCTGTTCTTCCCGATGCTGGCGCTCGGCGGCGTGTGGGTGCCGAAGGAGCAGCTGCCGCCGTTCCTGCAGCACGTCGCGGACGTCCTGCCGCTCGGAGCGACGCTCAACGCGCTGCGGGCCACCTGGGCCGGGGACGCCCCGGAGCTGCTGCAGCTCGGGGCGATGGCGGTCTTCGCGGTCGTCTGCACCACGATCGCGACGCGGGTGTTCCGATGGATGTGACGACCGCACCCGCGCCGGCCCGGATCCGGCCGGCCGCCCCGATCGCGCGCGTCCCGATCGCCGTCGTGACGGCGCTGCTCGCCATCCCGCTGGTGCTGACCGCGAACCGCTACGGCTACTTCGGCGACGAGCTCTACTTCCTGTCCGCGGGACGGCACCTCGCCTGGGGTTACGTCGACCAGCCGCCGCTGCTGCCGCTGCTGGCCCGGACGATGGACGCGCTCGGCCACTCGCCGTTCGTGCTGCGGATCCCGGCGATGCTGGCGGTGCTCGCCGGGGCCGTGGTCACCGCGCTGATCGCCCGCGAACTCGGTGGCGGGGCGAAGGCGCAAACGCTTGCCGCTGCGACTTTCGCCGTGTCGACCGAGTTCCTGGCGGGCGCCCACTACCTCGCGACGTCCACAGTGGACCCGTTGCTCTGGACGCTCCTGCTGTGGCTGCTGGTCCGCTGGCTGCGCACTCGCGCCGACGGCCTGCTCGTCTGGGCGGGCGTGGTGACGGCGTTCGCGCTGTACACGAAGTTCCTCATCGGCGGGTTCTGGCTCGCGGCCGGCGTCGCGCTCCTGGTCTGCGGTCCGCGGGAGCTGCTGCGGCGGCCAGCGTTATGGGCAGGCGCCGGGATCGCCGTGGTCGCGCTGGTGCCGACGCTGCTCTGGCAGGCCGCGCACGGCTGGCCGCAGCTCGGCATGGGCGCGGCGATCTCGCAGGAGGTCGCGGACACCTGGGGCGGCCGGCTGCTGTTCCTGCCGGAGGTGCTGCTCGTCGCCGGCATCCCGGTCGGCGTGGCGCTGCTGCTGTACGGCCTGTGGCGGCTCCTGCGCAGCCCCGAGCTCCAGTTGCTCGGCTGGACGGCGGTCGCGCTGACCGCGGTGTTCCTGGCGGTGAACGGCCGCAGCTACTACGTCGCCGGGATGTTCCCGGTGTGCTGGGCCATGGCCGCGGTCGCGCTCGAACGCCGGGAGCCGTCACGCTGGTGGCGCTGGCTCGCGACCTGGCCGTGGTACGTCGTGGCCGCGCTCCTGGCCGTGCCCGGCGCGCTGCCCCTCTGGCCGCAGAGCTGGCTGACCGAGCACCCGGCGCTGCCGACACCGGTGTTCGCGTTCGCGGAGATCGGCTGGCCCGAAGGCGCCCGGTCGGTGGCGACGGCGTTCGCCTCGGTGCCGGACCAGGCCCACACGGCGGTGGTGACCGAGTCGTACTGGACGGCGAGCGCGCTCGACCGTTACGGGCGTGACCTCGGTTTGCCGGAGCCCGCCAGCGGCAACCGCGGGTACGCGACCCTGGTCGTGCCGCCGGAGGACGCGACCAGCGTCCTGTACGTCGGGGCGAACCCCGAGCCGTTGCGCGGGCACTTCACCGACATCAAGCCGCTGGGCAAGGTCGACACCGGAACCGCGAAGCCGAGCTACTTCGACGGCCAGCCGATGTGGCTGGCGACCGGCCGGACCGAACCCTGGACGGCGCTGTGGCCGAAGCTGACGAACACGCACACGTAACCGGCGTCACCCTCCGCCCGCTGCCGCCGAGCCGGGCGACGTAGGGTGCGGAAGGGACCGGCGCCGCCGACCGACAGGAGCGTGATGGACGCCGTAGCCACGGCCCCCGACCAGGCGAAAGCCGAGCTGGCGCGGTTCGCCCGGCTGCCGGTGGCCCTGCTCGCCGCCGGGGTCGCGGTCGCCCTCCTGCTCACCGCCGGCCGCTACGGCTACTTCGGTGACGAGCTCTACTTCCTCGCCGCGGGACGGCACCTGGCCTGGGGCTACGCCGACCAGCCGCCGCTGGTGCCGTTCCTCGCCTGGGCCATGGACCGGCTCGCGCCGGGGTCGTTGGTGGTGTTCCGGCTGCCGGCGATCGCGGCGACGGCCGGCGGGGTCGTCGTCACGGCGCTGATCGCCCGCGAGCTGGGCGGGCGGCGCAAGGCGCAGACCCGGGCCGCGGCGGCGTACGCGATCTGCGGCCAGTTCGTCGGCAGCGGCCACTACCTGGCGACGTCGACGATCGACCCGCTGCTGTGGACGCTCGTGCTGTGGCTGGTGGTCCGCTGGGTCCGCACCCGCCACGACACCCTGCTGGTCTGGCTCGGGGTCGTGACGGCGGTGGCGCTCAACGACAAGCTGCTCATCGCCGCGTTCTGGGTGGTGGCCGGGCTCGCGCTCCTCGCCGTCGGCCCACGAGAACTCGTGCGCCGTCCGAAACTCTGGCTGGGCGCGCTGATCGCCGCCGGCTCGCTGGTCCCGACGGTGCTGTGGCAGCGCGCGAACGGCTGGCCGCAGCTGGGCATGGGCGACGCGGTCGGCGCCGAGGTGGACGCGGCCGGCGGGCGCGAGAGCTTCGTCCCCGACCTGCTGGCCGGGGCGGGCTGGGTGATCGGGGCGCTCGGGGTGCTCTACGGCGTCGTCGTGCTGATCGGGAGCAAACAGCTGCGGCCGTACCGGTTTCTCGGCTGGACGGCGCTGGGCGTGGTCGCGGTGTTCCTCGTCGCGAACGGGCGGTTCTACTACGCGGCCGGGATGTTCGGCGTGCTGTGGGCGGCCGCCGCCGTGCACCTGGAAGCGCGTGAACCGGCGTCCTGGTGGCGGTGGGTGCCGACCTGGCCGGTGTTCGTGCTGTCCGCGCTGTTCAGCCTGCCGTTCACGTTGCCGGTGTGGCCCGCGCACTTCCTCGCCGACCACCCGGAGGCACCGCGGCCCGTCTACGCCGCCGAGGAGATCGGCTGGCCCGACCTCGCCGCCGACGTCGCCGCGCTGTACCGGACCGCGCCGCCGGGCACCGCGATCGTCACCGGCGGGTACTGGCAGGCCGGCGCGCTCGGCCGGTACGGACCCGAGCACGGCCTGCCCGAGGCGTACAGCCCCAGCCGGGGCTTCTGGTACTTCGGCAAGCCGGACGACACCGCGGACAACGTCCTGTTCGTCGGCTACGACCCGTCGAAGGCGGCGAAGTCCTTCCGGGACACGCGGATCGTCGGCCAGGTCGGCAACCGGCTCGGCGTCCGCAACGCGAGCGCGCACCTGCCGGTCTGGCTGCTCACCGGCCGCACGGCGGGCTGGGCCGAGATCTGGCCGGAGCTCAAGGACATGCGCGCGTGACCGCCGGGTTCGACTGGAACCGGCCGCTGTGGCCGCCGCTCACGGCGCAGGAGCCGACCGGCTGGCAGCCGTGGCTGAGCCGGATCGAGCGGTACGTCCCCGGTCTCCTGCTCGCGGTCGCGACGGCGATCACCCTCGCCGTCGGCGGCCACGACAGCCACTGGTGGACGACCACCGGCATCCTGGTCGCCACGACCGCCGTGTGGGTGCTCGGCATGGTCGTGCTCGCGCCCGTGCGGCTGCGCGAGAAGCCGGTGTTCGCCCTGGTCACCTTCCTCGGGGTGATCGGGCTGGGCAGCTTCCTCGAGGTCCGGGACGTCACGTTCCTCATCTTCATGATCTACGCGTTCCTGATCGCCATGCAGGTGCGGCCCACCTGGCTCGCCTTCGTCGCGCTGGCGGCGACGTCCCTGCTGATCAACACCCTCGGCAACGGCGGCCCGATCCACGCGCTGGCCGACAAGCCGGGCATCTGGATCACGATCATGATCGTGCAGACCGCGGCCATCGGGGGCGGCGGGCTGCTGTCGACGGCCGTCGCCCGGCAGAACGAGGAACGCCGCCGCACGCTGGACGAGCTGGCCGCCGCATACGCGGAGAACGAAGGCCTGCAGCGGCAGCTGCTCAGCCAGGCCAGGGAAGCCGGGATGCTCGACGAGCGGCAGCGGCTCGCCCAGGAGATCCACGACACCCTGGCGCAGGGCTTCACCGGCATCATCACCCAGCTCGAGGCGGCCGCGCTGGCCAAGGAGAACCCGGCGGAGTGGCAGCGGCACCTCGACTCCGCGTCCGCGCTCGCCCGCGAGAACCTCACCGCCGCGCGGCGCTCGGTGCGCGCGCTGCACCCCGAACCCCTCGACACCGCAACGCTTCTCGACGCGCTGACCGACGTCGCGCAGCGGTGGGGCGAGCGGACCGGCGTGCCCGCGACGGTCACCACCACCGGCGACCCCGCGCGGCTGCACCCCGAGATCGAGGCGACGATCCTGCGCATCACCCAGGAGTCTCTGTCCAATGTGGACAAGCACGCCGCGGCGAGCCGGGTCGGCGTCACGCTGTCGTACATGACCGACGAGGTGACCCTCGACGTCCGCGACGACGGCGCCGGCTTCGAGCCCGCCGCGGCGGACGGCGGCTTCGGGCTGCCGGGCATGCGCCGCCGGGTGCGCCGCCTCGCCGGTACGCTCCACGTCGAGTCCGAGCCCGGCGCCGGGACCGCGATCTCCGTCGCCCTGCCCGCCGTGCCCCTGCCCCCGGAGGCCCGCGCATGACGATCACCGTGCTGATCGCCGACGACCACCCGATCGTCCGGGACGGCCTGCGCGGCATCCTGTCCGCGGAACCCGCCGGCGGCGAAGAGGGCTTCGAGGTGCTCGGCGAGGCGGCCGACGGCGCCGAAGCGGTCACGCTGGCCGAGCGGCTGCGTCCCGCCGTCGTGCTGATGGACCTGAGGATGCCGGGCACCGACGGCGTCACGGCGATCAGCGAGCTCGCGCGGCTGGGCAACCCGGCGCGCGTCCTGGTGCTGACCACGTACGACACCGACTCCGACGTGCTGCCCGCGATCGAGGCGGGCGCCACCGGCTACCTGCTCAAGGACGCGCCCCGCGAAGAGCTGTTCCGCGCGGTCCGGGCGGCCGCCCGCGGGCAGGCCGTGCTCTCCCCCGCGGTGGCCGGGCGCCTGATGGGCCGGATGCGCGAGCCCGCGCGGGAGCCGCTGTCCCAGCGTGAGCTGGAGGTGCTGGCGCTGGTCGCGCGCGGCTCGTCGAACAAGGAAACCGCGAAGAAGCTGTTCATCAGCGAGGCGACGGTCAAGACGCACCTGATCCACGTCTACGCGAAGCTCGGCGTGAAGGACCGCGCGGCCGCCGTGGCCGTCGCGTTCGAGCGCGGGCTGCTCGGTTCCTAGGGCGTCCAGCCGGTCGTCTCGGCCCACTTTTCGGCGCGGACGAACGCGCCGTTGACCCAGTCCTGCTTCTCGTCGGCGTAGTCGGCGACGTGGCCGTCGTCGGCATGGGCCTCGGCCAGCCGCAGCTTCACGTCGCGGTAGTCGTCCCGCTCGTTCGGGTGCGCGCGCACGTAGTCCCGGAACAGCAGCGCGAGGCGCCACGCGGGCGTCTCCCGGGACCGGACGTGCAGGTTCACCGGCCGTTTCGGGTCGGCGCCGACGTGCAGCCGCTTCGGCCAGGTGCCGTCGCCGTCCTGGGCGTCGTCGGCCCAGTCGCCGGCCAGGCGCGGGAAACCGGCGTCGGAAAGCAGCTCGGACAGCGTGTCGGCGTCGGCCAAAGTGGACACCGTGAGCTGGAGGTCGAGGACGTCCTTGGCCGGCAGGTCCGGCACGGACGTCGACCCGATGTGGTCGGCCCGCAGGCCCAGCTCCCCCGTCGCGGCGCGGACCCGGGCGAGCACCCGCTCGGCCTGCTGCGGCCAGGTGAGGTCGTACTCGGCGATCTTCGGCGACATCGGGGGGCGCGGGCGGCGCAGCCGGACGTTCGCCTCGAACGGCACCAGCCTGTCCGCCCACAGCGCGTCGACGTCGGCGAGGACCGCGTCCTCGGGACCGCCGTTGTCGAGCCAGACGTCGGCGGCGGCGCGGCGCTGCTCGTCGCTGGCCTGCGCCCGGATGCGCGCGCGGGCGTCGGGCTCGGCCATCCCGCGGGCCGACACCAGCCGCCGGACCCGCACCTCGACCGGCGCGTCGACCACGACGACCAGGTGGTACGCCGTCGCGAGCCCGCCCTCGACCAGCAGCGGGATGTCGTGGACGACGATCGCGTCCGGCGCCGCGGCGGCCATCAGCTCGCCGGTGCGGGCGCCGACCAGCGGGTGCACGATCGCGTTGAGCCGGCGGCGCGACTCGTCGTCGGCGAACGCCTTGGCCGCGAGCACCGGGCGGTCGAGCGAGCCGTCGGCGGCCAGGATCTCCGTGCCGAACTCCTCGACCAGCCGGGCGAGCCCCTCGGAGCCGGGTTCGACCACCTCGCGGGCGATCTTGTCGGAGTCCACCAGCACGGCGCCGTGCTCGGCCAGGCGGTTCGCCACGGTCGACTTGCCGGCCCCGATGCCACCCGTCAGCCCCACACGCAACATGCCGATCACCCTAGTCACGGGCCCCGGTGACCGCCGGGGGACGTCGATCACAGCAGGCCGCACACGGACGGGTGATGCGCAAGCCGAACGTGACGCGTGACTCAACCGAAATCCGGACACGCCGCGTTGCTTACCCACCTTCATCGGTCCAGATGCGTACCGTGCGCCGCGTAGGTCGCCCACACGGAGGAACGATGGCGGACAGCAAGCACGCCGGGAAGCACCGGCTCGGCACGCCGGGGCTGGTGCACTGCATGGTTCACCACTCCGTGGCCACGGCCCTCGAGGACTACCGGCGGACCTGGCTGAGCACCCTGCTCGTCCCGGCGAAGCACAGCTTCGCGGGCCTCCGCCGCAAGGCCCGGCTGGCCGCCATCGAACGCATCTGGGTCCCGGCCGTCGGCGTCGCCACCGCGCGGCCCGTGACGGCGCAGGCCGCCTGACCCACCTCGTTCAGCGGCCGGTTTCGCGCGTCTCGATCACGATCTCCGACGACAGCGTGCGGTGCACCGGGCACTTGTCCGCGATCAGCATGAGCTTGGCGCGCTGGTCGTCGTCGAGGTCGCCGTCCAGCTCGATCTCCCGGGTGATCCGGCTGAGCATCCCGTGCTCGGTCTCGCACTTCTCGCAGTCCTCGGCGTGGACGCGGTCGTGCCGCAGCCGGACCGTCGCGCCGGTCAGCGGGATGCCCTTGCGATCGGCGTACATCCGCAGCGTGATCGCGGTGCACGAACCCAGCGACGCGAGCAGCAGCTCGTACGGGTTCGGGCCGGCGTCGGCCCCGCCGACGGACACCGGCTCGTCGGCCAGCAGCGTGTGTCCCGCCGTGCTGACCTGCTGCGTGTACGTGCCGCCGCCGCTCGCGGTGACGACGACCGTGCCGGGCTCGGGGTGTGCCATCCGGGTCAGTCCTCCCAGGGTGAGTCCAAGATCGTGGTGACGAAGTCCTGCCGCTCGAAGCCTGGCACGAACCGGGCCAGAACATCGGCCTTGACGTTCCCGAACGTCGTGTCGGGCCGGTCACGGATACCGTCGGTGAAGGCGGCGAGGATGCGGCGCTTGAAGTCCGGCCGCGGGTGCGCGGCGACGATCGCGGCGCGGCTGTCCGCGGGCAGGTCGTGGTAGCCGATGCCGAGGACGTCGTACTCGACCCCGGCGGTGACCAGCGCGATCTCCGGTTCCATGTGCTCGGGGATGCCCGGGGTGGTGTGCAGCGCGATGGCCGTCCAGGCGATCCGGGCCCGGTCCGCGTCGACGCCGTGGCCGAGCAGGAAGCGCCGGGCCTCGTCGGCGCCGTCGAGCTCGAAGCGGCGGCCGGTGCGGTGGCCCTCGACCAGGCCGAGGTCGTGGAACAGGGCGGCGACGTAGAGCAGTTCGGCGTCGAAGGCGAGCCCGCGGCGCGCGCCCTGCAGCGCGCCGAAGAGGTAGACCCGCGAGGAGTGGTCGTACAGGAGCGGGCCGGCGGTGTCGCGGACGAGGTCGGCGGCCTCGCGGGCCAGCGCGGTGTCCGGGACGGAGATGGTGGCGGTCATCGGGGAACCCTTTCGTCGGTGTTCCCGACGTTGCCAGGGTTCCCGGGGGCCGGACCGGTGCCCGCCGGACGGGAATGCCGCACATCCGGACATCGGGCGCATTCCCAAGACGCCGCGGATATCGTATCTTCTGCTGCGGGTGGGTAACCCGGACGCCGTTGTGCGCGGCTGCTGCGAAGGGGGGGCGTCGTGGCCACCAGGCACGTGTCGATGCGCCCGGCCGAGCACGGCCACCGCGAGCGCTACCTCGACGCGGCGCTGGCGGTGCTGTTCGACCGGGGCGTCACCGCTCTCACCGTCCGCGGGGTGGCCGAGGCCGCCGGCGCGTCGACGATCTCGGTGTACACCCGCTTCGGCGGCCGCTCGGGCCTGCTCGACGCCCTGTACGAGCGCACTTTCGAGTCGCTGCACGGGGCGTTGGAGGCGCTGCCGCCGGAAAGCCCGGACGGCATCGCGGACCTGCTCGACCTGGCGATGGCGTACCGGCTCTTCGCCCGCGAAAGCCCGGCCCGCTACGCGCTGATGTTCGAGCGCCCGGTCCCCGGCTTCGACCCCGACCCGGCGCTGCGCTCGGCCGTGGTGCGGACGACGTTCGGCCTGTTCATCGACCGCGTCCGGCGGGTCAGCCCCCCGGGCACGGACGCGCAGACCGCGGCGTACCAGCTGTGGACGGCCATGCACGGCCTGGTCGGGGCGGAGCTGATGCTCGCCTCCCGCACCGCGCTGCCGGACTGGTTCATCCCCCCGACGGACGACGCGAACGCACAGATGTACCGGCGGGGTGTCATCGCGATGATGACCGGCCTGGGCCTGCGCGACCGCTGACGTACCGGGCTCACCGGCTCCGCCACCGGCCCGCGATGCGCCCCAATGTGGCGTTCGGTGCATCCAACGCACCCAATGTGGCGTTCGGTGCGTCGGACGCAACCAACGCCACATTGGGGCGCACGGGCAGAGCGAGCGGCCCGCGTCGACCGGCGGGGGAGCCGACCGGGCGAGGCCTGCGGCGACTCGTGTTCCGGGCCGTAGCTCGTGTGACCAGACACGTGACTCGCGTGGTTCGGGGTGAAACCCAGGAGCCGGGGCTGGAACGCAGCGAACCCCGGGCCGTTTCCGGACCCGGGGTTCGCTGTGGTTCAGAGAGCTAGTGCTCACGCACCGCCGGAGAGCTTCTCGCGGAGGGCCGCGAGCTGCTCGTCGGAGGCGAGGGTGCCACCGGTGCTCTTCGTGTCGGCCGGGGCCGAACCCGAGGTGTAGCTTTCCGCGCCACCCTCGATGCCGGTCGCCGCGTCCGCCGCGGCTTCCGCGTCGGCCTCGACGGCCTTCTGGACCTGCTTCATGTGGGCCTCGTAACGAGTGTGCGCCTCGGCGTACTGGCGCTCCCACTCCTCACGCTGCTTGTCGAAGCCTTCCTGCCACTCCTGGGTGTCCGGGTCGAAGCCTTCGGGGTAGATGTAGTTGCCCTCGGCGTCGTACTCGGCGGCCATGCCGTACTGGGTCGGGTCGAACTCGGTGTCCGGCGTGACACCCTCGTTCGCCTGCTTCAGCGACAGCGAGATGCGACGGCGCTCGAGGTCGATGTCGATGACCTTGACCATGACGTCGCCGTTGACCTGGACGACCTGCTCCGGGATCTCCACGTGGCGCTCGGCCAGCTCGGAGATGTGGACCAGGCCCTCGATGCCCTCTTCGACGCGCACGAACGCACCGAACGGAACCAGCTTGGTGACCTTGCCCGGCACGATCTGGCCGATCGCGTGGGTGCGGGCGAACTGGCGCCACGGGTCTTCCTGGGTCGCCTTCAGCGACAGCGAGACGCGCTCGCGGTCCATGTCGACGTCCAGGACCTCGACCGTGACCTCCTGGCCGACCTCGACGACCTCGGACGGGTGGTCGATGTGCTTCCAGGACAGCTCGGAGACGTGCACCAGGCCGTCGACGCCACCCAGGTCCACGAAGGCACCGAAGTTGACGATGGAGGACACGACGCCCTTGCGGACCTGGCCCTTGGCGAGCGCGTTGAGGAACTCGCTGCGCACCTCGGACTGGGTCTGCTCCAGGTAGGCGCGGCGGGACAGGACCACGTTGTTGCGGTTCTTGTCCAGCTCGATGATCTTCGCCTCGAGCTCGCGGCCGACGTACGGCTGAAGGTCGCGGACGCGGCGCATCTCGACCAGCGACGCGGGCAGGAAGCCGCGCAGGCCGATGTCCAGGATGAGGCCGCCCTTGACGACCTCGATGACGGTGCCCTTGACGGGCTCGTCCTTCTCCTTGAGCTCCTCGATCGTGCCCCAGGCGCGCTCGTACTGCGCGCGCTTCTTGGACAGGATCAGACGGCCTTCCTTGTCCTCCTTCTGGAGAACGAGGGCTTCGACCTCATCGCCGACGGTGACAACCTCAGCCGGGTCGACATCGTGCTTGATGGACAACTCACGCGAGGGGATGACGCCCTCGGTCTTGTAGCCGATGTCGAGCAGGACCTCGTCGCGGTCGACCTTGACGATGGTGCCTTCGACGATGTCGCCATCGTTGAAGTACTTGATCGTCTTGTCGATAGCCGCGAGGAAGTCTTCCTCCGACCCGATGTCGTTGATGGCGACCTGCGGGGCCGCGTTCGGGGCGGTCGGGGCGGTGGCGGTGTCGATGGTCATTAGGCGGGTTGCTCCGGTGGATGGGAATCGAGGGTTGGCAGTTGTCGGCGCGATGGGGTGTTACGGCATGCGACGACCCTGCAAGCAAACGTCCACCAGTGAACGACCGCGGCATGACCCGCAAACGGTGCGCGACCCGAGTCCCAACCAGAAGCTGAGCGGAAGGCAGCGCGAACCCACTGCGCTAACACTTATCCTACGCGGCAGTCGCTAGGCGGCACAATCAGGGTCCCCCGGCGATCGCTAAGGTCCTCGCGAAGGCAAACGCACGCAGGAGGACGCGGGTGGAGCGGGCACCGGCGGCCGGGACCGGAGACACCATCATGCCACCGAACGACCCCGCCGCGCCGGGGCGCCACGACGCCGCCGAGCACGCGCTGGGCACCACCGCCGTCGCCTACCGCGAGGTCGGCGGGCCGGAGGCCGCGGCCGCGAACCTCGCCTGGTGGGACGCCGACGCCGACGACTACCAGGCCGAGCACGGCGGGTTCCTCGGCGACGCCGACTTCGTCTGGTGCCCGGAGGGCGTGCGCGAGGCGGACGCCCGGCTGCTCGGCGACGTCCGCGGCAAGCGCGTGCTGGAGGTCGGCTGCGGGCAGGCCGCGTGCGCGCGCTGGCTGCGGGCCGAGGGCGCCGACGCCGTCGCGACCGACCTGTCCGCCGGCATGCTGCGCCACGCGCAGGAGGGCAACACCCGCACCGGCCTCGCCGTGCCCCTCGTGCAGGCGAACGCCGAGTACCTCCCGCTGGCGTCGGGCAGCTTCGACGCCGCCTGCTCGGCGTTCGGCGCGATCCCGTTCGTGGCGTCCGTCGACGCCGTGTTCGCCGAGGTCTGCCGGGTGCTGCGGCCCGGCGCGCCGTGGGTGTTCTCGGTGACCCACCCGATGCGGTGGATCTTCCCGGACGACCCGGGCCCGCAGGGGCTCACCGTCACCCAGCCGTACTTCGACCGCACGCCCTACGTCGAGGTCGACGACGACGGCACCGCCACCTACGTCGAGTACCACCACACCCTCGGCGACTACGTCCGCGCGCTGGCCGCGGCCGGGTTCACCCTCACCGACCTCGTCGAACCCGAGTGGCCGGAGGGCCACACGCGGACCTGGGGCCAGTGGAGCCCGCTGCGCGGCCGGCTCTTCCCGGGCACCGCGATCTTCCGCACGCACCGCTCGTGACGCCCCTCGAGCAGGAGCAGAACGCCGCGTTCGCCGCGCTCGACCCGCTGCTCCCGCCGATCGCGCCCCCACACGGGGCGAGCGAGCCGCTGCTGGCGAGCGTGGGCGGCCGGCGGGCGGGCGGCCTGCTGACCCGCGTCACGCACGCGCCGGGGTCGTGGCCCGCCCTGTGGGGCCCGCTGGAGATCTGGGACCTGACCGCGGTGCCGGGCGACAGCGGCGCCGCGGGCCTCGCGGCGCTGCTGGGCGCGTGGCGGGACCGGATGCGCGGCTCGGGCGCCGGCCCGGACTCGGGCTGCACGCTGGCCTGGCCGAGCCGGGACGACGAGGCGTCCGCGGTCCTGCTCGCGCACGGCTTCGCGCCGCTGACCTGCCTGGCCGTCCGGCCGCCGGACCCGCCGCCGGGCCCGGGCCCGGCGCGGGTGCCGGTCCGGAAGGCCGGGGACGGCGACACCGAGGCCATCACCGAGCTGCGCCTGGCCGAGTGGCGCTACACGTCCCAGGTCGGCACCGCGGTGCGGCGGCCGGGGGCGCGGCCGCTGCTGCTCGCCGAGGTCCGGCGCCACCTGCGCTTCAGCGGCCTGGCCTGGCTCGCCGAGGACGAGGGGGTGCCGGCCGGGCTGGCCGCCTGCGCGCTGGCCTCGCCGGTGCCGGGCGACAGCATCCACGGCAGGCTGCCGCCCGGGCGCTGGGGGTACGTCGACACGCTGTCGGTGGCCCCGGCGGCGCGCGGCGGCGGGGTCGGCCGGGCCCTGATGGCGACGGCCCATCGGGCCCTGCTGTCGTACGAGGTGCGCGGTACGTTCCTGTTCTACCACCCGGCGAACCCGCTCTCCCCGGTGTTCTGGCACCGGCAGGGTTATCGTCCACTGTGGACGATGTGGATCCGGCGACCGGCCTGGTCCTGACCGACGACCAGAGGGGCACCATGGACATCGCCGAGCCGCTGCTCGCTGCCTGCAGGGCACGCTTCGCGGCCGTCGACGCGCTGCTGCCGCCCGCCGCGCCACCCGCCGACGGCGTGCGGCTGGACGCGGCGACGGCGGACGGCACCCAGGTCACCGGGGTGCTGCAGCGGCACCGGCTGGGCCCCGGCGACGTCTCGACGCTGTGGTCGGCCGCCGACACCTGGCAGCTCTTCCCGTACTTCGGCGACACCGGCACCGAGGGCCTCGACCTGCTCCTGCGCGCGCTGCGGGGCCTGCTCGACGGCGAGAAGACCGGTGACGACTCGGCGTGCGCCGTCGTCTGGCCCAGCCGGGACGCCGAGGCGATCCGCGCCTTCCTCGACCACGGCCTGGTCCCGCTCGGCGCGCTGGGCGTGCGGACCGCGCCGCCGCCGCCCCCGGATTGCGACGTCGAAGTCGTCCGCCGGGCCGGGCCGGACGACTTCGCCGTCGCGCTGGAGCTGGCGACGGCCACGTTCGACTACACCGGCCTCGTCGCCGCGCCCCGCCGCGCGAACACCGCCGACCTGCTGGCGCCCGCGCTGCGGGAGGCCCTCGACGCCGAGGAGCCGGCGGTCTGGCTGGCCGAGGACGGCGGCGTGGTCCAGGCGATGGCGCACTGCGCGTGGATCGACGCGACCGCGGGCAGCGCGGCGGCCGAGCTGCTGCCGCCGGGACGCTGGGGCTACGTGAACAACGTCGTGACCGCGCCCGGCGAGCGGGGCGGCGGGTTCGGCCGGGCGCTGATGGCCCGCGTGCACCAGGAGCTGCGCACCGGCGGCGCGACCGGCACGTACCTCTACTACAACCCGACCAACCCGCTGGCCTCGGTGTTCTGGCACCGGCAGGGCTATCGTCCACTGTGGACGACGTGGGAGGTGCGCCCGGCGGGCGCCCTGCGGTGAGTCACCCACTTGTGTGACGTGCGTCCGGTGATCTTGCTCCGCACCCCCACGAGGGCTAGCTTTTGAACTGACCGGTCAGTTCAAAAGTCGCAGACGCTGGAGTCCCCCGTGCAGGTCCGAGCCGATCGGGTGTCCCTCGAAGGGCACCACGGCACCTTGTTACCGCCCACCTCGCTGACCGTCGGCGAGGGCGACCTGGCGATCGTGCACGGCGAACCCGGCGTCGGCGTCACCGCGTTCGGCCTGGCGCTCGCCGGGCGGCTCAAGCCGAGCACCGGCACGGTCACGGTGGACGGCTCCGACGCCGGCCTCCCCCAGCTGGTCGCGGTCGTCGACGCGCCCGGGGTCAGCGACCCGGACGAGGCGGTCAGCCTGCGCGTGGTCGTCGGCGAGGAGCTGGCCCTGGCCCACCGCCCGGCGGGCAAGGAGGACGTCACCCGCTGGCTCACCGAGCACGACGCGGCGCCGTTCGCCGGCACCCGGTTCGAAAACCTCGCGCCCGCCCTGCGCACCCGGCTGCTCACCGAGCTGGCCGCGGTCCGCAAGGGCGTGCGCGTCCTCGTGCTCGACACGCCGGACCGGCACACCAGCGACGTCGACAGCTGGGCCGGGCTGGCCCGCGAACAGGCCGAGCGTGGGCTGGCCGTGGTCGTGCTGACCGCGACGACGCCGGTGTCCGCACTGCCCTTCGCGCCCGCGCGCATCGGCTCGGCCGAGCAGCCGGCGCCACAGAACTTCACTCCCGCACCCCCTACTGAAGAGCTCGCCGAGAGCCCTGACGGAGACCTCGCATGAACGCCCTCCGGATCGCCCGCAACGAACTGCGGCGCCTCTCCACCGGCACGATGCCCAAGCTGGCGCTGATCGCGCTCGTGCTGGTGCCGCTGCTCTACGCGTCCTTCTACCTCTACGCGAACTACGACCCGTACGGCCGCCTGGACAAGCTGCCCGCGGCCGTCTTCACCAGCGACATGGGCGCGCAGGACGCCAGCGGCCAGCAGCGCAACGTCGGGCGCGAGGTGACCGACGAGCTGGTCAAGTCCGGCACGTTCCAGTGGCACGAAGTGTCCGAAAAGGACGCTCGTGACGGCGTCCGCGACGACAAGTACTCCTTCGCGATCGGCATCCCGAGCGGCTTCTCCGCCGCGCTGCTGTCCGTCGGCAACTTCCAGCCGCAGCAGGCGACGATCACGCTGACCACCAACGACGCCAACAACTACCTGTCCGGGACCATCGCGAAGCAGGTCGCCGAGCAGGTGCGCAAGACGATCGCGGAGAAGGTCGGCAGCGAGGCCGCGGACCGGTTCCTGGTCGGGTTCTCCACCATCTACGGGAAGATCCAGGAGGCGTCGACCGGGGCGTCGCAGCTCGCGGACGGCGCGACGCAGCTGAAGTCCGGCCAGCAGCAGCTGGCCAGTGGCGCGGCCCAGCTCGCCGACGGCTCGTCGACGCTCGCCACCGGCCTGGGCACGCTCAAGAGCAGCACCGCGGATCTCCCGTCCCAGACGCAGAAACTCGCCGACGGCGCGTCGCAGGTGGCCGCCGGGGACCAGAAGGTGGCCGACGCCGCGTCGGTGGCCGCGACCGCGTCGTCCGACATCCAGGGCAAGCTCGACAGCTACCGCACGCAGCTGCAGACCGACCTCCGCAACGCCGGGGTGCCGGAGGACCAGATCACGGCGATCGTGGCGCGCGCGGACCAGCTGCGCTCCCCCGTCGACCAGGCGAACAGCAAGATCCAGCAGGCCAATGGCGACCTCGCGAAGCTGGCCGACGGCGCCAAGCAGGTGTCCGACGGCGCGGCCAAGCTCGCCGCCGCGTCCCCGCAGCTGGCGAACGGCATCGCGCAGGCGTCCGACGGCGCGAACCAGCTCAAGGACGGCGCCGCGAAGCTGAACGACGGCGAGAAGACCGCGGTCACCGGCACGAACCAGCTCGCCGACGGCGCGGTGAAGCTGCGTGACGGACTTTCGGCCGGGCTCAAGGAGATCCCGAACCCGGACGACCCGACCCGCGCGGCGACGGCCAACACCATCGCGGACCCGGTGGCGGTCAACGCCAACGGCGAGTCCTCGGCCGGGACGTACGGCGCGGGCCTGGCGCCGTTCTTCATCTCGCTGGCCACCTGGATCGGCGCGTTCGTGCTGTTCCTGATCCTGCGCCCGCTCTCGACGCGCGCGCTGACCGCGGGCGCGGCGCCGTTCCGGGTCGCCGTCGGCGGCTGGCTGTCCTCGGCGCTGCTCGGCGTCGCGCAGGTGATCGTCCTGTTCGGCGCGGTGACGTGGCTGGTCGGCATCCACATCGCGCACCCGCTGGGCGCGATCGGCTTCGCGGTGCTGGTGTCGCTGACGTTCACGTCGGTGGTGCACGCGCTCAACAGCTTCTTCGGCGCGGTCGGCAAGTTCCTCGGCCTGGTGCTGCTGGTGCTGCAGCTGGTCAGCGCGGGCGGCACGTTCCCGTGGCAGACCATCCCGGACGCGCTGTACCCGCTGCACATCGTGCTGCCGATGGGGTACGCGATCGACGGCTTCCGGCACCTGTTCTACAGTGGCGCCACCGTGCAGATCCTCGGCGACATCGGCGTGCTGCTGGCCTACCTGGCCGGCGGTATCCTGGTGTCCACGCTGGCCGCGCGCAAACGCCGGGTCTGGACGGTGTCGGCGCTCAAGCCCGAGCTGAGCCTGTGAGCGGCGGGACCAAGCAGAAGCTCTTCGAGGCCACGCTCCGGCTCTCGAAGAGCCGGGGCCTGGTGGGTCTCACGGTCGACGACATCGCCGCCGAGGCCGGCGTCGCGAAGGGCACCGTCTACTACAACTTCGGTTCGAAGGACGGCTTGGTCGACGGCCTGCTGCGCTACGGCGTCGACACGCTCGCTCTTCGGCTGCGCTCGGCGGTGTCCGACGCGGATCCCCTCGAGGTGATCGAGGCACAGATCGACGTGACTCTGGAGTTCATCGCCCAGTACCCGGGGTTTTCGCAGATCCTGGTGAGCGAGCTGTGGCGCACGCCCGGCCAGTGGCACGGCACGCTTTCGTTGCTGCGCGAGGAGATCATCTCGATCGTGAAGGGCCAGCTGTCCCGTCTGGAGGAGGCCGGCCGGCTCCCGGACGGAGTCCAGATCCCGACGGCGGCAGCAGGTTTGTTCGGGACGATGCTGGTGGTGGCGCTGGACTGGCAGGTGTTCGGCCCGGAGCGGACCCGGGCGGAGGTCCGGGAAGCGGTGATGGTGCTGATCCGCGGCCTGGGCCGGAGGTAGCCGCGCCACCACAGGCCGGGTCTTCGCGGCAGCCGCAGGGCGCCGCCCCCCGTCTTCCACGCTACCGCCCGGCACCGACAGTTCCGGACCTCGAAGTCCGTGAATGTCGCATTGAGGGACTCTAAGTCCCTCAATGCGACATTCACGGACTTCCTTGCACCGCGCGGAAAATCAGGTGCGGTCTTCGATGCGGGCTCGGACCGCGGCTGCGTAGGTGTCCACCGCGGTGGCCGCCGCCGTCAGCTCGCAGGGGCCGTCGATCAGCAGGCGCTTCGCCGGGACGTACACCTGCTCCAGGTCGGGGTCGTCCGCGATGCCGTGTTCGCGGGCCAGCTCGTTGTCGCCGGCCAGGCGGGCGCGCAGCTCCTCGCGGCGGGCGACCAGACCGTCGAGCACCGCGCGCTGGCGGCGGCCGTCCTCGACCGCCGGGGCGACCGCGTGCTCGTGGCCGTCGATGTGCTTCTCGACCCACTCGGCGTCGCCGTCGACCTCGGCCGAGCGGAGCTGCTTGAGGGCGCCGCGCAGCCGGTGGGCCCGCGCGGGCAGCATCGCGACGCCGGTGAAGCGCGTCGCGACCCGCAACTGGTAGGCCTCGATCTCGGCGAGCTCCTCCACGGACTGCGTCAGCAGGTCGAGCCGGCCCGCGAGGTCGTCCGGCGCCGGACGGGCGCGGTCCGTGCTCGCCCGCACGGCCGCCACCCCGGGCGACGTTTCCTCGCGGAAGCCCAGCAGCAGCCGGATGCCGAGCTCGGACGCGCGCCCGGCGAGCGGCCCGAGCACCTCGCCGACGAGCCGGTCGGGTTCGGCGGAGTCGTCGATCGCGTCGACGACGAGCGTGCGGCCCGCGACGCCGGTGGTGAGCCGTTCGGCGATGCGGTGGCGGACGGCGTCGGCGGTGCGGCCGGTCGCGTCCACCGCGAGGTCGACGCTGCCCGCCGGCGGCATCTGGCCGAGGGCCGGCGGCAGCCCGGGGACGCCGAGCGAACGTTCACGGTCGGCGAGGACGATGCCGAAGCGCAGTGCCGCCGCGACCGGCGAGCCGGCCTCGCCGGTGTCGACGACCCAGACGGTGCCGGGCTCGGCCTTGGAGAACCAGTCGACGACGCGCTGCACGAAGGAGACGTCGACGGCTTCGCCGACGGGGCGGGAGAAACTGGCGTCGACGGCGGGACCGCCGGACGTCCAGATGCTCAGCTGGGGCAGGTGCCCGAGCATGGTCTCGACGGGGATCATCCAGGTCCCGGTGTCCTTGCCGACGACCATGCCGACGACGTGCCCGGTGGCCTCGTCGAGCACGGCCGTGCCGCCGAAACCGGGGCCGAGCGACTCGGCTTCGGCGGTGCGCAGCAGGCGCACCCATTCGCCGCCGGGGCCGCCGGGGTGCTCGGGACCGCCGAGCCGCGCGTGGGTCCAGCGGCCGACCGAGCCGGGCGGGAACCCGAAGGCGCGCACCAGCTGGTGGTCGCCGAGCGGCATCCGGTGCAGCGGCGCGCGGAAGACGCGGGACTCGGGACGTTCGAGGCGCAGCAGGGCGAGGTCGCCACGGCCACCGCCGTCGGAGGGCACCCAGCACCCTTCGACGACGGTCGCCGTGCCGGGCAACGCCTCGGCCAGGCCGACGAAGTCGACGCTCAACGCGGATCGCGGGCCGCCGGCGGTCTCGACGACGTGCGCGCTCGTCAGGACGTGGTACTCGTCGAGTACCGTGCCCGCGCCGCACAGCCGGCCGAGTTCGTCGTGCAGCCGGACCCGCCAGCGTCGTCGCTCACGCTCGAACCCCATTCGGCGGACCCTACGCCGTGATCGCGACGCAGCGGCGCGGGACCCGCTACCCAGCGGTAACACCTCACCCGAACGGCGTCCGCCGTTCGTCGCAATGGAGTCCCGCTGAGCGGATCACACGCGACCGAAAACCCAGCTTCCCGGAGCGGCGGGATCGTCGCCCGCCCAGAACTCGAGCCAGTGGCCGGTGAACTCCTCGCGGGAGAGCCGGCCGTCACCGTCGAGGTCGAGGTGGGCGAAGACCTCGTCGGTCGGGGTTTCGGTGCCGTTCCAGGCCTCGATCAGCTGGTGGTACTCGGCCGCGGAGATGGCGCCGTCGCCGTTTTCGTCCACGGCCTCGAACATCGCGTCGGCGGTGCCGGTGACCGCGCCGGCCATCCCGGGCAGCTCGTCGACGACGTCGAGGACCTCGTCGAGGGTGACCTTCCCGTCGCGGTCCCGGTCGGACGCCGCGAGCAGGGTGCCCCACCAGCCCATCATGATGGCGGCGAGCTTCTGGCCTTCGGCGGTGCTGTCGTCGGTGCCGCGGAGGTCGAGCCATCTCGTGGTGAGGGCCCGGAAGTCGGTCTCGGTGAGGAAGCCGTCGTCGTCGGCGTCCATCGCGCCGAACACGCCGGAGATCTTGCGCCGCTGGAAGTCGGTGGCCATGACGGTGGTCCTTTCGGCCGGGACCCGGGTGGGCCGTTCGGGCCACTCAGCTTCGTCCGGACACGCCGCGCGGGGCGCCGTCCGGCCGAGTAGTCCCGCCCCACGACCCGGTGATTCCGGCGGCGACGCAGCGTAGGCACCGTCCCCCGGACGTGGACGAACCCCGCACCGGCAGACGGCGCGGGGTTCGTCAGGCGGCCGGACTCAGTGGGCCGCGTCGTTCCAGGACCGGCCGTAGCCGACCGAAACCTCCAGCGGTACCGCGAGTTCGTAGGCCGAGCCCATGCCCTGGCGCACCAGCTTCTCCAGCTGCTCGCGCTCGCCCTCGGCGACTTCCAGCACGAGCTCGTCGTGCACCTGCAGCAGGATCCGGCTCCGCAGCTTCGCCTCGACGATCGCGCTGTGCACGTTGAGCATCGCGACCTTGATGATGTCGGCCGCGCTGCCCTGGATCGGGGCGTTCAGCGCCATCCGCTCGGCCATCTCGCGGCGCTGGCGGTTGTCGCTGTTGAGGTCCGGCAGGTAGCGGCGGCGGCCGAAGATCGTCTCCGTGTACCCGTTCTTCGCGGCGATGCCGACGACCGAAAGGAGGTAGTCGCGCACGCCGCCGAAGCGGTCGAAGTACGCCTCCATCTGGGACTTGGCGTCGTCGGTCGAAATCCGCAGCTGCTGTGAGAGCCCGTACGCCGACAGCCCGTACGCGAGGCCGTACGACATCGCCTTGACGCGGTAGCGCAGCTCCGGCGTGATCTCCTCCGGCGGCAGCGAGAAGGCCCGCGACGCCACGAACGTGTGCAGGTCCTCGCCGCTGTTGAAGGCCTCGATGAGCCCCTCGTCGCGGGAGAGGTGCGCCATGATCCGCATCTCGATCTGGCTGTAGTCCGCGGTCATCAGCTCGGTGTAGCCGGTGCCCACGATGAACGCGTCGCGGATGCGGCGGCCCTCTTCGGTGCGGACCGGGATGTTCTGCAGGTTCGGCTCGGTCGACGACAGCCGCCCGGTGGCCGCGATCGTCTGCAGCAGCGTGGTGTGGATCCGGCCGTCGTCGGCGACGGACTTGATCAGCCCCTCGACCGTGGTGCGCAGCTTCGTGGCGTCCCGGTGCTCCAGCATGTGCTGCAGGAACGGGTGTTCGGTCTTCTCGAACAGCCCCTGCAGCGCCTCGGCGTCGGTCGTGTAGCCGGTCTTGGTGCGCTTGGTCTTCGGCATGCCGAGCTCGTCGAACAGCACGACCTGCAGCTGCTTCGGCGAGCCGAGGTTGATCTGCTTGCCGATGACCTCGTACGCGGCCTCGGCGGCCTGCGTGACGCGCGAGAGGTAATGCGCCTCGAGCGTGGTCAGCTGCTCCAGGTCGACCGCGACCCCGGCGATCTCCAGCTCGGTGATCACCTCGAGCAGCGGCAGCTCAAGCTCGGCGAGCAGCCGGGCGCCGCCGATCTCTTCGAGCTCCTTCTCGAGCGCGCCGGCCAGCTCGAACACGGCCCGCGCCTTGACGAGCTCCTCCTGGATCTCCTTCTGCTCCAGGCCTTCCGCGCCGCCGTCGAGCAGCGACAGCTGCCCGTCGCCGCCGTCGGTCTCCGAGCGCAGCTCGCGGTGCAGGTAGCGCAGCGCGAGGTCGTCCAGGTCGAACGTGCGCTGCCCGGGCCGCACCAGGTACGCGGCCAGCGCGGTGTCCATGCCGAGCCCCGCCACGACCCAGCCGCGGGCGCGGATCGCGTGCAACGGGACCTTGAGCTCGTGGCCGGTCTTGCGGATCTTGGGGTCGGCGAGCCAGGCGGCGAGCGCCGCGTCGTCGGCCTGGTCCATCGCCGTGACGTCGACGTACGCGCCTTCGCCGTCGGACGTCGCGAAGGCGACCGCGCGCAGGTCGGAGCGGACGGACGCGCCCGTGGTGCGGAAGGACAGCGCCACCGACTCGCCTTCGCCCGCGTGCGCGGCGAGCCAGGCGGCCAGCGCGCCGGGGGCGAGCGCGTCACCCGAGACCTCGAAGCCCTCGTCGGCCTCCGGCTCGGCGCTCTGCAGGGTCGCGAACAGCCTGTCCCGCAGCACGCGGAACTCCAGCTCGTCGAACAGCGCGTGCACGGCCTCGCGGTCCCACGGGCGCAGCTCCAGCCCGGACGGGCCGACCTCCAGCTCGACGTCCCGGATCAGCTCGGTCAGCTGGCGGTTCAGCTGCACCGAGCTGAGGTGCGCGCGCAACGCCTCCCCCGCCTTGCCCTTGACCTCGTCGACCCGGTCGATCAGGTCGTCGAGCGAGCCGAACTGCTTGATCCACTTGGCCGCGGTCTTCTCGCCGACGCCGGGGATGTTCGGCAGGTTGTCCGAGGGGTCGCCGCGCAGCGCCGCGAAGTCCGGGTACTGCTGCGGGGTGAGGCCGTACTTCTCCTCGACGGCCTCGGGCGTGAACCGGGTCATCTCCGAGACGCCGCGCTTGGGGTACAGCACGGTGACCTGGCCGGTGACCAGCTGCAGCGCGTCACGGTCGCCGGTACAGATCAGGACGTCGAAGTCCTCGGCCGTGGCCTGCGTGGTGAGCGTGGCGATGATGTCGTCGGCCTCGAAGTTCTCCTTCGTCAGCGACGGGATGCCGAGCACGTCCAGGACCTCGCGGACCAGGTCCACCTGGCCGCGGAACTCGTCCGGCGTCGCGCTGCGGTTCGCCTTGTAGTCGGCGAAGGTCTCCGACCGGAACGTCTTGCGCGAGAGGTCGAACGCCACCGCGAGGTGGGTCGGCGCTTCGTCGCGCAGGAGGTTGATGAGCATCGAGGTGAACCCGAAGACCGCGTTCGTGACCTGCCCGGTCTTGGTCCTGAAGTTCTCGGCGGGCAGCGCGAAGAACGCGCGGTAGGCCATCGAATGGCCGTCGATCAGGAGCAGCTTCGGGCGCTCCGCGACTGCGGTCGTTCCTGTGGCGTTGGCAACGGTCGTCTTCTCACTCGGGCTCACGTGCCCGAGTCTAGGCTGGGGGTCCGACACTCTTACGTGTCGCATCAGCAGAGGAGCGTTGCGTGACCGATGGTGCCGCCCACATCGACGTGGACCGGCTGGCGGGTATCGACCCGGCGGCCGCCGACCAGCAGCTGAACGACAAGGTCGGGATGCAGCTGGTCGAAGTGACGCCCGAACGCGTGGTCGGCACGATCCCGGTCGAGGGCAACCTCCAGCCCTACGGCCTGCTGCACGGCGGCGCCAACGCCGTGCTCGCCGAGGCGCTGGGCTCCACGGTCGCCGCCCTGAACGCCGGCCCCGGCCGCGCGGCGATGGGGCTCGAGCTGTCCTGCACCCACCACCGGGCCGTCCGCTCCGGCAAGGTGACCGGGGTGGCGACCCCGCTGCACGTCGGGCGCGGCACCATCACCGCGGAGATCGTGCTGACCGACGACGAGGGCCGCCGCACCTGCACCGCGCGGCTCACGTGCGTCGTCCGGGACCGCCCGCCGGGCGCCTGAGCCGGTGGACCTCGACATCGCCCAGGTGCGGGCGTTCGTCGTCACCGCGGAGCAGCGGCACTTCGGCCGCGCCGCGCAGGCGCTGTTCCTCACCCAGCAGGCGCTGTCGAAGCGGATCCGGCGGCTCGAGAGCGCTCTTTCGGTCCCGCTGTTCCTGCGCACCAACCGCACGGTGGAGCTGACCGCCGACGGCGAGCGGTTCCTCCCCCACGCCCGGGAGCTGCTGCGGGTGGCCGACGCGGCCGTCGCCGCGATGGGCGCTGACGACCGGCCACTGCGCCTGGACGTCGTCGACTTCCGGCTGTCCCCGATGTTCCTGCTGCGCCGCCTCGCCGAGCGGGAGCCCGAGCTGCGGATCGAGCGGGTCGCCGGCCGCGGGTTCGCCAACGCCGTCGAGCCGCTGCTGTCCGGGGAGCTGGACGTCGCGATCGGCCGGGTCACCGGGTGCGGCCGGCCGCTGCCCGACGAGCTGGAGCAGCGCCCGATCCGGCTGGAGCCGCTGGTCGCGCTGCTCGCCCCGGAACACCCGCTGGCCGTGCTGGACGTCCTGCGCCTCGACGAGCTGCGCGCCGACGGGATCTGGCTGCCGGGGCACAGCGGGCCCGGCGAATGGCTGTCGTACGTGGCCGAGCTGTGCGGGCGGTTCGGCGTGCCGATCGACGACTCCGGCGTCAGCTACGACCTGCGGCACACCCTGGAGCAGACCCGGTACGGCAAGCGGCGCGTCACCCTCGCCGGCGCGGACATGGAGCTCGCGCCCGACCTCAACCTGAAGGTGCTGCCGTTCGAGCCGTCGCCACTGTTCCCGTGGTCGCTGGTGTGGCGGCGCGGGAAGGCGCACCCGGCGCTGCGGCGGCTGCTGACGCTGGCCGGGCGCACCAGCCGTGAAGAGGGCTGGTGCGCCTACGACCCGGCGCACTCCTGGCTGCCGGCGGACGACCTCAGCGTCGCAGCCGCCGCCCGAACCACTCCGTGAACGCCGCGTCGACGTGCTTCGCCTCCGGTGAGCCCGGCGCGAACTCGTGCGCCATCCCTTCGATCTCCACCAGTTCCGCGCGGTCGCCGAGCCGCTCACGCAACGCCCTGGCGGGCTCCCGCACCGCGGCGTCGTCCGCTTCCCCCGCCACGATCAGCAGCGGCGTGGTCAGCTCACCGGCCCGGCTCACGAAGTCGTAGTGGTCGGCGACCGCCCGGGACCGCGGCGACCACGGGTAGGTGACGTCGAAGAGCCGCTCGTTGCGGCCGATCACCGGCGCCAGCCGGGCGACCGGGCTGACCACCGCCGCGGCCTCGACGGCGACGTCCCCGCGGGCCAGCACCTCGAGCGCCACCAGCGAGCCCGCCGAGCCGCCGAAGACGCCGAGCGGGCCGTCCGCGCCCGGCAGCCGGTCGCGCAGTTCGGCCAGCGCCGCGGGGAACTCCGCCACGGCCTGCTCGGTGACCGGCTCGAAGACGTTGAGCACGGCGTCCTCGCTCGCCAGCCGGAACAGCTCGGCCGGACCACCTTCCGGCAGCCGGGCCCCGGTCAGCGGCAGGCCGAGGTACACCCGCCACGCCCTCAGCCCGGTCATCGGCACCGCTTCGGCGAAGGCCTGCTCGCTCGCGGGCACCTCCATCAGGTGCCAGCCCGCCAGCAGCGCCGCCGGCGCGTCCGGGTCCGCCGGCGGCAGGGCCACGAACGGCACCCCGGCGGCGACACCCTCGATCACTTCACGCATCTCGTTCTCCCTTGTCCCTCGGTCTGCCTTCAGCCAACCGTGTGACAGCGGGACGGGTCCAACAGCCATCCGGGCGTCCACGACAACCGGTGGTTGTGACAGCCGTTCCCGGGCGGACGTCCTTTCGGGCAGACCTCACCGGCCCCGGGACGGGGGTGGTCCGCCCGGCCGCCCGAACCGGACGTAAGGTGCATCCCTACGGCGGTGCCCCGCCCGAAGGGACCGCGTCAGGGTGAACAGCGGGTCACCGGGGAAACCGGCCACGCACCGGCCGTCGAAATGGGCGATGACATACTGTGGAAACACAGACGTCACCCATTCGCATAACGCGCCCGGATGCTTAGCATCACTGCGTGACCAGGGACGAGCTGTAACGAAACGTCGTTCGCCTTTTCGTGCAATTCGTGTCGGTTGCGATCGTCACGATGTGGACACAGAGTAGTGAGGCCGCCTGTGCACAAGACGGGCGAGAGGGATATCTTCCTGCCCTAACCTAGCCCCTGTGTCGGGGGCAACGCCTACCGGCGGTGGTTGGTCATGGGAGGTAGTCGGTGTCAGGAGTGCGTTTTGGACGGGTTCTCGCCCTCGCGGCGGCGACGTCGCTTGCGCTGGCGGGCTGTGCCGGCGGCAGCAGCTCGTCGGGCAGCGGTGACAGCAGCACGCTGAAGATCGGGTTCATGGGCGACCTGACCGGTGAGAACTCCGGGATCGTGATCCCGCCCAACAACGGCGCCAAGCTCGCCATCGACGAGTACAACGCCACGAATCCTTCGGTCAAGCTCGAGCTGAAGAACTACGACAGCCAGGGCAAGCCGGAGCAGGCCACCTCGCTCGTGCAGACCGCGATCGGCACGGACAAGATCACCGCGCTCATCGGCCCGGCCTTCTCGGGTGAGTCGAAGGCCGTCGGCGGTGTCCTCGAGCAGGGCAAGGTCCCGAGCGTGTCGCCGTCGGCGACCAACCCGGGCCTGGCCGCGAACGGCTGGAAGTACTGGCACCGCGTCGTCGCGAACGACAACGACCAGGGCCCCGGCATCGCGAACTTCCTCATCACGGCGAAGTCGCCGAAGAACGCCTACGTCATCTCGGACGACCAGGAGTACAGCGTCGGCCTGGCCGACGCGTTCGAGAAGACCTTCAAGGACAAGGGCATCACGACCGAGCGCGACAAGTTCGCCAAGGACGCGTCGGACTACTCGTCGACCGTGCAGAAGGTCAAGGCGGCCAACCCGGACGTCATCACCTACGGCGGTTACTACGCCCAGGCCGGCCGTCTGCTCAAGCAGCTCCGCGACGGTGGCGTGAAGGCCACCTTCGCCACCGGTGACGGTTCGCTCGACCCGCAGCTGGTCTCCGGTGCGGGTGCCGCGGCCGCCGAAGGCGCCGTCGTCGGCTGCCCGTGCAACATCCCCGACGCGGGTGCCCCGGGCAACGAGTTCGCCACCAAGTACAAGGCGAAGTTCAACGTCGACCCGGCGATCTACGCGACCGAGGGCTACGACGCCGCGACCGCCATCATCAACGCGGTCAAGGCGGGCAACACCACCGGCGAGAAGATCAACGACTTCCTGAAGACCGAGGACTTCAAGGGCGCGTCGAAGCAGATCAAGTTCAAGGACAACGGCGAGCCGCAGACGAACGCGATCTACGTCTACCAGGTCGTCGGCGGGGTCATCAAGAACCTCGGTGCCTCGACCGAAGCCAAGATCGCCGGCTGACGGAGCAAGAGAAACACCTAACGGGAGCGGGGGTGCTGTGCACGGGCACAGCACCCCCGCTCCCCGCCAATGTGGCGACCATCCTCGCCCCGTCAGGTAAGGCAACTACGTCATGTTCCAAGATCTGCAGAGCCAGTTTCTGGGCAGCACCATCGGCGGCCTGGTAGCCGGCTCCATCTACGCTCTCATCGCCCTCGGCTACACGATGGTCTACGGCGTGCTGAGGCTGATCAACTTCGCGCACTCCGAGATCTTCATGATCGGGACGATGACGTCCCTGTTCATCCTCATCGCCGTCGCGGGCGGTACCGCCCCGATCACCGTCGGCGTGCTCGGGATGATCGGGATCCTCCTGCTCATCGCGGTGTCCTCGGCTGCCGTGTCGGGCGGCTCGGCCATCGTGCTGGAGCAGCTGGCCTACCGGCCGCTGCGCAAGAAGGGCGCGACCCGCCTCGCCGCGCTGATCTCCGCGATCGGCGCCTCCCTGTTCCTGCAGGAGCTGTTCGGCCTCCTGATCATCCCCGCGCTGTCGGACAAGGCGGGCAAGGTCCAGCAGAACGCGCCCCGGTTCGTGCCGCACGAGGAGCTGTTCCGGATCGGCAACGGTGTCGTGCGCACCGACCACGTCTTCGTCGTCATCGCCGCCGTCGTCGTGATGGTGGTGCTCGACCAGCTGGTCAGCCGCACCCGCATCGGCCGCGGCATCCGCGCGACCGCCCAGGACCCCGAATCCGCCGTGCTCATGGGCGTCAGCATCGACCGCATCGTCCGGATCACGTTCCTGCTCGGCGGGGCGATGGCCGGCGTCGCCGCGGCGCTCTACGTCATGGAGTACGAAAACACCGACTACCGGGTCGGCTTCCTGCTCGGGATCAAGGCGTTCACCGCGGCCGTGCTCGGCGGCATCGGCAACCTGCGCGGCGCCCTCCTCGGCGGCATCGTGCTGGGCCTGGTCGAGAACTGGAGCTCGATCTTCCTCGGCTCCGAGTGGAAGGACGTCACCGCGTTCGTGGTCCTCGTCCTCGTGCTCATGCTCCGGCCCACCGGCATCCTCGGTGAATCCCTGCAGCGGGCACGCGCATGAAAGGCGACGGAGTGGCTGAACAGAACGAAACCCGCGCGCGCAAGGGTTTCCACCCCATCGACGGCATGCGCGACTGGTGGGCCGACGCGCCGCACTGGCAGCGTTACGGCGTCTACATCGCACTGATCGTCCTGGTCCTGATCCTGCCCGCGCCGTGGATCGGCTCGTTCATGTCCCCGTACTCGGACTGGACGACGGTGCTGATCTTCCCGGTCGGCACGTACATCCTGCTGGCCGTCGGCCTGAACATCGTCGTCGGCCACGCGGGCATGCTCGACCTCGGGTACGTCGCGTTCTTCGCGATCGGCGCGTACACGTGGGCGTCGATCGGCACGACCTACGGCTGGTCGTTCTGGCCGACGGTGCTGCTGGGCATCTTCCTGGCGTCGGTGTCGGGCGTCATCCTCGGCGCCCCGACGCTACGGCTGCGCGGTGACTACCTGGCCATCGTGACACTCGGCTTCGGTGAGATCGTCCGGATCACGGCGAACAACACCGACAGCATCGGCGGCGCGCGCGGCATCACGAACATCCCGCACCCCGAGCCGCTGTTCGGCATGGAGTTCTTCCTCGACCCGGCGCCGTACTACTACCTGATGGTGTTCGCGATCGTGCTCGTCATCGTCTTCTCGGTGCGGCTCACCAAGAGCCGGGTCGGGCGGGCGTGGGCGGCGATCCGCGAGGACGAGGACGCGGCGGAGCTGATGGGCGTGCCGACGTTCAAGTTCAAGCTGCTCGCCTTCGCCATCGGCGCCATGATCGGCGGGTTCGCCGGCACGATCTACGCCAGCAAGGCGATCTTCATCCAGCCGGAGAACTTCCCGTTCATCCTGTCCGCGACCATCCTGGCCGCGGTCGTGCTGGGCGGGTCGGGCAACCTCCCCGGCGTCATCCTCGGCGCGTTCGTGATCGCGTGGCTGCCGGAGCGGTTCCGGCAGTTCAACGACTACCGCGTCCTCGTCTTCGGCGCCGTCCTGGTGCTGATGATGGCGCTGCGGCCGGAGGGCCTGCTGCCGTCGCGGCAGCGCAAGGCCGAACTACGGGAAGGAACCGGCGGCATGGGCGCCATGGGCGCGGAAGTGGCCGGCCCCGACTCCGAGGCTTCGGCGGAGGTGACGAAGTGAGCGCGCTGCTCGAATTCGACAACGTGACCATGCGCTTCGGCGGCGTCACGGCGTTGCGCGAGGTCAACCTCACCATCAACGAAGGCGAGATCTTCGCCCTCATCGGCCCGAACGGCGCGGGCAAGACCACGGTGTTCAACGTGGTCACCGGCGTCTACCAGCCGACCGAGGGCGAGGTCCGCTTCGACGGCGACCGCATCGACGGCATGAAGCGCTTCAAGGTCACCAAGCGCGGCATCGCCCGGACGTTCCAGAACATCCGGCTGTTCCACAACATGTCGGCGCTGGAGAACGTCATGGTGGGCGTCGACGCGCACCACAAGACGGGCGCGATCGGCGCGACGCTCGGCCTGCCGTGGCACCGCCGGGAAGAGAAGCAGGGCCGCGAGCGGGCCCGGGAGCTGCTGGACTTCGTCGGCATCGGCGGGGTCGAGCACAACGTCGCGAAGAACCTCTCCTACGGCGACCAGCGCCGCCTGGAGATCGCGCGGGCCCTGGCCACCGACCCGAAGCTGCTGCTGCTCGACGAGCCGGCCGCGGGCATGAACCCGGCGGAGAAGAACGCCCTGCAGGCGCTGATCCGCAAGATCCGGGACGACGGCCGCACCGTGCTGCTGATCGAGCACGACATGGGCCTGGTCATGCACATCAGCGACCGGCTGGCCGTGCTCGACTTCGGCCAGAAGATCGCAGAAGGGCTGCCGAACGAGGTGCAGAACAACCAGAAGGTGATCGAGGCGTATCTGGGGGTGTCCGAAGATGCTTCTTGAGGTCGAGGACATCAACGTCCACTACGGCAAGATCGCGGCCCTCAAGGGCATGAGCATCCAGGTCGACGAGGGTGAGATCGTCTCCCTCATCGGGGCCAACGGCGCCGGCAAGACCACGACGCTCAAGACGATCTCGGGGCTGCGTCCGCTGACCAGCGGCCGGATCCTGTTCAACGGCCAGGACATCTCGAAGACCCCGGGGCACAAGCGCGTGCTGCTCGGGATCGGCCAGTCACCGGAGGGCCGGGGCGTGTTCCCCGGCATGACGGTGCAGGAGAACCTCCTGATGGGTGCCTACACCCGCAAGGACGACCTCCAGGCCGACCTCGACGAGGTCTACGAGCTGTTCCCGCGGCTCAACGAGCGGAAGACGCAGTTCGGCGGCACGATGTCGGGCGGCGAGCAGCAGATGATCGCCATCGGCCGCGCGCTGATGACAAAGCCGAAGGTGCTGCTGCTCGACGAGCCGTCGATGGGCCTCGCGCCGATGCTGATCGCGCAGATCTTCGACATCATCCGCGAGATCAACAAGCGCGGCACCACCGTGCTGCTGGTCGAGCAGAACGCCCAGCAGGCGCTGAAGCTGTCGGACCGCGCGTACGTGCTCGAGACGGGCCGCGTGGTGCAGAGCGCGCCCGGGGCCGAGCTGCTGAACGACCCGAAGGTGCGGGCCGCCTACCTCGGTGGCGACCTCGGCGTCTGATCTTTCGTGAGAAAGGGCCCGGTCTACGGACCGGGCCCTTTCTCATAGCTTGATGTCGGTGCCGTTGACGTTCTTCATGTCGGTGATGGTGGGGCCGCCGAAGACCCGGACGCCGGCCGGCTTGCGGTCCTTCGCGATGTCCCAGTAGAGGTCGAACTCGACGCGCACGCTGTGCCCGAGGTCGAACTGGGCGGGCTGGCGCTTGATCAGCATGGCCTGCTCGTCCGGCGGGTGGGTGGCGCCCTGGTCGTCGACGAGCAGCTGGCGCATCGTGTCGAACAGGACGCTCGAGGTGCCGGTGTTGGTCACCACGAGCCGCACCCGGACGTACTGGCCCTTGGGGAGCATTTCGGCGTGGCTGCCGGTGATGCTGGGCAGGCCCGCGGCGAGGCCGAGCAGGGTGAACTCGGTGTCCCCGTTCTTGGCGGGCGGCACCTTGAGGGCGGTCTCGTCGGGCCGCACCGGGCGCGGCGGCAGCTCGTAGGTCGCCGTCGGCGCGGGGGTGCTGGGCGCGGCGGATTCGCACCCGGCCAGCAGGGTGAGGGCGACGACGGCCGGCAGCAGTTTCACCTGGGTGATTCTGCCGCCGACCGCCGTTCCCGGCTAGCTCCCGATGCTTTCGACGACCGCCTCGGCGACGGCCTTCATCGTGGTCCGGCGGTCCATCGCGGTGCGCTGGATCCACCGGAAGGCGTCCGGCTCGGTGAGGCCCTGCCGGCTCATCAGCAGGCCCTTGGCGCGGTCGATGACCTTCCGCGTCTCGAGCCGGTCGGTCAGCCCGGCGACCTCGGCCTCGAGAGCCTGCAGCTCCGAGAACCGGCTGACGGCCAGCTCGATGGCCGGCACGAGGTCACGCTTCGCGAACGGCTTGACGAGGTAGGCCATGGTGCCCGCGTCCCGCGCCCGTTCGACGAGGTCACGCTGGCTGAAGGCGGTCAGGATCACCACGGGGGCGATCCGGTCGCCGGTGATCTTGGACGCGGCCTCGATGCCGTCCAGCTTCGGCATCTTGACGTCGAGGATCACGAGGTCGGGCTTGAGGTCGGTGGCCAGCGCGATGGCCTGTTCGCCATCACCCGCCTCACCGACCACCTCGTAGCCCTCTTCACGCAGCATTTCGACGAGGTCCAGCCGGATGAGCGCCTCGTCCTCCGCAACGAGCACCCGACGCTGCGGCACGGTGGCGGCACCGTTGGCCTCGGTAGCCTGATCGGTCACCGGGGTCCTCCTGAAGACTCGGCGGAACGTTGTTTCGCGGCGTTCCGCGAAGCCTGAAGCCTACCGGGAACGATCCAGTCCCAGAGATGGCGTTCACCACGTAGTGGCCGGCGCGACACCCCAGCCCCGCACACGGCCGGCGTCCGGTGATCCCGTAGAGTCACCATGCCAAGCCCCCGTAGCCCAACTGGCAGAGGCAACGGATTCAAAACCCGTCCAGTGTGAGTTCGAATCTCACCGGGGGCACTCGCGCAATCACACAAGCCGCCTCGGCGCCCTGGCCTGGCGTTGCTTGCGGGTTCATCTGATCGGCGGGCAAGGTGATCGTCAGTGTCGCATGCTCTCCCCTGTCGTGGAGCTGAACCACCTCGAAGAGTGTCCTGAGCAGCGCTTCGGGCGCCTTGACCAGGTTGAGGGCGAGGTAGGGCAGCCCATCCAGCAGCGACAGATCGTCCACCGTCGGCAGCAGCCGCGGTCCTGAACTGGGCGTCTCGTCCACATCGGACAGCTTCGCTGCCAACTCAGTCCTTCCGGTCCGGCCCGAAAGACCCGGTCGGCGAAGAACGCTGCCACGGCGTCGAGGATCGCGTCCTCGCGGAGGTAGAGGGACTTCGGGTGGCCGGCGTACTTGTCGGGCCTGCCGCGGTTGGTGTTGCTCGGCCGGCACAGGTAGTACGCGCGACCGTGACGTGGGTCACCGAACCATACGGCGGCCGCACGGGCAGAAGATCAGCCCGCGAAAGGTGTACGTCCGGCGCGTCTGGGGGTGCGAGTTCGGCCCGCTGTCAGCCCGAGACCGTTGCTTGGCCTTGCGACGGTCCATAAGCTCGTCGTACATCCATTTCGGGACGAGTGGCTCGAGCGACCAGACCCACTTCACCGGATCGTTGATCTTGCCGCGGCGCGAGCGTGTGGCCCGCCGGTTGCAGACCTGCACCAGCGCACCGGGCGGGTGTTCATCGGCTGAAGCCAGAACAACCCGGCCAAGACAACCGTCGCGCCATACAGCCTGCGCGACCGGGAGTACCCCACGGTCTCGACGCCGGTCACCTGGGACGAAGTGCGCGCGTGCCGGCGCGTGCCGGCGACCTGCTCGCCCCGCTGCTTGCCGAGCGAACTCCCGTTTCCGGAAACTAACGCTCATTCGGCGCAACAGGGCTACCTTCGGCCGGGACCGGTGAGGTCATCATCGTCGGCGAAACCTGCAACAGCAGGACCAGCGCGAAGGCCGGTTGCGAAGCCGTGCGACGAGCCGCCGCCGGCACGTCGATCGTCGGGACAGAATCCTGAGTGGACCCTCGCTGGTCATCAGCGCGTTAAGCATGAAGTCATGCCGAGGCTCGGTTTCCCCGTCACCGGCGTGCCGACCTGCCACGGGCGGTGGCGCCGCCATCACAGCCGGACTGCCAGCCGCCCGGACGCCGTGAAACGGTACCCAAAACCAAACCCTGTTGACCGTTAATCAACTTCATCGCCGTGAACAAGAATTGTTCACAGCGCATTTACCGTCGTAACAACATCGAATGCGTGGTCGACTGACCTGAAGAGGTCTGCAGGTCAAGCAGGGGCGGCGGCCTGACGTCTTTCGAAGACGTAGAGGGGGAGGTATGCAGTCGCGCGTTTTTGATCTCGGTTCCGTCCGCAAAGATGCCGTCGTGACCGTGCTCTTGCAAGCGTCCGCGAATGTCAGGCTCATGACCAAGGCGAATTTTCTTGCCTACAAGCAGAAGCAGTTCTACAAAATGCTCGGCGGTGTTGCTCTCACGCCGATGTTCAAGCTGACGGTCCCGTCGAACGGGCACTGGGTGGTGGTCATCGACGTCGACGGGTTGGCGACGCCCCTCCTGCGCACCCGGGTCGAGGTGGACCAGGTTGCGCCGTAGGGCCGGGGCGCTGCGCACCCGCGGACGTCAACGGGTGCGCAGCTTTCCGGCCGGACCAAGTTTCGGCCGGAAGTCTCTCGTGGCCGATGACACTGCTCACGTGGTCTCGACGTCAAGAGGAAGACGTTTCACGCTGACGATCACCGCCGGATTCTGGAACTCCACCTGGTCGTCGGGCGCGACGGCGAGGTCGCGGTAGCGCTCGAAGAGGACTTCGAACGCCACCCGGCCCTCCAACCGGGCCAGCGGGGCGCCGAAGCAGAAGTGGATCCCGTGCCCGAAGGTGAGGTGCGGGTTCGGGCTGCGGCGCGCGTCGAACTCGCCCGGCCGCTCGAAGCTCGCCGGGTCGCGGTTGGCCGCGGCCACGTCGGCCATCACGATCGAGTTCGCCGGGATGATCCGGCCGCCCAGTTCGACGTCCGAGGTCGTGCGCCGGCCCAGTTCGGGAAACGGCGGCAGCATCCGCAGCACCTCTTCCAGCGCGGTCGGCAGACCGGCCGGATCGGCGCGCAGCGCGGCCGCGGCGTGCGGGTTCCGGTCGAAGCTGACCACGGCGTTGCCCACCAGCGCGGTCGTCGTGATGTGCCCGGCCACCAGCAGCAGCGCCACGAACCCGACTATCTCCTGGTCCTCCAGGCGTTCGCCGTTGAACTCCGCCTGGACGAGCCGGCTGGTCAGCCCGTCACCGGGGTGGGCGCGGTGCTGCCGGATGTGGTCCAGGATGTAGGCGTTCATCTCGCGGATCGTCGGGGCGATCGCGTCGAGCGCGCGCTGGATGTCGTCCATGTCGGCCGACTCCCCCAGCTGGTCCCCGCCGAACAGCACCTGCGCCCACCGGGTGAACAGTGGCCGGTCGGCGACCGGGATGCCGAGCAGCTCGGCGATCACGATGATGGGGAGCGGGTAGGCGAGTGCGTCGACGAGGTCGATCCTGGACGCGCCGGAGACTTCGTCGAGCAGCTCGTGCGTGATGGCCCGGATCCGCGGTTCGAGCCCGGCCACCACGCGCGGGGTGAACGCCTGGGTGACCAGGGTCCGCAGCTTGCGGTGGTCCGGCGGGTCCATCCCGACGAAGTTGCCCTTGCGGAAGGTCTCGAAGTCCTCCTGGACCGGGGTGAGCCCGCTGAAGTCCGAGGAGAACGTGGCCGGGTCGGACAGCACGCGCGAGACGGTCGGGTGGTCGAGCGCCCGCCAGCTGCCCTGCTCCTCGTCGTGGTGCACCGGGCCGCCGCGTTCGCGCAGCTCGGCCGAACGCGCCAGGAGGTCTTCGAAAGCGAAGGCGAGGTCGGGTTCCTGGGTGGTCATGGCTGGTTCTCCTCGGTGGTCGGGACGTCGGCGGAGTGGGCGCCGCCCACCGGCTGCGGTTCGGCCGGGGCGGCGGTGAGGGCGTCGCTGCGGGGGAAGTGGCGCAGGGTGGGGCTGAAGGTGACGACCAGGGTCACGAGGGCGATCCCGGCCGTGCACAGCACGACGGCGCCCCCGCCGGGGACGGCCTGCACCACCAGGCCACCGAAGGCCGGGCCGGTCGCGGCCGACACCCCGCCGATCACGCCCATCACGCTGGTGAGCCGCCCGCGCAGCCGGTCGGGCGTGAGCAGCAGCTGGTAGGTGCCGATCGTCGTGTTGGCCGTCGGCGGGAGCAGGGCCATGGCGACGAACAGGGCACCCATCAGGTAACCGTCGTCGATGACGGCCGCGAGCGGCGTGAGCAGGGTGAGCACCCAGAACACGCTCATGATCGACACGTACGGGCTCAGCCGGCGCTGCAGCCAGGGCGCGATCAGCGAACCCGCCACACCGCCGACGCCGAGCATCGCGGCCATCACGCCGATCTCGCCCGCGGTGATGCCCCGGTCTCGCGCCAGGACGACGACCACGATGTAGTAGGCGCTGAAGAAGAAGTTCAGGCTCACCGCGCACAGCACGGTGACGCGCACGTGCCTCTCGCCCCACACCCAGCGCAGGCCCTCGGCCATCTCCCGGCCCAGGTGCCCTTCGCCACGCGGCACGGGCTCGTGACGCGGGGACCGCACGAAGCACAGGGCGGCGAACGAGACCGCGTGGGCGAGCACGTCGAAGGCGAACGGGACGGCCCGCGCGAGGCCGTAGAGGAACCCGCCGATCGCGGTACCCGAGAGCTGGCCGAGCGCGCCGCGCGCCGAGTTCATCGCCACCGCGGTGGGCAGCTGGGCCGTGGGCACGATCCGGGCCAGCGTCGCGCCTTCGGCCGGGCCGAACAGCGAGCGGCAGCAGCCCATCACCGCCGCGACCGCGATCAGCTGGGGGATGCTCACGACGTCCAGCCAGACGGTCGCGACCAGGCTCGCGACCGCCAGCGTGTAGACGGCTTCGCAGCCGAGCATGAGCTTCTTCCGGTTCCAGCGGTCCGCCAGCGCACCGGCGGGCAGCCCGGCGACCAGCTGGGCCATCGCGTCCACGCCGAGCACCAGCCCGGACAGCGCCGGCGAGCCGGTCACCGCGAGCACCAGCAGCGGCAGCGCGATGACCGACGCGGCGAAGCCGGCTTCCGACAGCGCCTGGCTGCCCCACAGCAGGCGGTAGTCCCGGTTCCGGGACAGCGGCGGCGCGGTCATCGGCGCCCGCCCCGGCTGTCGGCCGCGATCTGCCGCAGGGCGCCGGCGAAGTCGGCGGCGACCGCTTCGACGGTCTTCCGGTCGTGGCGGCCCGGCTGGTGGATCAGGGAGAACACCAGCTCGCCGTCCTGGACCGCGCCGACCAGGTCGAGCAGGTACGGGCGGTGCTCGGCCGGGTCGTGGTCGTGGCCGAGCGAACCGTGCAGGGCGGCGTAGAGGCTCTCCGCCGTCGCCGTCCCGGCCGCTCCCGAACCGTCCCACTGGCCGAGGTAGTTGAACGAGATCCCGGGCCGCGGCCCGGTCTCGGCCAGCTTCCGGCGCACGTCCGGAGCGCCGAGGTGGCGCAGCGCGCCGTAGCCGAACCCGTTGCCCGGCACGGCCCGCAGCTGCTTGCGGACGGACTTGACCAGCGTCCGCCAGTCCGCGCCACGGTCCACGGTGAGGGCCACCGGGTAGAGCGTGGTGAACCAGCCGGCGGTCCGGGTCAGGTCGACGCCGTCGAGGACGTCTTCGCGGCCGTGGCCCTCCAGGGCGATCGACACGTCGGGGCGGCCGGTCCACCGCGCCAGCGCCCAGGCCAGGGCCGCCAGGAGGACGTCGTTGACGCGGGTGCGGTAGGCCGCGGGCGCCGACCGCAGCAGGGCGTTGGTGTCCTCGGCGTCGAGGACGACGGTGACTTCGTCCGTTCCGGGCGCGTCGCCGTCGTGGTCCACCGGCAACGCGCCGGCGGCGGGAAGGCCGGTCCAGTACGGGATTTCGTCGTCGAAGCCGCCCGCGCGGACGTGCTCGGCGAGCCGGTGCGACCAGTCGCGGAACGACGTCGTGCGCGGGCCGAGGTCGGCCGGGGCGCGCCGGAGCGCCTGCCGGTAGGCGGTGTCGAGGTCGTCGAGCAGGATGCGCCAGGAGACCGCGTCGACCACGACGTGGTGCGCCGCCAGGAAGAGCTTGGGCCGCCAGCTCGGTTCCGCGGTGACCAGGACGGCGCCGAGCAGCGGGCCGCGGGTCAGGTCGAAACCGGCGTGGACGGCGTCGGCGATCCGCTCCAAGGCGGCCGGGCGGTCGGCGTCGGCGACGCCGGTCAGGTCGTCGTGGCGCAGCTCGGGTGCCGGGTCGAGCCCGGCGTTGTGCTGGTGCCACCCGTCCGCCGTCTGCCGGAACCGCATCCGCAGGGCGTCGTGGTGGGCCCACACCGCCGCCAGGGCCTGCCGCAGTGCCCCGGCGTCGAAGCCGTCGGTCAGGTCGACGAGCATGGACTGGTTGAAGTGGTGCGGGTTGACGGTGTGGATCCCGAAGAACCAGTCCTGGATCGGGGTCAGCGGCACCGGCCCGACGACCGGCCCGCCGGGCTCCGTCCCTTCGGACACCGCGGTCGCCTGCGGAGCCAGGCCGGCGATGGTCTGGTGCAGGAACACGTCCTTCGCGGTAAGCCGCAGCCCGGCCTGCCGGGCCCGGGACACCACCTGCATGCTGAGGATGGAATCGCCGCCCAGCTCGAAGAAGTTGTCCTCCGTACCGACCCGGTCCAGGCCCAGCACCTGCGCCCACACCTCCACCAGCACCCGCTCGGCCGGCGTCACCGGTTCGACGTGGCGGGCGGCGGGCTCGGCCGCGGCGGTCACCACCGGCAGGGCCCGCCGGTCGACCTTGCCGCTCGGGCCGAGCGGGAGCGCCGCCAGCGGCTGGAACGCCGAGGGCACGAGGTGCCCCGGCAGCGACCGGCCCAGGAACTCGCGCAGGTCACCGGCGGCGGGCGGGTCGTCCGGCGAGGCCGCGACGAAGCAGGCGACCAGGCGCTTGTACCCGGACTCGTCCTGCTGCACGGCGGCGACGGCGGCACTGATGCCGGGGTGACGCAGCAGCGCCGATTCGACTTCGCCCAGTTCGATCCGGAAGCCGCGGACCTTGACCTGGTCGTCGGCCCGGCCGGTGAACTCGAGCTGCCCGGCCGCGCTCCATGCGGCGACGTCGCCGGTGCGGTACATCCGTTCCCCCGGCGCGCCGAACGGGTTGGCCAGGAACCGGTCGGCGGTCAGGCCCGGCCGGTCGAGGTAGCCGCGGGCCAGGCTCGGCCCGGCGACGTACAGCTCGCCCGCGACGCCGATGGGGACCGGCGTGAGCGCGTCGTCGAGGACGTAGACGCGGGTGTTCGGGAGCGGCCGGCCGATCGGCGGCGCCACGCCCGGGGTCAGTGGGTCGCTCCAGGTCGCGACGACCGTGGATTCGGTGGGGCCGTAGGCGTTGATCATCCGCCGGCCGGGCGCCCAGCGGTCCACCAGCTCCGCCGGGCAGGCGTCACCGCCCACGACGAGCGTGCGCAGGTGCGGCAGGGGCCCCTCCGGGAGGGTGGCCAGCGCGGCGGGCGGGATCAGGGTGTGGCTGATTTCGTGCGTGGTGAGGAATTCCGCGAGCGGCTCCCCCAGCAGCGGCCCGGGCGGGACGACGACGAGCGCCGCGCCGGCGGGCAGGGCCAGGCACAGCTCCAGCACGGCGGCGTCGAAGCTCGGCGAGGAGTACGCCATCACGCGGTCGTCTTCGGCGATGCGCAGGTGCTCGGCTTCCGCGTCGGCGAAACCGGTCAGCCCGGCGTGGGTGACGACGACGCCCTTGGGGCGCCCGGTCGACCCGGACGTGTAGATGACGTAGGCGGGGTTGCCCGGTTTCGGCGGGGTGAGCGGCACTCCCGGGTCCGCGGCGAACGCGGCCGGGTCGTCGAGCGAGAGCACCGGGACGCCGTCGGGGACGGGCGGGGCGAGGGTGTCGGTCGTGAGCACCAGGGCCGGGCAGGCGTCGGTGAGCATGTAGGTGATGCGTTCGAGCGGGTAGGTCGGGTCGACCGGCAGGAACGCCGCGCCCGCCTTCAGGACGGCGAGCTGCGCCACGACGATGTCGGCCGACCGGGGCAGGGCCAGCGCGACGATCCGCTCCGGGCCGATGCCGCGCGCGGCGAGGACCCGGGCCAGCCGCCCGGCGCGGGCGTCGAGTTCGGCGTAGGTCAGGGTGGTCCCGTCGGAGACGACGGCGGTCGCGTCCGGGTGCCGCCGGGCGCGGGCCTCGACGCGTTCGGGCAGGGTGCCCGGGGCAACTGCGCGGCCGGTGTCGTTCCACGTGCCGAGCAGCAGGCGGCGTTCGTCCTCGCCCAGCAGCGGCAGCCTCGACAGCGGCCGGGCCGGGTTTTCGGCGATGCCGGCGAGCAGGACGCCCAGGTGCTCGGCGAGGTGGTCGATCGTGGCGGCGTCGAACAGGTCGGTGTTGTAGGTCAGCGCGGCGTGCAGCACGCCGTGGTCCGGCTGGAACTCGACGGTGAGGTCGAAGTTGGCCGCGGTCGCGGGCTGCTCGACGTCTTCGGCCTCGAGACCGGGCAGCCGGGCCGGTTCCCGCGGGCTGTTCTGCAGCACGACCATCGCCTGGAACAGCGGCGTGCGGCTGGGGTCGCGGCCGGGCTGGACGGCGTCGACGACGCGGTCGAACGGGAGATCCTGATGGTCGAACGCCGCGCGGACGCCGGCGCCGACCTCGTCGAGGAACTCCGTGAACGGCACCTCCGGGCGGACCCGGGACCGCAGCACCAGGGTGTTGACGAAGAACCCGACGAGGCTTTCCAGCTCGGCGCGCTCGCGGCCGGAGGTGACCGTGCCGACGGCGACGTCGTCCTGGCCGGCCCAGCGGCCGAGCAGCACCTGGCAGGCCGCGACGAGGGTGGTGAACAGGGTGGTCCCCCGCTGCCGGCTCACCTGCTCGAGCCGGGCGGTCACCGCGGCCGGGACGACCAGCTCCCGGGTCGCGCCGCTGGTGGTGCGCACCGGCGGCCGCGGCCGGTCGGCGGGCAGCTCCAGCGGGGTGAGGTCACGCAGGCGCTCGGTCCAGTAGGCGACTTGGCCGGCCAGCACCCGCTCGGCGAGCAGACCGCGTTGCCAGGCCGCGAAATCCGCGTACTGCACGGGCAGGGGCGGCAGCTCCGCCGGCTCGCCGCGCAGCGCGGCCGCGTAGCGCAGGCCTATCTCCTCGGCGATCAGGCCGTTGGACCAGCCGTCGGTGACGATGTGGTGCACGGTCACGGTGAGCACGTGCTCCCGCGGGGCCAGCCGGATGACCTTGACCCGCAGCAGCGGGCCTTCCCGCAGGTCGAACGGCTGCTCGCCGTCCGCCCGCAGGACCTCGGCCAGCGCCGCTTCCCGCGTCTCGGCGGGGTGGTCGCTCAAGTCGGTGACGGGGACCGGCACCGCGGTCGGCGGGTGCACGACCTGGACGCCGTGGCCGTCGGCCGAAGCGAAGGTGGTGCGGAGCGGCTCGTGCCGGGCCACCAGGCCGGTGAACGCCTCGGCGAGCGCGTCGACGACCAGCTCGCCGTGCAGGCGCACGGCCGTGCTCGTGACGTACTCGGTGCCGCCGGGTTCGAACTCGTCGAGGAACCACAAGCGCTGCTGGGCGAAGGACTGCGGCAGCGGCCGGTCGCGGGGCACGGCGGGAATCGGGTCGGCGGCGGTGCGGGCGGCGCCGACGGTGTCGATCGCCGCGGCGAGCCGGGCCACCGTCGGGTGCGCGAACACCGCGCGCGGCGACATCGACACGGCGAATTCGGCCAGCAGCCGGGAAACGAGCCGGATGCTGAGGATCGAGTCACCGCCGAGCTCGAAGAAGTTGTCCTGCGCGCCGACCCGGGCGGTGCCGAGCAGCCGCTGCCAGATTCCGGCGACGGTCTGCTCGGTCACCGTGGCGGGCGGGACGTAGGCGCGCTGGGCCGGGATCGGGCCGTCCGGCGCGGGCAGCGCGCGGCGGTCGACCTTTCCGTTGCGGTTCAACGGAAGTACCGGCAGCACCAGGACGACCGCGGGCACCATGTACTCGGGCAGGGTCTCGGCGGCGTGCGCGCGCAGCTCGGCCGGGTCGGCGGTCCGCCCCGGGGTGGCGACGACGTGGGCCACCAGCCGGCGGGTGCCGGCGGCGTCGGTGTGGACCGTCGCGATCGCCTGCGCGATCGCCGGGTGGGCGGTGAGCACGGCTTCGATCTCGGCGGGCTCGATCCGGAACCCGCGCAGCTTGACCTGGTCGTCGGAGCGGCCGAGGAACACCAGGTCGCCGTCGGCGTCACGGCGGACGACGTCCCCGGTCCGGTACATCCGCTCCCCCGGCGCGCCGAACGGGTCGGCGACGAACCGGTCGGCGGTCGCGCCCGGACGGCCGAGGTAGCCGCGCGCCAGGCCGGGCCCGGCGAGGCACAGCTCGCCCGGCGCGCCCGCCGGCAGCGGCCGCAGGTCGCGGTCGAGCACGTAGGCGCGGACACCGTCGAGCGGGCGGCCGATCGGGATCGGCTCGGGCACGTCCGCGGTCAGCCGGTAGGACGTGGCGAAGGTGGTGGTTTCGGTGGGGCCGTACCCGTCGACCACGACGAGGCCGGGGCAGGCCGCTTGGACCGCCCGCACCGCGGCCGGCGGGACGACGTCACCACCGGTCCACACCTCGCGCAGGCCGCGCAAGGCGTCCGGGGCGTCGTGGGCGAGGAGCCGGAACAGCCCCGCGGTCAGCCATGCCGCCGTCACGCCGTGCTCGGACACCGCGCGCCGCAACGACTCCACGGTCAGGTCGGGGCCGTCGGGCAGGACCACGGCGCCGCCGGTGAGCAGCGGGGCCCACAGCTCGTAAGTGGAGGCGTCGAAGGCCAGCGGCGAGTGGGCCAGCACCCGGGCGTGGGCGTCACCGGCGAACCTCGAGTCCTGGGCCAGCGCGGTGATGTCCTGGTGGCACACCGCGACACCCTTCGGCGTCCCGGTCGAGCCCGACGTGTACATCACGTAGGCGAGGCTGCCGGGATCGGCCGCACGCTCCGGTGCCGAGGAGGACCGCTGCCCGCCCACGGTCAACGTGGGTCCACTGTGGACGGACTCGGCGGTGGTCACCCAGGTCGGCCCGGCCACCACGACCGTCACCGCGGCCTCGGCCAGCACGGCCCGCAGCCGCTCGTGCGGGGCACGGGTGTCCAGCGGCACGTAGGCCGCGGCCGCCTTGAGCACGGCCAGCTCGGCGACGACGTGGTCTGCCGACGGTTCGAGCAGCAGGCCGACGCGGTCTTCGGCGCCGACGCCCAGCTCGACCAGCCGGTGCGCGAGATGGTTCGCCCGTTCGTCCAGCTCGGTGTAGGTCAGGGTCCGGTCGCCGGAGACGACCGCGGGCGCGTCCGGCCGACGGCGGACCTGGTCGGCGAACAGCGCCGGCACGGTCGCGGCGGGTGCGGGCCCGCCCGCGCCGTGGGCGTCGGCGAGCACCTGGGCGCGTTCGGCGCCCTCGACCCACGGCAGCCGCGCCAGCGGCCGGGTGGGATCGGCGGTGACGGCGTCGAGCAGCAGGCCGAGCCGGTCGGTCATCGCCGTGATCGAACCGGCGTCGAACAGTCCCGGGTCGTAGGCGAGGTCGACGGTGAGGCCTTCATCGAGGGACGCGCGCAGGCACAGCGGGAAGTTGGTGGCGTCGGCCGAGGCGACCTCGACGACCCGGGGCGCGCCCGTGGTCGCGGGCTCGCTGATCGGGTAGTTCTCGAAGACCACCATGCTGTCGAACAGGTTCTGCCCGGCGGCGACGTCGCTGAGCGGCCGGAGCCGGCCCAGCGAGACGAAGTCGTGGTCACGCGCTTCGCTCTGGGCCGCCTGCAGCTCCCCCAGCCACGCCGCGACCGGCTGGGTGCCGTCGAGGCGCACGCGGGTGGGGATGGTGTTGATGAACATGCCGATCATCGTTTCGACGCCGGCCAGGTCGGCCGGGCGGCCGGAGACGGTGGTGCCGAACACGACGTCCCGGTCGCCGGACAGCAGCGACAGCAGCAGCGCCCAGGCGCCCTGGACGACCGTGTTGACGGTGAGGCCGTGGGTCCGGGCGAACTCGCGCAGCCGCAGCGTCGCGGCCGGGGCCAGCCCGGTGCGGACCGCATCGGTCGAGCGGGACCGGTGGGCCTCGGCCGGCGGGCGGTCGTAGGGCAACGCCGTCGGCGCGTCGAACCCGGCCAGGGTGGCGCGCCAGAACGCGTCGGCGCGGGTCTGGTCGCGCTCGGCCAGCCAGCCGAGGTAGTCGCGGTACGGGCGGCGGGTGACCAGGCCCGACCGGGTGCCCGACGTGGTCGCGGCGTACTGCTCGCACGCCTCGGCGAAGACCTGGGCGGAGCTCCAGCCGTCGAGCAGGACGTGGTGGGAGGTCCAGACGAGGTCGACCTCGTCGCCGGGCAGCGCGGCGATCGCCAGCCGGGTCAGCGGGGCCCGGCTCAGGTCGAACGGCACCGCGCGGTCGGCTTCGAGCAGCTCCCGCACGGCCGCCTCACGAGCCGCCGGGCCGAGGTCGCGCAGGTCGTGGTGGGTGACCGGCAGCGTGGCCGCGCGGTCCACCACCTGGACGGGCTCCTCGACGCCGGTCAGGACCAGCCGGGTCCGCAGCACCGGCGTGCGGTCCACCACCCGCTGCCAGGCCGCGGCGAGCCCGGTGGGATCGGCGACCCCGGCCAGGCGCACGCGGACCTGTTCGAAGTACGCCGGGGAGCCGCTGTCGAACAGGGTGTGGAACACCATGCCGGCCTGCAGCGGCGTGAGCGGGTAGACGTCCTCGACGTCCCGGCCGTCGCCGGCCACGACGTCGAGTTCGCGCTGGCTCAGCCGGGCGAGCGGGAAGTCCGCGGGCGTCCGGCCGCCGGCGCCGGGAGTGGCGCAGTGCACGACGATCTCGCGCAGCGCCGCGGTGACCTGCCCGGCGAGGTCCCGCACGGTGCTTTCGCGGTGCACGCCGGGGGAATACGTCCAGGCCAGCTCCAGCCGGCCGCCCTCGACGATGCCGACGACGTCGAGCAGGTGACTGCGCGGCCGGGTGTCGTCTTCGCCCAGGTCGCCGCCGAAGCCCCGGTAGAGGCCGCCGTCGCCGCCGGCGGCGGTCCACTGGCCGAGGTAGTTCAGCGAGATCTGCGGGGTACGGGCATCGCGCAGGGGCGAGTCCGGTACGAGCCGGCTCAGCGCGCCGTAACCGAGGCCCTTGCCGGGCACGGCCCGCAGCTGCTCCTTGACCGCCTTCAGCGTCGGCCCCCAGTCTTCGGTGTCCGGGAGCGTGAGCGCGACGGGGAACTCGGCGGTGAACCAGCCGACCGTGCGGGACAGGTCGAGGTCGTCGAAGAGCTCCTCACGGCCGTGCCCCTCCAGCGCGACCAGGACCCGCTCGGATCCGTTCCACCGGGCCAAAACCCGGCCCAGGGCGCTGAGCAGGACGTCGTTGACCTGCGTGCGGTAGACGTCGGGGACCTGGCGCAGCAGGGCGTCGGTGGTGGCGGCGTCCAGGGCCGAGGTGACCGTGCGAGAGCCGGTGTTCTCCCCCGCCGCGTCGACCGGCAGGTCCGCGGCGGGACCGTCGAGCACCCCGGTCCAGTAGGGCAGTTCGGTGTCGAGGCCGCCGACGCGGACGTGCGTGGCGAGCCGGTCGGCCCAGCGGAAGTAGCTCGTCGTCCCGGGCCCGAGGTCGACCGGGCGGCCCGCGAGCACCTGGCGGTACGCGGTTTCGAGGTCGGCGAGCAGGATCCGCCACGAAACGCCGTCGACCACCAGGTGGTGGACGGTCAGCAGCAGGGACGGCGGCCGCGCCGGGCCGAAGGTGAACAGCACGGCCGCGACGAGCGGGCCGTCCCCGACGCTCAGCGTGGCACGCGCTTCGGCCGCGGCGGCGCGCATCGCCGTGCCGGCCTCGTCCACAGTGGACATGTCGACGAGCCGGAGTGCGGGGATCTCCGCGTCGGCGCGGAACTCCTGACGCCAGCCGTCGGCATCGTGCGTGAACCGGGTGCGCAGGGCTTCGTGGCGGGACAGGACGGCGTCGAGGGCGGCGGTGAGGGCCGGGACGTCCAGGCCGGGGTCGAGTTCGGCCACTGTGGACATCGTGAACCGGGAGTTGCCGGTGTCGAAGAGCCACTGCTGGATCGGGGTCAGCGGGGCCGGGCCCGTGAAAGCCGCTTCGGGACCGCCGGGCTCGTCCGCGCCGGCGACCAGCGCCAGCTCGGCGATGTTCTGGTGCCGGAAGACGTCCTTGGACGTCAGGCGCAGGCCGTGCTGCCGGGCCCGGGAGACGACCTGGATGCTCAGGATGGAATCCCCGCCGAGGGCGAAGAAGTTGTCCGCCACACCCGGCTGCTCGACGCCCAGGACCTCGGCCCAGATCGACGCCAGCAGCTCCTCGGCCGGCGTCCGCGGCGCGATCCGGCCGGCGGCCGGGGTCACGATCGGGGCGGGCGCGGGCAGCGCGCCGCGGTCGACCTTGCCGCTGGCGGCCAGCGGAAGCCGGTCGAGCCGCACGAACACCGTGGGCACCAGGTGGTCGGGCAGGCTCGCCTTCAGCCGGGTTCGCAGGTCGCCCGGCTCGCCCGTCGTGACGACGTAGGCGACGAGACGGGCGTGGCCGTCGTCGTGGCGAGCCACGACGACCGCGTCGGCGACCTCCGGCAAGGCGCGCAGGGCCGTCTCGACCTCGCCGGGCTCGATCCGGAAGCCGCGGATCTTGACCTGGTCGTCGGCGCGGCCGAGGTACTCCAGGTTTCCGTCGCGGGTCCAGCGGACGCGGTCACCGGTGGCGTACATCCGGCTTCCCGGCGCGCCGAAGGGGTTCGGCAGGAACCTCTCCGCGGTCGTCCCGGGCCGGTTGAGGTACCCGCGGGCGAGCTGGGTGCCCGCCAGGTGCAGCTCGCCCGGGACACCGATCGGCGCCGGGCGCAGCCGGTCGTCGAGGACGTAGGCGCGCACGTTGCCCACCGGGCGGCCGATCGTCTCGCGCTCGCCGTCGCCGATCCGCGCGAAGGTGGCGTCGACCGTGCATTCGGTGGGGCCGTAGATGTTGAACGCCGTGACGCCGCCGGTCGCTGCGAGTTCGCGCCACAGCGCGTCGCCGACGGCCTCCCCGCCCAGCAGCAGGACCGACGGCCGGTGCTCGCTCGCGTCGAGCAGGTGCCGGACGAACGACGGTGTCGAGTTGACCAGGTCGATCCCGCGGTCGGCCACGTAACCGGCGAGCAGCGCGGGGTCGAGCCGGGTGTCGCCGTCGATGACGTGCAGTTCGTGCCCGGCGGTGAGCATCAGCAGCAGGGCTTCCCAAGACGCGTCGAACGAGAACGCGGCGGTGAGCGCGACCCGCAGGCGGTCCTTCCCGGCCGCGGCGGCGAATGCGCCCGCGTGGTCGGCGGCCAGGTTGGCCAGGGCGCGGTGGCTGACGACGACGCCCTTCGGCAGCCCGGTCGAGCCGGAGGTGTAGATGACGTAGGCCGCGTTGTCGAGCGCGAGCGGCCCGGCATCTCTCAGGTCCACATCGGACACCGAGTCCGGCACGGTGGTCGGTTCGGTGACCACGACCGCGGGCCGGGTGTCGGAAAGCAGCGCGTCCCGGCGCCGCTCGGGCAGCTCGGGATCCAGGTACAGGACCACGGCCCCGGCCTTGAGCACGGCGAGGAGCGTGACGACGAGGTCCGCGGAGCGGGGCAGGGAAACGGCCACGAACCGCTCCGGACCCGCACCGCGGCCGGCGAGGTCGCGAGCGAGCCGGTTCGCGCGGCTGTTCAGCTCGGCGAAGCTCAGCGTGGTGTCTCCGCAGACCAGCGCGGTCGCGTGCGGGGTTTGCGCGGCCTGCGCCTCGAACAGCTCGGTCACGGTGACGCCGGGCTCCGGGCGGTCGGTGGCGTTCCAGGTCCCGACGACCAGGTCGTGTTCGGCCGCGGGCAGCAGCGGCAGTGTGTCGACGGGCCGCGTGGGGTCGGCCGCGACGGCGGTGAGCAGCACCGTCAGGTGCTCGGCGAAGCGCCCCATCGTGGCCGCGTCGAACAGGTCGGTGCGGTAGTTCAGCAGGCCGCGCAGGCCGTCGGGGCGTTCTTCGAACTCGATGCTGAGGTCGAAGCCCGCGGTCGTCATCGGCAGCTCGAGGTCGCTCGCGGCGAGCCCGGCTAAGGCGGGCAGCCGGTTGCCGGCGTTCTGCAGGGTCACCAGCACCTCGAACAGCGGTGTGCGGCTGGTGTCGCGCTCGGGGCTCAGCTCGTCCACGAGCCGCTCGAACGGCACGTCCTGGTGGGCGAACGCGTCCAGGACCGTCCGGCGGACGGCGGTGAGGACCTCCCCGAAGTCCTGCTGCCCGTCCAGGCGCGACCGCAGCACCACGGTGTTGACGAACATCCCGACCAGGTGCTGCACCTCGGGATGGTCGCGGCCGGAGGTGATCGTGCCGACGGCGACGTCGTCCTGCCCGGACCACCGGCGCAGCACCAGCTGGCAGGCCGCGGCCAGGGCGGTGAACAGGGTCGTGTCCCGGTCGGCGGCCAGCCGGCGCAGCCCGGCGAGCGGCTCGGCGGCGAGGGTGAACTCGTGCTCGGCGCCGTGCGACGTCCGGACGACCGGCCGGGGGCGGTCGGCCGGCAGGTCCAGCGGGCGCAAGCCGTCGAGCTGGCGGCGCCAGAACCCGAGCTGGTCCTCGACGGGCAGTTCTCGTTGCCACGCCGAGAAGTCCGCGTACTGGACCGGCAACACGGGCAGCTCGGTGTGCTCGTTGCCGTAGAGGGCGGCCAGCTCGCCGGCGAGCACGCCCATCGACCAGCCGTCGGTGACGATGTGGTGCAGGGACAGCACGAGCGCGTGGTCGTCCGGGGCGACGCGGGCGAGCCGGGCCCGCAGCAGCGGCCCGCGGGTCAGGTCGAACGGCCGGGCGAGGTCGTCGGCGAGCAGCCGCCGCAGGGCGCCGGGGTCGCTGCCGACGTCGGTGACGGGCAGGGCCAGCTCCCACGGCTCGCCGACGATCTGGCGGGGCCGGCCGTCGGTGACGCCGAAGGTGGTGCGCAGGGACTCGTGCCGGGCGATCAGGGTGTTCAGCGCCGCGGCGAGCGCGTCGGCCCGCAGGTCGCCGCGCAGGCGCACACCGAAGACGGTGACGTGGTCGGTGCTGCCGGGTGCGAACTCCTCGAGGAACCACAGGCGCTGCTGGGCGAACGACAGCGGCAGGTCGTCCTCGCGGCTCACCGGGGTGATCGCCGCGGTTCCCGGGCCGGCGGGCGCCGCCGTGAGGGTGGCCGCGAGTCCGGCGACGGTCGGGGTGTCGAACACGCTGCGCGGGGAGACGTCGACACCGAGAGCGTCACGCAGCGCGGAGGCCAGCCGGATGCTGAGGATGGAATCCCCGCCGAGGGAGAAGAAGCTGTCCTCGGCCCCGACCCGGTCCACGCCCAGGGTGGCGGCCAGGACCGCGGCGACCGTGCGTTCGGCGTCGGTGCGCGGCTCGAGGAACTCCGCGCCCGCCGAGCCGGCGGCGGCCGGCGCGGGTAACGCGCGGTGGTCGAGTTTTCCGTTGCGGGTCAACGGCATCTCGTCGATCGTGACGAACGCCGACGGCACCATGTACTCGGGCAGCGACCGGGCCAGCCGCTCGCGCAGCAGGGCCGCGGCCGGCGGGTCCTGCGGGTCGGCCGGGACGACGTAGGCGACCAGCCGCCTGCGGCCGGGCTCGTCCTCGCGGGCGAGGACGGCGGCCGAGCCGACCTCCGGCAGGGCGAGCAGGGTGGCCTCGATCTCGCCCGGTTCGATGCGGAAGCCGCGGATCTTGACCTGCTGGTCGGCACGCCCGCGGTAGCGCAGCGCGCCGCTTCCGGTGCGGGACACCAGGTCCCCGGAGCGGTACATCCGCGAGCCGGGCGCGCCGAACGGGTCGGCGACGAACCGGGCGGCGGTCAGCCCGGGCCGGCCTAGGTAACCGCGGGCCAGGCCGGCCCCGGCGACGTGCAGTTCACCCGGCACGCCGGCCGGGACGGGGTTCAGGTCGGCGTCGAGGACGTAGCCGCGCAGGTCGGGCAGGACGTCCCCGACGAGACCGGGAGCGTCGGGGACCAGGTCGTGATGGGTGACGTGGACGGTGGTCTCGGTGATGCCGTACATGTTGACCAGGCGGGGCGCGGTGGCTCCGTGGCGGCGGAACCAGCCGGACAGGCGGCGCGTGTCGAGTGCCTCGCCGCCGAAGATCACGTGCCGCAGTGCCAGCCGGGCGCCGAGGTCCGGGTCGTCTTCGTCGGCGCGGCACAGCTGGTAGAACGCCGACGGCGTCTGGTTGAGCACGGTGACGCCTTCGTCGGCCAGCAGGCGCAGGAACTCCCGCGGCGAGCGGGACACGGCGTGCGGGACGACGACGAGCCGGCCGCCGTGCAGCAGCGGGCCCCAGATCTCCCAGACGGAGAAGTCGAAGGCGTAGCTGTGGAACAGCGTCCACACGTCGCCGCCGCCGAAGCCGAACCGGGCGGCGGTGGCGGCGAACAGCCGGGTGACGTTGCGGTGCGGGATCACCACGCCCTTGGGCTGCCCGGTCGAGCCGGAGGTGTAGATGACGTAAGCGGGATGCTCGGGCGTGCACCGCGGCGGCGGGTCGGTGTCGGGGCCGGCGACCTCGACGTCCTCGGGAGTCAGCACGGCGACCGGGTCGGTGTCGGCGAGCATCCGCTCGACGCGCTCGTCCGGCGTGGCCGGGTCGATCGGCAGGTAGGCGGCGCCGGCCTTGAGCACGGCGAGGATCGCGACGACCTGTTCCGGCGAGCGCGGCAGGCGCAGGGCGACGTACCGCTCGGGCCCGGCGCCGAGCGCGATCAGCCGGTGGGCCAGCCGGTTCGCGCGGCGGTTGAGTTCGGCGTAGGACAGGGCGGTGCCCTCGCCGGTGAGCGCGATCGCGTCCGGGGTCGCGGCCACCTGGGCGGCGAACAGGTCCGTGATGGTCGGTGCGGGCAGCGAGACCGGGTCCGCGCCGCCGGGCAGCTGCGCGCGGTCGTCGGCCGAGAGCCACGGCAGCCGCGCGATCGTGCGGTCCGGGTTCTCGGCCAGCGCCACCAGCAGGGTCCCCAGCCGGGCGGCCAGGGCCTCGGCGGTGGCCGGGTCGAACAGCGCCGGATCGGTGGCCAGCTCGAAGCCCAGCTGTTCGCCGGCGTAGGCGCGCAGGGTGATCGGGAAGGTGGTGGCGTCGAGCGCGGTCACCTCGCGCAGGGTGACCCCGGCGCGCGCGGCGGCGTGCTCGTCGAACGGGTAGTTCTCGAACGCGACCATGCTGTCGAAGAGGTTCTGCCCGGCCGGGACGTCGCTGAGCGCGCGCAGCCGCCCGAGGGCGACGAAGTCGAAGCGCCGGGCCCGGTTCTGCTCGTCCTGCAGCCGGCGCAGCCAGGCCACGACCGGCTCGCCGCCGTCGATCCGGGTGCGCGTCGGGATGGTGTTGATGAACATCCCGATCATGGTTTCCACGCCGGGCAGGTCGTCGGGCCGGCCGGAGACGGTGGTGCCGAACACGACGTCGTCCTCGCCGCTCTGGTGGGCCAGCAGCAGCGCCCACGCGCCCTGCACGAGGGTGTTGACGGTCAGGCCGTGTCTTCGGGCGACGTCGCGCAGGCGGGTCGTGTCTTCGGCCGTCAGCGAGCCGCGGACCGGCTGCGCGGTCCGGGTCCGGTGGGCCTGGGCCGGTGACCGGTCCCAGGGCAGCGGTGTCGGGGTGGCGAACCCGGCCAGCACCTCGCGCCAGTGGTTCTCGGCCGCGGTGACGTCCTGCGCGGCCAGCCAGGCGAGGTAGTCGCGGAACGGGCGGTGGGCCGGGATCCGCGGGACGCGGCTGCCGGTGATGGCGGCGTACTGCTCGACCACTTCGGTGAAGATCTGGGCCAGGCTCCAGCCGTCGAGCACGATGTGGTGCGAGGTCCACATCAGCAGCACCTGGTCGTGGCGCAGCGCGATGACGGCCAGCCGCATCAGCGGGGCGGTGGCCAGGTCCATCCCGGCGGCGGCGTCCTCGGCCGAGAGCCGCGCCAGCTCGGCGGCCTGCTCGTCCTCGGACAGGCCGCGCCAGTCGTGGCGGGTGATCGGCACGGCCGCGCGGCGGCGCACCACCTGCAGCGGTTCCTCGACGCCCTCCCAGACCAGCTGGGTGCGCAGCACCGGGGTCCGGTCGGCCACCTGCTGCCAGGCCCGCGCGAACGCCTCCGGGTCGCGGACGCCGTCGAGCAGCATCCGCGCCTGGTCGACGTAGGCGTCGGCAGCGGGGTCGAGCAGGCTGTGGAACAGCATGCCCGCCTGCAGCGGAGTGAGCGGGTAGACGTCCTCGACGTCGTGGCCGTCACCGGCGATGCTGTCCACGCCTGCTTGATCGAGGCGGGCGAGCGGGAAGTCGGACGGCGTGCGGCCGCCGGCGCCGGGCTCCGCGCAGTGCGCGACGATCTCGCGCAGGCCCGCCAGCATCGCCTCGGCCAGCTCCTGCACCGTCTCGCGGTTGTTGACCTGCTCGGAGTAGCTCCACGTCAGCGAAAGCTCGCCGCCGTCGACGACACCGGTCACGTCCAGCTGGTAGGTGCCGGCCTCGTCGGGCGCGATGTCCGCGCCCGCGCCGTCGAGCCGGCCGCGGAAGAGCCCCTCGCCGCCGCTTCCGCCGTCCCAGCGGCCGTGGTAGTTGAAGCAGATCTGGGGCAGCGGCAAGGACTTCAGCTCGCTGCCGGGCGCGCCGGCGGCGCCGAGGTGGCGCAGGGCCTCGTAGCTGAGGCCGCGGCGCGGGACGGCCCGCAGCTGCTCCTTGACCGCCTTGAGGGTGGCACCCCAGTCCCCCGACGGCGGCAGGTCGAGCGCCACCGGGAACTGCGTGGTGAACCAGCCGACCGTGCGGGACAGGTCGACGCCGTCCAGGACGTCTTCTCGGCCGTGGCCCTCCAGCGCGAGCAGGACGCCGTCCTGGCCGGTGCGGTCCGCCAGCGCCCGGCCGAGCGCGCTCAGCAGCACGTCGTTGACCTGCGTCCGGTAGGCCGCGGGGACCCGGTGCAGCAGCGCGCCGGTGTCGCCGGCACCGAGGCTCACGGTCAGCGTGCGCGTGGAGCCCGTGGTGCCGGCGCCGTCGTGGTCGACCGGCAGCGCCGTCGGCACCCGGCCGGCCACCCGGGCCCAGTGCCCGACGTCGCCGTCGAAGGCGCCGGAGCGGACGTGCTCGCGCAGCAGGTGCGCCCACCGGGTGAACGTCGTGCCCGCGGCCGGCAGCCGGACGGGGGCACCGGTGCGGGCTTGGTGGTAGGCGGTGTCGAGGTCGGCGAGCAGCACCCGCAGCGACACGCCGTCGACCACGAGGTGGTGCACGGCCAGGAACAGCAGTGGCGGCTGGGTGCCGCGCACCAGCAGCACCGCCCCGGCGACCACGCCGGTCGTCAGGTCGAGCCCGGCGCGCACCTGGCCCGCCGCGGCTTCGATCCCGGCGCGTTGCCCGGCTTCGCCGAGCGAGGACAGGTCACGGCTCCACAGCACCCCCGTCGGCGGCGTCGGCACGACTTCCTGCCGCCACTCGCCGTCGAGGTGGAGGAACCGGGTCCGGAGGGCCTCGTGGTGGGCGACGACCGCGTCGACGGCGGTCCGGAGGGCGTCGTGGTCGACGTCGGCGGGCAGTTCGAGCAGCTGAGACATCGTGAAGTGGTCCAGCGGGCCGTGGGTGCCGAAGAACCAGTGCTGGATCGGGGTCAGCGGCGCGGGCCCGGTGATCGGCGCCGTCGTGTCCGGGGTGAGCGCGGCGGCGGACTGCACGACGGTCGCGAGCCCGGCGATGGTCTGGTGCAGGAAGATGTCGCGCGAGGTGAGCCGCAGCCCGGCCTGGCGGGCCTGGGCGACGACCTGGATGCTCAGGATCGAGTCGCCGCCGAGGCCGAAGAAGTTGTCCTCGACCCCGACGCGATCGTTGCCGAGCACCTCGGCCCAGATGGCCACCAGCTGGTGCTCGACCGGCGTCCGCGCCGCGACGTAGGCCTGGTCGCCGTCCTCGGGGACGCCGGGGGCCGGGAGCGCCCGGCGGTCGACTTTCCCTTGCGGCGTCACGGGAACGGCGTCGATCGGGACGTAGGCCGAGGGCACCAGGTAGTCGGGCAGGCTCGCCCGGAGGGCTTCGCGGAGGTCGGCGGCGGCCGGTGCGGCCGGGCCGGCCGCGACGACGTAGGCCACCAGCCGGGCGTGCCCGTCGTCGCCGCGGTGGGCGACGACGACGGCCGCGGAGACGTCGGGCAGGCGCAGCAGCGCGGCCTCGACCTCACCGGGTTCGACGCGGAAGCCGCGGATCTTGACCTGGTCGTCGAGGCGGCCCAGGTACTCCAGCTGCCCGTCCGCGGTCCAGCGCACGCGGTCGCCGGTGCGGTACATCCGCTCACCGGGCGCCCCGAACGGGTTCGCGACGAAGCTGCCGGCGGTCCGGCCCGGCCGGCCGAGGTAGCCGCGCGCGAGCTGCGCGCCGGCCAGGCAGAGTTCGCCCGCGACGCCGATGGGCACCGGCCGGCGGTCCTCGTCGAGGACGTGGGCTCGGGTGTTGGCCAGCGGGCGGCCGAGCACGGGCCGGGCGGTCGCGCCGACCTGGGCGGACACCGCGTCCACCGTGTACTCGGTCGGGCCGTAGAAGTTGTGCGCCACCGTCACTTCGGCGTCGGACAGGGCGCGCCAGAGCGTCTCGTCGAGGGCTTCGCCGCCGAGCATCAGGATCTTCGGGCGGTGCCGCGGGTCGGTCAGCAGCCCGGCGGGCACGAGCCGGCGCAGGTAGGTCGGGGTCAGGTCGAGGAAGTCGATCCGGTGGTCGGCGATGTGGTCGACGAGGGCGTGCGCGTCCAGGCGGACGTCGTCGCCGATGAGGTGCAGCTCGTGGCCGTCGGCCATGAGCACCGGGCCTTCGAGCGAGGTGTCGAACGACAGGGTGGCGGTCAGCGCGACCCGCAGCCGCCGTCCCGGGGCGGCGAAGCCGGTGCGGTGGCCGGCCAGCAGGTTGGTGAGGTTGCGGTGCGGGACGGCCACGCCCTTGGGCCGGCCGGTGGAGCCGGAGGTGTAGATGACGTAGGCGGTGTTGGCCGGACGCAGCGGCGCGACGCGGTCGGCGTCGGTCAGGTCGGTGCCCGGGTACTCCCCCAGCGCGGCGGTGGTCTCCGCGGTACCGAGGACGAGCCCGGCGCCGGTGACCGGGGTGGTCTCGTGGGTGACGGCCAGCGTGGCGCCGGCGTCGCGCAGCAGCAGCTCGATCCGGTCGGCGGGCAGCGCCGGGTCGATCGGCAGGTACACCGCGCCCGCCTTCAGCACGGCGAGCAACGCGACGATCGCGTCGGCCGTGCGCGGCAGCGCGAGGGCGACGACCCGTTCCGGGCCGGCGCCGAGCGCCACCAGGTGACGCGCGAGCCGGTTGGCGCGGGTGTTCAGCTCGGCGAAGGTGAGCGTGGTGGCCCCGGCGACCAGCGCGGTCTCGTCCGGGATGCGGTGGACCTGGGATTCGAACAGCTCGGTGAGGGTGGCCTCGGGGACGTCGAGGCCGGTGTCGTTCCACTCGGCGAGCCGCTGCTGCTCGGCCTCGGTGAGCAGCGGGAGCTCGCCGACCGGGCGGGCGGCGTCGGCGGCGATGCCGGTGAGCAGCACGGTGAGGTGTTCGGCCAGCGCGGCGGCGGTCCGCTCGTCGAACAGGTCGGTGTTGTACTCCAACGACCCTTCCAGGCCGCCGTCGGCCGGCTGGAACTCGACGGTGAGGTCGAAGTTGGCCGCGCGCCGGGTCACCTCGACCGGTTCGGCGGTCAGCCCGCCGAAGTCCGGCTGCCCGGCCGGGCTCCCGTGCAGCAGCACCATGGCGTCGAACAGGGGGTTGCGGCTGGGGTCACGCTCGATCTTCAGGGCCTCGACGAGCTTCTCGAACGGCGCTTCGGCGTGCTCGAAGGACTCCAGGACCGTCGTGCGGACGGCGTCGAGAAAAGCTTCGAACGGCGTGGATCCGTCCACTGTGGAGCGGACGACTACGGTGTCGACGAAGAAGCCGACCGTCCGCTCGAGTTCCGGGCGGCCCCGGCCGGACACGACGGTGCCGAGCGCGATGTCGTCGCGGCCGGTGTACCGGGCGAACAGCACCTGGCAGGCCGCGACCAGCACGGTGTAGAGCGTCGTGTCGTGGGCCCGGGCGAGGGCGGCGAGCGCGGTGGCGACCTCGCCCGGGACGCTGAACCCGTGGAGCGCGCCCGCGGTCGTGCGCACAGCGGGCCGCGGCCGGTCGGCCGGCAGGTCCAGCGGCTCGACCCCGGCCAGTTGCGTGGTCCAGTAGGCGAGGTGCCGGTCCAGGGCCGGCCCGGCCAGCCGGTTGCGCTGCCACACGGCGAAGTCGGCGTACTGGATCGCCGGCTCGGGCAGGTCCGCGGGTTCGCCGCGCACGGCGGCCGCGTAGAGCGCACCGAGCTCGGCGACCAGGATGCCCATCGACTCGCCGTCGGTGACGACGTGGTGAGCGGTGAGCAGCAGGACGTGGTGTTCTTCGGCGACGCGCACCAGCAGCAGCCGGACCAGCGGGCCGCGGCGCAGGTCGAACGGCCGGGCGTACTCGGCGCTCAGCACCTCGTCCAGGTCGGCGGGCCGCAGCGCGGGATCGGCCGTCAGGTCGACCGTCCGCACCGGCACGTCCGGGGCCGGGTGGACGACCTGGACGGGCGTGCCGGCGGCGTCGTCGATGGTGGTGCGCAGGGATTCGTGCCGGGCCACCAGGTCCCCGAGCGCGCCGGTGAGCGCGGCCGGGTCGAGAGCCCCGGTGAGCCGCAGCCCGACCGCGCTGTTGTACTCGGCGTCCCCCGGCTGGAACTCGTCGAGGAACCACAGGCGCTGCTGGGCGAAGGAAAGCGGCAGGTCCTCCTCACGCGAGGCCCGGCCGATGACGTCGGTGCGCTCGGCCCGCCCGGCCAGGCGGCGCTTGAGCGTCTCGCGCAGTTCGGCGGGCAGCGCGTCGATGCGGCTCTTTCTCGAGGTGGTCATGATTCGCTTTCCTCTACGGCACGGCTCGGGCGGTTCGGGGGGCGGGACGGGTCAGGAAGCCTTGCGGCGGCGGGCGATCCGGCCGCCGGACTGCATCGCGCTGACGGTCCCGGTGGCCGGGTCGGTCAGGAAGCGGCCGCCGACGATCCGGCGGCCGGTGCCGGGCTCACGCACGGAGAACGCCCCGTTGTCGAGCACCGCCAGTTCCGGGTAGACCTCGCCGTCGACGACCAGGACCGCGGCGCCGTCGGCACGCACATCGACGTGGTATTCGAGGTCGCCGTTGGTGTAGCTGCCGGACAGGTCGGCCGCCGGGCGGGCGGCTCGCTTCCCGTCGCCGGGCAGCTCGTAGTCGCCGACCGGCAGTCCCGCCGCGCGCAACTGCGCGACCAGGTCCACCCACAGGGCCGAGCCGCTGCCCGCGTTGGTGGTGAGCGCGACGGCCCGGTCGTTCCCGGGATCCACCCGCAGGTGGCAGGAGGTGCCGTCGGCGGTGCCGTCGTGCCCGGTCCAGTCCGCGTCGGCGCCCCGGTAGGCGGCGAGGCCGAGACCCCAGCCGTCGGCCAGGCCGAAGGGTTCGGCGCCCGGTACCGGCCGCCGCATCAGCTCGAGCAGGTCGTCCGGCAGCGGGCTCTCGCCGCCGCCGTACATGCGGCCGAACGCGACGAGGTCTTCCGCGCTCAGCGCGAGCGCGCCCGCCGCGGCCTCGACGCCGCTCAGGGTCTGCGCGACCGGCCGCGCCCGGCCGGTCGCCGCGTGCACCGCGTGCCCGCTGACGTGGGCGTCGGGCCGGCGCCGCGCGCCCGCCTCGACGACGAACGCCGGGACGATCCCGAGCGCCTCCAGCAGCAGCGTGTCCATGGCCTCCCACCAGCTCATGCCGGTGATGGCCTCGACCACGTAGCCGGTCAGCACGTACCCGATGTTGGAGTAGGAGAAGCCCAGCCCGGGCTGCTGGACGAGCCCGGCGTCACGGCACGCCCGCAGGTACCGGCGGGCCGACGCGGTGCCCTCGCCGGCCCCGAGCGCGGCCGGCAGGCCGCCGGTGTGGCTCAGGACCTGCACGATCGTGGGTCTGCCGACCTGGGGGCCGAGGTCGGCGAGGTGCTCCCCGAGGGCGTCCCCGGGTTCCAGGTCGCCGTCGGCGACCAGCAGCATCGCGAGCGCCGCGGTGAACGCCTTCGTGATGGAGCCGACCGGGAACTTCGACGCGGCGGTGACGTCGCCGACCGCGACGGACCGCGTCCGGCCGCCGTCGCGGATCGCCAGCTGGGCCGCGGGCACCTGGTGCTTGCGGGCCAGGCCCGCGAGCAGGCGCCGCAGCCGCTCGTCCTCGGGGACGGCCGCACCGGCTTGGACCGGGAGGGGGATGGTCTGGGAGAACGTCGATGAAGAAGGCACGAGCGGGAACCCTTTCGCGTTGGTGCGGCCCAGGTGGGCCGTGGTCGTGGGCGGGCTCAGCCGTCGGCGGCCATCTGCCGCTGCAGGCTGAGCGGCCGCATGTCGGTCCACACCTCGTCGACGTGGTCCATGCACTCCTGGCGGCCGCCGCGGAACCCGTCGGCGCGCCAGCCGGCGGGCACCTCGTTCGTCAGCGGCCAGAGCGAGTACTGGCCCTCGTCGTTGACCAGCACCTGGAACTCGATGTCGTCGCGCATGTCGTTTCCTTTCCTGGGGTTGTCAGAGGTCTTGGCCGGCGGCGAGCCGTTCGAGGTCCCGCAGGACCCGTTCTTCGACCAGCTCGGCCAGCGCCAGCACGGTGCCGGCGGCGAGGACGTCCTTGGGGGTGAGCTGGACGTCGAAAGCGGACTTGGTCATCGACGTGATCCGCAGGCTGCGCACGGAATCCCCGCCGAGGGCGAAGAAGTTGTCCTCGACGCCGACGCGGTCGAGGCCGAGGGCCTCGGCCCAGATCGCGGCGAGGACCTCTTCGGTTTCGGTTTCCGGGGCCGCGTAGTCCGCGCCCGCATCCGGCGCGGCGGGCGCGGGCAGCGCCCGCCGGGCCAGGTTTCCGTTGGCGGGCAGGGGGAGCGCGGCGGGGGCGGCGGAGACGGGGGGGGCCAGGGGGGCCCGCGGGGGCGGGGCGGGGGCCCCCGCCCCAGACGGGGGGGAGGCCCTTTTGGTTTTCGTTTCCGGGGCCGGCGTCGCCCGCCCCCGCCCCGGGGGGGGGGGGGGGGGGCGGCGCCCGCCGGTCCAGTTTTCCGTTGGCGGTCAGCGGAAGCGCGTCGAGCGCGACGAAGACGGCGGGCACCAGGTGCGCCGGCAGGGTCGCGGCGAGGTGCTCCCGCAGCCCGGCCACCGAACCGGCGACGACGTAGGCGATCAGCCGCTGGTCGAGCGCGACGACGGCGGCGTCGCGGACGTCCGGGTGGGTCCGCAGGGCCGCCGCGATCTCCCCGGGCTCGATCCGGAAGCCGCGGATCTTGACCTGGTCGTCGGCGCGGCCGAGGAACTCGAGCGTGCCGCCGGGCCGCCACCGCACCAGGTCGCCGGTGCGGTACATCCGGGTGCCGGGCGCGCCGAAGGGATCGGCGAGGAACCGCGTCGCGGTCAGTCCCGGCCGGTTCAGGTAGCCGCGGGCGACACCGGAACCGGAGACGTACAGCTCCCCCGGCGCCCCGATCGGCACCGGCCGCAGCGCGGCGTCGAGGACGTGCACGCGGGCGTTGCGGATCGGCCGGCCGATCGGTGGCGTGCGGCCGGGCTCCAGCGGGTCGCTCCAGGTGGCGACCACGGTGATCTCGGTGGGGCCGTAGGCGTTGACCATCCGGCGGCCCGGCGCCCAGCGCGTGACGAGGTCGGCCGTGCAGGCGTCGCCGCCGACCACCAGCGTCCGGAACTCCGGCAGCGCCACGTCGGGCACGCTCGCCATCGCCACCGGCGGGATCAGCGCGTGGGTGACACCCCGGTCGCGCAGCACCCCGGCCAGCTGCTCGCCGAGCAACGGGCCGGGCGGTGGCACGACCAGCGCGGCCCCGGCGGGCAGGGCCATGCACAGCTCCAGCACCGAGGCGTCGAAGCTCGGCGAGGAGAACTGGAGCACCCGGTCGCCGGGCCGGACGTCGAAGTGGTCGACCTCGGCGCCGGAGAAGCTCGCCAGGCCGGCGTGGGTGACCACGACACCCTTCGGGGTGCCGGTCGAGCCGGACGTGTAGATCACGTACGCCGGCGCGGTGAGCGGCACCGGCCGGGAGAACGGCCCGGAGTCCTCGTCGTCGAAAGCAGCCAGTTCGGCGGGGGTCAGCACGACGACCGGGGCCGCGTCTTCGATCATGAAGGCGATGCGCTCGGCCGGGTACTCCGGGTCGATCGGCAGGTAGGCGGCGCCGGTCTTGAGCACGGCCAGCTGCGCGACGACGATCTCCACCGAGCGCGGCAGCGCGAGCGCGACGATCCGCTCCGGCCCGGCACCGCGCGCGGCCAGCGTCCGGGCCAGCCGGTTGGCGCGCGCGTCCAGCTCGGCGAAGGTCAGGCTCTCGTCGTCGGCGAGCACCGCGACGGCGTCGGGGGTCCGGGCCACCTGTGCCTCGATGAGCTGGGTCAAGGTCATCGGCTCGACGTCGTGGCCGGTGTCGTTGAACGCCACCAAGATCTCTTCGCGTTCGGCCGCGGTCAGGACGTCGAGTGTCCCCAATGGACGGTCCGGCACGTCGGCCAGCTCCCCGAGGACGTGCTCGAGCTGCCCGGCCAGCCGCTCGATCGTCGCCGCGTCGAACAGCGCCGGGTCGTAGCCCAGCCCGAGCGACAGGCGCGGGCCCGGGGAGGCCACGACGCTGAGCGGGTAGCTGGTCGTCTCCCGCGCGTCCAGGTCGCGCAGGCGCACGCCGTGGCTCGCGAGGTCGTCGGCGGTGACCGGGTAGTTCTCGAACACCACGATGCTGTCGAACAGGTTCTGCCCGCCTCCGACACCGCTCCAGCCCTGCACCGCGGTCAGCGGGACGTGCTCGAACCGGCGCGATTCCGCCTGCGTGGCCTGCAGGTCGCGCAGCCAGCCCGCGGCCGGCGCGGCCGGGTCCACCGCGACCCGCACCGGCAGCGTGTTGATGAAGATGCCGGTGATGTCGTCGACGCCGGCCAGCCCGGCCGGGCGGCCGGACACGGTCGCGCCGAAGCAGACGTCGTCCTCGCCGCTGTGGCGGGACAGCAGCAGCGCCCACGCGCCCTGCACGATCGCGTTGACCGTCAGGCGCTCGCGCCGGGCGAACGCGGTGAGCCGGGCGGTCCGGTCCTCGTCGAGGTCCCGGCCGACCCACACCGACGAACTCGCTTCGTGGGCGGCGGCCGGGGTCCGGTCGCAGGGCAACGGCGTCGGCTCGGTGACGTCGCCGAGTTCGCGGCGCCAGTACTCCTCCGCGCCCGCTTGGCCCTGCGCCCCCAGCCAGGTCACGTAGTCGCCGAACGGCCGCCGGTTCGGCAGGACCGGCGCGACGCCGTCGCGCAGGGCGGCGTACGCGGCGCAGACGTCGGACAGGACCTGGAAGACGCTCCAGCCGTCGAGCAGGACGTGGTGGAAGGTCCAGAGGAGCTGGACGGCGTCGCTGGGCAGCCGGGCCAGGGTGACCCGCAGCAGCGGCGCCGCGGCCAGGTCGAACGGCTGGGCACGGTCGCGAGCGAGCAGGTCGCGCAGGGCTTCGGCGGCGTCGAGGTCCCGCCAGTCGAGCTCGGTGACCGGCAGGCGCACGTCGCGGTGCACCACGAGCAGCGGGTCGGTGACGTCCTCCCAGACGACGCGGCCGCGCAGGACCGGCGTCCGGTCGACGACGTGCTGCCAGGCCGCGGCGAGCGCGTGCGGGTCGGCGACGCCGTCGAGGACGGCGGTGACCTGTTCGAAGTAGACCCCTTGCGCCTGCTGGGAAAGCCCGTGGAAGACCATGCCGGCCTGCATCGGGGTCAGCGGGTGGATGTCGGCCACGGCCCGGCCGTCGCCGGCGATCCGGTCGACCTGCCGCTGGTCCAGCCCGGCGAGCGGGAAGTCGGACGGCGTCCGGCCGCCCGCTCCGGGCTCGGCGCAGTGCGCGACGGCGTCGCCGAGCGCCGCCACCAGGTCGGCGGCCAGCCGCTCGACCGTCCCGGCGGTGTGCACGCCGGGCGAGTAGTACCAGGTCAGCTCCAGGGAATCGGCCTCCACGCGGCCGACGACGTCGAGCAGGTGCGCCCGGCCCGCGCCGGCGCCGACGGCGGAGTCCAAGCTGCCGGCCGCACCTTCGAACCGGCCCAGGTAGTTGAAGCCGACCTCGGCGTCGACCGCCGGTGCGGTCCCGGTCAGGTACCGCAGCGCGCCGAAGCCCACGCCTCGGCGGGGTACCGCGCGCAGCTGCTCCTTGACCGACTTGAGCAGGGCGGCCCAGCCGTCGCCGATCCGCAGCGCGACCGGGTACATCGAGGTGAACCAGCCGACCGTGCGGGACAGGTCGACGTCGTCGAACAGGTCCTCGCGGCCGTGCCCTTCCAGGTCGATCACCACGTGGTCGCGTCCGGTCCAGCGGGCCAGGACCCGGCCGAGCGCGGCCAGCAGCACGTCGTTGACCTGGGTCCGGTAGGCGCCCGGGACGTCCTGCAGCAGGGCCCGGGTCAGCTCGGCGTCCAGCCGCGTGGTGACCGTTCCGGTGGTGCCGTCTCCGGCCGCGCCGTCGACGGGCAGGGATGCGTCCACGTCGAGAGCCGTGCGCCAGTACGGCAGTTCGTCGTCGAAGCCGCCGGTTTCGGCCCGGTCGGCGAGCCGGTTGGCCCAGTCGCGGAACGACGTCGTCTTCGGCGGGAGCGGGCGCTGCTCGTAGGCGGTTTCGAGGTCCTCCACCAGGATCCGCCACGAGACACCGTCGACGACCAGGTGGTCGACGGTCAGCCGCAGCACGGCCGGTTCGAGCAGTTCGGCGGACAGCAGCGGCCCGGCGGCGACGTCGATGACGGCGCCGAGGATCTCGGCCGGCTCGGCCGGGGCGTTGACCTGGCCGCCGCCGGTGAACCGCATCCGCAGCGCGTCGTGGTGCCCGGTCAGCGTGGCCAGCGCGGTGCGCAGGCGGTCGATGTCGTACGGCTCGGCCCGCTCGACCCGGACGGACTGGGTGAAGTCCGCGGCGTCGCCGAAGTCCCCGCCGAAGAACCAGTGCTGGATCGGGGTCAGGGCGGCGGGCCCGCTGACCGGGCCCTGCTCGGCCACCGTCACCGCGGCCGTCCCCGCGGCGACCGCCAGCGCCGCAACGGTCTGGTGGGCGAACAGGTCTCGCGGGGTGAGCGCGAGACCGTGGCGCCGGGCCCGGGAGACGACCTGGATGCTCAGGATCGAGTCGCCGCCCAGCTCGAAGAAGTTGTCCTCGATCCCGACGGCAGGCACGCCGAGCACGCCGGCCCAGACCCCGGCGAGGACGCGTTCGGTCTCGGTGCGGGGCGGCAGGTAGCCGGCCGCCGGTTCCGCGGCCGGTTCCGGCAGCGCCTGCCGGTCGACCTTCCCGTTGCGGCTCAACGGAAGCGCGTCGAGCGTGACGAACGCCGCGGGCACCATGTAGTCGGGCAGGTCCCGCTGCAGCCACGCGCGCAGGTCGGTCGTCGTGGCGGTGCCGACCAGATAGGCGACGAGCCGCTTGTCGCGGGTGACGACGACGGCCTCGGTGACGCACGCGTGCGCGGCCAGGGCGTTCTCGATCTCGCCCAGCTCGATGCGGAACCCGCGGATCTTGACCTGGTCGTCGGCCCGGCCGACGAACTCCAGCGCCCCGCCGGCGGACCAGCGGACGACGTCGCCGGTGCGGTACATCCGCGCCCCCGGCGCGCCGAACGGGTTCGCGACGAACCGTTCCGCGGTGAGCCCGGGCCGGCCGAGGTAGCCGCGCGCGACACCGGTGCCGGCGACGAACAGCTCCCCCGCCACGCCCGGCGGGACCGGCCGCAGCCCGGCGTCGAGGACGTAGGCGGCCATGTTGTCGAGGGGACCGCCGATCGGCACGACGTCGGGTACCGGCCGCTCCGGCGGCAGGACGCAGCGGCTGGCGAAGGTGGTGGTCTCGGTGGGGCCGTAGCCGTCGACGACGGTCAGGCCCGGGCACGCGTCGCGCACCTGGCGGACGGCGGTGGCGGGCACGACGTCACCGCCGGTCCACACCTCCCGGACCCCGCGCAGGCACGCCGGGTCTTCCTGCGCCAGCAGGCGGAACAGTCCCGCGGTCAGCCACAGCGCGCTCACGTGCTGCTCGGCGACGAGCCGGCGCAGGACGTCGGCGTCGACGTCTCCCGGCGGCGCGACGACAACCCGGCCGCCGTTCAGCAGTGGCACCCACACCTCGTAGGTCGAGGCGTCGAACGCCTGCGGCGAGTGCAGCAGCACGGTCCGGTGCGCTTCGCCCGCGAAGGAGCGGTCGGACGCCAGGCCGACGACGTCGTGGTGGGTCACCGCGACACCCTTCGGCGTGCCCGTCGAACCGGACGTGTACATCACGTACGCCAGGTTTTCCGGCCGTACCGGCACGTCCGGCGCGGTCTCGGGGCCGTCGGGGGTCTCGCCGACCAGCACCGTTGGTCCACTGTGGACGTCCTCATGGGACCCGTCGGCGACGACCACGGAGATCTCCGCTTCGGCCAGCACCAGCCGCATCCGGGCGGCCGGGGCGCGCAGGTCGACCGGCACGTACGCGGCCCCGGCCTTGAGCACGGCCAGCTCGGCGACGACCAGGTCGGCCGAGCGTTCCAGCAGCAGCCCGACGCGGTCTTCGACGCCGACGCCCAGCGAAATCAGGTGGTGTGCGAGCCGGTTGGCCCGCGTCTCCAGTTCGGCGTAGGACAGCTGCCCGAGCGCAGGGGCGTCCGGCGTCCGCCGCACCTGGTCGGTGAACCGGCTCACCACCGTCGCCGGGGCGACCGGGTGTGCCGTGGCGTTGAACGTCCGCAGCACGCGCTCGCGGTCGTCCTCGGTCAGCAGGTCCAGCTCGCCGACCGGCCGGTCGGGCGCCGCGGCGATGCGGTCGAGGACGAGCAGCAGGTGCCCGGCCAGCCGCTCGATCGTGGCCGCGTCGAACAGCTCGGGGTCGTGGTCGAACGACACGCTCAGCCGCTCTCCCGGCGTGACGACCACGCTGAGCGGGTAGTTCGTCGGCTGCAGGTCGCCTTCCTCGTGCAGGCCGATTCCGTGCGCCGCGATCGCGCCGGCGTCGAACGGGTAGTTCTCGAACACGAGGATGCTGTCGAACAGCCCGGCCCCCATCCGGGCCAGGGACACGAAGTCGTACCGCCGCGCCCGGGCCTGGGCCGCCTGCAGGTCGCGCAGCCACCCGGCCACGGTCTGTCCGTCCGGGACGGTGACGCGGCTGGGCAGCGTGTTGATGAACAACCCGACCATCGCCTCGACGCCCGGCAGGTCGGCCGGGCGGCCGGAGACGGTGGTGCCGAACACGACGTCGGCTTCGCCGCTGTGGCGGGACAGCACGAGGCCCCACGCGCCCTGCACGATGGTGTTGAGGGTCAGCCCGGCGCGCCGGGCCAGTTCCCGCAGCCCCTCGGCCGGCGCCGACACGTGGTGGGAGGCGGTGGACCGGGTGCGGTGCGCCTCCTGCGGCCGGCGGTCGCAGGGCAGCGGGGTCGGCGTGCGCACCCCGGCCAGCTCGTCGTGCCAGTGCCGTTCGGCGGCCGCGGTGTCCTGCGCGCCGAGCCAGCGCAGGTAGTCGCGGAACGGCGGCCGGGGCCCCGGCGTGGCCGCGCCGGCGTACCGGGCGCAGACCTCGCCGAAGACCTGGGCGGCGCTCCAGCCGTCGAGCAGCACGTGGTGGAACGTCCACAGCACGAGGACGTCCCCGCCGGGCAGCCGGGCGAACGCCAGCCGCATCAGCGGCGCGGCGGCGAGGTCGAAGCCCAGCTCCCGGTCCGCCTCGAGGAACGCTTCGCGGTCGTCGTGCTCGGTCCAGTCCAGGTGCGTGACCGGCACCGGCGCGGACCGCTCGACGACCTGGACGGGCTCGTCGAGGCCGTCCCAGACGACGCGGCTGCGCAGCACCGGCGTGGCCGCGACGACGTCCTGCCAGGCCCGCGCCAGGCGCTCGGGGTCGGTGACGCCGGTCAGCCGCAGGCGTACCTGGTTGAGGTAGGTCCCGGCCGCGCCGTCGACGAGGCTGTGGAACACCATGCCCGACTGCATCGGGGTGAGCGGGTAGATGTCCTCGACTCCGGTGCCGGTCCCGGCGAGGCGGTCCACGGCGGCCTGGTCGAGCCGGGCCAGCGGGAAGTCCGACGGCGTCCGGCCGCCGGCGTCCGGGCTGGCGCAGTGCTCGACGATCCCGGTGAGGGCGGTCAGCAGGGCGTCGGCCAGCCGGCGGACGGTGGCCTCGGTGTGCACCTGGTCCGAGTAGTGCCAGGTCAGTTCGAGTCGGTCGCCGACGACCGCGCCGACGACGTCGAGCAGGTGCCCGCGCGCCTGCTCGGGGTGGGCCGCGCCGTCGAGGCCGCCGCCGTGGTCGAACCGGCCCAGGTAGTTGAAGCTGATCCCGGGTTCGACGTGCGGGGCGGTGCCGGCGAGGTAGCGGAGGGCGCCGTAGCCGACGCCCCGGCGGGGCACCGCGCGCAGCTGTTCCTTGGTCTGCTTGAGGGCGTCGCCCCAGTCGCCGCCGGGCACGGCGAGCGCGACCGGGAAGATCGAGGTGAACCAGCCGACGGTCCGGGAGAGGTCGATCCCGGGGAACAGGTCTTCGCGCCCGTGCCCTTCGAGGTCGACCAGGACGCGATCGCGGCCCGTCCAGTCCGCGAGGACCCGGCCGAGCGCCGTCAGCAGGACGTCGTTGACCTGCGTCCGGTACGCGCCCGGCACGTCGTGCAGCACCGCGCGGGTCGCTTCGGCGGGCAGCCGGACGGTCACCGACCGGGCCGAGCCGTAGGTGTTGGCGCCGGTCGCGTCGACCGGGAGCGCCGGGTCGGCGTCCGTGGCGGCCCAGTGGGCGAGTTCGTCGTCGAAGCCGCCCGTGGCGGCGTGCCCGGCCAGGGTGCGGGCCCAGTCGCGGAAGGACGTCGTGCGGGCGGGGAGTTCGCCGCCGTCGAGAAGGGTTTCCAGGTCCTCCAGGAGGATCCGCCACGAGACGCCGTCGACCACCAGGTGGTGCGCGGAGAGCGTGAGCGTGGTGCCGTCGAGGTCGGCCCGCAGCAGCGGTCCCCGCTCGAGGTCGATGGTGGCCCCGAGAACCTCCTGGGCGTCGGGCGCGTGGTGCTGGCGGCCGTCGGTGAACCGCAGCCGCAGCGCGTCGTGGTGCAGCTGCAGCTCACGGAGGGCGTGGTGCAGCGCCACAGGGTCCGATGTGGACAGTTCCACCGTGACGGACTGGACGAACTGCTCGGGGTGCACCGGCTCCGGGTCGAGGTACCACTGCTGGACGGGCGTCAGCGGCGCGTCGCCGGTGACCGGTCCCGCGTCGGCGGTGACCACGGCGGGGGCGGTGTTCGCGGCGAGCGCGAGCGCGGCGACGGTCGGGTGGTCGAACACCTGGCCCGGCATGAGGTCCAGCCCGGCCCGGCGGGCCCGGGAGACGACCTGGATGCTCAGGATGGAGTCGCCGCCGAGTTCGAAGAAGTTGTCGTCGGCGCCGACGCGGTCCACCCGCAGGACCTCGGCCCAGATGCCGGCCAGCAGCCGCTCGGCGTCGGTGCCGGGCTCGCGGTAGCCCCGCTCCGGTGCACGGTCCGGTGCGGGCAGCGCCCGGCGGTCGACCTTGCCGTTGTCGTTGAGCGGCAACGCTTCCAGCGGGACGTAGAGCGCGGGCACGAGGTAGTCCGGCAGGGACCGGAGCAGGAACTCGCGCAGGTCCGGCGTCCCGGTGGTGACGACGTAGGCGACGAGCCGTTTGGTCCCGGCGTTCTCCGCGGCGACGACGACGGCTTCGGTGACGTCGGGGTGCGCGGTGAGCGCGGTTTCGATCTCGCCCAGCTCGATGCGGAAGCCGCGGATCTTGACCTGGTCGTCGGCTCGGCCGGCGAATTCGAGCATCCCGGCGCGGGTCCGGCGGACGAGGTCGCCGGTGCGGTACATCCGGGTGCCCGGCGCGCCGAACGGGTCGGCCAGGAACCGTTCTGCGGTCAGGCCCGGCTGGCCGAGATAGCCGCGGGCGAGCCCGGTGCCGGCGAGGTACAGCTCGCCGACGGCGCCCGGCGGGACCGGCCGCAGCCCGGCGTCGAGGACGTAGGCCGCCATGTTGTCCTGCGGCCGCCCGATCGGCACCACGTCCGGCACCGGCTCGCCCGGCGGCAGCACGAAGTGACTGGCGAACGTCGTCGTCTCGGTCGGGCCGTAGCCGTCCACCACGGTCAGGCCCGGGCAGGCGCGCCGCACCTGGCGGATCGCTTCGCCGGGTACGACGTCGCCGCCGGTCCACACCTGTTCGACGCCGCTCAGGCACGCGGGATCCTCCTGCGCCACCAGCCGGAACAGCCCGGCGGTCAGCCACAGCGCGGTCACGTCGTGCGCGCCGATCAGGCGGCGCAGCTCGTCGGCGTCCAGCTCCCCGGCCGGCGCGACGACCACCCGGCCGCCGCTCAGCAGCGGCACCCACACCTCGTACGTCGAGGCGTCGAACGCCTGCGGGGAGTGCAGGAGCACCGAGCGGTGCGCGGGACCGGAGAAGCAGCGGTCCAGGGCCAGCCCGGCGATGTCCCGGTGCGTCACGGCCACGCCCTTCGGCGTGCCGGTCGAGCCCGAGGTGTACATCACGTAGGCCAGGTTTTCCGGGTGCAGCACCACGTCCGGTGCGCTCTCCGGCTCGTCGCCACCGTCGCCGACGAGTACAGTCGGTCCACTGTGGACATTTCGGCCCGGGTCGTCGGTGACGAGCACCCGCACCCCGTCGAGCAGCGCGCGCAGGCGTTCCCGCGGTGCGCGGGCGTCCAGCGGCAGGTACGCGCCGCCGGCCTTGAGCACCGCCAGTTCGGCGACGACGACGTCCGCCGACCGGCGCAGCAGCAGCGCGACCAGGTCGTCCGGGCGCGTGCCGAGCGCGATCAGCCGGTGGGCCAGCCGGTTCGCGCGCGCGTCCAGCTCGGCGTAGGTCAGGGTCTCCTCGCCGGTGACCGCGACGGCGCCGGGGGTAAGCCGGACCTGCTCGGCGAACAGCTCCGGCACGGTCGCGGCCGGGAGGTCGTGCGCGGTGTCGTTCCAGCGCACCAGGACGTCGTGCCGCTCGGTGCCGGTGAGCATCCGCAGGCCGGCGACGGGCTGGTCCAGTCCGGCCGCCAGTTCCGTGAGCAGCGTGCTCAGGTGCCCGGCGAACCCGGCGACCGTCTCGGCGTCGAACAGCGCCGGGTCGTAGCCGAAGGCCAGGTCCAGCCGGTCCTCGCCGGGGTAGGCGACGACGCTGAGCGGGTAGTTGGTGGTCTCGACGCCGCGCAGGTCGCGCAGCCCGAGCCCGTCGGTGACCGGGTAGTTCTCGAAGACGAGCAGCGTGTCGAACGGGGTCACCGGCGGTGCGTACTCGAACCGCCGGGCGTCGGCCTGCGCGGTCTGCAGGTCCCGGAGCCAGTCGGCCGCCCGGAGGTGGTCGTGAACGTCGGTGACCAGCGGCAGCGTGGTGATGAACAGGCCGGTGATCTCGGCGGCCCCGGCCAGCTCGGCGGGCCGCCCGGCGACCGTGGTGCCGAAGCAGACCTCAGGGCGACCGCCGTGGCGGGCGAGCAGCACGGCCCAGGCGCCCTGGACGAGGGTGTTCAGGGTCAGGCCGTGGCGTTGCGCGGCGGCCCGCAGCGGCCCGGCCGCCACATCGGCGCGCAGTGACGCCGTCGACTCGGCGGTGTGCCGCTCGGGGGTGCGGTCGGTCCGCAGCCGGACGGGCTCCTGGCGGCCGGAAAGCAGTTCGCGCCAGTACGTTTCCGCGGCGGAGGAGTCCTGTTCGGACAGCCAGCGGACGTGGTCGCGGAACGGCCGCCGCGTCGGCAGCGGGGCACCGGCGTGCGCCGCCGCGACGTCGGAGAGCACCTGGAAGAGGCTCCAGCCGTCCAGCAGGAGGTGGTGGAACGTCCAGACGACGCGGACCTCGGTCGCCGAAAGGCGGGCGATGAGCAGCCGCGTCAGCGGGACCGCGGTCAGGTCGAGCCCGGCGGCGCGGTCGGCCGCCAGCACGGCGTCCAGGTCCTCGGGTTCGCCGGTCCGGTCGCGGTGTTCGACGGGCAGGGTGACCTGCCGGTGGACGACCTGCACGGGGACGTCGACGCCGTCCCAGACGACCCGGCTGCGCAGCACCGGCGTCCGGTCCACGACCTGCTGCCACGCGCGGGCGAGGGCGGCCGGGTCGGGAACACCGGTCATCACGAACGTGACCTGCTGGAGGTAGGCGGACCGGGCGTCGCCGGTGAGCCCGTGGAAGAGCATGCCGGCCTGCGCCGGGGTGAGCGGATAGACGTCTTCGACGTCCCTGCCGTCACCGGCGATCGTGTCCACGCCTGCCTGATCCAGGCGCGCCAGCGGGAAGTCCGACGGCGTGCGGCCGCCCGCGGCCGGGTCGGCGCAGTGCCCGGCGATCTCCGCCAGGCCGTGCACGAGGTCGTCGGCGACCGCGGCGACGGTGGCTTCGCGGTGCAGGTTGCCGGAGTAGAACCAGGTGATCTCCAGGCGGCCGCCGGTGACCCGGGCGACGACGTCGATGGCGTGCCCGCGGATCGCGCCGGGGCTCTGCGAGAGTTCGAGGTCCCGTTCGAGCCCGAGGAAGAGGTCGCCGGTCACCTCGAACCGGCCGAGGTAGTTGAAGCTGAGGCGGGGCGTCACGTCGGGGGCGGTGCCGGTCAGGTAGCGCAGCGCGCCGTAGGACAGCCCGCGCGCCGGAATCGCCCGCAGCTGCTCCTTGGTCCGCTTCAAAGCTTCGCCCCAGTCGCCGCCCGGCACGTCGAGCGCGACCGGGAACAGGGACGTGAACCAGCCGACCGTGCGGGACAGGTCGACGTCGTCGAACAGCTCCTCGCGGCCGTGGCCTTCGAGGTCGAGCAGGATCCGCTCGGCGCCGGTCCAGCGGCGCAGGGCCCCGCCGAGCGCGGCCAGCAGGACGTCGTTGACCTGCGTCCGGTAGACACCCGGGACGTCCTGCAGCAGCGCGCGGGTCAGGTCGGCGTCGAGCCGGGTGGTGACGGTCCGGGTGCTCGCCACGGTGTTGACGTCGTCGGTGTCGAGCGGGATCTGCGCGCCGTCGACGGCACGCCAGTGATCGAGGTCCTCGGCGAAGGAGTGCGCGGCGAGCCGGGCCGACCAGTCCTGGAAGGACGTGGTCCGCGGGCTCAGCTCGCGGCCGTGGTAGGCGTGGTCGAGGTCCTCCAGGAGGATCCGCCAGGACACGCCGTCGACGACCAGGTGGTGCACGGCCAGGTGCAGCGTCGTGCCGGTCAGGTCCGCGCGCAGCAGCGGGCCGTGTTCGAGGTCGATCGTCGCCCCGAAGACGTCGGTGCCGTCGGTGCCGCCCGGCTCGGCGTGGTGCTGGGTCCAGCCGGCCTCGGTGCGGCGGAACCGCAGCCGCAGGGCGTCGTGGTGGTCCGCGACGGTGTTCACCGCGGCGCGCAACCGGGCCTCGTCGACGTCGTCGGCGAGCCGGAGGCTCAGCTCCTGGGCGAAGTGGTCCGGGTCGGCCGGCTCGGCGTCGAGGAACCAGCGCTGGATCGGCGTCGGCGTCACCGCGCCGGTCGCCGCCCGCCGTTCGGCGGCCGGGGCCGCGGTGCCGGCGGCCGCGGCGAGCGCGGCGATCGTCTGGTGCCGGAAGACATCCCGGGTGGTGATCTTCAGGCCGGCCTTCGCGGCCTCGGACACCAGCCGGATGCCGAGGATCGAGTCCCCGCCCAGTTCGAAGAAGTTGTCCTCGACGCCGACCTCGGGCAGCCCGAGGGCGTCGGCCCAGATCTCGGCGAGCACCCGTTCGACCGGGGTCCGCGGCGCCACGCGGGTGGTGGTGCCGGCCCAGTCGGGGGCGGGCAGGGCGCGCCGGTCGAGCTTGCCGCTGGGGTTGAGCGGCAGCCGCTCGAGCGGCACGAACGCCGAGGGCACCAGGTGCGCGGGCAGCGACGCGGCGAGGAACTCCCGCAAGCCGGCGGGCGCGACGGGCACCACGTAGGCGACCAGCCGCTGGTGCCCGCCGTCCTTGCGCGCGACCACCACCGCTTCGGCGACGTCCGGGTGCTGCCGCAGCGCGGTTTCCACCTCACCGGGCTCGATCCGGAAGCCGCGGATCTTGACCTGGTCGTCGGCCCGGCCCAGGTAGTCCAGCTCGCCCCGCGCGGTCCAGCGCACGACGTCGCCGGTCCGGTACATCCGGGCGCCCGGCGTGGCGAAGGGGTCGGCGACGAACCGGCCGGCGGTCAGCCCCGGCCGGCCGAGGTACCCGCGGGCCACGCCCGCGCCGCCCAGGTGCAGCTCCCCCGGCACGCCGACGGGAACCTGCCGCAGCCCGGCGTCGAGGACGTAGGCGCAGACCCCGGCGACCGGACGGCCGATCGGCGGGGTGCGGTCGGTGTCGTGGTACCAGGCCGTGGCGTACACAGTGGACTCGGTCGGGCCGTAGATGTTCGCGATCCGGCTGTCCGGCAGCGCTTTCCGGATGTCGCGCAGCGCGTGCCGGGTCAGGGCCTCACCGGCCAGGACCACCGTCGAGGGACGCACGGAGACCGCGCCCTGCGAGAGCAGCTGCGCGAACGCCGACGGCACCCCGCTCACCAGGCCGACTTCCCGGCCGGCGTCCGCCTGCTCGCCGAGAGCCAGCACGTCCCGGACGATCTCGACGGTGGCGCCCGCCATCAGCGGCGCGAAGAGCTCGAACACCGAGACGTCGAAGTTGAGCGACGTCGACGCGACGACGGTCGACCCGGGCCGCAGGACGTCGCCGAGGTCGGCGGCCGCCCAGGCCATCAGGTTCGCCGCGCTGCGGTGGGCGATCACGACGCCCTTGGGACGCCCGGTCGAGCCGGACGTGTGGATCACGTAGGCCGGGTTGGCGGGGTCGAGGGAGCTGTCCACCGGCGCCGCCGACCGCCCGGCGAGCAGGCCGGGGTCGTCGAAGGCCACCGAGGCTCCTTCGCCGTCCGCGGTGAGCATCAGGATCGGGGCGGCGTCGTCGAGGATCAGCGCGATCCGGTCGGCCGGGTAGGCCGGGTCGACCGGCAGGTACGCGGCACCCGACTTGAGGACGCCGAGCAGCGCCACCGGCAGCCGTTCCGTGCGCGGCAGCGAGACGGCGACGAGCCGCTCGGGTCCGGCGCCCCGCTCGAGCAGGACCCGGGCCAGCCGGTTGGCCTGGTCGTCGAGCTCCCGGTAGGTCAGGCGGCGGCCGTCGCAGACGACGGCGACCGCGTCCGGCGTCCGGGCCACCTGGGCCTCGAACAGCCGGGGCAGGGTGGGCGCGGGGACATCGACGGCCGGGCCGCGCGCAAGCTCGTGGAGCCGGGCCAGCTCGGCACCGTCCATCATGGACAGTTCGGCCAGCGGCCGTCGCGGGTCGGCGACGACGGCTTCGGCCAGCACCCGCAGGTGTCCCGCGAAGCGGTCGATCGTCGCGGCGTCGAACAGGGCCGTGTCGTACTCGATCGCCACGCCGCGGCCCTGCGGCTGGAACTCCAGCACGAGGTCGAACCGGGCCCGGGGGCGGGGCAGGTCGTGCTCGCCCAGCTGCAGGGCGCCCGCCTCCCGGGTCCGGACGAGGTCCTGCTGGAGCACGAGCAGGACCTGCGCCAGCGGCGTGCGGCCCGGGTCGCGGGCCGGCCGCAGGTCGTCGACGACCTGGTCGAAGGGCACCTCGCCGGCGGCGAACGCCGCCAGCGCCGTTTCCTTGACCTGGCCGAGAAACGCGTCGAACGGCTGCGCCGGGTCGACGGTGGAGCGCAGCACCAGGGTGTTGACGAAGAACCCGGCCAGGCGCTCCAGCTGGTCGTGGTCGCGTCCGGACACCGCGGTGCCGACGGCGATGTCGTCCTGCCCGGTGTAGCGGGCCAGCAGCACCTGGACCACCGCGGTCAGCGTCGTGAACAGGGTGGCGCCGGTGTCGTGGCCCAGGGCGGCGAGGCCGTCCGGCAGCGGATAGCGGCCGATCGCGCCACGGGTTTCGCGGACCGGCGGGCGCGGGCGGTCGGTGGGCAGCTCCAGCGGCTCCAGCCCGGCCAGCTGCTCGCGCCAGTACGTCAGCTGCCGCTCGCGCAGCGGGCCGGCCAGACGCTCGTGGTGCCAGCGGGAGTAGTCGCGGTACCCGATCGGCGCCGGGGCGAGCTCCTCCCCCGCGTAGAGCGCGGCGAGCTCGTCGACGAGCAGGCCGACCGACCAGCCGTCGGTGACGATGTGGTGCTGGCACAGGAGAAGCAGGTGCTCGTCGGGACCGAGGCGGATCAGCGTGGCGCGAGTCAGCGGCCCGGCGCCCAGGTCGAACGGGCGGTCCAGCTCGGCCGCGAGCAGCGCGTCCAGATCGTCACCGGCGTCGGTCTCGCGCAGCGGGATCGTCCCGGTCGCGGCGACCACCTGGACGCCCTGGCCGTCGACGGTGCGGAAGGTCGTCCGGAGGGCTTCGTGCCGCGCGACCAGTCCGGCCAGCGCGGTCCGCAGAGCGTCGCGATCAAGCGGGCCGGACAAGGTGAGCCCGACACCGGCGTTGTATTCGGTGCTGCCCGGGTTCTGCTCGTCGAGCAGCCACAACCGGCGCTGGACCGGCGAAATCGGCACGACGTCGTCGTGGGTGACGCGCTCGATCCGCCCGCTCGCCGGGTGGCCGCCCTCGGGCAGCAGTGCGGCGAGCTGCGCGATGGTCCGGGCGTCGAACACCACCCGCGGCGACAGGTCGGCGCCGAAGCGGGCGCGGATCCGGGCCAGCACCCGCGCGCCGAGGATCGAATCCCCGCCGAGTGCGAAGAAGTCCGCGTCGGCACCCACATCGGGCACGCCGAGCACATCAGCCCAGATGCCGGCCAGGATCCGCTCGGCCGCGGTCCGCGGCGGGGTGCGGATCGTGCGTACCTGCGCGGCCCAGTCGGGCTCCGGCAGCGCGTCGCGGTCGAGCTTGCCGTGGGTGGTCAGCGGCATCCGGTCGACCGGGACGAAGGCGGCGGGCACCAGGTACGGCGGGAGCTTGCCGGCGACGGCCGCACGCAGGGCGGCCGGCTCGGCGTCCCCGGCGACGTAGGCGACCAGGCGCTTGACGCCGGGCTGGTCCTCCCGGGCGACGACGACCGCTTCCCGGACGTCCGGGCGGCTCAGCAGCAGCGCTTCGATCTCGCCGGGCTCGATGCGGAAGCCCCGGATCTTGACCTGGTGGTCGGTCCGCCCGACGAACTCCAGCTCGCCCGAGGCGGTGCGGCGCACGACGTCGCCGGTGCGGTACATCCGGGCACCCGGCGCGCCGAACGGGTCGGCCACGAACCGGCTTGCGGTCAGTCCCGGGCGGTCGAGGTAACCACGGGCCAGGCTCGGGCCGGCGAGGTGCAGCTCACCGGTGGTGGCCGGGCGCAGCGACTCGTCGAGCACGTGAACCGTGGTGCCGGGCAACGGCCGGCCGATCGGCGGCGTCCCGCCGGGCTCGAGCGGGTCGCTCCAGGTGGCGACCACGGTCGACTCGGTGGGGCCGTAGGAGTTGATCATCCGGCGGCCGGGCGCCCAGGTCCGGACCAGTTCGGGCGGGCAGGCGTCGCCGCCGACGATCACCGTGCGGAAGTCCGGCAGGCCCGCGGCGTGCGCGGGCGAGAGCGTGGCCAGCGCGACCGGCGGGATCAGGGCGTGCGTGACCCGATGTTCGGCGAGGACTTCGGCGAGCCGGTCGCCCAGCAGCGGCCCAGTGGGCGGGACGACGAGCGCGGCGCCGGAGGGCAGCGCCATGCCCAGTTCCAGGATCGAGGCGTCAAAACTCGGTGAGGAGAACTCGAGGACCCGGTCGCCGGGGCCGACGGCGTAGTGGTCCCGCATCGCGGCGAAGAACCCCGCCAGGCCGCGGTGGGTGACGAGCACGCCCTTGGGCACGCCGGTCGAGCCGGAGGTGTAGATGAGGTACGCGGGGTGGCCGACGTGCAACGGGCGCGTCCGGTCGGCGTCCGTGAGGTCGTGACCGGGCCGGCCGTCGAGCAGCCCGGGCCGGTCGAGCGCGATCGTGGTCGTGGTTCCGGTGCCGTCCGGTCCGGCGCCCGAGCGGGCCAGGACGAGCACCGGCCGGGCGTCGGCCACCATGAAGGCGATCCGCTCGGCGGGGTGGTCCGGATCGATCGGCAGGAACGCCGCCCCCGCCTTGGCCGCCGCCAGCTGCGCGACGACCAGGTCGGCCGACCGCGGCAGCGCGAGCGCGACGACCGTTTCCGGCCCGCAACCGTGCTCGGCGAGCACGCGCGCCAGCCGGTTCGCCCGGACGTTCAGGTCCGCGTAGGTCAGCGTCCCGTCCGCGCCGACGAGGGCCGGCGCGAGAGGACTGCGGACGGCTTGCGCCTGGAACAGTTCGGCGAGGTGCGCGGGCGTCGGTTCGCTGACGGACGCCGCCCCGGTCGCGACGATCGGAGCGTCAGAAAACGGCATTTCCGGAACCTTTCCGAGCATGGTGGCATCGGCACCCGAGCAGCAGGCGCCAGGAAACTACGAAGGACGGGTTTACCGGGGATTTCTCACTGTGGTATCGGCCCGTGCGGGCGCCTCACGCGTCAACAAAATCGGCGCAACGCCGAGCGGCGTGATCGCGAACACAGATACATGATCCTTTCTCACTTCAGCGAACATCGAAGCCCGTCCCGATATCGGATTACCGATGGAGTGCCGGGCGCCGCGGTGTGTTCGCGGCCGCCTCGGCTCATCGGGCGGAAAGTCGGTCGACCCAGCAGTCCGTGATCCCCCAACGACCGGATTTGTTATCACGTTACCCAGTCGAGATCGGGCTCGTACCGCCAAACGGAGCATCACCGGAAATCTGTCAAGGCAGCAGAAATGCTCGTCACACAAAGGGAAACTCATCGCGCGATCGGGTTCACCCTTCTGCCGAAGAAGTACCACCAATGACGGGTTTAGACCATCGAGGAGCCCTCCTACCAGCAACGATCAGCTACACGACAACCGGAACCAGTCCCCCTTTCGACACTTTTCGAGATCACCCGATTGGCGTGTAACGCCGACAAGTTGACCAAAAGATCTACGGAAGCAGCGCGCAGTCGCGAAGCAAATCCGACAAATGACCGGCCGAACGGCTAAATCTCACATAGCGGGAGGACACCTTTGATCAAAGGAAGACCCGAGGCCCATCCGGTGAATTTCTGACGCGGCAGCACCCGCCTTTACCGGAGGAACGCACCCCCCGCGGCGTCGTGCCGACCTGCTCGGTATTCGCCGGCCGCACTATCGGGTTCCAGCCCACCGAGCCCCGCAGATCCCGGTACCCGCTCACGCGGCACACAAACCACGAGGACACACCTGCGCGCTTTTGATCGCCCCACGCCGGCCTCGCCGGCCGACCTGCCGATCCCGGTTCACCGCGCCGACGTTCCCGAGGTTCGGATCTGCACCGAGCTTGCAAGGTGAAGTGCACTCCAGCAGGAAACAGCGCGGCCACCTGCAGACAGGGTGCCGGGCTTCTCCGGCGTATGCGATTGCGGGGACGGAGGTCATCGCCGACGACTGGGGAGCCGGAGTACGCCACCAGGGGATACGGTGCGCCGGACTCGCGCACTGGACCGACCCGACGCACCGCCCGACTTGCCGTCGAAGACTCACTCAGCGACGAAAATCCAGGCACGGCAAGCGATCGCAGGCACGCTTGGCGGCGTAACAGCCGAGAGCGCCCAGTCGACATCGGCACTGCGGCACCCGCCGTAAGGCCCGGGACGGCGGCAACTTCCCCGAGATTGCCGCCGTCCCAGGCTCATACACGATCTCGCGCCGAACACGCGATCGCGGGCTCTCCCGGAGCCGGCCGGTGCTCCTGGACGCGGCTCATACCGCGCCACCGAAGGATCTGTTACCCGACAATGAACCGGAGAGAATGGCGCGTGACCGGCGAGTGCGTGGTGCGAGAGGAGGGCGGCGAGCCGGTGCAGCAGACCTGGGTGCCGCTCGGCGCGTCGCCCGGTTTCGCCGACGACGAGGCGTTGATCATGACTTGGCGTGCGACCGGACCGGCAATCTTGGACGAACTGGTGTGCAACGCTCTACGCACGGCTGCGGATACTCGAGGCAATGTCCGCGGGCATGGCCCGTGCCCCGGTCCGCCGCCAGGTCATTCTTCGAGATCTCGGTCCGGCAGGTCGCCGAGGGTGGCGAACCCGGCCAGGTAAGGTTCCACGTCTCCCTTCGCCGTCCACCAGCGCAACTGGGCGGCCGACCTCCGGGACATCACGGCCCTGGTCAGCTCGAACTCGTCAGCACGGACGACGGTCGCGGCATCTTCGGCCGGCCCCCGGGAAACCCACCGCCAGATGCCGCCGTCGAGCAGAATCGGTGGCTCGTCGGCGACCGCGGCCCCGAATCGCCCGGCGAAGTCGTCGCGCAAGCTCGCCAGCCCCGGCGTGGCCCGTCCGCCCGGGACCCGGAGGGCGCCACGGAGATCCTGCTCGTGGATGAGGATATCGGCCAGCGGGCGGCTGGTGTGCTCGCGCATCCACCGTCGCATCGGCTCGACCAGGCCCGCCCACTCCTCCAGCAGCTCCACGACCGGCCGGTTCGCGCGCCGATCCACCTGCCGTTGCGTCCAGGCTTCGTTGTGGTCGTCGGGCTCGTCACCGGCCAGCACGTCGGCGTTCAGGCCGATCATGTGCGCGAGCAGGTCACGCACAGTCCACTCCGGACAGGCCGGAACCGTCTCGGCCGCTTCTCCCGAGGAAAGATCCCCGGTCAAGCCGGTCACCCGGTGCTGTGCGTTCGTCCACTCCTCGATGGGATCCACGCCTCCAGTGCACCACGGCTACCTCGCCCTTTCACTGTGCGACACCCCGAATGGACGCACAGCACGCCGGCGGGAGCTTCTGCTCCCCCGAACGACCAGAGCGGCACTGATCGACTGCGAGAACCAGTGATCGGCCCGATCGGCGCCGTCACGCCAGAAGTAGAGGCCATCACCGGTGCTGTGGCCGATCAGCCGCGGTCGCGCTCATGAGAACGACGGTGCCGAAGCCACGAGCCAGTCGAGCGCGGCCGCGGCGTCGCGGTAGCTCAGGTAGGCGTGCAAGGGTGGCCGGCGGCAACCGGCCACCCCAGCTCGCTGGTCGTCTACTTGCGAATCATCGGGTTTCCGTAACCGATGACCAGACCCTGGGTGAAGGCGGTGACGCCGAAGGTCTTGTTCAGCAGCGCCGCCGCAGGCGCGGTGAGCGCCAGGGTAACGCCGTCGGCCGTTGCCGCGCCGATGGTGAACAGGTCGGCGCGCGCGCCGAAGTTGATCCGGCCGCTGAGCACGCCACGCTTGAGGTCGATCGTGTAGCTGGTCAGGTAGAGGCACTTGCCGCCGGCGCGCAGCAAGAGGCCGCCGACGTGCTCGATCGTCCCGTCGTTGGGGTTGCCGACGATCGTGAAGCCGAACACGGTCTTTCCCGCGGGGTGACCGACCTTGGCCAGCACCGGCGACACCTTCACGCCGAGCGAGGTGAGCGCGCCCGCCGCGGCGGGATCCAGCGTCAGGTCGGTACGCCCCTTCCCGAAGTGGTAACCGTGGTGGTGCGAGACGACGTGGGACGAAGCACTGACCGGCTGGGCCGCCTGGGCGGGCGCAGCGACGACGCCGGCCATGGCGGCCGCGGCTGCGATGACCACCCCGAGCATGCGAAGGCGCATGAGATGACTCCGTTCTCGTTGCTTCCTGGACACGGGGGATACGCGGCAAGTCCGTCGAACGGATGCAGGAATCCCGGTCAGGTGCCGAGGGTTCCTTGCAACATGCTGACGCCGTGTTCTTGCTGCCCAAGCTCCTGTGCGGAAATGTCGACGACCGGATAGCTGCTCAACGCGAGATTCGGAGGCACCGAGACATCGGCTTCGGTGCCCGCCGTCACGCCGAGCGGAATCATCGTCTTGGTGCCGTCGAAGAGCCAGATCTCGTACAGCCCGGTCGGAGCGGGCATGCCGGTCAGCTGGACTCTGAGCCGCAACGTGCCCGTCCCCGTGTCGACGATCCGGACCACGCCGGCCGCACCGGCGGGTGCAGATGCCTGGCGATTCAGCTGAGCCTGGGCGACGACCCGGTCGTCCTGGCCCCCAGTGTCGACGGCGATCAACGTGCCGATCACACCGATCGCCGCGGCAACGGCCGCGACAACGGCATACCGGGCCCTGCGGGAGAACCGGCGATCGCTTGCCCGATCGCCACCCGGGCCGTGGAAGGGCAGCACCTGGCCGCTGCCTTCAGCTGACGGCGAGCGGGGCGCCTGACCGGTTTCGGTGGCGATCCGGTCCCAAATGGCTTCCCGCACCGGCGGCAGCGACGTTTCCGTCACCGTCTCGCGACCGAGTCCCGCGACGGCACGCAGCGATTCGAGCTCTTCCCGGCAGTCGGCGCACCGGTCGAGGTGGGCGGTGTCGTCCGGGCCGGGCGGTTGTTCGTCAAGGGCGAGCAGCACGAGACGATCGGGATCCGGGTGCGACATCGTTCACCTCCTCCGGTGCGCGGTCGAGCTGAGAGCGCAGGTTCTGCATCCCGCGGCGGAGATGGCTCTTGACCGTGCCCAGCGGCAGCCCGGTTTGCTCGGCTATCTGCGTGTGTGTCAGATCAGCATAGAAGGCCAGTTGGAGCACCTCCCGCTGAGACTCCGGCAGCCGGGTCAGACCGTCGGCGACGACCAGGCGGTCCAGCACGCGTTCCGGCGATTCGGCCGTGAACCCTTCCGCCGGTGCGACAGCGGCGGCCGCGTCGCTGTCCCGCTGCTGGCGTCCACGTGCCCGCAGCAGGTCGACGATGCGGCGCCGCGTGATCCCCAGCAGCCAGGCCAGCAACCCGGCCTTCTCCGGGTCGTAGGTCCGACGGCCGTTCCACGCGGAGACGAAGGTCGCCTGCACGACGTCGTCGACGTCGGCGGGGTCGCGCAGGCTGGCCCTGGCCAGGCGCTGCACCGCGGGCCCGTGCCGGTCGAACACGACGCGCAAGGTCTCCGGCTCACCGGCGGCGAACCGCCAGGGGAGATCGTCGGCCGTGTCGCTCGTCGCGGCATCTTCGGACACGAACGACACCATAGCCGCAGGCGGCGGCGAGGCGACACCTTTGGTCATCAGCATCGTCGCTTCCTCAAGGAGTTCGCAGCGGACCCGGCCGGGACAGAGTTCCAGCGAAGGAAGTACGTCCACCGAGCCCGGTGCGGATGCGTGCAGGCGCGGGATGTTTCGGCGGAAAACCGCCGCAGGACTGCATCCGGCCGGGTGGTTCCGGACGAATCGACAAGCACCTGAACCGTCGTCCCCGAAGGAGCAGCTGATGAAAGCCCCCTTGCGCTCGCTCGCCTTGCTGGCTTCAGCCGGAATCCTGGCCACGCTGCCGGTCGTTCTGCCCGGGGTCGCGACCGCGGCCGACGAGTCGATGGTGTCGGTGGTGCACGGGATTCCCGGCCAGCCGGTCGACGTCTACGTCAACGGGAAGAAGACCCTCGACAACTTCCAGCCCGCTAGCGTCGCCGGCCCCCTCAGCCTGGCCGCCGGCACCTATGACGTCGCGCTGACCAAGCCGGGTGAGCCGGCGAGCAGTGCGTTGCTGGAGAACAAGAGTCTCTCGGTGCCGGGCGGCAAGAACCTCAGCCTGGTGGCGCACCTCGACACCGCGGACAAGCCGGCGCTGACCGCGTTCGTCAACGACACCGCGATGATCGCCGCGGGCAAGGCGCGGCTCGTCGTGCGGCACACCGCGGCGGCGCCCGCGGTGGACGTCCGTGCAGCGGGCAAGCCGGTGTTCCCCGGTCTGACCAACCCGAACGAAGCGAAGGCCGACTTGCCCGCGGGAACGGTGAACGCCGACGTGACCCTCGCCGGGACCAGCACCGTGGTGCTCGGCCCGAAGGACCTGGACCTCGCGCCGGGGACCTCGACGATCGTGTACGCGATCGGTTCCGCCGGCGCAAAGACGCTCGCGCTCACCGCGCAGACGATCAAGGACCTGGGCGGCGCGCCGTCCTCGATGCCCACCGGTACCGGCGGGCTGGCTGATGACAACGCCGGTGCCTGGTGGTCTGCACTGTCCGTGAGCGGCGTCGTCCTCGTACTCCTCGGAATCGTCTTGCTTTTCCGGCGGCGCGCGGACACGCGAACCCGGTGAACCGAGATCGAGGCAGCGGTGCGCCACGGCGATTCGCCGGGGCGCACCGCCCCGCTGCCGTCGCGCTGATCACCACCGGGGTGCTGGCGATCGCGACCGGGACCCTGCTGAGCACCAAACCGGACCCCGGCAGCACAGCGGTGATCGTCACCCGGCTGGAGGAACCGGTACCGGCCGTGGTGCCGCCTCCCACCGGATCCGCACGGCCGACGGCCCCGAAACCCGCTGTCCGGCCGGTTCTCCTGACCATTCCCCTGATCGGCGTCACGGCGAAGGTCACGCCGGCGGGGGTCGACCAGACCGGCGCTTTCTCGGTTCCGCCGAGCGTCGACACCGTCGGCTGGTATCGGTTCGGACCTGCGCTGGACGCCCCCGCCGGTTCGCTCGTGATCGGCGGCCATGTCGACAGCGCCGCCGCCGGTCCCGGAGCGTTCTTCCGCTTGCGGGAACTCAACCCGGGATCGGCCCTGTCACTCACCGGCGAGGATGGCGTGACCCGCTCCTACGTCGTCGTGGCGCGGGAGCAGATACCCAAGGACAAGATCGACCTGCAGCCCTACTTCGCGACCACCGGCAGTCCCCGCGTCACGCTGTTCACCTGCGGCGGCACTTTCGACCGGGCGGACAGGAGCTACCGGGACAACATCGTGGTCACGGCCGTGCCCAGGTGATACCCGAACTTCCGCGGTTACGGTGTCTCGACTGGACACCCGCCCTCGCACCTTTCTCCGCTACCGCAGGCAATCGAGGATGGTGGCGCGCTGTTCGTGGTCGCCGGTCAGCCGGCCGCCGGGCCTCGCCCACGCCTCCCACACCCTCACCACGATCAACCCCGACCTCATGGCGACCGTGCTGCTGGCCCGCATCGACCCCACCACCGGCCACACCCAGCTCGCCAACGGCGGCCACCCCGAACCCGTCCTCGTCGGGACAACAGGCGACACGACGTCGTCACCTACGCCGACGACACCGTGCTCTTGGCCATCCGCCGCTCCTCCGGTCAGGCGAGATCAGCCATCGAGCGTGAATCCCCTCCTCGCGGCCGGGCCGGGACCTCGCCGCCGTTCTCGATCGGATGAAGACACTTGTTTGACCGGCCGGACTCGTGGGCAATCACGGCCCGAAGCAAACGGCTCCGCCGCCAGGTGCGGTGCCTCCCAGTGAAAGAGAGCTTTACCAGCATGATCGTTCTCGGCGTCATCCTCCTCGTCATCGGTTTCCTCGTCGGCATCCCCGTGCTGTACACGATCGGCATCGTCCTGGCTGTCGCCGGGGTCATCCTGGCCGTGCTGGGCGGGACCGGGCGCAAGATCGGCGGGCGCGCGCACTGGTTCTGAGCTTCGCCATGGTGAAGCCACGCCTGGGGGCCTGCAGCAGGTAGGCCCCCAGGCAGGACTGGAAGCACCCGTACCTGACGGAGCCGCCACGGCTGTCGCTCCGAAAGGTCTATTGCCGGCCAGACCCTCGGGCAGCCGCGGCTCGTGCTCCTGCGAAGTGATCACCATCTTCTCCACCACGGGACGCAGCACGCCGGAGGTGACGACGTGATGCAGCCCCCGCGTCAGGACCGACCCGGGCGAGGTCTCCGGATGCATCAACCGGGGCATACCGGGAGCGAGCCCCTGCGCGCTGTCGACATAACGGCGCAGAAGCTGCCCGTAACGGCCGAACGCGCCAGCGTGGGTGCCGCCAGGCTCGCGCAGGCTGCGCCTGAGCGCGGTCTGGTGCATCGGCACCCCGTTGGCCCGCGTCGAACTGACCGGCCTGTTCACCACCCTCGCGCGACGAGCCGAACAGGAACTCACCGCCCGCGGCAGAGTCACGCACAGCGGGCCCCAGCGCACTCCGAGCAGCGCGGTGTCCCAACCACGCGCAGGAGCGCCGGCAGCCCGGCACAGCCCGCGGGGGGACGATCCACCACGACACCACCGCCGGCCGTTGCCTTGCCGGTCTTGCCCCTGGGGGCAGGGATCTCCGCCTCCGCTGCTTCCCGGGCGCCCGTTCCCGGTGATCGCCTCGGCCGGAACAGTGATTCGATGGCCCGAGTAACGGACTCGATGGACCGTGGCGAACGATCGAGGGGCGCACCGGCCGCCCGGTCGGTGGACCGGCGTGCGAATCTCCGCGGTTCGGAGCGGCTGCTGCTTGCTCTGCAGGAGCAGGCCGGGAACCGGGCGGTTCAAGGCGTGATCACGGGGTCGCGCGTTCCCGTCGTGCAGCGGGCGACCGGGCTGGCCGCCGACGTCGGCGGCTTCGTCGGCAGCTTGACCGGTGCGTTCGATGGCTGGAGTGCTCCCACGGCCGACGTAACCTCCCGCAGGAAGGCGCTCGCCACCGCCATCAACGAGAGGCTCGGCCAGATCGGCGTCCCGAAGATCAGCCTGCTCCCCGGTCTGACCGGAACCGGCGGCAGCGTGTCCGGCACCTTCCACCCCGCCACCTGGATCCTCGACGTATCCCCCGATTCCCTGCAACAGCCCGCCCTCAACACGCAGCAGCGCGCCGAACTGGCGGACACCGTTCTCCACGAAAGCCGCCACGCCGAGCAGTTCTTCCGCGCTGCGCGGCTGCTGTGCGCCCAGGAAAGCAAGGCGGATTCGCAGAAGAAGAAGACCGAACGGCGGGACGACAACACCATTGCCGACTCGGTCGCGAAGACCCTCAACATGGCCCTGGACGTGGTCCGGATCGCGCAGAAGGCCGGCGGCGAGCTGAGCGGGGAGGAGGAAAAGGAGGCGCGGCAATGGTCCGAATCCATCCCGTACAACGCCGATGTGCACAAGCAACTGCAAGAGAAAAAAGCCGCGTGGCAGCTCTCCTGCCGGGAGGTGCGGGACTTCCAGAGGGACTACACCGCCGCCCCGAAGTGGCCGAACCACCCGCGGATGCCGATCGACAACGAGACGTTCCAGGGCCGGTTCAAGAACCTGGAGAAGCGGTTCGATCAGACGTTCGTGCAGTACGGGCAGGCCTACCGGATGTACCAGCTGGGGTTGTCCTTCGAGGCGGACGCCTGGCAGGTCGGTCAAGCGGCGTACGCCGCCGTGGACGGGAAGCCGCCCGCGGACCTCGACACGAAGCTCGCCACCCTCCGGGCACCCTGGGACAGCGTACTCGCCGACTGGCGGGCCTGGCTCATCACCGCGCCGCCGCGCCCCCACCGCGATCCGTCGACCATCCAGCAGCTGGTGCAGCGCCACGCGATCCCCGCCGAACTCGAGTCGCTCCGCGAGGACGTCGAGCCGGCGTCCTAGGGGCGGTACCGAAGTCGATCAGAACCACTCGTCGATCGCTGCGACAGGGACGGTGGCCGCCATGGTCGCGATCCTCACCGCCGAGGACCAGGGCGCTCTCACCCCCCTTCGGTGACCATCCGGTAGTTCAGCACGATGTACCCGCTGGAGGGACCGCGTTGCGGCAGCCGGCGGTCACCTCGCTTTCCGGGCCCGAATAGCGGTACAACGCCGATCGGTTCGCGTTCAGCCCGCCGTCGTAGTAGAGATCGATGTCTCCGTTGGGGCCGTCGGCTTTCGCCGGCCGGGGATCGGCCGCGTCGAAGTCGATCCCGGAACCGGACGGGATCCGCACCTGGGCCGGCACTCCACTCGTGGCCACGCCGGACGGCGGCACCGGCGCGGAGGACGGGTTCGCCCCGGACACCGTGGTCGTGACGGTCACCGTCATCGGGGGGACACCGGCCGCGCCTTGGTCGTTGCCCACCTTGTAAGCCGCGAAAAGGCCGCCGATCAACGCGGCGATCACCGTGGCCATGGCCGTGACGACGGTTCCGCGGCGGGTGATGCGTGCTGCCCGCACCGCGGGGTCGATCTGCTCGTGATTACCTCGCCTACGCACCTTGTCCCCCCTCGGACCACGAATGATCACGCCCCTGCCCCAGTTGCCGTCTCGGATGTGCGTAGCCGTGACGGTGCATTTCCGGCGATTCACCATAGCGCCCCGACGCGCCGCGGACCGGCCCTGTCGCTGACCAGCTTTGACTCAAGGCACGGACGCCACCCGCTGCAGGTGATGCCTCGACCGCCGGGGAGGAAATTCGCCGAGCAGGGCCGCGATCCGGCGAGCCTCCAGGTCGCCCAGCGCGTCTAAGCCGGGCCTGCCCGCCCACATCCTGCTTGATCAGCCTGCGGGTTCGACGTCGAGGCCGGACCGCTGGCGAAATTCGGCGATCGTCTGCGCGTCACTGGATCGGCCAGGTCAGCCTCGGCTTCGTCGGCGCGGACGCGGGTGGCGAACTGCGCGAGCTCGGCCGGTTCCTGCATCTCTCCGATCTGCAGGATCTGCCCGGTCAGCTCGGCGAGTTCGGCAGTCGGCGGCAAGGCGTTGGCGACGCCGGCCAGCGCATGGGCCTTGCCCTGCAACTCCCGGGCAACGAACGCCCGGGCGACCTGAGCGAGCGACGGGCGGTAGACCGCGGCTGCCATGTCGATCATTTCGATCGTGTAGCGCTTGAGGTCGCGAGGAAGCCCACCGGAGACACTTCCAACGCGAGCCGAGCCGTCCACAGCTCGAATCCGTCAGCCATCGCGCTGCCCCAATCAAGCAGCACGCCGGGAGCGAGTTCACTGACCGATTCGACAGAGACATTTTCCAGGAAGCCGATGACTCCGTCACGCAAGGGAGCCGGCCACCGGGATATGCGGCTCGCGTGATCTGGATGAACCAATTCCCGCCTCCGTCCGGTCTGCCGCCTTGGTGAAAGTCGCAGAGCAGAACGCCGTCGCGAACGCACGAGAAGGTGCGATCACGCGACCTGTGGCTCGGCATCGACCCGCCGCGACCGGTCGCGCTCGGCCCAGCGCACCACCGCGGGAACGGCCAAGCCGGTGGCGGCGAAGATGCCACCGATCACGAACCAGCCCGGCGTCCCCCACGTGATGCACAGGGCGATCAGCACCGCCGGTCCCAACGTCACGCCGAGCCCCAAGCCCATCCCGAACAAGCCCTGGTACTGGCCGACCGCGTGCGGTGGCGCCAGGGTGAAGGACAGCTCGAAGCCGCCCGCCGCCTGCCAGAGTTCGCCGATCGTGTGGACCACCACCGCGGCCAGCAGGAACACGAGCGCCAGCCACGTCGGGGCGCCCGCCATCGCCGCGATCGCCACGCATGCCGCGAAGAAAGCGAAGCCGGCGCGCCGGAACGCCACGGCGCCGGCGTGGGTCGTGTCGATCCGGCGGCTCGCCCGGACCTGGAAGAACACCACGATCACCGTGTTGACCACCATCACGCCGGACACCGTCCAGTTCGGCGCGGTGGTCCGGGCGACCAGCCAGAGCGGGACCGCCGCCGTGAGCACCCGGTACTGGATCGCCATCACGCCGTCCAGCAGCGTCAGCACCAGGTACGGCCGGTCCCGCAGCGCAACCCAGCGGGGTCCCGCGCCGGCCGGTTTCGGCGGGACCGCCGGGAGGAACAGGACGATGGCCGTGCTCGCCGCGTAGGACAGCGCGCTGCCGCCGATCAGCAGCAGGTACGCGTTGCGCGTGTCGGCCGCGACGCCCCAGCCGGCCAGCAACGCGCCCACCGCGATGCCGAGGTTGGTCACCGAGCGCAGGTAGCCACGGAACTCGGCGGGCCGGTCGCCGCCGTACTCCTGCACCAGCGGGCTGCGGGCGGCGGGCCCGGCCGTCTGGGCCGCGGCGCCGAGGCTCGCGAAGACCACGAACGTCCAGAAGTCCTGAGCCAGGCACAGTCCTGTCATGGAGATCGCGCCGAGCACGAGTGTGAGCGCGTAAACGGTGCGGGCGCCGTGGCGGTCGGCGAGGTGGCCGAACGGGATCCCGGCCGCGAGCGACACCGCGCCCGCGATGGTCAGCCCGGCGCCGACCTGGACGGCCGGCAGCTGGACGACGCGGGTGAAGTACAGGACGCCGGCGGTCAGGTAAACGCCGTAGCCGGTCATCGTGACCAGGGTCGCCACGGCCAGCAGCCGGGGTGGTCCGCCGCGGGGCAGGAGCGCGGGCATGGCATGCCTTTCTCAGTGGTGGGACCTCAGTGGTGGGAAAGGGAAACGGCGTGGTCCTCGGCACCGGCTTCGGGACGCGGCGGCACGGCGGTCCACCGGCACAGGCCGACGCCGAGGTTCATGCCGCCGCCGAACCCGGCGAGCAGCACGACGTCACCCACGTTCAGCGCGCCGGCGCGGTGGGCGGCGTCGAGGGTGATCGGCACGGACGCCGCGCCGGTGTTGGCGAAGCGGTCGACGGTCAGGTGAAGGGCCGCGTTGGGCAGGTCGAGCGCTTCCCCCAGCTCGCGCAGCATGACGCCGTTCGCCTGGTGCGGCACGAAGTGGTCGACCGCGGTGGCCGGCAGGCCGCTTTCCCGCAGCGCACCCGCGATCGCGTCGGGGACGTGTCCGGTGACGAACTCGCGCACGCCACGGCCGTCCATGCGGAAGAAGTGCTCGCCGCCGGCGACCGAGCGCACCGAGGCGGGGACGCGGCTGCCGCCCGCGCGCACGCCGATGAGGCGGTGGGCGTCGCCGTGTCCGCGCAGCCGCGTGCCGATGACGCCCCCTCCCGCCGGAACGGGGCCGAGCACGACCGCCCCCGCTCCGTCACCGAACAGGATCGCGGTCTTGCGGTCACGCGCGTCCAGGATGCGGGAGTAGATGTCCGCGCCGATCACCAGCGCGTGCCCGCCGTCACGCACCAGCCCCTGGGCCATCGCCAGCGCGTAGACGAACCCGCTGCACACCGCGTTGACGTCGACGGCCGAAGCCGAGCGGGCGCCGATCAGGTGCTGGACCAGGCTGGCCGTCGCGGGCTGCGGGTGGTCCGGGGTGGAGGTGGCGACGACGATGTGGTCGACGTCTTCCGAGCTCAGACCGGCGGCGAGCAGAGCCCGATCCGCGGCGATCGCGGCCAGGTTGGACGTCGCCTGGCCCGGTGCCGCGTGCCGGCGCTCGCGGATGCCGGTCTTGCGTTCGATCCACGCCGCGTCGACGCCGGCCGCCGGGGCGATCTCGGCGTTGGGAACCACGCGGTCGGGCAGGTAGGAGCCGGTGCTGAGAATGCCGATGTCGGTCATGTCGGCCGTGTCTTCCTTCGGGGTCAGCGCAGGGCCCACAGGCCCGGCAGGCGGTCGGGTCCGGACTCGGTCACGAACTTCACCGAGTCCACGAGGTCGGCGGCCAGCGCGCTCGCCGCTTCGGGCGTCTCGGCGCCGACGACGATCAGGCCGACGCGGTCGCCGGAACGCTGCAGGGGCGCGATTTCGTCACCGGGTTCGACGCCCAGTTCCGCGTGCAGGACGGCCGGGTGCGCGAGCACCTCGTCCCAGCCTTCGACGGCGGCCAGGCGCCCGGGCGGCGGCGTGAGGTACCGGACGGCGGCACCGCGGCTTGGCGTCAGCGAGACGCCGGTGACCGGACGGCCCAGCATGTCGTCGAACACCAGCCCGTACAGCTCGAGACCGGGGATGGCGTGGGCGAGCATGCGGTGGATCCAGTCGCCGCCGAAGCGGCCGTGCACCTCGCCGAGCACGACGCCGTCCGCGGTGAGCCACAGCTCGACGTGGAAGCCGCCGACGCGCAGCCCCAGCGTCTTCAGCGCGCCGGCCACCTGCTCTTCGATCTCGAGGCGCCGGGTGTCCGGCAGCGGCGCGGGCAGGACGTGCCCGGTCTCGACGAAGAACGGCGGCGGCACCTTCTCCTTGGCCGTCACGGCGAGGATCTTCGGCTCACCCCCGAGGAAGACGCCTTCGACGCTGAACTCCGGGCCCTCGACGAACTGTTCGACGAGGAACGGCTTCGCGTCCGGCAGCAACGCGATCGCCGCGGGCAGCTGAGCGGCCTTGGTCACCAGGCTCACGCCGGTGCTGCCCATGGCGTCCCGCGGTTTCACGATCCACGGTCCCGCGTACTCGCCCAGGAACGCTTCCGCCGCGGCTTCGTCCGCGCACAGCCGCACGGTCGGCTGGGGGAACCCGGCGGCGGCCAGTGCCTCCCGGCAGGCGTCCTTGGTCCGGACGCGGTGCACGGCTTCGGGCGGGTTGCCCGGCGCGCCCACGGCTTCGGCCGTCTCGGCCACGGCGACCTGGGCCAGCTCCTGGAGTGCGTAAACGGCGTCGAAGTGCTCGTCCTGCGCCTTCGCCCAGGCCGCGGACTCGCCGGGCTTGAGGATGTCCACAGTGGACGTCTCCGAGGCCTTCCCGACGACGTCCTCGGTGGCGGCGAGGACGTCGGCGGTGTTGGTGACGTGCACACGCAAGCCGCGCGCCGCCGCCTGGGCCAGCGCCTCGGCCGCCATATCGAGGCTGAAGCTGAGTGGCCGGGCGCCCCCGACGAACAGCAGGGTTTCGGGCATGGGTTCTCCTTCAGGGTTTCAGGGTGACCAGGACCTGGTCGGCGGTGACGGTGGCGTTGAGGGCGCAGGAAAGGCGGTCGACGGTCCCGGCGAACGGCGCGACGATCCGGTTCTCCATCTTCATCGCCTCGACGACCACCAGCAGCTCCCCCGTTTCGACCCGGTCCCCGGGTTCGCACGCGACGCCGACGACGACCCCCGGCATCGGCGTGCGCACCGCGCCGTCGGAGGCGTCGCCGCCGCCTTCGTCGAAGGTGCGGCGCGCCAGGGCGACCCGGTGGCCGCCGAGGACGATCTCGCAGCCGTTCGCGGTGGGCAACCCCGTCCAGCGGGTGGTCCCGATCCGGCCGTCGAACAGGCCGTCCGGCCCACGCTCGGCGAAGACGGTGAACCGGCCGCCGTCGGTGCCGACGTGCAGTCCGGCCCGGTCGCGGGTCAGCAGCCGGGCCTCGCGGTCGTGGCCGTCATGCCGCAGGACGACCCGGCCGAGCGGAGCCTCCGGATCGAGCGCGGCGCGGTCGAACGCGCCGAGCGCGCCGGTCCACGGCGAAGCACCCGGCTCCTGGAGAGGCACCGCCATCGCCGCCGCGCACGCGAGCGCCTGCGCGTCCCGGCTGTGCGCCACGGGGCGAGCGGTGAAGGCGTCGACGAGGTGGGTGTCCACTCGCCCCTCGGCGACGCGCGGCTCGGCCAGCAGTTCGGCGAGGAAGCCGAGGTTGGTCGTCAGCCCGACGAGCGTGGTGCTCTCGATCGCCGCCCTGAGGCGAGCGAGCGCGGCCGAGCGGTCCGAACCGGTGGCGACCAGCTTCGCGACCATCGGGTCGTAGAACCCCGGTACCGCGCCGGACTCGTCGAACGCGGCCTCGACGCGGACGTTCGCCGGCCAGCGGACGACCTCCGCGTGACCGGGCGCGGGCCGGAACCCGTGCTCGGGGTCCTCGGCGTAGACCCGGCACTCGATCGCGTGCCCGGTGGCGCGGACCTGCCACTGCGGCAGCGGGAGCGGCTCGCCGTCGGCGACGAGCAGCTGCCATTCGACCAGGTCGAGCCCGGTGATCTCCTCGGTGACCGGGTGCTCGACCTGCAGCCGGGTGTTGACCTCGAGGAAGAAGAACCGGCCGTCGCCGTCGAGGATGAACTCGAACGTGCCCGCCCCGACGTAGCCGAGCGCGGTGGCGCCGCGAACCGCCGCGTCCAGCAGAGCGTGGCGCGTTGTCGCCGGCAGGTGCGGGGCCGGGGCCTCCTCGACGATCTTCTGGTGCCGCCGTTGCAGTGAGCACTCGCGTTCGAGGAGGTGGATGACGTTTCCGTGGCGGTCGCCGAAGACCTGGACCTCGATGTGCCGCGGCGCGGCGACGTACCGTTCGGCCAGCAGCCGTCCGTCGCCGAACCCGGCCCGGCCGAGCCGGACCGCCTCGTCGACGGCTTCGGGCAGCCCGGCCTCGGAGTGCACCACGCGCATCCCTTTGCCGCCGCCCCCGGCGACCGGCTTCAGGATCACCGGGAAGCCGATCCGGCGGGCGTCGGCGAGCAGGACGTCCGCCGACTCCGTCGCGTGCTCGGATCCCGGCAGCACCGGGACGCCGGCCGCGGCCATCAGTTCCCGGGCGCGGGCCTTGTCCCCCATGGCTTCGATCGTCGCGGCGTCCGGTCCGATGTAGAGGAGACCGGCTTCGGTGACGCGTGCGGCGAACTCCGGGTTCTCCGAGAGGAACCCGTACCCCGGGTGCACGGCGTCGCAGTCGGTCCGCAGGGCCGCGTCGACCACGGCGTTGATGTCAAGGTAGCTTTCCCGGGCCGCCGAGGGTCCGATGTGGACGGATTCGACCGCGCCGTCGAGGTGGGCCGCTCCGGAGTCGGCGTCGGAATAAACAGCCACGTAGTCGACGCCCAGCCGGTGGCAGGTGCGCGCGATCCGGCGGGCGATCTCCCCGCGGTTGGCGATCAGCACACGTTTCGGCATCGTCCCCTCACATCCTGAAGACCCCGAAGCGGGTCTCCCGCTTCGGCGCGTCGGCGGCCATGGCCAGGCACAACGTCAGCCAGTCCCGCGTCTCGACCGGGTCCACGACGGCGTCGACCCACAGCCGGGCCGCGTAGTACAGCGGCTGTGCCTGCCGCTCGTAGGAGGCGAGGATCGGCTCGCGGATCGCCGCTTCCTCCTCGAGCGTGAGCTCACGGCCCTCCTTGGCGAGCTGGTCGGCACGGATCAGCGTCATCACCTTCGCCGTCTGCTCCGCACCGACCACAGTGGACCGCGCGCTCGGCCACATCGCCATCAGCTGCGAGCCCATCGACCGGCCGCACATGGCGAAGTTGCCCGCGCCGTAGCTGCCGCCGACGACCAGGCTGAACTTCGGCACCTTCGCGCACGAGACGGCGTTGACGAGCTTGGCGCCGTGCTTGGTGATGCCGCCGGCCTCGTATTCGGCGCCGACCATGAACCCGTTGATGTTGTGCAGGAACACCAGCGGGATGTCGCGTTGCGCGCAGACTTCGATGAAGTTCGCGGCCTTCTGCGCGCTCTCGGAGAACAGGACGCCGTCGTTGATCAGCACACCGGCCGGGTAGCCGCCGACGTGCCCGGTCCCGCAGACGATCGTCGGGCCGAACCGCGCGCGGTACTCGGTGAACTCGCTGTCGTCGAGCAGCCGCGCGAGGATCTCGCGGGCCGGGATGTGCTCCTTCAGCCCGGCGCTGACGACCCCGAGCAGCTCGGCCGGGTCGTACTTCGGCGGGCGCGGCGGCCGGGACGGCGCGGCCAGCGGCGGTCGCGGGCTGCGTGCGGCGAGGTCGCGCAGGATCTCGAGGGCGTGGTCGTCGTTCTCGGCGAGGTGGTCGGCGACCCCGGTGACGCGGGTGTGCAGATCCGCGCCGCCGAGCGTCTCCGCATCGACGATCTCGCCGGTCGCGGCGCGCACGAGTTGCGGGCCGCCGAGGAAGACCGTGCCCGTGCCGCGGACCATGACCGTCTCGTCGCACATCGCCGGGATGTACGCGCCGCCGGCGGTGCACGAACCCATCACCGCCGCCAGCTGCGGGAGCCCTTCGGCGGACAGCTCGGCGATGTTGCGGAAGATCCGGCCGAGGTGGTCCTCGTCGGGGAACAGGTCCTCCTGCAGCGGCAGGAATACGCCGCCGGAGTCGACGAGGTAGATGCAGCCGAGGCCGTTCTCCCGGGCGATCTTCTGGCCACGCAGGTGTTTGCGGACGCCGAGCGGGAAGTAGGTGCCGCCCTTCACGGTGGCGTCGTTGGCGAAGACCATGAACGGACGTCCGGCGACGATCCCGACGCCCACGACGAGCGCGGCCGAGGGCACCGGCTCCTCGTAGACGTCGTGTGCGGCGAGCTGGCCGACCTCCAGCAGCGGGGTGCCGGGGTCGAGCAGCCGCGCGATGCGCTGCCGGGCGGTCAGCTTGCCGCGGTCCGCGTGCTTGCGGTGGGCCTTCTCGGTGCCGCCGGCTATCGCGGCGGCCCTGGCCGCGGCAATGGCGTCACGGTTGGCCTCGAAGTCTTCGGTGTTGCGGCGGAACGCGTCCGATCGGATGTCGACGTGCGAGAGCAGCGCGGTCATGCCGCTGCGCTCAGAGAGGTCAGCAGCCCCGCGAACTGCTCGATCTCGGCGGTGGTCATGCTGGCGCGCAGCATGATCCTCAGGCCCGCCTTGCCGCGGCCGATGATCGGGAAGAAGATCGGCGAGACGTAGAAGCCTGCGCGGAACAGGTCCTGTGCGAGCCGGACCGTCGCGTCCTCCGAGCCCACCCGGACGAACCGGATCGGCAGGCCGTCGCCGCGTTCGCCGGTCTCCACCAGGCGGTCGAAGAGGGCGATGTTGTCCTGCAGCCGCTGCTGCAGCGCGGTCAGCTCGTCGGTGCGGTGCAGCTCCGCGGACGCGAGCAGGCCGCCGAGACCTGCGGTGTTGATGCGCTGCGACCACATCAGCGGGCCGCCGTTGCGCTGCGCGGTGTCCAGCCGCCACTGGGAGCCGCGCTTGCCGAGGAAGATCGCGCCGCCGGATGCGCCGAAGCCCTTGTTCAGCGAGGTGATGATGATCGTCCGGTCGTTGATCTGGCCCAGTTCCTCCAGGACGACGCCGCGTCCACGGTGACCGACCGTCGAGATGCCGTGGGCCTCGTCGAAGACCAGGAACAGGCCGTACTTCTCCTGCAGGGCGAGAAGTTCCTTCACCGGGGCCTGGCCGCCGGTGCTGTAGACGCCGTCGGCAACGTAGGCGACTCGCTTGTGCTGCTTGCACAGGGCTTCGAGCGCCTCGACGTCGTTGTGCGGTACCACGGCGACCTCGGTCTCGTCGGCGACGCTCGGCTTCATCGCGTTGAGGCAGAAATGCGCGTTCTTGTCGAACACCATCAGCGGCGGCTCGCCCTCGGTGAAGATCCCGGAGGCGACCAGCGGCAGCGCGGCCCATGCCGCGGCGGCGCACGAGTTGAGCGTCACGGCCTCGACGTCGAAGAGTTCCGACAGGGCGGCTTCGGCGTCCTTCAGGACACCGAAGCGGACGCGCATCCGGGACGTCGACGTGTTGAGCGCACCTTCGGCGAGCACGGCGTCCGCCGCGGCCTGCACCAGCTTCGGGTGCGTGTCGAGGCCGAGGTACGAATACGAGGACATGTTGACGAACTCGTGGCCGTCGTCGAGGGCGCGGTGGCGACCGTCGCCGAGGCCGGCGACGACGACGTCGAACAGGCCGGCCTTGTCGGTGACGTCCCAGAAGTCGTCGCTGATCCGGGCGGACTTCTTGATGTTCAGGAACGAGTGCACAGTTCTCCTTCAGTACGTGTGGAAGCCGCGGCCGGTCTTGCGGCCGAGGTGGCCGGCTTCGACGAGCCGGGAAAGCGACGGCGGGGCGGCGTAGAGGGGCTGCTTGAACTCCTCGTGCAGCGCGGCCGCTATGGCCGCGACGACGTCGAGGCCGATCAGGTCGGCGAGCTTGAGCGGGCCCATCGGGTGCGCGCAGCCCAGTTCCATGGCGCGATCGACGTCCGCGGCGGGGCAGTAGCCGGTGTCGACCATGCGGATCGCGGACAGGAGGTACGGGATCAGCAGGGCGTTGACGACGAAGCCGCTCTGGTCGGCGACGGTGACCGGCTGCCGGTCCAGGGTGTGCTCCGCGAAGTTCGTCACGCGCTCGGTCACCTCGGCGGCCGTCGTCAGCGCCGGCACGATCTCGACGAGCCGCATCGCGGTGACGGGGTTGAAGAAGTGCAGGCCCAGCACGCGGTCGGGGCGTGTGGTCACCGCGGCGAGCCGGGTGATCGCGATCGCCGAGGTGGTACTGGCGAGAATCGTGTCGTCGCCGGCGATCTTGTCCAGGGTGGCGAAAAGCCCGAGCTTGAGCTGCTCGTCCTCGGGGATCGCCTCGACGACGAGCTGCCGGTCGCCGAGTTCGGCGAGGTCCGTGCCGACGCTGATCCGGGCCAGTGCGGTGTCGCGCTCGGCCGGTGTCAGCTTGCCCTTGGCGACGCGGCGGTCGAGGGACGCCGAGATCTTCCGCGGTGCCGCCGTCAGCGACGACTCCCGTGACACCGCCAGCCGGACGTCCAGCCCCCGGGTCGCGCAGAGCTCGGCGATCCCCGCGCCCATCGCGCCCGAGCCGACCACGCCGACCCGGGTGATTCCCTTCGCACCCACTTGTTTTCCCCGCATTCTTTCGCGTGAATGACCGATTGTTTTCCGGAACCGAATGTTCGATCGCGCACCCTTCCGGGCACTTTGCCAATCAGGGGAAACGTGCTCGAACGGACGCCGCGCGCGGCTCGCCGCCGCGTCGCGTTCCACTGTGGTACCCCCGTGCCCGGCTCACTTCACCCCAGTCCGTGGCCTTCGCCAGTCTGCACATCGCCGGCACGACGGCGCTAGAGGGGCAACTCCCCCACCTTTGTCCCGCACCCTTCGAGCGAGAGCTCCATCTTTGCTTTGAGCAGGGAAAATCGAGCAGGGAATCCCGGCAGACACCGAAGGTCCGGACCACTTGTGCGGCACGGGTCACCTGGCGATGACCCGGGACGCAAACGCGCCACCTCCTGTAAACCCCCGAACGGGCTAGCGACCGGTCCGTCGGCCACGCGGGCCGGTCAGGCGAATCTGGGGGAAGTCACCCCAGTCCGGCATGCGGCGGCTCCGGTATCACGGTGATGTCATTCCAGTATTCGGTCCGCCTTGGCGCGGACCGGCCCTTCGTGTATCCAAGAGGCCTGTCCGGAGGGGCCGGAGAGCTGGGGGCTCAATTCGATGCGCGAATACGATTATTCCTTTTTCGCGGCCGCTCGCCGCGCATGCTGATCCGGTCGCCGGAGCTGGTCGGCCGGGACGCGCAACTGCGGGAACTGGCCACGGCGTTCGACGCCGCGCTGGCCGGGCGCGGCGGAGCGGCCTTCGTCACCGGGGAAAGCGGGATCGGCAAGTCGCGCCTCGCCAGGGAGGCCGCCGCACGGGCGGCCGGGCGCGGTGCCCGGGTACTACGCGGGCAAGGCAGCTCGGTCGGCCCGGTGGTTCCGTTCCGTCCGCTGGCCGAAGCGCTGCTTTCGCTGACGAGGGAAACCGAACCGGTCGACGTGGGCGAACTCGGCCCGTACCGGCAGGCGCTGGGTGTGCTCGTGCCCGACTGGCGCAGCGCCCTGGCGCACGACCCGGCGCCACCGCTGCTGGTCGTCGCCGAAGCGGTACTGCGGCTGCTGTCCGTGGTCGGCCGGGCCGGCGGCTGCGTGCTGGTTCTCGACGACCTGCACGACGCCGACGCGGAGACGCTGTTCGTGCTGGAGTACCTGGTCGGCAACCTGGAGTCGACGCGGGTGCTGCTGATCGGCACCATCGGCGACGAGCCGTCCGCCGCCCGCGAGATCGCCCGGTCCGCGGCCCGGCGCGGGGTCTGCACCCTCCGCACCCTGTCCCGGCTCGGCCCCGGCGAGGTGCACGCCGTGGTGGCGGCCTGCCTCGGCACGGACCGGACCCGGGTGCCCGCCGAAACCGCGACCCACCTGTGGCAGCTCAGCGCCGGGATCCCGTTCCTGGTCGAGGAGCTGCTGCACGAGCTGGTCCACGACCGGTTACTGGCCGAGCGCCGCGACGGATGGCACCTGGCGGACACGTCCGCCGGTGCGGTGCCCGCGGCTCTGGTCGGCAGCGTCGCCTCCCGGATGGCCCGGCTCGGCCCCGAAGGGTCCGGGTTGCTGACCGCCGCGGCGGTGTTCGGGCTCCGGTTCGCCGCACCGGTGGTGCAGCGGGCGGCCGGAGCCGACGACCGGACCGTGGCGGTCTTCCTCGACGCGGCCGTCGAAGCGCGGCTCCTCGAGCCGGATCCGGCGGCGATCGGGTGGTACGCCTTCCGGCACCCGTTGACGGTCGAAGCGGTGCTCGCCCGGCTCGGGCCGACGCGGCACGCGGACCTCGCCCGGCTGCTCGCCGACGCCGCCGAGCTGCTGCACCCGGGCCTGCCCGGCGCCTGGTGTGCTCAGGTGGCACACCTGCGGCAGCTCGCGGGCGACCGCGCCGTCGCGGGGCGGCTGTTCGCCGACGCCGGGCACCGGGCGCTCGAGACGGCGGATGCCGGTTCCGCGATCACGTCGCTGGAGCGTGCGGACGCGCTGCTGACCGACAGCCCCGACCTGCCCTTGCGGGGTGCGGTGCTCGAGTCGCTGATTCACGTGCTCGGCGAAGCCGGGAAGACCGATCGCGCCTTCGCCTTGACGGGCCGCTTCTCCGAGGTCGGCCTGTTCGAACGGGCCGCGGTACTGCACGCGCGGGTGGCCTGGGCCGCGTACCTCGCCGGCCGGACCGAAGAGGGGCTGGTCCAGGTGACCGCAGCCCGTACGCGCCACGGGTCCTCCGGCGGCGACCGGCAGCGCACGGCGGTCGATGCCGTGCACGCTCTCCTGCTGCTCGGGCTACCGGGCCGTGAGGACGACGCGAGCCGGCTCGCCGCCGGCGCGCTGGAGCAGGCCGGACGGCACGGCGACCCGGTCGCCGCCTGCCAGGCGGCACTCGTTTTGGGCATCCTCGCCAGGGACCAGGACCCGGCGGCGGCGAGCGAGCACTTCGAACGAGCCAGGCAGCTGACCGAGACGCACCGGATCCCGCTGTGGCGCACGCACGTCCTGCTGCGCATGGGCGAGCACTCGGCCCTCGCCGACGGCGACACCGGCGGGCTCGCCCTGGCCCGGCAGCAGGCGGAACGCAGTGGGGCGGTGGCCGTTTCCCATGCGGCCGAAGCAGGGCTCGTCCTGCACGGGCTGATCCTCGGCGGCGACTTCCACGCCGCCGGTCCGCAGCTCGCGCGGCTCACCGCGAGCGCAGCGCACCACGGGCTCGGCGCGGTCGTCCGGCACGCCCACGTCCTCCGCGCGGTCACCGCCGCGCACCGGGCCGACCGCGCCGGCATGGCGGAGGCGATCGCCGACGCGCGCGCCGCCGGTGGCGATCACCACCCGGACTTCGCCCTGTGCGTCGGCCTGGCCCAGGCGATCTGCGCGGTACTGGAGGAAGACCGCGAACAGGCCCGCCGCGACCTGAAGCGCGCCGGCGGTTCGCCGGCGGCCGGGCACCACGGGCTCCGGATCCTGCTCGACGTCCTGGCCGGCGGGGAGGAGCCCGGGGCGCCGTCCGCCGCATGGCCGCGCTGGGACCGGCAGTTCACCGAGCTGGCGCGGGCGGTCGCGTGTGGCCGCCGGGGTGACGTCGCCGGCGCGGAAGCCGCGATGCGAGCGGCGCGGGAAGCCGCGCGTCCCTATCGGATGGCCATGCACCTCGGTGCCCGGCTCGTCGCCGAAGCCGCACTGACCGACGGCTGGGGCGACCCGGTCACCTGGTTGCGCACGGCGGAGGAGTACTTCCACGACGCCGCGGTCCCGGCCGTCGCCGGGGCGTGCCGGGCGCTGCTGCGGCGGGCCGGCGAGTCCGTCCGCCAGCGGCGGCCCGGCCTCCAGCTGCTCCCCCGGGAGCTGCGCGACGCGGGGGTGACGGTGCGCGAGTACGACGTGTTCCGCCTGCTCGCGCACCGCCTCGGCAACACCGACATCGCGCGGCGCCTGCTGATTTCGCCGAAAACGGTCGAGAAGCACGTTTCCAGCCTGATGGCGAAGACGAAGCTCCCCGACCGCGTGACGCTCTTCGACTACGCGGCGGCGATCAACCGCTGAGCCCGTGGCTCACTTGCGCGGTGGCGCGCCCACATCGTGAACGCGAATGCGGTGCGACCTCCGCCCGGGATAACTGTGGAGTACCGAGCCAGGGAAGGGGAGAACGCGTGAAGTTCCTGCTGATCACCCTCATCACCCACGTTCCCGACGCGGTCACCGGCGTCCTGACCCCCACCCACGAACGACTCCGCGAAGTCGTCGCGACCGCCGAACTCGCCGAAGAGCTCGGCTTCGACGGCTACGGCGTCGGCGAACGGCACGAGCGGCCGTTCATCTCCTCGTCGCCACCGGTCGTGCTGAGCCACATCGCCGCGCGGACCTCCCGGATCCGGCTCTTCACCGCCGTCACCACGCTCAGCCTGCTGGACCCCGTGCGCGCGTTCGAGGACTACTCCACCCTCGACAACCTCTCCGGCGGACGGCTGGAGCTGATCATCGGCAAGGGCAACGGCGCCGCGCAGCGCCAGCTCTTCCACGTCACCCCGGACGACCAGTGGGACCGCAACGCCGAAGGCTACGAACTGTTCCGGCGACTGTGGCGCGAGGACAAGGTCACCTGGTCGGGTCGCTTCCGCCCGTCGCTCGCCGACGCCGAGGTCTGGCCGCGGCCGCTGCAGCGGCCGATCCGCGTGTGGCACGGCAGCGCGACCAGCCGCGAGTCCGTGGACCTCGCCGCGCGGTGGGGTGACCCGCTCTTCTCGGCCAACGTCACCAACCCCGTCGAGCCTTACGCCGAACTGGTCCGGTACTACCGGGAACGCTGGGCCCACCACGGCCACGACCCGGCGGGCGCCCTCGTCGGCGCCGGGACGGCGGGCTTCCACGTCGCCCGGACGTCGCAGGAAGCCCTCGAAACCTATCGGCCGATCTTCGAGAGCCGGCTGGCTCTGCAGACGAGGCTCGGCCTGGAGCCGGTCTTCACGACGCTCGAAGACTTCGCCGAGCGCAGTTCGGCCCTGGTCGGCAGCCCGGCGCAGGTCGCCGACAAGGTGCTGCGCTACCGCAAGGAACTCGGTCACCAGGTCATGCACCTGCACGCCGACCGCGACGGGCTCAGCGCCCGGCAGCACCGCGACGCGCTCGAGCTGTTCCAGTCCGACGTCGCCCCCGTCCTGCGCCGCGAGATCCCCGCTCCGCCGTGGCCCGACTGAAAGGACCGCCCGTGCCCGAAGTCCCGCTTTCCGTGCTCGACCTCGTCCCGGTCAGCTCCGGCGCGACCGTCGCCGAGGCCGTGCACAACACCGTCGACCTCGCCCGGCAGGCCGAACGGTTCGGCTACCGGCGCTACTGGTTCGCCGAGCACCACCTCAACCCGGGCGTCGCCGGCGCGTCCCCGCCGATCCTGATCGCCCTCGTCGCGGGGGCCACCGAACGCATCCGGCTCGGCTCCGCCGGCGTCCAGCTCGCCCACCGCACGCCACTGGCCACGGTCGAAGAATTCGGCCTCATCGACGCTCTCCACCCCGGACGGCTCGATCTCGGCCTGGGGCGCAGCGGCAAGCAGCTGGTCCGCGAGTACGCCGCGGCGGCCGCCCGGCCCACCGCGCCCGCCCAGGCGGCCAACGGCCTGCTGATTCCCCCGAAACCCGACTTCAGCGGCCTGGCCCGGTCGGCGCGGATCGGCGTGACCTTCGGGCTCCTGCAGCAACCCGGCGCCGAATCCCCCGACTACGGCGAGCAGGTCGACGACATCCTCGCCCTGCTCGCCGGCACCTACCGGTCCGCCGAGGGCGTCGAGGCCCACGCCGTCCCCGGCGAAGGCACGCGACCGCAGCTCTGGATCCTCGGCAGCAGCGGCGGGCAGAGCGCGTCCGTGGCCGGCCGCAACTCCCTGCGGTTCGCCGCGAACTACCACGTCAGCCCGTCGAGCGTGCTCGAAGCCGTCGACGCCTACCGGAAGGCGTTCCAGCCGTCGGACGCACTCCCGAAGCCCTACGTCGCGGTGTCGGCCGACGTCGTCGTCGCCGAAGACGACGCCACCGCCCGGGAACTGGCATCCGGCTATGGCCCGTGGGTGCGCAGCATCCGCCGCGCCGAGGGCGCGATCCCGTTCCCCACGCCGGAAGAAGCGGCCGCGCACGCGTGGACGGACGAAGACCGCGCGCTGGTCGCCGACCGCGTCGACACCCAGCTCACCGGCTCGCCGGCCACGGTCACCGCCCGGCTCCGCCAGCTGCAGGAGGCCACCGGCGCCGACGAGCTCGTCATCACGACGATCACCCACGACCACGCGGACCGGGTCCGGTCCTACGAGCTGCTCGCCGAGCACTGGAACCGCTGAGCGGCAAGGAATCCGGCCACAGGCCGGCGGTGAACACCGCGAGCCGCGGCTTCGTCGGACGGACGCGCCCTGAGAACAAGTCAGGGTCTTCCCTGAACTTCTCACTAACCACTTGTTTGCGTGGCGCAAATAGCGCACTCTGAGGTCATGCCCCACGACTACGAGGACCTCGAGCGGGTCGTCTACCCGCTGGCCCGGATCGGCCAGGCGATGCGCCGCGCGCAGAACAAGGCCATCGACCCGACCCGGCAGGCGATCCTGCAGCAGGCGGCCGTCAAGCAGCAGGTGCGCCCGTCCGAGCTGGCCGCCGAGCTCGACCTCTACCCGTCGTCGATCACCCGGCAGACCCGTTCTCTGGAAGACGACGGCCTCATCGCGGTCGAGGCCGATCCGGCCGACCGGCGCTCTTGCCTGATCTCGCTCACCGAGGCCGGGTGGGAGGAGGTCCGCACGCTGACCCGGGTCGGGCTGGACCGGTTCGCCGACTTCATGGCCGAGTGGGACGCCGAAGACGTGCGGACGCTCGGTCGCCTGCTCACTCGGCTGGAGACCTCGGTCGACGAGGCCAAGCGCCGGAGCCAGCGGCCCGGTGGCCGGCCGTGGCAGCAGCGGTCCGGGGGTGAGTGACGTGCACGTGCTGATCGCCGGGGCCGGCGTCGGCGGACTGTGTCTCGCGCAGGGACTGCGTGCGGCGGGGGTGCGGGTGAGCGTCTTCGAACGCGACCCGGACCTCGGCGAACGCGACCAGGGCTACCGGATCCACATCGACGGCCATGGCGGCGAAGCCCTGCGACGCTGCCTGCCCGAGCACCTGTACCGGCTTTACCTCGCGACGTCGTCGGTGCCGGGCGCCGGCCGGATCAGCACGCTCGGCACCGACCTGACCGTGCTCTCGAGGTTCGACGTCGGCAACGGCGGCGAGCACAGTGCCGTCAACCGCCGGACCCTGCGCCAGATCCTGTTCACCGGGCTCGAGCAGGATGTCCACTTCGGACACCGGGTGACGGCCGCGGACCAGGACACCGGCGGCGTGCGCGTCAAGTTCGAGGGCGGCCGTGAGGTTCACGGCGACGTCCTGGTCGGCGCCGACGGGGTGCACTCCGCGGTCCGCGCAACGGTCGCGCCCGGGAGCGCGCCGATCGACACGGGACTGCGCTGTGTCTACGGCCGGACGCCGCTGGCCGCGTTGCCGGGCCTGCCCGCCCGGTTCTTCGACGGCTTCACCGCGGTGGCCGGCGGCAAGGCGACCCTGGCGCTCGCCGCCTTTCGGGCGCGTAGTCCCTTCCCGCCGGAGCTGACCCTGGTGGACGACTACCTGATGTGGGCGGTGGTCGGCGCGGCGCCGGACGAGCGGGAACCCGTTGCGCTGCACAGGTTCGCTCAGGACGTCGTCCGTGGCTGGCACCCGGAGCTGGTGCGGATCGTGCGGCACGCCGACGTGCCCGCGACGTTCCGCACGCCGATCCGGACGTCGCCACCGGTCCCCGAATGGCCGGCCGGGCGGATCACCGTGCTCGGCGACGCGATCCACGTGATGCCGCCGTCGGGCGGGGTCGGTGCGAACACGGCGTTGCGGGACGCGGCGCTGCTGGCCGAGGGCTTGGCGAGCGGTGACCCATTGACCGCGATCGCCGCGTACGAGAGGGAAATGCGGGAGTACGCCACGGCCGTGGTGCGCCGCAGCAACCAGGCCGCGGGTCTCCGCGGCCACGGAACGGGGGAAGACCGATGAAGGAGAGAATCCGCGCACTGGCGCCGTTCGCGCTGGACCTGGTGCTGCCGATCGCCGCCTATTGGCTGCTGCACACGGTGTTCGGGCTCAGCCCGTTCTGGGCCCTGGGCATCGGCGGCCTGGCCACGATGGTGAACGCGATCATCACGACCGTGCGCCGGGGCAAGCTCGACGGGTTCGGCATCCTGGTGGTGATCGAGGTGCTGCTGTCGGTGGTCCTGCTGTTCGTCAGCGACGACCCGCGGGTGCTGCTGCTGAAGCCGGCGTTCTACGTCGGTGTGGCCGGGGTGTACGCGCTGGGCACGCTTTTCGTGGGCCGCCCGCTGGTCTTCGAGGCCGGAAAGCCGTTCGCCACTCGCGGCGACCCGCGGATGGTCGAGGCCTACGACCACAACTGGGAGGTTTCCGAGCCCTTCCGCACGGCGATCCGCTCGGTGACGTTGGTGTGGGGCGTGGGATTCCTGCTGGACGCGGCGCTGCGGGTGATCATCGTGTACAGCTTCTCACCGGCGGAGATCACGGACTCGCTGCTGCTGTCGCAGGTTCCGCTGATCGCGGTGCTGGTGGCGATGATCGCCTACACGCGCCTGCGGATGCGCCAGGTCCGCCCGATCCTCCTGGCCGAACGCGACCGTCGGCTCCGCCCGGCCGATTCGCGGTGAGGTACCGCGCCCTTCGATCTCGTGGGCCGCTACCTCATGGTTGAGGGATGGATTCGGCCGGAGGGGTCGGCCACGAGGCGGCAGACCTGATCACGGAAGTCGTGAGGTCTCCCCCGGTCAGGTTCCGGAACAGCCGTCAGGGGCGGCGGTGATAGGCGAGTCTCCGACAACAGCAGTTCGCCCCAAGTTGCAAGTCCACCTTGCGCAACATGGCCGCTTCTTCCGGGCGGCGAGCCGGAGCAATGACCTCGTGCTCGTGATCTACAGGCCGTGGCCAACGGTGCGGACTCAGGCCGGTGATTCGACGAGGAACTTGATCGCGGCTGACATGTCGTTCACCCACGGTGTGCCGTGATCGGCGAACTGTTCCCAGCCCGGGCCGGCGATGCACACCGTGATGCCTTCGCGCGTCAGCCGGTCCGCGAGTAGTTCGTCGGCTGTGTTTGGGGCTATCGACCACAGCATCACCACCGCCGGGTCGAGTTTGGTTGCCATGGCGGCTGTTGTTTCGGCCGGGACCATCTGGCCCAGGTGGAGGGCCGGGGTGCCCACCTCCAGGAGCGCTGCCCGGAGGAACTCCAGTGGTAGTGAATGGCGCTCTCCCGGGCAGCAGGCCAGCAGGACGGGGCGTCCCGGAAGCACCGGCTCGTACTGCGCGGTGAACCGCTGCAACGCTGCCGATACTTCGGTCGTGAGGGCCCACTCCGCCTCGAAGCAGAACTGGCCGCGCAACCACCGGCCACCCAGGTTCTCCAGTACCGGGGCGACCACTTCGGTCCAGGTCGCTGCCGGGCCGATCGCGGCGAGGGTGTCCGCGATCACCGTGGCGATCGTGGCGAACCGCAGGTCTTCCGCCGCTTCGCCGAGTTCTTGGACGCTCTGGGGGATCGAGAGCTCCGCCGCCGCGTCCTCGTCGCCCGAGAAGGCCGTTGCCGCCGCTTCGCGGGCTCGCATGCCGCGGTCGATGAGGCGCTGCATGTGCTGGAGGCGGCGGACGTCGACCGCGGAGTAACGGCGATGCTTGCCGTCCTCATGCAAGGACGGCCCCACCCCGTACCGGGCGGCCCAGCTGCGGAGCGTCACCGGCGAGACACCGACGACCTCGGCGACCTTGGCCGGCGTCCAGGTCGCCAGGGCGGCACGTCCCCGCACGTCCACGGTCGCTTCGACGTTCGTCGCATCCACGATGCGCACACCGCCTCTCAGCTCCGTCGGCCGGCAGGGCCGGACACGACCTTACCCGGCCGGGATCGGGCGAGCGCCGTGTTCGCGGCGACGGCGAACATGCGGAGGGCCTTCGTGGCTCCCCGGACCGTCCGCATGTATCGTTGCACGACCGATGCAACTCGACGACTTCGCCGGCTGGAAAATGCCCTGCGTGGTCGAGACGGTGAAGGGGTACTAAGGCCTCGTTATGGCCCGACCGGCATGGACTTCGACGATGCAGGGGCTTGTGCGATGACCGAACACGAGGACGCGAAGGCGACGCTGGCCGATCCCGGCCGGCTGGCCGCGCTGGCCGAGACCGGGCTCGGCAGCCAACCCGACGCGGCGCTCGACGCGCTGGCCGAACGCACCCGGCAGCGCGTCGGCACCCCCGTGGCGCTCGTCTCGCTGGTCACGGACCAGGATCAGGTCTTCCCGGGTCTGGCCGGTCTCGGCGAGCCGTGGGCACGCACCCGCCGCACGCCGCTGTCGGCGTCGCTGTGCCGTCTCGAGGTGGTGACCGGCGCTCCGCTGATCATCGAAGACGGCGGTACCGACCCGAGGGCGTGGGACAACCGCTCCGTCGCCGACATCGGTATCGGCGCTTACGCCGGGTTCCCGGTGACCGACGCCGCGGGCCGCGTCCTGGGCAGCCTGTGCGTCATCGATCACCAGCCGCGCAGCTGGCGTGAGGACGAGCTCGCCGTGCTGGCCGAGTTCGCGCACACGTGCTCGCTCGAGCTGCGGCTGCGCATCGCCACCCGGGACGCCCACCAGGAACGCGCCCGCACCGACACCGCCGAGGCCATGCTGCGCGTGGCGTTCACCCGCTCCCAGCTGCTGCTGACCGCGTCGCAGTCCCTCGCCCACGCCGACGACATCTCGCAGCTGCGCGAGATCGTCACCGATCTGGTCTCCGGCGACCTGAAACCGGCGTACGTCGGGCTCACCCTCACCGAAAGCGGCGGCGACCTGCACCGGATCGACGACCCGCTGCAGGCACTCGGCCCCGAATCGGGTGATGCGTTCTCCCACGTCGAGGACGACACTCCGATCGCGCTCACCGCGCGTGAGGGCAGCCTGCAGCTCTACCCCGACCCCGAAGCCATCGCCGCCGCGTTCCCCGAAACCGCGCAGCGCCGCTACGCCGAGCTGGGCCTGCACACGATCACCTGCGTTCCCCTGCCCGGACCGGACGGGGTCGCCGGCGTCCTGCTGTTCGGGTGGGACACCCGGCACGACGTCGACGTCCACGAGCAAGCCGTGATCACCACGCTGGCCGGCTACGTCGGGCACGCCCTGGAACGCGCCCGCTTCGTGGAAGACCGCGTCACCGTCGCGCGGGAGCTGCAGGAGGCGATGCTCACCCGGCTGCCGGAGCTCACCGGCGTGCGGCTGGCCGCGCGTTACCTGCCCGTCGGCCGGCTGGAGCAGGTCGGCGGCGACTGGTACGACGCCATCGATCTCAATACGGTCGACGGGGCCGACCGCGACGCCGTCGCCCTCGTCGTCGGCGACATCACCGGCCACGACATCCACGCCGCCACGCTGATGGGCCAGGTCCGCAGCATGGGCCGGCAGGCGGCCTGGGAGCGTCCCACCGGACCGCCTTCGGCCATCCTCGCCGCGGTCGAGCAGGCCTGCGCCGCCACCGGGGTCCGGGCGACGGGGACCGTCCTGCAGGCCCACCTGCGCCCCGGCGACGGCGACCGCTGGGTCATGCGGTGGGCCAGCGCCGGGCACCTCCCGCCGATCGTGCGCCACCACGACGGCACCACGACCGCCCTGACCGGGGTGGACCTGATGTTCGGCTACCCCGAGCTGCGCGAGGTCCCGCTCACCGACCACGAGGTCCGGCTGCGGCCGGGCGACACCGTGCTGCTCTACACCGACGGCCTGGTCGAACGCCGCGCGAGCGACCTGGACGTCGGCATCCGGCGCCTGCGGGACACCGTCGCCGAGCTGGACCCCGCCGACCCGGCCCAGTTCGTCGACGACACCATCCGCCGCATGCTGGGGCAGGGGACCCCGCACGACGACGACGTCGTCGTGCTCGCCGCGCACCTCCCCGCCGCCGATCGGCACTGACCGGCCACGCGCAGTACCGTCGACACCATGTGGTGACACGCCCTTGCCGGGGAGATCGCCATCCCGCACGTTTCGCGGACCGCGCACCGCCGGTCGCCGCCTCCCCGGCCTGGAACGAGGTCCCTCCGTGACCGCCCCGGCCTTTCTCGGCTCGATCACCCGCCGCGACGGAGCCGTCGTGCTCGCCTTCACCGGTGAACTCGACCTCGCGACCGCACCCGAGGCCCGCACCGTCACCGAACGGGCCCACGCCGAGGCGGCGGCCGAAGCACGCCACCGGCTCGTGATCGACCTGCGTGCGGTCACGTTCCTCGCGTCCGTCGGCCTGGAACTGCTCGCCGACCACCGCAGCCGGGCCGCGCACACCGGTGTCACGATCGCCCTGGTGGCCACCTCCCGGACCGTCACCCGCGTCCTCGAGGTGACCGGCCTGACCGCCCAGTTCACCACGTACACCGACGTCGACACGGCCGTCGCCGACTAGCCGCTGCTCCGAATCAGTCGGTGGTTGATCGTGCCGACCCCGGCGAGTTACGTTGGCGCCGCGCGGCTGACCGAGCAGCAGCCGCCCTTCCACGCTTCGGCCTGGCCCGGTCCCCGCCTGCCCGTCAGCGTCCGGTTTCGACGCCGTGCGAGGCGTGCGGCCAGCGGACGCTGTACGTCGCCCGGCTGGTCGACGGCGACGGCACCGTGATCGGCCGGACGATGGTGTGCACCGCCTGCCGCCGCCACCGTGCCGAGGCCGAAGCCGCCACGGCGCGGCACCCGGCGGGTCCGGTCTCGGGAGTGAACGGAGGCGCACGGGGTACCCGGCGCGTTCCAGCGAACGAGCGGAGAACGCCGTGACCGAAGTCAGCCGGATGGTCGACGCACCACCGGAAGCCGCCTTCGCCGTGCTCGCCGACGGGTGGTCCTTCGGCGGGTGGGTCGTCGGCAGCTCGCACATCCGGGTCGTCGACGAGGACTGGCCCGCCGTCGGCGCCCGGATCCACCACAGCGTCGGGTTGTGGCCGCTCCAGATCGAAGACGAATCGACGGTCGTGGCGGTGCGGCCGGACGAGCTGCTTTCCCTGCACGCCAAGGCATGGCTGTTCGGCACCGCGGCGGTCGAGATCGCGCTCTTCGCGCGGGACGACGGCGCGCGCACCCTGGTCCGGATGCGGGAGCACGCCGTCCGCGGGCCCGGCAAGCTGCTGCCGGAACGGGTGCAGGCGTGGCTGCTTCGCCCGCGCAACAAGGAATCCCTGGCCCGGCTGGCCGACATCGCGGTCGGACGGCACGCGAGCGCCCGGCCCTAGAAAGCCGTCAGCCCGGCACCGGGGCGCTCATCGCCCAGCGCACCGCCTTGACCAGGCCCCCGGCCGCCAGGCGCACCGCCGTCCCTTCGGCCACCGGCAGGTAGGGCAGCCGCAACGGCCAGCGCGTCCACATCGGCATCATCGCCACCCCCGCGGCCGCCAGCACCGCGTACGGCGCACGGGCCGCCCACGGGATCGGCGGGGTGACCAGCAGGAACCGGGCCGCCTCCCGCGCTTCCCGCGTTCCGCGCAGCTCCGGCCGGTACTCGGCGATTGCGTGCTCGAGTTCGTCCCGGGTGCGCGGCGGTTCCCGGACGCCGAGCTTTTCCGCGACCACCGCGGTTTCCGCCACGTACCGGTCGCAGCCCGCGTCGTCGAGCGGGTGCGCGCCGTAGCGCTGGTGGGCGCGCAAGAAGCTGTCGACCTCCGCGATGTGCACCCACTTCAGCAGGTGCGGGTCGCCGGCCCGGTAGGGACGGCCGTCCGCGGCGGTACCGCTCACGCGCCCGTGCACCGCGCGCACGGTCGCCACGGCGTGCTCGGCGTCCTCCGCCGTCCCGAACGTGGTCACCGCGAGGAAGGTGCTGGTGCGCTGCAGGCGGCCCCACGGGTCGCCGCGGTACCCCGAATGGGCGGCCACCGCGGCCATCGCCAGCGGGTGCAGCGACTGCAGCAGCAGAGCGCGCAGGCCGCCCACGAACATCGCCGTGTCCCCGTGCACCTGCCGGATCGCGCTGCCGTCGGGGAACCAGCGCGGTCCGGGCGCGCCGTGGATCCGGGCCCGGTTGCGAGGCCCGTCCGGGCCGGCCACGCGTGCGAAAAGCGCGTCACGGACCCGCTCGCGGACGTCCGCCACACCCGAGCTGAACACCGTCACCAGCGCCGACTTCCTTTCACCCATCGTCAGGCTACGCGCGCTCAACCGAACAGGTCGAAGGCCCGCAGCAGGAAGAACGCGGCCGCTCCGGCCACCATCAGGCCGATGATCACGAGCGCGAGCACGGGAATCGTCTTGGACGGCATCGGCTGCGGGTGCGACAGGCCCGACGTCTGCCCGGCGTCGGGCGGGGTGTCCCCCGGCTGCACCGAACCGCCCGGCTCCAGGCCCGGCACGTCGTCCGGCTCCGGCCCCGGCGCCGTCACGAGCTGCTCCGGGATCCGTCGATCGCGTGAACCTGCCGCATCGGTACCACCTGTCCTCGTGGGGGTTCCGGCCAGTGGCCGTGCACGCGTTCCCCGGCCGGCGCCGGCTGGTGCACGGTGCCCGGTGTGGGCCGCACGCGCGTACGCGTGAGGGCGGCCAGCCGGAACAACGGGCCGACCACCCGGTCGTAGATCCGCGGCAGCAGCCGGAATCCGGTGATGATGAGCGGGTTTCCCGGGCCGACCGGCACGGACACGTGCCGGCGGGGCCGGTCGGCCAGGCGCACGATCGCCGCGGCCACCCGTTCGGGCGGCAGAACCGGCCACGGCGGCCGCGCGGCCCGGCCGGTGTAGTTGGCGGCCTGGTAGTAGATGGGCGTGTTGATGCTGCCGGGGCTCACGACGCAGACGTGCACGCCCGGTTCGTCGCGGGTTTCCTGCTGCAGGGTGCGCAGAACGGCGCGCTGGCCCCATTTCGAGACCGCGTACGCGCCCATCTGCGGGACGGTGACCGAGCCCAGCAGCGAGTTGACGCCGATGAACGTGCCCGCGTGCTGGCGCCGCAGGACCGGGAGCACCGCCCGGGCCAGGTGGAGCGTGCCGTGCACGGCGGTGTCGACGACGGCGGTGAACACGTCCGCGGGCATCGCCTCGATGGTGCCGTACCCCATCACGGTGGCCGTGTGCACGACGACGTCGATCCGGGCGTGGCGGTCCAGGACCCGCGCGACGATCCGGCCCGCGGCGGCCGGCTCCGCGATGTCCTCGGCGACGGTGTCCACCTCGCCGGCTCCCGCGACGCGGCACGCGGCTTCCGCGCTCTCGAGCGCTTCGGCGCTGCGCGAGACCAGCACCAGGCGCTCGCCGCGGGCGGCGAACGCGAGCGCGGTGGCCAGCCCGATTCCGCTGCCGGCGCCGACGACGAGAACGACTCGTGCGGTCACGGGTGGAGCACCACCTTGACGCAGCCGTCGTGCTTGTCCCGGAACATCTCGTAACCGTGCGGGGCCTCGGCGAGCGGCAGGTGGTGCGTGGCGAGGTCCAGCGTGCCGAGCGGGTCGGCCGGGTCGAGCACGAGCGGCAGGATCTCGTCGGTCCACCGGCGCACGTGGGCCTGGCCCATGCGCAGCTGGATGCCCCGGTCGAACATCTCCATCATCGGCATCGCGTCGACCTCACCGCCGTACACGCCGGACACCGACGCCGTCCCGCCGCGCCGGACGCCCTTCACCGCGGCGTGCAGCGCGTCGAGCCGGTCGACGGCCAGCTTGTCGGTCACCTTCCGGGCGAGCGCGTCCGGGAGCATGCCGGTGGCCTTCTGCGCCGCGGCGACGAACCGGCCGCCGTGGGCCTCCATCCCGACGGCGTCGATGGTCGCGTCCGGGCCGCGGCCGCCGACCAGCTCGATCAGCGCGGCGGCCACGTCGTCGACGTCTTCGAGGTTCAGCGGCTCGGCGCCGTACCGCGCGGCGAGCGCGAGCCGTTCGGGGACCCGGTCGACGCCGATGATCCGCCCGGCGCCGAGGTGCGCGGCGATGCGCACGGCGAGCTGCCCGATCGGGCCGAGGCCGAGCACCGCGACCGTGCCGCCGGGCGGGATGTCGGCGTAGCGGACGGCCTGCCACGCCGTCGGCAGGACGTCGGAGAGGAACAGGAACCGCTCGTCCGGGGTGCCGTCGGGGACGACGATCGGCCCGAACTGGGCCTGCGGCACGCGCAGGTACTCGGCCTGGCCGCCGGGCACGGAGCCGTAGAGGTCGGTGTAGCCGAAGAGGCTCGCGCCCTTGCCGTGCTCGCGGACCTGGGTCGTTTCGCACTGCGCGAACAGGCCCCGGCCGCACATCCAGCAGTGCCCGCAGGAGATGGTGAACGGCACCACCACCCGGTCGCCCACCGACAGGTGCGCGGCGGCGCCCGGGCCGACCTCCTCGACGACGCCCATCGCCTCGTGGCCGAGCACGTCACCCGGTTTGAGGTACGGGCCCAGGACGCCGTAGAGGTGCAGGTCGGAGCCGCAGATCGCGGTCGAGGTGACCTTGATGATCGCGTCGGTCGGCTCTTCGATGCGCGGGTCCGGCACGTCGGTGACGCGGACGTCTTCGTTGCCTTGCCAGGTCAGAGCTTGGATGTCGACTCCTCGGCCGGTGGGTTCGACGCCAGGCGGACGGCCCGGAACGCCAGGACGGCGAGCGCCACGAGGACGCCGGTGGTGATGACGTACAGCACGACGTCGGCCCAGCCGAAGGGCGGCCGGTCGTCGATGTCGACGGTGACGGCCAGGAAGCTGAACGCGCTGAGGCCCGCGAACCCGACCGATCCGGCCAGCCCGTAGAGGGCGGCGCCGGAGACGCTTCGGGCGGCGGCCAGGCCCACCAGCCCGCCGAGGGTGTGCAGCACGTTCAGGACGGGCCCGACGGTGAAGATCAGCAGCGTGCTTTGCGGGGAGGGGGCCCCGAAGCCTTCGCCGGCCGCCGCGTCGGCGTTGCCGGGCACGAGGAACCCCCCGATGCCGAGGGCGAGGTAGCCGAGGCCGATCACCAGCGCGACGAGCTGCAACGCCGTGTGCAGGCCCGGCCGCCGCGCGACCTCCGGCGCGGTGGCGGTGTGGTGGGTCATGCGGGCTCCTGTCCGTCGAGGTGAGGGCGCCAACGCTTTCCGAAACCGGGCACACGAAAGATGACGGGTCTCCGGTCCGGCTCTGTCCGAAGAGGACAGACGCCCAGTTGCGCCCGAAGGGAACCCGCGCCGGGTTCAGGTGCGCCGATGTCAAGCGTTGCACGAACGATGCACAACGGCAAGACGCTCTTCCGAAGGCGGCATCCGGCTTGCCCCGGCGACCGTGGCCGTGACGGCTCGGAATATCCCGCCGAATCGACGGCAAACCGATTCCACGCGTGTTTTCGGTCACGACCGCACCGTTTTCGGTCGTTCCCCGCGCCACCGTGAGTGATCGCGTGGAAAAGAGGATCCCGGTCAGCCGTCTCATGCTGCGCGCCGCGGCGGCGCTGCGCGCGGCCACCAAGCCGGCGGGAGGGCTGGCAGCACCCAGCCGGCCGTGGCGCCGATCGGCAGCCGGCCGGCCCGGCGGCGCCGAAACCGAAACCGTTCCGGTGGCCACGAACGACACACCGGATGGTGGTGGAAACGCTGGGTCCAGGCGCTGAAGTCGTGCTCGACACAGCGTTTCACCATCGATGCAAACAGGCAACGGGTGAGCCCTTGCTGCTGCGCAGCGTTCGTGCAACGCTGTAACCACCTCGAGGTGCGGACGGTGCTCGGTCCGCACCACCGCCCCGGCCCCTGGCGGCACTCGCACAGCTATCGCGGTGTACCGGAGACGTGGGTGATCATCATTCCTTGCACACGACACGCGGCGTCCGAGTCCGAAGTGGACGGTGGTGGGCCGTGGTCGACGTGAGCCACCTGCCGCCCCCGCTGACCGCGAACTGGGACTGGCAGCGAGATGCCGCGTGCCGCGACATCGACAGCACGACGTTCTTCCACCCGGACCACGAACGCGGCCTGGCCAAGGACGATCGCGACCGGCTCGCCAAGGCGATCTGCACCGGCTGCCCGGTGATCGAGGCGTGCCGTCGTCACGCACTGCTGGTGCGGGAACCCTACGGCGTGTGGGGTGGCCTGACGGCTGCCGAGCGCGTGGCGCTCCTGCACCGCCCGGCCTGCTCGCGCCGGTTGGTCCCCGACGACCACGCCGGATAACAGACCGCGGTGGGCCCGCCGAGAACCCACCGCACCGCGGGACGGCCGGCGCTTCGCCGTTGAGGATCGGCTCCGGGGAGAGCCGGCCGTCCGGCTGGTGGCGCGTTCAGGGAAGCCGCTGACCGCGCCCAGGGGATGAGGTGCCGGGCTCGCGTAGGGGGCGGGCCCGGCACCGCTTCACCTCCGGTGCGCCGGCGGCGATCTCGTGACAGTGCCACCGGATGGGACCAAACCGAGGCGGAACGGTCACCGAATCACCAGCGACCGAACCCGAGCTGTCGCTCCAGACCCCAGCGGCCCTGCCGGAACGCCGGAGTCCGCCATGAGCATTCGCCCCGCCTCGGAAAAACGCCCGACGCCCCCCTTGACGTGGGCGGATCGATGGGCCGTCGACCTGCTGGCACCTCCCCGCCGCACCCGCGAGCAGCGTCGTCACGACGCGTTGCTGCGCCGCCGGCGGGAACCGCCCGCTTCCCGCTGACTTCGCAGGCCGCGATCGCGGCCGGGGTTTTCCACCCGTCGTGGTGGGTAGCCGTAGCGGGACGCAGTCGCGCGTCCATGTTTGCCGTGCCCGTGGTTGTGGGTACCTCCGGCGCGACGACAGGAGACCGCATGCCGGCGAGCAGCGCGACCGATCCCCCCGCACGCCCGGTAGCGCCCGCCGGTCTCCACCGAAGAGCGAACCGTTGACCGCGCCGGCGCTGGACGTCACCGACCGGCAAACCGCGGCGGACGACCGGATTCCCGCTCCCCGCGGTCGCCGCAAGAGTGACGACTACTCGCACTGCCGGCCGCTGTTCGACGAGCTGGCCGCGCTCCCCGACGCCCACCCGGACCGGGGACGGCTGCGTGAGCGGCTGATCCTCGAGCACCTGTCCCTCGCCGAGCACATCGCGTCGCGCTTCAGCGGCCGTGGCCAGTCGCGCGACGACCTCGTCCAGGTCGCGCGCATCGGCCTGGTGAAGGCCGTCGACCGGTTCGAGCCCGCGCAGGGATCGGACTTCCTGTCCTTCGCGGTCCCGACCGTCATGGGCGAAGTCCGCCGGTTCTTCCGCGACACCGGCTGGGCGATGCGCGTCCCCCGCGGGCTGAAGGAGCTGAGCGCCCAGCTCGGCCAGGGCACCACCCAGCTCGCGCAGACCCTCGGACGCGCGCCCACCCCGAGCGAGCTGGCCGCCCACCTCGGCATCGACGTCGAGACCGTGCGCGAAGGCCTGCTCGCCGCGAACTGCTACGAGACGTCGTCCCTGGACCGACCGGCGGGTGCCGGCGAAAGCGCCATGACCCTGGCCGATTCGGTCGGCGAGGTCGACGCGCGCATCGAGCTCGTCGAGGACCACGAAACGCTGGCTCCCCTGCTACGCCGGCTGCCGGAGCGCGAACGGGCCATCGTCATGATGCGGTTCTTCGACGGCATGAGCCAGTCGCAGATCGCCTCCCGCGTCGGCGTCTCGCAGATGCAGGTATCCCGCCTGCTCACCAAGATCCTGCGCGAGTTCCGCGACCAGCTCACCCTGTGACGCGTCACCACGACGGGGTTCAGCGCGGGTCGATCAGCTCGAGGACGCCGTCGGCGGTACCGGTGACGAACAGCCTCCCGGTCGACGAGTCGACACCGACGGTGTTCGGCTGCCGCACGGTCGGCAGCCGAACGACCTCGGTCGGCGTGCCGGAGGAGAGGTCGAGGCCGACCACCTCGTTGCGCGCGGTCAGCGTGACCCACATGCGGTCGCGCACGGCGTCGTAGGCGATCCCGTACGGCGTTCCCGGCAGCGCCAGCTTCCCGATCTGTTCGAGTCGCGGCGTGAGCCGGTAGAGCAGAATCGCGTTGCCGCGGGTGTCGGCGACCGCGAGGTGGCCCCGTTTGTCGGCGAGGACGTGCGTAGGCCCGGCACCCGCCGGGACGCGCCCGACCTGCCGCAGCGCCGCGGCGTCGTACACGGTGAGGTCGTTCTGCCGCACGTCGACCAGGCCCACGAGGTCCCCGACGGCGGCGAGCCCGGCGGGCTGGGTGACGTCGGGGAAGGTGTGCACCACGTGCCCGTCCCGGACGACGACGACGCTCTTGCCCAGTTCGTTCGCGACGAAGTACGAGCCGTTGCCGGCCCGGGTGGCGTCGTGCGGGACCACCCCGGTCACCACGGTCGTCGTCACCTCGCCACCGGGCAGGGCGACGGTGAGCAGCGAGTTGGAGGATTCGTCGGGCACCAGGACCGGCCCGCCGGGCGCGGCGAGCTGGAGGTGCCGCAGCGAGCCGGGCAGCGGTACCCGCTTGACCACCTGCCCGGTGCGGGCGTCGAGGAGAGCGAGCGCGTCCGGCTTGCGGACGCCGACCGCGACGAGGTGCGTGACCGCGTCGGCCGCGACCCCTTCGGGCGCCGACCCGATCGGCAGCACCTGGCCCGCCGGCGGCCGGGCCACGCCGGGCGCGGCCGCGGGTTCGGCCGCCGGCGGCAGCTCGGCGGGCTTGTCCGCGACCGGACTCGAGCAGCCGGCGAGGAGAACGCCGGCCAGGCACCAGGGAGCGAGTCGCACCGAAACCCCTTTCGTCCGAAGGCGACCCACCCTAGGCACGCCGAGCCGGGCAGATCGGCCGGCGGCGCATCCGGTAAGGGCGCCGTAAGATCGGCCGATCGTGGTTCGCCGGCGAGCCTTCACCGGCCGTCGGGCGGTGCGGTGACGAGGTGCGCGAACACCACGGTGTTGTCGCGGTACTGGTGCGTGCCGTGGTCGAAGGGGCCACCGCAGGTGATCAGCCGCAGGGACGGCTGCCGAAGAAGTCCGACGGCTGGGACCTCGACACCGACGACTTCGCCGACTGTTCGGGCAAGTCCCCGGTGAGCCCGGACGACCTGTAGCCGGGCGACGCGCTGCTGCGCGGCAGCCAAATCGAGCTCTTCGAAAAGTGGATCGACGCCGGGGACGGCGCGGACTTCGACGACGACGGCGTCAGCGACCTGGCCGCCGCCGGCAACGGCAAGCTGCACATCTGAACGGCCGCGGGGACAACGACTCCAGTCCGAGCCGGCGTCGCGGCTCCACCGTCACCACGGCCTGCCACGTCGATCCGCTCCGGATGTCATGTGCTCACCATTTCCCCTCCACGACAAGGCCCCACGCGGCGGAGCGGGCCGATCTGTAGTGCCATGGGGGCGTGACCATCTTTCGCACCTTCCTGGACAAGGCGGACGAGCGGCTGGGCGACGGGCTCGAGCACGTCCTGTGCGCCCACCACCGGCGGCGGCTGCGCGGGCTCGGCTGGGGTGACGTCCTCGGCCGCGGTGGCGCGGCCGACCCGTTCGGCGGGCGGGCCGCGGTGCGGGACGGCAACCGCGTCGAGGTCCTGATCGACGGTGAGGAGTCGCTGCCGGCCATCGCGGAGGCCATCCGGCGGGCGAAGTCGCACGTCCACATCGCGAACTGGCACGCGAGCGCGGACTTCCGGCTGACCCGCGAGCCCGGCGCGCCCACGCTGCGGGAGCTGCTCGCCGAGACCGCCGGGCGCGGGGTCGGCGTGCGGGTCCTGATGTGGGCGGGCCCGCCCGTCCCGGCGTTCCAGCCGACGCGGGGCCTGGCTAAGGAGCAGCAGCGCAAGCTCACCGAGGGCACCGGCGTGCGCTGCGTCCTCGACTCCCGCGAGCGGACCATGCACTGCCACCACGAGAAGGTCGTCGTGGTCGACGACGAGGTCGCGTTCGTCGGCGGGGTGGACTTCACCGCCCTCCAGGGCGACCGGCACGACAGCCCCGACCACCCGCCGCGCGACATCGGCTGGCACGACCTCGCGACGCGGCTCGAAGGGCCGGTCGTCGCCGACGTCGCCGGGCACTTCCGGCACCGGTGGACCGAGGTCGCGGGCGAGGACCTGCCGGAGCCGAAGCGGTCCCGACCGGCCGGCGAGACCCGCGTGCAGCTGCTGCGGACCGTGCCGGACGGCACGTACGGCTTCGCGCCGAAGGGCGAGTTCACCATCCTCGACGGCTACCTGCGAGCCCTGCGGTCGGCCCGGCGGCTGATCTACCTGGAGAACCAGTTCCTGTGGTCCCCCGAGATCGCCGAGGTGCTGCTCGACAAGCTGCGGAACCCGCCGGACGACCGCTTCCGGATCGTCCTGCTGCTCCCCCGCAAGCCCAGCAACGGCGCCGACACCACCCGCGGCCAGCTCGGCCGGCTGGTCGACGCGGACGACGGGGCCGGCCGGCTGCTCGCGGCGACCGTCAGCGCGCACGAAGGGGAGACCGCCGCGCCCGTCTACGTGCACGCGAAGGTCGGCATCGTGGACGACGAGTGGCTGACCATCGGGTCCGCGAACCTCAACGAGCACTCGCTGTTCAACGACACCGAGGTCAACATCGCGACCGACGACCGCGAGCTGGTCCGCACCACCCGGCTGCGCCTGTGGGCCGAGCACCTGGGCCGCCCGATGTCCGAAGTGGACGCCGACCCCGCGGACGTCGTCGACGGGCTCTGGCGGCCCCTCGCGCAGGAACAGCGCGAGCGGGAAGACCGGGGTGAGCGCCGGACCCACCGGCTGGTGCTGCTCCCGGGCGTCTCCCGCCGGGCCGGGCGCCTCCAGGGGCCGCTGCGCGGTCTCCTGGTGGATGGCTAACCCGGCGCGAACCGGGTAACCCCGATCATGAGCGAAACCGAAGAGGGACCCTTGAGCCCGGACGTACCCCGCACGCCCGGCACCCCGGACGTCGACCTGGACGTGCCGGTGCCCGCAGCCGAGCGCGAAGAACCCGACACGCAGGACGTCGAAGAGGACGCCGGGACGACGGAGCCGCCCAGCTGAGCCTCACCGCGTGAGGTCGGCCACCGCCGCGGCCGCCGCGCGCTGCCCCGACACCAGCGCCCCCTGCACCGAGGGCGTGTCGCGGTGGTCGCCGCAGACGTACCGGCCGGGCGCGATCCGCACCGGACGGCGCAGCGGCGCGCCGGGCCCGAACACCGGCAGCGCCCGGGGCAGCGCGTAGGTGGCCAGCAGGTCCCAGTCGCGCGTGTCGGTGCCGTAAACGTGCGCCAGCCGCTGCCGCACCGGCTCGGCCAGGCCGGGGTCGGCGCGGCCGGGTACCGAGGCGACGACCAGCGCCGAGCCGTCCGGCGAGTAGGCCGGGTTGACCTCGCTCAGCACCCCGGTGGTGAGCAGCAGTTCGTCGAGACCGTCGACGACCAGGGTCGGCGAGCGCAGCGGGCTGGTCGTGGCGCGGAAGTAGAACGTGGTCACCGCGTGCCAGGCGGGCGCCTCGACGCCGGGCAGGAGCCGCGCGGCGGTGTCCCCGTCGGTCGCGACGATCACCGCCCGCGCGGGCAGGTCCTCGCCGTCGGCCGTGCGCACGCCGCCGGCGGTGACTTCGGCGACCTCGGCACCGGTGCGGATCGTGCCGGGCGGCAGGCCGTCGGCCAGCTGACGCGGCAGCGCCTGCATGCCGTCGGCCGGCAGCACCCCGCCGCCGCGCAGGAAACTGCGCCACAGCAGGTGGAACAGCCGGGCCGAGGTCCCCAGCGACGGATCGAGGAACACCCCGGCGAGGAAGGGCCGCAGCACCTGCTCGACCGTCTCCGCGCTCAACCCCCACCGCCGCAGCTCCTCGGCCGTGCTGCGCCCGTGGTCGGCGCGCACGGCCGCGTCCGGCGCCAGCAGGTCCCGGGCCGCCAGCGCCGCCATCCGCGCGGCGTCGCCGGGGTGGCCCGCGGCGAACCCGGCGACCCCGCCCACCGCGGACACGCCGTGCCAGGGACCCGCCAGCGTGCGGCGGCCGGTGGCGGTCACCGCGATCGTGCCGCGGGTGAACGGCCGCGGCCGCAACGCCTTGACGTCGGCCAGCCGCCGCAGCGCCGGGTACGCGGGCAGCAGGACCTGGAACCCGCGGTCGAGGCGGAAGCCGTCGACGACGTCCGTGCGGACCCGGCCGCCGACGTCGTCGCCCGCCTCCAGCACGGTGGTGCCGAACCCGGCCCGGTGCAGCCGCGCCGCGGCGCTCAACCCGGCCAGCCCACCCCCGACGATCACGACCCCGGCTGTTCCGGCCACGGTGACCTCCCTCCGTCACGGAGCGGGGTTCCCGGCCCGGCGAAGCTCAACCGCGCCACCACCCCCGCGGGTGGCAGACCCGGACGGGACCCGGGGCGGACTTCCGCAGCACCGGGGCCCGGGCGCCGCTCAGTCGCTTTCGCGGATCGGCGCCAGGTCGCCGAGGCCGGACACCGTCAGGACCGGCATCAGCAGCGGCGTCGCCGCCAGCTCGAGGTGGTCGGCGTGGTCGAACAGCACCGCGATGCCCGCGCTGTCCAGGTAGTCGACCGCCGTCAGGTCGAGTGTGACCCGGCCGTTGCTTCCTTCTGGGGCCCCTTCGAGGGCCCCTTCGAGCGCCTTCGCGAGGTCGGCCGCGTTGCTGATGTCGATCTCGCCGCTCGCCGCCAGCAGCCTCGTGCCGTCGGGACGTTCCTGGAGGACGAGGGAAAGCGCTGTGGTCATCACACGATCCTGGTCTGCATGTCGACGGTGGTCCCGGTGGCGCCGGTGTTGATGGTGACCTCCTGCATCATCGCGCGCATGAACGTGATGCCGTGGCCCCGGTGGGAGTTCGGGACCGCGTCGGCGTTCTTCCACCGGCCGGTGTCCGCGACCGTGAGGCGCAGGCGGTCGGCGAAGGCCTCGGCGCGGAGGCGGACGAGGTCACCCGGGCTGTCGCGGTGGCCGTGCTCGACGGCGTTGGCGCAGGCCTCGCCCGCCGCGACCAGGATGTTCTGGGCCTGCTGGGCGTCCAGCTGGACCTGGCCCAGCCAGGTGCGCAGCGTCCGCCGGACGTGGCCGAGCTCGCCCGCCTCGGCCGGGAAGCTCACCTCCAGCGGCCCGGGGTGGCGGTAGAGCAGCAGGGCGACGTCGTCGTCGTACCCCGCGTCCGGGCTCAGGCTGCGCATGAGCTCGCCCGCCAGGTCTTCGACCGCGTTCACCCGCCCGTCGTGCAGGACGCGGCCGGCCCGTGCGATGCCTTCGTCCAGCGAGCGTCTCCGGCGTTCGACCAGGCCGTCGGTGTACAGCAGCAGGGTCGCGCGGGCGGGGATGGTGTGCTCGGCTTCGGGGCGCGGGCGCCCGGGACGGACGCCGAGGGGCACCGACCGGCCGCCTTCGAGCAGGAGCGTCGTCCCGTCCGAGAGGGCCAGGATCCCCGGCGGGTGCCCGGCGGTGCTGTAGGTCAGCAGCCCGGTCCCCGGGTCGAGCACGCCGCAGAAGACGGTGGTGCAGAGCGCGCCGTCGAGCTTGGCCGCGAACCGGTCCAGCGCCATCAGGGTCTGGGCCGGGCGCGGGTCCTGCAGCAGGAGCGCGCGGCACGCGCTGCGCAGCTGCCCCATCACGGCGGCCGCGTTCAGGCCGCGCCCGACGCAGTCGCCGACCACGATGCCGATGCGCCCGTCGGCCAGCGTGACGGTGTCGTACCAGTCGCCGCCGACCTCCAGGGGCCGGGTGGCGGGCTCGTAGCGGACGGCGAACCCGGCGGGCAGGTCGGCCGGGCCGAGGATGGCCCGCTGCAGGGCGACGGCGGTCTCGCGCTGCTGGTCGATCTGGTGGGCGCGGTTCAGGCTCGGCCCGATGTGGCCGGCCAGCAGCGACAGGAGCAGCCCGTCCTGGTCGGTGAACGGGCGCCGGTCGCCGAGGGTGATCAGCAGCGCCAGCCGTCCGTGCGGGTGTTCGAGCACGGTCCCGGACCACGTGTGCCCGGAGACCGGGGCCAGCAGCGGCCCGTGCCGCAGCTCGCCCAGGACGCGGCTCTGCTCGCCGGACACGGGCGCGTCGCCGTAGATCCGGATGGGCTCGTCGCCGGGGCCGAACACGGCGGCGGTGACGGCTTCGGCCCGCCAGAGGTCCTTCAGCTCGCTCAGCGCGCCGGCCATCGCGTCCGTCAGCGTGGTCGCCTGCGCCAGCCGGGTGCTCATCGACGCCACGGCGCCGTCCCGCTGGATCGCGTAGTGCTCGGCGGTGACGTCGCGGAAGGTGCCGACGATCACGGCCTTGCCGGTGTCCGGGTCCTGGGCCTGGCTGAAGGCGGCCCGGGCCCACAGCCGGTGGCCGTCGCGGTGGATCACCGGGATCGTGTAGGTGCCGTGGCTGCGCCCGAGCAGGGTCGCGAACGCTTCGCTGACGGCGCCGTAGCCCTCGGGATCGGTTTCCGCGTCCGGCCACCAGGGGTGGACCGGGTGGTACGGCAGCCCGTCGGTGCGGTAGCCGAGGATGTCGGTGAAGGCGGCGTTGATCTCGATGACCGCGCCGTCGGCGTCGCAGACGAAGAACGCCTCCTGCAGCGAGTCGACCAGCGCGCTGCGCCAGCGGGCCTGGTGCGTGCGCAGCCGCGCCAGCTCGACGTTCGCCCGGACCCGCGCGAGGAGCTCGGCCGCCGCGAACGGCTTGATCAGGTAGTCGTCGGCGCCGGCCCGCAGGCCCTCGATCGAGGCTTCCTCCCCGGCACGCGCGGACAGCAGCAGCGCGGGCACCGACGCCGTCCGCGGGTCTTCGCGCAGGGCCGCGACCAGCTCGAGCCCACCGAGCCGGGGCATCATGACGTCGCTGACGACGAGGTCGAACGCCGCCGTCCGGGCGGCTTCCAGCGCCTCCTGGCCGTCGGTGACCGCGTCGACCTGGTAGCCGGCGTCGCTCAGCAGCCGGGTGAGGTACTCGCGCATGTCGGCGTTGTCGTCGGCGACCAGCACGCGCGTCGGCGCCGTGGGAGCCGGCTCGGGACCGGCGCCGGGCGTGCTGGGCGTACCGGGCGTGCTGGGCAGCCAGCGCAGGGCTTCCTGCACGTACGCGGCGGCGTCCGGGGTCGTCGTGTGGCCGCCCGCCGGGACCAGCGCGTCCGAGGGCAGGTGCGCGGCGCCGAAGGGCAGCCGGATGGTGAAGGTGGTGCCCTCCCCCTCGACGCTGTGCGCGGTGATCGTGCCGCCGTGCAGGTCGACGATCTCCTGGGCCAGCGCCAGCCCGATGCCGCTGCCTTCGGTGGAGCGGGCCCGGGCGTTCTCGATGCGGTGGAACCGCTGGAACAACCGGGGCAGCTCCCCTTCGGGCACGCCGATGCCGGTGTCCGCGACGGTGACGGCCGCCTGGTCGCCGTCCGCCCGCGTCGTGACGGTGATCGCGCCTTCGAAGGTGAACTTCAGCGCGTTGGACAGCAGGTTGAAGATCACCTTCTCCCACAGGCCCCGGTCGAGGTACACCGGGTCGCCCAGCGGCGGGCACCCGACGTCCAGCCGCAGCCCGGCCTTGTCGACCGCGGAGCGGAACACCCCGGCGAGCTCGGCGGTGACCTCGGCCAGGTCCACCGGCTCGAACCGGGCCTGCATGCGGCCGGCCTCGAGGCGGGAGACGTCCAGCAGGGTGTTGACCAGCTTGCCCAGCCGCAACCCGTTGCGGTGGATGACTTCCAGCTCCCGGCCGGTGCGCTCGTCGGTGGCGCCGACGCGGGCGCGCAGCTCCTCGAGCGGTCCCATGATCAGGGTGAGCGGGGTGCGGAACTCGTGGCTGATGTTGGAGAAGAACGCCGTCTTGGCGCGGTCGAGCTCGGCCAGCTCCTCGGCGCGCCGCTGCTGGGCGTGGTAGCTGCGGGCGCTGCCGATCCCGGCCGCGAGGTGCCCGGCGACCAGGTCCACGAACCCGCGGTAGGTCTCGTCCAGGGTGCGGTAGCGGTTCAGCCCGGCCACCAGGAAGCCGTAGGGCGCGCCGCCCTGCTGCACCAGCGGCACCAGCAGGGCCTGGGTGGGCGGCTCCGGCCAGTCGCCGGCCGGCAGCCCGGCGAACGCCGCGCCCCCGAGGTCGGCGAGCACGGACTCGCCGGCCGCCGGGCCCGCCGACGGCCACACCGCGTCGCCGTCGCCGGCGGCGAGCGTGGCCGGCGCGGCCGGGTGCCCCGCGGCGATGCCGGTGGACCCCGCGCGCCGCGCGAGCCCGTCCTCGCCGAAGAGGTAGGTGACCGTGAAGGGCAGGTCCCGCCGGTTGCGGGCGAGCTGGCGGCCGGCGAAGGCCAGCATCTCCTGCTCGGTGCGCACGACGGCCGGGTCGGAGCCCAGGTCGCGCAGGGTGGTCATCCGCCGGTCCGCGATGACCCGGTCGGTGTCCTCGCGGACCACGCACAGCATCCCGACCACGACGCCGTCGTCGTCGCGCAGCGGGCTGTAGGAGAACGTGTGGTAGGACTCCTCCGGGTAGCCGGAGCGCTCCAGGTAGAGCAGCAGGCCTTCGTCCCAGGTCGCCCGCCCGGTGGAGAGCACGGTGGTGATCCGCGGGCCGATGTCGTCCCAGATCTCGGCCCACACCTCGCTCGCCGGCCGCCCGAGGGCCCACGGGTACTTGCGGCCCAGGGTGTCGCGGCGGTAGGCGGCGTTGCAGAAGAACGTCAGGTCCGGGCCCCAGGCCATCCACATCGAGAACCGGGACGACACGAGGATGTCCACCGCGGTCTGGAGGCTCTGCGGCCACCCGGACGGGGGCCCGAGCGGGGTCGCTGCCCAGTCGACCGCGGCCAGGTCCTCACCGACGTCGCCGTCGGCGAAGAACGCGTCGTCGTCGGAACCGGCCACGAACCCTCCGTCACCCTGCACCGTGGGCCGGTTCCCGGCCGTCCCCCGGAACTCTACGTCGCGGCCGGGCCGGGCACGAACCGGTCCCGCCCAACGCACCCTGGCTATTTCCGGCGATATCCGGCAATACTGTTTTCCTCCCCACCGAAGAAGGTGATTCCCGTGATTCCACAAAAGGCGTTGCTGGCCGCCGCGACAATCGTTTTGCTGATTTCGGGCAGCGCGAATACCGCCCTTGCCGAACCGGATTCCTCGTCGGCTCAGCGGGTTTCCGCCTGGTCGCCGAGCATGACGACCGGCGGCCCGAACTTCACCGACCAGACGCTGCGGATGGTCGCCCACCCCAGCGTCGGCGGTGCCGGACTACGCGTGCACCTGTCCAACCTGCGCGGCACCACTCCCCTCGCCGTCGGCGCGGTGAGCGTCGCGCTGCAGGCCGACCGGGCGACCGCCGCCGACGGCTCCCAGCGCGCGGTGACGTTCTCGCACAAGAAAGCGCTTACGATCCCGGCGGGCCAGGAGGTCGTCAGCGACCCGGTGCCACTGTCCGTGCGCGCGGAGCAGAACCTGCTCGTGAGCCTGTACCTGCCGCAGGCGACCAGTTCGGCGACCTGGCACTCCGACGCGTTCGACGTCTCCTACCTCTCGAAGCCGGGCGACCACACCGCCGACGCCGAGGACGGGAACTACGTCGCCGCCACGACCTCCTGGTACTACCTGTCCGGTTTGGACGTCGTCGCCCCCGCCGCCCGCGGCACCGTCGTCGCGTTCGGCGACTCCATCACCGACGGCTACAACACCCCGGCGAGCGTGTACCACCGCTGGCCGGACGACCTCGCCCGCCGGCTCGCCGGCCCGCACCCGAGCGCCGTGGTCGACGCCGGGATCGGCGGCAACCGGGTGCTCACCGACGTGCCGAACATCTGGCAGGGGGTCAGCGCCCTCAAGCGGTTCGCCCACGACGCGCTGGCGCAGCCCGGCGTGCGGACGGTGATCCTCATGGAGGGCATCAACGACATCGGGAACAACGCCGGTCCCGGCGGCGTCCCGCTGACCGCGCAGCAGCTGATCGACGGCTACCGCGAGCTGATCCGGCAGGCGCACGCGGCCGGGGTGCGGATCCTCGGCGGAACCCTGTTGCCGGACAAGGGGGCCGGCTACTACAGCGAGTCCGCCGAGGCGATCCGCCAGGCGGCCAACGCCTGGATCCGCACCGGCGGGCAGTTCGACGGCGTCGTCGACTTCGACCAGGCGCTGCAAGACCCCTCCGATCCGGCGGCCCTGCGAGCCGGCTTCGACTCGGGTGATCACCTCCACCCGAACGAAGCCGGCATGCAGGCCATGGCCGACGCGGTCGACCTGCGGCTGTTGAACCGCTGATCCGCTATTTGACGCGGAAGCCGTCCACCAGGAAATAGGTTCCGCTCTTCTTGGAAACGGTCAGCGTGTGCCGCCCGGCGGCGAGCCCGGTCACCGAATAAACGGGAAACCGGGTTTGCCGCTGGGCGGTGTTCGCACTGACCGTTCCCTTGTCGGCGCCGTCGAGCGTGACGCCGATATCCCCTTCGTCGGAATTCGTCTCGGTGAGGAGACTGATCCCGGTCCCGGTGAAGGTGATCGACGCGGACGCACCGTCCTGCTGGGTGTAGTGCACCCCGTTTTCGAGGTCGCCGTAGCTGCGCGAACCGCTCGAGGACCAGCTCCCGGTGTAGGAGATCCGCAGGTCGTCGTCGTCGAGCACCGGGGCGGGCGGCAGGTGCGGCCCGGCCGCGTCGATGATCGCCTGGGCCGCCGGCGGCCAGCGGCCGTCGGTGACCACTGTGGACGGCGTGAGGTCGATGTCCGTGCCGCTGTTGTTGTACCGGTCGGTGTCGGTGAAGTTGCCGTGGATCGAGTCGTCGTGGATGGTCGGCGTCCACAGGTTCAGCCACAGCGAGCCGTTGCTGAACTCCACCACGTTGTCGTGGGTGTTCCACAGCGAGCTGCCCTCGTCGTGGTAGATCATGTTGCAGCCGTTGATGCACTCCCCGAGCACGTTGCCGACGAACTCCGAGCCCGACGCCTGGCCGCCGAGCGTGTAGACCGGACCGCCGTCGAACAGCACGCCCATCACGCTGTGCACGTGGTTGCCGACGACGTGGTTGCCGCCGGTGTAGGTCGTGCCGTGCAGGCACGGGTCGGCCAGGCCCTGCTTGGCCTGCAGCGCGCAGCTCGACGCCCAGCCCCAGCCCCACCCGATCGACACGCCCGAGTACGGCGTGTAGCCGATGTCGTTGTGGGACAACGTGGTCCCGCGGCTGTGGCCGACCCAGACGCCGACCGCGTCCTGGTACTCCTGCCCCGGCCGCTGGACGACGTTGCCGGCCACGGTGTTGCCGCTGGTCATCAGCGCGGGCTGGGTCTGGTAGTAGTCGTCGACCTCCCCGACGTCGACGCCGCTGCCGCCGATGTCGGTGATCGAACTGCCGGACACCGTCGAATCCTGGGTCTGGTCGGCGAGGTCGATGCCGCTGGTCCCGGTGTGCTGCACGGTGACGCCGGTGAAGGCGATCCGCGCGCCGCGGTGCACCTGCACCGCGGCCGGGATCCGGGTCGGGGTGCGGGTGGCCGGGTCCCAGAGGATCCCGGCCTGGTTGTCGACGTAGCCGGCGGTGCTCGGCGCGGTCCAGGTCGCGTAGGCGAACGTGATGCCCTCGAACGCGATGTCGTGCACCGGCGCGACCACGTCGGGGATGACGGTGAAGGCGTCGATCAGCAGGTAGTCGCCGCCGGCCTTGACCACGCGGACCGTGTGCTTCCCCTTCGCGAGCCCGGTGACCGAGACGACGGCCTGCTGCGCGAGCCGTTCGGTGCTTTTCGCCGACACCGTCTGCTTCTTGACGCCGTCTACGTAGACGTCCATGTCGCCTTCGTCCGCGTTCGTTTCGGTCAGCACCTGGATTCCGGTGCCGGTGAAGGTGTAGCTGAACGCGTCCCCGTTGTTCTGGGTGTAGTGCACGTCGGCGCCGAGGTCACCCAGGTGCCGTCCGCTCGAGTAGTTCCAGGCGCCGGTGTAGGTCGCGCGCCAGTCGGTGTCGTTGAGCGGCGCGAGGTGCCCGGGGGTGCCGGCGAGGTCGAGCAGCTCCGGCGCGACGGGCAGTTCGACGTCGGCCTTGGCGAGGTCCTCGCCGGGCCGGGGCACGTAGTACAGGTAGCCGGCGTCGCTGTCGAGGTAGAACTGGCCGGGGGTGCCGAGCAGCTGGTAAGCGTTTTCGAGCCAGGTCACGCGGTCGAGGCTCGGCAGGCCCGCGCCGTTGAAGGGAAAGCTCGGGTTGGGGACCGAGGTGTGGTTGTTGGTCCAGCACCCGGGGTCGACGGTCAGCGCCGATCCGCCCGCAGCGCCGGGCGTGATCGAGGCCAGCGGGCAGCGCAGCTGCTTCCAGCCGTTGTTGGCGACGACCTCGACGCCGGGCGCGTTCGTCCAGGACGCGTAGGACGCGTCGGCGGTGGTGAACCCGGTGGCGGACACCGAAAACCCGCCGGGGTCCTGAGTGGTGCGGGCCCGTTGCGCGCGGACGCCGTCGACGAACAGCTCGCGGCTCGCGGTCCCCTTCGGCACCGGGGCGCGGTAGACGTTCTTGGCGGCGTCCGTCTTCCGGAAGCCGGTGATCTTCCGCGCGCCGCTGAGGACCGGGGTCTGGCCGGGAGCGGCCCGGTAGACGACGCGGTGGCCCGGCGCGCCGGAGTCCTGCACGCCCAGCCGCAACGGTGTGGTCAGCGAGTAGGTGCCGCCGCGCAGCTCGACCACGACGTCGCCGCGAGCGTGCGCGACCAGCCCGCGGACCCGGTCACGGGCCGTGGACAGGTCACAGGGGGCGTACGAGCTGCAAGCGGAGCCGTGCCCGGAGGGAGCGGCGTACAGGACGTCCGGGGGTCTTCCGGGAGTGGCGCCGACGGCCGCGACAACGGCGGTGGCGGTGACCAGGTGCGCGACGACGGTGGCGATTCGCATCGGGGTTCTCCGGCAGGGTCAGCGGGCAGACATCTGATGAATATAGCCCGGCCCACCTCGCAGCGGGATACCTCCAGCACCGCCAGTTCAGGCGTCTGAACGGGGTGGATACCCCAAACAGGACCATCACGAGACAAGATTCGCCGTCAGTCTTGACAGCGCAGAGTTCCTACCTTTAGGTCAGCGGGCCGCGACGGGGATCTCGGCCCACACCGTCCGGCCGCCGTCCCCGCGGTGGAAGTGGCCCCGGCGGCGGGAGCACGCCGCGACCAGGGTCAGCCCGGTGCCCAGCGGGGCGGCGACGGGAGCGGCCGGGTCGAACCAGGCGGCCCCGCCCGCGTCTTCGACGCCGACCCAGATCGTGGCGTCGGACCGCACCAGGCGGGCACGCACCGGCCCCGCGGCGTGCCGGACGGCGTTGGTGGCCAGCTCGTTCACGATCAGCACGATGTCCGCGATCGCTTCGTCCGGCACGTCACCCGCCGCGGCCAGCTGCTCGCGCGCCCACGACCGCACCTTTCCGATCTGCCGCGGGCTCGCGTCGAATTCGAAGCTTTCGAGTATCACGTTCTCAACCCCCAGGTTCGAGCGGACACAGTCGGTTTCCCAGCGTCGCCGCCGTTCACACCCGCGCGCGGCGATATCGCACGAATAGAGGCATGGCTCTGGGGGAAATGACCGGATCAGGCGTGGCCACGCGAAAATCGGGTAACCGGGAACGTCGTCGAAATCAGGCAGGTGAACCGTGACCACCGAACCGTCGGACGAAAACGCTCTCATCCCGTATCTGCGCGCCGTCGCGGCCGAACTCGGGCTGCTCGCCGAAGACGCCGCCGTCGAACCCGCCGACCCGCTGTACGGGCAGATCCGCTTCGCCGGCCGCCCGGCCGACGGTCCCGCGAAGCACCTGCTCCTGACCTGGGACCGGCGCGACGGCTGGCAGCTGAACGCGGCCGGCGGCAGATCCGGGTCCCTGCACGTGGTCGCGACCTTGCCCGGCGAGATCCGGCCGGCGCCGCGCGCCGTCGCGGACTTCACCCTCGAAGCACTGGCGGACCGCGGCGAGCGGCTCATCCGCCGCCAGTACGACGGCGACCGGCTCAGCATTCTGCTGGACCGCTACGCCGAGCCGGCGAAGCGGCGGCCGCGCCGGACCGCGGCCGCGCCGATGCGGTACTCCCGTCCCCCGAACACCGCGTGGTCACGTCCCTGACATCGGACCGCTGCGGCGTCCGGGCGACGAGCCAGGTGGCGGCGAGCGCCAGCGCAAGCCCGGTGATCGTCCAGGGGCCGAACGGTTCCCCGAACATCAGCGCACCCCAGATCGTGGTGGCCGACGGGACCAGGAACATCAGCGTGTTCACGCGGGTGACGCCCGCGCGGTCCAGGAGGAGCCAGTAGAGCCCGTACCCGCCGAGGGTGGCGAAGACGATCAGCCACGCCATCGCGAGCCAGAACCGGCCGGACGCCGGCGGCAGCGCGGCACCGGTCGCCACCGCCAGGATCGTGAAGACGACGGCCGAGGTGGCGCAGTGGATCGCGACGGCCTGCCACGGTGACCCGCGTTCACGGGTGCGCCGGTCGAGGAAGGTCGCCGCGACCAGGCAGCACATCCCGGCGAACGGCACCAGGTAGGCCCACAGCGGGGTGCCGCGCCCCGACGTCGCGTCCGACCAGGTCACCAGCACGACGCCGGACAGGCCGAGGCCCAGGCCGAGCCACTGCCGTCCGCTGACGGCGACCCCCAGCAGCGGCCCGGCGAGCGCCGCGACGACGAGGGGCTGGATGCCGTCGACCAGCGCCGTCGTGCCGGTGCTGACCCCCAGGCCGATGGCCCAGTAGACGGTCAGCAGGTACCCCGACTGCGACAGCAGCCCGACCGCGACCTGCCGCCCGAGCCCCGCTCGCCCGGCCCGGCGCAGGGCCGGCAGGAGCACCAGCGCCAGCGGCACGAACCGCCACATCAGGACGGTCGCGACCGGCGCGTCCGCGGCCCCCAGCTTCGCCCCGATGAAGCCGGACGACCAGCACACGACGAACAGGGCGCTCAGCCCGAGCGTCGCCGGCGGTATACCGATCTGTTTACTCATTCGCCCGACAGTACACCGATCGGTATAGTCGGATCCATGGAGATCGACTGGACCCCCAAAGCGCGCGCGGTGCTGGCGGCGGCGGAGGAGCTGTTCTACGCGCGCGGCATCCACGCGGTCGGCGTCGACCTGATCGCCGAGCGCGCCGGGGTCACGAAGAAGACGCTCTACGACCGGTTCGGCTCGAAGGACCGCCTCGTCGTCGAGTACCTCCGGGGGCGGGACGCCCGGTGGCGCGCGTTCCTCGCCCCGCTGCTGGACGCGGCCGGTGACGACCCGGCCGCCCGGCTCCGCGCGGTGTTCGACGCCTCCGCCCGGTGGTCCGCCGCGAACAGCGGGAAGGGCTGCAGCATGATCAACGCCCACGCCGAGATCAGCGACCCCGCGCACCCCGCCTACCGGGTGATCGTGGCGCAGAAGGCGTGGATGCTCGACCTGTTCACGACGATCGCCGCCGGGTCCGTCCCGACCGCCCGTGCCCTCATGCTGCTGCACGAAGGCGCGCTCGTCAGCGACGGGATGCACGTCTTCGAGAACCCGTACGCCCAGGCGCGGGACGTCGCGGTGAAGCTGCTCGAGGCCGGCTGAGCCGGGTTCACCTACCCGAACGAGCGGTTTGCCTTGCTCGCGGCGCGGGGTAGCCGACCTCCGAGCCGAGGAGGCCGTTCATGCCCAGCGAAGTCGTGGTCGTCGGCCAGGTCGCCCGCGACCTGGTGGTGGAAGTCCCGGACGCGCCCGCCGCGGGGGTGCCGGCCGAAGCGCGGCAGCGGCCCGAGGCACTCGGCGGGAAGGGCGTCAACCAGGCGCTGGCCCTGAGCCAGCTGGGCACGTCGGTGTCGCTCGTCGGCGTAGTCGGCGAAGACCTCGTCGGCGACGCCCTGCGAGCGCGGGCGCGGGCGGACCGCATCGGCACCACACACGTGGTCCGCCGCCGCGGCGCCGAAACGGCACTGATCGTCGACGTCGTCGACGAGCACGGCCGCCGCCGCTACCTCGAGCACACCCCAGCGGCCACGCTGGTGACCGAGACCGACGTCATCGCCGCCGCCGCGCCGATCTCGGCCGCCTGTTCCCTGATCGTCCAGCTGCAGCAGCCCGCACCGGCGGCCCTGCTGGCGGCGCGGCTGGCGCACACCGCGGGCACCCGAGTGGTGCTGGACGGCGCCCCGGAGGACCCGGAGCTGCTAGCCCTAGCCGACGTCGTCCGCGCCGACCTGCTGGCCGGCCGCCCACTACCGGACATCGAGACGGCCGCCGACGCCGCCGCCGACCTCCGGCGCCGCGGCCCGTCCCTGGTCGTGCTGGAGGTCTCCGGCCGCGGCAACCTGTTCGCCGGCCCGGACGGAACCTGGTTCGTCCCGAACGTGGAGACGGAGGTCGTCGACACGACCGGCGCCGGGGATGCGCTGATCGCCACCCTCACCGCGGCGTTGACCCGCAGACGCCCCTTCGAGACGGCGGCGCGCTTGGCGGTAGCGGCGGCCGCGGCGACGACCGAGCACGCGGGCGGCCGGCCGCGTTTGACTCGCCCGGACCTCGACCGGCTGCAGCCGGAGCACCTGGAAGAGGTCCACGCCTGACCGCCGGGGCCTGATCGGTGCGACCGCCGCAGCGACGACCCGAGCACCCTGGCCGCCTTCGCCCGGAGCGAACCGAAGACGCGCGCGCCTTACCGCCGGGCCCAGCTCGGCGACCGCCGCGGAGACAATCGAGCACCTGGGCGACCACGACAACCACCGAGCAACCACCCTCGGCTGGAGCGCGTGAAAGTGCGCCCAAAGGGTCACGGCACCGGATCGATCCGCTTGCGCAGCAGGCAGAACTCGTTGCCCTCCGGGTCCTGCAGTACGTACCAGCTTTCCTCACCCGTCTGGCCGATGTCCGCGTGCCGGGCGCCCAGCTCCAGCAGGCGTCGCAGCTCCGCCTCCTGGTCGCGGTCGGTGGCGCTGACGTCCAGGTGCAGCGGCAGCTTCACACGTGAGACCTCCGCCCGGTCGCCGATGTCGAAGACGAGGGTCGGCTGCGGTCCGCCGAAGCCGGTGCCCGGCGGGCCGATCTCGATGCCGTCCGGTTCGCGGGCGATCTCGACGTAGCCGAGCACGTCCGCCCAGAACTTCGCGAGCCGCTCGGGGTCGTGGGCGTCGATGACGATTTCGCTGATGCGGCAAGCCATCGCGTCACCGTAGCGCCGCCTCAGCCGTGGTGCCAGGGCTGGGCACGGCGCCACGTGAGGTACTCGTCGAAGATCGCCGCCGTGCCGCCCGGCGCCGCGCGCCTCTCGAGGAACTCGTCCAGTAGTGCGAAGAGCTGGTCGACGGCCACTTGACGGCCGTCGCCCGCGGCCTCGTCGCGCCAGCCCGTGGTGCGGCCCGGAAAGGCCAGGTGCAGCACCAGCGACGTCCACGTCAGGTTGGCGCCGGTGCCCACCCGCGGCACGAGCGACTCGGTGAAGCCCGTCAGCAGCCCGCCGTCGTTGCCCGCGTCCACACCGAGCAGGAACACGCAGTAGTCGTGGTAGCTGCCGTCCAGCCCGTACAGCTGCGGCCGCCGGCGTATCCCGTCGAACAGCTCCCGAAGGTCCACAGTGCTCAGCCTAGTCCTTGACGAACCGCGCACCGGCTCCCTAGGTTGTCGGACATAGGACGTCGGACATCCCATGTCCTACCACCCCCATCCCCTCAGCGAGGAGGCGGAACCGGTGTCACCGAAACGCAGGTTCGGCACGATGCTGCTGGCCGCGGCCGTGGTCTGGCTGCCCTTCACCCCCGCGGCCTCGGCCGCCACCGGAGGATGCTCGTCCTCGGTGCCGTTCACCTCCGGCACCGAGGGTTACGACACCTTCCGCATCCCCGCGGTCGTGCGCGCCGCGAACGGCTCGCTGGTGGCCTTCGCCGAAGGCCGGCGCGACTCGGCCGGCGACTCCGGCGCCATCCAGACGGTGTCGCGCAGCTCCCGTGACGGCGGGTGCACCTGGGGCCCGCTCTCCGTGGTCACCACCAACGGTGACGCCACGGCCGGCAACCCAACGCCGGTGGCCGCGCGCAACGGCGACCTCGTGCTGCTGACCGTCCACAACGGACTCGTGTCGGAGAAGCAGATCATGTCCGGCCAGGCGTCCGACCAGGACACTCGCCGGGTGTTCGTCCAGCGCAGCACCGACAACGGCCGTACCTGGAGCGCCGCGCGCGACATCACCGCGGACACGAAGCTACCCGGCTGGCGGTGGTACGCCACCGGTCCCGGGCACGCCACGCTGCTGCGGCACGGCCCCCACGCGGGCCGGATCGTGGTGCCCGCCAACCACTCCAGCTCCCCGCCGGCCGGCTCCGCCGACGTCGGCACCGAGGCGAAGTACTACGGCGGCCACGACCTCTACAGCGACGACAACGGCCGCACCTGGCACATCGGCTTCACCGACGACCGCACCGACGGCGTGGTCGCCGCGAACGAGACGTCGACGACCGAGCTGCCCGACGGCACGCTCTACTTCTCCAGCCGCAACCAGGGTTCCGCGGCCGAGCACCGCGTCGACGGCTACAGCGTGGACGGCGGGAAGACGCTCGTGCGGCCGTACCGGGTGCAGCCGTCGCTGTCCGGGACGAAGGTCGAGGGCAGCGTGCTGCAGACGACGATCCCGTGGCTGCTGCTGTACTCCGGCCCGTCCGACCCCGCGACGCGCGCGGTGATGCAGCTGCGGCTGAGCACCGACCGCGGGCACACCTGGACCCCGGGCCGGACGCTGACCACCGGGCCCGCGGCGTACTCCGACCTCGTGCAGGCCGACCCGCTCACCGTCGGGCTGCTGTACGAGACGGGCACCGCCGGACCGTACGAAACCGTGGTGTTCCAGCGCATCCCGCTCACGCAGGTGCGCTGAGCCCGGTCCCGCACCCCGGCGCGCGGCCGGGGTGCGGGACGCCCCGCTCAGCCCCAGGCCAGCGGCAGCTGCAGCGGGCCGCGCGTCGAGAGCCCCTTCTTCCAGTCGAGGCCGGATTCGCCGTCGGTCAGGCGCAGGTCGGGCAGCCGCCGAAGCAGCGTTTCCAGCGCCACCTGCAGTTCCATCCGGGCCAGCGGCGCGCCCAGGCAGTGGTGGGCGCCGTGGCCGAACCCGATGTGCGTCGCCTCCCCACGCAGCAGGTCCAGCACCTCCGGGTCCGCGTACACCGCGTCGTCGCGGTTGGCCGACGCCAGCGCGGGCAGCACCGGCTCCCCCGCCCGGACCGTCACCCCGCCCAGCTCGACGTCCTCCAGCGCGTACCGCGCGATCCCGGCGCCGGTACCGAGCGGGACGAACCGCATCAGCTCCTCGACCGCCTTCGGCACCAGGCTCAGGTCGGCGCGCAGCAGCGCCAGCTGGCCCGGGTGCGTGAGCAGCGCGTAGACGAAGTTGGGGATCTGCGACGCCGTCGTCTCGTGGCCGGCCACCAGCAGCGTCTGCGCCAGCGACAGCAGCTCCTCCTCCGAGAGCCGGTCGTCTTCGTCGCGGGCCACGACCAGGGCGCCGAGCAGGTCGTCGTGCGGCGTCTCGCGGCGCACGGCGATCAGGCCGGCCATGTACTCGCGCATCTTCGTCATCGCGTCGAGGACTTCGTCCGGCGTGAACTTCGTCGTCGAGAGGAACGCGTCGGACCAGACGCGGAAGTCGCCGCGGTCCTCGAACGGGACGCCCAGCAGCTCGCAGATCACCGTCACCGGGAACGGCAGCGCGAAGGCCTCCACCAGGTCGGCCGGCGGGCCCTCGGTGAGCATCGCGTCGACGAGCCCGTCGGCGATCTCCTGCGCCCGCGTCCGCAGCGCGTCGATCCGGCGCATGGTGAACGCCTTCATCACCAGCCGCCGCAGCCGGCTGTGGTCCGGCGGGTCGAGGCTGAGGATGTTGCCCGGCGGCGGCAGGTGCGGGCGCAGCCGCGGCTCGTCGCGCCCGGTCGCGGCCGCGCGGCTGAAGCGCGGGTCGCCGAGGACCACCTTGACGTCCTCGTAGCGCGTCGCCAGCCAAGCCGGTTCGCCGTAGGGCATGGTCACGCGGCTGAGCGGCTCTTCGCTGCGCAGCTTCTCGAACAGCGGCTCGATGTCCAGCTTTTCCGGCTCACTGAAGGGATACGCCCTCGTCATCGAGACTCCTTCGTGGTTTCGCGGTGGCGGTACGGGACGAGCACGGCGGCGACGACCGCGAGCACGCAGATCGCGCCGGACACGGTGAACGCGGTGGTGTACGCGCCGACCGTGGGCAGGGGGAGGCCGGGCAGCAGGGTCGCGGCCAGGATCGCCGACGCCACCGCCGTGCCGATGGAGCCGCCGATCGAGCGCAGCGTCTGGTTGACGCTGTTGGCGACGCTCGTCTGCTCGGGGGTGACGCCGCTGTTGAGCAACGTCGGGATCGCGCCGAACGCCAGCCCCAGCCCGAGGCCGAGCAGGCCGGTCGCGACGTAGAAGTGCCAGTGCTCGGCGTGGAAGGCCAGCAGGAAGGCGAACGTCGCGGTCGCGACGACCGTGCCGAGCACCATCGGCCACTTGGGCCCGACGCGGCGGATCAGCATCGACACCGCGCCGGCGGCGAGCAGCGTGCCCGCGGTCAGCGGCAGCAGCGTCAGGCCCGCGCCGAGCGCGTCGGCCCCGAAGCCGTACCCGACCTTGGCCGGCGTCTGCACGAACTGGATCACCAGGATGAACGCGCCGTACATGCCGGCTCCGGTGAGGAAGGTGGCGATGTTGGTGCCGAGCACGACCGGGGTGCGCATCATCGCGATGTCGACCAGCGGCTCACGCACCCGCCGTTCGACGAACACCCACGCGACGAGCAGCACCACCCCGCCGGCGAACAGGCCGAGCACGGTCCCCGAGCCCCAGCCCCACGACGGCCCGCGGTTGATGCCGAGGACCAGGCACACCAGGCCGCCGGCGAGCGTCAGCAGGCCGAGGACGTCGACGTAGAACTTGCCCGCCGTTTCGGGCAGCCGGATCAGCACCGCCGTGCCGAGCAGGCCGAGCGCGGTGACCGCGGCCGAGATCCAGAACATGCCCTGCGCGGAGACGCCCGCCTGCACCAGCAGCCCGGACACGAGCAGGCCCGCGCCCGCGCCGATGCCGGTCAGCGCGCTCAGCAGCGCGATGCTCGAGGGCACGCGTTCGGGCGGGAAGATCGAGCGGACGATCCCGATGGCCAGCGGCATCGCGGCGAAGCCCATGCCCTGCAGGGCGCGGCCGGCCAGCACGACCCCCATCGACGTCGACACCGCGACCAGCACCGAGCCGAGCGTGGTCAGCGCCAGGGTCGCCATGAGGACGCGCTTGCGGCCCAGCTTGTCGCCGAGGGAACCGAGCACCGGCGTGAACACCGCGGCCGAGAGCATGTTGACGGTCACGACCCACGAGACGTCGGCCAGCGAGACGTTCAGCGACTGCGCGAGGCCGGACAGGATCGGCAGGACCATGCTCTGCATGACGACGATCGCGAACGTCGACAGCGCCAGCACCAGCAGCACCGCCGTCGGATGCGACTCCGCGCGCCGGCCGGGGCGCGCGGGCGCGGGGGCGGTGAGGGTGTCGGACACGGGATTCTCCTTTGTAGTCAACTGACGACTTCCACGGTAGTCAGGGGCCGGAAGCCAAGTCAACGAGTGACTACTTAACCGCGCGGTGATCACGCTCACAGCACGTTTGCGCTGGTCTACACTGCGGACACCGACGAAACGGAGGCCGGCGATGGACACGGCGACACCGCGCGCCCGCCGCCGTGACGCGGCGGCGACCCGGGAAGCGCTGCTGATGGCGGCCCGGACGCTGCTGAGCGAACACGGCGTCGAGGGCACGAGCACCCGCGACGTCGCGGCCCGCGCCGGGGTGAACCAGGCGCTGGTCTACCGCTACTTCGGGTCGAAGGAGAAGCTGTTCGCCGAGGCGGCGGACCGGGGCTGGGACTCCGCCGACACCATGACGACGGACCTCCCCTTGAAGGACCTCCCCCGCGCCCTGCTGGAGCGCGCGCTGAACGTCGGCGCCGAGCACCCCGGCGGCCTGTCCGGCCTGGTGACCGCGGCGAACGACGACATGATCCGGGCCGTCGTGCGCGAGCGGATCGAGCGCGCGTTCGACGAGCAGCTGGCCCCGCGCCTGAGCGGGCCGGACCGCGCGCTGCGCGCGGAACTGCTGGCCGCGCTGATCACCGGGGTCGCGGTGCTGCGCGGCAAGGTGGGCGCGAAGGCCCTGACCGCCGCGGACCGTGAAGCGATCGGCGAGTACGTCGACCGCATGGCCGCCTCGCTGCTCGACCTCGGCTGACCCCCTCGCACGTCACCTCCCGCAGAACTTTTCGTCGTAGATATTGTCAACAATTTCATCGACGATTAGGGTGCAGGCATGCTCATCGACTGCCACGGGCACTACACGACCGCACCTCCCGCGCTGGCCGCGTGGCGTGACCGGCAGGTCGCGGCGCTGTCCGGCGGCCCGGCCCCGGCGCGCGCCGACCTGCGGATCAGCGACGACGAGCTGCGCGAGACGATCGAGCCGAACCAGCTGCGGCTGATGGACGAACGCGGCATCGACCTGACGATCTTCTCGCCGCGCGCGTCGTTCATGGCCCACCACGTCGGGGACTTCGCGACGTCGTCGGAGTGGGCCGCGCTCTGCAACGAACTCTGCTACCGCGTCAGCGCGCTCTACCCCGGGCGGTTCGCGCCGGCCGCGATGCTCCCGCAGTCCCCCGGCGTCGACCCGGCCACCTGCATCCCGGAGCTGACGCGGTGCGTCGAGGAGTACGGCGCCGTCGCGCTGAACCTCAACCCGGACCCCTCCGGCGGGCACTGGACGGCGCCGCCGCTCACGGACCGGTCGTGGTACCCCGTCTACGAAAAGATGGTGGAGTACGACATCCCGGCGATGGTCCACGTCAGCACGAGCGTGAACCCCGCGTTCCACACCACCGGCGCGCACTACCTCAACGCCGACACCACGGCGTTCATGCAGCTGCTGCAGGGTGACCTGTTCGCGGACTTCCCGACCCTGCGGCTGGTCATCCCGCACGGCGGCGGCGCGGTGCCCTACCACTGGGGCCGGTTCCGCGGCCTCGCGCTGGCGCTGGGCAAGCCGGAGCTGGAAGAACACCTGCTGGGCAACGTCTTCTTCGACACCTGCGTCTACCACCAGCCCGGTTCGGACCTGCTGTTCGACGTCGTCCCGGCGAAGAACATCCTGTTCGCCTCGGAGATGATCGGCGCGGTCCGCGACGTCGACCCGCGCACCGGCCACCACTTCGACGACACGCGCCGGTACGTCGAGGCCGCCAAACTGTCCGAAGTGGACCAGGCCGCGATCCGGGAGCACAACGCCCGCGCCGTCTACCCCCGCCTCGACGCCCTGCTCAAGCGCCAGGGGCGGTGAGAACCCCATGACCGCACTGAAAACCCCCGGCTGGCTCGACTGGTACGCGAACCCGTCGAAGCCGAGGTTCCGGCTCCCACCCGGAACCGTCGACGCGCACTGCCACGTCTTCGGCCCGCAGGCCGAGTTCCCCTTCGCCCCCGAACGCAAGTACACCCCGTGCGACGGCGGCAAGGACGACCTGTTCGCCCTCCGCGACCACCTGGGCGTCACCCGCTCCGTCATCGTCCAGGCCACCTGCCACGGCGCGGACAACTCCGCCATGCTCGACGCCGTCCGCGCGGCGGACGGCCGGGCGCGGGGCATCGCCACCGTGCGTCCGGACGTCAGCCCGCGCGAGCTGCGCGCACTCGACGAGGCCGGCGTGCGCGGGGTGCGGTTCAACTTCGTGCGCCGCCTGGTCGACGCCGCCCCGCACGAGGACCTGAGCACCATCGCGAAGAAGATCGCCCCGCTCGGCTGGCACGTCGTGCTGTACTTCGAAAGCGCCGACCTGCCTGAGCTGGAAGGGTTCTTCGGCTCGCTGCCGACACCGCTGGTGATCGACCACCTGGGCCGGCCGGACGTCACCCAGCCGGTGGCCGGGCCGCAGTTCGGCCGCTTCCTGCGCTTCGTCGACCGCAACGACGTCTGGGTCAAGGTCAGCTGCCCCGAGCGCCTGACCGTGACCGGGCCGCCGGCCCTCGGCGGCGAGCAGCACGCCTACCGCGACGTCGTCCCGTTCGGCCGCCGGGTCGTGGCGGAGTTCCCCGACCGCGTGCTGTGGGGCAGCGACTGGCCGCACCCCAACCTCCTGGGCCACATGCCGGACGACGGCCTGCTGGTCGACCACGTGCCGCAGGTGGCGGTGACCACCGACCAGCAGCGGAAGCTGCTCGTGACGAACCCGACGCGCCTGTACTGGCCCGGCAATGACGCCTGAGCGACAGGAACCCCCATGCAGCAAGCCAACTCCCTGAACCGGCTGAACCGCCTGCCGATCTCCCGGTTCCACAAGATCACCCTGCTCGCCGTCTCGTTCGCCTACTTCTTCGAGTTCGCGGACATCAACAGCTTCGCCACCACCGCGCCCAAGCTGATCAAGCTGTGGGGCGTGACGGTCAACCAGGTCGCGTACGTCACTTCGCTGTCGTTCGTCGGGATGTTCTTCGGGGCGATCGTCGCCAGTGGACTGGCCGACCGGTGGGGCCGCAAGCGGACGCTGCTGTGGACGACCCTGTGGTTCGGCGTGTTCTCGTTCGCGGCGGTGTTCTCGTGGGACGTCGTTTCGCTGGGCGTGTTCCGCGTGCTGACGTCGGCGGGGCTGTCCGCGATGACCGTCGTCGCGGTCATCTACGTCAACGAGCTGTACCCGGCGACCAGCCGCGGCAAGTACCAGGCGTACGCGATCGTGATCGGCATCTGCGGCACGCCGGTCACCAACCTGATCGCCAGCGCCGTGGTGCCGATCAACGACTGGTCGTGGCGGCTGGTCTACCTCTGGGGCGCGCTCGGCGTGCTGCTCGTCTTCTTCACGCGGCACCTCAAGGAGTCGCCCCGCTGGCACGAGAGCCGCGGCGACCACGCCAAGGCGGACGAGATCCTGCGGGAGATCGAGGAGCGCGTCGCGGCGGAGAAGGGCCCGCTGCCCGAGCCCGAGCCGCCCGTCGAAGAGGCCCCGGTGACCAAGGCCCCGCTGCGGCTGCTGATGCAGAAGAAATACCTGTGGCCCACGTTGCTGCTGACGGTCGTGTGGGTGACGCAGACGATCGGCTTCTTCGGCTACTCGAGCTGGGCGCCCACGCTGCTGGCCCAGGAGGGCTTCAGCGTCGAGAAGTCGGTCTTCTACGTGGCGCTCACCACCGTCGGCGCGCCGCTCGGGTCGTACCTGGCCGCCCTGGTCACCGACCGCTTCGAGCGCAAGTGGTGCCTGGTCGCGTTCGGCTCGGTGATCGCGCTGTGCGGCCTGCTCTACGGGCTGACGTTCAACCCGGTCCTGATCGTGGTCTTCGGGTTCCTGGTGAACCTGTTCGAGCGCGGGTACACCGCACTCGGCTACGCCTATTCACCCGAACTGTTCGACACCCGCGCCCGTTCACTGGGCACCGGCGTCTCCTACGGCCTCGGGCGGCTGTCGAACGCGGCCGGCCCGCTGATCGTCGCCGCGCTGTACAACGGCAGCGGGTACCAGAGCGTTTTCCTCTTCATCGCCGGCACCTGGCTGGTCGGCGCGGTCGTGCTGGCCCTGTTCGGTCCCCGGACCCGCCCGGGACGGTCGCGCGCCGAAACGGCCGAACCGAAAAATACCGGCACGCCGATTCGCGGGTAACGGCCGCTGTCACGGGTAACCGATCCTCGTAGGAGGACGTCGCACCCCCGGGTGCGCGCCCTCGGGAGGAGTCGCATCGTGCCGGTGAACTGGACCTTGGCGGACCAGCCGGGCTGGCAGACCCTGGACGTGGCCGGCGCCGACCCGTCGGGCCTGGCGGAAGCCCGGATGTGGGCGCAGGCGCAGCTGACCGCGCTCGGCGACCCGCACCGGCTGGACGCGCTGCTGGTCGCCGGAGAGCTGCTGGACAACGCCTACCTGCACGCCGGCGGCCCCGTGGAGCTGCGGCTGCGCCGGACGGCGTGGCCGTGCGAGGTGACCGTGGCTGTCGCGGACGACGGCGCCGGGACGCCGCACCTGCGGGTGCCCACGCGCGACGGCGGCCGCGGCCTGCGGGTGGTCGACCGGCTGTGCCTGGCGTGGGGCGTGAGCCACCACGACGACGGCAAGCTCGTGTGGGCCCGCCTGCAGTGCGCGACCTCCGGCGAGCCGTGCCCGCGGGCCTGGGCGAGCCGGAACTAGCGGGAAGTCAGCGCCGGCAGGAGAGCCAGCCAGTCGAGCGCCGCGGCGAGGTCGCCGTGCACCGGCAGGACCCGCTCGAGACCGAGGACGGTCAGCGGGCGCAGCACCGCGCGGCTGCGGGTGACCACGGCGAACGGCACCCCGGCCGCGTGCGCGTCCGAGGCGGCGTTGATCAGCACGGTCAGCGCGCGGGCGGCGCAGAACGTCACGGCCGAGGCGTCGACCACGAGGACGCGGGGCCGGAGGCCGAGCTCCCGCTCGAGGATTCCGGTGAAGTGGCCGATGACACTGACGTCGAGTTCGCCGGTGGCCGACACCACGGTCGAGTCGGCGGTCGTCGTGACGGCGAAGGTCCCGACGGGCGCCGGATCTCTCAGGCCGGGCAGCGGAACGGTGGACATGCGGAAGCCTCCTGGGTGAACCGTGAGGCCAAACCGCTCGTGCACCAGTCCAGTCCCACACCGGCCCCGAATCAGGGCCGTGGGTCTCGGGGTGCGACGGCTGCCGGTTGAACCGCTGCGTGCCGACCGTACCGCACACCTGTGCGAGCCACCGTGTGACCTGTTCGCAGCAACAGGTCACCACGGCGTGTCGGCGGCTCCCTCGTGGTGCGGCCGGCGCGGCTGCTCGCCCGCCGGCCGGTGTAGTCGTTGACCACGTAGTGCCGGGTGGCCCGGTTGTCCCAGACCGCGATCACCCCCGGCCGCCAGTGGTACCGGCAGACGCGCTGCGGGCTTTCGGCCACCTAGCAGAGCTGGGCCAGCAGCGCCGCGCTCTCCCCCGGCGTCAGCTACGGGATCCGGCGGGTGAACATCCGCTTCGTAGGCGAGGTACTGGTTGCTCCACATCGTGTCCCCGCCCGCCCGGCGGGCATTCGACGAGCTGCAGCCCGTCGGCGCGCGCGCCCTGGTCGGAGTCGAGCACCACCAGTTCGTCGTGGCCCGGCAGCTTCGGCAAAAACGGGTGCACCTCCAGCTCCCCGAACCGGCGGCCGAACACCTTGTGCGCCTCGGGGTCGAGCGCTCCCGAAATCGGCCGGACGTCGAACTCCGTGATTGTTCCCTTCGTTTTCCGGGCAGGACAGAACAGCGTTTCGCCGTGCAAAAGAATGGTTGACCACCATGGTTTCCGGTGCCATCGCGGAGGAGCCCGGTCACCCAGCGGAACTTGGCCGACAACCCCACGTTTCCCAGTGCGCTCAGCGCAACGCGGCAAGAACCTCGAACCCCGGCAACTCCCGCACCGACCCCGCCCGGCCCCGAAACTCCGAGTCAAGCACCCGAAGACACGCCGAAGCCAACACCTCAGGCGAAACGAGGCTCGGATCCACCGCCACACCAAGACCCAACTCGGCAATCCGGCGAGCATTGGCCGGCTGGTCGGCGAACAACGGCAGCACCACCATCGGCGTCCCGGCGCGAAGTGCCTCCTGGACACCACCAAACCCGCCATGGGACAGGAAAACCGACGCGCGGCCGAGCAGCCGTGCCTGCGGCGCGAACGGCACGATCCGGACGTTCGACGGCCGCGGTCCGGTCCACGAGGCGGGGCCGGTGGACAGCACCGCCGGACCCGGCAGCTCGCCGCGGTGAACGGCGCGATGTCGAGCACCGCGCGCGGCAGCCCGAGCTTGACCGCGGCCAGGTAGCCACCGAACTCGTTGCACTCCCGCACCAGCACGTCCGGCCGCCACCGCCGCGCCGCCGCGATGAGGTCACGCGCGAAGATCCCGGCCAGCGGCCCGGCTCTTCGCGGGCGCGGGCGGTGCCGGCGGCTTCCTCGTCCTCGGCGCCCGGCACGCCGGGGCTCGACAGGACGGCGGGGTCGGCGAGGAGCTGCTCCGGCGTGCGCACGTGCGGCAGCACCACGTGCTCGATGCCGTGGCGCGCCAGCTCGTCCGCCATCGCCGGGGCGGTCGCGACGGCGACGGCGACGGCGTGCCCGGCCCGGTGCAGCGCCTTCGCCACCGGCACGAGCACCGGCACCACGCCCGCACGGTCTCGGTGCCCAGCCCGGCGAGCACACCCTCGGGGCGCGCGGTGGTGACGGTGAAGCCGCGCGCGGCCAGCAGCGCGCGGAGGTGCGGCCCTGCGTGCTGCGTCTCCAGCACGACCTGCCGGATCCGGGGCCAGTCGGTTTCCGCGATTCCGGCGAGCACGTCCGCCTCCGCGCCTTCGACGTCGACCTTCAGCAGGGTTCGACCGGCATCCGCACTTCGGAGGCCGTCGCGAAAAGGCGCTCGCGGTATTCACGTTCGGCCGCCGTTCCCGGCAGCCGGACCACGTCGGCCTTGAGGTCCGGGTAGCGCGTCGAATTGCCCGGCAGGTCTTCGAAATAGGTGAACGCGACCTCGCCCTCCGCCGCGCGCCGAGCGCCGCCCGCAGCGGGGTGACGCCGAGGCAGCCGTGCCGGCCGAGATTCGCTTCGAGGGCGGCGTAGGTCTCGGGCATCGGCTCGATCGCGAGGACCCGGTAGCAGTTGCCGTGGAAGATCGTGCCCCCTGTTTCCCCGGCGCCGGACCACCCGCCGGCCCGGGAAGTGTGGGGGGGGGGATCCGGAGACTAAACGGCGAATTTGAGCGCCGCTTGATTAGCTCAACCCGGTCCGGATACATACGCGCCGGTATGTCAGCTGCTACGCTCCACAGTGGATCGGGCATTTATCGTGCGTTCGGTCACAGTCGCACTACGGACATCAACGTCAAGGAGCAGCCCCATGGCCCAGAAGGTCCTCGTCGAAATGCTGGACGACATCGACGGCAGCCCCGCCAGCCACACCGTTCCGTTCGGCCTCGACGGCGTCAGCTACGAGATCGACCTTTCGGACGACAACGCCGCCGCGCTGCGCGAGGAGCTCTCCCGGTTCATCGCCGCGGGCCGCAAGACCGGTGGCCGCAAGGTGCGCGTGGCGACCGGCCAGTCGACGGCCGCGAGCTCGGCCGACCGCGAGCGCTCGCGCGCGATCCGCGCCTGGGCCAACGAGAACGGCTACGACGTCTCCGAGCGGGGCCGCCTGTCCTCGGAGATCGTCAACGCCTACGACGAGGCGCAGCTGCAGGCCGCCGCCCCGGCACCGGCCCGCAAGCGGGCGCCGCGCAAGAAGGTCGCCGCCGCGAAGAAGTAATGACGTGCGTGCCGATCACCGGGGAGAGATCGGGAAGGCCGGCCCACCGGCGGTGAGACTCCAGCACTCGCCGCCGGTGGATTCCCGGGTCGCGTTTCCGGAAAGCACGAACCGGACAGTCGTTGTCATTTCGCTGGTCACCGCGGTGGAAATACCCGCGAGCCTTTCAGCGGCAGGGTCCGTCGCCGGGCGCGGCCATTCCCCGCCACAGCAGATCCGCCAGGTCCGCCGCGTGCCGCCGCCACTCCCCGTTCGGGTCGAGGTAGAGCAGGCCGCCGAGGCCGCGCAGCACCGTCACCGGGTCCAGGTCCGCGCGGACCGCGCCCGCTTCGGCATTCGCCTTCAGCAACGTCGTGACCGCGCCGACCATCGACTCGTACGCGCTCGCCGGCAGCTCGCCGCGGGACGCCGTCGCCGTGCGCAGGGCGTCCGCCAGGCCGCGCTTGGTCATCATGTAGTGCGCCAGGTGGTCGGTCGCCCAGACGCGGAACGCCTCGTGCGGCGCGTACTTGCCCAGCAGCACCGGCACGACGTCGACGAGGTGCCGCACCTCACGTTCGTAGACCGCCAGGATCAGCGCCTCCGGGGTCGGGAAGTGCCGGTACACCGTGCCGACGCCGACTTCGGCGCGCTTCGCGATCGCGTTGAACGAGACGTCGCCGGTGGCGGCGAGGGACTCGGCGGCCGCGACGAGGATGCGTTCGTGGTTGCGCCGGGTGTCCGCGCGCCGGGGGCTGACCGATCCCGTCGTCATCGTCCCTCCCGGTGGTCGTCCGTCTACGGTGAATGTAGTGCAGCAGGGCTCTGACCTGGAGCAACTCCAGGTCTCGGGCTCGTTGCGAAGCGGATTGTAATCCGCTAACCTCGCGAAGAGGTGAAGCGGATGAGTATCCGGTACACCTGGCTCCCACCACGACGCCGTTCAGGCTCCCACCCGGACGATCTGCGGAAAGAGACCAGTGGACATCTCCCTCCAAGTCAATGGCACCACCGAGCACCTGGACGTCGATCCCGGCGTCACCCTGCTCGACGCCCTGCGCGAACGCCTCGAGGTCACCGGCCCGAAGAAGGGCTGCGACCGGGGCCAGTGCGGCGCCTGCACGGTGCACGTCGGCGGCAAGCCCGTGCTGTCGTGCCTCACCCTCGCGGCCGCTGTCAAGCAGCCCGTGACCACCGTCGAAGGACTGTCCACAGGGGACGACCTGCACCCGGTGCAGCGGGCCTTCGTGGACCAGGACGCGCTGCAGTGCGGCTTCTGCACCTCCGGCCAGATCATGTCGGCGGTCGCGGCCGTCGAGCAGGACGTCACCGACGTGCGCGAGTTCATGTCCGGCAACCTCTGCCGGTGCGCGGCCTACCCGAACATCGTCGCGGCCGTCGAGCAGGCAAGGCGGGCCGATGCGTCCCTTTGAGCTGACCGCGCCCACCACCCTCGACGACGCGCTCGCCACGCCCGGCACCTTCCTGGCCGGCGGCACGACGCTGGTCGACCTGATGAAGCTGAACGTCCTCACCCCGCAGCACGTGCTGGACATCAACGACGTCCCGCTGCGCGGCATCGACACGGCCGACGGCCTGCGGTTCGGCGCGCTGGAGCGGATGAGCGACATCGCCGCCCACCCCGGCGTGTACCCGGCGATCTCCCGCGCGCTGCTGCTCAGCGCGTCCCAGCAGATCCGGAACATGGCCAGCATCGGCGGGAACCTGCTGCAGCGCACCCGCTGCTCGTACTTCCGCGACGTCGCCACGCCGTGCAACAAGCGCGTGCCCGGCAGCGGCTGCCCGGCGCTCGACGGCGCCAACCGGATGCACGCGATCCTCGGCACCAGCGACTCCTGCGCGGCGACGCACGCCAGTGACGTCGCCGTCGCTCTGGTCGCACTCGACGCGGAACTGCGCCTGGCCGGCCCGGACGGCACCCGCACCGTGAAGCTCACGGACTTCTACCGGCTGCCGGGTGACACGCCCGGCGTCGAGAACGACCTGCGCACCGGCGAGCTGATCACCGAGGTCGTCGTGCCGAAGCTGGACTGGGCCGCGAACTCCACCTACGTCAAGGTGCGCGACCGGCAGTCCTACGAGTTCGCGCTGTGCTCGGCCGCGGTCGCGCTGGACGTCCGGGACGGCGTGGTCGCCGACGCCCGGATCGCCGCCGGCGGGGTCGGGACGGTGCCGTGGCGGCTGCCCGCCGTCGAGGACGCCCTGCGCGGCAAGCCCGCGACGCAGGAGTTCTTCGAGGAGGCCGTTTCCGTGGCCGCCGACGGCGCCCGCCCGCTGTCCGAAAACGCTTTCAAGGTGCCGCTGCTGAAGCGGACCCTCGTCCGCGCCTTGCTCGAACTGACCGAGGAGAGCACCCGATGACCGCCGCCCGTCTCGACGCGCCGGTGAAGGTCACCGGCCGGGCCAAGTACGGCGCCGACCACCACTTCCCCGGCATGGTCTACGGCTGCGTCGTGCTCAGCACGGTCGCCAGCGCCGAGCTCGAAGCGATGGACGTCACCGCCGCGAAGAGCGCGCCCGGCGTGCTCGGCGTGTACTCGCCGTTCGACCCGCTGGAGCTGCGCACCCCGGTCTCGCCGCTGTTCGGCGAGACGTGGGTGCCCATGCAGACCAAGGAGGTCGACTACTACGGCCAGGCGATCGGCTTCGTCGTGGCGGAGACCTTCGAGCAGGCCCGTGACGCGGCGATGCTCGTCGAGGTCACCTACCGCACGCGGCCGGCGCTGACCTCGCTCGAGGACGGCCTCGCCACGGCGGAGGACGCCCCGCCGAGCCGGGACGGCACCCCGCCGACGTTCGAGATCCTCGAAGACGGCGTCGAATCCTTCGACGACGCAATGGCGTCGAGCCAGGTGGTCGTCGAGGCGACCTACCACACGGCGACCCAGAACCACGCCGCGATGGAACCGCACTCGGCCGTCGCGGTCTGGGACGACGGCGAGCTGACCGTCTACAGCGGGAACCAGGGCGCGCACCTGCAGGCCCAGGAACTGGCGAGCGCGCTGGACCTGGCCCCTGAAGCCGTGCACACGCTGAACCCGTACGTCGGCGGCGCGTTCGGCGGCAAGGGCCGGACGTCCGCGCCGGCGTTCCTGGCCGCCGCCGCGGCCCGGGCCCTCGACCGGCCGGTGAAGGCCGCGCTCACCCGCGAGCAGGTGTTCACCGCGACCGCGGGCCGCGCGGCGACGGTCCAGAAGATGACGCTGGGCGCCGAACGCGACGGCACGCTCGTCGCCCTGCGCCACGACTCCTGGTGCAGCACCGACGTCCACCGCGCGTTCGTCGAGCCGACGTCGCACGGCACGTCCCGCGAGTGGTACGCCACCCGCAACCTGCACATCAGCCAGAAGGTGGTGCCGCTCAACATCCCGCCGACGACGTTCATGCGGGCCCCCGGCGAGGCACCCGGGTCGTTCGCGCTGGAGAGCGCGATCGACGAGCTGGCCGTCGCGCTCGACATGGACCCGATCGAGCTGCGCCAGAAGAACAACTCGACCGCGCCGCCGGGCCACGACCTGCAGTGGTCGAGCAAGCACCTCGACGAGTGCTTCCAGATCGGCGCGCAGCGGTTCGGCTGGGCGCACCGCAAGCCGCACGGGCACACCGACGGCGACTGGCAGGTCGGCCTCGGCACGGCCACGGCGATGTTCCCCGCCCTGCGCTTCCCGGCGACCGTCGGCATCACCCTGCTGGACGACGACACGGCCGTCGTCGCCACGAGCGGCGCGGATCCGGGCACCGGCCTGCTGACCGTGCTTTCGCTGGTGGGCGGGGAATCGCTGGACATCGCGCCGGAGAAGATCGTGCCCAGGCTCGGCGACTCGGCGCTCCCGCCGGGCGGGCTGTCGGGCGGCTCGACCGCGACGGCGAGCGTCGGCACGGCCATCATGATCGCCGCGACCAAGGCCATCGACGAACTGGTCGCGCTGGCGGCCGACCCGGGCGCGCCGTTCGAAGGCGCCGAGGTCACCTACGCCGACGGCCGCGTGCTGGCCGACGGGAAGTCGATGACGTTCGGCGAGCTGCTGCGGGCCGTCGGCCGGACGTCGCTGGAGGTCACCGGCTCGTCGGCTCCCGGCGAGGAGCTGACCAAGCACTCCTTCAGCTCGTTCGGCGCGCAGTTCTGCGAGGTCCGCGTGCACAAGTGGACGCGCGAGGTGCGGGTGTCACGCATGCTCGGCGTCTTCGACACCGGCCGGATCATCAACGCGCGGGCCGCCCGCAGCCAGCTGATCGGCGGGATGATCTGGGGCGTGTCGGCCGCGCTGCACGAGGGCCTGGAGATCGAGGCCAACGGCCGGCTCGCCAACGGCGACTTCGCGAGCTACCTGCTCCCGGTGAACGCGGACATCCCGGAGGTCGACGTCCACTTCGTCGAGTACCCGGACACGCTGCACAACGCCGTGGGCGCCAAGGGGCTCGGCGAGATCGGCACGGTCGGGATGGCCGCGGCCATCGCCAACGCCGTCTACAACGCCACCGGCGTCCGGGTCCGCCACATCCCGATCGCGATCGAGGACCTGCTGGCGGATCAGCCCGTGTAGAACTCCTTGCGCCCGGCGACGAACTCCGCCACGGTCTGCGGCCGCTCCCCGGTGACCAGCTCGACGTCATCGGTGGAGCGGTCGTAGCGGTTTTCGCGGTGCAGCTTCGCCATCGTCGCGATGTGCTGCTCGGTGTGCGGCGGCAGGCCCGCCTTCGCGAGCACCCGGGCGCGCCAGACGTCCATCGGGACGTCCACATAGGACACTTCGCGGCCGAGCGCCGCCGAGAACTCCGCCGCGACGCCGGCCAGGTCGAGCGTCCGCGGGCCGGTCAGCTCGTACACCTTCCCGGCGTGCTCGCCCGGGTCGCGCAGGATCGCCGCCACCACGCGGGCGACGTCGGCCGCGGCGACCGGGGACGTGCGGCCCGTCCCGAACGGCAGCTCCAGCGTGCCGCGCTCGCGGATCGACCGCGCGGCCAAGGTCGTGAACAGCGGGTTGTCCAGGAAGGACGTCGGGCGCACGTGCACCACGGGCAGTCCCGACCAGTCCAGCACCCGCTCCGAAAGCCAGTGCAGCCGCTGCTGGCGGGACTCCGCGGTGCTGACCACGGTCATCTGGGAGACCGTCATCTGCGACATGTCCACCAGCACGTCGAGGGCGCCGAGCTCCTGGGCGACGGTGGCCAGCACGGTCGCGGCCAGCAGCTGGTCCGGCGAGACGCTGAGCCCGAAGTAGGCGCGGCCGACGCCGTCGAGCGCGGCCGCCACGGTCTCGGGCCGGGTCAGGTCGCCGGTGACGACCTCCGCGCCCAGCGCCCGGACCTCGGCCGCCCGCTCGTCGTCGCGGCGGACCAGCACGCGCACCGGCAGGTCGTGCGCGCACAGCCGCTCGGTGACGAGACGGCCCACGCCGCCGGCGCCGGTGACGAGAACGAGATCGGCCATGAGGTGTCCTCCCAGCTCGCGTGTTGTCACCTCATAGTGCCAGAAAGTCACGTCCATCTGCTGAGTTGCGTAATGAAACCCACTACCCCCGGACAGGCCGCCCGGCCGTTACCCATCCGCGACGATCACGGGCCGATTCGCCCATGACGCGGCCGGTCCGCCGTCCTAGGCTTGCGGGCGACAACGAGGAGTCCCCCGAGAATGCTGATCGACGACCTGTCCGCCGCCCTGCCGGCCGACCGGCTGGTCCGCGACCCCGACGTGCTGCGCGGCTTCGCCCACGACGAGGCCGAATGGGCGCCGCACGCGCTGCCCGCCGTCGTGGTCCGGCCGCACACCGCCGAAGAGGTCCAGACCGTGGTGCGGTCGTGCCTGCGCCACGGCACGCCGCTCGTCACCCGCGGCGCCGGCACCGGGCTGTCCGGCGGCGCGAACGCCGTCGAGGACTGCGTGGTGCTGGTGACCGACCGGCTGCGGGCCATCAAGGAGATCAACGAGCAGGAACGGCTCGCGGTCGTCGAACCCGGTGTGGTGAACGACGATCTGCGCGCCGCCTGCGCCGAACGCGGGCTCTGGTACCCGCCGGACCCGGCGAGCTCGCCGTGGTCGACGATCGGCGGCAACGTGGCGACCAACGCCGGCGGCGTCTGCTGCGTGAAGTACGGCGTCACCCGCGACTACGTCCTGGGCATGCAGGTCGTCACCGGCACCGGCGAGCTCGTCCGGCTCGGCCGCCGCACCGCGAAGGGCGTGGCGGGCTACGACCTGGCCGGGCTGATGGTCGGCTCCGAAGGCACGCTGGGCGTGATCACCGAGGTCACCCTGCGGCTGCGCCCGGCACGGGCCGCCGAGCGGACGGTGGCCGGCTACTTCGACACGACGGTCGCCGCCGGGGAAGCCGCCGCGGCCGTCGCGGCGTGCGGAATCCTGCCGTCGGCGCTCGAACTCGTCGACCGGCACTGCCTCGCCGCGGTCGACGCGTGGAAGAACATGGGCCTGAGCACCGACGCGAACGTCGTGCTCCTGGGCCGCACCGACGCACCCGGCGCCCAAGGCGAGCACGAAGCCTCGGTACTGCTCGAATGCTTCGAAAAGGCCGGGGCGACCTGGGCGGCCCAGTCGTCCGACCAGGCCGAGGCCGACGCGCTGTTCGCCGCCCGCCGCCTCGCCTACCCGGCCCTGGAACGGCTCGGGCCGGTGCTCACCGAGGACGTCTGCGTGCCGACGCAGGCCGTGCCCGAGATGCTCGCGCGGATCGACCGGGCGGCGCTGCGCCACGACGTCGTGATCGCCAACATCGCGCACATCGGCGACGGCAACCTGCACCCGCTGCTGGTGACCCCGCCCGGCGACGAGACCGCGCGGAAGAACGCCCAGGCGGCGTTCGAGGACATCATCTCCGGCGCGCTCGACCTCGGCGGCACGGTCACCGGCGAGCACGGCGTCGGCCTCCTCAAGCAACCCGGCCTGACCCGGGAGCTCGGCCCGGCGGTGCTCGAGCTGCACCGCGCGGTCAAGCGGGCACTCGACCCGCAGCAGATCTTCAACCCCGGCAAGGTTTTCCACGAAGGGACCCCCGCATGACCGACGCGATCGTCTCCACCACGTCCGGCGCGGTCCGCGGGGAGCTCACCGCGGACGGCGTCGCCCGGTTCCGCGGCATCCCGTACGCCGCCGCGCCCGAGGGCGAGCTGCGCTTCGCCGAGGCCGTGCCGGCACCGCCGTGGGAGGACGTCCGCGACGCGCGGAGACCCGGGCCGACCGCCCCGCAGCGCCACCGTGACCTGCCGGGCTTCGACCTCGACCCGATCGTCGGCCCCGGCTGGCGGCCGGGGCCGGAGTACCTGACGGCCGACGTCTGGACGCCCGACCCGGGCGCGGCCGGGCTGCCGGTGCTCGTGTTCGTGCACGGCGGCGCGTTCATCGGCGGCACCGGCTCGGCTTCGGTCTACGACGGCACGTCGTTCGCGCGGGCCGGGGCGGTCCTGGTGACCGTGCAGTACCGGCTCGGGATCGACGGGTTCCTGCCGCTCGAGGGCGGCGTGACGAACCTGGCCCTGCGCGACCAGATCGCGGCGCTGAAGTGGGTGCGGGAGAACATCGAGGCGTTCGGCGGCGACCCCGAGAACATCACGCTCTTCGGTGAGTCCTCCGGCGCGGTGAGCGTCGCGTGCCTGCTCGGCTCCCCGCTCGCGACCGGGCTGTTCCGCCGGGCGATCGTCCAAAGTGGACACCCGGACATGGTCCGCGGTGTCGTCGAGGCGAAGCGGCTCGCCCGCGTCATCGCCGACGAGCTGCACGTCGAGGCGACCGCGGAGGCGTTCCGCAAGGTGTCGACCGAGCAGCTGCTCGACGCCCAGGACGCCGTGCTGCGCCCGGGCGGCGCGCCCGACCTGCGGGACGCGCTGGGTTACGACCGCGGTTACGGGCTCAGCCCGTTCCTGCCGATGGTCGGCGACGACGTGCTGCCGCAGCACCCGGGCAAGGCGATCAAGGCGGGCGCGGGCGCCGCCGTAGACCTGATCGTCGGCAGCTGCCGCGAGGAGATGCGGCTCTACCTGGTGCCGACCGGCGTGCTGGAAGCCGTCTCCGACGACCAGGCCGTCGCGTCGCTGGCCGTGTCGCACCCCGACCCGGCCGGTGTGCTGCACCGCTACGGCCTCGGCGGGGAGCGCGTGGCGGGCGAGGTGCTCGTCGACGCGCTGACCGACCTGGTCTTCCGCGACTCGGTGCGCGACCTGGCCGAGAACCACGCCGGCCGGACCTTCCGCTACGAGTTCGAGTGGCGCTCCCCGCTGCTCGACGGCCGGATGGGCGCCTGCCACGGCCTCGAGCTCCCCTTCGTCTTCGACTCCCTCGACGTGCTGTCCGGGCCGCGCGGCCTGCTCGGCGAGGACGCGCCGCGGCGGCTGGCCCACGACCTGAACGGCGCCTGGTACCGCTTCGCCACCACCGGCTCGCCGGGCTGGCTGGAGTACACCGGCGAGGACACGACGTTCCACGCGGGGGCCACCTACTGATCACTTCCCGGCCGCCCGCCCGTACGGCGGGCTTTGGTCCACCAGGGCAGACTTGTCACCCGGACGGTTGACCATGGCCCTGCCGCGCTGCGAGGCTCGAACCGCCCGGACGGCCGGATGAATGGGGACACCGATGCCCGAGGCGGGCTTTGACGCGCCCCCGCGCGCGTTCGTCCGCACGTTGTTGCGCCGCGGCACGCCCGCCGAGCCCCTCGAACCGGACGACGACGAGGGTGACCTCACCGCGGTCGGCGATGCGACGCTCGCCCGGGCCGCGCGCTACTGGGTGGTCGTGCCGCTGGCCTACCGGATCGCCGCGTTCATCAAGGTCTTCATCGGGTTCACCGCCGCGAACGGCAGCCTCGGGCTGGGGCCGGTGCTCGCGGCGACGGTGTTCGCCGTCGCGGCCAACAGCGCGGCGGCGGTCTGGCTGCTGCGGACCGGCGGCCTGCGGGCCCGCTCGACCGGCCGCGCGCTCGCGCTGGATCTGGCGGTCGGCGTCGCGCTCAACTTCGCCGTCGCGGCGACGGCCCCGGCCGCGGTGCAGCCGTTCGCCGTCGACGTCTCCTGGACCTGGCTGGTCGGCACGGTCGCGATGTGGGCGGGCACCTCCGGCGTGCCGTCGGCGCTTTGGCTGTTCGCCGCGGCGCTGCCCCTCCGGTCGGCCCTCACCCTCGCGGGTGGCCTCCCGCTCGACCACCAGCTCGCCCTCACTCGCTCGGTCGGCTGCATGGTCGCGCTCGCGGTGGCCATCGTGCTCGCCGCGGGCATCCTCATCCTGCTCGGCGTCGGCACCCGGTTCGCCCTGGACATCGGGCTGCGGCGCGGGCGCGAGGCCGAGCGCCGCCGGACCCGGCGCATCATGCACGACAGCGTCCTGCAGACGCTCGAAGCGCTGGCGATCTCGGCCCCGGGCGACGACGCGCAGGCGGTCGCCCGGCTCAAGGAGCTGCGCTCGATCGCCAAGGCCGAGGCGGGCGAGCTGCGCCGGAAGATCACCGAGCCGGTCGAGTCCGGCTCCACGCGCGGCTTCGCCGTCGAACTCGCCGACGTCGCCACCGAGATGACCCGCGACGGCCTGCGCACCCAGCTCGTCGCCGCCGACTTCGCCGACGACGACAAGCTCTCGCAGGACCGCCGGACCGCGATGTGCGAGGCGGTCCGGGAGGCGTTGCGCAACACCGTGAAGCACTCGGGCACCAAGCAGGTCGTGCTGCGGGTCGAGGAGCGCGACGGCGGGATCGCGGTGGTCGCCCGCGACCAGGGCCAGGGCTTCGACGTCCGCGACCGGCCGCCGGGCTTCGGCATCAGCCAGTCCATCAAGGCGCGGCTGGCCGAGGTGGGCGGCCACGGCACGGTGGACTCCCAGCCGGGCCGCGGCACCCGCGTCACCCTGTGGGTGCCGAGCTAGCCGTTCCCCGGTCGAACGCGGCACCAGCACTGGCCGGATCTCGGCGCTATCTGGCATTCCAGCCACTCCCGGCGTCACGGCCGAGCCGATAACTTCGGCTCGTTCCCGTACGAACCGAGGAGTTCCGTGTCGAAGTTCCTGCTTTCGGTGCACGTCCTGGCGGCGATCCTGGCCGTCGGCCCGGTCGCCGTCGCGGCCAGCATGTTCCCCGCCGCGGCCCGGCGGGTGGCGGCGGGCGGCGACGTCACCACCGTGACCGTGCTGCACCGCATCTGCCGCGTCTACACGCTCGTGGCCATCGCCGTCCCGGTGTTCGGGCTCGGCGTCGCGGGCACCATGCACGTCATGGGCGACCCGTGGCTGATCGTGTCCATCGGCCTGACCGCGGTCGCCGCGGCCGTGCTCGCGTTCGTGGTGCTGCCGGGCCAGAAGAGCCAGCTCGCCGCACCCGCGCCGGCCACCCTGGGCCGGCTGGGCATGACGACCGGCGTGTTCAACCTGCTGTGGGCCGCGGTCACCGTGCTGATGATCGTGCGGCCCGGCTCGTCGACCGGCGCCTGACTCAGGCCGGGACCCGCACCGCCACGAAGTTCGGCCGCCACCGCACCACGAACCCCAGCGACTCGTACAGCCGGATCGCCGAGGTGTTGCCGGCGGCCGCGTGCATCATCGGCGTCTCGCCCCGCTCGCGGATGCCCGCCGCGACGGCGTGCACGAGCCGCGTCCCCAGGCCCTGCCCGCGGAAGGCCGGGTCGGTGCAGACGGCGCTGATCTCGGTGTGGCCGGGCGGGTGCAGCCGCTCGCCGGCCATCGCCACGAGCGCACCCTCGCGCCGGATCCCGAGGTAGGTGCCGAGCTCGACGGTCCGCTTCCGGAACGGTCCCGGCTTCGTCCGCGCGACGAGGTCGAGCATCTCCGGCACGTCCGCGGGCCCGAGCCGCACGGCCTCGGGGTCCGCCGCGGCCGCGACCCCCTCGTCGACGAGCTGGACGCCCGGGAGCACCTCCAGCACCTCCCAGCCCTCCGGCGGCCGGGCGGTGCCGCCGGCGACGACGACCGTCGCCCCGGGGCCGGCCAGCGCGGCGACGTCCCGCCAGTCCTGCTCGCCGGGGTCGTCGGGCAGGCCCAGGAAGGGCGCGACGTCCTCGGGGTAGCGCAGCACGCGGCCGGCCCGCTCGGCGAACCGGGCGTGCGGCCCGGCCAGCGACGTCCAGGTCGGGTTGTCCAGCGGCGAAGACATGGGCGCTACCTCGGGGTCGGCCTCGGGTGATCACCCGCCAGGATGCGTCGAAAACGCCATCCCGCGCCGCGGCTCCCACATCGTGAGCGGGCGCTCAGCCGGTGGTGGTCAGCTCGTCGTCCGAGAGCACCTGGCTGCCGTCCGACACCACGAGCCGCCCGCCGCCGACCTTGTAGCTGTACGCGCCGTTCACCGCGACGAAGCCGTCACCCTCGGGCTGCGCGGGCAGCATGATGTGGGTGGCGTCCGAAGCCCCCTGCCCGCGGGCCTGGCCGTCGTAGAAGATCCGGCCGTCGGGGGTCTTGCAGACCGTGACGACGGACTTCGCGGTCTCCCCCACCAGCAGCGCCGTCCCCGCGCCGCCCGGCAGGTACCGGGCGGCGTCCCCCGGGCACGGCTTCTCGGCCGGGGTGGACGACGGCGCCGAGCTGGCGGTGGACGTCGAGGGCGCGGCGGGCGGGGTGACGGCCTCGGCGGTCGTGACGACGGTCTTGGTCGTCGGCAGCGCCGGCGTCGTGTACTGCGGGAACGGCCCGGACGCCGCGGGCGGGGACTTCGGGCCCCCGGCGAACAGCACGACCCCGGTCACCGCGACGGCGGCGACCAGCATCAGGGTCAGCAGCACCCACAGCGCCCGCTTGCGGGCCCGGCCCGGTGCCAGGTTCGCGCAGGTGCCACAGCGCCCGGCGGCGCCGTCGTTGACCGCGCCGCACTGCGCACACGTCCAGGGGGAACCCGCCATCGGGCCTCCTTCGGGCCCGGCGCCGCTTCACGCCGGTCCTCCATCGTCACCGACGCAGGGCCGGGCTGCAACGCCGCGGAGCGGGCTAGTGCCCGATGTTCACCATCCACGGGATGCCGAACTTGTCGATGCAGCACCCGAATTCGTCGGCCCACGCCTGCTTTTCGAACGGAACCGTCACGGTGCCGCCCTCGCTCAGCTTGTCCCAGTAACCCCGCAGGTCGTCGGCGTCGTCGCCGCTGAGGCTGACCGTGATGTTGGTGCCGGGGTTGTGTTCCATGCCTTCGGGGGTGTCGGACGCCATCAGCGTGTAGCCGCCGTCGGTGTCCAGCTGGGCGTGCATGACCTTGTCGGCTTCCGGCCCTTCGGGGGCACCGAATGACCCGAACGTGTGCACCGTGAGCTTGCCGCCGAACACGGTCTCGTAGAACTCCATCGCCTGGCGGGCGTTGTCCTTGAAGCTCAGGTACGGGTTCAACCGGGATGCCATGGCGATCTCCTTCGCTCGGACGAGAGCAGCATCCTCGCAGAACCCTGTGACCACGACAAACGCGGAAATATCAGACGACGAAGCGCCGGTGTGCGTCCGGTTCCAACGGCAGCGAGCCGTGCAGCGCGGCCCGGGCGCGCAGCTCCAGCGCGCGGTCCAGGGTGCCGGAGCCGGGCGACGCCGCGGCGTGGAAGGTGCCGCGCCCGAACAGGTACACGAGCATCAGCTTCCCGTCCCGGCGCCCGTCCGGGGCGGCGAACTCGACGCTCGCGAAGCGCAGCGCGCCACCGTAACCCGCCCGGGTCAGCCGGTCGGCGACGTCCACCAGGTCACCGGTCAGCACTCGCAGGTCGCGGTTGCGGCGCCAGCAGCGGACCGTCGAGCGGCCGTAGAGGTCCTGGGTCACCAGCGGGTGCACCGGCAGCTTGGCCGACGTCGCGGCGAGCAGCTCCGCCTCGGTGCGGTCCAGCGCGTCGCCGTCCACCTTGAAGCTCAGCGTGCCGCCGCCGGTCGGCGCGAGGCCGAGCGAGGCGCGCACGCGCGGGGCGGCCGCGGCGAGGCTGTAGAGGGACTGCAGGTTCGGGCGGGAGGTCCAGCAGCGGACGAGCTTGCTGTCCAGCAGGGTCACGACAGTGTGTCCATTCTCCGGTCGAGATGACCGCCGGGCCGGGCACGCTGGCAATGTCCACAGTGGACGTCAGGTGCGGGGACGCGGGGTCGGAAAGGACAGCATGCTCCCGGGCCCGGCGGTTCCGGACCGGAACCGGCCGATCACGCGGCGAACGGTGCCGGGGTGCCGCCGAACGGTCGACACCCCAGCAGTTCAGCCGATCAGCGGTATCCCTTTCGCCTCACGCGGTGATGACGACCTTCCCGAAGTGGCCCCGGCCCCTGAAGTGCCGGAACGCCGCGTCGGCCTCCCCGAACGGGTGAACGCTGTCGATGACCGGTTCGAGCGGGCGGACGGCCAGCCGCCGCAGGAGGTCCTCGGTGTCGTCCCGGCTGCCGACCCAGGTCTTGCGCACGGTCGCGCCGCTGCGGAACAGGTCCATGAACTCGACCGGCGCCCCGCCCGCGCCGACGAACCCGACGAGCGCGATCTCGGCGTGGTGCGTCCCGGCCGCGACCAGCGACTGCGCGAACGTGCCGGGCCCGCCGACCTCGACGATCCGGTCGGCACCCCGCCCGCCCGTCGCGTCGAGTACGGCCTTGCCCCACTCGGGCGTCGCGACGTAGTCGACGACGACGTCCGCGCCGAGCTCCGTCAGCTTGGCCGCCTTCTCCGCGCTCGACGTCGTCGCGACCACCCGTGCCCCGTGCGCCTTCGCCAGCTGCAGGGCGAACAACGACACGCCACCGGTGCCCAGCGTGAGGACGACGTCTTCCGGACCCAGCGGACGGCCGCCGTTGAGCGCCGTCCAAGCCGTGACGGCCGCACACGGCAGGGTCGCGCCCTGCTCGAAGGTGAGTGAATCCGGCAGCGCGACGAGCGCATGCTCGGAGACGGCCCGGTACTCCGCGAGCCAGCCGTCCTGGGCGTTGCCGTACCCGCGCAGGGTTTCCGCGGCCGGCAGCCGGCCGCCGATCCAGTTCGCGTGGAAGGTGTTGATCACCCGGTCACCGGCGGCGAAGCGCGTGACCCCCTCGCCCACCGCGGCGACCTCGCCCGCGGCGTCGGACACCGGGATCAGGTTCCCGGGACCGTTGGTGAGGTGCTCACCGCCGAGGATGAGCAGGTCGCGGTAGTTCAGCGACGTCGCCCGGACCCGGACCAGCACCTCGCCGCGCTGCGGCTCGGGCACCGGTTCCTCGTGCTGCACCAGGCTTCCGGCCGGACCGGGACGGTAGACGCGCACGCTCGCACCTCTCATGTTAACCAATCGACTAACATCGACCTTGGCACACGTCCGCGCCGCCACGCAAGGGATACTCAGGCCATGGCCAGCCGCACCGCGACCCCACTCGAGCACCCGGCGCTCGAGGACGTCTCGTTCGGCGAGGCGCTCGAAGCGCTGCGCGACCCGCACCGGCTGGCCATGATCGCCGCGCTGGCCCGCGAACCCGGCCAGTCGTGCGGCGCCATCATGCCACCGGTCAGCAAGCCCGCGGCGTCGCGGCACTTCAAGATCCTCCGCGCGGCCGGCCTGCTGAAGCAGTGGGACAGCGGCACGCAGCGACTGAACGCGCTGCGGCGCGAGGAGTTCGACGCGCGCTTCCCCGGCCTGCTCGGCCTGGCCCTCGCCGAAGCCGCCCGCCTGCCCTGATCCGGATCTTCCCCCGGCTTTGGCGCCAACCGGACATTTAGCGTTGCTAATAGTTCTGAGTCAGAGCTACCTTGGGGCCATGACCGAACTCGCCGAACGGCTCCTGGGCACCGTCCAGGGCATCCGCCGGGTCGTGCGCCGCCGGGTCCGCGCCGACGTCCCGGGCTTTCCCCTGCCCGGCGCCCAGGTCGAGGTCCTGCGCGTGGTCGCCGACCACCCCGGCGTCGGCGTCGCGGCCGCCGCGCGGGAACTGCACCTGGCCACCAACTCCGTCAGCACCCTGGTCAACCAGCTCGTCGAGGCCGGGCTGCTGCACCGCGAACCCGACCCCCTCGACCGGCGCGCGACCCGCCTGGAGCTGACCCCCGCGGCCGCCGACCGGATGGCCGCCTGGCGCCGCGCCCGGACCGGCCTGGTCGCCGACGCCCTCACCGGACTGTCCGAAGAGGACAAAGCCGTGATCGAGCAAGCGCTGCCGGCACTGGAAAAACTCATGGGCATCCTGAAGGAGCAGCCATGACCGAACCCGCGGTGCGGTGCACCGATCTCACGCACTCCTTCGGCACGACGCGCGCGGTGGACGGCGTCGACCTGGAGATCCACCCCGGCGAGGTGTTCGGCCTGCTCGGCCCGAACGGGGCCGGCAAGACCACCACGCTGCGGATGATCACCACGCTGCTGCCGACCGAGCCCGGCCGGATCACGGTCGCCGGCCTCGACGTCGCCCGCCGGAAGATGGCCGTACGGCGGCTGATCGGCTACGTCCCGCAGCAGCTGTCCGCCGACGGCGCGCTGACCGGCCGCGAGAACGTCTCCCTGTTCGCCCGCCTCTTCGACGTCCCCCGCGCCCGGCGCGCCGAAGAGGTCCGGCGCGCGCTGGACCTGGTCGGCCTGACCGGCGACGCCGACCGCACGGCGAAGGGCTACTCCGGCGGCATGATCCGCCGCCTCGAGCTCGCCCAGGCCCTGGTCAGCTCCCCGCGGCTGCTCATCCTCGACGAGCCGACGATCGGGCTCGACCCGGTCGCCCGCTCGGCCGTGTGGGAGCGGATCTCGCAGATCCGGGCCGAGACCGGCATGACCGTGCTCGTCACCACCCACTACATGGACGAGGCCGAGCAGTACTGCGACCGCGTCGCCCTGATGCACACCGGCAAGATCCGCGCGCTGGGCACCCCGGCCGAGCTCGAGGCCGACCTCGGTCCCGAGTCCACTTTGGACGACGTGTTCCGCGCGGTCACCGGTGACCGGCTCGAGAGCGAAGAAGGAGGGATCCGCAGTGTCCGTGCCACTCGCCGCACCGCCCGCCGTCTCGGCTGACCCCGGCCCGCTGCGGCAGCTGCAGATCCTGGCCGCGCGCGTCGGCGCCATGTGCCTGATCGAGCTGCAGAAGCTGCGCCGCGACCAGACCGAGCTGCTCACCCGGGCCATCCAGCCCGCGCTGTGGCTGCTGATCTTCGGCGAGACGTTCACCCGGATCAAGGCGATCCCGACCGGCTCGACGCCCTACCTCGACTACCTGGCGCCCGGGATCCTCGCGCAGTCGGCGTTGTTCATCTCGATCTTCTACGGCATCCAGATCATCTGGGAACGCGACGCGGGCGTGCTCGCCAAGCTGCTCGTCACACCGACCCCACGCGCGGCCCTCGTCGCCGGGAAGGCGTTCGCCGCCGGGGTCCGCGCGCTCGTCCAGGCGTTGATGGTGCTGATCCTCGCCGCGATCCTGGGCGTCGGGCTGACCGTGAATCCCCTGAAGCTGCTGGCGATGGCCGTCGTCCTGGTGCTCGGGTCGGCGTTCTTCTGCTGCCTGTCCATCGTCATCGCCGGGGTCGTGCTGTCGCGCGAACGGCTGATGGGCATCGGGCAGGCGATCACGATGCCGTTGTTCTTCGGCTCGAACGCGCTCTACCCGGTGGACCTGATGCCCGGCTGGCTGAAGGTGCTCAGCCACGTCAACCCGCTGAGCTACCAGGTCGACGCCCTGCGCGGGCTGCTCATCGGCACCCCCGCCCACCTCGGCCTCGACTTCGCTGTGCTCGTAGTGGCGACGGTGGCCGCGATTTCGGTCGCTTCCGCACTGCTCGGCAGGTTGGCCCGGTGAGGCACATGTCTCACCGAACGGAAGCCTTATCCGGTAATGGCTAATCTCGATTCCGTGAATCGTGGCCGGGGCGTGATCCCCTTTGTCGGTTTTTGCCTTCTCGCCGGAGTTCTGGCGGCCGGCACGATGGCGCCCGCCGCCATCGGTGCCGGCCTGCTGTCGAATGAGGTCAGCGATTCCGTCGACGCCATTTCCGCGCAGCTCGCCGCCGCCGATCCGCCCCTGACGACCACGGTGACCGACCGCGACGGCGCCCCGATCGCGACGCTCTATTCGCAGTACCGGCTGCCGGTCACCGCGGCCGGGATCGCGACGACGATGAAGGCCGCGATCATCGGCGTCGAGGACCGCCGCTTCTACACCGAAGGCGGCGTCGACCTGCAGGGCATGGCCCGCGCGGCGGTCAACGACAGCGCCGGCGGGTCGCTGCAGGGCGCGTCGACGATCACGCAGCAGTACGTCAAGAACTACCTCGTGAACGTCGTCGACCGGACCGATCCGGTGGCCCAGCAGGCCGACCGCGAGGATTCGCTGGCGCGCAAGCTGCGCGAGGCGAAAATGGCCGTCCAGCTCAACGACACGATGAGCAAGGACGACATTCTGGCCAGTTACCTCAACGTGGTCGAATTCAGCGGAACCGTGTACGGGGTCGGCGCCGCGGCAAAAGCGTACTTCGGGACTACCGCGGACAAACTGACCGTGCCGCAGGCCGCGCTGCTCGCCGGAATGGTGAACAACCCGAGCATCTACAACCCGTACTCGCACCCGGACAAGGCGACCCAGCGCCGCAACACGGTGATCGACGACATGGTCACCAACGGCTCGATCCCCGCGTCCTACGCCGCGACGGCCAAGGCGGCCCCGCTCGGCCTCCTCGCCGGCGGCCCGGTCACCCCGTCCGGCACGTGCATGGGCGCGGCCCCGGACGCCGGGTTCTTCTGCGCCTACGCGGAAAGCTACCTCGCGCACGCCGGCTTCACGCCGGACCAGCTGGCCACCGGCGGGTACACGATCAAGACCACTTTGGACCCCCGCGTCTCGCAGGTGACGAAGGACGCCGTCGACGCCAACGTGCCGACCACCCAGGACGGCGTGGCCAACACCTTCGCCGTCGTGCAGCCGGGCGCGAACGGGCACCAGGTGCTCGCCATGGTCGCCAACCGGAACTTCGGCACCGACCCGGCCCAGGGCGAGACGTCGACGGACATCGTCGCCGACGCGAGCAACGAGTTCGGCGCGGGCTCGTCGTTCAAGATCTTCACCTCGGCCGCGGCCCTCGTCACCGGCAAGGCGGGCCTGCAGACGCCGCTGCCGAACCCGGACAGCCAGTGCTTCACGCCGCCGAACGCGAACAGCCACACGGCCTGCTACACCGTCCACAACGACGGCCACTACGCCGATCCGATCACCCTGGCCGACGGGCTCGCGACGTCGCCGAACGTCGCGTTCGTCGGGCTCGAGAACCAGGTCGGCATGCCGACGGTGCTCGACATGGCGCGGAAGCTGGGGCTGCGGAACACCCTCGCGACCAACGACGCGGGTGCCGCGCCCGACCCGAAGTCGCCGAGCCCGCAGTACAACGAGCCGCAGTCGCAGTACTTCCAGAACCTGCTGTCGTTCACCCTCGGCAACAGCCCGGTCAGCCCGCTGGAGATGGCGAACGTGTCGGCGACGCTGATGAGCGGCGGCGTCTGGTGCCCGCCGAACCCGATCCTGTCGGTCACCGACCGGAACGGCAACGCCGTGCCGGTGCCGCAGCAAGCGTGCGAGCAGGTCATCCCCGCGGGCGTCGCGAACACGCTCGAAGCGGGCCTGAGCAAGGACACCACGGACGGCACCTCGGCCCAGGCCGCCCACGCGGCCGGCTGGACCCGCCCGGACATCGGCAAGACGGGGACGACCCAGCAGAGCGAATCGGTCGCGTTCGTCGGCGGCGTCGACGGCTACGCCGTGTCGTCCATGGTGTTCGCCGACGGCTCCCACCCGCGGGAGATCTGCCCCGGCAATCCCGTGCACCTGGGCAACTGCGGTCACGGCGCGTTCGGCGGCACGGTCGCCGCGCCGCCGTACTTCCACGCGATGAGCCAGCTGCTGGCCGGGGTGCCGGACCAGCCGATCCCCGGGCCGGACCCGGCCTACCTGACCGCCCGTTCGTAAGCCGTCAAAGTTCCCGGCGGTGTCCTTCGGCGTACCGCACGAGATCGTCGTGGGTCTGCGGCTCGCCGTGGAAGAACTCGTCGCGGTCACGGCCCATGCTTTCGCCCACCAGGCGGGAGAGGGTCAGCAGGGCCGACAGCGGCCGGTGGTTGACCACGATCTCGTCGACCTGACCGGCCTCGTTGCGGTGGAACGTGCCGACACCGGTGATCGGCCGGCCGTCGACGGTCGCGGTGTACTCCAGCACGGTGCGGTCGCCGACGTCGTGCCGGTAGCGCGGGGTGAAGTCGCGGTAGAAGCCGACCACCGTGCGGATCTGCCGGGTGACCGCGTCGGCGCCGCGCAGGCTGCCGTTCATGATCGAGCCGGCCAGCAGCACGTCGGGCGCGAGATCGCGCAGGAACCAGGGGTCGTCGGGCATGAGCGTTCCCTTCCCTCGAAGAGCGCGGGCGCGCGCTCGTCCAGGAGCTGGTGAACACGACCCTCTTCGGCGTGCGCGACGATCCCGGGCAGACTACCTGGCCGACCCGGCCCGCAGGTCTCTGCTTCTACGACGCGTCGCCCAACAAGACGTGCGGCAACGTGTCCCGGAAGTAGGGCCCCTTACCGCGGTTCGAGGAACACGAGCGGGATCTCCCGCTCGGTCTTCGTCTGGTAGTTCGCGTAGTTCTTGTAGTCGGCCGTGATCTTCGGCCACAGCCGGGCCCGCTCCTCGCCGTCGGCGATCCGGGCGAGCATCGGCCGCCGCGGCGCGCCCTTCACCGAGACCTCGACGTCCGGGTTGTCGCGCAGGTTCAGGAACCACGCGGGGTGCGTGTCGTCGCCACCGCGCGAGGCGACCACGACCAGCGCGTCACCCTCCTGGTGCGGCGAGGTCAGCATGACCGACCGCTGCTGCCCGCTCTTGCGGCCGACGGTGGTCAGCTCCAGGACCGGCATGGCGGCGACGTTCCAGCCCCGCCGCCCGCCGGTGAGCTTGACCAGACCGCGGTGGACGGCGTTCATCGCTTTGAGGCTGAAGTCGCTCGGCATGATCTTCAATCTAGTCCCGGGCACCGCCGCCGTCGCGGTACGGGTCGAATGTCCGCTTCGCCCGGAACCCGGCCGGACGGGTTTGCCGAAACCCCCACGGACCGTCCCGCCGGTGTGCCACGCTCCCCCGCGAACGCAGGACCGACAGGAGAGATGACCGATGCTGATCTGGGGCTACCGCACGAGGATCTTCGTGCTGGCGATGACGACGTTCCTCTGCGGCCGCTGCGGCAACCCCGCCTCGCACGCCGTCCGCAAGTCGGTCACGAAGTTCACGCTCTTCTTCATCCCGCTGTTCCCGATCCACGTGAAGTACACCGCGCAGTGCACGTTCTGCGGGATCGAGAACCGGATCCCGAAGGAGGACGCCGTCCGGCTGCAGGCGCAGGAGGAGCAGGCGCAGCAGCAGGCCGCCCAGCCCTACCCGCAGCACCCGTCGCAGCCGCAGCACCCGTCGCAGGGATTCGCGCAGCCGCAGGGCTTCCAGCCGCCGCACCCGTCCCAGCCGCAGGGTTTCCCGCAGCCGGGCCGGCACCCCCAGCAGGGCGAGTTCCCGCAGCAGGGCCGCTGAAGATCAGGCTTTGACGGGCGCGCAGGCGCGGACCCGGCGCGCGATCCCGGCCGCGGTCGCGGCGAACCGGCCGTGGACCGCGGCCAGCAGCACGACGTCGACCGCGGCGCCGAGCCGGTCACGGCCGCCGGCCCACGCGCGCAGTTCCCGTTCGGCCGCTTCGACGTCCGCGACGGCGTCATCGAGCCCACTCTCCGCGCCGGGCTCGACCAGGATCCGCCGCAGCTCCCGGGCGGTGGTCACGGCGTGCGCGCCCAGCCGCGCGAACGCGGGCCGCGCGTCCGGTGGCACCCGGCCCGCGAGCTCGGCGGCAAGACCACCCATACGAGTGAGATCCGCGGCGGTGTGGACGGCGGCCACGACCGCCTTCACGTCCGCCTCGTGCGGGGCGTGCAGCGCCAGCAGCGCGCACGCCTGGTCCTCGCACGCGGCACCGAGCGCGGCCGCCGCTGCGGCCTGTTCGCCCAGCGTGTGACCGTTTTCGAGCAGGGCACGCGAGGCCTCTTCGAACGCGCTCGCGGTCAGGGTGCACAGGTCCGCCAGCCGGTGGGCCAGCGTGACGAGCTCCTTCTCCAACGCCGTCGGCATGGCGGCACCCAACCACCCCGGACCGGGGACGGCATCTTGTCGCCCGGCCCGGAACTGTCGGTCCCCTGTGCTCTCCTCGTCGGCGAGAGCGGTGCACCCCGCACCCGAGGAGACGGAGGAACCCGATGGCAGGCGAAACGCTGGTCACGGTGGTCGGAAACCTGACGGCGGACCCGGAGCTGCGGTTCACGCCCGCCGGCGCCGCGGTAGCGAACTTCACGGTGGCTTCCACGCCGCGCACGTTCGACCGCGAATCCGGCCAATGGCGTGACGGTGACGCGATGTTCCTGCGCTGCAGCCTGTGGCGGCAGTACGCGGAGAACGTCGCGGAGTCGCTCGGGCGCGGCACGCGCGTGGTCGTCCACGGACGGCTGAGACAGCGGTCGTTCGACACGAAGGAGGGCGAGAAGCGCACCGTGCTGGAGCTGGAGGTCGACGAGATCGGCCCGTCGCTGCGGTACGCCACGGCGAAGGTGACCAAGGCCGCCCGGGTCACCGGCGGTGACGGGAGCAGCGCCTGGACACCGGAACCGGTGGCCGCCGGGGTGGGAGAGCCTCCGTTCTGACCCCATCCTCGCCCGGTCCCCCTCCGAACAACCGTTGACACGGAATCGAGCCCGCCTGGACCGGCGCGAGTGACGATGAGGGGAACGCTCTGGCCGGGCCGCCGCCGTCCGCGATGTCGAAATCCCGTCATCCGGTTCGACGCGTGAGTGAGGCCGAACCACGAGCGGGAGGGACCGACATGGACGGGAACGAGCAGCCACCGGCAACGGTCACGCGCCCCTCGGTGAACCACCGCATGCTGGCGATGCTCCGGGCGGTCGGGGCCGGGCGGGGCCGGGTGTCCTGCAGCAGCGAACCCGACCTCTTCATCGACGGGCTGTCGTGCGGCGACCAGTTCGCCGCGCACACGCTGGCCCACCTGGGCCTGGTGCGCGCGGCCGGCCCGGGGCGGCCGGGCGAGCTGGTGCCGGCGGTGCTGACGGCGGCAGGCCAGGCGATCATCAGCGGAGAGCAGCGGCCCGCCGCCTGAGGCGGCCGAGGTGTTTGACAACTCCAGAACGCGAAGGATCCGCGGCCGCGACTACCGTGGCGGGCATGAGCAACATCGAGGCCGACCCCGCCGAGCTCGCCTGCGGCGACCGGCCCGCGACGGCCGACCCGGACCGCCCGGCCGTCGAGGTCCTCACCCCGCGCGAGGTCCCGCTGGGCGGCCCGCGGGCGATGCGGGTGCGGCGGACGCTGCCCCAGCGGGCCCGCTCGCTGATCGGCGCCTGGTGCTTCGCCGACCACTACGGCCCGGACGAGGTCGCCGGAGCCGGCGCGATGGACGTCGCCCCGCACCCGCACACCGGCCTGCAGACGGTGAGCTGGCTGTTCGCCGGCGAGATCGAGCACCGCGACAGCATGGGCACGCACGCGATGGTCCGCCCCGGCGAGCTCAACCTGATGACCGGCGGCCACGGCATCTGCCACTCGGAGGTCTCGACGGCGGCCACGAAGACCCTGCACGGCGTCCAGCTCTGGGTGGCCCTGCCCGAACGCCACCGCCACACGGCCCGCGACTTCCAGCACTACGTGCCGTCGGTGAACCGGATCGAAGGCGCCGAGATCCGGGTGTTCCTCGGCTCGCTGGCCGGACGCACGTCCCCGATCCCGGCGTTCACCCCGCTGCTGGGCGCGGAACTGGTCCTGAACCCGGACGCCCACATGTCCCTGGGCGTAGACCCCACCTTCGAGCACGGCGTCCTGGTGGACACGGGCACGGTAACGGTCGACGGCACCCAGGTCCACGCAGCAGAGCTGGGCTACATCGGCACCGGCGTACGAAGCCTGACGCTGAGCAACAACGGACCCGCGCCCGCACGCTTCCTCCTGCTGGGCGGCACCCCGTTCGACGAAGAGATCCTGATGTGGTGGAACTTCGTCGGCCGCACGCACGAAGAGATAGCGACCTACCGCGAAGCATGGCAAGCGGAATCCGACCAGTTCGGCACCGTCACGGGCTACACAGGCACCCCCCAACGCCTGCCGGCCCCGGAACTACCCGCCGTCCGCATCAAACCCCGCCACAACCCACCCCGCTGACCCACCCCAGACCCTCACACCATCCGCAGTGCCTCACCCGATGCCACCGCCAAACTCAGCCACCCCACACACGCGACGAGCAGCACCGCCTAAGCCAATCGCTTGCCACGGCGAGCATCGCGCTACCCGGTGACCATCGCCTCAAAGGCGGCACCCGCTGTCACAGCCAGCACCGCACGCGGCAGCCCCAAAGCCGGCCCCTCAGCGCAAGACCTCACCCTCCCGAGCCAGATAAGCCTCCAAAGTCGCCAGCCGATGCCCCCGAGCAAACTGCTCGACCTCCCCCGGATCGCCCCCGGTCTCGATCAGGTCCAGCAGCCGGTCGTGCTCCTCCACCGACCGCGGCGCCCGCCCCGGCACCGACGAGAACGTGCTGTCGCGGACCGCGGCGAGCCGGGTCCAGCAGCGCTGCACCAGCTCGACCAGGTTCGGGTTCGGGCAGGCGCTGAACAGCACCTCGTGGAACTCCGCGTTCAGCGCGGTGAACGCCAGCGGGTCGAACTCGGCGAGGCTGCGGCGCATCCGGTCGTTGAGCGCGCGGGCCCGCGCGAGCGTCTCGGGCGTGAGCAGCGGCGCGGCGAGCCCGGTGGCCGCGCCTTCGACGATCGCCACCGTCTGCATGGCGTGCCGGTAGGCGGCCGGGTCGATGGCGATCACCCGGGCCCCGACGTTCCGCTCGAACTCGATCAGCTCCTCGGCCTCGAGCCGGCGCAGGGCCTCGCGCACCGGCACCGCGCTGACGTCCAGTTCGCGGCCGATCTGGTCGAGCACCAGCCGGTACCCGGGCCCGTAGCTGCCGTCGACGATCCGGGCCTTGATCGTCTCGTAGGCCAGCTGGGACTTGGTGACTGCGGGCCTTCCCGAGGACGCGCTGATCATGTAGGAAACCATATATGGTCCCGCCCACGGACGAAGCCCAGGAGGCCCTGCCGATGCCGACGACCCCGACGGCCGCCGACCTGATCGTCGGCGGGCTGCGCGCCCACGGCGTCGACACCGTGTTCGGCCTGCCCGGCGTGCAGACCTACGACCTGTTCGACAGCCTGGCCCGCGCCGGCGACATCCGGGTGATCGGCGCGCGGCACGAGCAGACCGTGGCGTACATGGCGTTCGGGTACGCGCAGGCGACCGGCCGGACCGGCGTCTACACGGTCGTGCCGGGGCCCGGCGTCCTCAACGCGTCGGCCGCGATGCTCTCGGCGCACGGGGCCAGCGCACCGGTGCTGTGCCTGACCAGCGAGATCCCGCGCGCCTACCTCGGCCGCGGGCTCGGGCACCTCCACGAGATGCCCGACCAGCTCGCCACCCTCCGGACGATCACCAAGTGGTCGGCGCTGATCGAGCACCCATCCGAGGTCCCGGACGCCTTGGCGACGGCGTTCCGGGAAGCCGCGGGCGGGCGGCCGCGGCCGGTCTCGCTGGCCGTCCCGTGGGACGTGCTGGGCCTGCGCGCCCCCGCCGAGGTGGCCGGCCCGCTGCCACTGCCCCGCCCGATCGTCGATCCGGAGGCCATCGACGAGGCCGCGGACCTGCTGGCCGGCGCCAAGAACCCGATGATCATGGTGGGCGGCGGCGCCCGGCACGCGGCCGCCGCGGTCCGCGCGCTGGCCGAGCGGCTGCAGGCGCCGGTGGTGCCGTTCCGGGGCGGGCGCGGCATCGTCGGCGACGACCACCCGCTCGGCTTCACCTGCGTGTCCGGGTTCGAGCGGTGGCCCGAGACCGACGTCGTGATCGGCATCGGGTCACGGATGGAACTGTCCTGGTTCCGCTGGCCGGAGAAGCCGGCGGGCCTGAAGACCATCCTGCTCGACATCGACCCGCGGCAGGCGACCCGGCTCGAGGCGGACGTCGCGATCGTCGCGGACGCGGGTGACGCCGCGGCGGCGCTGGCCGAAGCCGTCGGTCCACAACGGACGGACCGGACCGAGGAGTTCACCACGCTGAAAACGACCGTGGCCGAACGGTTCTCCGACGTCGGCCCGGAGCTGGAGTACCTCCGCGCGATCCGGGACGTGCTGCCCCGCGACGGTTTCTTCGTCGAGGAGATCTGCCAGGTCGGCTTCGCGTCGTACTTCGGGTTCGAGGTCTACACGCCACGCACGTTCGTGACGTGCGGCCACCAGGGCACGCTCGGCTTCGGCTACCCGACGGCGCTCGGTGTGCAGGCCGCGTTCCCCGGCCGTCCGGTGGTTTCGGTGGCCGGCGACGGCGGCTTCATGTTCGCCGCGCAGGAGCTCGCCACGGCCGTCCAATATGGACTCAACGTCGTCGCGGTGGTGTTCGACAACGGCTACTACGGCAACGTCCACCTCGACCAGGAGCGGCTGTTCGAGGGCCGGGCGCTGGGCGGGCAGCTGCGCAACCCGGACTTCGCCCGCCTGGCCGAGACGTTCGGCGCGCTCGGCCTCACCGCCCGCACTCCGGACGACCTGCGGAGTGCGCTCGACAAGGCGTTCGCCTCGGGCCGGCCGGCGCTGGTGCACGTGCCGTGCGAGCTGGGCGTCGGCGCGTCGCCGTGGAAGTACCTGATGCCGAAGTCGGACCGCAGCTAGCCGGCGGCCACCCGCTCCAGCGCGCCGAAGACCCGCTCGACGTCGGCCGCGGTCGTCCGCCAGTTGCTGAACGCGGCGCGCAGGGCCGGGCGGCCGTCGTAGACCGTCGGGGTCAGGAAGGTGGTGCCGTCCCTGGCGATCTTGTCGACCAGCGCGTCGACCCGGGCCTGGGTCACGTCCCCGGCCAGGGTGAAGCAGACGACGTTGAGCCGCACCGGCGCGAGCAGCTGCCAGTGCGGCGAGCCGTCGACCCGCCGGCCGAGGTCGCGGGCCAGGGCGACACAGCGCTCGACGATCTCGCGGTGCCCGTCGCGGCCGTAGGCGACGAGCGAGAACCAGGCGGGCAGGGCGCGCAGCCGCCGGGAGTTCTCCGGCGTGAGGTGCAGGAAGTCCGGGGTCTCGCCGATCTCGCCGAGGTAGGCCGCGTTGTTGCTGAACACCCGCAGCTGCAGGTCGCGGCGCCGGGTGAACTGGACGGCCGAGTCGTAGGGCACGTTGAGCCACTTGTGCAGGTCGACGACGACGGAGTCGGCCTGGTCGAGGCCCGCGGTCAGCGCGGCGTGCTCCGGTGCCAGCGCGGCGAACCCGCCGAACGCGGCGTCGACGTGCAGCCAGAAGTCGTGCCGCTCCTTGAGCGCCGCGATCGCGCGCAGGTCGTCGAAGTCGACGGTGTTGACGGTGCCCGCGTTCGCGACGACGATCGCCGGCCCGCCCAGCGCCCCGAGCATCTCGTCGAGCTTCGCGACGTCGACGGCTTCACGCCCCGGCAGCACCGGCACCTTCCGCAGGGCGGAGCGGCCCATCCCCAGGAACGACAGGGCTTTGGAGATGCTCGAATGCGGCGAGCCCGACAGCACGGCGACCGGCCCAAGAGCGGCGGCCCCCGCTTCCGAGACGGCCACCCCGGCCCGCTCGCCGAGCCACTCACGCGCGATGGCGAGACCGGTCACGGTGGACATCGTGGCGCCGGTGACGAACGCGCCGGAGAACTCCGCACCCAGCCCGAAGAGCTCGCCGAGCCACCCGACGGTCTCGCGTTCCAGGTCCTGCGCCGAGGAGTCCATACCGCTGGCGGGGTTCTGGTCGTAGGCCGAGGTGAGCCAGTCCCCCGCAAGCGACGCCGGTGTCGCCCCACCGGTCACGAACCCGAGGTAACGAGGCCCGGCGCTGGCGGCAAACCCAGGCTCCCACCGCTGCGCAAACTCTTCGAGCGCACCCCGGCCCCCAACCCCCACCCCAGGCAACGGCGCGGGAACCACCACACCGGGCGGCACGGCAGCCGCCCGATCCCCCAGCCCGGCCAGTGCCTCCCCGGCGAGTTTCCGAGTGGCATCAAGAAGATCGGGCAAAGAACGCAAGTCATCGGCAAGCCTCGGGTCCATTCCCCGACGCTAAACGCTCCCCGGAACCCCTGTCGCGGACCAATCCCCCAAAACTGGCCCCTAACCCCACACCAACTCCCCACCACACGTGCCGCCTCCCCACCACACGAGTCGCCCCCCAATCACACGAGTCGCCCCGCAGTCACCCGTGTCGCCCTCCAAACACCCGTGCCGACTCCCCAAACACGCGTGCCGACCCTCCAAACACACGCGATGCCCGGCCAATCACATGCGATGCCCCTCCGAACATGCGCGATGCCTCCCCACACACGCGCGATGCCCCTCGCAGCGCAAGCGCACTCCATCGCGCTCGTCGCTATTCCAACACGCGAGCCGGAAGAGGCACGGCGACTGAAGATCGGCCTCCAGCACAAAGATCCAAAGCCAGTCAGTGCTTCTCCGCTCCACAGGCCAGAGCGACCGGATCAGCCCAGCCCTCGCCGGCCACCTGCCGACACTGGCGTACCGACCGAGACCAACCGGATCAGCCCCGGCTACCAGCGGCCCGGCAGCCCGAACGAGGCCCAACCACCCCGGATGCGGCCCGAGAACCCCAGTACCTCGGCAACCCGAACCGATCACCGGCGCAGAAGCCGCCGAACCCGTCCCTCGGCCGGGTCGAAGTTGACCCGGCGCAACGGCCCCGTCAGCAGCAACACCACCACCATCGCGGACAGCGCCGCCATCACCATCGCGGCCACGAACTGGGCCGCGCCGGACGTCGCCGTCGCGAGGACCGCATAGCCCGCCAGTACCAGCGCGAGCGGGGCCAACAGCGCGATCAGCACCGGGACCAGCGGCACGCGGTCACCGTCGGGGCGGCGGGCGGAGACCACCGCCGCCCCGGCGCAGGTGACCGCGGCGACCAGGAGGCAGCCGCCGACGGTGTCGCTCAACCGGTGCCAGCCCAGCGCCACGGCCGCGGCCGAGACCCAGGCGACGCCGAGCCCGCCGGCCACCAGGACCTGGGGACGAAAGCGGCGGGGCAGGACGATCGCGAGCGCCACCAGCACGGCCATCGCCGCGCTGACGTGCCCGCTGGGAAAGCTGTTGTGGCTCGCCACCCCGAACCGGTCACCCGTCAGGGGCCGGTCCAGGACGTACAGCTTGAGCAGCTGCGCCACCACCAGCGGGGCCGCGAGCAGCAGCAGGGCCGTCACGCCGAGCGCGAACCGGCGCCGCACCAGGGAGAGCACCACGAGCAGCACCGCGACCCCGCCGAGCGCGACCACCAGGTCCAGGTCCCGCAACGGGGCCGCCCAGGCCACCGTCGAGCCCGCGGACTGGGCGCTGCGGACAACGCCGTTTTCGACGCCGCGGCCGGCTTCGGTGCGGACGAAGAGCAGGTAGGCCGCGACGAAGGCGAGGGCGAACCCGGCCGTGCCCGCGACGAGCACGGCGGTGCGGGACGCGGCCCGCGTCACGAGCGCGTGACGGGCGGAACCGCTGGTGGACGTGGGTGCCTCGGAGTACATCACTGCCATGTCCCCGAGTCTGGAGCCGGCATTTCGAGATCCCGTCAGCACGATGTCATGGTTTTGCTACAAGATCGGCTCGGGTCGCCACGACGTGCCCTTTTCCGAATAATGGCGCCGTGGCCGAGGTACTGGTGGTAGAAGACGACGCGGCGGTGCGGGAAGGACTGGAACTGGCCCTGCGCCGGCAGGGACACGTCGTGCACACCGCGGAATCCGGCGAGGCCGGCATCGAACTGCTCGTGCTCCGCAGACCCGACATCGTCGTGCTCGACCTGATGCTCCCCGGCATGGACGGCTTCGAGACCTGCCGCCGGATGCGGGCGTCGGGGCCGATCCCGATCGTCATGCTCACCGCGCGCAGCGACGACTTCGACATCGTCGCCGGGCTGGAGGCCGGCGCGGACGACTACGTGGTCAAGCCGGTCGAGCCCCGGGTGCTGGACGCGCGGATCCGCGCCGTGCTGCGCCGCGCCGTCAGCGAACGGCCCACCGAGCAGCCGGAGCCCGAGGAACGCCACGGCGACCTGGTGATCGACCGGGCCGGGCTCGAGGTCACGAAGGGCGGCACGCCCGTCTCGCTGACCCCGACCGAGCTGAAGCTGCTGCTGGAGCTGTCCCGCACGCCCGGCCAGGTCTACAGCCGCCAGCAGATCCTCACCGCGGTGTGGGACCACGACTACCTCGGCGACTCGCGCCTGGTCGACGCCTGCGTGCAGCGGCTGCGCGCGAAGATCGAGGACGTCCCGGCGAAACCGGAGCACGTGCAGACCGTCCGCGGGTTCGGCTACCGGTTCGGCCGGTCGTGACGTCGCGCGTCCGGGCTTGGCTCACCGGGCTGAGACCCCGGCTGGTCGCGTCCTTCGCGGTGATCATGATCATCGGCGCCACCGCGGCGGCCGGCGCCAGCTACGTCTCCGCGCGCAACGCCATCCTGGGCGGCTTCCAGGACCAGACGATGCTGAACCTGCGCGACCAGATCGCCGCGTACCTGCCGACCGTGACCCTGCCGCCGACCCAGGCGACGCTCGACGCGTTCGGCACGGCCCTCAAGTCCAGCAACGCCGTCGTCGTCTACCACGGCATGCGCTCGGGGGCGGGCATCGATCCCCGCAGCGTGCCCGCCGACCTGCGCCGGGCCGTGTCCACCAGCACGAGGATCCAGTTCCAGCGGGTCGACGACCTGGGCTACCCGCAGTTCTTCGTCGGGATCCCGGTGCAGACCGGGACGAGCGGCCAGTTGAGCGGCCTCGAGGTCTACACGATGGCGACGCTGACCCAGCAGCAGGCCTCGATCGACGCGCTGTCCACGACGGCCTGGCAGACCTCGGCGCTCGCGCTCCCGTTCGCGGTGGTGCTGGCGCTGCTGGCCGCGCGCCAGGTGCTGCGGCCGGTGCGCGCGCTGAACAAGGCGGCCGGCGAGCTCGGCCAGGGCAAGCTGGACGTCCGGCTGCGCGTGACGGGGTCCGACGAGCTGGCCCGGCTGGTCACGACGTTCAACAACACCGCCGCGGAGCTGGAGCGCACGGTCGGCACGCTGCGCACCATGGAAGCCGACGCACGCCGGTTCGTCGCCGACGTCTCGCACGAGCTGCGCACCCCGCTGGCGGCGATGAACGCGGTCACCGACGTCCTCGACGAGGACGCCGAGCAGCTGCCACCGGACACCGCGGTCGCGGCGCGGCTGGTGTCGGCGGAGACGCGGCGGCTGACCCGGCTGGTGCAGGACCTGATCGAGATCTCCCGGTTCGACGCCGGGCGCGCGGAGCTGCGGCGGGAGGAGCTGGACGTCGCCGCCGCGGTCACCGACAGCCTGGCCGCGCGGGGCTGGGCACCCGGCACCGACGTGGTCGCCGACCTGCCGGCCGGTGTCACGGCGCGGCTCGACCGGCGGCGGCTCGACATCGTCGTCGCGAACCTGGTCGGCAACGCCCTGCGCCACGGCGCGCCGCCGGTCGAGGTGGCGCTGCGGGCGGAGCGCGGTGACGTCGTCCTCACCGTCGCCGACCACGGGCCGGGCATCCCCGAAGCGATGCTCTCGCAGGTGTTCGACCGCTTCACCAAGGCCGACACGGCCCGCGCCCGGTCGGAGGGCAGCGGGCTCGGGCTGTCCATCGCGCGGGAGAACGCGCGGCTGCACGGCGGCGACATCGTCGCGGCCAACACCGGCAGCGGCGCCCGGTTCGAGCTGCGCCTGCCCCGGGAGGCGTGGTGAAGAAGCTCCTCGTCCTGGCCGCGGTGCTCCTGGTGAGCGCGTGCGGGGTCAAGCCGACGCCGGTGGTCGCCGCCGGGCCCGCGCCGACGCTGCGGAACCCGGCGGCCGACGGCCGCGGCGGCGACCTGATCCTCTACTTCGTCCTCGACGGGCGGGTGGCGCCGGTGACGCGGTCGACCGGCGCCACAGCGAGCGTCACGACGGCGCTGACGGCGCTGCTGGACGGCCCGACCTCCGCCGAGTCGTCCGACGGGTACGTGACCGTGCTCCCGCCGGAGTCCGGGCCGATCGCGCTGGCTCCCGGGGGCCCGACGGTGATCAACTTGTCGTTCCCGCTGAAACAGCTGACGCCGATCGCGACCAACCAGCTGGTCTGCACGGCGCTCGCGGCGCTGGCCGCCGAAGGCAGCTACGTCGACGGCGGCGCCATCACGCTCAGCGGGTCGGACGTCCAGCTCCCGTCGCAGACCTGTCAGGCCTTCTGAGCTGCCCCGAAGCCGTGCATGACGGCCTGGATCGCCCGGAGGCCGACCTCGGCTTCCGGGCGGCGGGGCCGCCCGTGGTCGTCGAGGTTGGCGTGCAGGGCGGCCTGCACCCCGCCGATCACCGCGCCGGCGATGGTCGCCGCCTCCGGGAGATCGAGTCCCGGGTGGGTCTCGCAGAGCGCGCGGGCCCAGGTGTCCCCGACCTGACCGCTCACCTGCGCAAGCGCCGGGTACCGCCAGGAAGGTTGGCCACGGGGCCGAGCTGGCCGGGCCGGATCGCCCACGACCAGGCGTCCTCGGCCTGCTCGACCATGCCCTCACCTGCGAGCACGACCTGCCCGCACTTCCTCGCGTCGGTGGCTCAGCCGGGGTAGGGCCGGGCCGCGCGCGCTTCGGCCAGCGAGCGCGCCCACCACTCGAGCTGGTCCAGCAGGGCCTTCGCCGCGACAGCCGCACCTTCGTCGGTGGGGACGCCGTCATCGTCGAACCGCGTGCGCGCGCCGTGGAAGCTGACCGTCTCGCGGATGGTGACCGCGTGCAGCTCGGCGAACACCGCCCGCAGGTGCTCGACCGCGCGCAGGCCACCGGAAATCCCGCCGTAGGACACGAACCCGACCGGCTTGGCGGCCCATTCGCCCCGGTGCCAGTCGATGGCGTTCTTGAGCGACGCCGGATAGCTGTGGTTGTACTCCGGAGTGACTACGACGAACGCGTCGGCGGCCTCGAGCCGCGGCGTCACCGCCGACCCGGACGCCGGCATCGCCAGCGGCAGGTCGGGCTCCGCGAGGTCGACGACCTCGACGTCGAACCCGCCGTGGTCACGCGCGACGCCGGCCAGCCAGCCCGCCACCACCGGGCCGAACCGTCCTTCCCGGACACTTCCCACGATCACCGCGACCCGCACGGGAGCTTCGGACACGCTTCCTCCTTGACACAGCGGCGTTGTTGCCGTCCGGGTCAGGATCGAACCTCAAGCTCGCTTGAAGTCAAGCGCGCGGCTGTGGTTGGCTGGGCGCATGGTGAACGCCACGGCCAGGAAGCTGCCCGACCTCACCGTCGGCGAACTGTCCCGGCGCAGCGGAGTGCCCGCGTCGGCCCTGCGGTTCTACGAGGACGAGGGACTCATCCGCAGCCGGCGCACCGCCGGCAACCAGCGCCGCTACTGCCGCGACGCGCTGCGGCGGGTGACGTTCATCCGGATGTCGCAGCGGGTCGGGATGCCGCTGTCGGCGATCCGCGAGGTGCTCGCACTGCTGCCCGACGACCGCACCCCCACGCGCGCCGACTGGGCCCGGATCTCCCGCTGCTGGCAGGAGGACCTGAACGCGCGGATCCGCCAGATGGAACAGCTGCGCGACCAGCTCGACGACTGCATCGGCTGTGGCTGCATGTCCCTGTCGAAGTGCCGGCTCGCCAACCCGGGCGACCGGCTGGGCGCCGAAGGCCCGGGGCCGCAACGGCTCCCGGACCACCGCGGCGACGGTTACGAGGACTGACGCTCCAGCAGCCCGCGGACGAACAGCGCCTGCCCGGCGTGCTGGATGTCGTCGTCGATCACGCTGACCAGCCGCACGCCGAGCGTGACCGGCGGGTCCCACGCCTCGTCGACGACCTTGTCGAGCGCCTGGCCGTCGAGGCCCTGGACGTATTTGAGGGTCTGCTCGTGCACCGCGTCGTAGTACCCGGTGAGCAGCTCGGCGTCGTCGACCCGGACCGCTTCAACGTCGGAGGGGCGGTGCCCGAAGCCGGTGTCGCCCGCCGGGAACGGCAGGCCGAACCGGGTGACCCAGTCCTGGGCGGTCCACACCTGCTCGACCCCGGCCACGTCGGCGACGTGGTCGTCCTGGACCCGGGTCAGGTGCCAGACGAGCCAGGCGATCGAGTTGGCCTCGGCGTCGAGGCGGGCCCCGAGCTGCTCGGCGGTGAGACCCTCCACCGCCGCGTGCACGGAGCCCTGGACCCTGCTGAAGCCGTCTGTGAGCAGATCGGCCACGTTCATCGGCTTGCCCTCCCCGTTCGCGGACACCGGTGTGCCGGCGTGCCATCGATCATGCACGCCGGCACCGGTGGTGGCTAGCGGGGCAGCAGCTGGTCGAAGAACGAGCGGTAGCGCCGCAGCGCGAGACGCAGGTCCTCGGTGGCCGGCTCGCCGTGGCGCCACTGGCCTTCCAGCTCGCTCTTGTGCTCGGCGAACGTCGTGGCCAGCGCGCTGATCACGCCCGCGACCAGCTCGTCCGCCTCGCGGACGGCCTTCTGCGGGTCGTCGACGAACCCGACCTGCACGTTCTGCCAGCGGTCGCGGAAACCGGTGATCTTCTCCTCGTCGATCAGCGGCTGCTCGTCGTCGCCGGTGTCGTTCGACGGCCGGGCGGACTGGGGCGCGGCACCCGCGTCGGCGGCGTCCGTGGTGTCCACAGTGTTCGTGGTGTCCACCGGGTCCGCAGCGTCCACGGTGTCCGTGCCGGTCGCGGTGCCGGTGTCGTCCGTGCCGTGCGCCGGCCGGTTCGAGGCCGACGCCAGGTCGGCGGTGCTCAGGGCGTGGTCGCCGTCGTGCTCCTCGGCCACCGGCTCGCGGAAGTCCGCGCCGCCGTCGTGCTCGGCGAGCCCGCCGGTCTCGCGCACATCACCCTCGCGGGCGAAGTCGTCATCGTGTTCGGCGCTGTGCCGGGTCAGGTGATCGGTCATGGTCAGCGTCCTCCGTTCCACTCGGTCCGCGGCTGCGCGGCTGCTTCACGCTCGGGCAGGACGCCGTCGCGGTCTCGTACCTTGTCGCCGCGGTCGTGCTCGGTGCGGTCGTGCTCGACACGGTCGTGCTCAGTGCTTTCGTGCTCGGCGCTCTCGACGCGCTCGCTGTGGTCGTGACCGTTGGCGTGGTCGTGACCGTTGCGGCGGTCGTGGTGGTCGTCGTCGCGACGGGCGTCGTCCGCGTTGTCGGTGCCGTCCGAGCCGTCGGTCAGCAGGTCCTCGAACACGGTGCGGTAGTGCACCATCGCGTCCCGGAGCTCCTCAGTGGACGCTCCGCTGCGCTCGTGCTGCGTCGCGTGGGCGGCGCGGTAGTGCTCGAGCGTCTTGGCGTGCCGGACCGAGAGGTCGGACAGCTGCTGCTCGTAGCCTTCGGTCGGGTAGCCGCGCTCGGCCATCAGGGCGACCAGGAGACGGTCGGCCTCGGTGACCGCGCTGGCGGGGTGGTCGACGAACTTTTCCTGTACCTGCGCCCATTCCCGGGTGTACCGCTCGCGCGCCGACGCCGAAAGCGGCCGGATGTCGAGCTCCTTGTGGCGGCGTTCCCGCTCGGCCAGTTCACGCTGGGCGGCCCGCGGGCTGTCCTTCTCCTCGACCGTCCGGTCGTACTCCGGTCCGAACCGCTGCTGCAGGCGTTTCCGCTGCATCTCCTGCGTCACCAGCCAGATCACGGCGCCGAGCACCGCGACGGCCACGACGACGATCACGACGATCAGCCATGTGGGCATCGCACAAAACTCCTTAAAGGATGTCGAGCTCCCCGATATGCCAAGGGTTCCCGCCCCGGCAGCTCCGAAACCCGTTGGCACGGGCGGACTTCCCGATTCGGCCGTCCGGCGGTGCCGGTACCGCCGGATGCCCACCCGGCCCGGGTGTAACGGTGATAACACGAACCGACTAGCGTCGTTAACGCGATGGTGCTATCGTCGATAACAGCAAGACGGAAGCGGCGCTACCAGCGCCACCCGAGAGGAAGAAGGCACCGATGAGCACCACCGAACCCCGCGTCGCGATCGTCACCGGCGGCTCCCGCGGCATCGGCCGCCAGGTCGCCGAGCGCCTGGCCGCCGACGGCATGGCCGTCGTAGTCAACTACGCGGGCAACCAGGCCGAGGCCGACGCCGCCGTCGCGGCCATCACCGAGCGCGGTGGCCGGGCGATCGCGGTCCGCGCCGACGTCGCCGACCTGGACGCGGTCGCGAACCTGTTCGACACGGCGGAGCGCACCTTCGGCGGTGTCGACGTCGTCGCCCACCTGGCCGGCGTGATGACCGCGCCGACGCCGATCGCGGACACCGACTTCGAGGTCCTGGACCGGGTGCACCGCACCAACATCCGCGGCACGTTCGCCGTGGCCCAGCAGGCCGCGAAGCGGGTGCGCGACGGCGGCGCGGTGATCATGACCTCGACGTCCGTGCTCGGGCTGAACCTGCCCGGCTACGGCGTCTACAACGCCACCAAGGGCGCGGTCGAGGCGATCACCATGATCCTGGCGCGCGAGCTGCGCGGCCGCGACATCACCGTGAACACCGTCGCCCCGGGGCCGACCGCCACCGCGCTGTTCCTCGACGGCAAGGACCAGGAAACCATCGACCGGATGGCCCAGCAGCCGCCGCTCGAGCGCCTCGGGCAGCCCGAGGACATCGCCGAGGTCGTCGCGTTCCTCGCCGGCCCGGCCCGCTGGGTCAACGGCCAGGTGCTGCGCGCCAACGGCGGAATCGTCTGAGAACCCCTTACCTGGAAAGGAAAGAACCATGTCCAAGATCATCGTCGTCACCGGCGCCTCCAGCGGGATCGGCGCCCTCTCCGCCCGGGCGCTGGCCCGCGCCGGCCACACCGTCTACGCGGGCATGCGCGCCACCACCGGCCGCAACGCGCCGCAGGTCGAGGCCGCCGCCGCGTACGCGACCGAGCACGGCGTGGACCTGCGGTCGGTCGAGCTGGACGTCTCCAGCCAGGAGTCGGCCGACGCCGCGATCGCGGCGATCGTCGGCGAGCACGGCCGGCTCGACGTCGTGGTGCACAACGCCGGGCACATGGTGCTCGGCCCGGCCGAGGCGTTCACCCCGGAGCAGTACGCGCAGCTGTACGACACGAACGTGATCGGCACCCAGCGCGTCAACCGCGCCGCCCTCCCCCACCTGCGGGACCGGCGCGACGGACTGCTGGTGTGGGTGTCGAGCAGCAGCGTGCGCGGCGGCACCCCGCCGTACCTGGCGCCGTACTTCGCGGCGAAGGCGGCGATGGACAGCCTCGCCGTCTCCTACGCCGCCGAGGTGGCCCGCTTCGGCATCGACACCGCGATCGTCGTGCCCGGCGCGTTCACCTCGGGCACCAACCACTTCCCGAACTCCGGGCACCCGGCCGACACGGACGTCGCGGCCGCCTACGAAGAGCGCTACGCGGGCCTGACCGACCACGTCGCCGGGAAGCTGGCCGAGATCACCCCGGCCGACGCCGACGTCGCGGTGGTCGCCGAGGAGCTGGCGCGGGTCGTGGACCTGCCCAAGGGCAAGCGGCCGTTCCGGACGCACATCGACCCGTCCGACGACGGCGGCTGGCTGGTCGCGGAGGTCGGCGACCGGATCCGGAGCGAGTTCCTGCGCCGGATCGACCTGGCCGACCTGCTCAGCCCGTCGGCCGGCTGAACCGGGTGACGATCACGTGGTCCTTGGCCGGGCCGCGGACCGCCCACTCCTGCCCCCAGCGAAGGGCGTCCAGCACGCGGTAGCTGCCGCGGTAGAGGTCGTCGCGGCAGGGGTGGTCGGTCCGCCAGTGCCCGGAGCGCAGGTCGAGCTCGTGGAAGAACCCGCCGTGGTCGAAGTGGACGTCGGCGCGGCCGGGCGCGGTGGGCCGGTAGTGCAGCGTGCGCGTCACCGGGCCGGTGTAGTCGCCGAGGCGCATCTCGCCCTCTTCGCGGTACACGAGCACGCCCCCCTCGTCGGTGAAGGTGGCGGTGCCGGTCACCTCGCCCGCCGGGTCACCCTCGGCGGTGCGGATCTCACGGTCCAGCCGCCATGCGCCGTCGAAAAACGCGGCCAGGTCGGTCACCGGGAAGTATTCGTCCATCTCCTCCAGTGTCGCACCGGCGCCGCGGCACGCCGGAGAGGGCGCACGGAACTTGTCGGACCCCCGCTCTAGACTCGGGCGGGTGGCAGAGACCGAGTTCGCGACCGTGTCCGACGCGCTGGAGACCCTCCGGCGCGTGTTCGGCTACGACAGCTTCCGCGGCGACCAAGCGGAGATCGTCGAGCACGTGATCGCCGGCGGCGACGCGCTCGTGCTGATGCCCACCGGTGGCGGGAAGTCGCTGTGCTACCAGATCCCGGCGCTGGTGCGGCCCGGTGTGGGCGTGGTGGTCTCGCCGCTGATCGCGCTGATGCAGGACCAGGTCGACGCGCTGCGCAACGCCGGCGTCCGGGCGGGTTTCCTCAACTCCACCCAGGACTACGCGGCGCGCCAAGAGGTCGAAACGGCGTTCCTGTCCGGCGAGCTCGACCTGCTCTACCTTGCGCCCGAACGGCTTTCGGTGGAATCCACCGTGCGGCTGCTCGACCGCGGCAAGATCTCGCTGTTCGCGATCGACGAAGCGCACTGCGTCGCCCAGTGGGGCCACGACTTCCGGCCCGACTACCTGCAGCTGTCCGCGCTGCACGAGCGCTGGCCCGACGTGCCGCGGATCGCGCTCACCGCGACCGCCACCGAGGCCACGCACAAGGAGATCGCGGCCCGGCTGAACCTCGACGAGGCGCGCCACTTCGTCGCGAGCTTCGACCGGCCCAACATCCAGTACCGGATCGTCGGCAAGAACTCGCCGCAGCGCCAGCTGCTGGAACTGCTGCAGACCGAGCACAAGGGTGACGCAGGGATCGTCTACTGCCTGTCCCGGAACTCGGTGGAGAAGACCGCGGAGTTCCTGGTGCAGAACGGGATCCCGGCGGTGCCGTACCACGCGGGGCTGGACGCGCGGGTGCGTGCGCGGCACCAGTCGCGGTTCCTGCGGGAAGACGGGCTGATCGTGGTCGCCACGATCGCGTTCGGGATGGGCATCGACAAACCGGACGTCCGGTTCGTCGCGCACCTCGACCTGCCCAAGTCGGTCGAGGGGTACTACCAGGAGACCGGGCGCGCGGGCCGTGACGGGCTGCCGTCGACGGCCTGGCTGGCCTACGGGCTGCAGGACGTGGTGCAGCAACGGAAGATGATCGACACGTCAGAGGGCGACGACGCGCACCGCCGCCGTCTGGGCGCCCACCTGAACGCGATGCTGGCGCTGTGCGAGACCGTCGAATGCCGCCGGGTGCAGATCCTCAACTACTTCGGGCAGAAGGCCGAGCCGTGCGGCAACTGCGACACGTGCCTGAACCCGCCGGAGAAGTGGGACGGCACGATACCGGCGCAGAAGCTGCTGTCCACGATCGTGCGGCTGCGCAACGAACGGCGGCAGAAGTTCGGCGCCGGCCAGGTGATCGACATCCTGCTCGGCAAGTCCACGCCGAAGGTCACGCAGTTCCAGCACGACACGCTCAAGACGTTCGGCATCGGCACCGAGCTGCGCGAACCGGAGTGGCGCGCCGTGGTGCGGCAGCTGCTGGCCCAGGGCTGGCTCGCGGTCGAGGGTGACTACGGCTCGCTGGTGCTCACCGAGGCGAGCGCCGAGGTGCTGGGCGGTGACCGCGAGGTCATGCTGCGCCGCGAGCCCGAGCGGGCGGCCGCGGCCAAGGCGGCGCGTGGCACCAGGAAAGCCGCCCCCGCGGTGGACATGCCCGCGGAGGCGGCCCCGCTGTTCGAACGGCTGCGGGCCTGGCGGGCCGGCGTCGCGAAGGAACAGGGCGTGCCGGCCTACGTCGTCTTCCACGACGCCACGCTGCGCCAGATCGCCACGCAACGGCCGTCGTCGCTGGCGGACCTGGGCACGGTCAGCGGGGTCGGCGAGAACAAGCTCGCCAAGTACGGCGAAGGCGTGCTCGATGCCCTGAGCGCCGAGTGACCTAGCGGGTGGCCGGCCCCGGCCCCGGCCCCGGCTGGCCGTCCGGCCCGGTCACCGAGCTGACCTTCCGGACGACGCCGGCGATCTGCTGGTGGTACTTGCCCTTGGTCTTGTCGTCGGCGAACTTCGCGGCCTTGCCGACGGCCTGGTTCACCTTCTCGGGGTTCTTCTTGGCGTAGGCGCGGGCGGCGCCGGCAGCCCCGGCGAGCACGGTGAGCTTGCGCATGAAAGCCACGGTGGTCCTCCCTCATCGGTAGCGGTCATCCTGACAACGCGGACGAACCCCCCAGAGGTTCCCCGTGTGACCGCCGCCAAACCCCCGGCCCCGCCGCTCACCCGGTTTCCCACGGCCCACGCCCCGGCCCCGCCCTCGCGGGTTCGAAGCCGTACAGCCGTGTTCGAGGCCGGGACTTGCGTGGTCGGAGCCGGAAGCGGCGTGATCAGAGCCGCGACCAGCGTGATCAGGGCCGCGACCGACGTGATTGGGGCCGCGACCGGCGAGTCACAGCCCCGAGCACGCCAGTTCCGGCCTCCATCACATGGGTTCCGGGTCCGATCACGCGGGTTCCGGGCCCGACCACGCGAGAACCGGCTTCGGGCACGCGAGTTCCGGGCCCGACCACGCCAGTTCCGGCCCCGGCACGCCAGCCCCGGGCCCTGCCACGCGAATTGCGGGCTCAATCACGCCAGTTCCGGCCTCGGGCACGCCAGTCCCGGGCCCAGTCCCGCGAGTTGCGGACTCAATCACGCCAGCCCCGGCCCCGGGCACGCGACTCCCGAGCCCAGCCACGCGAGATCCCAGCCCGACCACGCCAATTCCGGCCCCGGCACGCCAGTCCCAGCCACACGATATCCCGGCCCGATCACGCGAGACCCCAGCCCGACCACGCCAGTCCCGGCCTCAGGCACGCCACTCCCGGACCCAGCCACGCGAGATCCCGGCCCGGTCACGCGAAGTCCGGCCCCGGGAACGCGAGTGGCGGGCAAGCGGCTCGGCCCAGCGGCGTCAGTCTCCCTCAGCCTGTTCCGCCAGCCGCTTGATCGCCGTCAGGCGGGAGGACCACTGGGCGGCGACCTGGTTCATCCAGCGGGCCGTGGCCGCCAGGGCGTCCGGGCGGACCTGGTAGCGGCGCTCGCGGCCGTCGCGGCGGGCCGTCACCAGGCCCGCTCCGTCCAGCACCACCAGGTGTTTCACCACCGCCTGGCGACTCACCGGGAGGTCGCCCGCCAGCTCCGTGGCCGTCGCGTCGCCGCGCTCGGACAGCAGCTCCAGCAGGCGGCGCCGGGTCGGGTCGGCCAGGGCCGAAAAGACGTCTTCGGCGGCAACGGGCTCCGTCGTCACACCGCCAGTTTCTCGGACAGCTCCCCGAGCTTCGCGATCACCGCCGTCCAGCCCTCCTCGTGGCTCTCGCGGGTGTCGTCCGGCGACGGGTTCGGCGACGGCGCCCGCGTCGTGAAGCCGCTCTCGACGACCTTCAACCGCGTGCTGCCACCCTCCGCGGCCAGCGTGAACTCGACCAGCGTCGAGTTGGCCTCGTCGGCGACCACGCCCGGGAACCCGCTGGCCCAGCGGTACGACAGCGCACGCGGCCGGTCCAGCGCGACGATCTTGGTCGGGAACTGGCCGTGGTCGCCGTGGTCGAGCTGGATGATCCCGCCCGGCCGCAGGTCCACCGGCGCCGGCGTGCCGTCGCCGAACCACTGGCCGACGTACTCCGATTCGGTCAGCACCGCCCACACCCGCTCGATCGGCGCGTCGATCACGATCTCCTGCTCGACCTGGTCCTGGTTCATCGTTTCCCCTTGGTTCAGTTTCTGGTGCAACCACAGGGTTGCACGAGAAGACGTCAGGCGCAACCCCTCGGTTGCGTCTGCCCCCCGGAAAATCGCGAGCGCGCCCCGGCCCCGGGACCTAGGCTCGCGATCATGCGCGACCTGGCCGCCCTGCCGAAGGCCCACCTGCACGTCCACCTGGAGAGCACGATCCGGCCGGGCACGCTCCGCGAGCTCGGCGCGGCCAACGGCGTCGACGCCCCGGCCGAGCAGCCCGCGTTCGACGGCTTCCGCGCCTTCGCCGACTACAACGCGCTCATCCGGTCCTGCCTGCAGCGGCCCGAGGACTTCGAGCGGATCGCCCGCGAGTACTGCGCCGACGAAGCCGCGCAGGGCACGCGCTACGCCGAGATCACGTTCACCGCCGCCGCGCACGGGGAACGCCTGGGCGACCTCGAGATGCCGCTCGCGTCCGTCCTCAAAGGACTCAAGGACAGTGGCGAGATCGAGTGGCGGCTGCTGCTGGACCACTCGCGCCGCCGCTCGGTCGAACGCGCCGAGCGCACCCTCGAACTCGCGCTGAAGTACGACGACGTGTTCGCGATCGGCATGGCGGGCGAGGAAAACCACTCGCTCCGGCCGTTCGCCGCACTCTTCGAGAAAGCCCGCGCGGCCGGGATCCACCTGCTGCACCACACCGGCGAGGACGCCGGGCCGGACAGCATCCGCGAAGCCCTCGAAATCGGCCACACCGAACGCCTCGGCCACGGCATCCGCGTCCTCGACGACCCGGAGCTGACCGCCGAGGTCCGCGACCGCGGGCTCGCGCTGGAGGTCTGCCCGTCGTCGAACGTCACGCTCGGCCTGGTGCCATCGCTGCCCGAGCACCCGCTCCCCCGGCTACTCGAAGCGGGTCTGCAGGTCACCCTGAACACCGACGTTCCCTCGGTCACCGGCGCGGAGCTGGCGGAGGAATACGCCCGAGTACAACAGGCTTTCGGCTACGACGACGCCGCGATGGCCGACTTCGCCCGGGCGGGCGTGCACGCGTCGTTCGCTCCCGGGGCGACGAAAACCCAAATGCTGCAGGACATCGACGCCTGGCTCACACCGGCAGCAGGCGGGTGACCAGCGTCGAAAGCTGGTGCACCGTACGGCATTCGTGCATCTCCACTAGGTCGGCGTACTCCAGGGCCGCCGAGTCGCCCGTCGACCACAGGGACCGGCGTTCCGGGTTCAGCCAGTAGACGTGCCGGGCGCGGGACTTGATCGCGCGAACGGCGTCCAGGTTCGGGTCGCCGCCGTTGGTGCGGGCGTCGCCGAGGATCAGCACCGACGTGCGCGGGCCGACCGCGTCGAGCCAGTTCGCGGTGAAGCCCGCCAGCGCGCCGCCGTAGTCGCTGTGGCCGTCCCAGCGCACCACCGCGGCTTCGGCGAGCATCCGCGCCCCGAGCTGCTCCGGGTCGGCGACGCCGGTGGTGACCAGGTGGGTGACCTCGTCGGTGCTGTCGACGAAGGCGAACACGCGGATCTTGCTGAACTGGTCGCGCAGCGCCTGCACCAGCAGCATGGTGAAGTTCGCGAACCCCGCCACCGAGCCGGAAAGATCGCACAGCAGCACGATTTCCGGCCGTCCGGGCCGCCGGTGGCGATACGCGGGACGCAGCGGCACGCCGCCGGTCGAGAGCGAGCGCCGCAGCGTGCGGCGCAGGTCGATCTGCCCGCGGGTCGTGCGCTTGCGACGGGCCGCGAGCCGGGTCGCCAGCTTGCGGGACAACGGCTGGATCGTGCGCCGCAGCTCGGCGAGCTGGCTTCGGCTGGCGATGAGGAAGTCGACGCGGTCGGCCGCGGGCGCGATGGCGTGCTTGGCGACGCGCTCCCGGCCGCGGACCTCGGCCGCGCGCCGGCGGGCTTCGGTGCGGACCTGGCCGCGGAAGCCTTCGACGCGGCGGCGGATCTCGTCGCGGTCGAGCCGGTCGGTGAACTCGCCGCGCGCGCCGCCCCCGCGCATCGCCGCGAGCACGCGGGCGATGAGCGTCTGCGGCTGCAGCCGGTCGAGCGTCTGGTGGGCCGAGAAGCCGCCGCCCGGGCCGGACGACGAGCCGTACTGCCCCAGCATGTCGACGGCGAGCCCGGCCAGCTGCGCGAGCGCCTGCTCGTCACCGTCGGTGAGGGCCGCCGCGAGCTGCTCCCGCAGCTCTTCGAGGGTCGTGTCGGAGCGGGCCCGCTCGGGCGCGCCGATCCCGGCCGGGAAGTACAGGTCGAACGCGGCGTCGAACACCGCGCGCTGCCCGCCGCGGCGGACCAGGGCCGCGGCCAGGCCCTCGCGGACCAGCTCGCGGTCGTCGAACCCGAGGACCTCCAGCGCCGCGGCGGCGTCGACCGTCTCGGCGGGGCCCGCCGGGATGCCCTGCACCCGCAGGGCCTTGACGAACGACGCGAGCCGCTCCGGCACGCCGCCGGTCACGACGCGTCCAGAACCTGTTCGAGCTGCAGCCCGGCGCCGGCCTTGGTGATGTCGTCCTGGTGCTTGAGCACGACGCCGAGGCTCTCCCGCACCACCTGTTCGCTGAGCGTGGACGCGCCGAGCGCGAGCAGCGTGCGTGCCCAGTCGATGGTCTCGGCGACCGACGGCAGCTTCCGCAGGTCCATCGCCCGCAGCGCGGCGATCACCCGGACGACTGAATCCGCCAGCGCGTCGTTGATGCCGGGCACCTTGAGCCGGACGATCTCGCGCTCCAGCTCCTCGTCCGGGAAGTCGATGTGCAGGAACAGGCAGCGGCGGCGCAGCGCCTCGGACAGCTCGCGGGTCGCGTTGGACGTCAGCACGGCGAACGGCGCGCGCGTGGCGGTGATCGTGCCCAGCTCCGGCACGGTCACCTGGAAGTCGCCGAGCACCTCCAGCAGCAGGCCCTCGACCTCCATGTCGGCCTTGTCCGTCTCGTCGATCAGCAGCACGGTCGGCTCGTCCGAGGAGATCGCGGTGAGCAGCGGACGGCGCAGCAGGAACTCCTCGCCGAAGATGTCGGTGCGGGCCTCTTCCCACGTCTCGTCGCGGCCGGCGGTGATCCGCAGCAGCTGCTTCGCGTGGTTCCACTCGTACAGCGCGCGGGCCTCGTCGATGCCCTCATAGCACTGCAGGCGCACCAGCCGCGAGCCACTGACCTGGGCGACGGCCTTGGCCAGCTCGGTCTTGCCGACGCCGGCCGGGCCTTCGACCAGCAGCGGCTTGCCGAGCTGGTCGGCGAGGAACACCGTGGTCGCCACCGCCGTCGACGCCAGGTAGCCGGCCTCGGCCAGTTTCGCCGACACGTCGTCGACGGAGGTGAAGAATCCGGTGCCCACCGATGGCCTCCTAAGCGATCGCTCACCCCGGACTGTACCGGACCGCCGGGTCCGCCCAGGACGGTTAGCATCGGCCCCGTGACCTACGTTGCGGCTTCCGGCCGATACGAATCGATCCCCTACCGGCGCTGCGGGCGGTCCGGGCTGAAGCTGCCCGCGATCTCGCTCGGGCTGTGGCACAACTTCGGCCACGACAAGCCCCTGCAGACCCAGCGCGACATCACCCGCCGTGCTTTCGACCTCGGCATCACGCACTTCGACCTGGCCAACAACTACGGCCCGCCCTACGGCTCGGCCGAGGAGAACTTCGGGCGGCTGCTGGCCACCGACTTCAAGCCCTACCGCGACGAGCTGGTGATCTCCAGCAAGGCCGGCTACGACATGTGGCCCGGCCCGTACGGCGAGTGGGGCTCCCGCAAGTACCTGCTCTCGTCGCTGGACCAGTCGCTCGGCCGGCTGGGCCTGGACTACGTCGACATCTTCTACTCCCACCGGTTCGACCCCGAGACGCCGCTGGAAGAGACGGTCGGCGCGCTCGACAGCGCCGTCCGCGCCGGGAAAGCGCTGTACGTCGGGATTTCCTCGTACAACTCGGAGCGGACCGCCGAGGCGGCGCGGCTGCTGCGCGAGCTCGGCACGCCGCTGCTGATCCACCAGCCGTCGTACTCGATGCTGAACCGCTGGATCGAGGAGGACGGCCTCCTCGACACCCTGGACGAGGCGGGCGCGGGCTGCATCGCGTTCTCGCCGCTGGCCCAGGGCCTGCTGACGGACAAGTACCTGACCGGCGTCCCGGCGGACTCGCGGGCCGCGCAGGGCAAGTCCCTGGACCCGGACACCCTCGACGACGACCGGCTGGGCCGCGTCCGCGCGCTCAACGAGATCGCCGGCCGCCGCGGGCAGTCGCTGGCCCAGCTCGCGCTGGCCTGGGCGCTGCGCGACCACCGCGTGACGTCGGTGCTGATCGGCGCGAGCAGCGTCAAGCAGCTCGAGGACAACGTCGGCGCGCTCGGCAACCTCGAGTTCAGCTCCGAGGAGCTGACCGAGATCGACGGGCACGCGACCGACGCGGACATCAACCTGTGGAAGCGGTCCTCGGACGGCTGACCACTCGGGACGGCGGGGTGCTCACGCGCCTCGCCGTTTTCCCGGCCTGACGTTTGACCAGGTTTCGTATTTGGTCATACGATGGCGTCATGCCCCCTGCCGAAGACCGCGCCGAGCGGGCCGAGCGGATCCTCGACGCCGCCGCCGAGCTGCTGCTGCGCGCCGGCTACCGCCGCACCACGATCGAGGACGTCGCCGAGCGGGCCGGCATCGGCAAGGGGACCGTCTACCTGCACTGGAAGAACCGCGAAGACCTCTTCCTGGCCGTGCTGCTGCGGGAGTCCGTGCGCGCCATCGAAGACCTCGTCCGGGCCATGGAGGCCGACCCGCTCGTCACCCGGCTCGCCACGCTCACCCGGATCCAGTACACGAACGTGCTGGCCCGTCCCCTGCTGCGCGCCGGGCACGCCGACGACGCCGGCACGCTCGGCAAGCTCCTGCCGAAGCTGCACGACCAGCTCGACCCGCGCCACGACGAGGCCTTCGTCGAGTACCTCGAGCTGCTGGCGGCCCACGACCTGCTCCGCACCGACCGCCCGGCCCGTGAACTCGCCGTCGCCTACCGGGCGGTGCTGCACGGCTTCCTCGTCGGCTCGCCCCCGCCGGAGCCCGCGTTGATCGCCGACACCGTCGCCCACGCCTTCGAGCCGCTGGCCGTCTCGACGACGCAGCTGCGTGCCGTCGCGCCGCGGGCCATCGCGCTGTTCACCGAATCCGCCGCACTCGACCGGAAGCGGCTCGAGCGGGCTTACTAGAACTGGGGATGCAGATGCGCACCGGAATCCTGATCGACGAACTCGGCGTCGGCTTCGACGCCATGACCACGCAAGCGCGCGAAGCGGCGAAGCTCGGCTACCAGACGCTCTGGCTGGCGCAGCGCGGCGGCTGGGACGCGCTCACCGCGTTGCCGGCGCTCGCCGCGGCGGCGCCCGGGATCGCGCTGGGCACGTGCGTCGTGCCGACCTACCCGCGGCACCCGATCACCATGGCCGCGCAGGCGCTGACCGTGCAGGCCGCCACTGGGGTGCCGGTCCACCTCGGTGTCGGGCTGAGCCACCGGTACATCGTCGAGCACGAGTTCGGCTACTCCTACGACCGCCCGCTGCGGCACCTGCGCGAGTACCTGGAGGCGCTGAACCCGTTGCTGCGCGGGGAAAAGGCGGACGTCCACGGCGAGACGCTCACCGCGGCGGGCGGGGTGAACGCCCCGGGCGCCGGGCGGCCGTCGCTGCTGGTCGGCTCGGTGAGCCCGAAGTCGACCAAGCTGGCCGGCGAACTGGCCGACGGCGTGATCACGACCTGGGCTGGGCCGCGGGCGATCGGCGAGTTCGTGGTGCCGTCGCTGGGTGCGGGGTCGCGGGTCGTCTCCGGGCAGCTGATCTGCGTGACGTCCGAAGTGGACGAACGCCGCGCCTGGGTCGAGGAGACGTACGGCGCGGCCGCGAGCGTGCCTGCGTACCGCGCGATCCTGGACCGCGACGGCTACGTAAGGGTGTCGGACAGCGCGATCATCGGCGACGAGGAAACCGTGCGGCGCCAGGTGAAGGCGCTCGAAGACGCGGGCGCGACCGAGCTGCTGGTGATGCCGTTCGGCCCGGCCGAGGACCAAGCCCGTACCCGCGAACTGCTGGCTTCGTGAGCCGCCTCTGGGTCGACGACCTCCGACCGGCGCCGCCCGGCTGGACGTAGGCGAAGACGATCGAGCTGCTCGAAGCGGACGAGTTCGCCGCGATTTCCCTGGACCACGACCTCGGCGACGACGACACCACCCGCCCGGTCATGCTCTGGCTGTGCGAGCACGACCACTGGCCGCCGGAGGTGCACGTCCACACGGCGAACCCGGTCGGCCGCGAGTGGCTCACCGGCATGGCCCACCGCTACGGCCCGGGCGTCCGCCCCTGACGCGCCCCACGCACCGCTGGATCCGTGCGGGGCGGGTGTCACGGCCCGGTGTAGGAGACCGAGAACGCGTTGCCGCCGGAGGGATCGGAGGGTGTCGAGTAGGTGATGCCGTTCTGCACCAGCGTGATCTTGTCGTTCGCGGTGAGGCCGGGATTGGCGCCGTTGACCGTGGCGGCGGTGAAGCTGAACGTCGAGAACCGCGGCGGCGGGCCTGCGGCACCGTTGACCGTGGGCGTTTCCTCGATCCACTCCACCGACGCGTCCGGGCCGGCGTAGTCGAGGGCGCCGCGGAAGGCTTCGCCGGTGGTGTCGTCGGTGAGCGTGATGCGCCAGGCGGTGCTGGTGCGGCTCTTGGTCAGCGTGGCGGTCATCGCGTCGCCGCCGTGGATCGTCAGCGGAAGCGCGGTTTCGGCGGCCGGGAGGATCTCCCACCACGCGTGGTAGGTCGCCTTGCCGTTCTCGACGTAGGCCGCGGTACCGGTTTGCAACAGGTTCGCATTGGCGAACCCGTCGATGCCGACCCACTGCGACGAGTAGTGGTTTCCGGAACCGGAGACCGTCGGCACGGTCCAGTGCCCGGTCACGGCGGTGTAGGTCCCGGCGAGCGCGTACCCGGACCAGTTCGTGGACGTGGACGCGTTGTGGGCGTGCACGAAAGCGGCGTCCGTGACACCGCCGGCGGCCGGAGCCACGGCGAACGCGACACCGGCCGCGGCGACCGCCACGACCGCGAAAGCACGCAGGACTTTGCTGGACATCGGACCCACTCCCCCTGGTTCCCGCCTCGGGTGACGGGACCACCGCGACACCGGCCGTCGACAATCCGTCGACAGTGCCGACCGGGACGAAGACGTCCCTAGCGCGGCGCGGGGAGGTGGGCCGCCTCGGGGAAGAGGTTCAGCGCGCGCAGCGCCGCGCCCAGCTCGGCGATGTCCGCCGGGTCCGTCAGGGAGCGGCCCAGTTCCTCGGTGATGCGCCTCAGGCGGTGGCGGATCGTGTTGGGGTGGCAGAACATCCGCTCCGACGTCAGCTTCGTCGAGCCCTGGCAGTCGAACCACGCGCGCAGCGTCAGCAGCAGCACGTTGCGGTCGTCACCCGGCAGGTCGAGGACCGGCTGCAGCACGTGGTGCGCCAGCTGCACCGACGCCTCCGGCGAGCTGGCCACCAGCCCGGCCAGCGGCGACTCGGTGAACTGCACCAGCCCCGGCGTGCCGGGTGCCAGGCTGGACAGCGCCACCCGCGCCAGGTGCAGCGCGCGGGCGGTGTGGGCGAGGCCGGTGAACACCGGGCTCGTGCCGACGCGCCCGACCGGATTTTCGCGCACCAGGTCCACGATCGCCTTCGACGCACTCGGGTCGCGCAGGGACACCACGCCGACCTGCAGGTCCGGGGTGAGCCGCCAGGCCGACGCGTGCTGGCGCTCCCGCAGCCGCGCCTCGATCTGCGGCAGCGGTTCCTGGCCCAGCCGCGGGGTTTCCGCCGCGACCACGACGAACGTGCCGTCCAGCGACAGGTCGAGCACCCGGGCGATGTCCCACAGCGTGCCCTCGGTCGCGGAGCCGCCCGCGAACAGCGCCTCGACCAGCGCCGAGCGCCGGTTCTGGTGTGCCACCAGTACTTCCGCGGTGGTGTCCCGATAGGACGTCGTGAGCGCTTCGGCCAGATCGTCGATGAGGGCCCAGATCGCCGTCGTCGCGGCGACGAGCCCGGCGAGGTCCTGCGACGAGCCGCGGGCGGTCAGCGTCACGAACTCCTGCCAGACCTCGGTCAGCCCGATCCGGTAGGCCCGCAGCAGCTCCGGCAGCGGCGCGCCCGACAGCGCCCGCGCCCGGCCGGTCGCGCGGGCCTGGGACAGGTCCGGGACGTCCGATCCGCGCAGCGTCCGCATCACGTGGTCGAGGTTGGCGCGCACGGAGTTCCGCAGCTCGGCGTGGGAGACGAACCGGCCGTCCTGGTACACCGGCATCTCGGCCCGGATCCGGCGGACGGTGCGCTCGATCAGTTCGGGCAGCTTCCGCTCGACCTCGACGGTCAGCGTGGCCACGGTCGGCGCGAACCCGTCGGCCGGCAGCGCCTGGTAGTGCATGGTGCCTCCGGTACCCCGGGCCTCTTCGTCGGGGCCCGAGACCGACATCTAACCCGAAAGCACCCACCACGACCGGGTGAACTTTCTCCAAGATCCGCGGATGCGGAGATTGTTTTGTAGAACCTCCGCATCCGCGTGCTCACATCCTGGCCGCCGCGCTCTTGATCGCCTCGCGGATCCGGAAGTACGTGCCGCAGCGGCAGACGTTCTCGATCGCGTCGATCTCCGCGTCCGTCGGGTTCTTCGTCTTCTTCAGCAGCGCGACGGCGGCCATGATCTGCCCGGGCTGGCAGTAGCCGCACTGCGCGACGTCCTGCTCCAGCCAGGCTTCCTGGACCGGGTGCAGGTTCTCGCCGTCGGCCAGCCCCTCGATCGTGGTGACCTCCTTGCCGGCGCAGTCCGAAACCGGCGTGACGCAGGGGTTGAACGCCTCGCCGTCGAGGTGGCTGGTGCAGGCCTTGCAGACGTTGATGCCGCAGCCGTACTTCGGCCCGCGGACCTTGAGCTTGTCGCGCAGCGCCCACAGCATCGGCAGGTCGGCGGGCGCGTCCACGGTGACGGTCTTCCCGTTCACCACGAAGGTGTAGTTCGGCATGGTTCTCCTCAGCGCGGGAACGGTTCGAAGTCGACCGGGAACGTGATCGGGAAGCTGCGGGGCTTGATCCCGGTCGCCCTGGCGTAGGCGTTGGCGATCGCGCCGACCGGCGCCGGCAGGCCGAGCTCGCCGGCGCCGCCAATGTCGCTGCCGCCCGCCGGCATGACGTGCACGGTGACGTCCGGCGGTGAGTTCTTCTGCCGCGCGTAGTGGAACTGCGAGTAGCTGCCCTCCAGCGGCAGGCCCTTGTCGATGTGCAGGCCCGCGGTGAGCGTCGTCGAGATCGCGTCGGTCAGGCCGCCGAGCATCTGCGCCTGGATGCCGCGCGGGTTCACCGGCTTGCCGACGTCCACCGCGATGGTCGCCTTGGTGACCCGCGGGTGCTTCGGGTCGCGCGCGTCGAGCTCGACCAGGCAGGCCGTGTAGGACTTGTACTCGCCGTGCACCGCGATGCCCTGCGCGAAGCCCTTCGGCATCTTCTTGCCCCACTGGCCGAGCTCGGCGACCTTGTCGAGCACCGCGCGCTGGCGGTCGGCCTTGATGAACTCGCGGCGGAACTGCAGCGGGTCCTTGCCGAGCTTCGCGGCGATCTCGTCGACCATGATCTCCTCGGCGCCGCGGGTGTTCGCCGAGTACACCGAGCGCCACGCCGAGGTGTGGAACTTCAGCGGCACCTCGTTGAGCAGCTGCGTGGTGACGCCGAAGTTGTACGGCGACTTGATCGTCAGCAGGAACACCGTCTGCGCGAAGCTCAGGTTCCCGGCGACGGGCAGCTTCGCCGCGAACGCCGTGAGGATCTCGCCGAGCCCGTGGCTCCAGTCGGTTTCGACGCTGGCGACGCGGTGCTCGAACGTGAGCACCTGCCCGAGGGCGAAGGTGGCGCGGATCTTGTGGTGGCTCGCCGCGCGCGCCCGGCCGTGGCGCATGTCGTCGATCCGGCTCCACATGAGACGGACGGGCTTCTTCATCGCCTGCGAGATGTGCGCGGCTTCCAGGGCGGCGTCGAAGAACAGCCGGCGGCCGAACGACCCGCCGCCCTGCTGGACGTGCACGGTGACCTGGTTCTCCGGCAGCCCCAGCTCCTGCGCGATGGTCTGCTTCGCCACGATCGGCGACTTCAGCCCGGCCCAGATCGTGGCGCTGCCCTCGCGGACGTCGGCGACCGCGGAGTTCGACTCCATCGGCGCGTGGCTGGCGAAGGCGAAGTCGAACTCGCCGTCGACGTACTGCGTCAGCAGCGGCGGCACGACGAACGGCAGCGCGGCGTCGTGCAGCTTCTTCTTGATCGTCTCGTTGTTCTCGCCGTCGACGGTGCCCGGGCCCCAGGTGACGTCGAGGGCGTCCTTGCCGTCGAGGGCCTGGCCGAACGTCTCGGCCATCACCGCGACGCCGGTCTTCACGACGGCGATGTCGATGATCCCCGGCATGGCCCGCACGGCGGCTTCGTTGTTGACCTTCTTGACCGTGCCGTTGATCGTCGGCGGGCGGCGCACCATCACCGGGTTCGCGCCGGGGACGTCAAGGTCGAGGGTGTAGACCTGCTTCCCGGTGACCATCGCGCGGGCGTCCTTGCGCGAGGTCGGCGTGCCGACCAGGGCGTGCGCGGACTCGGCCTTCGGCTGCACGACGCCGATGCTGAGACCGGAGCGGGACGCGGGCCCGGCGAGCGTGCCGTAGCCGGCCTTGCGGCCGTCCGGCGCCCACACCGCACCGTCGCGTGTGGACAGTCGCGACGCGTCGGTCCCCCACTGCGCCCCGGCGGCGGCCATCATCCGGGCGCGCGCGGTCGCCGCGGTGACGCGCACCGGGTCGTAGAGCGAGCGCATCGTGTTGGAGCCGCCGGTGAGCTGGTTGAACAGCAGCTCGGTGCGGGCGTCGGCGAGCACGACGTCGACGCGGTCCAGCGGCAGGTCCAGCTCCTCCGCGACGAGCATCGCGTTCGCCGTGCTGATCCCCTGGCCGACCTCGCACCGGGGCAGCTGCAGCCGCGCCCGGCCGTCGGCGGTCATCTCGAGCACCAGCAGCCCGGCGGTCGGCACGCACGACAGCGTCAGCACGTCGCCGAGGTCGAGGATCTCGGCGGGCTGCGGCAGCGTCGGGATCGAGGCCTCGGCCACGGACGGCGCGACGGCGTCCGCGGTCAGCTTGGTGGCGACGGTGAGGGTCGGCGCGGCGACGAGGTAGGTCAGGAAGCGGCGGCGGCCGACCTGCCCAGGGTCGGCGGACTCGGTCGTGGGACTGGCCATCGGGAATCCCTTCGGGGGCTCCGGGGTTGCGCGCTTCACGGCGGCGCGAGGCGGAGCGGCGTGGTGGGGAGGCGGGGACCTCGTGACCCGGGTCACGCTAAGCAGGCGTTGTCAGGGCGTCAACGCGGCGTAGTCGTGTCGGATGATCTCTGTGACGAGATGCCAGCGGAAGCCGCCGAATGTGTGCGCCGCCACAGCGCCGGACGGCGCAAACGCTTGCGCCGTGCGGGTCAGCCGGCGTCGGAGCCGCGGGCGCGGCGGGCCTGGACCAGGTCCTCGCGGGCCCGGGCGACGCGGGAGCGGACGGTGCCGACCGGGCAGCCGCAGACGTCGGCGGCCTCGGCGTAGGACAGGCCGAGGACCTGGGTCAGCACGAGCACCTCGCGCCGCTCGGGGTCCAGGCCGTCGAGGAGCAGGCCCAGCTCGACGAGCTCCTCGAAGCCGGCCGTGGTGTCGCGGGTGCGTTCGGCGGCGGCTTCCCAGTCCGTGTCGGCGATCTTCGGTCGGGCACCCGCGGCCCGGATCTGGTCGACGACGACCCGCCGCGCGATCGACAGCAGCCAGGTCCGCGAAGACGAACGCCCGGCGAAGCGGCGAAGGCTGCCGAAGGCACGAAGGTAGGTCTCCTGCGTCAGGTCGTCGGCCTGGGACGCGTCGGTGAGGTGCGCGAGGAAGCGCCAGACGTCGGCCTGCGACGCACGGACCCACTCCTCCAGCGCCCGGCGGTCGCCACGACCGGCCGCCAACGCGAGGGCCGTGACGCGCTCGTCGTCCTCACCACGGGTCATGATCGGGACGCTAGCAGTCACCGGGAACCGTGTGCTCCGCCCTTCCGACTACTGGGAGGTGAGGTGCGAAGAATGCCGCGAAGGGCTGTCGGCGAGGCTCGACGGCGAGACCGAGCCGGGTCCGCCGGGCGCGATCGACCGGCACCTGGACGGCTGCGCGGCGTGCCGCGAGTGGTTCACCGGCGCGCAGCGGCTGCGGCGGGCGATGCTGCTGCGCCAGGCACCGGCGGTCCCGGACCTCACGGCGTCGATCCTCGAGCGCACGCCCGCTCCGGCGGGTGAGGGCTGGGGCCTGCGGATCGCGCTGGCCGTGGTGGCGATCGCGCAGCTCGGGCCGGCGTTCGCGCAGCTGCTGGGCATGACGCACGACGCGATGCCCGGACACCTGTCCCACGAGAGCGGCGCGTGGAACCTCTCGGTGGGCATCGGCCTGCTGACGGCGGCGCTGCGCCCGCGCCTGGCGGGCGGCCAGCTGCCGTTGCTGACGGGGTTCGTCGGGGTGCTGTTCGCGCTGTCGGCGGGCGACCTGGCGACGGGCCGGGTCACGGTGGCCCGGGTGGCGACGCACGTGCTGGTGGTGCTCGGGCTGGCGCTGCTGTACGCGGTGCACCGCGGCCACCGCGATCGCACCGCGCCCCTCCCGGCGGCGACGGCCGACGACTCCGCCACGACGTCCGCGTCCACTGTGGACGCCCCGGCGGCGGCCCGGCCACGGTCCCGCCCCTTCCGCCGCCAGGCCCACGGCCGCCACGCGGCTTGATCACCGGTCCGAAAGGGTCGGCTCACGCACCTGGAAGGTCGGCCCGCATAGCCACGGAGGTCGGCCCGCGCGCCCGGAGAGCCGGCTCGCGTGATTGAAGGGTCGACACGCGTGATTGGAGAGCCGGCTCGCGTGATTGAAGGGTCGACACGCGTGATTGGAGAGCCGGCTCGCGTGATTGAAGGGTCGACACGCGTGATTGCGAGGCCGACACGTGATTGCGGGGTCGACACGTGTGATTGCGGGGTCGGCTCGCGTGATTGAAGCGTCGGCTCGCGTGATTGCAAGGCCGACACGTGATTGCAGAGTCGACACGTGATTGCGGGGTCGACACGGCTGGGCGGCGCCGTGTAGGGCGTTATACGCTGGTCAGTCGATCTGCTTGACGGCCCATTCCGACCACTCGCGGCTCATCGCGGAGAAGCGTTTGCCCCACTCCAGGACCAGGCGGCCGTACTGCGCCGCGTTGTCGTCGCCCCAGTCGATCGATGCTTCCAGCTCCGTGAGGCGTTCTTCGCGCTCGCGGCTGTTCTCGCCCATGTACTCGATGAACTCCTTCGCCTTGTCCGGCGACACCGAGCCCAGGAAGTAGACGCGCAGCAGGACCTCGTTGCGCGGGGACCGGTTGGGCTTGACCTCGACCAGCCAGTGCCGCAGCTCGACGCGGCCCTCTTCGGTGATCTCGTACTCCTTGCGCCCGCGCGGGCCCTCCGCGTGCACCCGGATCAGGCCGGCCTTCTCGAGCTTGCCGAGCTCGCCGTAGAGCTGGCTCTGCGTCGCCGCCCACACGTTGGACATCGCCTGCTCGAAGCGTCTCAGCAGGTCGTAGCCGCTGGCCGGCGCCTCGTCCAGCATCCCGAGGACAGCGTGTCGAAGGCTCATGACCCCACTCTACCTTCCACTATTGACATGTCAAAGCAGGAGCCTCTACGTTTGACCTGTCACAATTGGAACGTCACGGGGAGACCGGACATGAACTTCCTCAAGAGCTTCGTCCCGTGGATCGCCTTCGCGATCGTCGCCACGCAGTTCGACTGGCGCTGGTCGGGCCTGACCGGGCTGGTCCTGGCCGCCGGCCTGCTCGTGCTGGCCCGCCGCGAGGGGCGCAAGGCGGACACACTGATCATCGAGCTGAGCGCGCTCGCCTTCTTCGTGCTGCTCACCGCGGTCGCGTTCAGCTTCCCGTCATCGCCGCTGAAGACCTACACCGGCGCGCTCACCGACGCCTGGCTGGCGCTCACCGCCTGGGGCTCGATCCTCCTGCGCCGCCCGTTCACCCTCGGCATCGCGCGGACGATGACCCCGCCGGAGATGTGGGACAACCCGGTCTTCAAGCGCGTCAACCTGATCATCACGCTCGTGTGGGCCTTGAGCTTCACGATCACCGGCCTGGCCGGCATCGCCCTGCTGAACTACGCCCCGCACGCGACGGCCGCGCTGATCGCGCTCAAGGTCCTGGGCTTCGCCGTGCCCGTCGCCTTCACCATCCGCTACCCGCGCATCGTGCAAGCCCGCGCCGAGAAAGCCGCGTGAACCCATGACCACCACCGACTTCCACCTGACCGGGGCCTACGCGCCCGTCCACGACGAGCTGACGGCGTCCGACCTGCCGGTGACCGGCGCGCTGCCGCCCGAGCTGACCGGCTGGTACCTGCGCAACGGCCCCAACCCGCGCACCGAGAGCCAGCACTGGTTCACCGGCGACGGCATGGTCCACGGCGTCCGCCTCGAAGGCGGCCGCGCCGCCTGGTACCGCAACCGCTGGGTGCGCACCGAAAGCTTCGGCGACGACGACGCCACGCTCTACAACACCGACGGCTCCCGGAACCTGCGCACCAGCGTCGCGAACACCCACGTCGTCAACCACGCCGGCCGGACGCTCGCGCTCGTCGAGTCGTCGCTGCCGTACGAGATCACGACCGAGCTGGACACCGTGGGCGCGTACGACTTCGGCGGCGAACTGGCCGACTCGATGACCGCGCACCCGAAGATCTGCCCCACGACCGGGGAGCTGCACTTCTTCGGCTACGGCAGCATCACCGCGCCGCACGTGAGCTACTACCGCGCCGACGCGAGCGGGAAGCTCGCCGTCCGGCAGCCGATCGACGTGCCGGGCCTGACGATGATGCACGACTTCGCGCTCACCGCGTCGCACGCGGTGTTCTACGACCTGCCGGTGGTGTTCGACCGGGCTTCGGTGGGCCAGGGCATGCCCTATCGCTGGGACGCCGGCTACGGCGCCCGCCTCGGTGTCCTGCGCCGCGACGACCCCGCCGGCGGCGTCCGCTGGTTCGACGTCGAGCCCTGCTACGTCTTCCACACGCTGAACGCGCACGACACCGCAGACGGCCGGATCGTGGTGACCGTCGTCCGCTACGACCACCTGTGGTGGGAGGGGCACGGCCCGGCGCGCGGGGTGCTGTGGCGCTGGACGCTCGACCCGGCGACCGGCCGCGTCACCGAGGAACGGCTCGACGACCGGCCCGCCGAGTTCCCGCGGATCGACGACCGCTTCGCCGGTTCCGACGTCCGTTTCGGGCACGTCACGCAGTCCGGCAAGGACGGTGAGCAGAGCTTCCTACGCCGCCACGACCTGCACACCGGCACGTCCGAGGAGCACGTCTTCGCGCCCGGGCACGTCCCCGGCGAGGCCGTGTTCGTCCCGGCCGAAGGCGGCGACGGCTGGCTGCTCACCTACGTCTACGACGCCGCCGAAGACCGCAGTGACCTCGTGGTCTTCGACGCCGGGAACGTCACGGGCGCGCCGGTCGCCACCGTCCACCTGCCGCAGCGCGTGCCCGCGGGCTTCCACGGGAACTGGCTGCCGGACGCCTGAGCGGTCAGGCGAACTTGGTCTTGGGGCGCTCCTGCAGGACGTCGTCCACGTAGACGTCGACCTTCTCGTCGAGGAAGGCGACCAGTCCGGCGACGCGGGTGCTCTCGGGCAGCGGCGTCGGGTAGCTCCAGGCGAGATCCTCGTGCCCGGCCACCGTGAAGTACTCCGTCGCCCCCTTGTACGGGCAGTGCGTCACCGTCTCGGTCTTCTCGAGCAGGTCCATCCGGACGTCCACGCGCGGCAGGTAGTAGCGGGTGGGCAGGTTCGTCTCGAACAGCAGGTGCGCGCGGACCGTGTCGGCCACGGTCACGCCGTCCACCTCGATCCGGACGTGCCGCGAGCTCGGCAGGACGTCGACGCGGACCCCGGGATCCCGCGGGTGCGTGAAGATCTGTTCGTCCTCTTCGAACCAGTCGAAGGCGGCGAAGTCGAACCGGACGTGGTCGCGAAGCTCCTCGATGGGCGAATCCGGGTACTCCAGCGCGCCGTCCACCGCCTCGGACCCGGCAACCTTTATCGTCGACAGAACACCTTCTCCCCGGCTGGGCGAGTGCGACGTCCGGCCGGAGGGGGTGAGAAGACCGCTCTCCACGTCCGCGCGTGGGAAGTAGTACGTGGGGTAGTACGGAACTTCCCACACCAGGAGGGGGTGCACCGTGTCCGCGACGACCTGCCCGCCGAGGAACACCCGTACCCGCTTCGCGCCTTGTGCCACGCGGACCCGCCCGCGCACCGGAGTGCTCATGTGCCGGTCAACGGGCGCCGGCCGGGGCGTATTCCTCTCGGCCGTCAAGTCGGCAGGGAGTACGAGGAAGACTGGAGGCGGGCACGGGTGGCCGGCGTAGAAACACCCACGGTCGGGACCCCCGCCGGGATGCGCAAGATCAACCAGCGGGCGGTGCTGGACCTGCTGCGCCGCAGCGGACCGGCGACCCGGCCGCAGGTCGCGAAGGACACCGGGCTGTCGAAGCCGACGGTCAGCCAGGCACTGCTGGCGCTCGAGGCGGCCGGGCTGGCCCGCCCGACCGGGCACACGTCCACCGGCACCGGGCGCTCCGCGGTGCTGTACGAGGCCGACCCGACCGCGGGGTACGTGCTGGGCGTCGACATCGGCCGCGAGCACATCCGCGTCGCCGTCTCGGACCTCGGCCGGACGCTCGTGGCGCGCCGCGACGAGCGCAACTCGGCCCGCTCGGGCGCGGCGCTGGTCGCCGCGGTGGGCCGGATCGCGGCCGACGCCGTCGGCGAGGCGGGCCTGACGGCCGGCGACATCGTTGTCCGCGTCGTCGGCTCCCCCGGCGTCGCCGACCCGGACAAGCGCTGCTTCCGGCACGCGCCGAACCTGCCGGGCTGGGGCCGGGCCGGGCTGATCGACGACCTCGAGGCCGCGCTGGGCCCGGACCTGATGGTGGAGAACGACGCGAACCTCACCGCCGTCGGCGAGGGCGAGAGCGGCGCCGCGCGGGGTGCGTCCGTGTTCGGCTGCATCACGATCGGCACCGGCGTCGGCATGGGCATGATGGTCGACGGCCGGGTGTTCCGCGGCGCCACCGGCGCGGCGGGCGAGATCGGCTACCTCCCGTACGGCCGCACCCGCGCGTCCGACTCCCCGGGCCTGCCGCCGACCCGCGGCCACCTGGAGGAGGCGACGGCGGCCCAGTCGGTCGTCCGCGGCGCGCGCGAACTCGGCCTGGGCACGGCGAAGTCGGCCCGCGAGGTGTTCCGCCTGGCCCGCGAAGGCGACGAGCTCGCCCGCCGCGCGGTGGAGACGGAAGCGGATCGCCTGGCGTACACGGTGGCCTCCGTGGCGGCGGTGATCGACCCGGAGCTGATCGTCCTGGGCGGCGGCATGGGCACGGCGGCCGACCTGCTGCTGGAACCGATCGACCGGGCGTTGCGCGCGTTCACGCCGCTGGTCCCGAAGGTGGTCCAGGGCGAGCTGGGCGAGGACGCGGTCCTGACGGGCGCGATCAGCGTGGGACTGCGGGCGGCCGAAGGCCTGGTCTTCGACCGCCGTGTCGGAGCCGCCTGACTTTCCCAAGCGCCGTTGTCTAAGCCGCGCGCCAGGCTTCGCCGCCCGTGGACACTCGCCACGGGGTCAAGCGCAGCACCGTGATCTGCGGGTCCAGGTGGTCCTCGCCGCCCAGGATCTTCGGGTCGTAGCCCAAGGGCTCCGGGGTCGACTTGAACAAGTCCCACAGGTACTTGCGGGTCGCCTCGTCGTCGGCGAAGTCCGCTCGGCACTCCGCCACCGCCACCTCGTGCTGCGGGTCCCAGTACGAGCAGGACACGTACGGCGAGGCCGTCAGGTGCGCGACCTTCAACGGCGTCGGGCGGGTGAACAGCCAGCCCGACAGGCCCTCCGGCGTCCGCTCCCAGATCGGGTGGACGACCCGGGACCGCGGGCGGCCGCGGCGGTCGACCGTCACCAGCGTGCACCACACGACACGATGCGCCACGCGCACGAACTCCTCGGCCAGCTCGGCCGGAACTCTGCTAGATTCCACAACCATGGTTGTGCATCCTACGGCAGACACCCTCGACCTGTCACTCACCGCCCTCTTCGCGGGCTGGGCGATGACCGACGAGGTCCAGCGGCGGCTGGCCGGGCGGGGCTTCGGCGACCTGCGCTTCAACGACGGCGTCGTCATCCAGCACGTCCTGGCCGCGCCGCTGTCCATCACCGCGCTGGCCGAGCGGATGGGGGTGACGCAGCAGGCCGCGTCGAAGGCCGTCGCCGACCTCGAACGCCGGAACCTCGTGCGCCGCGAGCCCGATCCGGGCGACGCGCGAACCAAACTCCTGCACCTCACCGAGCACGCTCACCACGCCGTCGAAGCGACGCGCGCGCTCCGCGAAGACCTCCAAGAAGAACTGCTCGCGGAATACGGCGCCGAGAACGTCGAGGACGCCCGGAAGCTCCTGGCCTCGATCATCGGCCGTTACGGCGGCGGCGACGCCGTCCACGGCCGCCGGGTCCGCCCGCCGCGGTGATTACCCGCGGCGTAATCGACGGCCGCGCCCGGAAAAGCCAGCATCGAGCCCATGAACCGAACCAACCGCGAAATCGTCGTCGAATGCCTTGAGAACCTGTTCGTGCACAAGGACATCGACGCCGCGAAAGCCGTCCTGCACCCCGATTTCGTCACCCACAGCCCCGGCCTCCCCTCGGGCCGTGACGCGTTCGCCGGAGCCGTGGCGAACTCGCCGCTGATGGGCGGGACCACGACGATCGAGCACGTCGTCGCCGAGGACGACCTCGTCGCGGTCCACCTGAGCGTCCGGCTGCCGGGGAGCACCTACGCCGTCGTCGACATCCTTCGCGTCGAAGACGGCCTGCTAGTCGAGCACTGGGACGTGAAGGAAGGACGCTAGCGCGTGATGACGCAGGTCCCCGACGCCGTCGCGAGCAGCTTGCCGTCGGCGTCGCGGATCTCGCCCTCGGCGAAGGCGATCCGCGAGCCCTCCTTCACCACGCGCCCGGTCGCCCGGATCTCGCCGCGGCCGGCGTGGATCGCCCGCAGGTAGCTCACCTTGAGCTCCACCGACGAGTAGCCGACCCCGGCCGGCAGCGTCGAATGCACCGCGCAGCCGACCACCGAGTCCAGCATCGTCGCCGCGACGCCGCCGTGGACCATGCCGATCGGGTTGTACATCGACTCGTCCGGCTCGACGACGGCGACGACCTCGCCGCGGCCGATGCTTTCCCAGCGCAGCCCGAAGTGCGCGGCGATCGGCGGGCCGGGGATGCGCCCCTCGGCGATCGCCGTCAGGTACTCGAATCCCGTCATCGTCAGGCCGAGCCGGGCGGTCGCCAGCGGGTCCTGCCAGGTGATCGTCTTCGAGCGGGTCTCGGCGGCGGCGACATCGGTCATCTTCGGCTCCTCGGACTATGACAAGCGTCTTAACGCCAGCGTCGTCCGGGCACCCGGGCGCCGTCAAGCGGCGCGTGACCCAGGCCACCTGTGGTCGGCCCGGGCCGCGGGTGGAATCATCCGGGGGTGAGCACCGACCCCGCCCGCAAGCTGATCGACCCGGAACGGGTGGCCGCGGCGGTCGACGGACTCGGCGACCGCGGCGTCATCGAGCAGTGGGCCCAGCGCTTCTCCGTCGTCGCCGACCCCTCGCGGCTCGCGCTGCTCGTCTCGATCCACTACGCGCGGGAAATCAGCGTCACCGACCTGGCCGCGGTCACCGGCATGACGGACACGGCGGTTTCGCAGGCCCTGCGGCTGCTGCGGGCGCACGGCCTGGTCACCACCCGGCGCGACGGGCGGGTGGTGCGCTACCGGCTCGCGGACGCGACCGTGCACGAACTGATCCACCGCGTGCGGCCCCACCCCGAAGCGCATCCGGAAAAGCACCCGGGGGAACCCACGGGCCCCGGCACGGACCGGTAGCGTGCGGGCATGACGGGATTGCCGGAAACCATCACCGCGTGCCTTTTCGATCTCGACGGGGTGCTGACCGGAACAGCGGTTCTCCATCGTGAGGCCTGGAAACGGACATTCGATGAATTTCTCCGTGCGCGTGACGGCGCCGGGTTCAAGGAATTCACCGACAAGGACTACGCGACCTATGTGGACGGCCGCCCGCGCGCCGACGGGGTGCGTGAATTCCTGAAGTCGCGCGGCATCGAGCTGCCGGAGGGCGACCCGGACGACGCGGTCGACGCCCCGACGATCAACGGTGTCGGCAACCGGAAGAACGAACTGGTCCTGAAAATCATCGACGAGCGCGGCGTGAGCCCGTACCCCGGCTCGATCCGCTATCTCGAAGCGGTCAAGGCCGCCGGGCTCCGGATCGCCGTCGTGACGTCGTCGGCGAACGGCGCCAAGGTGCTCGACGCGGGTGACCTGAGCAAATACGTCGAAGCCCGCGTCGACGGCCTCACCATCCGGGAACGGCACCTCAAGGGCAAGCCCGCCCCGGACTCCTTCCTGGCCGGCGCCGAGGCCCTCGGCGTGAAACCCGAAAACGCCGCCGTGTTCGAGGACGCCCAGTCCGGCGTCCAGGCCGGGAAGGCCGGCGGGTTCGGGTACGTCGTCGGCGTCAACCGGGCCGACCAGGCCGAAGAACTGCGCGCGCACGGCGCCGACGTCGTCGTCGACGACCTCGCCGAACTACTGGAGGACCGATGACGGAGCCGCACGGCTACGAATGCTCGCCGTGGGAGCTGCGGTGGCGCGGCATGGACGTCGACGCCCTGCAGCGCACCGAATCGGCGTTCGCGGTGTCGAACGGCCACATCGGGCTGCGGGGCACGCTCGAGGAGGCCGAGCCGCGCGGCCTGCCCGGCACCTACCTCAACGGGTTCTACGAAGAGCACGGCCTCCCCTACGCCGAGGCCGGCTACGGCTACCCCGAAGAGGGCCAGACCGTCGTCAACGTGACCGACGGCAAGATCATCCGGCTGCTGGTCGAGGACGAGCCGCTCGACATGCGCTACGGCGCGGCCACCGCGCACGACCGGGTGCTCGACTTCCGCCGGGGCACGCTGACCCGGACCACGGAGTGGTCGTCGCCGACCGGGCGCCGCGTGCGCGTGCGCACCGAGCGGCTGGTGTCCTTCACCCAGCGCGCGATCGCCGCGATCCGCTACGAGGTCGAGCCGCTCGACGAGGACCTGCAGCTGGTCGTCCAGTCCGACCTGCTGGCCAACGAGCCGATCGAGTCCGACACCCGCGACCCGCGGGTCGCGGCGGCCCTGGAGTCGCCGCTCGTGGGCGAGTTCCACCGCGCCACCGACTACAACGCCGTGCTGGTGCACCAGACCCGCCGCTCCGGGCTGCGGATGGCCGCGGCGATGGACCACAAGATCGAGGTGGACGACGGGATCCGCGCCCGCATCCACTCCGAGGAGGACCTCGCGCGGCTCACCGTCGCGGTCGACGTCCCCAAGGGCGGCAAGCTCCGCATCACGAAGTTCCTCGCCTACGGCTGGTCGGCGCAGCGTTCGGTGCCCGCACTGCGGTCGCAGGTCGAGGCCGCGCTGGCGGGCGCCCGCCAGACCGGCTGGAAGGGCCTGGTCACCGAGCAGCGCGCGTTCCTCGACGAGTTCTGGGCGACGTCGGACATCGAGATCGACGGCGATCCGGAGCTGCAGCAGGCCGTCCGGTTCGCGCTGTTCCACCTGCTGCAGGCCGGTGCCCGCGGGGAGAGCCGCGCGATCGCCGGCAAGGGCCTCACCGGCCCGGGGTACGACGGTCACGCGTTCTGGGACACCGAGTCGTTCGTGCTGCCGGTGCTCACCTACACGATGCCGGACGCCGCGCGCGACGCGCTGCGCTGGCGTCACTCCACAATGGACAAAGCGAGGGAACGCGCGCACCAGCTGGGGTTGCGCGGCGCGGCGTTCCCGTGGCGCTCGATCAACGGCGCCGAGTGCTCGGCCTACTGGCCGGCCGGCACGGCGGCGTTCCACGTCAGCGCGGACATCGCCGACGCCGTGCTGCGCTACCTCAACGCGACCGGCGACGAGGAGTTCGAACGCGCGTACGGCGTCGAGCTGCTGCTGGAAACCGCGCGGCTGTGGGCGTCGCTGGGCCACCACGACCGGCACGGCGCGTTCCGCATCGACGGCGTCACCGGGCCGGACGAGTACTCGGCGGTGGCGGACAACAACGTCTACACGAACCTGATGGCGCGCCGGAACCTGCTGGCCGCCGCGGAGTCGTGCGGGCGCCACCCCGACATCGCGGCCCGGTTCGAGGTCGACACCGTCGAGCTCGACACCTGGCGCGCCGCCGCCGCGGCGATGTACCTGCCCTACGACCCGGAGCTCGGCGTGCACCCGCAGTCGGAGGGGTTCCTCGACCACGACGAGTGGGACTACGAGGGCACCGACATGGCGCACTACCCGCTGCTGCTGCACTTCCCGTACTTCGACCTCTACCGCAAGCAGGTCGTGAAGCAGGCGGACCTGGTGCTGGCCCTGCACATGTGCGGGGACTCGTTCAGCACGGAGGAGAAGGCGCGCAACTTCGCCTACTACGAGGCGCGGACCGTGCGCGACTCCTCCCTGTCGGCGGGGACGCAGGCGGTGGTGGCGGCCGAGGTGGGTCACCTGGAGCTGGCCTACGACTACCTCGCCGAGGCCGCGCTGACCGACCTGCACGACGTGCACAACAACGTCCGCAACGGCCTGCACATGGCGTCGCTGGCCGGGGCGTGGCAGGGCGCGGTGGCCGGGTTCGGCGGGCTGCGCGACCACGGCGGCACCCTGGCGTTCGCGCCGCGCCTGCCGCCGCAGCTGGACCGGATCACCTTCCGCCTGATGTTCCGCGGCACGCGGTTCCAGGTCGAGATCGACCCCGACCAGGCCACCTACCACGTGCTGGCCGGCGAGCCGCTGGAAGTGCTGCACCACGGCGAGCGCGTCACGGTCACCGCCGAACCCCAGCGGTTCGCGATCCCGAAGATCGACGCGGGCGACCCGCCGCACCAGCCCCCGGGCCGCGCGCCGATGCGGCGCGACTCGACGAAGGTGCGTCAGTTCGCCGAACCGTCCAACCCGATCACCGCCGAAGGCCGCTGACCGCGCCGGGTCATCGCGGCAGGTCGTCCGCGATGGCCCGGCCCGGCGGGTCGGGGGTCTCCTCCGTACCGGCGGGCTTGACGTCCGGGTCCGGGGCGGTGGGCACGTCGTGCGTCAGCTGCCCGGCGGTGGGCAGCTCGAGGAGCTCGTCGTCTTCGTCGTCCTTGCCGTGCGATCGCTGCGTCTGGCTCATGTCTTCCGGAATACCCCGTTTTCCCGGCCACGACCAGGGGGCGCCGGCTTCAGGCGACCTTCTCGGGACCCCGGCGGCGGTGTTTGGCCGCGTCGTCGCGCAGGGCGAGCAGCAGGCCGTCGCGGGTGGACCACGGGCAGATCGTCACCGCGCCGCCGGCGACCGTCAGCAGCGCCTCGGCCACGATCGCGCCGGCCAGGGCCTGGTGGGCGCGGTTGCGGGAGATGCCCGGCAGCTCGGCCCGCTTCGACGTCGGCATCGCGGCCAGCCGCGGGATCCAGGCGCGCAGGTCGTCGAGCCGCAGGTCACGGGACTTGCCCGGCCGGGCGCCCGCCAGCCGCGCGAGCTGCTGGAGCACCTTCGAGCAGCCGACCGTCCGGTGCTCGGCGATGTCCGCGGCGCCGAGTGCGGTGGCCGCCTTGTCCAGCGCGTACGCCCGCAGCGCCTTCACCTGCTTGCCCGTGACGCGCTCGGTCGGCAGCCAGTCACGGGTCAGGGAGCGCGCGCCCATCGGCAGCGACCGCGCGAACGTCGCCTGCCGGCCGCAGCCCGCCGCGAGCTCCACCGTCCCGCCGCCGATGTCGAGGATCAGCAGCGGGCCGGCCTTCGGGCCGTACCAGCGGCGCGCGGCCAGGTAGGCCAGCTCCGCCTCCCGGCGGCCGGACAGGAACTGCAGCTCGACGCCGGTCTCCCCGGCGACGTGCCGGACGACGGCGGCCGAGTTGGCCGCGTCGCGGATGGAAGACGTCGCCAGCGGGTACACCCCGGTGACGCCGTGGCGGTAGGCGGTGGTCATGCCGGCCGCGACGGCGGCGGTCACCGCGGCGACACCGCGGTCGGTCAGCCGGCCGCGCCCGTCGAGCTCGCGGTCCAGGCGCAGGCGCGTCTGGTGGTTGAGCACCGGCTCGAGCGAGGTGGCGCCGACCGGCACCACGACCAGCCGGGCGCTGAACGAACCGACGTCCAGCACGCCCACCGCAGGCTCTTCGATTTTTCGCACAGTCCGGCGCACCTCACTTCCGCCTGGATGGATATCCCCAGTTCGACCGGTCGAAACCACCGATTCTGTCGGATCTCGCGCCGGTTTGCCGTTCTTTTGCGGGTTTACCCCCTCCGGCCGTGCCTTTCTGACGCGCAGATCACAGGCCGATAACCCGATTGAGTGAACCTCACCACGCCTGGACACGATTCGGTAACGCCACTCAGCCGAATCCGACTCCTGAGACATCGGAACTGTGTGGAGCAGGCGGAAGTGACCAAGCGACCCGAACGGCGATCCGAGCTCGTCCGGCCGGCCGGTGCCGTGCTCGCGGTGGTGGCCGGGCTGGTCGGCGTGCTCGTCGGCGTCTCCTTCGTGCTCGCGCCGGGCACCGCGGTCCCCTCGGGCGCCGCGGGCGGCCAGGACGGCACCGAGACCGCCGGCGCGCCGCCGGTGGCGCTGCGGATCCCCGCCATCGGACTCGCGGCCGAGCACCTCGTCGACCTCGGGCACGTCGGCGGCCGCCGCGAGCAGCCCGGCACCGCGCTCGGCGTCGGCTGGTTCCCCGACGGCCCGGCCCCCGGCGGCCCCGGCGTCGCGGTGCTGTCCGCGCACTCCGGGTTCGGCTACGCGAACGGCGCGTTCGCCCACCTGGACAAGCTGAAGGCCGGCGCGCTGATCGTGGTGCGCGACGAAACCGGCCGCGAAAGCCGGTTCACCGTGCGCCGGACGGCCGTCTTCCCGTCGAACACCCCGGACAGCAAGCTCGTCGCGCCCGAGGGCACCGGCCCGGAGCTGCGCCTGATCACCAGCGACGGGCTGTTCGACGACGCCGGCCTCGGCAACGCGCGGGTCGCCGCCTACGCCGTGCCCGTGTGAGGGTCAGCCGGCCAGCTCGCGCAGCTGCGACACCGCCGCCACCCGGCCTTCGCGGCCCGGCTGCAGCGGGTTGACGATCACCGTCGTCGCGCCCGCCTCGGCGAACGCCGCCAGCCGCTCCTTCACGTAGCCGGCCGGGCCGACGAGGGAGATCGCGCGCAGCAGGTCGAGCGGGACCGCGGCCGCGGCCTCCTCCTTCTTGCCGTCGAGGTAGAGGTCCTGGATCAGCTTCGCCTCGGCCTCGTAGCCGTAGCGGCGGGCGAGGTCGTTGTAGAAGTTCTTGCCCCGTGCGCCCATCCCGCCGACGTAGAGGGCCACGACCGGGCGGACGTGGTCCAGCAGCGCCTCGACGTCGTCGCCGATCGCCAGCGCGACGGTGACGTAGGTGTCCAGCTCACCCAGCGCCGGGTCGCGCTTGGCCTTGCCCTCGGCCAGGGACGCGCCCCAGACGTCGGCCGCCTTCTCCGGGTGGAAGAAGATCGGCTGCCAGCCCTCGGCGATCTCGGCCGTGAGCGCGACGTTCTTCGGCCCGAGCGAGGCCAGCAGCACCGGGATCCGCTCGCGCACCGGGTGGTTGATCAGCTTCAGCGGCTTGCCGAGCCCCGTGCCCTGTTCCGGCGGCAGCGGGATCGTGTAGTGCTTGCCCTCGTGGACGACCCGTTCGCGGCGCCACACCTGGCGGCAGATCTCGACGATCTCGCGGGTGCGCCCGAGCGGCGCGTCGTACTTCACGCCGTGGAAACCCTCGATGACCTGCGGGCCGGACGCGCCGAGGCCGAGGATGAACCGGCCGTCGGAGACGAAGTCGAGCCCGGCCGCGGTCATCGCGGTCAGGCTCGGCGTGCGCGTGTAGAGCTGGAAGATCCCGGACGCGAGCTGGACGCGCTCGGTCTTGGCCGCGAGGTAGCCGAGCTGGCTGACCGCGTCGAAGGAGTACGCCTCCGGCACGAAGACGACGTCGAGACCGGCCTTCTCCAGCTCGACGACGTCCGCGACGCTTTCGGCGAAGCCTCCGGCATAGCTGACCGCGGTCCCGATCTTCATCGAACGTCCTCCTGGGGTGAGCAAGCGCTTAGCCGCGTATGTTACCGGCCGGTCAGCGTGCGGACCACCAGCTCCGCCGAGGCACCGGCACCGAGCGTCGTGCCGGCGTAGCGGACGTCGGCGCCGAGCGTGCCGGCCGGCGGGTCGTCCCGGACGGTGATCCACACCGTGACCATGAGCAGCCAGCGCACGATCAGGTAGCCGAAGAGCAGGACGCCGACCAGCGTGCCGAACGTCGCGACGGCCGGCGAGCGGCCCAGCAGGTGCAGGTAGAGGCCGCCGGCCTGCTGGATCGCGCCGAGCCCGACGGCGGCGGCCCCGGCCGGGCGCAGCGTCGAGCGCAGCGGGAGCGGCCGTCGCGGCAGCCGGGCCAGGCACCAGGCGATGACCAGCCAGTTCGCGGCGAGCCCGAGCAGCAGCGAGCCCGCGACGAGCACGACGTGCGCGAACCCGCCGGTCAGGCCGGTCAGGTCGAGCAGCCACGCGCCGGCCGCGCCGGTGAGCGAGGCCAGCCCGAAGGAGACGGCCATGGCGATCCCGACGCCGGCGAGCGCCAGGACGTCGGCGGCGATGCCGCGCAGCAGCGGGCGCGGGGTGCGTTCCTGGCCGAGCATCGCGGTGACGGCGTCCCGGACGTTGCTGATCCAGCTCCACCCCGAGTAGACCGCGACGGCCAGCGCGAGCAGCCCGATCCGCCCGCGTTCCCCGACGACGGTGTGCACGACGGTGGTGACCTGCCCGCCCAGCTCGGGCGGCAGCGAGGCGGCGATGACCCGGTCGAGCTCGGCGGACAGCAGCCGGTCGCCGGCCAGCACGAACCCGGCCACCGACACGGCGACCATGATCAACGGCACCAGCGCGAGCAGGCTGAAGAAGGTCATCGCCGCGGCGTAGTGGTCACCGTCGCGTTCCCGGTACCGCGCCAGCGTCGCCCCGGCCCGCCGGAACGGCCTCCCCACGACGGCCTTCACCGCTCCACGTTCCACGCGCCGACCCTCTCATCCACCGCCGTCCCCCGCACTCCGGACACCGGCTCGAGCGAATCGTCACGCTCCCGCCCCCAAATCCCGCGTGATCAGGCAGGCATCACCCGTGACGGGAAGGGCATCACACGTGATTGGAAGGGCATCACCCGTGATCAGCGAGGCATCACCCGTGACGGGAAGGGCATCACACGTGATTGAAGGGGCATCACCCGTGATCAGCGAGGCATCACCCGTGATTGGAGGGGCATCACGTGTGATGGGAGGAGGCATCGGCGTGATGCCCGCCGGATCACGTGCGATGCCCCTCCAGACACGCGTGATGCCCCTCCAGACACGCGAGATGCCTCTTGGGACACGGGTGATGCCCCTTCCGTCACGTGAGATCCGGGGTCAGCTGGGGACTACTGTGCCTCGGACGTCGCCGAAGCCGATTCGGGTTCCGTTCGGGCCGGGGGCGGTGGCGCTGATGGTGACCTCGTCGCCGTCCTCCAGGAAGGTGCGGGTGGCGCCGTCCGGGAGGGTGAGTGGTTCGCGGCCGCCCCAGGAGAGTTCCAGCAGCGAGCCTCGCTGGTGCGGCTCCGGGCCGGTCACCGTGCCCGACGCGTACAGGTCGCCCGTGCGCAGGCTGGCGCCGTTGACCGTCAGGTGCGCCAGCTGCTGCGCCGCGTTCCAGTACTGCGTGGCGAACGGCGGGCTCGACACCAGGTGGCCGTTGAGCCGGACCTCGATGGCCAGGTCCAGCCCCCACTTCTCGCTGGTGCGCAGGTACTCGAACGGCTCCGGGTCCTGCGGCGGGCCGGCGACGCGGGCGTGCTCCAGGGCGTCGAGCGGGACGATCCACGGCGACACCGACGTCGCGAACGACTTGGCCAGGAACGGGCCCAGCGGCTGGTACTCCCACGCCTGGATGTCCCGGGCCGACCAGTCGTTGACCAGGCAGACGCCGAACACGTGCGCGGCGAAGTCCTCTGTGGACACCGGAGTGCCCAAAGTGGACGGTACGCCGACGACGAAGCCCACCTCCGCCTCGATGTCCAGCCGCTGCGACGGGCCGAACGACGGCGTGTCGGCGTTGCGCGGCTTGCGCTGCCCGTGCGGGCGGACGACCGGGGTGCCCGACGCGACCACCGTGCCGGCCCGGCCGTGGTAGCCGATCGGCAGGTGCTTCCAGTTCGGCGGCAGCTCCACCGCGTCGGGCCGGAAGATCTTGCCCGCGTTCAGCGCGTGGTGCTCGCTGGAGTAGAAGTCGACGTAGTCCGCGACCTCGATCGGCAGGTGCGTGGTCACCTCGGTCAGCGGCACCAGGTGCGGCCGCAGCTGGTCGGCGTACCGCGTCTCCGTCAGCCACTCCCGGACGCTCTCGCGCACCTCCCGCCACGTCGCCGGCCCGGCGGCCAGCAGCGGGTTCAGCACGCCGGAGGTCAGCAGCGGCGCGAACGAAGCCGCCGTCTCCGCGGCCGCCGAGGTCAGGTCCAGCACGTGGTCGCCGACCGGCACGCCGATCCGCCGCTGCGGCGCCCCGCCCACGGAGAACACGCCGTAGGGCAGGTTGTCCAGGCCGAACGGCGTGTCGTCGGCGAGTTCGAGCCAGGTCACGGTCACTCCTCAGTCTCGGGCGGCGCGCTCGGCCACCCAGTCGGTGACGGCGGTGGCGAGCACGGGCAGCGGGAGCGTCCCGTTGCCGAGCACGACGTCGTGGAACTCGCGGATGTCGAAGCCGTCGCCCAGCGCCTGCTCGGCCTCGGCCCGCAGCCGCTGGATCTCCAGCCGCCCCACCATGTACCCGAGCGCCTGGCCCGGGTTCGCGGCGTAGCGGTCGATCTCCGCCTCGATCTCGAGCAGGGCCATCGGCGTGTGCTCGACCAGGTAGTCGACGGCCTGCTGCCGGCTCCAGCCCAGCGCGTGCAGCCCGGTGTCGACGACGAGCCGGCCCGCGCGCATCGAATCCTGGGTCAGCATGCCCAGCCGCGAGACGTCGTCGGAGTACAGCCCCATCTCGTCCGCCAGCCGCTCGGCGTACAGGCCCCAGCCCTCGGCGTACGCGTTGACGTGCGCGATGATCCGCAGCAGCGGCAGCCCGGTGAGGTCCTGCGCGAGGCACAGCTGGAAGTGGTGCCCCGGCACGGCTTCGTGGAACGCCACGGCCTCGCTGGTGAACCGCGGGCGCTTCTCGGCCTCGTGCGTGTTGGCGTAGTAGACGCCCGGCCGGGTCCCGTCGAGCGACGGCTGCAGGTAGTACGCGATCGTGCCGCTCGTCGCCTCCGCCTCGGGCACCGGTGCGACGCCGCACTGCTGCGCCGGAACCCGCGAGAACCACTGCGGCGCCACGGCTTCCGCGCGCGTGATGGCCGTGCGCGCGGCTTCCAGCAGCTCCTCGCCGTCGCGCCAGCGCAGCGCGGGATCGGTCCGGATGCGGTCGAAGATCTCCGCGAGCTCGGTGGTGCCGAACAGCTTCCCGCCGAGTTCGCGGTACTCCCCGGCGAGCTTCCCGATGATCTCCAGACCCGTGTCGTGCAGGTCCTGCGCCGTGCGCTCGGTCGTCGTCTCTGCGCGGATCAGCGCCGCGTACCGCTCGGCACCGCCGGGCAGCTGCCCGATCCCGGGCGAGGTCTCGGGCCGCGCCACCGGCGCGACCTCGTCGGCCAGGAACGCGCGATAACGCTCGTACGCCGGGTGGACCACCTCGGCGAGCAGCCGGTCGCGCTCGGCCTCGAAGCCCTCCAGCGCGTACGACGGCGTCACCTTCAGCGGGTCCTTCTCCGGCGCGCCCAGGAAACGCTCGACGTAGCCGATGCCGATGCGCACCAGGAACTCCGGCGGGACGAACCCCTCGGCCACGGCCGCGCGCTGCCGCACGGTGATCGCGTCGAGGAGGTCGCCGAGCCCCGCCAGCCGGGTCAGGTAACCGCGGACCTTCGGCTCGTCGTCGAGCACCGTCTGCGGCAGGTACATCAGCAGGGACAGCGCGGGCGCGTCGAGCCCGTCGCTGACCGCGATGTCGGACCGGCGGGAGTCGAGCAGGTCGATCTCGGTGTTCGCCTGGGAGATCACGACGTCCCGGGTGATCCGCGCGGCGGCCGGCAATCCGGTGACGTCGAGCGCCTCGGCGCGGGCGGCGATCTCCGCGTACCGGGCGCGGTACCCCGCCAGGGCCGCGGCGCTGGGATCCCCGAGCTTGGCGGGGTCGCCGGGCAGGCCGAACACCGACGGGTACAGGGGTTCCCGCTCGAAGTTCACCGCCACCAGCTCGTCGGCGAGACTGTCCGGGGTGTCGCCGGCGCTCGCCGCCACCCAGTCCGAGACGACCTTGGCGAGCGCCGTCAGCGGCAGCATGCCGTGGCCGAGCACGACCTCGTGGAACCCCCGGATGTCGAAGGCGTCTCCCAGCGCCTGCTCGGCTTCCGCGCGCAGCCGCTGGATCTCCAGCCGCCCCACCATGTACCCGAGCGCCTGGCCCGGCCAGGCGGTGTAGCGGTCGACCTCGGCCTCGATCTCGAGGCGCGCCATCGGCGTGTGCTCGACCAGGTAGTCGATCGCCTGCTGCCGGCTCCAGCCGAACGCGTGCAGGCCGGTGTCCACGACCAGCCGGCCCGCCCGCATCGAATCCTGGGTCAGCATGCCGAACCGCGAGACGTCGTCGGAGTACAGGCCCATCTCGTCGGCGAGCCGCTCGGTGTAGAGCCCCCAGCCTTCGGCGTAGGCGTTGAACATGCCGATCCGCCGCAGCAGCGGCAGGTCCCCCAGCTCCTGGGCCAGGCTCAGCTGGAAGTGGTGCCCCGGCACGGCTTCGTGGAACGCGATCGCCTCGCTGGTGAACCGCGGGCGCTGGTCCGCCTCGTAGGTGTTCGCGTAGTAGGTGCCCGGGCGGGACCCGTCGAGCGACGGCTGCAGGTAGTAGGCGATCGTGCCGCTGGCGGCGTCGGCCTCCGGCACCGGCGCGACCACGCACTTCTCCGCCGGGATGCGCGAGAACCATTGCGGCGCCACGGCTTCCGCGCGCGCGATCGCGTCCCGGGCGGCGGCGAGCAGCTCCTCGCCGTCACGCCAGCGCAGGGCCGGGTCGGTGCGCAGGCGCTCGAAGATCTCCGCGAGATCGGTGGTGCCGAACACCTTCCCGCCGAGTTCGCGGTACTCGCCCGCGAGCTCCTCGATGATCGCCAGCCCGGTGTCGTGCAGGTCCTGCGCCGTGCGCTCGGTGGTCGTCTCCGCGCGGATCATCGCGGCGTACCGCTCGGCGCCGCCCGGCACGTGCCCGATCCCCGGCTCGGTGTCGGGCCGGCCCACCGGCTCGACCTCGGTGCGCAGGAAGTCGCGGTAGCGCGCGTACGCCGGGTGGACGACCTCGGCGAGCAGCCGGTCGCGCTCGGCCTCGAAGCCTTCGACGTCCGCCGTCGTGGCCGCCTTCAACGGGTCCGCGTCCGGTGCGCCGAGGTAGCGCTCGACGTACTCGACGCCGACGCGGACGAGGTGGGCCGGGGGCACCAGCCCCTCGGCCAGGCTTGCGCGCTGCCGCTCGGTCAGGTCCGCGAGGAACGGCTCGATCGCGGCGAGCCGGGAGAGGTAGCCGCGGGCCTTCTTCTCGTCGTCCAGCTGGTAGAAGGGCAGCTGCATGAGCAGGCCCAGCGCCGGCGAGGTGAACCCGGTGCTGACCGCGATGTCGGTCATCCGCGACGCGAGCCGATCGGCCTCGACCTCGGCGGCGGCGATCACGACCTCGCGCGTCACGCCCTCTTCCGGGGTCAGCGCGTCGGCCGGGAGAGCCCGGGCGCGCGCAGCAAGCTCGGTGTACGCGGTGCGGATGCGCTCCTGGCCCTCCCGGGTCTGGTCGGCCAGCCGGTCGTGCTCCCCCGGCAGGCCGAAGATCGACGGGGCCAGCGGGTCGTGCTCGAACGTCAGCTCGACGAGCTCCGCCGCCAGGCCGTCGACGGTGTCGCCGTGCCCGGCCACCCACTCGTCGACGACCGAGGCGAGCACCGACAGCGGCAGCGCGCCGCCGGCCAGCACGACGTCGTGGAACGCGCGGATGTCGAACCGGGTGCCCAGCCGCCGCTGCGCGTCCGCCCGGATCCGCTGGATCTCCAGCCGCCCGACCATGTACGCCAGGGCCTGGCCCGGCCAGGCGATGTACCGGTCGACCTCGGCCTCGATCTCCACCCGCGCCATCGGCGTGTGCTCGACCAGGTAGTCGACGGCCTGCTGGCGGCTCCAGCCCAGCGCGTGCAGCCCGGTGTCGACGACCAGCCGGCCCGCGCGCAGCGAGTCGCCGGTGAGCATGCCGAGGCGGGCCACGTCGTCGGAGTAGAGGCCCATCTCGTCGGCGAGCCGCTCGCTGTAGAGGCCCCAGCCCTCGATGTAGGCGGTGAAGTCGCCGATGCGGCGCAGCAGCGGCAGCCCGGTCAGGCCGAGCGCGGTGCTGAGCTGGAAGTGGTGACCGGGCACGGCTTCGTGGAACGCCGTCGACTCGGCCGCGTGCCGGAAGCGCTCGGTGGCCTCGTACGTGTTCGCGAAGTAGATGCCCGGCCGGGAGCCGTCGGTGGCCGGGCGCATGTAGTACGCGATGGGCGCGCCGGGCGCGGCCTCCTCCGGGACCGGCTCCACCGCCCACGGCTGCGGCGGGATCCGGCCGAACCACTTCGGCGCCTCGGCGTCGGCCCTGGCGATGGCCGCGCGGGCGGACTCCAGCAGCTCTTCGCCGCTGGTCCAGCGCAGCGCGGGGTCGGTGCGCAGGTGCTCGAAGATCTCGGCGAGGTCTTCGGTGCCGAACACCTTGGCGCCCAGCTCGCGGTACTCGGCGGCGAGCGAGGCGATGACGTCGAGACCGGTCTGGTGCAGCTGCACCGGGGTGCGGTCGGTGGTCGTGTGCAGCCGGGCCTGCCGGGCGTAGGTCTCCTCGCCGCCGGGCAGCCAGGACAGGCCGGGCCGGTCGTCGGGACGGCCGTGGGCGGCCACCTCGGAGACGAGGAACTCGCGGTACTCGGCGAAGGCCGGGCGGACGACGTCGGCGAGCAGCTCGTCGCGACGCCGCGCGAACTCGTCGTCCGGCGCGGGCTGGCGGCGCAGCGGGTCGGCGTCCGGGTCGGCGAGATAGCGGTCGAGGTGCGCGACGGCGGCGTCGACCAGGCGGGCGACCGGGGTGAGGCCGCCGGCGATGCCTTCGGAGTGCCGCTGCGCGGCCTGGCGCAGGAACTCCGGGACGGCGGCGAGCCGCCCGAGCTGGGCCTCGGCCGCTTCGCCCGCGGTCACCGTGGTCATCGGCAGCGCGGTGAGCAGCATGGCCGCCGGGCCGGTGAAGATGTCGGTCACGGTGAACTCGGTCATCCGGGAGTCGATGCCCGCGATCCGGTCGGCCGCCGAGGTGATCAGGACCTCACGGGTGACGCGGTCCTCGGCCGACAGCCCGGCCGGGTCCAGCGCGCGGGCCTGCTCGGCGAACTCCGTGAGCCGGGCGCGGAAGGCCTGTTCGGCACCGGCCGTGACGTCCGGCAGCCCCGGCTCGGCCGGGCGGTTGCCCAGCAGCGCCGGCGTCAGCGGATCGGCGGCGAACAGGGCTTCGACGAACTCGTCGGCGAGTTCGGTGACCGCGGTCATGGGCAGGACCCCCAGCGTCGATGGTGTGCTCGTCCGCGACCCTAACGGAGATCACCGACAGGAACGCGCGTCCGTTCGCCGGGGGCGGACGGGCTTCGGCGCGGGCCGATCGGCGAGGCGGTAGCGTGCACCGAGTGGCTGTGACCGATCCCGTGGATACCCGCCTGCTCGCCGCGCTCGCCGAGCTGGGCAAGGCGGCCGTGCACGAGCTCGCGGCCAAGGTCGGCATGGATCCCCGCGAAGTCGCCTACCGGCTGGTCGCGCTGTCCGGCAGTGGGCTGCCGCTGCTCGTCGGCGTCGAAAGTGACCCGAACGGGCTGCGCGCGGCCATCGCGGGCTCACCGCCGTCGTGGGCGAACCGGCCGCCCGGCTCGCAGCAGTTCCCGGCGCAGGCCCCGCCGTCCCACCCGGTGCCGCAGATGCCGCCGCCGCAGAACGTGCAGGGTGTGCCCTCGGGGCCGTACAACGTGCAAGGTGCGCCGTCAGGGCCGTACAACGTCCAGGGCACGCCGTCCGGGCGCTATCCCGGCCCGCCGCCCCGGCCGCCACAGCAGCAGCAGTTCGCCCCGCCGCGGCCCGACCCCGTGGTGAGCACGTGGGGCGTGCCCCAGACGGCGTCCTGGGCCCGCGGCGACGAACCCTCGCGCGCCGGGGGCGCTCCCGGCGGCAAGAAGGGCCGGCTCGGCGAGGTCATGGAGACCCAGGGGCTGGAGGGCGAGCAGCTGACGGTGCAGCTGCTCGAGGTCCAGGACCCGGCGGACTTCCTGTTCGGCGCGGCCGGCTACCGCCTGGAAGAGGGCGAACGCTCGGTGGTCGTGCACACGGAGATCACCAACCGCGGCGCGATCCCGTTCGCGTCCCTGCCGGACAACTACCTCGAGCTGCTCACCGCCGACGGCCAGGCGGTCGGCAAGGCCCCGGTGTCGCTGACCTCGCGGCCGCCGCACAAGATCGGCGTCAAACCGGGCGAAACCCTGGGCGGCCACACGGTTTACGTGCTGCCGGACACCACCCGCGTGGTCTCGGTCCGCTGGAGCCCGCGGCCGGAACCCGACGAGCGCACGCTCACCTGGTCGATCGAGGATTAATAGCTCTCGTCCTGCAGGAGCTTCAGCGCGTTCGCCAGGTCGTCCGGGTACTCCGACTCGAACTGGACCCAGCGGCCGTCGGCCGGGTGGGCGAACCCCAGCGTCTTCGCGTGCAGCCACTGCCGGTTCAGCCCGAGCTTGCGGGCCAGCACCGGGTCCGCGCCGTAGGTCAGGTCGCCGACGCACGGGTGCTTCAACGCCGAGAAGTGGACGCGGATCTGGTGCGTCCGCCCGGTTTCGAGCTTGATGTGCGCCAGCGACGCCGAGCGGAACGCCTCGACGACCTCGTAGTGCGTCACGCTCGGGCGGCCACCCTGGACCACCGCGAACTTGTAGTCGTGGCGGGGATGGCGGTCGATCGGCGCGTCGATCGTGCCGCGGGTCGGGTCCGGGTGGCCCTGGACGATCGCGTGGTAGCCCTTGTCGACCGTGCGTTCCTTGAACGCCCGCTTGAGCACGGTGTACGCGTGCTCGCTCTTGGCCACCACCATGACGCCGGTGGTGCCCGCGTCGAGCCGGTGCACCACGCCCTGGCGCTCGGCCGCGCCCGACGTCGCGATGCGCAGGCCGGCCGCGGCGAGACCGCCGACCACCGTCGGGCCGGTCCAGCCCGGGCTCGGGTGCACGGCGACGCCGACCGGCTTGGAGATCACGACGATGTCGTCGTCGTCGTGGAGGATCTGCATGCCTTCGACCGGCTCGGCGACGACCTCGACCGGGTTCGCCGGCTCCGGGAGCGTGACCTCCAGCAGGCCGCCGGCAGCCAGCCTGTCCGACTTGCCCGCCGGGCGGCCGTCCAGCAGCACGTCCCCGGATTCGGCGAGCTCCGCGACGACCGTGCGGGACAGCCCGAGCATCTTGGCGAGGCCGGCGTCGACCCGCATCCCGTCGAGCCCGTCGGGCACCGGGAGCATCCGCGAGCTCACGCCTGGTCCTCTTTCTTCTTCTTGTCCTTGGTGGAGGTGCCGTCGTAGTCCTTGCCCAGCAGGGACAGCAGCACGATCAGCGCGCCGCCGACGCAGATCGCCGAGTCGGCGATGTTGAAGATCGCGAAGCCCTTGCCGTTGGGGGCGAACGCCGAGATGAAGTCGACGACGTGACCCTGCAGCCCGCCGGGCGCGCGGAAGATGCGGTCGGTGAGGTTGCCCAGGGCCCCGGCCAGCACCAGGCCGAGGCCGATCGCCCAGCCGATCGAGCGCAGCCGCCGCGACAGCCAGATGATCGCGATGACGACGGCGACCGCGACCAGCGCCAGCACCCACGTCATCCCGGTGGCCATCGAGAACGCGGCACCCGGGTTGCGGATCACCTGCAGGTAGATCAGCCCGCCGAGGATCCGGAGCGGCTCCTTGCCCTCGAGGTTGGCGGCGACCAGGTTCTTCGTGACCAGGTCGATCGCCCAGAACACGACCGCGACGGCGAACACCCAGCCCACACGGCGCTTCGGCAGCTGCTTCGCCGGGGTTTCCGGCGTCTCCGGCACGGGCTCGGGCACCGCCTCGGCGGCGGCGTCGGTGTCGGGTTCGGAGTGGCTGGGCTCGGTGCTCACCGCTCCATTGTCCACGCCTGGTCAGACCGCGTCGGCGGCAGTGTCACGGGGGCGCCGCAGGAGGACCGCGAACGCGCCGGCGAACAGCACGCCCGCCGCGCTCAGCGTGCCGGTCACCGGAGTCGGGAGCAGCGCACTGACCAGCACGAACACCACGGTCACGGCGAGCACCGGCCAGCTGCGCTCGTAGGCCGCCAGCACCAGCAGCCCCAGTGCCGCGACGAGCTCGCCCCGGACGTCGCCGGGCAGCCGCAGTTCCACGGCGCCGACCAGGTCGAGCAGCGGAAGGGCCACCAGCGCGCCCATGGTGCCGAGCACGAACCGGACGGGCCGCGGCGGTGTCCCGGCCCGGCGCAGGCCCAGCCAGTACCAGCCCGCGACGGCGAGCACCACGCAGGCGAGGCCGACGAGCCAGCCGAGCGCCGCCGGGGGCACCACGTCCACCGCGAGGGCGCCGGTCGAGTACCAGCCGCCGTCGGCGAGGCCGGTACCGCCGACCCCGCCGGTTCCCAGCCCGTGGAGCTCCTGGGTCATCGGATAGGCGCGCATGTTCACGAACTCGCCGGTCGCCGGAGCGGCCGGGACCAGCGCGACCACGGCCATCACGAGCTGGGCGAACCCCAGCGCCGCCAACGGGAACCAGGACCTTCGCGAACTCCCCATCCGGGCAGGATAGCGGCGAACGCCCCGGCGACGAGCACGGTCGCGGAGATCAGCGCACCCGGCAGGTCCGCGATCGCGACGGCCACCACCCCGGCGACGACGGCCACCGCGAGCACCAGCGGACTGCGTTCGTACCAGGCGACCAGCGCGAGCCCGAGCGTCACGAGCAGCGGGCCGCGGGTGGCCGCGTCCCAGCCGAACTGGCTGAACAGCAGCAGGTCCACCAGCGGCACGCCGGCGAGCACACCGGCCGCGATCGCCACCACGGGTTTCGCGCCCAGCCGACGGGCGACGGCGTACCAGCCCACGACCGCGAGGAACGCGGCCATGAGCAGGATCTGCCACGCCGGACCGGTGCCCCCGGCGTACGCGCGGGCCATGTCGGCGGCGCTGAGGAACTGCGTGCGCCCGGACCCTTCGATCCGGAAGCCGAACAGGCCCTCGTAGTACCGCCCCGCCGACGGCAGGTTCTCCGAGATTTCCGCGGCCACGGCCGACCGGTGGAACAGCTCGGCCGTGACCAGGACCAGTTCTGCGAAACCCAGCAACGCCAACGGAACCCAGTGCCTCCCCATCGGCCCAGGTTAACCCTCAGCAGAACGGCGGCAGCTCCCGCGGGTCGCCGGCCGGGGCCCAGCGGCCGTCCGCCTTGGTGTACTCCCAGCGGGCGCCGCGGGCGACGATCTGGCGCAGGGCCAGCAGCACGCGGTCGACGTGCTCCTCGGTGCTGCCCAGGCCGAGGCTGACGCGCACCGCCTGCCGGCCTTCGCCGCCGGTGACGCCGATCAGGCGCCGGGCCGCGATGTGAGCGCAGAAGGCACCGTCGCGGACGCCGATGCCGTACTCCGCCGAGAGAACGGCCGCGAGCCAGCCCGGGTCGAAGCCGTCGACGACGAAGCTGACCGTGCCGACGCGGTCGACCGGCGCGTCGAACAGCCGCAGCTCGGCGCAGCCCGGGATGCTTTCGAGCCCCTTGCGCAGCCGGGTGAGCAGGGCCTGCTCGTGCGCTTCGACGGCGTCCCAGTTCCGGCTGAGGGTTTCGCACGCGACGCCGAGCGCGTACACGCCGACGGTGTTGGGGGAACCGGCTTCGTGACGCTCGGGGCCGGTGTTCCAGACGACGGCGTCCTCGGTGACGAGCTTGGTCGCGCCGCCGCCGGCGAGGTACGGCCGGGCGGCGCGCAGCCAGTCGGCGCGGCCGATCAGCGCGCCGGCGCCGAAGGGCGCGTACAGCTTGTGGCCGGACAGCGCGACGTAGTCGACGTCCAGCTCCTTGATCGAGACGCGGCGGTGCGGCGCGAGCTGCGCGGCGTCGAGGGCGATCCGGGCGCCGTGCTTCCGGGCCACCGCCGCGATTTCCGCCACCGGGAGCAGCTCGCCGGTCACGTTGGACGCGCCCGTGACGACGAACAGCCGGGGCCCCTGCGGGGATTCCGCGAGGGCTTCGTCCACAGCGGACACTGCGGCGAGCCGGGTGCGCGGGGTCGGGATCCGGCGGACGTTCGGGCCCCGCCACGGAAGCAGCGCGGCGTGGTGCTCGGTGTCGAACACGACCACCGAGGTGCGCGGCGGGAGGCTGCGGGCGAGCAGGTTGAAGGAATCGGTGGTGTTGCGGGTGAACACGACCGTGTCGGTCTTCCGCGCGCCGACGAACCGGCGCAGGGTGTCGCGGGTGCGCTCGTAGAGCTTGGTGGAGACCTGGGACGCGAAGCCCGCGCCGCGGTGGACGCTGGCGTACCAGGGCAGGAACTCGTCGACGGCCGAGCGCACGGCGTCGAGACACGGCGCGCTCGCGGCGTGGTCGAGGTTGGCGTAGCCGATGTCGCCGCCGGTGACGAGCGGGACCCGCAGCGAGGCACCCGCGACCGTCGGAACAGCCTGCGGCGCAAGGGTTTCGGGTGTGCTGGTGCGGTCGATGGCGAGAGTCATCGGTGCCTCCTCGGCGATCCGGGGGACCCCGGCGAGGGGCCCGCGCTTGCCGGTCGCACGGCGCGACCGACCCGGTCCTCACCCGGGGCACCCCACCGCGGAAGGAGGGTTGCCGGCCAGCAAGCCGGGGCTTGACGCTGGCACTCATGACCTGACACAGAAGGTAACCGAGAATCGGCGCGGCGGCCAGACCCCTCCTCACATTTTGAGACGCCGCCCACAAGTCCAGCAGGATCCGAGAAGGGTCAGAGCTTCGCGCGAAAGTGGCCCGGCAGCTGCGTCACCATGCGGTCGGCGAGGTGCGTCGCGGTGCCGGTGTACTGGTCCGCGCCCGCCGTGAAAAGCCAGCCGCCCAACGTCTTCCCGTCGATCGGCTCGCCGTGCGCCACCGCGACCGTCGTCGAAAGCTGGCTGTAGGCGAGGCCGCTCCAGTTCGCGGCGGGCTCGTCGGGCAGCGTCCAGAGCGTGAAGTGCACGTGGGCGCCGGTGCTGCTGCCGCCACACGGGAGGGCGTTGCCGGTCGACCCGAGCACGTCGCCGGCCTCGACCTGCTCACCGTCGGTGACCTTGATGCCCTCCATGTGGTAGTACCCGGTGCGCCAGCCGCCGGCGTGGTCGATGGCCACCCAGTCGCCGCCCGCGCAGTGCTGCAGGTGGACCGTCCCGGCCAGCGGCGCCCGCACGGTCTTGTCGGCCGGGCTGAGGTCGAGGGCGTTCTTCACGCCGGTACTGCCGTCGTCGGAGTGGATGCCGGCCGAGTACACCTGCTGCCCCGCCTTGAACGGCAGCGCCAGCACCGGGAACGGTCCCGCTTCGGCGGCCGCGTCCGGGACGGCGGCAAGCCCGAGCCCCAGGACCGCTGCCGCGACCAGGCCGGCTGCGCGCACGTGAAGTTTCCTCACCCTGCGTACTCCTTTGGCTTAATGCTCACCCATTCGAGCTAACAAATGGAGCGCAGAGTAAGCCAAAAGGAGGAACGCGGGGAAGATCTTGGTGCGGGTTGTTCACCCTCGCGGGAAAAGATCACCAGGTAGGCGGGAAGATCGGACAAGCACTGGACAACGGGTGGTCAGAGGCCCGACTCGCCGCGCCAGCGGGCCAGGCGTCCCGCGCGGTCCACCGCGCGCAGCCTGCGCTCCACGTCGTCGCGGACCGTGGCTGTCGTGACCACCAGGAGTTGGTCGTGCTCCTGCAGGCGGCTCGTCTTCTGCGGGGTGAAGCCCGCGCCCTCGCGGACGACCAGGCTGACCGTCGCGCCCACTGGGAGGCGCAGCTCGGACAGGTAGACGCCGTGCAGCTTCGAGCCCGGCTGGATGCGGACCTGCAGCAGCTCGGCGCCCAGCTCGTCCAGCGGCGCGGAGTCGACGTCGATCTCGTACGCCTCGGACTTCTTCGACAGCCCGAGCCAGCGCGCGAGCGGCCCGAGGGTCGCGCCCTGGAGCAGGGTCAGCACGATGACCAGCACGAACACCGCGTCGACCAGGCGCTGGGCGCCCGGCAGGCCCTCGGACAGCGGGATCATCGCGAGCACGATCGGCACCGCGCCGCGCAGGCCGGCCCACGACAGGAACGCCTGTTCCCGCCAGGGCAGCCGGAACGGCAGCATCGACAGCACCACCGAGATCGGCCGCGCCAGCAGCAGCACGACCGCACCCGCGACCAGCCCCGGCACCAGCGTCTCGAGCAGCCGGCTCGGCGACGCGAACAGCCCGAGCAGCACGAACAGCCCGATCTGCGCCAGCCAGCCCAGGCCTTCGGCGAACGACAGGGTGTCCGAGCGGTGCGGCAGCCGCGAGTTGCCCAGCACCAGCGCGGCGACGTACGTGGCGAGCAGCCCCGACGCGTGCAGCAGCTGCCCGGACGAGTACGCGACGACGCACACCGCGACCGTGGCCAGCGGGTACAGGCCGGTCGCCGGGAGCGCCGCCCGCCGCAGCGCGATCCCGCCGAGCCAGCCGAACGCCAGCCCGATCGCCAGGCCCGCCGCAAGTTCGTAGACCGCCAGGAACGGCAGCGTCCAGTCCACAGTGGTGCCCTCGGCCAGCACCACGACGGCGATGTAGGCCGGCGCGTCGTTGATGCCGGACTCCAGCTCCAGCGCGCCGACCAGGCGCTTGCCGATCCCGGCCGTGCGCAGCACCGAGAAGACCGCCGCCGCGTCGGTCGACGAGAGGACCGCGCCCCACAGCAGCGCCAGCCGCCAGTCGAGGCCCAGCAGCCAGTGCAGGGCCGCGCCGGTGACCGCGATGCTCACCACGACGGCCACTGTGGACAGTACGATTCCGATGCCCAGTGAGGGTTTCACCGCCGACCACCGGGTCGTCAGCCCGCCTTCGGCGAGGATCATGACGAGCGCGGCGAGGCCGAGCGACTGGGTCAGGCCGGGGTTGTCGAAGCGGATGCCGAAACCGGCTTCCCCCAGCACGACGCCGATGCCGAGGTAGAGCAGCAGCGAGGGCAGGCCGAGCCGGATCGAGACGCGCACGGCGAGCACGGAGGCGAGCAGGACGACACCGCCGACGCCGAGCAGCACGGGAAGCTGGTCCATGCCGCCTCCCTCCCGAGTGCCGTGGGGCCCTCAGAATAGTGAAGCGGCCGGATTAACTCGTTCGTGTACCACTGGGACGAGTCGGACACCCTGTGTGTTAAGGCTGCAACGCGGCGAGATCGACGCCCAGCGCCGCGAACGGCTTCTCGGCCGCGGGAAGCACCTTCACGGCGCGGTTCCCCTCGGCGGCGACCCAGCCGGCGTCGACGGCCCGCTCGAGCAAAGCCGCGGGCAACGCCCCGGCGAGGTGGTCCCGGCGCTCCGTCCAATCCAGACAGTCGCGCAGCAGCGCCCGCCGCCCGTCCGGCACCGGCACGCCCAGCTCGCCGAGCACCTCGTGGCCCCGGCCGGTCAGGGTCAGCCCGGCGTCCGTGCTGACCAGCCCCTCGGCCAGCATGCCGTCACGCAGCGCGACGCCGACGAGACCCGCCAGGTGGTCGTAACAGGTGCGCGCGAACCCGAGCCGCCGCACCCGCACCGACGACTTGAGCCCGGTGACCGGCCGGTGCTCGGCGTGCTGGGCCAGGTGCTCGATCAGCTCGGCCACGCGCGGGTCGGCGATCCGGACGTAGCTCGCCCGTCCCTGCTTCACCCGCGCGACGAACCCCGCGTCGACCAGCCGGGTGACGTGCTCACTCGCCGTCGACAGCGCGATCCCGGCCGCCTTGGCCAGCTCGCCGACCGTCCACGCCCGCCCGTCCAGCAGGACCAGGCACATGGTGGCGCGGCTCGGGTCGGCGAGCACCGCGGCCACCTCCGCCAGCGCGATCGTCTCCATGCCCCCACGGTACGACCCGGTCGCTTCGGCGGCCGCCGAAGCGACCCGCCCACGCGGACGACACGCGTACGCAGCCGGACGACACGCGTACCCCGGCGGACGACACGCCGCCGAGCGGCGCGGCCGGGCCGTGTCGTCCGTGCGGGTACGCGTGTCGTCCGTCCAGGGACGGGTCAGACGCCCTTGAGGAACTTCGCGGCCAGCTGCACCGCCGGCCCCGAGTCGTTCGAGTTCTCCAGGACGACGGCGAAGGCGACGTTCCCGCGGTAGCCGACGAACCAGCCGGTGGCCTGCTGGCCGTCGCCGAACTGGGCGGTGCCGGTCTTGCCGAAGACGCTCCCGGCGCCCGCCGCCGCCTTGCCGGTGCCGCTGGTGACCACCGCGCGCATCATCTTCCGCACCTCGCCCAGCACGGACGTGGGCGGCGGCGAGTACCCCTTGACGACGACGGTGTCGAGGTCGTGCCACAGCTTCGGCGTGATCGCCTTGCCGGAGGCGACCGTCGCGGCCATCATCGCGCCGCCGAGGGCGCTGGCCTGGATCCGGCCCTGGCCGAACCCGTCCTCGACCTGCTCGTCCTTGCTCGCCGCCGGCTCGACCTTGCCCAGCTCGGTCTTGAGGCCGGGGATCTCGTAGTCGGCGTTGAGGCCCAGCTCGTTCGCGGCCTTCACCAGCCCGTCCGCGGGCAGGTTCAGCGCGAGCTGCCCGAACGTCGTGTTGCAGGAGCGCGCGAACGCCGTCTGGAGGTTCGTCGCGCCGAGTTCGAAGCCCTCGTTCTTGACCGTGCGCGTGCCGATCGTCGCGACGCCGGGGCAGTCGACCGGCGAGCCGGCGTTGAGGCCGCTCTGCTGGATCGCCGCGACCGAAGTGGCGATCTTGAACGACGACCCCGGCTCGTAAAGCCCGTTGAGGGCCTTCGGCGACAGGCCGGCGGCCGAGTTCTGGGCCACGGCCAGGATGTCGCCCGAGCCGCTGTCGAGCGCGACGAGCATCGCGGACCCCGAGTAGCCGTCCACCGCGGCCTGCGCGGACTTCTGCGCGCCCAGGCTCAGGCTCGACGTCAGCGGCTTCGCGCCCTCGTCCGACGCCTTCCCGAACAGCGTCTCCAGGTTCTTGCCGCTGGTGTCGGTGCGGACGACCGCGAACCCGGTGCCCGCCGCGGCCGTGACCTGGCCGGTCAACGCGGACCGCAGCAGCGGCGCCGGGTTGCCGTCGGCCGGGTGCAGGCCGCCGGCCCCGCTGATGAGCAGGGGCTTGCCGTCGCGGTCGGCGACGGCGGTGCTGTCCTGGGCGGCGGTGCTGATCGCCAGCCGCTGGCCCGCTTCGAGCTTCGGGTGCAGCAGCGTCGGCGCCCAGTGCACCAGCCACTTCCCGCCGGCCTGGGCCAGCGTGAACGGCGCGTCGTACGACCAGACCTGGTGCTCCTTGAGCGTCCAGGACAGGTGGTAGGTCCCGCTGGTCTGCTTCGCCCCGGCCGGGGTCGGCTGCAGCACGGTCAGCTTCGCGGCCACCGTCGACGGCTGGAGCGTGTTGCGCGCGTCGCGCAGCGCGACGGCGGCCGCCGCGTTGTCGTCCGTGAGCCGGGCCGCGGCGTCCGGGTTGTTCTCGGCGACGTCCTGCAGGTACTCCGTGATCGCCGAGTTCGGGTCGGCCGCGCCGGGGCTTTCGACGGCCGTCTCCCCCGAGCCCGCGGCCGCTTCCGGCGCGCTCCCGCCGTTCAGGAGGAAGAAGGCCGCCACCACGACCGCGACCACCGCCAGCGCGCCGCCGATGAGAATGCCGCGTTTTCTGCCAGGACTCATTTCTCGCGTACCCCTCCCCAGTGCGCGCCTCCCGCGCGCACAAGGGCCCAGCTTGCCGATTCCCCGCCCTTCCGGGTGAAAAACCACCGGCCCGAAACCGATTCGTGATCGGTTCCGGGCCGGTGCGGGGGTCAGGCCTTGGCGACCGAGACGGTCACCTTCGTGCCGTCACCGACCGTGCCGGCGAACCCGTCGGCCACCGCGGCGTGGGTCACCGACGTCGCCAGCGTCTCCGAGGCCAGGAACTCCTCGTGCCGCTTCGCCGCTTCGACGACGTCTTCCGGGGCGTCGATGGTCAGCGCGATCCGGTCGGCGACGTCGAGGTCCGCGTCGCGGCGGGCCTGCTGGACGACGCGGATCAGGTCGCGGACCAGGCCCTCGGCGGCCAGCTCCGGCGTCACCTCGGTGTCGATCAGGACCAGGCCGGAGCCGCCGGGCAGCTCGGCCGCCGCGCCGCCGCCCTTGGCGACCAGCCGACGGTCGAACTCACCCTCCTGCAGCTCGATCCCGGCCGCGACCACCTTGCCGCCCTGCAGCGACCAGTCCCCCGCCTTGACCGCCTTGATCACGGTCTGGACGTCCTTGCCCAGCCGCGGCCCGGCGGCGCGCGCGTTCACCGCGACCTCGAACCCGCCGTGCGCGGCGACGTCGGTGGTCAGCTCGACCGCCTTGACGTTCACCTCGTCGCGCAGGATGTCCGCGAAGTCGCCGAGCAGCTCGGCGTCGCCGGCCGCGACGACCAGCGACGGCAGCGGCAGCCGCACGCGCAGCTTGTTCGCCTTGCGCAGCGACAGCGCCGACGACGCCACCTGCCGGACCCGGTCCATCGCCGTCACCAGCGCCGCGTCCGCGGGCAGGTCGAGCGCGTTCGGCCAGTCGGTCAGGTGCACCGAGCGGCCGCCGGTCAGCCCGCGCCAGACCACCTCGGTGGTCAGCGGCAGCAGCGGCGCCGCGACCCGCGACGTCACCTCCAAGACCGTGTGCAGCGTGTCGATGGCGTCCTTGTCGCCCGCCCAGAAGCGGTCCCGCGAGCGCCGGACGTACCAGTTCGTCAGGACTTCGAGGAAGTCACGGACGGTCTGGCACGCGCCGGCCACGTCGTAGTGGTCCATCGCGGACTCGACGTCGGTGACCAGCTCGTGCGTCTTGGCCAGCACGTACCGGTCGAGCACGTTCGCCGAATCCGTGCGCCACTGCCCCTCGACGCCCTCGGCGTTCGCGTACAGCGCCAGGAAGTAGTACGAGTTCCACAGCGGCAGCACGGCCTGGCGGACGGCGTCGCGGATGCCCTTGTCGGTGACGACCAGGTTGCCGCCGCGCAGGATCGGGCTCGCCATCAGGTACCAGCGCATGGCGTCGGAGCCGTCGCGGTCGAAGACCTCGTTGACGTCCGGGTAGTTGCGCAGCGACTTGGACATCTTCTGGCCGTCCGAGCCCAGCACGATGCCGTGCGAGACGCAGGTGCGGAACGCCGGCCGGTCGAACAGCGCCGTGGCCAGCACGTGCAGCAGGTAGAACCAGCCGCGGGTCTGGCCGATGTACTCGACGATGAAGTCGCTCGGGTAGTGGTGCTCGAACCAGTCGGCGTTCTCGAACGGGTAGTGCACCTGGGCGTAGGGCATCGAGCCCGAGTCGAACCAGACGTCCAGGACGTCCGGGACGCGGCGCATGGTCGAGCTCCCGGTCGGGTCGTCCGGGTTCGGCCGGGTCAGCTCGTCGATGTAGGGCCGGTGCAGGTTGTCCAGCCGCACGCCGAAGTCGGCCTCCAGCTCGTCGAGCGAGCCGTAGACGTCCGTGCGCGGGTAGGCCGGGTCGTCCGACTGCCACACCGGGATCGGCGTGCCCCAGTAGCGGTTGCGCGAGACCGACCAGTCGCGCGCGTTCTCCAGCCACTTGCCGAACTGGCCGTCCTTGACGTTCTCCGGGTACCAGGTGATCTGCTGGTTCAGCTCGACCATCCGGTCCTTGAACTGCGTCACCGCGACGAACCACGACGACACCGCGCGGTAGATCAGCGGGTTCCGGCAGCGCCAGCAGTGCGGGTAGGAGTGGTCGTAGGTCTCGTGGCGCAGCAGCACGGAACCCTGCTGCCCGGCCGAACCCGTGCCGTTCTTGAGGTCGCGGACGATGTTCGGGTTGGCGTCGAAGACCTGCTGGCCCTCGTAGTCGGGCACAGTGGCGTCGAACTTGCCGTGCGCGTCGACCGGCGTGACCGGGACGATCCCGGCGGCGTCGGTGACGACCTTGTCCTCTTCACCGTAGGCGGGCGCGATGTGCACGACGCCGGTGCCGTCGTCCGTGGTGACGTAGTCGGCCGACAGCACGCGGTGCGCGTTCTCGGTGCCGGTGAAGTACGGGAACGGTGGGGCGTAACGGTTCCCGAGCAGCTGCGCGCCGGTGTAGTGCGCGACGACCGTCGGCTCTTCGCCGAGTTCACGCGCGTACGCGGCGACCCGCGCTTCGGCGAGCAGGAACCGCTTGCCGGGGAGGTTTTCGCTCTCGACGACGACGTAGTCCACCTCGGGGTGCACCGCGGTGGCGAGGTTCGACGGCAGCGTCCACGGCGTCGTCGTCCAGATCAGCAGGTAGGTGCCGTCCAGCTCGTTGCCGTTGCCCTCCAGGCGGAACCCGACGGTGACGGCCGGGTCCTGGCGGTTGCGGTAGACGTCGGCGTCCATGCCCAGCTCGTGGTTGGACAGCGGCGTCGCGTCACGCCAGCAGTACGGCAGGACGCGGTAGCCCTCGTAGACGAGTCCCTTGTCCCACAACCGCTTGAACGCCCACAGCACCGACTCCATGTAGGAGACGTCGAGCGTCTTGTAGTCGTTGTCGAAGTCGACCCAGCGCGCCTGGCGGGTGACGTACTCGCGCCACTCGTCGGTGTAGCGCAGCACGGACTCGCGCGAAGCCTCGTTGAACTTCGCGATGCCCATCTCTTCGATCTCGGACGTCTCGGTGATGCCGAGCTGGCGCATCGCCTCGAGCTCGGCGGGCAGGCCGTGGGTGTCCCAGCCGAAGCGGCGCTCGACCTTGCGGCCCTTCATCGTCTGGTAGCGCGGCACCAGGTCCTTGACGTACCCGGTGAGCAGGTGGCCGTAGTGCGGCAGGCCGTTGGCGAACGGCGGGCCGTCGTAGAAGACGTACTCGTTGTCGCCGTGCTCGCCCGCGGGCCGCGCGTCGATGCTCGCCTGGAACGTCCGGTCGCTCTCCCAGTAGGCGAGGACCTGGGTCTCCAGCTCCGGGAAGGACGGCTGCGACGGCACACCCGCGCTGTCGCCGAGCTTGGCCTGGGGGTACATCCGGGTGCTCCTCGGTTCGTCGCTCTCGTACGGACGACCGGCTCCCGGTCACCCACACGGGGACGAGACGCCCTGCGGCGTTCCGCGGTACCACCCCGCTTGCCCGGCGCTGTGCCTGCCGGGCCGCTCGTTCGACGGCTGTCACGGGCCGCACCCGTCCGGTTCTACTGCGAGCGGTGAGGCTCGGTTCTTCCGGAAGCTCCCCGGTGATGGCCGGATCGACGCTGTGCTGCTACCAGGTTAACCGCCCGGTGCAACCGGGTTGTCACGAGGGGCACGACGGGAAATGGGGACGCCCGCGCGAGCCCGTCACCGATAGCATGACCACGCGCCGCATTCCTGGTCCGCGGCCGAAAAACATGGGGGAACATTCACGGTGAGCCGTACTTTCCAGGTGGATCTTCGCGGGGTCGTCGACCTGCTCAGCAGGCACCTGTATTCGAGCCCGCGCGTGTACGTGCGGGAGCTGCTGCAGAACGCCGTCGACGCGGTCACCGCGCGGCGGGCGCTGGATCCCGCCTGCCCGGCGGCGATCACCGTCGTCGCCGGCGACGGCGTCCTGGACATCGCCGACAGCGGCATCGGACTCACCGAAACCCAGGTGCACGAGCTGCTCGCGACGATCGGGCGCAGCTCCAAGCGGGACGAGCTCGGCTTCCAGCGCCACGAGTTCCTCGGCCAGTTCGGCATCGGGCTGCTCTCGGCGTTCCTGGTCGCCGACGAGGTCCGCGTCGTGACGCGCGCGGCGGGCGGCGGCCCGGCCGTCGGCTGGACCGGCCGCTCCGACGGCACCTACGCGATCGGCCCCGGCGAACGGGACGCCCCGGGCACCACGGTCACGCTCACCGCGCGCCCCGGCGCCGAGCCGTGGTTCGTGCCCGAGACCGTTGCCGACCTCGCCGCGCTCTACGGCTCGATGCTGCCGTTCGAGGTCACCGTCGACGGCCGCGCGATCAGCGGCGGCGGCCCGCCGTGGGCGCGCGACGACCGCACTCCCGGGCAGCGGCAGGCCGACCTGGTCGGCTACGCCCAGGACACCCTCGGCTTCACGCCGTTCGACGTCGTCGAGCTCGCCGTGCCGGCCGCCGGGCTGACCGGTGTCGCCTACGTGCTGCCGTTCCCGGCCAGCCCGGCCGAGCACGGCGGCCACCGCGTCTACCTCAAGCGGATGCTGCTGGCCGAGAGCGCGCCGGGGCTGCTGCCGGACTGGGCGTTCTTCGCGCGCTGCGTCGTCGACGCGGGTGAGCTGCGCCCGACGGCCAGCCGGGAGGCGCTCTACGACGACGGCGAGCTGGAGGCGACCCGCGAAGCCCTCGGCGACCAGCTGCGCGGCTGGCTCGTCGGGCTGGCCCGGACCGCGCCCGAGCGGCTGAACCGCTTCCTCGGGATCCACCACCTCGGCGTCAAGGCGCTCGCCCTGCACGACGACGAGATGCTGCGGCTGGTCGACCAGTGGTGGCCGGTGGAGACGAACGTCGGCCGGATGACCATGGCCGAGTTCCGCGGCCGCTACGGCGTGCTGCGCTACTGCGCCACGACCGACGAGTACCAGCAGCTGGCCGGCGTCGCCGCCGCGCAGGACATCGCCGTGATCAACGGCGGGTACACCTACGACAGCGAGCTGGCCGAGCGGATGCGGGCGCTGGAGCCGGACCTCGCGGTGACCCGGCTCGACCCGAGCGACCTCACCACCGCGTTCAGCGAGCTGGACAGCGCGACGGCGCTGGCCACCCGGCCGTTCGTCACCGCCGCGCAGCGCCACCTCGACCGGCTCGGCTGCGAGGTCGTGCTGCGCGAGTTCGAGCCGGTCAACCTGCCGGTGCTGTACCTGCTGGACCGCGCCGCCGCGTTCGCCGGCGAGCTGCGGGCCACCAAGGAGCAGGTCGACGAGCTGTGGGCCGGCGTGCTCTCGGCGTTCGAGAAGCCCGCCGACGACCGCCCGCAGCTGGTGCTGAACCACCGGAACCCGTTGGTGCGCCGGATTTCCCGGCTCGACGACGACACCCTGCGCGGCCTGGCCGTCGAGTCGCTGTACGGCCAGGCGCTGCTGTTCGGCAGGCACCCGATCCGCCCGGCGGACGCGGCGCTGCTGAACCGGTCGTTCCTCGGGCTGCTGGAGCAGGCCGTGCCGGGCGAGGAGGCCCGATGAGCGCGCCGACCGCCGACGAGCAGGTGCTGTGGGACCGGCTGTGGTCCGCCCAGCAGCTGCCCCGCGGGCGAGCCCACATCGCCGCCGTGGAAACGGTGGTGCGCGACGCCGACGCCCACGGCTCGCCCGCTCTCCGTTATGCCGCAAGGATCTTCGTCACCAGCGCGTACCAGCAGGGCGGGGAGCCGGCGAAGGCGTTCGTGCCGTTCGCGTGGTGCCTGGCCGTGCACGACCGCGGCGAGGCGGACCCGCACTGGGACAGCAACCTGTACTGGTACTTCAAGTTCATGGCCGGGTCGATGACCCGCTTCCCGGAGATGCCGCTCGAGCGGACCCACGCCGTGCTGGACGACATGGAGCGCCGGTACCGGCTGGCCGGGTACTCGATGAACCCGGTGCACCAGTACCGCGCCACGCTCGCGCGGCACGTCGGCGACCGGGAGACCGCCGCCGAGCAGTACCGGCTCTGGTCGGCCTCGCCCCGCGGCGAGATGTCCGACTGCGTCGGCTGCGAGCCGACGGCGAAGGTCCGGCACCTCACCGCGATGGGGCGCTACGCCGAAGCCGTCGAGGTGGCCGAACCGGTGCTGGGCGGGGAGTTCACCTGCGTCGAGCAGCCACAGGACATCCTGACGTCGCTGCTGCTCCCGTACGTCCACATCGGACGGTTCGACGACGCGGCGCGGGCGCACCGGCAGGCCTACCGCGCGATCCGGCACGACCGGGCGCAGCTGCGGGAGGTCGCGAGCCACGTCGAGTTCTGCGCGCTGACCGGCAACCACGCGCGCGGGCTGGATCTCGTCGAGCGCCACCTCCCCTGGCTGGACGACGCCCCGACGCCGTACGCGGAGATGGAGTTCGCCGCCGTGGCGGCGCTGAACCTGCGGCTGGTGGCCGCGGCCGGGCACGGTGACGCCCCGGTGGGCGGCACGACCGTGGCCGCGTTGCGGGACGAGCTGACCGCCCGCGCGCTGGCGCTCGTCGCCCGGTTCGACACGCGCAACGGCACGTCCGCGCAGGGCGACCGGATCCGCGCGCTGCTGGCCGCCGAGCCGCTCGTCGAGCACCTGCCGCTGTCCGGGCCGGTGGCTCCCGTCCCGGTTCCTGTCGCGCTGCCTGCTCTGCCGGCCACGGCCGGGGAACTCGCGGAGCTGGCCGAGCGGGAATTCCTGCTGGGCCGGCCGGCCGAGGCGATCTGGGCCGAGTTCGACGCACTGTGCCCGGAACCCACGGGTGAACTGCTGGCGCTGCGGCTGATGGCGGCCGCGGACCACGACGACCCCGAAGCCGCGTCGCGCGATCTCGGACGGGCTGCCGAGGCAGCCGAAGAGGCCGGCAACGCCGTGCTGGCCGAGTCGGCGCGGGGCATCCGGCTCCTGGTGCTCGCGCGGGCCGGCGACGAGACCGCCGGAGTCGCGCTCGAGGCGTCCGCGAGCCGGCTGGCGGAGCTGGGTGACACCGAGGCGCACAGCTTCGCCCTGCTGCGGCTGGCGACCGCCCACTTCATCCGGGAGGACCTCGACACCACGCGCGAGGTCCTCGATCGCGCCGAAGGGCCGGTCCGCGCGAGTGGCTCGCCCGCGCTGGCGGCGTTGTGGCTCGAACGCCGGGCGGTGGTGCTCGCCAACCACGGTGATCTGCCGGCGGCGATCGACCTGGCCGGCGAGTCCGTGGCGCGCTACACCGAAGCCGGGTCGCCGGAGCGCGCGGCGCGCGTCCGGCTGCTGGGCGCGCGGTTCCGGCACGGCCTGGGCGACCTCGAGGCCGCGTTCGCGGCCACCACGGGGATCGACGCGGGCACGGACCTGCTCGTGCGGGCGCAGGCGAGCCGGTTCCGCGGGAACCTGGCCGGGCGGCTGGGCCGGCCCGAGGACGCCGTCACGGCGTTCCGGTCGGCGGTCGCGGACCTCACGGCGGCCGGCCTGCCGGTGGACGCGGCGGTGGTGCGGGTCGACGTCGCCATGGCGTACCTGGACCTCGGCCGGCCGGAGGAGGCGGCGGAAGCCGTCGAGGACGCGGAGCCGGTGCTGGAGCGGGCGGGCGCCGAGCGCGAGCTGACGCAGGGCCGGTTCATGCTGGGCCGGGCGTACCGGGAGCTGGGCCGCCCGGAGCAGGCGGTGACCTTGTTCGGCACGGTGGCCGAGTACTTCACCGGCGCGGAGGACCCGGCCGCGGCGGGTGAAGCAACGGAGACCCAGGCGGACGTCCTCGACGAGCTGGACCGCGACGCCGAAGCAGCGGCCGGTTACGCCCAGGCGGCGGAGTACTTCAAGGCAGCCGGGCTGACCACGTCCGAACTCCGCACCCTGCGCCGGGCGGTGCTGTCCTGGCTCTGGGCCGACGACAGCGGCAAGGCACTGGAAGCGTTGACAGCAGCGGAAACCGCGGCGGCGGTGGACGATCCGGACCTGGCGTGGGAGCGAGCCCTCACCTCCTACGACGGCGCCCGCCTGCTGGCCAACCTGAACCGCCCGGAGGACGCGTACCCACGCGCCACCGCGGCGGCAACGGACCTGCGAACCTTGGGCGCGGAGCTACCGGCTTTGGCGGCGGACGTCCTTTGTGGACGGCTGCTGCGCGACCTCGGGAAGTTCGCTGAGGCGAGGGAGACCTTGACAACCGCGGCGACCGGCCTGCCGGAGGACTCAGAGCGGCAGCGCGCGGAGATCGAGGGATTGCTGGCGGAGCTACCGGAATAAGGAGGGCCCGGTTCCTGAGCCAGCCTTGGAACCATTGGGCTGTCCACGCCGGGAGGGCCTGGCCAGGTGTCCCCTCATCGCCGGGGCGGGGCGGACCCACCGGCGACCCGGCCTTGGAACCGTTGGGCTGCGTAGGTCGCCCGCTCTGGGAAGCCCGGCCGAACTCCCGCCCAGCTCTGGGAGTGGGCCGAGGCGCACCTGCGCCTGACGCCCGAGGGCGAGCGGGCGCTCGAAACCTGCCTCGGCGTGAGCTAACGGTGCGCGGCCACCAGGGTCGCGTCCGGGCCGCAGCGGGCGCACGGGGTGAAGCCGAGCTGGCGGGCTTCGCCGATGCCGATGGGGATCGTGTCGCGGGTGCCGACCCAGGAGCAGACGCGGAGGTGGTAGCGGGGGTGCTCGTCGACGACGACGACCTCGTCGTCCAGGTCGGCCAGCAACGCGATGTCGGACTCCGACGTCGATTCTTCGCCGGGTTCGGCTTCGTCGGGTTCCTTCTCAACGACCGAAGCAGCCGTCGGCGCGTCAGCCTCAGGAGCCTTCTCGGGCTCGGGTGCTTCGGCGGGAAGGTCGGGTTCCGGCGTGTCGGCCGGATCACCCAGCTCACCGGCGGCCGGGATCAGGACGGTCTGATCCTCTTCGGCCGGTTTCTCCGGTTCGGTGAACAGGCTCGGCTTCTCGTCGGGTTCGGCGGAGGCAGGCTCCGGAACCTCGCGAGGTTCGGCGGCGGGCGTCGCGGACCGGCGCCGGCGGCGCAGCCAGTCGACGACCAGGATCACCCCGGCGAGCACCGAGAGGCCGATGGAAACCCACGCCCACAGCGACGAAGCCGTGATCAGCGCGGAGACGAGCAACCCCAGAGCCGCCAGTACCAGTACCAGCACGATGTAAAGCACGCTGAATTACAGCATGAACGGGCCCGGTTCGGTCTACGACCCGCCCACGTGCGGTACCGGATCGACTCCGAAACGTGGCAGAACCCCGTCGGCGCCGCAGGAAGTGCGACGCCGACGGGGTGTGCCCGAAGAAACTCAGCCCGCTTCGGCCCGCGGGCCGAACGAGTAGCCCTGGCCGCCGCTCGACGATCCGGACGACTGCCCGGAGTTCGAGGAGGCCGAAGCCGGCGCGGCGGAGCCGCGGTCGTCGAGTTCGCGCAGCTGGGACTCGAGGAACCCGCGCAACCTCGTGCGGTACTCCCGCTCGATCGTGCGCAGCTCTTCGATCTTCTTGCCCAGCCCGCCCTTCTCGGAGTTCAGGCTGTTCATCGTCTCGGTGTACTTGCGCTGCGACTCGCGTTCCAGCGTGGTGGCCTTGTCGCGCGCCTGGCGCTCCAACGTCTCCGCACGGGTCCGCGCGTCGTTCAGCATCGTGTCGACGCGCGTGCGCGCCTCGTTGACCATCGAGTCGGACTTCGCCCGGGCGTCCGAGAGCAGCTGCTCGGACTTGGTGCGGGCCTCGGCCAGCATCCCGTCGGACTCGGTCTTCGCCTCGGCGGTCAGCCGGTCGGCCATCTCCTGGGCGAGCCCGAGGACCTTGGCCGCCTGCACGTTGGGCTCGCCGCTGTCGCCCACCATCGAGTGGGCCTGGGTCTGCTCCATCGCGGACGCCGGCGGCGGCACCGGCGCGAGACGCCGGGACGGCTCTTCACGCATCGGGGGTGCGGATTTGGCACCGTCGAGCTCGCTACGAGTCGACTCGAGCTCGGCGTCGAGCTGCTCCATCTGCTGGCGCAGCTCGTTGTTGTCCTCGATCAAGCGGGCCAGCTCGGTCTCCACCAGGTCGAGGAACGCGTCCACCTCGTCCTCGTTGTAGCCCCTCTTGCCGATGGGCGGCTTGCTGAACGCGACGTTATGCACGTCAGCGGGGGTCAACGACATCAGATCACCTCACGCACTCCATGGCCTGCAGGGTCCACCCAAGTCTCCCCGATCAACTTGGAGTCGCCAGTTGCATCGCGAAGAACACAACCAACAGCAGCACCATAATCGATAAGTCCAGTCCGACGCCGCCGATCCGCACCATCGGGATGATTCGCCTGAACAGGCGAACCGGCGGGTCCGTCACTGTGTAGATGGTCTCGAGCGTCACCGCAACCCCTCCGGCCGGGTGCCACTCCCGTGCAAAGGTGCGGACGAGTTCGACCACGATGCGCGCCGTCAGCAACAACCAGAATGCGAACAGCACGTACCAGACGACCAGCCACACAGCTTCCACGTACCTACTCTAACCGGGCGTCCGATCCTGAGACGCAGTTGAGGGGGTCGACGCGGCATCGGGTCGACAAAATCACGTTTGCTTGCGCTCAGCGGTCCGCGCGACTTCAGCCGCGCAGAAACAATCCGCCCTCGGCAATCCGCCGACGGTCTTCGGCGGTCACGTCCACATCGGGCGGTGAGAGAAGGAACACCTTGTTGGTGACCTTGTCCATCGACCCGCGCAGCGCGAAAGCGAGCCCGGCGGCGAAGTCGACGAGCCGCTTGGCGTCCGCGTTCTCCATCTCGGTGAGGTTCATGATCACCGGGATGCCCTCGCGGTAGTGCTCGCCGATGGCCCGCGCCTCCGCGTAACTGGTCGGGTGCAGCGTGGTGATCCGGCTCAAGGGGTCACGCACCGGCTGGCGCACGACCGGCTCGGTGACCGGCCGGAGGCGGGCCACGGGTTCCGGCTGCCGGTCCATGGCGAGTGCGCCGTGGACCGCGGGTTCCGACCCGGCCACGGAGCGTGAACGGCTGCGGCTGACGGGCTCGTCGTACGTGTCCTCGGTGTCGCGGTACCGTGAACGCGACCGAGGGGCCGGCTCCTCGTAGGAGTCGTAGTCGTCGTCCGCGTATCCGCGCCGATAGTCGTCTTCGACGTCGTAACCTTCGTCGTCAGCGGGCACCATCCCGAAGTAGGCCTTCAGCTTCTGCAGCGCGCTCATGCCTCTCCCTAGCCCTAGCCGCTCCCGCACCAACGATTCTCCACGCCGTCAGTGCCCCGTGTGGACGACCACTAAACGTGACGACCGCACGAGCTCCCTACGGCGAGGCTAAACCGCGCCCGCCGAGCAGCGCGGTTCCGACACGCACACACGTCGAGCCGTGCGTGATCGCCTGCTCGAGATCATGGCTCATCCCGGCGGACACGGCTGCGGCATTCGGGTGATCTTTCCGGAGCTTCTCCCCCGCCGCGGCGAGGCGTTCGAAGGCTGCCGACGGGTCGCCGCCGAGCGGCGCGACGGCCATCAGGCCACGAAGCCGCAGTTCACCCGTGTGAGTTACATGATCGGCGAGCGCGGCCAGCTCGCCGAGCGGGCAGCCGCCGCGTCCGGGATCGTCGTCGAGGCTCACCTGGATGAGGACGTCGAGCGGTTCGTCACGTTTATCGGCGTAACGCACGGTGTGCACGGCCTTCGCGAGCGCGTCGGCGAGCCGGGCCGAGTCGAGCGACTGCACTTCGTGCGCCCACTCGACGACGGACCGTGCCTTGTTCCGCTGCAGCCGGCCGACCATGTGCCACCGCAGCGCGGCTTCGGGACGCAGTTCGGCGACCTCGGCCGCCTTCGGCCCGGCCTCCTGGTCGCGGTTCTCGCCGACGTGGGTCACGCCGAGGTCGGCGAGCAGCGCGGCGTCCGACGCCGGGAAGGTCTTGGTGACGGCGATCAGCTGGACCTCGTCGCGGGCGCGCCCGGCGGCGCGGCACGCGGCGGCGACCCGCTCCTCGACCTCGGCCAGGTTCGCGGCCAGCTCGGCCTTCCGGTCGGCGCCGGTCACGACGGGTCGATCCAGGTGATGCCGGCGATCCGCCCGGTCGTCCCGTCGCGCCGGTAGCTGAAGAGCGTCTTGTCCTCGTTCGTGCACCGCGGGTCGACGCCGATCTTGCCGACACCGAGGCCGGCGAGCTGCTGCCAGAGCCCGGCGCGCAGGTCGAGGCCGGGGGTGCCCTTGCGGGTCTTGCACGCGGTACCGGGGACGTGCTTCTCGACGTCGGCGGCCATCGCGGCCGGGACCTCGTAGCAGTCGCCGCAGATCGCCGGGCCCAGCAGCGCCTCGATCCGGGACGGCTCGGCGCCCGCCTCCGTCATCGCCGCCACGGCGGCCGGGACGACGCCGACCCGCGTGCCGACGCGGCCCGCGTGCACCGCCGAGACCACCCCGGCCTCGGCGTCGGCCAGCAGGATCGGGACGCAGTCGGCGACGAGCACGACCAGCGCGACCCCCGGCGTCGCGGTCACCAGCGCGTCGGTCGCCTCGGCGGCCCGGGTCTCCGAGCCGTCCACTGTGGTCGCCGTGCGGCCGTGGACCTGCTCCATCCAGGCCAGCTTGTCCTCGGCCAGGCCCAGCTCGGCCGCGAGCCGCTTGCGGTTCGCGTAGACGTCACCCTCGTCGTCGCCGACGTGGTCCCCCAGGTTGAAACTGTCGTACGGCGGCCGCGACGCGCCGCCCGCCCTGGTCGTGACCACTCGCCGAACCCGCATGCCCTCATCCTCCCAAACGCCGTGAAGGCCACCTTGAGGGACTCTGAGTCCCTCAAGGTGGCCTTCACGGACCACAGTGCGTTGTCAGCGCCGCATGAACGGCGGCACGTCGACCTCGTCGTCCGACGGGTCGTCGTGCACCGGCATGGCGCGCCCGGGCAGGCTGCCCTGGGTCGCGTTGGAGCCCATCGGCGAGTAGCCGCGCGAACCGCCGCCGGGCTGCGGGAGCCCGCCGGTGCTCTGGCCGCCCGCCGACGGCAGCGGCGTGTGCGACCGCGGCGGCGCGACCGGGTAGCCCGAACCCGAGGCGGACGGCACCGGGGTGGCCCCCGACGGCGGCCCCTGCTGGTTCGAGACCTGCCCGGCCGAGGCCGACGCCGTGCCCGAGCCCGAGCGCGAGCCGGAGCCGAACGTCGACGGGTCGAGCTTCTTGTGGGTCGGCGCGCCGGCGTCGAAGCCGGCCGCGATCACCGTGACGCGCACCTCGTCGCCGAGCGAGTCGTCGATGATCGTGCCGAAGATGATGTTGGCGTCCGGGTGGGCGGACTCCTGCACCAGCGACGCGGCCTCGTTGATCTCGAACAGGCCCAGGTCGGACCCGCCCGCGATGGACAGCAGCGCGCCGTGCGCCCCGTCCATCGACGCCTCCAGCAGCGGCGAGTTGATCGCCTTCTCCGCCGCCTGGATGGCCCGGCCCTCGCCGCGCGCCGAGCCGATGCCCATCAGCGCGGAACCCGCGCCGGACATCACGCTCTTCACGTCGGCGAAGTCGAGGTTGATCAGGCCCGGCGTGGTGATCAGGTCGGTGATGCCCTGGACACCGGACAGCAGCACCTCGTCCGCGGAGCGGAACGCGTCCATCAGCGAGACGCCGATGTCGCCGAGCTGCAGCAGCCGGTCGTTCGGGATCACGATGAGGGTGTCGCACTCGTTGCGCAGCGACTGGATGCCGTCTTCGGCCTGCTTGCCGCGGCGCTTGCCCTCGAAGGTGAACGGGCGCGTCACGACGCCGATGGTCAGCGCGCCCAGCTTGCGGGCGATCTGCGCCACGACCGGGGCGCCACCGGTGCCGGTGCCGCCGCCTTCGCCGGCCGTCACGAACACCATGTCGGCGCCCTTGATGACCTCTTCGATCTCTTCACGGTGGTCTTCGGCGGCCTTCTGGCCGACCTCGGGGGCGGCGCCCGCGCCGAGGCCACGGGTCAGCTCGCGGCCGATGTCCAGCTTGACGTCGGCGTCGGACATGAGCAGTGCCTGGGCGTCGGTGTTCACCGCGATGAACTCGACACCCTTGAGGCCGACCTCGATCATGCGGTTCACGGCGTTCACGCCGCCACCGCCGATGCCGACCACCTTGATCACCGCAAGGTAGTTGTGCGGGGGCGTCATCGAAGTCCGCCTTCCTGATCGTTGTGCCCGTACAGCCCGCCGGCCGGTGATCAACTCTCAACCTAAACCCCAGATTGAGAGTTATGTCAACCGCCGACGTTAGGCAGGACGGTAGGCACCAGGCAGGCTCTAATCCAGTAGGCACGCCGTGTGTCGCAAAGGTGTTTTGCCACAACACGTTCGTGCGCGCAAGAGCGAGGAGCCGGAAGCGGCCCCCGCACCCCGTCTGCTATGGCTCGCGAAACCACCCGGATCAGGCGGGCGCGGGCATGCTCATGAGGACGTCCGTGGGCGCCCCGCTGGGCGATCCACCGGCCTGCTCGACGCTCACCGCGACCTTGTCGGCGTTGCCCACGCCGTCCGCCACGACCAGCCCGCTGTCGGTGGCGAGCACGCCCGCCGAACGCGGCGCTTCGGTGCCGGTGAGCAGCCAGGCCTGGTAGACCTTCCCGCCCGGCTGCGACGGCAGGCCGGCGTCCATCACCATCAAGCGGTTCTGGGAGCGGGACAGCACGACCGTCACGCCGCCGCCGGTCGGCGCCACGCCGTGGCCGGTCTTCGCGTCCGGCGCCGAGAGCAGCGCCGCCACCGGCGCGTACTGCGCCTTCGCCTGGTCGAGCTGGGTCTGCGCGGACTGCAGCTCCTGCTGCTGGGTCAGCGCGATCCCGCCGAACACCCCGCCCGCGGCGAGGCCGACGACGGCCGCCGCGGCCGCCGTGAGCACCGCCCAGCGCGGGGCGCGCCCGGACCGGCGGTGCCGCTCGGCCGAGCCGGGCCGCGTGCGCGGCGGCAGCTGCCGGGTGGCGTGCATGGCCGTCATGACGCGGTCCTTGAACTCCGGCGGCGGCTCCTCGGCCATCGCCGCGCCCAGCCGGGCCGCGGTGGCGCGCAGCTCGGCGACCTCCTCCGCGCACGACTCGCACTGCTCGAGGTGGCGCGAGAACTCCGCGCGCTCGATGTCGGACACCGCGTCGAGCGCGAACGCGCCCGCCAGCGTGTGCATCTCCGGTGTGCTCACGCGGTCACCCCCAAACAGTCACGCAGGCGGATCAGGCCGTCCCGAAGCCGCGTCTTGATGGTTCCCTGCGGCGTCGAAAGCACTTCGGCCACCTCGCGATAGGTGTAGCCCTGGTAGTAGGCCAGCAGCACGGACTCGCGCTGCAGGTCGGTCAGGAAGGACAGGCACCGGCGGACCTGGGAGCGTTCCAGGCGCGCGGTGACGGATTCGGACACCTCGTCGAACGGGCGGCCGCGGGCGGCTTCGAAGGTCGCCTTCTGCTCGCGCTCGGTGCTGGCGCGCGCCGAGCGAACGCGGTCGACGGCGCGGCGGTGCGCCAGCGTCATCGCCCAGTTCAGCGCCGAGCCCTTCTCGGGCGCGTACCGCGTCGCGGTGCGCCAGAGCTCGACGAGCACCTCCTGCGCGACCTCCTCGGACTGCGCGGAGTCGCGCACGATCCGGCGGACGAGCCCGAAGATCGGCCCGGAGAACTGGTCGTAGAGCAGCTCGAACGCCCGCTCGTCGCCCTTGGCGACGCGCACCATCAGCTCCTCGGCGGTCGGTGCCGCCGGGACGTCGTCCTCGGGGACGGGAGCCATGTGGCGCTGGCGGGCCGCGTCATCCATGCAGCTGTCCTCCGGCGTTCTGCGGGGTGCGCGGGATGACCGGCGCCTTCCGCAGCCACAGCACGACGCCGTGGCGGCGGATCAGCGCGGACACCCGCTGCGGCAGCAGGGGCCGGGCCAGAACCAGCCGGGCCAGCCACCGCGGGCTCGCCGGGCGGCGAACTCCCCGAAGCGTAGCGACCAGGGGTGTGGTGCCCCCACGGCGCAACGCCACCGTGATGTCGAGCAAGGCTTCCGGGTGAGGCAGGCGCATCCGGTACTCGCCGTCCATCTCCTGGAACGGCGAGACGTAGAACTCCTTGGCCGCGCGGGCGAGCCCGGCCTCGTCCGGGCGCAGCAGGTAGGCGTGGCGGCCGCCGTAGGTGTTGTGCACCTCGGCGACGACGCACTCGAGCCGCCCGTCCGGGCCGTGGCACCAGTAGACGCTGATCGGGTTGAACACGTACCCGAGCACGCGCGCGGCGGCCAGCATCACGACCTTGCCGCCGCGCAGGTCGACCCCGCGCTCGCCGAGCCACGCGTCGAGCTTCTCCCGGATCCCCCGCTCGTCGCTCGCGACGAAGTGGTCGCGGCGGTCGAAGCCGGCGAACGGGCGCGCCCACCACGGCAGCCGCGGCGGCGCGTCCAGGTCGACCAGCCACAGGTACACGCGGTGGGCGAAGGAGTGCGGCGGGTCGATCCGCCGCACGTGCGCGACGGTGGCGTCGTAGAGCGCGGTCGTCACCAGGCGACCCCCAGGCTGTCGGCGGCGCGGGCGCCCGACGAGCAGCCGTCCTCGTGGAAGCCCCAGCCGTGGTAGGCGCCGGCGTAGGCGACCACACCGTCGTTCAGCTCGGGCAGACGTCGTTGCGCCGCAACGGCTTCCGGGGTGTAGACCGGGTGCTCGTAGCGCATCTTCGCGACGAGGGAGTCCGGGCCGGGGCCGTCGCCGGGGTTGAGCGTGACGACGTACCCGGTCGGCTCGTCCAGCCGCATCAGGCGGTTCATGTCGTAGCTGACCTGGACCGCGCCGGTCGGGGCGCCGCACTCCGGGGCCCGGTAGTTCCAGCCCGCGCGGGCGTCGGCCAGCGACGGCAGCACGCTGGTGTCGGTGTGCAGCCAGGCCTCGTTCTCCGAGTAGCGGAACGCGCCGAGCACGTCGCGTTCGGCGTCGGTCGGGCCGGCCAGCAGGGACAGCGCCTGGTCGGCGTGCGTGGCGATGACGACCCGGTCGACGCGGTGGCGCGTGTCGGCGTCGTCGCGGATTTCCACGCCGCGGGCGGTCCGCAGCACCGACCGCACCGGCGTCGACAGGTGCACGGCGGTGAGCTGCTTCGCCGCGCGTTCGACGTATTCGCGGGAACCGCCGACGACGGTCCGCCACGACGGCGAGTCCTTGACGCTCAGCATCCCGTGGTTGCGCAGGAACTCGAACAGGTAGCGCGCCGGGTACCGCAGCGTGTCGCTGCGGTCGGCGGACCACACCGTCGAGACCAGCGGCAGCATGAAGTGGTCGACGAAGTAGCGCGTGTAGCCGCCGATGGCGAGGAACGCGCCGAGCGTCACGTCTCCGGCATCCTTCGCGTCCAGCAGCCGCTTCGCGTGCCGGTGGAACCGCTTCACCTCGGCGAGCATGCGCACGTAGCGCGGGCGGACGAGGTTGCCGCGCTGGGCGAACAGCCCGGGCAGCCCCTTCGCGCCGGCGTACTGCAGGCCGCAGCCGTCGCAGCGGATGCTCATCGACATCTCGGTGTCGCGGGTGCGCACCCCGAGCTCGCCGAACAGCTTCAGCAGCGTCGGGTACGTGCGCTCGTTGTGGACGATGAAGCCGGAGTCCACGCCGATGGTGCCGCCGTGGGCGCTGGGCACGTCGTGGGTGTGCGCGTGCCCGCCCAGGCGGTCGTCGGCCTCGAAGAGCAGAACCTCGTACTTGCGTTGCAGCAGGTAGGCAGCAGTCAGTCCGGCCACCCCGCTGCCGATGACGGCGATGCGTTCTCCCGTGATCTCCACACCGGTACTTCGCCGCCGCGCCCGATGTGGATTGGATGAACGCGGCACCAATCCACCACGCAGGACGGAGCGAATCCCGGACATGCCGAACAGCACCGCGCACCGCCTCGCCTCGTTCGCCGAAAAGCTCCTCGGCGGGCAGCTCCCCATCGGCCTCCGGACGTGGGACGGAACCCGCGCCGGACCAGTGGACGCGCCCACCGTGGTCCTGCGCAACCGCCGCGCCCTCCGCCGCCTGCTCTTCGCGCCGGGTGAGCTGGGTCTCGCCCGCGCCTACGTCACCGGTGACCTCGACGTCGAAGGTGATCTCGCCGACGGCTTCCGCCGGATCTGGTCCCTCACCCGCTCGGGTGAGCTGAACCGGGTGAAGCTCGGCCCGCGCGAGTGGGCGGAGGCCGCGTCGCTCGCCGGGAAGCTCGGCGTGTTCGGGCTGCCGCCGAAGCCGCCCGCGGAGGAGGCGCGGCTGTCCGGAAAGCTGCACAGCCTGCTGCGCGACCGGTCCGCCATCGCCCACCACTACGATCTGAGCAACGCCTTCTACCAGTTGCTGATGGACGAGTCGATGGCCTACTCCAGCGCGTACTTCACCTCCGACGAGCCGGGGTACGGCCTGGCCGAGGCGCAGTCCGACAAGCTGGAGATGATCTGCCGGAAGCTCGCCCTGCGCCCGGGCATGCGGCTGCTCGACATCGGCTGCGGCTGGGGTTCGCTGCTGGTCCACGCGGCCAAGCACCACGGCGTGCACGCCGTCGGCATCACGCTCTCGGCCGAGCAGCTGCAGCACATCCGCGGCCGGCTCGCCCAGCACGACCTCGAAGACCGCGTCGAGGTCCGGCGCCAGGACTACCGCGAGCTGCCGGACGCGCCGTTCGACGCGGTCGCGTCGATCGAGATGGGCGAGCACGTCGGCGAGGTCAACTACCCGACCTACGCCTCGACGCTGCACAAGATGGTCAAGCCCGGCGGGCGGGTGCTGATCCAGCAGATGTCCCGCGGGAACGTCGCCCCCGGCGGCGGCGCGTTCATCGAGCGCTACATCGCCCCCGACATGACCATGCGCCCGGTCGGCCGGACGATCGACCACCTGGAGACCGCCGGCCTCGAAGTCCGCGACGTCCACGCGATGCGCGAGCACTACGTCTGGACGGTGCGCGCCTGGGCCGACACCCTGGAGGAGAACTGGGCCGACGTCGTCGCGCTCATCGGGGAGACCGGCGCGCGGGTGTGGCGGCTGTACCTGGTGGGCGGGGCGCTGGCGTTCGAGGAGAACCGGATGGGTGTGGACCAGATCCTGAGCGTGCGACCCGACGTGAACGGGGTCAGCGGCATGCCGGCGACGCGGGAGTGGCTCTGATGCCCCTGGGCGGCACGCTGCTGGTCACCGCCGGCGTCACGGTCGTGGCGGTGGTGGTGACCTTCGGGATCGCGCGGGCGCGCAAGCGCTACGACACGATCGACACGTTCTGGGGACTCGGCTTCGCGATCGTCGCGCTGGCCGCGTTCCCGTTCGGCGACGGGCCGCTCCCGCTGCGGCTGGTGGTCACGGCGCTGACCGTGGTCTGGGGCGTGCGGCTGTCGGTGCACCTGCACCTGCGCAACCACAAGCTGCCGGAGGACCCGCGGTACGTGCGGATGGCCAAGAAGGCTTCGCCGGCGAAGATGTTCGTGCGCGTGTACCTGGTGCAGGCCGTGGTGCTGTACTTCGTGTCGCTGCCGGTGCAGTTCGCGCAGTACGGCACCGGGCTCGGCGTGCTGGGCTGGCTCGGGGTCGCCGTGTGGCTGGTCGGGTTCGGCTTCGAGACGGTCGGCGACGACCAGCTGCGCCGGTTCAAGGCCGACCCGGCGAACAAGGGCAAGGTGCTCGACACCGGGCTGTGGCGCTACACGCGGCACCCGAACTACTTCGGCGACGCGTGCGTCTGGTGGGGCCTGTACCTGCTGGCGTGCTCGACGTGGCCGGGCGCGCTGACGATCCTCTCCCCGATCGCGATGACGTTCACCCTGGCTCGCGGCACGGGGAAACCGTTGCTGGAGAAGGGAATGGCCCGCACGCGCCCGGCGTACGCGCACTACGTCGAGCGCACCAGCGGGTTCTTCCCGTTGCCGCCCAAGCGCGTCACTCCCCGGTGAGGCCGTCGGTCAGCTCGCGCAGGAGGTCGAGGTGGCCGACGTGCCGGGCGGTCTCCTCGATCATGTGCGCGAGGACCCACCGGACGTTGAACGTCTCGTCCTTGTGCGTCACCTCGTCCGCCAGGTCGTGCTTCGCGACGATCTCGCGGCTGCGAGCGCACTGGACCTCGTAGTCCGCGAGCAGCTGCTCCACCGTCGTGTCGGGTGCGACCCGGAACTCCGCGTCCGGGTCCTGCGCCAGCTTCTCCTCCCAGGTGTCCGGCTCGCCGTCGACGACCACGGCGAACCAGAACCACTCGTTGAGCGTGAGGTGCGCGAGCAGGCCGGCGACGGTCGTCAGCTCGCTGGGCAGGTGGACCCGCCGGGCCTGGTCGGGGCTCAGCCCGCCGCTCTTCCAGGCGACGGTGGCGCGGTGGTAGTCGAGCAGGCTGGTGAGGATCTCCCGCTCGCCGCCGGTGAGCGGGATCTTCGGGCGGTCCGGTCGTTCGGTCATGTCCCGGGACTCTGCCACAGCGGTCCGACACTTTCGGGCAGATACCTTGCGCACGATGTAATCGTGGGCTAGGTTTGCGGACGTGCACAACGAGTTCCTGCTGGACGAGCAAGCCTGCTTCGCGCTGTACGCGGCGCACCGGGCGGTGACGGACACCTACCGTCCGCTGCTCGGCGAGCTGGGCCTCACGTACCCGCAGTACCTGGTGCTGCTGGTGCTGTGGGAGTCCGACGACCGGCCGGTCAAGGAGATCGGCGAGCGGCTGCACCTGGACTACGGCACGCTTTCCCCGCTGCTCAAGCGACTCGAGGCCAACGGGCTGGTGACGCGGACACGGCTGCCCGCGGACGAACGCACCGTGGTGGTCAGCCTGACCGAGGAGGGCCGGGCGACGCGCGAGCGCGCCACCGGCGTCCCCCCGGCCATCGGCTGCGCACTGGGCCTCGACGACACCGAACGGCACCACCTGATCGAAACCCTGCGGCGGCTGACTGCGTCAGCCGCCGCGTACCCACCTGGAGGCCATGATGCCCAGCCGTGACGCGACCACCCACTGGACCGGCGGACTGCAGAAGGGGAAGGGCGAGGTCACCCTGGACTCGTCCAACGCCGGCACGTTCTCCGTCTCGTTCCCGACCCGCGCGGGCAACCCGGACGGCCAGACCAGCCCGGAAGAGCTCATCGCCGCGGCGCACTCGTCGTGCCTCGCGATGAACCTCTCGGGCGTGCTGGAGGCCCAGAAGCTGACGGCGGACTCGATCGACGTGAGCGCGGAGGTCACCCTCGGCCCGGCCGCCGGCGGCGGCTTCGAGATCAGCGGCATCGCGATCACCCTGCGCGCTGCCTTGGAAGGCGTCACGGCGGAGCAGTTCGCGGAGTACGCGGAGACGGCCGAGAAGACGTGCCCGGTGTCGAAGGCCCTGGCCGGCACGACGATCACCCTGGACGCGGCCCTCGTCTGAGGTCTGCGTCGACTGGCCGCTCAGCTCAGGCTGGGCGGCCTTTCGCATACTTGCCCAGGTGTTCGGTCGCCCAGGCCCGCCCGAAGTCCGCCAGCACCACTCCGGACCAGCGCCCGGCGATCTTGACGTCGGTCCACAGAGTCATCCTGGGTCCGGCCAGCGTTCCGTGACTGACGAGGACCTGCGACGCACCTTCGGCCCAGCAGAAGACGAAGTGTGCGTACATGTACAGCCAGACCGCCCTTCCTCGGGAATCGGTTGTATGTACGGGACCTTCGGCCGGATAGGGCGCGCTGTAGAAGACCTGGGTCCGGGTACCGAACCGGAACTCCTCGGGGACGAGGCCGGGGCGCAGCAACGGGTCAGTCTTCGACAATGGTGATCGTGCCGATGCCATCGCAGCCGCCGCAGCCCTTTCCGGCGCAGTCGCCACAAGTGCGGGTGATGTTTTCCATACCGGAAACCTAAAACCACTTGTTCGCCGTGCGCGAGAGCCAGTCGCGTGTACGCATTATTTTCCGGTTCGCCGTTCTCGCCTGAAATCGTCGGCGGCCGACCGGAGGAATCCGGTTGCCTCGCCACCCTCGAGCGCCCGCGCCCGGAAGAAGGCGAACAGCTCGAGGTGATATGCGACATCACGGGGATCACGCAACGCCACACCACCCGAGAAGAGCTCGACCGTGACCAGCCTCTCGTCATAGATCACGAAGACGTTCAAGGGCGCGGCGAAGACCGCCGCTTCCTTCGGCACGACAGCCAGGTCGACCGTATCGAGCGCCGAAAGATCCGCCATGTGCTCGAGTTGGCCGATCATGATCTCGAGCGGAGCCCGCCTCCAGACGACCGCCTGTTCGGTCAAGACGAACTTGAATGCCCGGCCGGAATCGGCCAAATTCGACTTCCAGCCCATGCGCACGTCGATCATCTTCTCGACGTCGCGATCGGACGCACCCGGCACCGGGGAAGTCAGCGCCGCCCGAGCGTATTCGGGCGTTTGAAGGATTCCGCTCGGAATGGCGGGCAGGAACTGCCGGACCACGGCAGACGACTCCTGCAGCGCCTTGATTTCCCGCTGCCGGTGCCAGCTTCCGACACGCGTTGCCGATCGCCACGAGGTGTACCCGACGTTCGCGACCCGGGCGAGGGACAGAAGCCGATCGGCCGCCTCGGCCGGCACGTCCAGCGCCTTGACGATCTGCTCCACGTCGACCACCGACGGAAGGGTCCTCCCGGTTTCGATACGGCTGATCTTCGCCTGGCTCATCGCGCAGCGAGCGGCCAGCCGCTCGCCGGACAACCCTGCGGCGCGACGCAACTCCCGCAACGAGCCGGCGAGCGTCGCACGTTGATCAGCCTGCAGGTCCGGCTCCAGCGGTCCACTCACCGAAAGGCACCCCGTGACTCGAAACTTCGTCCCGCCACGCACGGTATCGCCCGAGGTCGGGATCCTCCACCAGGTCACGCCCGAGGAAAGTGCCGTCGGAGGCGAAGTCCAGGCGAACGACGTACTCGTCGTCGAAGAACCAGAAGTCGTGGTCGGGCAGGTCCAGCCGCCGGTCGGTGTCGTCGACGATCCGGTACTGCTCCCCCGCTTCGATGTTGTCGGGGATGCCCCAGGCCATCAGGAACCGGGTGTAGTCGGTCAGCGGCCGCCGGACGACTTTCGCCCGCAGCATCGAAGCCCCGGCACCGGTCTTAGCTTTCACCGCACGACGCCAAGGAGCATCGACGATCGGCTTCGGCTTCCCGGCCAGGTAACCCGCGAGCCGCTCCTGCTCTTCGGGGATCTTGTAGGTCTGCCGGAGTTCGAGCCGGAACGCCGACGTCGTGAAGTCCCGGAAGAGCGCGGCGATCCGCTCAGCGCCCGAGCTCACCCATGGCCTCCTCCAGCATCCGCAACGGCAGCTCCACCGCTTCCTCGCCCGGCCCGGTCGGCGACCGTCGTACCGATGACGATGACGCTTCCGCGGTCGGTCAGGTGCACCGCCGGGCAGTTGTCGTATTCGCAGTCGCCGGCGAGCTTCTTCAGCTTCATGACCTGGACGGTAGCGGCAACTCAACGTGTATACAACGTCACTCAGAGTCTAGTCGCGTATCCGCATAACCTGACTCAGTGGGCGGCTTTGGCTCGATAAGTCGACTTCTTCGCCTGGTTCCCGCAGACGTCCATCGAGCACCACCGCCGGGTCCCCGGCCTCGACGTGTCCAGGAACAGCGCCCCGCAGCGCGGGCCCGCGCAGTGGCGGACCCGGTCGAACGCCGGGGACGTCACCAGGTCCAAGGCATCTCGAGCCAGCAACGAGAACATCGCCGACGCGGGATCCTCGGCGCGCCAACGGAGTTCGCCCGACGGCGTGAGTGAGGGCGCCGGGGCCGGTGCGGCGGCGAAACGGTTCAGGCGCCGGCGCACCGCGGGACGCACCGAAGCTTCGGTGAGCAGCTCGTGGATCGCTTCGCGCAGCGTCCGGGCGTCGCGGACCGCGGCTTCCGGCACGGCGGCCTCTCCGATCTTGCCGAACTCCTCGATCCACGCGCGCAAGGAAGCCCCGTCCGGCAGCTCGTCCGTAGCATCGGACGTGCCCCGATACCGCAGCGTGCGCACGAAATCGAGGCACAGCCTGCCCGCGCCCGACCGGAACCGCTCTGTCATGCACGTCACCATACCTCGGGAACCGGTTTGACTGGTACCGTCGGGAACCGATCAAACCGGTGCCGGAGTTCTGGGGTGAAGATGACCGAGACGAAGCCGCAGCAGGAAGCACCACCCGGCTGGCTCGTGCTGCTCCTGGCCGTCTCTTGTGGACTGACCGTCGCCAACCTGTACTACGCCCAGCCGCTGCTCGCGGAGCTGCGGCACACGTTCGGCGTCGGCGAGGCGGCCGCCGGCGGGGTCGTCACCGCGACGCAGATCGGCTACGCCGCGGGCATGCTGCTGCTCGTCCCGCTCGGCGACCGGCTCGAGAACCGCACACTCGTCTCCACCCTGCTCGGCGTCGCCTGCGCGGGCCTCGTCGTCACCGGGCTCGCGCCCGGGTTCGCCGTGCTGCTGCTGGCTTCCCTGCTCGTCGGGACGACGTCGGTGGTCGTGCAGATCCTCATCCCGTTCGCCGCCGACCTGGCCCCGGACCACATCCGCGGCCGGATCGTCGGGCGCGTGGTCAGCGGGCTCGTGTTCGGCATCCTGCTCTCGCGCGTGATCGCCAGCTTCCTCGCGGAGGTCACGAGCTGGCGCGTGGTCTTCCTCATCTCCGCCGTGGCGATGGCCGTGCTCGCGCTCGTGCTGCGCTTCAGCCTGCCGAAGCGGGCACCCAAGACCGACGTCGGCTACGGGCAGCTGATCCGCTCGACGCTGGCGATGGTGCGGAAACACCCCGCGCTGCGCCACCGCGCGCTCTTCCAGTCCGCGATGTACGGCGCCTTCAGCGCTTTCTGGACGACCATCGCGTTCGTGCTGACGGCCCCGCCGTTCAACTACTCCCAGCTCGGCGTCGGCCTGTTCGCGCTCGCCGGCGCGGGCGGGGCCCTGATCGCGCCGCTCGCCGGGCGCTGGGCCGACCAGGGGCACAGCCGGCGGCTCACCACGACCGCGTTCATCGTGTGCGCCGCGGCTTTCGCGGTCGCCGGGTTCGGCGCGCACAGCGTCGTCCTGCTCGCGATCGCCGCGATCGCGATCGACGCGGCGGTGCAGGCGACCCTCGTCGTCGGCCAGCACACGATCTACCAGCTCGACCCGTCGGCCCGCGCCCGGATCAACAGCATCTACCTGGCGACGTTCTTCGTCGGCGGCGCGATCGGCTCGCAGGCCGGCTCGATCGCCTACCACCTCGGCGGCTGGACGGCCGTCGCCGTCTTCGCCGGCGTGCTGCCGCTGCTCGCCCTGGCCGGGATGACCCGCACCCGGGCGTGAAACTTCCTGCAGCGGGGCTGCAGGAACCTGACGGACGGCGAGCCGCCGCACCTGCCGCCCGGCTGGGACGCTGGGTTCCGGAGGGTGCCATGACAGCACACGGCGGCTTGACCAGCATCGACGGCGGCGCGACCGCCCGCGCTCTCGCGCGGCCGATCGGCCGGCTGCACAGCGTGGACACCGGCCGTGACCGGGTGCCCGGCGCCGCCGAGTTCGTCGTCCTGGTGGGCGGTGACCGCGCGGGCGACCCGAGCGCGTTCGGCGCCTTGCGGGAGGACGCCCACGTCCTGTCCTTCGACCAGGCGCTGCTCGGCCCCGGCCAGGAGCTGATCGCCCGGTTGCGCCGCGAGCTCGACACCCGGGTGCTGCCCGGGCTCGGCGCGGCGTACTCCCCCGACTTCCTCGCCGCGCTGCTGCAGACCGCGGTGATCCACCTGCGCGACCGGCTGACCCAGGTCGGCGACGGCCGCCCGGTCGTCGTCGACTCGTACTACTACAAGATGCTCGCCCAGTGCCGGCTCTCCGGGGTCGCGGACAACCCGATGTTCGACTGGTGGCGGAGTTTTCCCCAGCCCACGAGGGTTTTCTACCTCGACATCGCGCCGGAGAAGGCGTGGCGGCGCGGGTACGGCTGCGGGCTCGGCCCGCTGTCCCACTACGGCGCCCGCCCGACGCGCGACGGCTTCGTCGCCTACCAGAAGGACCTGCGGGAGCTGATGTTCGCCGAGTTCGGCGCCCTCGACGTCCGGGTGCTGGACGGCACCGCCGACGTCGCCGACACCGTCCGGGAGGTCCGCGCCGAGTTCCTGCGGCGCTGACGGAGCGTCACCGAAATCCGTGCCGTTTCCCCCGTTCTCGCCCTGGTATGGCCGCTGCCGGGGTAATCCGAAACTGCTACCGTACGCCCTTGGGCAGCTACCCAGGGGAGCGATCCATGAGCCTCGCGGACCTCGGGCTCGACGAAACCGCCGAGCTGGCGTACCGCCGTTGCCTGCGGGAAAAGACCGTGACGGTCGCCGGTCTCGCCGAATCCCTGCACCTCGACCGCGCGGAAACCGCCGGGATCGTCCGCGAGCTCGTCCGGCTCGGGCTGGTGCGGCAGGCCGACACGCAGACCTTCGACGCGCTGGACCCGGCGATCGCGCTGGAGAACCTGATCGCGGTCGAAATCGGCCGGCTGCGGGAGCAGGTGTCGCGGCTCGACGCGTGCCGCAGCCGGATCCGTTCGTTGAGCGAGGACTTCACGGCCACCGCGAGCCGCGCGTCCCGGCCCGAGATCCAGCACATCCAGGGCATCGACCACATCCGGGAGAAGCTCGACGAGCTGTCGTTCTTCGCCCGCACCGAAATCATGGGCCTGCAGCCGGGCGGGCCGTGGACGCCCGAGACGATCTCCGCCGCCCGGCCGCTCGACCTGCGCTGCCTGCGCCGCGGTGTCCGGATGCGCACGGTGGTGCGGGCCGAGATCCTCGAGGACGACCGGACCCGCGCCTACCTGCTCGACCTGTGCGCGCACGGCGCCGAGGTCCGCACCGCCGAGGGCACCGATCTCGAACGGCTGATCCTCTACGACCGCTCGGTGTTCGTCGCCCCGATCGACGTCGAGGACAGCAAGAGCGGCGCCGTCGTCGTCGCCCAGCCGGGCCTGGTCGCGAGCATGGTGAGCCTGTTCGAGCGCGTCTGGCGGCAGGCGACGCCGGTGGGCGCCGCCGACACCGCCGCGCGATCCGGGCTGAGCACCACGGAGAAGCAGGTGCTGGCCATCCTCTGCCAGGCGGACAAGGACGAGCTCGGCGCCCGCGAGATGGGCGTGTCGGTCCGGACCTTCCGCAAGCACGTCGCCGACCTGATGCTCAAGCTCGGCGCGGGCAACCGGTTCCAGACGGCGCTGCTGGCCAAGGAACGCGGCTGGATCTGAAGATCCCGGGTTTCTGCCAGTGCCGCGGCGGTCACAATCGGTACGTCCGCACTCCCCCGCGCACCCAGGAGCCGACCGTGGCCACGCTCGCCCGCATCACGCTTCCCGTCGTCGTGGCGATCGCCGCCGCGTTCACCGTCGTCCCGGCGGCCTCCGCCGCGCCGCCGGCCCTCGCGGCCTGCCCCGACAACAACATCTGGGACCGCGTTCCCTGCGCCGGCTAGGCGAACTGCGCCCGGCGCGCTGCGACCCACTCGGCGTAGGTCGTTCCCGGCCGTCCCAACAGGTCCTCGACGACCCCGGTCGGCACCTGCGGGTGGCGGGCGGTCGCCTCGAAGCCGGTCAGCAGCCAGTCGGCGACCTGCTCGGGGAGGCCGTAGCCGAGCCACTGCGCGCGTTGCTCGTCCGGCGTCAGCTCGTGGAACCGGATGTCCTTGCCCAGCACGGTGGAGAGGGTTTCGACCTGGCCGCGCAGGCTGATCGCCTCCGGTCCACTGAGGACGTACGTGGCGCCGACGTGCCCGTCGGTGGTGAGCACACGAGCGGCGACGGCGGCGATGTCCCCGAGGTCGATCGGCGTCTGCGTCGAGTCGCCGTAAGCCATCCGCACCTCGCCGGCGCGGATCATGCCGGCCCAGTCGAGGGTGTTGTCCATGAAGGACCCGGGACGCAGGAAGGTCCACGCGAAGCCGGCTTTCTCGACCTCGCCTTCGACGACGGCGTAGGCGTTGCCGCTGGAGGCTTCGTGTCCGTCACCGACACTGCTACCGGAGAGCGCGACGACCCGTTCGACACCGGCATCGGCCGCCCGCTCGCAGAACTGCCGCACGGTCCGGGCCATCGGCGCGAGGTAGACGGCGTCGATCCCCTCGAGCGGCAACGTTTCCGGCTTCGCGAGTGACCCGACGACCACCTCGGCCTCTCTGGGGAGTCTTGCCCGTCCGGGATCGACGGTCAGCGCCCGCACGGACTGACCGACGGCCAGCAGTTCGTCCACGACCAGCCGCCCGACGCTGCCGGTCGCCCCGGTCACCAGAATCGTCATGACACCCTCCTCGGTTTCGTATGCCGTACGAGATCGTACGGCATACGAGAATGGGGTGCACGGAGTTTTGGGGACCTTGGTCCGGATCGGGCGTCGCGGACGAGGTGTTCCTGCGGTATCCGGCCTGCGATGCGTGCCTCGTCTGCGGTCTGGCCAAAGACGGCTTCCCGGAGACGCCGCTGGTCGGCGCGCCGGTGGATCTTTCTTCCGGCTTCCGCTCTGGCTTCAGGTGAGCTGCCGCGGCGAGGTCTCGTGGGCGTACAACGTCGGCCACCTCGATCTCTTGGAGTCGTACGTCGCCGCGAGGCTTCGCTGCCGTGCGTCAGGAAGTGATCGTCGGCAGCTCAGGTGCCGCCACGTCGTAGACCTTGCCGTCCTGGGTCAGCAATGCCGCCAGGACCTTGGCCTTGCGGTCCGTCTGCTCCGCGGTTCCCCAGCGGACGATCTTGCCGCTCGACAGCGTGAACTCCACGCTCGCCGGGGTCTTCGCCGTTGCCGTGGTGACCTGCTTGAGCAGCTGCTCCGGGATCACGCCCAGAACCGCCGTGACCGCGCGGGTCACCGGGTCGTCCGCCGAGACCTTCGGCAGCTTCAACTCCGGGAGGCCCGCGGGGCGCGCGGGCACCGTCTTGAAGACCACGCCGCCGCCGTCGACCAGGTGGACTCCGTCGCCGCCCGGGCCGCTGTCGAAGAACGCGATCGCCGTGCGCTCGGTGACCGTGATCTCGACCGTGCTCGGCCACGAGCGGGACACCTCGACCGTGGCGATGCCCGGCATCGCCGCGACCCGGTCGCGGATCTCGTCGGTGCTCAGCCGCAGCAGCGGCTTGTCGACGGGGACGGCCGCCGCCGCGCGGATCTGGTCGGCCGTCACCGTGCGCGAACCCGTGACCGAGACGTCCTTCGCCCCCAGCATCGAGCTGAAGAACAGCAGGTACACCAGCGCGATCACGGTCAGCACGCTGAGCAGCGCCACCCAGCGCCGGCGGATCTCGGCCCGCCGGTTGGGGCGCGTGCGCGGGCTGGGGCGGGTGGTGGCGCGGGTCCGGCGGCGCTCCTCGTCCGAGCGCCGCCCCCGCCGCTCCCGCACCAGGGCAGCACGATCCCGTTCGTCCTCTTCGGACGGACGGCGCCGCTGGCTGGTCGAACTCATGGCCTCAGCGCTCGTCCAGCTCGGCGAGGATCTCCGGGCCCAGCTGCGTCACGTCGCCGGCGCCCATGGTGACGACCAGGTCGTTGCCCTTGACCAGCCCGGCGACCAGGCCGGCGGCGACGTCGAACGCGGGCTCGTAGTGCACCGGCACGGTCACGGCGTCCGCGATCAGCGCGCCGTTCACGCCCGGCTCCGGCTCCTCGCGTGCGCCGTAGACGTCCAGCACGACGACCTCGTCCGCCAGCGACAACGCCGCAGCGAACTCCGCCGAGAACAGCTTGGTCCGCGAGTACAGGTGCGGCTGGAACACGACGACGACCCGGCCGGTGCCGGCGGCGGTCCGCACCGCGCGCAGCTGCGCGGCCACCTCGGTCGGGTGGTGGGCGTAGTCGTCGTAGACGCGGACGTCGCCGGAGCGGCCCTTGAACTCGAACCGGCGGCGCACCCCGCCGAACGCGGCCAGCCCGTCCGCCAGCTCGGCAGCGGGCGCGCCCAGCTCGAGCCCGGCGAGCAGCGCGGCGACCGCGTTGAGCGCCATGTGCTCACCCGGCACCGCGACCCGCACCGAAAGCTCCGAACCGTCGAGTTCCAGGCGAACGACGCCGCCGTCCGGTGCCGGCGTGTAGTCGAGGATGCGGGCGTCGCCTTCACCGGTGACCGTGCGGCCGTAACGGCGGACGCGCACACCCAGGTCCGCGGCCTGGTTGCCCAGGTCGTCGGCCGCGGGGTCGTCACCGCAGACGATCAGCAGCCCGCCCGGCACGATCCGGCCGACGAACTCGGTGAACACCTTGGTGTAGGCCTCGGCGGTGCCGTGGTGGTCCAGGTGGTCCGGCTCGACGTTGGTCACGACCGCGACCGACGGCGAGTAGGTCAGGAACGAGCCGTCGCTCTCGTCGGCTTCGGCGACGAAGACGCCGCCCTCGCCGTGGTGGGCGTTGGCGCCGGACTCGTTGAGGTCGCCGCCGATGGCGAACGACGGGTCGAGCCGGCAGTGCTGCAGCGCCACCGTGAGCATCGACGTCGTCGACGTCTTGCCGTGCGTGCCCGCGATGCAGGCGACGCGGTGGCCTTCCATCAGCCCGGCCAGCGCCTGCGCCCGGTGCAGCACCGGGATCCCGGCGGCGCGGGCCGCGGCCAGCTCGGGGTTGGTCTCCTTGATCGCCGTCGAGACGACGACCGCGGACGGCGGCTCGGCCAGCGCGGAGATGTTCGCAGCGCTCTGGCCGATGAACAGCTCGGCACCCTGGGCCCGCAGCGACAGCAGCGCGCGGGACTCCTTGGCGTCCGAGCCCGAGACGAAGGCCCCACGGGCCAGCAGGATCCGCGCGATGCCGGACATGCCGGCGCCGCCGATCCCGATCAGGTGCGCGCGGCGCAGTTCTTCGGGGAGCTCAGGCACCTGCGGCCTCCAGGACGATCTTGGCGAGCAGTTCGTCGGCTTCGCGGTGGCCCATGCCGACCGCCGCCGCGCCCATCTTCGCGACCCGGTCGGCGTCGACGGTCAGCGGGACCACCAGCTCGGCGATCTTCGCCGCGGTGAGGTCGGCGTCCTCGACCATCAGCGCCGCACCCGCGGTCACCGCCGGGCGGGCGTTGGTGGCCTGCTCGCCGTTGCCGTGCGGCAGCGGGACGAACACCGCGGGCAGCCCGACCGCCGTCACCTCGGCGACGGTCATCGCGCCCGAGCGGCACACGGCGACGTCGGCCGCCGCGTACGCCAGGTCCATCCGCTCCAGGTAGGGCACCGGCACGTAGGCCGGCTTCCCCGGGAACTCCTGCACGACCAGGGTGTTCTTCGGGCCGTGCGCGTGCAGCACGCCGATGCCGGCGTCGGCCAGCTCCTTCGCCGCGCCGGACACCGCGCTGTTGATCGACTGCGCGCCCTGCGAGCCGCCGAACACCAGCAGCGTCGGCGCGTCCGGGTCCAGCCCGAAGTGCTTGCGGGCCTCGGCGCGCAGCGCGGCCCGGTCGAGCGACGTGATCGACCGCCGCAGCGGGATCCCGACGACCTCGGCCTTCGGCAGCGGCGTGCCGGGGACGGCGACCGCGACCCGCGCGGCGAACCGCGCGCCGACCTTGTTGGCCAGGCCCGGCGACTGGTTGGCCTCGTGCACGACGATCGGGGTGCGCCCGCGCGCGGCGAGGTAGGCCGGGAGGGCGACGTAACCGCCGAAGCCGACGACGACGTCCGCGCCGACCCGCTCCAGGACCTCACGGGTCCGGCGCACCGAGTCCCGGACCTTCAGCGGCAGCCGCAGCAGCTCCGGCGTCGGCTTGCGGGGCAGCGGCACCGGCGGGATCAGCTCCAGCGCGTACCCGCGGGCGGGGACGAGCTTGTTCTCCAGGCCGCGCTCGGTGCCGAGCGCGACCACCGTCGCGTCCGGGCGCAGCCGCATGACGGCGTCGGCCAGGGCGAGTGCGGGTTCGATGTGTCCTGCGGTGCCACCACCGGCGACCACGACCACGGGCGGCCTGCCTGCGGCGGATCGCTCGGTTCCCTTGACGGGCTTACTCACCAATGACCTCTCCGGTTCGCGGTACTCCGGGTACCACGGCTCGCTGTTGTCCGCGCGGCCCCGCGGGACGTGGCCGTGCTCTGCCGTGCCGCGCTGCGGCGCACCGGCTCGCGGACCGACTTGCGCCGTTCCTGCGCCGGGGCGGGCCGCGCCGCACGGGGCGCGGGCCTGGCCGCCTTCGCCCCGTTGCGCGTCGCCCCCTTGCGCGTGGCGGGCGGGCGGTACGGGTCGGGTGCGGGCAGCCGCAGCAGACGCCCGAATTTACCCGGCCCCTGTGTCCGCAGCGCGGCCACCGCCTCCGGTTCGTGCCGGGCGGCGTTCGCGAGCACGCCCATGATGAGCATGGTGATCACCAGCGAGGTGCCGCCGTAGGAGATCAGCGGCAGCGTGACGCCGGTGACGGGCAGCAGGCCGACGACGTAGCCGATGTTGATGCCGGCCTGCGCCACGAGGAACACGGTCAGCGTGCCGGAGACGATCCGGATCCACGGGTCGATGTTGCGGGTGGCGATCCGCAGGCCCACGACGGCGACCCCGGCGAACAGCGCGAGCACGACGACGCAGCCGACCAGCCCGAGCTCCTCGCCGATCAGGGCGAAGATGAAGTCGTTCTGCACGTTCGGCAGGTAGCCCCAGTTGGACGCGCCCTGGCCGAGGCCCTTCCCGAGCAGGCCGCCGTCGGCCAGCGCCAGCTTGGCCTGGTTGGCCTGGAAGCCCGCGGCGCTCGTGTCGGCGTCCGGCGAGAGGAACGACATCACGCGCACGAGGCGGTAGGGCGCGATCAGGGCCAGCACGAGGACACCGGCCAGGCCGCCCGCGAGGATGACGCCGAACAGCCGTTTCGGCGCGCCGGCGAACCACAGCAGGGCCAGCAGCACCACGGCCAGCGTCACCGTGCCGCCGAGGTCGGGCTGCAGCATGACCAGGGCGAACATCAGCAGCGCGATCGGCACCACCGGCACCAGCAGGTGCCGCCACTGGTGGATCACGTTGTACTTGATCACCAGGATGTGCGCGCCCCAGAACGCGAGCGCGACCTTCGCGGCCTCGACCGGCTGGAACGTGAACTCGCCGAGCCGGAACCAGCCCTGCGAGCCGTTCACGGTCGAGCCCAGCGGGGTCAGCACCAGCACCAGCAGGCCGAGGCAGACGACCGTCGCGGTGGCCGACATCCGCCGGATCCGCTCCAGCTTGACCCGCATGCCCAGCCAGAACACGACCCCGCCGAGCGCGACGAAGATCAGGTGCTTGGTGAACTGCGCGTAGACGCCGCTGCCGGTCTTCGGGTTGTAGGAGTCGACCGACGACGCCGAGAGCACCATGACGACGCCGATGACGGTGAGCACGCCGGTGAGGGCGAGCACGAGGTGGAACGAGGCCAGCGGGCGCGAGAGCCACGCGGTCAGCGCGGTGCGGAAGGCGACGAAGCCGCTTTCCTTGCGCTCCCGGCGCGGCCGCTTCGGGGCGGCGGAGGGCTTGGGCTCAGTGACCGTCACTCGGCGCCCCCGCTGCGTCGTCGCGGAGGACGTGCACCGCCGCGGCGAACGCGTCGCCGCGCTCGCCGTAGTTGCGGAACATGTCCAACGACGCCGCGGCGGGTGCGAGCAGCACCACGTCACCTGGCCGGGCCATCGCGCTGGCCGCACTCACCGCCGCAGTCATGGGTTCATGGTCACCCGGACGGAGGCTGTTCACCGGGACATCCGGCGCGTGTCGCGCAACCGCGGCGGCGATCACGGGTGAATCGACACCGAGTAGCACAACTCCGCGCAAGCGGTTCGCGATGGTGATCACCAGCTCGTCCACCGAGGCGCCCTTGAGCTGGCCCCCGGCGATCCAGACGATGCTTTCGTGCGCGCGCAGCGACCCGGCGGCCGCGTGCGGGTTGGTCGCCTTCGAGTCGTTGACGTACCGGACGCCGGCCACCTCGGCGACCTCGACGGCCCGGTGCGGGGCCGGCTGGTACTCGCGAAGGCCCTTCAGCACGGCGCCGGGCGTGACGCCGTGGGCGCGGGCCAGCGAGGCCGCGGCGAGGGCGTTGGAGACGTTGTGCGGGCCGGCCGGGCGGACGTCGGCCAGCGTGGCCAGCTCCTCGGCGCTGGTCGCCGGGTCGGCGACGAACGCGCGGTCGACCAGCAGGTCCTCGACCAGGCCCAGCTCGCCGACGGACGGCGTGTCCAGCCGGAACGCCACGCGCCGGGCGTCCTCGGGCGCGTGGTCGTCGGCGATCTTCACGGACCATTCGTCGTCGGCGTTGTGCACGACGATCTTGGCGTGGGTGTAGGCCCGCCCCTTGGCGTCGGCGTACTCGTCCATCGAGCCGTGCCAGTCGATGTGGTCCTCGGCCAGGTTCAGCACCACGGCGGCGTCCGGCGCCAGCGTCGAGGACCAGTGCAGCTGGAAGCTCGAGAGCTCCACGGCCAGCACGTCGTACCCGGCCTGGACGGCGTCCAGGGCCGCGTACCCGATGTTCCCGCAGGCCACGGCGTGGGCGCCGCCCCCCTTGAGGATCGACTCGAGCATGCCGGCCGTGGTCGTCTTGCCGTTGGTGCCGGTGATCACCAGCCACGACGGCGGGTGCTCGCGCAGCTGCCCGACCCGCCAGGCCAGCTCGACGTCGCCGATGACCTCGACCCCCGCCTCGGCGGCGGCCACCAGCAGCGGCGACGTCGGCCGCCAGCCGGGGCTGGTGACGACCAGCGCGGTCCCCTCGGGGGGCTCGCTCAGCCCGGGCACCAGCTCGGCGCCCAGGCCCTCCAGCTCGGCGAGCCGCTCGGCGTTGCCGTCGGTGACGGTGACGCGCGCGCCCAGCTCCGTCAGCACGGGGACGATCGACTTGCCGGTGACACCCGCACCGGCGACGAGGACGTGACGACCGGCCAAATCCACGTCAGCCTCCGAGCTGCTCGCTGTAGAACAGGCCGAGCCCGAACATGCAGCAGATCGCCGACAGCAACCAGAACCGGATGATCACCGTGGTTTCGGCCCACCCGGCGAGCTCGAAGTGGTGGTGGAAGGGCGCCATCCGGAACAGCCTTCGCCGGGTCGTCCGGAAGACCGCGATCTGCGCGACCACCGAGATCATCTCGACCATGAACAGGCCGCCGATGACGATGGCGAGCAGCTCGGTGCGGGTGGTCATCGACAGCCCGGCGACCAGGCCGCCGAGGGCCAGCGAACCGGTGTCGCCCATGAAGATCTTCGCCGGGGCCGCGTTCCACCAGAGGAACCCGACGCACGCGCCGGTCGCCGCCGCGGCGACCACCGCCAGGTCCAGCGGGTCCCGCACGTAGTAACAGGCTTGCGCCGGGCCGTTCGCGCAGGACAGCCGCTCCTGCCAGAACGAGATGACCACGTAGGTCGCCAGCACCATCGCCGCCGAGCCGCCCGCCAGGCCGTCGAGGCCGTCGGTGAAGTTCACCGCGTTCGACCAGCCCGAGATCACGATGTAGCAGAAGATCACGAAGATGATCGACGGGAACGTGATCAGCGCGAGGTCACGGGCGTAGGAGAGGCTCTCCGACGCCGGCGTGATGCCCTGCTCGTTCGGGAAGTTCAGCGCGAGGACCGCGAAGGCGACCGTGACCACCAGCTGGCCGACCAGCTTCGCGGTCTTGTTCAGCCCGAGGTTGCGCTGCTTGCGGATCTTGATGAAGTCGTCGAGGAACCCGACGACGCCCAGCCCCACGGCGAGCATCAGCACGAGCAGCCCGGAGACCGTCGGCGCGCCGCTCTTGGAGTTGACCATCCAGTTGATCAGGTGCGCGGCGAAGTACCCGACGACCATCGCGATGATGATCGCGACACCGCCCATGGTCGGGGTACCGCGCTTGGACTTGTGTCCCTGGGGGCCTTCCTCGCGGATCTCCTGCCCGAAGCCCTGCCGGGAGAAGACCCGGATGAGGTAGGGCGTGAGCATGATGGAGACCAGCAGGCCCGCCGCGGCCGCGATCAGGATGCTGATCACGCGTCACCACCGTTCGAGCGTGTTTCGGAGTTGTCGGTTTCCCGGGGTTCGAGCAGGGCTTCGGCGACACGCCAGAGACCGGCGGCCTTGGAGGCCTTGACCAGCACGACGTCCCCGGGACGGAGCTGATCATGCAGCAGGGCGGCGGCGGCCTCGACGTCGGGTACCAGGACCGACTCCTCGCCCCAGGAACCCTCTTGGTGGGCCCCCTGGTGCATGGCCGCCGCCTCGGGGCCGATCACGACGAGCTTGGCGATGTTGAGCCGCACGACGAGCCGGCCGATCTCGTCGTGCGCGGTGACCGCGTCCGCGCCGAGCTCGCCCATCACGCCGAGCACGGCCCAGGACCGGCGGCCGCTCTCCCGCGTCATCGCGGCGAGCGCCTTCAGGCCGGCCCGCATCGACTCCGGGTTGGCATTGAAGGAGTCGTTGAGGATCGTGACGCCGTCTTCGCGGGTGACGACCTCCATGCGCCGCGCGGACCGCCGTTCGAGCGACGAGAGCACCGCGGCGATCGCCGCCGGGGTCGCGCCCAGCTCCAGGGCGACCGCCGCGGCGGACAGCGCGTTGCCGACGTGGTGCTCTCCGTGCAGCGGCAGCGTCACGTCCGCCTCGCCGGCCGGGGTGACCAGCCGGAAGGACGCGCGGGCCTCGCCGTCGAGGGTGATGTTCTCCGCGCGGACCTGCGCGGACGGGCTCTCGCCGACGAACACCACGCGGGCCTTCGTCCGGCTCGCCATGGCCGCGACCAGCGGGTCGTCCAGGTTCAGGATCGCGACGCCGTCCTCGGGCAGGGCCTCGACCAGCTCGCCCTTGGTCTTCGCGATGCCCTCGCGGGAGCCGAACTCGCCGACGTGCGCGGTGCCGACGTTCAGCACGACGCCGATCTTCGGCGGGGCGATCTCGGCGAGGTGGGCGATGTGCCCCGGCCCGCGCGCGGACAGCTCCAGCACCAGGTGCCGGGTCTGCGCGTCGGCCCGCAGCGCGGTCCACGGGTGGCCCAGCTCGTTGTTGAACGACCCGGGCGGCGCGACCGTCGGGCCGAGCGGCTCGAGCAGCTGGGCGATGACGTCCTTGGTCGACGTCTTGCCCGACGAGCCGGTGACGCCGACGACGGTCAGGTTTCCTTCGGCCAGGCGCTGCACGACGAACCGGGCGAGCTTGGCCAGCGCGGCCAGCACCGCGGCGCCGGAGCCGTCCTTGTCGCCGGTCAGCGCGACCGACCGCTCGTGCGCCTCGCCGGGCGCCAGGGGCGGCACGACGATCGCGGGCGCGTCGACCTCACGGGCGGCGAGCACGGCGACCGCGCCGGACTCGGCGGCCTTGGCCGCGAAGTCGTGGCCGTCGACCTTCTCCCCCGGCAGGGCCACGAACAGGCCGCCGGGGACGAGCTGCCGGGTGTCGAACTCCACGCTGCCGGTCACCTGCGCGCCCGGGTCGGCGCGGTGCAGCCGGCCGCCGACGACGTCGGCGATCTCGGCCAGGCTGAGCACGATCACACACTCACCTCGAGTTTGTTGCGGATGGCCGCGGCCAGCTCGTCGCGGTCGGAGAACGGGTGCACGACGCCGCCGGCCTCCTGGCCGGTCTCGTGCCCCTTGCCGGCGATGAAGACGATGTCGCCCGGCGCGGCCAGCGCCACGGCGTGGGCGATGGCCTCGCGGCGGTCGCCGATTTCGACGATCTCGCCGCCCTCGGCGGGGCCGACACCGCGGGCGCCGGCCAGCATCGCGGCCCGGATGGCCGCGGGGTCTTCGGACCGCGGGTTGTCGTCGGTGACGATCAGGACCTCGCTGCGGCGGGCCGCCGCCTCGCCCATCATCGGGCGCTTCGCGGTGTCCCGGTCGCCACCGCAGCCGAGCACGGTGATGATCCGGCCCTCGGCCCGCGCCCGCAGCGCGTCCAGGCCCTGGGCGACCGCGGCCGGCTTGTGGGCGTAGTCGACGACGGCGGTGAAGTCCTGGCCGACGTGCACCCGCTCCATCCGGCCCGGCACCTGCACCTGGGCGAGCCCGGTGACGATGTGCTCCAAGCCCACCCCGGCCGTGCTCAGGATCGCGGCGGCGAGCACGGCGTTGGCGACGTTGAACTCGCCGGGCAGCGGGATCCGCGCCGGCGCCGAGACACCGTCCGGGCCGTGCAGGGTGAACGTCTGCTCACCGTGCGGGGTGGCCTCCAGGTCGGTGGCCTTCCACGCGGCGTCGGTGCCCGGGTCGGTGCTCACGGTGATCGTCTGCGGGGTGAGCAGCGCCTGCCCCCACGCGCTGTCGACCACGACGACCTCGGTGGTGGAGCGGCCGTCGAACAGCAGCGACTTCGCGGCGAAGTACTCCTGCATGTCCTTGTGGAAGTCCAGGTGGTCCTGGGAGAGGTTGGTGAACGCGCCGACCGCGAACCGGGTGCCGTTGACCCGGCCCAGCGCGAGCGCGTGGCTGGAGACCTCCATCGGCACGTGCGTGACGCCGCGTTCGAGCATCACCGCGAACAGCGCCTGCAGGTCCGGGGCCTCCGGCGTGGTGAACCCGCTGACCAGCCGTTCGCCGGCGATGCGGGTCTCGACCGTGCCGATCATGCCGGTGGTCAGCCCGGCGGCCTCCAGCCCGGCGTCGACCAGGTAGGAGGTGGTGGTCTTGCCGGAGGTGCCGGTGACGCCGAGCACGGACAGCCGCAGCGACGGCTCGCCGTAGATCCAGGCGGCGATCTCGCCGAGGGCGGCGCGCGGGTCGGCGTGCACGAGGATCGGGACGCCGGCGTCGCGCAGCGCGGGCCGCTCGGCCCCTTCGGCGTCGGTGAGGACCGCGACGGCGCCGGCGGCGATCGCCTGGTCGCTGAAGTCGGCGCCGTGCGCGCGGGCGCCGGGCAGCGCGGCGAACAGGTCGCCGGGCAGCACGTGCTGCGCCCGCAGGGTGGTGCCGGTGACGGTGAGGTCGGCGGCGTCGGGCGAGTCGGCGATCAGCCGGGCGTCCGCCCTGGCGAGCAGCGTCGCCAGCGGGACCGGGACGATGCGCGCCGGGCGCGGCGGTGCGGGGACCGCTTTCACCGGGCTTTCCGGCACCGGGGAACTGGACGAGGACACGGACACGGCCAAGAGGCTACCGGCGGGCGGTTCGGGGGCCCTCACGCGGTACGGCGATTGCGTGCGGGTCCGGCACATGTGCTAAATGCGGCGCCAGACCCTCTTGTGGCGCAACACTTTCCCGCGCGCGTCCGGCCGAAGTGGACGATGACCGGCGGAAAAGCCGTGAAGGCCACCTCGAGGGACTCTATGTCCCTCAAGGTGGCCTTCACGGACCACGGAGCGGTAAGGGGGCCTTCACGGATCGTGCTCACGGCACGATGAGCGGGACCTCCGGCGCCGGGCCGTCGGACAGCGGGATCTGGAACCGCTGCGTCAGGTACGAGGCGATCGTGTGGAACAGCGGCGCGGCGGAGTGGCCCACCGGCAGCGTCGTGTCCGGCGCGTCCAGCCGGATGCCGACCACGAACCGCGGGTGGTCCGCGGGCAGGATGCCGGCGAAGGTGATGTTGTAGAGGTGGTCGCTGTACAGCTTCGTCCGCGGGTCGATCTGCTGGCCCGTGCCGGTCTTGCCGGAGATCTGGTAACCCTCGACCGCCGCCGTCGGCGCGGTGCCCTTCTGCAGGCCCTTGCCGTTCTGCGCGACCGCGCGCATCATGTCGCGCACCGTCTTCGCCGTCTGCGGCGGAACCACCTGCACGGTCTTCGGCGCCGGCTCGGCCACCGTCGTCCCGTCCGGGTTCACCTTCGCCTTGACGATCCGGGGTTCGACGCGCAGGCCGTCGTTCGCGATCGCCTGGTACATCCCGGCCATCTGCAGCACGGTCATCGACAGGCCCTGCCCGATCGGCAGGTTGCCGAAGGTGGTCGCCGACCACTGGCTGCGCGCCGGCACGAAGCCCGCGCTCTCGCCGGGCAGGCCGACGCCGGTGCGCTGGCCGAGACCGAACTTCTTGAGCAGGTCGACGTAGCGTTCCTCGCCGATCTTCTGCGCCAGCAGCAGCGTGCCGATGTTGGACGACTTGGCGAAGATCCCGGCGGTGGTGAACGTCTGCGTGCCGTGGGTCCAGGCGTCGTGCACGGTCTTGTCCGCGACCTGCAGCGCGCCGGGCACCTGGATCGTCGACTCGGGCGTCGCGACGCCGTAGTCGATCGCCCCGGTGGCGGTGACGATCTTGTTGACCGAGCCGGGTTCGAACGGCGTGGTGACCGCGGGGTTGGCCAGGTCCTCGTTCGTCCAGGTCGACGGGTCGTTGGGGTCGAACGTCCGGTCGTTGGCCAGCGCGTAGACCTCGCCGGTCTTCGAGTCCATGACCACGGCCTGCCCGCCCTTGGCGTGCGACTGCTGGACGTAGTCCGAGAGCTGCCGCTGCACCTCGTACTGCAGGTCGGAGTCGATCGTCAGCTCCAGGTCCGACCCCGGGACGGCGGCCTGCAGGTCGCGCTCGGTGCCCGGGATGACGACGTTGTCGCTGCCGTTCTTGGTGTTGACCAGCATCCGGCCCGGCGTGCCGGCCAGGTCGTTGTCGCGGACCGCCTCGAGCCCGACCAGGCCGTGCAGGTTGTGCTTGGAGACGTCCGGGTCGTCGGAGCGCCAGTTCGCCGCGCCGACGATGTTGGCGGCCAGGCTGCCGCCCGGGTACTCCCGCAGCGCGCGCTTCTCGACGCCGATCCACGCGAACTGCTTGACGATGTCGGCGGCGACCGACGGCTCGACGTTGTTCTCCAGGTAGGTGAACGACGCCTGCTTGTGGAACAGGTCCAGCAGCTGCTGCTCGGTGAGCTGGCCCGGCACCTTGGCCGCGATGTACTTGGCGGCCGCGGCGGTCTCGCTGTCGAACGTCTTCTTCGTCCCCGGCGCCTTCGCGGCCAGGTCGGCCATGTTCTTGCGGAACGCCTTGAGGTTCACCGACAGCGTGCGGACCTCGACGCTGAACGCCAGCTTGGCGCCGTTGCGGTCCACAATGGACCCGCGCTGGGCCGGGATGTCGATGGTCTGGGTGCGCTGCTTCTCCGCGGCCAGCGACAGCTCGCCCGCGTCGAACCACTGCACCTGCACCAGTTTCACGCCCGCGACGAGGAGCACCGCGACCAGGATGAGGCGCACCGCGGAGAACCGGCTGCGGTGGCCGCCGTTGCCCCGGCGCGCGGCGGCGCTGCGGGTCCCGGCGGCGTAGGTCCGCCGCGCGCTGCCCGCGGCGCGGGCCCGGGACTGCCCACCCCGGCTCGTCGCCATCACTGGCCCCCGGGCTGCGCCGGCGGCGCCGCGGGCTGGTCTTCGGCGGGCACCGCGGGCTGGTCGCCCTCGATGGGCGCGCCCTGCTCCGACTGCGTGCCCGCGGCGGGCGCGGCGGGCGGCGCGGCCGGCACCGGCGGGGTGTCCGCCTTGGCCTTCTTCGGCTCGCCGACCAGCGACGTCTTCCCGTCGGGGCCGACGAGGATCCGCGCCGGGTCGCCACCGGGCACCATGCCGAGCTGCTGGGCCGCGGGGGCCAGCGACGCGGGCGACTCCGCCTTGGCGACGTCGCGCTGCAGCTGCTCCTTCGTCTCCGCCAGGTTCGAGTTGGTGGAGCGCAGCTGCTCGAGGCGGTAGGAGTCGGCGATCGCCTGCGTGGTCAGCCACAGCGTGGTCGCCACGCCGGCGGCCAGCAGCGCCATCATCAGCAGCACGAACGACGCGCGCGACTTCGGCAGCCGCAGCTGCAGCTTCACCTTGGGCTTCGGCACGTCCTGGTCGCGCTCGGCCGGCACCCGCTCGGCCTTCGGCGCGGGACGGGGATCGCGCTCCTTCAGCAGGTCGGCGCGCTGGGCGCGGCGCGCGTAGGCGCGCTCGGCCGCGGACGTGCGCCCGCGCGAGGCGCGCCGGGGCGCGGCCTGGCCCGGTTCCGCCTGCCGCGGTTCCGTTTCGACGGTGGTCCCGCGGGCGGGCTCGGCACGCTTGCGCGTCGCGGGCCCGCCGGCCCGGCGCTTCGTGGGAGCGGTCATCGCGGCTCTCCGATCCTCTCGGCGGCCCGCAACCGCACCGAAGCGGCACGCGGGTTGTGTTCGATCTCCTCTTCGCCGGCCTTTTCGGCCCCCCGGGTCAGGAGCTTCAGCTCCGGTCCGTGTCCCGGCAGCTCCACCGGAAGTCCTTCCGGCGTGCGGGACTTCGCGAGCTCGGCCAGCGCCTGCTTCACCAGGCGGTCTTCCAGTGACTGGTAGGACTCCACGACGATCCGGCCGCCGACGGCGAGCGCGCCCAGCGCGGCGGGCATGGCCCGGCGCAGCACCTCCAGCTCGCCGTTGACCTCGATCCGCAGCGCCTGGAAAGTCCGCTTGGCCGGGTGCCCGCCGGTGCGCCTGCTCGCCGCCGGGACGGCGTCGTAGAGCAGCTCGACCAGGCGCCCGCTCATCGTGAACGGTTCCTTCTCGCGGGCGTTGACGACCGCGCGGACGATCCGCTGCGCGAACCGCTCTTCGCCGTAGTCGCGCAGGATCCGGATCAGCTCGCCGGGTGCGTAGGTGTTGAGGACGTCGGCGGCGGTGAACCCGGTGGTCGGGTCCATCCGCATGTCGAGCGGCGCGTCCTTCGAGTACGCGAACCCGCGCTCGGTGCGGTCCAGCTGCATCGACGAGACGCCGAGGTCGAAGAGGATGCCGTCCACACGGGACAGTCCCAGGTCCTCGATCGCTTCCGGGAGTCCGTCGTAGACGGTGTGCACGAGGTCGACGCGGTCGCCGTGGCGGGCCAGGCGTTCGCCCGACTTCTCCAGCGCGGCGGGGTCGCGGTCGAGCGCGACCAGCCGCAGGCGCGGGAAGGCTTCGAGAATGGCGTCGGAGTGCCCGCCGAGGCCGACGGTCGCGTCCACCAGGACCGCGTCACGATCGGCGAACACGGGAGCGAACAGCTCGACGATGCGGCCGAGCAGCACCGGGACGTGCTCGGGTGCCGTCATGTTCCCTCCCCCCTCTCTGATGGCGACTCGGGGGAAATGCAGCGGATGCCGTCAGGTCCCTGTCCGCCCGCTGCTGACCTGGTACCGGGGAAGGTGCACCAGGGCCATTGAGCGGACAGAGGCCTCACGGCATCCGGGTGGGCGTCGGCGAGGTGCGCGGGCGTGGCGTACCCCCGTCCCCCGACGACGTGGGTGCACCGCGTCCACGCGCCTAGAAGACGCCCGGCAGTACTTCCTCTCGAGCCTTCGCGTAGCTGTCTTCGTGTTCCTCCAGGTAGCCCTGCCACGCTTCGGCGTCCCAGATCTCCAGCCTGGTGATCGCCCCGATCACCACGCATTCCTTGCTGAGCCCCGCGTAGCGGCGGAGCTCGGGCGCGATGCTGATGCGCCCCTGCCCGTCAGGGCGTTGCTCGTCCGTCCCGGCGAACAGGTAACGCTGGTAGGCCCGGACGGCCTCGTTCGTGAACGGGGCCTCGGCGACCTTGCGCGCCATCTGCTCGAACTCGGCGCGGGGGAAGACGAAGAGGCAGTGGTCCTGCCCCTTGGTGAGCATCAGCCCGCCGGCCAAGGCGTCGCGGAACTTCGCGGGCAGCGCGAGCCGCCCCTTGTCGTCCAGCTTCGGGGTGTGGGTGCCGAGGAACACGGCCTCCACCTCCCTACCGCATCCGGTGGCGGACCACTGGCTGCGGCTCCGGGGCTTCCCTTCCGCCCCACTGGCCACCACCGTACCCCACTTTTCACCACAGTCAACGCGTCAAACGCGCGCCTCACTCCGTCGTGTCAGGCGTTTGCGCAGGTCAGCACGGTGGGGCCTGGTGGGGGGCGTGGTGGGGCACCGTGGCCAAGATCCCCCGCCGTGGTGGACCGGAGCAACCTCAGCTGCCCCCGAAACGTCCGCATAACGGCCGCGAAAGAACCAGTACCACCCGCCGTGGGGCCGAGTGGGGACACCGGTGGGGCCCGGTGGGGATCCGGGTGGGGTGCGGTGGGGGCCCGGGTGGAGCGGAGTGGGGAACCCGGGTGACCAGGCATCACCCGTCCGGCCCCGGCTCCCCGCGTGATCAGAAGGTCATCACCCGTGACGGAAACGCCGGCACGCGTGATTGGAAGGTCGACACACCCTCAGGCGCCGTGTCGACCCTCCAATCACGCGTGCCGACCCGTCGATCACGCGTGCCGGCGCCCGGATCACGGGACTGCCCGTCCGGACGCGGTTCCTGCCCCTTCGGGCACCCGGGTCAGGCTTCGGGGGTGACCAGGGCGGCGACGCGGGACGCGAGCCGGGCGCTGTCGACCGGGGTGACCGTCACCCAGTCCTGCCCGCCGCGGCCCGCGCTCTTCGTCGCGCAGTACGCGCCGACGTCGGTGTCGAACCACGTCAGCCCGCCCGTGCGCTCGACCCGGCCGGACGCGCCCCGGCGGCTGACGCTGAACTGGCCCGCCGCGTACACCGGGCGCGCCTGGATCGCCAGGACCTCCCGCAGCTGGGCCGACGACGCCGCCGACCGCGCGCCGCGCTCGGCGAACACCGGGTCCTCGACGCCCTCAACGCCCTCGACGCCGGAGCCGAGCGCGGCCGCGGCGAGGCTGACGCCGTACCCCGGGCCCGCCGTCAGCTCCGGCAGGACGTCGACGATCGCCGTGCACAGCTCGCTTTCGCGGATCCCGTCGAGGCTGATCGTCTGCTCCGGCTGGGTCGCCAGGACGCCGCGGCGGCCGCGGACGGCCGTCACCGCGCGGAAGGGCAGCTCCGCCGTCATGTCGGCCAGCGCCTCGCAGGCGACGTACACCTCCCCCGCCGCGAGCAGCTCCAGCCGGTGCGCCAGCGCGGGTTCCAGCCGGGACCCGTCGTAGAGCCCGCGCCCGGCGAGGTTCTCGTACACGGCCTTGCGCACCTCGGCGCGCTCCTCGTCGGTGCCGCCGACGCTGCGCACGCTCAGCGGCTCGGGCGGGCGGTCGTGCCCGAGGTCCGTCCAGAGGATGTCGAACGCGGACGCGGAGACGCGGATCAAGCCTGCCCCAGGGACGGCGGGGCCGCGAACGTCTCGCCCGGCACGTGGCCGCGCAGGGCCGCGTCCCGGGTGCGGAGGACGTCGATCGCCTTCTGCCGCGCGGCTTCCGCCTCGGCGCGGCGGGCCTCCATCTCGTCGGCCAGCCCGGCCAGCACGAGGATGCTGCCGGTGCCGGCGGCGTCGCGGATCATCGCCGCCGGGTCGTAGGTCACCGGCGGCGGCATGTCCGCCCGGGCCCGCGCGGACGTCTCCGCCTGCGCGCCGACGGCGGTGCCGACCGACGCCGACACCGCGGCGGAGTGCGAGAGCCACTTCGCGGCGCGGTCGAGCGACGCGCGGGCGGCGTCACCCGCCGGCCCCTGCCAGGTCTCGTGCGTGCCGGCGATCAGCGCGGCGAGGTCGGCGGTCGACTCGTGCAGCCGTTTCGCCAGCCCGTCCCAGCGGGCGCCCGCCTCGCCCGCGGCGACCGGGTCGTTGTCCCGCTCGACCTCGGCGGCCATCGCCTCGTGGCTGTAGGACTCGTACCTCGCGGTGGGGACGGGGGGCTCGGCGTCGGGCACGGCGCAACCTTCCGGTCGTCGGGTCAGGGCAGCTTGGGTTCGACCAGCCCGGCCACCGTGGCCGCGCGGCGGCAGGCGAGCGCGGTGTCGGTGAAGGCGGTGTTGCTGACGTCGACCTGGACGCTGCCGGCGTCCCCCACCCCGAGCAGCACGGAGCAGGTGCCGTCGGCGGCCTTCTTGTCCGAGACGCGCAGCGCCGGGTGGGCGCCGACGGTCGTCTTGGTGGCGGTCTTCTTCGCGACGTCGAGGTCGGCCAGGCCGTTGTGGTCGTCGAGGGTCACGGTGACGCCGAAGGTGCCGGGCACGGTCCAGTCGCAGGCCCGCGCCCCGGCGATGTCCTTGGGCCGGCCGAGCACGCTCACCCCGGCCGCCGAGCGGTCCTGCGGCGAGAGCAGCGCGCACGGATCGAGCGCGGCCAGGGTGCCGGGCTCGGCCACCGGCGGCGGCACCGCCGGGGCGGTCGCCTGCGAGGACGCGTGCCCGACTGCGGCCGGCTGCACGGGTTGCGATCCGCAAGCCGCGAGAAGCAGGAGGGCCGGCGCCCACAGATACTTCTGGTGCACGCGCTCAGCCACCCGTGCAGTCCACGCCGTCGGCCGCCTGCTCGTCGGCGTGCTGGTACTTCGCCAGCGCCTGGCCGATCCGGTGCTTGAGGGTCTCGAGCTCCTGGCCGAACGCGGTCAGCTGCTGCACGGCCGAGCCGGAGCCGCCGATGCCGTACTCGGCCATGAACTTGCCGATCTCGCCGGCGTACCCGCCGCCGAGCGGCACGCTGCGGCCGAGCACCTTGGCCTCGCGGACCATCTCGCCCACGACGTCCTGCAGCTGGCCGAGCTTCGCGTAGGCGTCGGTCGCCAGCTCGGGCGCGACCGCGAACCCGCGCACGTCGAACGGCGGCTGCGTTCGCACCTCGCTCATAAGCGGTTACGCCTCTCAGTAGCGGAGCGACCTCGCATCGGAGCATACGACAGTGCGGGGTGTCAGCGGGAGCGCCCAGAATCGGGTGACAGGACACCCGATCGGGGTATCGTCCCAGCTTGCGCAGTGTCATCGACCGCCATGACGACCGTCGGCACCGGGGCTTCGCGGGGTTCCGGCCCCTGGGTTCGCCCGGGTTTGACACACTGGATGGAAGGCTGGTCGCTGCGCGGACAGCAGCCAGGGGGCCGTTCGGCCCGGCTGTGCGCACAGTGCGCCCAGTCATGCGCCACCAGGAGGTCGAGTGACGTCGAGAATCCAGTCTGCGACGCCCGGATCGGGCGAGCAGGCATCCGGGCGGCCGCCTTATCCGGCGGACGCCTCGGGCAACGGCCGGGCCCACGGCCGTCCCGGCAGAGTGTCGCTGGACGAACTGCACGAGGTCGCCCGGCGGATCGCCGCCAACATCGAGCGCGTGCTGGTCGGCAAGCCCGACGTCATCCGGATCGCCCTGGTCACCCTGCTCGCCGAGGGCCACCTGCTTGTCGAGGACGTGCCCGGCGTCGGGAAGACGTCGCTGGCCAAGGCGCTGGCCCGGTCCATCGACTGCACGGTCAGCCGCATCCAGTTCACCCCGGACCTGCTGCCGAGCGACGTCACCGGCGTCTCCATCTACAACCGCCAGTCCGGCGAGTTCGACTTCCGCCCCGGCCCGGTGTTCGCCAACATCGTGGTGGGCGACGAGATCAACCGCGCCTCGCCGAAGACGCAGTCGGCGCTGCTCGAGTGCATGGAAGAGCACCAGGTCACCGTCGACACCACGACCTACCGGCTCGAAGAGCCGTTCATGGTGATCGCGACGCAGAACCCGATCGAGATGGAAGGCACGTACGCGCTGCCCGAAGCCCAGCGCGACCGCTTCACCGCGCGGGTCTCCATCGGCTACCCCGACCAGCAGGCCGAGCTGGCCATGGTCGACGAGCACGCCGGGCACAACCCGATCGAGGACCTGCAGCCGGTGTCCGACGGCGAGACCGTGCACCGCCTGATCGAGACGGTCCGCGGCGTGCACCTGGCCCCCGAGGTCCGCCGGTACGCCGTCGACCTCGTCTCGGCGACGCGGCAGCTGCCGGAGATCCGGCTCGGCGCGTCCCCGCGCGCGACGCTGCACCTGGTCCGCGCGGCGCGCGCGCAGGCGGCGCTGTCCGGCCGGGACTACGTCGTCCCGGACGACCTGCACACCGTCGCGGTCCCGGTCCTCGCGCACCGCCTGATGCTCACCACCGAGGCCCACGCGGCCCGCCGCTCGGCGACCGACGTCGTGCGGGCGGTCCTGCACCGCGTCCCGGTGCCCCAGGGCTCCGGCCCGCGCCAGTAGTCCCTTCGGCGAAGGTGAAGAGAACCGCATGCTGCGTGCCCTGTCCGGCCTGACCACCCGCGGCCGCTGCCTCCTGGCCGCGGGGCTCGCGGCCGCGGTGTGCTCGTTCGTCCTCAACGAACGCGACCTGCTGCGGGTCGCGGTGTTCGTGGTGGCCCTGCCGCTGCTGGTCGCCGCGTTCATCTCGGCGACCCGGCTGCGGATCGGCGCCACCCGGGCGCTGCACCCCCAGCGCGTCGCGGTCGGCGCGAACGGCGAGGTGCAGCTGGAGCTGTGGCGCAGCGGGCGGCTGCCGGCCGGCGAGGTCCTGCTCGAGGACGGCGTGCCGTACGCGCTGGGTTCGCGGCCGCGGTTCGTCGTCGAACGGCTCCCGCACGACCGGCGCGTCGCGCTGCGCTACCCGCTGCAGCCGGTGCTGCGCGGGATCCAGCAGGTCGGGCCGCTGCGCGCGACCATCACCGACCCGTTCGGGCTGTGCGAGTTCGAGCGCGAGCTGATCGGGCACTCGCGGCTGGTCGTCGTCCCCCGCGTGGTCGCCCTGTGGGGGCTGCCGAGCGGCGCGGGCATCGGCGTCGGCGACGACGGCACCGTCCGGCTGCACGCCGGGCAGGGCGAGGCCGACGTCATCGTCCGGCAGTACCGCCAGGGCGACGACCTGCGGAAGGTGCACTGGCGCTCGACCGCCCGCCGCGACGAGATCATGGTGCGCGTCGAGGAACGGCCCTGGCGCGGCGGCACCACGGTGCTGCTGGACCACCGCGCGGCCGCGCACCACGGCGCCGGTCCCGCCGCCAGCCTGGAGTGGGCGGTGTCCTTCACCGCGTCCGCCGCACTGCACCTGCGCCGCGCCGGGCACCGCGTCCGGCTGGTCAGCGAGCACGGCGCCGTCCTGGCCGACACCCCCGGCGACGGCGGCGACCACTACGACCACGTCGTGCTCGACGCGCTCGCCGCGCTGCAGGCCGCGCACCAGCGCGACATCACGCTGGCCCGCGACCCGGCCGACGGCCAGGAGCTGATCGCCGTGCTCGGCACGGTCAGCACCGAGGCCGTGCACGAGCTGACCCAGTACCGCCCGCGCGGGATCCGCAGCCTCGCCGTCCTGCTCGACACGCCGGCGTGGTCGGCCGGGGTGAGCGCGCCCGAGCAGCGGGCCGCGGCCACCGAGGACTCGGCCGCGCTGCTGCGCGCGGCCGGCTGGGGCGTGGTGATCGCCGGCCCCGGCTCGCCGATGCCCCAGGTGTGGGCCGAGCTCTGCCAGGCGGGCGCCCGCCGCGGCACGCTGATCGGCGGCAGCCGATGAGCACCGCCGCCCCGCCGCGCCCGTCCGCGACGCCGCCCCGGCGTCCTGCCACCCAGCACCCGCTGTCCGCCTGGCGCGGCAGTCTCCTGGCCCCGGCCTGCGCCGCGATCGCGACGCTCTGCGCGGCGACGTCCGTGACGAGCGTCGTGTCCGGCCTGGCCTGGTTCGGCTACCTGTTCGTCGCCGTCCTGCTGATCGGCGCGAGCGGGCTCGCGCTGCGCTCGCTGCAGGTGCCGACCGTGCTCGTCGGCCTCGGCCAGCTGCTCGTGCTGCTGTTCCTCATCACCGGCGCCTTCACCACGCACGGGATCCTGCTGATCATCCCGGGCCCGGACGCGTTCGGAGAGCTCGGGAGCACGCTCGCGGCCGCGGCCGACCAGATCCGGGTCGGGCTGCCACCGGTCGAGGGCAGCCAGCCGATCCTCTGTCTCGTGACGATCCTGGTCGGCCTGGTCGCCGTGCTGGTCGACACGCTCACGGTGGCCGCCGCGGCGCCCGCCGCGACCGGGCTGGTGCTGCTCTGCGTCTACGCCGTGCCGGCCGCGCTCTCCGAGGAAATGCTGCCCTGGTGGACGTTCCTGCTCGGCGGGGCCGCGTTCGCCGGCCTGCTCGCCGTCGACGGCAACCACCGCCACCAGCGCTGGCGGACCCGCGAGGCGCCCGGGCGCAGCGGCAAGCCGGGCGTGCTGTCGGCGCCGGTCGCGGTGGTCTGCGCGGCGATCGTGCTCGGCCTGTTCGGCGGGGCGATCACCTGGGTCGGCACGGTCGGCCGGATCCCGTTCGGCACCAGCGGCGACGGACCGGGCGCGGGCGCCGGCGGCTTCGGCATCCAGCCGTTCACCGAGCTGCGCGGCATGCTCGACCAGGGCGCGAACCGGGAGCTGTTCAAGGTCCGCGGCCTCGGCACCGACCGGCGGCTGCTGCGCGCGATGACGCTCGACACCTACTACCCCAACAAGGGCTGGGGCCTGCACGACGACGGCCGTTCGCAGCAGGGCAGCCCGATCGGGCCGCAGCTGCCGCCCGCCCCGGGCGACGACGGCAGCGGCACGGCCCGGAAGGTCGACGTCGAGCCGACGAGCTGGCGCGACAACTGGCTGCCGGTCTACGGCGCGCCGCGCGTGCTCGAGGGCGCCGGCAACGGCTACCTCTACGACCAGGTCAGCGGCACGGTGTTCACCACGCGCAGCGAGGTCCCGCCGTCCTACACCGAATACGCGTCGCTGAAGGAGCCGACGGCCCAGCAGCTGCGCGTCACCGACAAGGTCGACGACCTCCCGCCGCGCTACACGCAGATCGACCGGGTCGACGACCGCGTCCGGCAGAAGACCGAGCAGCTGATCGCGGGCAAGACCAACGACTTCGACCGGGCCAGCGCGATCTGGCAGTACTTCACCGCGCAGAACGGGTTCGTCTACGACACCCAGACCGCGCCGGCGAACGACGCCGACGCGCTCGCCGACTTCATCCTCAAGGGCAAGCGCGGCTTCTGCGAGCAGTTCGCCTCGGCGATGGCCGTGATGCTGCGGGTCGCGGACATCCCGTCGCGGGTGGCGATCGGCTTCACCCCGGGCGTCCCGGTCAACGACTACATGTCGATCACCACCCAGGACGCGCACGCGTGGGTCGAGGCGTACTTCGGGGACAAGGGCTGGGTCACGTTCGACCCGACGCCGCTGTCCGACGGCCGCGGCATCACCCCGCCGTACCTGCAGGCCGGCGGCGAGAACGGCAACCAGCCGGACGACACGCAGATCGCGCCGAGCACGGTGCAGTCGAGCGCCGCGCCGACCGGCGTGCCCCGCGACACCGAGCAGAACACGCAGGCGCAGGGCCCGCAGCAGTCCGACGAGGGCACGCCGACCTGGGAGTGGGTGCTGGTCGGCGTCCTGGCCGCGCTGGCGCTCGCGGCGACCGCGCTGGTGGTCGCCGGCGGGCGACGGCGGCTCCCGGAGAACACACCGGCGTCGACGGGGTTCGGCGCGGTGCTCAAGAACTGGCTGCCGCTGATCGCGGCGGTGCTGTGGGTGGCCGTGCTGGGCGTGCTGTCGTGGCTGGTGGCCTGGTGGTTCAGCCTGATCGTCGTGCTGCTGCTGGCCGGGTTGCTCGGGCCGTCGGCGGCCCGGGACGTCGGCAGGCGGCGGCGGCTGCAGGAGATCGTCGGGCAGCGGCCCGGCGCGGCGGACGCGGCGTGGTCCGAGCTGCGGGCCGAGTGCGCCGACCGCGGGCTGCCGATCCCCCCGAGCGACACGGTCCGGGTGGCCGGCCAGAAGCTGGCGGCGAAGCACCACCTGGACGACGAAGGCCGCGAAGGCCTGCGCACAGTCATCGGGGTCGTCGAACGCTCCTGGTACGGCGAAACCGCGGACCCGGACCCGACCCTGCCGACGGCCTTCGACCACCTGCGCCGGAGCCTGCACCGCAACGCCCCGATGTCCTGGAAGGGCCGCCTCTTCCCCCGCTCGATCTTCCGCAACCGCGACTAACCCGCACCCCACGGGGCATCACCCGTGTCCCGAGGGGCATCACTCGCGATGCCCCTCCAATCACGCGTGATGCCTCTTCAATCACGCGAGTTCCGGCGTCCATCACACGAGATCCGGGTCCGATCACGTGAGATCTGGCTTTGGTCACGTCGGTCGCGCGGTGGGGGTCACCCGGGCGAGGGTCACCCACCGTTGTCACCGGGGCGGGCGGGCCGGCCGCGGCGGATGAGCACACAAGAAGATCCGCGTCCCACCGAACGGGCGGGACGCGGATCTCGAGGTCTTACGGCGCTACTGCTCTTCGAAGCGCTGGCGGAAGCGCTCCTCCATCCGCTGGGTGAAGGAGCTGCGGCGGCCTTGCTGCTTGCCGCCCCGGGCACCCCCTCCGCCGCCCTTGCCGTCCGCTTCGGCGCCGTGCCGAATCGATGTGACGGCCAACATGACCCCGAAGAACATCACGAGGAACCCGAGCACGCTGATCAGCGGGATGTCGGCCACCCGGAACTGCGGCACCACCACGCCCAGCACCAGCAGGGCCACGCCCACTACGAACAGGGCGATGCCCTGAATACGCCGTCGGCGAGCGGGGCGACGCAACCGGGTGCCACGCACCGTGGATGCGAACTTGGGGTCCTCGGCATAGAGCTCGCGCTCGATTTGATCGAGCAGCCGCTGCTCATGCTCGGAGAGTGGCATCTTTCCTCCTCCGGCACAGCTGTCGCGGGCGCCGGGCCGCGCAACGTCCTGGACCCAACAGCCAACCCCAGGCGGGGTGGCACTGTCCAGGATACGAGGCCCGCGCCCGGACGACTACCCGATCCCGCATCCAGAAGGGATCGAATTGGGGTAAATCCGGGCCGAGGAGGGCTGACGGACCGTCACCGTCGCCGATCGTGACCGGTTCAGGGGTCTCGCGGGGTCAGGAGCGAGGCCGGCCGGACGGCCGCGAAACCGAACTTCGAGCGGGCGACGTCGGCCGCGACCTCGGCGTCGCGCCACCGCGGCGCCGGCGAGTCGAACACCAGCTGCTCGCCCGCTTCGCCCGTTTCGAGCCCTTCGACCCGGACGCCGATCAGCCGGACGGCGCCGGTCGGCGCGTGCTCGGTGAGCAACGCCACGGCCACGGCGGTGATCTCGCGGGCGACGTCGGTGGCCGAGACCAGCGTGCGGGCGCGGGTGATGGTCCGGAAGTCCGCGAACCGCACCTTGATCGAGACGGTCCGGCCGCGCACACCCCGCCCGCGCAGGGTCGCGCCGACCCGCTCCGAGAGGCGCAGCAGCTCGAGGCCGATCTCGGCCCGGTCGTGCCGGTCGACGTCGAAGGTGTGCTCGGCGCCGATCGACTTGTCCGGCGCCTCGGTGACGACCTCGCGTTCGTCGACGCCGTGCGCGAGGCGGTAGAGGTGCTCGCCGACGGCCACGCCGAGTGACTTCTTCAGCCGTTCGGGTGGAAACGCGGCGACGTCGGCGATCGTGTCGAGGCCGAGCCGCCGCAGGTTCTCCTCGGTGCGGGCGCCGACGCCCCACAGCGCCGAGACGGGCAGCGGGTGCAGGAACGCGAGGGTCTCCGCGGCGGGCACGACGACCATGCCGTCCGGCTTCGCCATGCCCGAGGCGAGCTTCGCGACGAACTTGACCTTCGCGACGCCGACCGAGCAGGTGATGCCGTGTTCGGCCGCGACGCGCTCGCGGATCCGCGCGCCGAGCTGGGCCGGGGTCGCGCCGAGGCGGCGCAGCGCGCCGCTGACGTCCAGGAAGGCTTCGTCGAGGCTGAGCGGTTCGACGAGCGGGGTGAGGTCGCGGAAGATGCCCATCACGCCGCGGGAGACCTCGCCGTAGAGCCCCGAGGTCGGCGGGATGTTGATCAGGTGCGGGCAGAGGCGCTTCGCGGTCGAGAACGGCATGGCCGACTTCACGCCGAACTTGCGCGCCGGGTAGTTCGCGGCGGCCACGACGGCCCGCGGCCCGCCCCCGGACACGACGACGGGCCGGTCGGCCAGCTCGGGCCGGGTGCGCAGCTCCACGGACACGAAAAAAGCATCCATGTCGACATGCAGCATCCCGCAGCCGGTGTCGTCCGGCGGCGGTTCCCCCGGCCGGACCCGGAACCGGCCCATGCCGCCGGGAAGTTCAGCGTTTCGCCCCACGAGGGGGACGCTACCGGCCACCACCGACAGTTCCGGGCGGCAAGCCCCGCACCAGGGTGTGACGTGAACACGAAGTCGGAAACCCGCCGACGCCGGCTTCCCCGGCGAAGCTCACCTCAGGCCGGGCGGCGGGCCACCGCGTGCAGGCGGCCCGCGATCGTCCGCAGGGCCGGCGACGCGGCCGCCGCCTGCTCGAACTCCGCCAGGTCCTCGTCGCGGACGTCGCCCGGGACCAGGTCCGCGATCACCCGGTCGCCCTGCAGCAGGGTCACCTCGAGGCCCGCCGCCTCCAGCTGGGCCTTCAGGCCGTCGCCGTCGAAGCGGCGCAGGACCGTGTCGCCCGCGGCGATCCCGGCGGCGCTCGTGAGCAGCTGCCGGGCTTCGGCCACCCGCCCGGCCAGCGCGCGGTGCAGCACCGCCGCGTGGCGGTTGGCCACCAGGACCGACACCGCCCCACCGGGGGCCACCGCCGCCGCCAGCGCGGCCAGCACCGCGGCCGGGTCGTCGACGATCTCCAGCAGGCCGTGCGCCAGTACCAGGTCGGCCGAGCCGTCCGGGATGTGGCGGCCCAGCGCGTCGGCGTCGTCGGCGATCACCGTGATCCGGTCGGAGACGCCCTCCTCGTCGGCCCGGCGCTTGAGCGTGGCGAGCGCGTTCGGGCTCGGCTCGACGACGGTCACCCGGCAGCCGGCTGCCGCGAACGGCACCGCCCAGCCCCCGCTGCCGCCGCCCACGTCGACGACGCCGGGGTGCTCGGCGCCCCGGGCGCGGGCGGCCTCGATCTCGGCCTCGAGCACCCGGCGGACGGCGCCCGAACCCCGGGCGGCCACGGTCTCCGTCTTCATGTCGCACAGGGTAGTGCCCGGTCCGGCCCGCGTCCCGGCTGGTCCCTTCGGGTGAACAACCGCCGCGGCGCCTGGCCCGGTGGCCCCTCTGGCCCTCACCCGTAGGCTGGACACCGTGCACACGGTCGCCGTACTCAGCCTCAAGGGGGGCGTCGGCAAGACGACGGTCGCCCTCGGTGTGGCCTCCGCCGCCCTGCGAAGGGGCACGCGGACCCTGGTGGTCGACCTGGACCCGCAGGGCAACGCCACGACCTCGCTCGACCCGCCCTACACCGACGCGACCCTCGCCGACGTGCTCGAGGACCCCACCCGCGAGACGCTGAAGCGCGCGATCGCGCCGAGCGTCTGGAGCGAGGACGTCGACGTCCTGGTCGGCGCCGAGGAGCTGGAGCTGCTCAACGACCCGGACGCCGACAGCGACCGGCTCGCGAACTTCTCCCGCGCGCTGGACGAGCTGCACCGCGAGCCGCTGCGCGAAACGCCGTACGAGCTGGTGATCCTGGACTGCCCGCCGTCGCTGGGCCGGCTGACGAAGTCGGCGCTGGTCGCCGCGGACAGCGCGCTGATCGTCACCGAGCCGACGATGTACGCCGTCGCCGGGGCCCGCCGGGCGCTGGAGGCGATCGAGAACATCCGCAAGGAGCTCAACCCGGACCTGCGCCCGATCGGCGTGCTGGTGAACAAGCTGCGCGTGCGGTCCTACGAGCACCAGTTCCGGATCGCCGAGCTGCGCGAGAACTTCGGCTCGCTGGTGATGCCGACGGCGATCACCGACCGGCTCGCCGTGCAGCAGGCCCAGGGCGCGTGCAGCCCGATCCACGAGTGGCACTCCCCCGGCGCGCAGGAGATCGCGCTGACGTTCAACATGGTGCTGGCCAAGATCCTGCGCTCCAACCGCGCGGGCCGCCACCGCGTCCAGGGCGAGGAGCCCGAGGGCCCGGACTGGCCCGAAGGTCCGGCGCCGGAGACCGAGGCGGCCCCGGCCGAGGTGTCCGAATCAGCGGGGTGAGCCGTGCCCGAAGGTGACACCGTCTACCTCGTCGGGAAGCGCTTCGAGCGGGCCCTGGCCGGGAAGACGCTGCTGCGCGGGCAGTTCCGCGTGCCGCAACTGGCCACTGTGGACCTCGCCGGGCGCGACGTGCTCGGCGTCGGCACCGTCGGCAAGCACCTCTTCACGCGCTTCTCCGGCGACCTGACCCTGCACTCGCACCTGATGATGGACGGCATGTGGGACGTCTACGCCGCCGGCGCGAAGTGGCGCCGGCCCGGGCACCACGCCCGCGTGGTCCTGACCGCGGCCGACGTCCAGGTGATCGGCTTCCGCGTCCACGACCTCAAGCTCGTGCCCACGGCGAAGGAGCACGACCTCGTCGCCCACCTCGGCCCGGACCTGCTCGATCCACAGTGGACGGAGGAGCACGCGGCCCGCGCGGCGGCGGCACTGGCCGCCGACCCGGCGCGCGAGCTGGGGCTGGCCCTGCTCGACCAGCGCGTGCTGGCGGGTGTCGGGAACCTCTACAAGTGCGAAATCTGCTTCCTGCTCGGCGTGACGCCGTGGACGCCGGTGTCCGAAGTGGACGCCGAAACGACGGTCGCGCTCAGCCGCAAGCTGCTGCTGGCCAACGCCGCCTCCGGCCGGTTCGACCAGAGCACCACCGGCCACCTCGACCGCAACCGGAAGAACTGGGTCTACGACCGCACCCGCCAGGGCTGCTTCCGCTGCGGCGGCCCCACCCTGGTGCGCACGCAGGGCCACGACGTCCAGCGGCGGCCCACCTGGTTCTGCCCGAAGTGCCAGTCCGGCCCGGCTCCCGCGAGCTGAGCTGGCCCGGTGACGTCGTTCAAGCTCCCGCTCTACGGGACCGACACCGAACGCGGCGACCTCGCTCCCTGAGCCGCCCGCGCCCGGGAGCTCTGCCATGCCCGAAATCCTCACCGGGCCGGCGCTGCGCGCGTTCGCCCGCGCCCCGCCCAAGGTCGAACTGCACGTCCACCTGGTCGGCTCGGCGAGCCTGCCGACCGTCCTGGAGCCGGCCCGGCGCCGCCCGGAAGCCGGTGCCCCCACCGGAGAACGCGAGCTTGCGGCGTTCTTCACCTTCCGCGACTTCGACCATTTCCTCACGGTCTACTTCGCGGGCACGTCGCTGGTGGCCGGCCTGGCCACCGACCTCGCCGCGCAGAACTGCCGCTACGCCGAGGTCCCCGCGACGCCCTACAACCGCCTCCTCGGGCGGCATGCCCGGCGACGACCTGCTCGCCGGGCTCGAGTCGGGCCGGGCCGCGCCGCCGAACGGGGCGTGGAACGGGCCTGGTGCTTCGACATTCCCGGCGAAAAGGGCACCCAGGCCGGTGCCGAAACCCTCGTGTTCGCGCTCCGCGAACGCCCCGAAGGACTGGTGTCGTTCGGTCTGGGCGGGCCCGAGCTGGGAGTCGGGCGGGCGCCGTTCGCGTCGTTCTTCACAAGAGCGCGGGAGGCCGGGCCGCACAGCGCGCTGCACGACCTCGGCGCCGAGCGGATCGGCCACGGCACGAGCTGCGCCGCCGACCCCGCACTGCTCGAACACCTTGCGGTACAGCGGATTCCGCTCGAAGTGTGCCCGACGTCGAACGTGCGCACCGGCCAGGTGCGCTCGGTCGCCGAGCACCCGGTGCAACACCGACGACCCGCCGATGTTCGGCGCGACGCTCACCGGCGAGTACGTCGCCGTGGCCGAGGCACTGGGCGTCCTTCCTCGGTGACGCACGGAAAGCCCTCTTGAAAAGTGAGATCTCGCAAATGACGTTGCCGGGTACCGCGAACTTCGCATAGCGTGGCGGTACACGAGAGAGGAGGTGGTCCTAAGTTGTATTCCAACAGGACTCGTGAGGTGACTGTCCGCTAGCGGATGGTACGAGATGGGACTTTGAGCAGCGATACAACGGAGCCACCTTCGGCTCATCGCCTGCTTCCCGTGCTTGCCTGATAGCGAATACCAGGCAGTCACCGGGCCTCCAGGGTTCCCGGGCACCGGTCCGGCCCGGGCTCGAGCGTTTGACGGCGTTCGAGAGACCCCCTGGAGGCACCCTTAAAAACGCTCATTTGTGCAGGTCACGCCGCCGATCGGCGGCGGATGACCGCCCGGCGACCGGACCTCCGCATTCGCCGATCCAATTTCGGTGTTCCCTCCCCCGAACGGCGTATCCGTCGCTAGCCTGGAACACATGCTCAGGCCCGACTACCCGATCACCACGGAACGCCTGCTCCTGCGCCCGTTCACGCCCGACGACCTCGACGCGCTGAACTCCTTCCAGTCCCGCTCGGACGTCGCCCGCTACCTGTACTGGGGTCCCCGCAGCCGCGCCGAATCGGCCGCCGCGCTCGCGAAACGGGTGCACAGCTCGACGTTGACGAAGGAAGGGCAGTTCCTCGCCGTCGCGGTCGAGCTGGCCTCGACCGGGCAGCTGATCGGCGACCTCAACCTCGAGTGGCTGAGCAGCGAGCACCGGCAGGGCGAGATCGGGTTCGTCTTCCACCCCGACCACCACGGCAAGGGCCTGGCCGCCGAGGCGGCCACCGAGCTGCTGCGCCTGGGCTTCGAAGACCTGGGGCTGCACCGGATCATCGGCCGGTGCGACGGCCGCAACACCGCCTCCGCCGCGCTCATGGAGCGCCTCGGCATGCGCGAGGAAGCGCACCTGCGGGAGAACGAGATCGTCAAGGGCGAGTGGACCGACGAGCTCGTCTTCGGGATGCTCGAAGACGAGTGGAAGGCCCGCGAGTAGTGGGCCCGTTCACGCCCAGGTGACGCTCCGGTCGCGCCTTCCGGGCGATTTGGCAGCATGAGGGCGTGTTCTTCGACAAGATCGTCCGCCCGGCGCTGTACCGGCTGTCCTACCACGACCCCGAGCTGGTGCACGAGCGCACGATCGGCGTCCTCTCCCGCCTCGGCAAGGCTGCTCCGGCGCTGAGCCGCGTCCTCCGTGTCGACGACCCGGTCACCGTGCTGGGCCTGCGGTTCCCGAACCGCGTCGGCCTCGCCGCCGGGATGGACAAGAACGGCCGCGCGCTGCCCGCGTGGGCGGGGCTGGGCTTCGGCTTCGTCGAGGTCGGCACCGTGACGCGGCGGCCGCAGCCCGGCAACCCGAAGCCGCGGCTGTTCACCCTCCCCGAGACCGACGCGGTGATCAACCGCATGGGCTTCAACAACGACGGCGCCGAGGCGCTCGCGGCGAAGCTCGCCCGCGACGGCAAACCCGGCGTCCCACTCGGGATCAGCATCGGGAAGTCGAAGCTCACCCCGCTCGAGGACGCCGTCGAGGACTACCGGTTCTCGCTGCGCGCGCTGTACCCCTACGCCGACTACTTCGCGATCAACGTCAGTTCGCCGAACACGCCCGGCCTGCGTCAGCTGCAGGACCGCGCGGCGCTGGCCGAGCTGCTCGGCGAGCTGCGGTCGACGTCCGTCGCGCTCGCCGGCTCCGGCACGCCGACGCCGGTGCTGGTGAAGGTCGCGCCCGACCTGACCGACGACGCGCTGGCCGAGCTGCTGGAGGTCTGCCTCGAGCACGGCGTCGCCGGGATCATCGCCACGAACACGACGCTGTCGCGCGACGGCATCGCGGCCGCGGAAAGCAGCCTGGCCGGACAGGCGGGAGGACTGTCCGGCCGGCCGCTGACCACCCGCGCGGCCGAGGTCGTGCGGTTCGTGCACGACCACACCGGCGGGAGCCTGCCGATCATCGGCGTCGGCGGCATCCTCGGCCCCGACGATGCCGTCCGGCTGGTGGACGCCGGGGCGTCGCTCGTGCAGCTCTACACCGGGTTCGCGCTGCACGGGCCGGGGCTGGTGCGGCGCGTCAGCCGGGGGCTCGTAGCCCGGCCGTAGACGTGAAGCGCACGTAACCGCGCCAGGATTCGTAGCGTTCCAGGCCGGGCGCCGTTGCGGCAGCGTCCTTTTCGCACCGGACGGCCAGGACCCGCGACCCGTCCTCGAGCTCCACTCGGGCCAGCACGAACGGCTCCGGCAGGGTCGCGGCGAACCGGCCCAGCGCGGCCGGGGACAGCCGCCAGCGCTCGCCGTCGAGACCGCTGCCGTCGGCGTCTTCGAGCACGCCCGGCTGCGGCGGTTCGGTCGCCAGCAGCACCATCCGGTAGCGCTCGGCGGTCCGGACCGGGCCGGTGAAGCGGGCGCCGAGCTCGGTGAGGCGGCCGTTGAGCGGCTGGCCGCGCAGGTGCGCGCCGAACACGACGAGGTCCTCGCCGGGCTCCGGGTAGTGCGTCATCGGCTCGTCCGTGCAGACGGTGGCCAGGTCGAGGGCGATCTGGTCCTCGAAGGCGCGCGTCACGAAGGTGACGCCGAACGGGCGGCGGTCGCCCGGCAGCACCGGGACGGTGACCGCGGCGAGGTCGAGCACGTTCACGAACGAGCTGTAGGTGGCCATGCGGTGGCTGACGCCGATCGGGTCGGCCAGCGCCTCGGCGAGCTCCGGGTGGTCCGGCACGGTCGGCACCAGGAGCGCGTCGAAGCCGTCGAGTGCCTGTGCGGCCCGGACCTTCAGCTCGGCGAGCCGGTGCTTGTCGGCGGCGAAAGCGTGCGCGGTGTGCCCGCCGGCCCCGTGGACCAGCGCGGCGACCGTCGGGTCGGCGTCGGCCGGGTCCTTGCCCAGGAACTCGCCGATCACGGCGTAGCTCTCGGCGTCCAGGGAGCCGGTGTAGACCAGTTCGCCCGCTTCGCGGAAGGCGTCGAAGGCAATCGGTTCGACCACGGCCCCGGACGCCACCAGCCGCGTCACGGTGTCCTGGAAGGCGAGCCGGGCCGCGGCGCTCAGCGGAGCGAGGCCGGCCTTGTCCGGGATCGCGATCCGCGGGTGGTCGCCGGCGCCGAGGCGGACGTCGGCGGGCCAGGGGCGGGTGCCGGGGTCGACGCCGTCCGGGCCGGTCATCAGGGCCAGCGCCCTGCGGCCGGCGGCGAGGCCGGTCGCGAACACGGAGACGGCGTCGTAGGAGCGGGACGTCGGCAGGACGCCGGTCATCGGCAGCAGGCCGAGGGTCGGCTTCAGCCCGACGACGGCGTTCAGCGCGGCCGGGATCCGGCCGGAGCCCGCGGTGTCGGTGCCCAGGGCCAGGTCGACGATGCCGAGTGCGACGGCGACGGCCGAGCCGCAGCTGGAGCCTCCGGCGACCTTGGTCCGGTCCCAGGCCGCGGACACCGCGCCGTACGGGCTGCGGGTGCCGGTGAGGCCGTACCCGAACTGGTCGAGGTTGGTCTTGCCGAGCACGACCGCACCGGCGGAGGTGAGCCGCGCGACGACCGTGGCGGAGGTTTCCGGGACCCGGCCGAAGGACGGGCAGCCCGCGGTGGTGGGTTGCCCGGCGACGTCGATCACGTCCTTCACGGCGATGACGGTGCCCGCCAAGGGCAGGACTTCACCCGCCTTCACCCGCTCGTCGACGGCCTTCGCGTCGACGAGGACGTCCTCGATGGCGCGCAGGGTGGTCCAGAGTTCGGGGCGGTCGACCTCGGAGACGCGCTCGAAGGCCGCGATCACGCGCTGGGAAGCGGTGGGCGGGGTCGGCGGGGCAGGGTCCGGTTCCGGCGGGAGCGTGTTCACGGGGGCGTCCTTTCCTCGGCGGATCAGAAAGTCCACTGTGTACGGTCGGCGCCGGCGAACCTCAGTGCACGGAGAGCCTTCCGTCGAGTGCCACCACTGCATGCATGGGAGAAACGTTAGGTCGTGCACGTTTCCGTCGCCATCAGTTTCCGATTACGCGCGTGTTTCGTAACCAAGGGGTGAACAGGCGGCGACGCCGGGGGGAAACGCACGATCACGCACGCCGCGTGACGACCGGCCTCCGAAGCCGGGTGACGGCACCCGGATGGCAGAGCGAAACACCTGAACGGCGCAGCGGCGCGGCTTCCCGCGTGATCGGCGGGGCTTCCCGCGTGACGGGAGGGTCGACACGTGTGTTTGGAGGGCCGACACGCGTGTTTGGACGGACGACACGCGTACCCAGGCGGACGACTCGCGTATCTGGAAGGACGACACGCGTGCAGGAGGGTCGGCTCGCGTACTGGGAGGGTCGGCTCGCGTGATCGGGGGACATCAGTCGCGTGACGGAAGCCGGGAGTCGCGTGATCGGAGCCGGGACTCGCGTGGCTGGGGCCGGGACTCGCGAGTTTCGGGTCTGATCACGTGGGACCCGGGCTCAACCACGCGAGATCCGGGTTGGATCACGCGGTCCAACCCGGTCCAGCGCGGACCACGCAGGTCCGGGTTGGGGTGCGTGGGTGCCAGCCGGGATCGCGAGGGGCGGGGCGGGGTGGACCCGTTAGGAGAGTTCGCGGAGGGCCATGGCCAGGCCGGCAAGGCGGTCCGTCGCGTCGGTGAGGGCCTGTTTGGACGTGACCAGGCCGTCGCCGGCCGCGGCTACCGTGTGGCCGGCTGCGGCTACCAGGCCGCCGTAGCCTTCGAGGCCGTCGTCGAGTTGCTCGCGGAGCTTGGTGACCGCCGCGTCGAGCGCAGCTTGCTCGCGGGCCGGGGCGGCGTTGCGGCCGCGTTCGATCGCCTGGATGCGGGCCGCCAGGCCGCGCAGGGCGGCCGCGGCTTCGTTGGCGGTCTGGCGGGCGTCCTCGACGGACACCCCGGAAACCGGCGTCGTGCCCACCGAAGACGGCACCGACAGCTGACGCAGCAGCTCCGCCAGTGACGCCTCACCCTCGGCGAGGCGCTCCATCGGCTCCCGCGCGGCCGAGCCGGCGGGCGGCAGCGGTGGCGGGCCGGCGGGCGCCGACGGCAGTTCGACGCGGTTGAGCGCCCGGAGCTTGACCCCGGACCGGACGCTGAAGGTGCCGAACACGACCGCTCCGGCAAACGCCATGATCGCCTGCGGCATCATCGCGGCCCCGGTGGCGCTCATCCAGCCGACACCGGCGGCCACGGCGAGGACGCCGCAGAGGATCGTCAGCAGGATCCACAGGGTGAGCGCGCGCGACGTCCGGCGCTTGCGGCGTTCGAGCTTCGCCGCCGGTTCGTTCCACCGGTTCCACTTGGCCCGCGCCTCGGCGAAGGCCGGGACCTGGTTGGCCAGCGACGTCACGTCCGGCATCCGCGGCACGGGTGTCCGCGGCCGCTGCAGCGGGTTGGGCCGCTGGTAGGACGGCCGGGCCTTCCCGCCGGCCTGATCGGCCGGCGGGAAGTACTTCTGGACCTTCTGGAGCTTCTCCTGGGCACGCTGGGCGTATTCGGGCAGCTTCTCGATGTGCTTGTCGAGCTTGGCGCCGAACTCGCTGAAGTCCCGGCCTCTGCCTTGCTGTCCCATGTCCGCCCCCTGGATCGGCTCCGGCTCCGGCGTCAGGCCGGGTTCTTGCCCTGCTCGGCCTGCACGCGCGCCTGGATCTCACGCTGGATGTCGGCCGAGCTGCTGGCCGGCTTCTGGGCCGCGGCCGCGCCGCCGTCGGTCACCTGGGCGACCGAGTCCCCGCGCATCGACGCGCGGATCTGCTCGAGCCGCGACTGCCCGGCGAACTGCGTGGTGGAGGCCTGGACCTCCATCATGCGGCCCTGGACCGAGTTCTGGGCGAGCTCCGCCTGACCGAGGGCCGTGGTGTAGCGCTTCTCGATCTTGTCGCGGACCTCTTCCAGCGACGGCGTGTTGCCCGGCGCCGCCAGCTGGCTCATCTGGTTCAGCGAAGCGGAGACCTGCTCCTGCATCTTCGCCTGCTCCAGCTGCGAGAGCAGCTTGGTGCGCTCGGCCAGCTTCTGCTGCAGCATCTGCGAGTTGCGCTCCACGGCCTTCTTGGCCTGGGCCGCGGCCTGCAGCGACTGGTCGTGCAGCGTCTTGAGGTCCTCGATGTTCTGCTCGGCCGTGACGAGCTGCGTCGCGAAGCTCTCCGCGGCGGTCTCGAACTCGGTCGCCTTCTGCTCGTCACCCTTCGAGCGCGCCTCGTCCGCGAGGACGAGGGCCTGCCGGGTCGAGGCCTGCAGCTTCTCGACGTCGCCGAGCTGCCGGTTGAGCTTCATCTCCAGCTGACGCTGGTTGCCGATCACGGAGGCGGCCTGCTGCGTCAGCGCCTGGTGGTTGCGCTGCGCCTCCTCGATGGCCTGCTGGATCTGTACCTTCGGGTCGGCGTGTTCGTCGATCTTCGACGAGAACGCCGCCATCATGTACTTCCAGAACTTCACGAACGGGTTGGCCATCTCCTCCGCCTGCCTTCTTGCGTCCCACGGGCCTTGAGTACTCGGGGTGGTGGGGCGTCGCTCCCCTGCTGATGCAACGCACCGACCCCGGCGTTGGGTTCCATCGTGTCAGGTCGGCCACGTCCATTCCAGGCGACCCCGGGGGATTTCAGGGTTCGTCCCTGATCACCCCGGTATCCCCACGCGAAACGGCCCCGGGCGCGTTGCCCGGGGCCGTCGTCGTGTCCGATCCGTGATTCTTCGTCTCTATGCCGCGATCGTCGAGGCCAGCTTCGGCTGCCCGATCGTCGTGCGCAGCGTGGTGTTCATCCGCGGCGCCGGCGAAACCCGCAGGTCAGCGAGGTCGTTGCCGATCAGCTCGGACATCAGGCGGCCACCTTCGATCCCGGCCGCCGTGGCCTTGGCACCGCGTTCGGGCAGCTTCTCCCGGGCCGCGCCTTCCACGATCCGCTCGTCGACCGGTGCGACCTCGACGTTGTCGAGGGCCGAAACGTCCGCCGCCACGTTGTGCAGCAGTTCGCCGAGCGGAAGGTCCAGGGCCTGGCAGATGGACGCGAGCAGCTCGCTCGACGCCTCCTTCTGGCCTCGCTCCACCTCGGAGAGGTAGCCGAGGCTGACCCTGGCGGCGCGGGAGATGTCGCGCAGCGTGCGACGCTGGTTGGTGCGGGCATGACGGAGCCGATCACCGATCGCCTCACGCAACAGCACGGTCATCACGCGCCTCCCTTCCGTACAAGTACCCCCTACGTTACCCAGAGCGGCGCCCCGGGCGCAGGATTTGGGTGCCCGTACGCCAAGGGCGAACGCCCGATTCACGCCAGATGTTCCCCGAGCAGGGCAAACGCGGCGCGGACCGACTCGGTCCTGATCAAGTCCCGGTCGCCGCTCAAGGCCAGCGTACGGACTGTGCGTGTCCCTGGCCCGTCAAGGCCGACGTGCACCGTGCCCGGCGCGACCCCGTCCTGGGCCGCCGGCCCGGCCACGCCGGTGAGCCCGAGCCCCCAGGTTGCGCCGCAGCGCTCGCGGGCGCCCGCGGCCAGCTGGGCCGCGACCTCGGGGTACACGGCGCCGTGTTCGGCCAGCAGTTCGGGGTCGACCCCGGCCAAGCGCGTCTTCAGTTCGGTGGCGTAGACGACCAGGCCGCCGCGCAGCACGGCGCTCGCGCCCGGCACCCGGGCCAGGGTGGCGCAGACCAGCCCGGCGGTCAGCGACTCGGCGGCCGCGACCGTCTCGCCCCGGGCCCGCAGCGCCGCGACCAGGGCCTTCTCGTCCACGCTCAGCTCCCGGTGACGCGGCGCCCGGCCGCGCGCAGCCGCACGGCCCGGACCAGGTAGTCGACGCCGGTCACGACGGTCAGCACCAGCGCCAAGCCCATCAACGCCCAGCGCACCGGGTCGGCGCCGGCCGGCAGCGGCAGCAGGTATGCCGTGATCGCGGCGATCTGGGCCATCGTCTTGGCCTTGCCGCCCCGGCTGGCCGGGATGACACCGTGGCGGATCACCCAGAAGCGCAGCAGGGTGACGCCGATCTCGCGGACGGCGATCACGATCGTGACCCACCAGCCGAGCTCGCCGAGGATGCTCAGGCCCACCAGCGCGGCGCCGGTCAGCGCCTTGTCCGCGATCGGGTCGGCGATCTTGCCGAAGTCGGTGATCAGGCCGTACTTGCGGGCCACCCAGCCGTCGAGCTGGTCGGTCGCCGACGCGACGGCGAACAGTCCGGTGGCGATCGCGCGCCAGGTCGTGTCGACGCCGTCGCCGGTGAACAGGGCCGCGATGAACAGCGGCACCAGCACCAGGCGCGAGAGCGTCAGCAGGTTCGCCAAGTTCAGGGTGGGAACCGGGGTCGGTTCGGGAACCTGCGCGGGCGCGTCACCGGCCGGCGTGGCGTGGGCCAGGCCCTCGTCCGCGGCGTCGCTCGGGAGCGCACTCACCGGTCGGCGTCCGGTGACGCGCGGACGATCAGGTCCACCCCCGCCGAGTCGACGACCTCGCACCGGAGGAAGTCGCCGACCTGCACCTTCTCCGGCGCGTCGAGGATGATGCACTCGCCGTCGACCTCGGGGGCCTGGTGGGCGGCGCGGCCGGTCAGCTCGCCGTCGTCGTCCAGCTCGACCAGGACGTCGACGAAGGTGCCGATCCGGTCCTCGGCGCGCTGGGACGTCAGCTCCTCGACCAGGGCCGAGATCCGGGTGACGCGGCGGCCGACCTCTTCCTCGTCGAGCTTGCCGTCGAAGCCCTCGGCCTCGGTGCCGTCCTCGTCGGAGTAGCCGAAGACGCCGACCGCGTCGAGCCGGGCGCCGGTGAGGAAGCGCTCCAGCTCGGCCAGGTCGTGCTCGGTCTCGCCGGGGAACCCGACGATCACGTTGGTGCGGATGCCGGCCTCGGGCGCGTACTCGCGGATCTGCTCGGTCAGCGCCAGGAACGAGTCGGTGGAGCCGAAGCGGCGCATCCGGCGCAGCACCTGCTCGCTGGAGTGCTGGAAGGACAGGTCGAAGTACTCGGCGACCCCCGGCGTGGTCGCGATGGCCTTGACCAGCTGCGGGCGCGTCTCGGCCGGCTGCAGGTAGGAGACGCGGACGCGCTCGACGCCCTCGACGTCGGCCAGGCGCGGCAGCAGCCGCTCCAGCGCGGTGGCGCCGTCGCGGCCGAAGTCCTTGCCGTAGGACGTCGAGTTCTCGCTGACCAGGAACAGCTCCTTGACACCGTGCTCGGCCAGCCACATCGCCTCGGCGACGATCTCGTCAGGCTGGCGCGACACGAACGAGCCGCGGAACGACGGGATCGCGCAGAACGAGCAGCGCCGGTCGCAGCCGGAGGCGATCTTCAGCGCGGCCACCGGGGAGTCGTCGAGGCGCGTGCGCAGCACCCGCGGGCCCCAGCCGTGCTGCGCGTGGCCCGGGACCTCGACGTTCTCGGCCGCGGCGGGCCGCTGGACCGGGCTGATCGGGAGCAGCTTGCGGCGGTCGCCCGGGGTGTGCGAGGCGACCTTGCGCCCGGCGACGACGTCGTCGAGGCGGTCGGAAAGCTCGGCGTAGTGGTCGAAGCCGAGGACGGCGTCCGCCTCGGGCAGGCTGTCGGCCAGCTCGTGGCCGTAGCGCTCGGCCATGCAGCCGACCGCGACGACCTTCTTGCCCGTGTCGGAGGCCGCCAGCAGCGTGTCGACGGAGTCCTTCTTGGCCGACTCGACGAAGCCGCAGGTGTTGACCACCACGACGTCGGAGTCCTCCGGATCGGCCGCCAGCTCCCAGCCGCCGGCCGCCAGCCGGCCCGCCAGCTCCTCCGAGTCGACCTCGTTGCGGGCGCAGCCCAGGGTCAGCAGGGAGACGCGTCGGGTGGCGGCAGGTTCCGTGGCAGGAGAAGGCACGACGTTCAGGGTAGCCGCCGGGCCCGGGCGGCCCGACGACGGCGTAGCCCGGTCGTGTCGCCCCGCCTCCGGGAGCGTGTGGTTGAGTTGACGATCGTGCCGTCCGACTCGCCCCGCCCGACCGTCCGCCGTGCCCGGATCGCCGACATCCGCAAGATCAAGGCCCTGGTCGACGCGGACGCGGGCCGCGTGCTGCTGGAGAAGGACCTGGTGACGCTCTACGAGGCGGTCCACGAGTTCTGGGTCGCCGAGGCGGCGGGCGAGGTCCTCGGCGCGGCCGCCCTGCACGTGCTGTGGGAGGACATCGCCGAGCTGCGCACCGTGGTCGTCGACAAGGCCGCCCGCGGCCAGGGTGTCGGGCGGCTGCTCGTCGCCCGTTTGGTCGACGAGGCGCGTGAGCTCGGTCTCAAGCGGCTGTTCGTGCTGACCTTCGAAACCGGCTTCTTCGCCGGGCACGGCTTCGTGGAGATCGACGGCACCCCGGTGTCGCACGAGGTCTACGAGGAGATGCGGCGCTCGCACGACACCGGCGTCGCCGAGTTCCTCGACCTGCCCTACGCCAAGCCGAACACCCTGGGCAATTCGCGCATGCTGCTCGAACTCTGACCCCCCGGTGTCAACCCCGATCACCTGAACGATTCACGCGCGGCACCCCTGCCTTGAGAAAGGTTTTCCGGAAACCTTCTTTCGGGCGGTGACGAGCGCCACCCGAAGCCCGAAGCTGATCGGGCAATCGTCCTTCTGATCAGCAAGGGAACACCACGATGCGCACGACACTGCGGAACCTGGGGGCCACCGTGGCGGTGGCCGTTTCTGTCGGCGGAGGCGTCCTGATGGGCGCCGGCACCGCGGCGGCCGTCGACATCCCGACGGTCACCGACCAGTACCTCTTCCACACCTCGCTGTCCGGCTTCGAGTCGACGCGGGCCCAGCAGCCCTACAACGGCCAGCTCGACTGGTCGTCCGACGGCTGTTCCTGGTCGCCGGACACCCCGTTCGGCTTCCAGTTCCTGCCGGGCTGCCACCGGCACGACTTCGGCTACCGCAACTACAAGAAGCAGGGCCGCTTCAACGAAACGACCCGCAAGACGATCGACGACAACCTCTACAACGACCTGAAGAGCGTCTGCGGCTCCAACGTGGCCTGCAAGGGCACGGCCTGGACGTACTACCAGGCGGTCCGCAAGTTCGGCGGCTGATCCCGTTCCCGGCCCGGGCCGTCGCGGTCCGGGCCAGGATGGGGTCATGGAGATTGATCACCTGCTGAGCACCACCCGCGCCGTCCGGCGGAAGCTCGACCTCGGCCGCCCGGTCGAGCCGGCCGTCCTCGAGGAGTGCCTGAACCTGGCCCTGCAGGCGCCGACCCCGGGCAACGCCCAGGCCTGGCGCTGGCTCGTGGTGCGCGACCAGGACGTGAAGGAGCGGCTCGGCGCACTGTTCCGCGAGGTCGGCGAGGCCTACCTGGCGGGCCGCGTCGCCGCCGGTGAAGACGGCGAGAGCCGGGCGCTGGCGTCCGGGCGGCACCTGATCGACGTCATCGAGCGCGTGCCGGTGTTCGTCGTCCCGTGCCTGAAGGGCCGCCCGAGCGGCGAGAACGCGACGGACGCGGCCTTCTACGGCGGCATCTTCCCGGCCGTCTGGAACTTCCAGCTGGCCCTGCGCTCCCGCGGCCTGGGCTCGACGCTCACGACGTACCACCTCTCGCGCGAAGCCGAGGCAGCGGAGATCCTCGGCGTCCCGGACGGCTTCACGCAGGTCGGGCTGCTGCCGGTGGCGTACACGACGGTCCCGGACTTCAAGCCGGCCACGCGCGTCCCGCTGTCCGAGGTCGCCTACCTCGACCACTGGGGCACGCCGCTCAGCTGACCCGGACGGTGGCCTCCTGGCCGTCCTCGCTCACCGACACCAGCTCGACCCGGCTCGCGGCGAACGACGTCGCCTGCGGGCCGGTGCGCGGGCCGCTGTGCAGCTCGGCCGTGGTGCTCTCGCCGCGGCCGGGCTCGCTCAGCAGGAACGCCAGCGACGCCTCCCCCTGCCAGACGCAGGTCATGGTCGGACGGCACCGGGAGTCGCTGACCACGCGGACGTAGCGCACGGTCAGGTCCTTCCCCTGCACGGCAGCCTCCTGCCCGGCGTGGAGCGTCACCTCGGCTCCAGGCGCGGTACTGACGGTCGAGGACGTGGCAGGACGGGCCGGCACGGCCTGCCCGGAGGCGGCCGAGCTCCCGGCGCCCACCACGACGACGGCGAGGGCGAACACTCCGGCTGCGATGCGCTGCAGGTCCATGCGCTCAGGACGGAACGACCCCGGCCGTGGGTTGCACCGGGCTAGCCGATCTGCTCGACGAGCAGGCCCACCTGGGTGGAGGGGTTGCGGGTGTGCCCGGCCTCAGGATGCCGAGATCGGTCGACCGCCTTGTCTACGCCATGAGCGAAGTCATCGAACCGCAGAGCCGACTTGCGATAGCCGGGGACATGCTTCAGCAGCCGCTTCTCGACGTCGCCGTAACAGGTCAGAGGCGCTGCGCAAGCCTCGAAGTGCAACAGCAGCCAGTACTCGAAGCACGGGTTGGAAACCGCCAGGCGCACGTCCAGCCGCCGTGCCGCCGTCATTGCCTTGTCGAGGTCGAACTCGTCGACGTCGACGACACACCAGACTTCGTCGTACTCCGCTCCGGCGTGCCTTCCGAAGTCGGCCGCATACTTCACGACCGCTTCGGGATCCGCCGGCTTCGACTTGATCTTGATGGTGACGGCCGGGTTTCGCCGCGACCGCTTCAGCCCGGCGAAATAGGCGGGCTCAGTCGCCTTCGCGCCGCAGACGAGAAGGATCGACCGGTGCGGTTCCCGGAACGGCGGCCGCCGCCGAACGCTGTTTTCGCGACGGTTCATCGGCTGCGCAGTGCCTCTGCGAAATCGCCGAGCACCGGCACGGCACCGTAGCTGCCCGCCAAGTAACGCCGTTCGGTGTTCTGGTCCTTGCGCGGCTTGAAGTCCGAGAGCGGGTAGAGACTGCTCGCCCCCTCGGCGTCCCGCGCGACGAACCAGATCTGGTCCCGGTCGAGGACCTGCTCGCCGAGCATGGTGCCGAGCAAGCTGGTGTCGTGCGTGGTGAAGACCAGCTGGGCGCCGGTGGTGTTCAGCTCGGGATCCTGGAACAGGCCCACCAGCTTGGCCGTCAGCAGCGGGTGCAGGCTGGCATCGATCTCGTCGACCAGCAGGACCAGCCCTTCGTCCAGCGCCAAAAGCACCTGGGGCAGAAGACCGATCCAGTTGCGCGTCCCCGACGACTCGTCGTCGAAGTCGAAGGGCTCACGAGCGGGCCCGTGGAGCAACTTGAGCTCCAGGTCGAACGCTCCGGTGAACCGGCGAGGCGAATCGCGCCGCTCCTCCACGACGACGTCCGCGATGCCGACATCGGCCGCGCCGAGGAGCGACACCATGCGGTGCCGGTTCTCCGGATGCCGGAGAAGGTAGTCGCCGACGGCCCATTGCACGAAACCCGAGTCGAACCACCCACCGCCCAGGCCGTTGACCAGGAGCCCGGAGGAGAACCACCGGTAAACCGGCATCAACGGGCCGAGTTCGAGCCGGTCGCACACGCTCAGGAACAGCGCTGCCGGCCGGATCAGCTCTTCGAGGACGTCAAGCTTCGGTTTGCTGTCGGCCACCGTGGTACCGAACTTGATGACCCCACGGTCGCGCTCGAAGATGACTCGCTTCCGCTTCTCCGGGTAGGAGTAGAGCCATTCCTCGACGATCTCGTGGCCGTCCAGGAGGAAGCCGTAGGTGTACGGGGTGCCTTCGGCGATCAGTTCGAAGACGAACGTCGACGGGCGCGGCTCGGCGCCGGGGTCGAGCCGGAAGGGATCTTGCACAGCGACGACGTCATGACGACCGGCGGGGTTCGGGAGGTGCCGGTTCAGGACGGCACCCATCACCAGGGTCATGGCCTTGAAGAGGTTCGACTTGCCGGAGGCGTTGGCGCCGTAGACAGCGGCCACCGGCACCGCGGGCCGCTCGTCACCGGGCATCGCCGGCATGAGCAGCAGCTCTTGCTCGTCACGGAACGAGCGATGGTTGCCCAGACGGAAGCTGCGCAGCATCCCGAACACCTCCCTGGCGAAACTCCAAGCCGTTCTGTACCAGTAAACCGCACAGAACGGCTCGAAGTACCAACCAGGGCCGGTTTCTACTCGTCGTCCGGGTCCGAAGGCACCGGGTCGCCGCCGCGGATCATGAAGAGGACCGACTCCAGCTCCTCCGGCTTGATCAGCACGTCGCGGGCCTTCGAGCCCTCCGAGGGGCCGACCACGCCGCGGCTTTCCAGCAGGTCCATCAGGCGGCCGGCCTTGGCGAAGCCGACCCGGAGCTTGCGCTGCAGCATCGACGTCGAGCCGAACTGGGACGTGACGATCAGCTCGGCCGCCTGGATCAGCACGTCGAGGTCGTCGCCGATGTCCGGGTCGATCTCCTTCTTCTCGCCGGCCTTCTGCGCGGTGACGCCGTCCTGGTAGTCCGGCTGCGCCTGCTCCTTGGCGTAGTTGACGACCGAGGAGATCTCCTCGTCGCCGACGAACGCGCCCTGGATGCGGACCGGCTTGCCGGCGCCCATCGGCAGGTAGAGCGCGTCGCCCATGCCGATCAGCTTCTCCGCGCCCGGCTGGTCGAGGATGACCCGCGAGTCCGTCAGCGACGACGTCGCGAACGCCAGCCGCGAGGGCACGTTGGTCTTGATCAGGCCGGTGACGACGTCGACCGACGGCCGCTGGGTGGCCAGGACCAAATGGATACCTGCGGCACGGGCCTTCTGGGTGATCCGGACGATCGCGTCCTCGACGTCGCGCGGGGCGGTCATCATCAGGTCGGCGAGCTCGTCGACGATCGCCATGATGTACGGGTACGGCCGGTACTCGCGCTCGGACCCCGGCGGCGCCGTGATCTCCCCCGACTTGACCTTCTTGTTGTAGTCGTCGATGTGCCGGACCTTGTTGACCTGCATGTCCTGGTAGCGCTGCTCCATCTCCTCCACCAGCCAGGCCAGCGCGGCGGCGGCCTTCTTCGGCTGGGTGATGATGGGCGTGATCAGGTGCGGGATGCCCTCGTACGGCGTCAGCTCGACCATCTTCGGGTCGATCAGGATCATCCGGCACTCGTCCGGCGTCGCCCGCGCGAGCAGCGACACCAGCATCGAGTTGACGAAGCTCGACTTACCGGAACCGGTCGAACCGGCGACCAGGAGGTGGGGCATCTTCGTCAGGTTCGCGGTGACGAAGTGGCCCTCGATGTCCTTGCCGAGGCCGATCACCATCGGGTGGTTGTCCTTGACCGTGGTCGGCGCGCGCAGGACGTCACCCAGGCGGACCATCTCGCGGTCGGAGTTCGGCACCTCGATGCCGACGGCGGACTTGCCGGGGATCGGCGCCAGCAGCCGGACGTTGTCGGTCGCGACGGCGTAGGCGATGTTCTTGGTCAGCGCGGTGATCTTCTCGACCTTGACGCCCGGGCCGAGCTCGACCTCGTACCGCGTCACCGTCGGGCCGCGGGTGAAGCCGGTGACCTGCGCGTCGATGCTGAACTGCTCCAGCACGCCGGTGATCGCCTCGATCATGGCGTCGTTGGCCTTGCTGCGGGACTTCGGCGCGTCGCCGAGCTTCAGCAGGTCCGGCGGCGGCAGCTGGTAGTCGCCTTCCACCGTCCGGGTGACCGCCAACGGTGGTTCCGCAGGCTTCTTCGGCTTCTTCTCCGGCACCTCGGCGGGCGGCTTGGGCAGGGCCTTCGGCGGCTTGATCGGCGTCGGCATCTCGGCCAGCGCGGCGTCGAGGTCCAGCTGCTCGGGGTTGGCGTCGGCGGCCTGGCGGCGCCGCGACGGCTTGCGCAGGCGCGCGGTCTTCGGGTCGGCCTCGGTGACGGCGTCCTCGTCGGTGGCGAAGCCGGACTTCTGCTCGGCCTCGGCGATCTCCTCTTCGTCGAGGCCCCAGTTGCGCAGGCGCTGCGGGATCTCGCGCACCGGCGTGCCGGTGAACACGAGGATGCCGAAGACGAGGGCGAGGATCAGCAGCGGGACGGCCACCCAGGTGGTGAGGCCCATGGTGAGCAGCCCGCCGGAGAACGCGCCGATGATGCCGCCGGCGTACATCCGGGCGTCGTTGGTGTCCGGGAGCGCGGTGAAGATGTGCAGCATCCCGAGCACGGACAGCACGACCATGATCGTGCCGACGACCATCCGCGGCCGGGTCTCCGGGTGCGGTTCGGACCGCATCAGCGCGACCGCGACCACCACCAGGACCAGCGGCAACGTGACGGCACCCGCCCCGAGGACGGTCCGCGTGGCGATCTCGACGGCCGCCCCGATCGGGCCGGCCGCGCGCCACCAGACGCCGACCGCGGCGATGATGGCCAGGGCGATCAGGCCCAGCGCGAGGCCGTCGCGACGGTGCTCGGCCTCCAGCTCCCGGGTGCGGCCGACGGTGCGCGCCAGCGTCCCGATGCCCTTGGCCAGCAGGTTCCACGTGCCGCGGACGCCCTTGCCGAACACCCCCGGCGTCTTGCGCCGCGGGGCCGGCTTGCGGGCGGCGGAGGTACGTGGCTTCGCCGGAGTACGGGGCTTGCGCGCCGCTGCTCCCTTCGCGCCGCTACCCGTACTTCGCTTCCTCGTCGCCGACCCAGCCATGCCCCAACGGTAACCGCCGAGGACGTTTCGTCACATGCGCCACTCTCAGCGCATCGTGAACTTCTGCCTCACAGCCGGGGCATGAGGGGCCATCCGGGTGAAATCGGCGTCTGCCATGCTCTGCGCATGTTCGCGCTGCGCACCGACGACTCGTCCCGCCGTGCCCCGGCCATCTGGCGGACCATGCTGAACATCGACCGCGGGCTGGTGAACCTCGTCGGGCGCCTCACGGTGACCGGCCGGATCCCGGCGCAGCTGCGCGGGCGGCCGCTGCTGATGACCGCGAACCACATCGGCGTGTTCGACGCGTTCGTGCTGATGGCCGCGTGCAAGCGGATCGGCATCAACCCGGTGTTCATGCTGGCCGGCGGCATCCTGGACGCCCCGGTGATCGGGCCGGCGCTGCGCGTCAGCGGGCACCTGCGGGTGGACCGGAAGGTTGCGGCGACGGCCGTCGGGCAGTTCACCGAGGCCGTCGAGGCGCTGAAGACCACCCGCGAGCCGCTCATCGTCTACCCCGAAGGCCGGATCAGCCACGACCCGGGCCTGTGGCCGGAACGCGGCAAGACCGGCGCGGCGCGCCTGGCGCTGGCCGCGGGCGTCCCGGTGATCCCGATCAGCCAGTGGGGCGCGCACGAGGCCGTCTACTGGGGCACGGAGACCGTCAACGGCCCGGCCGACCTGGTCCCCCTGGCCCGCTCCGGGCTGAGCGCGCCCCTGCGCCGCCCGAAGTTCCGGGTGCACTTCGGCGACCCGGTGGACCTGTCGGACGTCGAGCCGTCCCGCCCCGGAGCGGGCGTACGAGCGCACGCGAAGATCATGCAGGCGATCACGGACGGGTTGGTCCCACTGCGCACGGGCGAGCTGGACCGGCCGCGGTTCCACGACCCGACCCGGCCGACGGACACCGTCAGCCCCTGGAAGCCGAAGTCCGGACTCTGAGACACCCTCGCGGCTGCCCTAGAGTCGGGCCCGTGAGCACACGGATACTCGTCGTCTACTACAGCTCGACCGGGAACACCGCCGCCCTCGCCGAGGCGCTCGCCGCGGGGGCGGCCGAGACCGGGGCCGAGGTGCGGGTGCGGACCGTGCCGGAGACGGTGCCCGCCGAGTTCATCGCTCAGAACCGGCGCTGGCAGGCCTGGATCGACTCGGGGCCGCACCACGAGCTCGCCACGCTCGACGACCTCCTGTGGGCCGACGGCCTCGCCGTCGGCAGCCCGACCCGGTTCGGCGGGCCGGCCGCCCAGCTCAAGTCCTATTTGGACAGCACAGGTGGGTTGTGGGCGAAGGGAAAGCTCGCGGACAAGGTCGCGACGTCGTTCACCACGGCGTCGACCTCGCACGGCGGCCTCGAATCGACGCTACTGGCGATCAACAACGTCTTCTACCACTGGGGCGCGATCGTCGTGCCGCTCGGCTACACCGACCCGCACCTGATGGAGTCCGGCAACCCGTACGGCGGCTCGTTCGTCTCGCGCAAGTCGGCCGCGCCGGACGACCTGGCGCTCGGTGCGCTGCGGGTGCAGGGGCGGCGGCTGGCCACGATCACGACGCACGTCGCGACCGGGCTCAAGCAGGACCAGGAGTAACCCGGAAAACCGCTTTGGTGGTGACCGGGCGGCCCCTAGAGTCGCGACGGTGACCACCGAACTGCCCGTCGTCGCACCACCCCGGGTCGCCTCGCGCGCCCGCGGGACCACGCTCGTCCTGCTCGCCGCCCTGTTCTTCAGCACGTCGGGCACGCTGGGCAAGTCCGCGATGTCCGCCGGGATCACCCCGGAACAGGTCGCCGCGGCGCGGATCACGCTGGCCGGGCTCGTCCTGCTCGCCGGCGTGGCGCTGTTCGCGCCGCGGAAGCTGAAGGTGCGCCGCGAGCACGTCCCGGTGCTGCTCGGGTACGGGCTGCTCGGCGTGGCCGGCGTGCAGCTGCTGTACTTCGTCGCCGCGGGCCGGATCCCGGTCGGCATCGCGATCCTGCTCGAGTTCGTCTCGCCGGTGCTCATCGCGCTCTGGGTGCGGTTCGTGCGGCGCCACCGGCTGCCGCGGGCGGTGTGGGGCGGCATCGCGCTGGCGATGGTCGGCCTGTCGCTGGTCGCGCAGGTCTGGCAGGGCGTCACGCTGGACGGCGTCGGTCTGCTCGCCGGCTTCGGCGCGGCCCTCTGCTCGGCCGGCTACTTCCTGCTCGGCGAACGCGCCGTCGCCGACATCGACCCGCTGGGCCTGGTCACCTGGGGCATGGTGCTCGGCGCGGTCGCGATCTGCTTCGTCGCGCCGCCGTGGACGTGGCCGCTGCGCCTGCTCGACGCCGACGTCGAGTTCGGCGCCTGGCAGCCGCCGGTCTGGCTGCTGATGACCCTGCTGGTCCTGGTCGCGACGGTGCTCGCCTACGCCTGCGGCATCTCGTCGCTGCGGCACCTGCCCGCGTCGGTGGCGAGCGTGCTCGGGCTGGTCGAACCGGTGATCACGACCGTCGCGGCGTGGCTGCTGATCGGCGAGGAGCTCGCGTGGCCGCAGCTGCTCGGCTCGGCGATCCTGCTGGCCGGCGCCTACGTCGTGCAACGCCACTCGCAGATCCTCACCGCCTGACAGTTCTTCACGAAATGGTCCCCGGGTGGAACAATTCCGCACACCAACCGGGGAGGTACGGCGTTGACGAAGACCGGCACCGAGGGGCTGCGGCCCACCCTGCGCCAGCGGCACGTCCGGATGATCGCCCTCGGCGGGATCATCGGCGCGAGCCTGTTCATCGGCAGCGGCGCGGTGATCCACACCGTCGGCCCGGCGGCCGTGCTGTCCTACGCCCTCGGCGGCCTGCTCGTCGTGCTGGTGATGCGGATGCTCGGCGAGATGGCCACCGCGGCGCCGTCGCTGGGGTCGTTCATGGAGTACGCGCGGGAGGCCCTCGGCGGCTGGGCCGGCTTCACGATCGGCTGGCTGTACTGGTACTTCTGGGTCGGCGTCGTGGCGTTCGAGGCCGTCGCCGGCGCGAAGATCCTGCAGGGCTGGATCCCCGGTGTGCCGCAGTGGGTGTTCTCGCTGGCGCTGATGCTCCTGCTGACCGCGACGAACCTGGCGTCGGCGCGCTCGTTCGGCGAGACGGAGTTCTGGCTGGCCTCGATCAAGGTCGCCACCATCGTCGTGTTCCTGGTGCTGGGCCTGCTGTTCGTGCTCGGGCTCTGGCCGGGCGCGCACTTCTCGGCCGGCAACATCGGGCTCGACGGCTTCGTCGTGAACGGCCCGTTCTCCGTGGTGCACGGCGTGGTCATCGTGATCTTCTCGTACTTCGGCGCGGAAATCGTCACCATCGCGGCGGCCGAGTCGGACGAGCCGGAGACGGCAGTGCGCAAGGCGACGTCGACGATCGTCTGGCGCGTCATCGTGTTCTACGTCGGCTCGGTGGCTCTGCTGGTGATGATCACGCCCTGGCGTGAGGTGCCGAGCGAGACGAGCCCGTTTGCCGCGGCGTTCGGCCGTTTCGGCGTGCCCGCCGCGGCGACGATCGTGTCGGCGGTCGTCCTGACGGCAGCCCTGTCGGTGCTGAATTCGGGGCTGTACACGGCTTCCCGCATGCTGTTCGCGCTGCGCCGCCACGGCTGGGCGCCGTCGTGGATCGCGGACACGAACCGCCGCGGCGTGCCGTGGAAGGCGATCCTGGTGTCCACTGTGGTCGGTTACGTGGCGGTGGTGATGAGCTACCTGTCCCCGGACAAGATCTTCTACTTCATCATCAACTCGGCGGGCGCGGTGGCCCTGTTCGTCTACGCCATCATCTGCGGCTCGCAGTTGCGGATGCGACGGCGTCTCGAAGCTTCGGAGCTCAAGCTGCGGATGTGGGGCTACCCGTGGCTGAGCTGGGTGACGCTGGCCGCGACGCTGGTCGTGGTGGCATCGATGCTGTTCGTCGACGACGACACCCGCGCCCAGCTGTACCTGAGCCTGATCAGCCTGGCCGTGATCCTGGCGGTCTACGCCCTCATCCGCCGGCGATCCGGCTCAGGGCGCCGAAAAACACTTCGGTGATCTTTGCCGGGTCCGCGGCCACGAAAGCGCTTCCGCCCGTTGCCTTGGTCAGGTCGTCCAGCTCCGCCTTGTCCGCGTCCGGGCCGACGCCCACTCCGATCAGGCGGATCGGGCGGCGGGGGTCCTGTAGTTTGGCCAGCTCCGTCAGGAGGTCCGCGCGGCTGATGCCCTTCGGGTCCTCGTTGCGGCCGTCCGTCACGACGATCACCAGGTTCAGCCGGCCGGGCTCCCACTCGCGGCGCGCCGTGCGGTACGTCTCCAGCACGCTGTCGTAGAGGCCCGTCCCGCCGTCGGCGGTGGCCTTGAGCTGGTTCAGCTTGTCGAGCGCGCCGCTGGCCAGGTGCTGCGCGACCGAGGCCATCGGGAGGATCTCGCGGTAGTCCTTGTCGCCGTCCAGGCGGGTCGAGAACTCCAGCATCCGCAGCTGCGTCGTCGGCTTGAACAGGTGCAACGCCTTGGCCGTGGCCTCGGTCGTCAGCTGCATCCGGTTCAGCCCGGTCCCCGGCACCTGCGCGTTCATCGAACCCGAGACGTCCAGCAGCACCTGCACCCGCGCGCTCAGGTTGATCCCGGCCCACTGGCTGAGCAGCTGGTCGACGTCGCCGGCCTCCGGCAGGCCGACCGTCCAGAAGCCCGCGGGCGCCACCCGCGCGTCGCCGGTGTGCTCGCGCAGCGCCTGGCCGCCCGCGGCCCGCAGGCCGGTCTTCGCGATGGCGTCACCGCCCGAGCCGTTGAGCATCGCGTCGCGCAGCTTGTCGACGATCTGCTGCTGCGGCGGCGTGATCCCGCCCAGCTCGGCGAACGGATAGTCCAAAGTGGGCACTGCGGTCGAGTAGACGGCGACCAGCGGCGACGTCGAGTCCTCGACGTTGTGGCGCAGCAAGGAGTTCTCCGAAGCCGGGAACGCCGTCACCGCCCCCGCGCCGGTGCCGTCGCTCGAGCCCGGCAGCCGCGCGATGAGGTCGGTGTCCCCGCCGAGCGTGTTCACCGAGAACCGCCGCAGCTGCGCGACGAACGCCGCCGCGGCGTCGGGGCCCGGCCGCACCGAGGCGCGGATCCCGAGCAGGGCCGTCGCGCCGACCGCGTCGCGGGCCGGGTCGGGCATGCCGGGGACGACCCCCGCGGCGTCCGGCGCGAGGACGTCCGCCCAGTTCAAGGTGCGTGACGGCCAGCCGAGGCCCTTCGCCGCCGCCTCCGCGACCGCCAGGACCACCGGCGAGCTGGCCACCGACGCGCCGGTGTCGGGGACGTCGGCGGCGCCGAGCTGGTGGGCGCGGCGCAGCGCAAGGGTGGAGTCGGGCACCCAGACCTGCGGCCGCGGGCTGCCGTCGGACATCGCGAGGGCTTCGGCGGCCAGCGTCGCCTCACGGGTCTGGACCTCGACGGACCCGCAGTCGAGGTCCAGGCCGCGGGCGACCAGCGACAGCGCGGGCGCGATGTCCGGGGACGCCGTGACGAGGACCTGCGCCGGGTTCTCGCACGCCGGGCGGGACCGCACCACCGAAACAGTCACCCAGGCCGTGGCACCGAGGACGACCACGAGACCGGTCGCGAAGGCGGGCACGAGCAGGCGGCGTCGTCGCCCGTCCGGCGAATGACGTCCCATCGGTGCGGCCTCTCTTCCCGAGGCGGGTGGTCCCCCAGGCTAGTCCGCGGTCCAGTGGCGGCACGTGGTCCGGACGGCGTAAGTACCGCTGCAACCCAGCGAAACCTCATCCCCGGGTCGGAGGCGATTCGTACTCCGGCGGGATGTCCCGGGCCGCTCGCCACGGAACACTGGGTGCCGTCGAAGGGGGTTCGCATGAAGCCGACACGCACCGAACAGCGCCGGGCCCGGTGGGACCTGGCCCGTCAGACGGCCACGGTCGCCGTCGCTCTGCTGCTCGCCAAAGCCGGGCGCTGAAACGCCGTGAGGGGCACCTTCGGGGACGTCAGGTCCCTGAAGGTGCCCCTCACGGGCGCCGAGGTCTAGACCGGGATGACCGTCGGGACGATCATCGGGCGGCGGCGGTAGGTGTCGGCGACCCAGCGGCCGACCACCCGGCGGACCGCCTGGGCGATGCGGTGGGTGTCGGTGATGCCTTCGGCCTCCGTGCGCGCCAGCTCCATCTCCACCAGCGGCACGACGGCGTCGAGCGCCTTCGGGTCGTCGGAGAAGCCGCGGCCGGACACCGTCGGGGCGCTGACCGGGCGGCCCGTGCTGGAGTCCACCGCCACGCTGATCGAGATGAACCCGCCCTCGCCCAGCACCAGCCGGTCGGACAGGGTCGACTCGCCGACGTCGCCGACCGAGAGGCCGTCGACGTAGACGTGCCCGACCTCGACGCGGCCGGTGCGGGTGGCCTTGCCGTCGACCAGGTCGACGACCACGCCGTCTTCGGCGATCACCACGTTGTCCGGGGCGACGCCGGTGCGGATCGCCAGCTCGCCGTTGGCGCGCAGGTGCTTCCACTCGCCGTGGACCGGCATGACGTTGCTCGGGCGGACGGCGTTGTACAGGTAGAGCAGCTCCCCCGCCGACGCGTGGCCGGACACGTGGACCTTGGCGTTGCCCTGGTGCACGACGTTCGCGCCGAGCCGGGTCAGGCCGTTGACCACGCCGAACACCGCGGTCTCGTTGCCCGGGATCATCGAGCTGGCCAGCACCACGGTGTCACCCGCGCGGATCGAGATCTGCCGGTGCTCGCCGCGCGCCATCCGCGACAGCGCCGAGAGCGGCTCACCCTGCGACCCGGTGGAGACGAACAGGACCTTGCTCTCCGGCAGGTTGCTCGCCTGGTCGAGGTCGACCAGCAGCCCGTCCGGCACGTTGAGCAGGCCGAGCTCGGCGGCGATGCCCATGTTGCGGACCATCGACCGGCCGACGAACGCGATCCGGCGGCCGTGCCGGTGCGCGGCGTCGAGCACCTGCTGGACGCGGTGCACGTGGCTGGCGAAGCAGGCCACGATCACGCGCTGGTCCACGCGGCGGATGACGTCGTCGAGCACCGGGCCGATGTCGCGCTCGGGCATCACGAACCCGGGGACCTCGGCGTTGGTCGAGTCGACGCAGAACAGGTCGACACCCTCGTCGCCGAGCCGGGAGAAGCCGGCCAGGTCGGTGAGGCGCCCGTCGAGCGGCAGCTGGTCGAGCTTGATGTCGCCGGTGTGCAGGACGACGCCCGCCGGGGTGCGGATGGCCACGGCCAGCGCGTCCGGGATCGAGTGGTTCACCGCGAAGAACTCGAGGTTGAACACGCCGACGTCGCGGCGCTCCCCCTCGCGGACCTCGATCAGCTTCGGCCGCTGCCGGTGCTCCTTGGCCTTGGCCGCGAGCAGCGCGTTGGTGAACCTCGAGCCGTAGATCGGCAGGTCCGGCCGCAGCCGCAGGAGGAACGGGACGGCACCGATGTGGTCCTCGTGCCCGTGGGTGAGCACCAGTCCTTCGATGTCCTCGAGCCGGTCCTCGATCGCGCGGAAGTCGGGCAGGATCAGGTCGACGCCGGGCTGGTCGTCCTCGGGGAAGAGCACCCCGCAGTCGACGATGAGCAGCCGGCCGGCGAACTCGAAGACGGTCATGTTGCGCCCGACCTCGCCGATGCCGCCGAGCGCGACCACGCGCAGGGCTCCGTCGGGAAGCGCGGGAGGGGCGTTGGTGGGGCCTGGACCTGGGGGAAGTGAGCTCACCGAGGCAGGGTCCCAACGCTGGTGTGCGAGGTAGGCGCCACGTAGGCGGCCCTCGAGTCTGCATGTGCCACCCGCTCACCATGCCAGTCCTGGGCCGCCGTGTCGCCCAGCGGCACGCCGCCCTGGGCCAGATCGGCGGCGATCAGGGCCGTCTGCTCGGTGGTCGGGGCCACGATCGGGAGGCGCGGGTCGCCGATGTCGAAGCCGCGCAGCCGCAGGGCCGCCTTGCTGAACGCGACCCCGCCGACCCGCGACATCGCCCGCAGCACCGGCAGCATGCCGCGGTGGTTGGTGCGCGCGGTGGACGTGTCGCCGTTCTCGTAGGCGTCGATCATCGCGCGGATCCGGCCCGCGACGACGTGACCGATCACACTCACCACGCCGACGCCGCCGACCGACAGCCAGGGCAGGTTCAGGCCGTCGTCACCCGAGTAGTACGCGAGGTGGGTGTTGGCGATGACCTCGGAGCCGGCGATGAGGTCGCCCTTGGCGTCCTTGACCGCGACGATCCGCGGGTGCTCGGCCAGCCGCAGCAGCGTGTCGACCTCGATCGGGACGATCGAGCGCGGCGGGATGTCGTAGAGCAGCACCGGCAGGCCGGTGCTGTCGGCGACGGTGGTGAAGTGCGCGAACAGGCCCGCCTGGCTGGGACGCGAGTAGTACGGCGTGACGACCAGCAGGCCGTGCGCGCCGGCCGCTTCGGCCTGCTTCGCCTGCTCGACGCTGTGCGCCGTGTTGTTGGTGCCCGCGCCGGCGACGACGGTCGCGCGGTCGCCGACGGCCTCGACGACGGCGCGGATCAGCTCCTGCTTCTCCGTGTCGGTCGTGGTCGGGCTCTCGCCGGTGGTGCCGTTGACGACCAGGCCGTCGTTCCCCAGGTCCACGAGGTGCTCGGCCAGCTCCTGCGCCCGCTTCAGGTCCAAGGCGCCGTCGGCGTCGAAGGGGGTGGCCATCGCGGTGAGCACGCGCCCGAACGGCCGTCCGGGCGCTGCGGCAGGTGGGTTGGACATGCCCAGACGGTACCCCGTCGGTCCGGCGAAAACCGCGCCGACCTGGTCGGGTACGCGAAGTGCGGAGGATTTCCGCGAGGACGCCGCTCGTCGCGGAACTTCTACTTGACCTTGGTCACGATCGGCGCGGTGATCGGGCCGCCGTCGGACTTGGCGAGCACGCAGTAGAACCAGCGGGTCGGGTATTCGCCGCTCTCCTGCGGCACGCTCTGCCACTCGGCCTGCGTCGGCACGAGCGCGCGGTAGGTCAGGCCCTCGCGCTTGGCCTCCGGCACGAGCGACGAGCGGAACGCGGTCGCGCAGCGGGCTTCGGCGACCGCCGTGACGGCGTCCAGCCCCGGGTAGGCGGCGACGGCGACGTCGTCGGTGGTCCAGCTCTGGACCGAGAGCACGTCGGCGATCTCGTAGACCTCGAGCGTGTGGGTCTTGTCGCAGTCGCCCTTGTTGTCGCCGATGATGGCGCCTTCCTGGACGGTGGCGTTGAAGCAGCGGTCGTAGTCGGTGATGTCCGCCTTCAGCTGGCCACCGACGCCGAAGGTCATCGTCGGCAGCTTCTGCGCGTCGACCGGGGGCTTCTCGAACGCCCGGCCCGCGAAGAACCCGCCGACCAGGGCGGCCACGACGAGCACGGCGGCGAGCGAGAGCCACAGCGCGCGCAGGTTCTTCTTCGGCGGCTGCGGCGTGACGCGGGTGAGCGGCGGGGTCAGCGCCGTGCCGCCCGGCGGGGTCGGCCGCACGCCCTGGGCCGTGGTCAGCAGGTTCTGGGCCTGGGCCGCGGTCAGCCGGGCCTCCGGCTTGGCCACCAGCAGGCCGAGGATCACCGCGGCGATCGGGCCGTGGCCGCGGGTGAGGTACGGGATCTCGGTCATGATCGCGTGCAGCGTCGCCGCGGTGGTCGACCGCTCGAACGGCATGGTGCCTTCGACCGCGTAGAACAGCGTCGCGCCCAGGGACCACAGGTCGGACTCGGGCATGGCTTCGCGGCCTTCGACGCGCTCCGGCGCCATGAAGGCGGGCGAGCCGACGATCATGCCGCTGGTCGTCAGGCGCGGGTCGTCGATGGCGTGGGCGATGCCGAAGTCCGTCAGCTTCACCCGGCCGTCCGGCGCGACCAGGATGTTCGCCGGCTTGACGTCGCGGTGCACGATCCCGGCGGCGTGCGCGGCCTGCAGGGCGGCGAGCACCCGCTCCCCCAGCTGCGCGGCCTGCGCGGAGTGCATCGGGCCGCGCTGGCGCACCAGCTCGGCCAGCGACGGCGCCTCGACGAGCTCCATGACGATGAACGTGGTGCCGCCGTCGGTGACGACGTCGTACACGGTGACGACGGCCGGGTCGTTGAGCCGCCCGCCGGTGCGCACCTCGCGCAGCGCGCGCTCGGAGAACACGGCGGCGGACTCGGCGTCGGGCAGCCGCAGTTCCTTGACCGCGACCTGCCGTCCGATGACCTGGTCGTGCGCCCGCCACACGACGCCCATGCCGCCGCGCCCGAGCTCACCGAGCAGCGCGTAACGGCCCGCGACCACCCGCTGACCAGGCGTCGCGGGGGCCCGGGGTGGATAGGGCCGGGTCTGTTCGTCGGTCACGGTGCTCCTTCAAGCGGCGGTCGCGCAGATGCTAGTCGGACCGTCGCGGAGCGCTCGGGGTTCCGCAAAATCGTGACTCACCGAGCCGGGGTGTACCGCTCCCCGTGGTAGGGGATCCACCGGTAGCCCGGGGCGAAGTCGCTGAACTCCAGCCGTCGCCCGGCCGCGGCCCAGATGTCCTCGCTGACCACGAGGCCGGGCACGAGCGTCAGGTCTTCGGCCATGAGCGTGTCGTACTTGCGCAGTTCCTCGCCGCCGCCGCCGGCGAGGGCGTAGCGGTAGACCGGCGGCGCGGTCCGGAGCAGCCAGTAGAGCCGGCGCACCGCCGCGGTCGTGGCCGCGGCGTCCGCGCCGGACCCGATGCCCGTTTCGCTGAGCCCCTCCGGCGTGACACCGCACCACCAGCCGGTGCCGTGGGAGAACACGCGGGACGTCCAGCCGTCGAAGTGGCGGGCGAGGTCCCGTGCGTGGGTCTCCCGTCCCCCGCATTCGGCGTTGAGGGCGAAGATCCCGGCCATGGCAGCGGCCTCCCTGCTCGAGGGCTCAGCCGGTGATGGTGAGGTAGATCAGCACCAGGTTGAGCGCGATGATCACCACCGCGATCAGTGACGCCGCGATGGTCGTCGAACGGCGGTTGGCGTCGATGCCCATCAGATCACGGTCGGCCGTCAGCCGGATCAGCGGTACCAGTGCGAACGGGATCCCGAACGACAGCACCACCTGCGAAACGACCAGCGCCGTGCTCGGGTCGGCACCGAGCGCGAGTACCACGATAGCCGGGGTGAGGGTGACCAGGCGGCGCAGGATCAGCGGAATCCTCTTGTGCAGCAGGCCTTGCATGATCATCGCGCCCGCGTACGCGCCGACCGACGTCGACGCCAGGCCGGAGGCGAGCAGGCCGATCGCGAACATCAGCGCGATGCCGGGGCCGAGGGCCTGCGCGACGGCGCCGTGCGCGCCCTCGATGCTGTCGACGCCGGTCTGGCCCTGCAGGTTCGTCGCCGCGAGCAGCAGCATGCCGAGGTTGACCGCGCCGGCCAGCAGCATCGCCAGGCCGACGTCGGCGCGGGTGGCGCGCAGGAGACGGCGGCGGCTGCCGGCGTCCGCCCGGCCGTGGCGGTCGCGGACCAGGCCGGAGTGCAGGTAGACGGCGTGCGGCATGACCGTCGCGCCGAGCATCGCCGCGGCGATCAGGATGCTGCCGGAGCCGTCGAACCTCGGCACCAGCCCGCCGAGCGTGCCCGAGGGCGACGGCGGCTCGACGAAGAGACTGGCCAGGAAGCCGATCGCGATGACCAGCAGCAGCCCGGTGACGACCCGCTCGAACGTGCGCTGGCCGCCGCGGTCCTGGACCGCCAGCAGCGTCAGCGAAACCGCGCCGGTGATCAGGCCACCGGCGACGAGCGGCAGGTCGAACAGCAGGTTGAGGGCGATCGCGCCGCCGACGACCTCGGCCAGGTCGGTCGCGATGGCGACGACCTCGGCCTGCAGCCAGTAGGCCAGCCGCGCGGCCGGGGACAGCCGGGCGCGCAGGGCCTCCGGCAGCGACGTCCCGGTGACCAGGCCGAGCTTCGCCGAGAGGTACTGGACGAGCACGGCCATCAGGTTCGCCACCACGATCACCCAGACCAGCAGGTAGCCGTAGCGGGCGCCGGCGCTGATGTTGGCCGCGACGTTCCCGGGGTCGACGTAGGCGATGGCCGCGACGAACGCCGGGCCGAGCAGCGCCGAGCCCGTCCGCAGGCGCGACGCCAGTTTCGGCCGGGCGGCCTCGGTCACAGCCATGTCTGCCCTTCCGCCTGGTGTCGGTAACCCTAAACCGAAGTTTAGGCACGCCGAACTTTCCCTGACAAGGGCGACCGCTCCCACCCGCGCGGCCGGGTACCCCGAAAAGCCGTGAAGGCCACCTTGACGGACTCTGAGTCCCTCAAGGTGGCCTTCACGGCACGTCGGGTCAGGGGTGCGCGACCTCGTGGCCGGATTCGCGCAGCGCCTTGACGGCGTGGTCGAGCTCCGTGGCGCGGACCAGGATGTGGTCGGTGTCGAACGTGGACATCGAGAACAGCGCGACCCCGGCCGCGGCCAGCTCGGAGGCCAGCGCGGCGATGATGCCGGTGAGGGTGAACTCGAGCGGGCCGCGGACCGACAGCAGCCGCCAGCCGTCCTCCGACGCCGTCCCGCCGCCGGGCTCGCGCCCGGCCGGGCAGATCACCGACAGCTCTTCGGGGGTGCGGGTCACCGAGACGAACGCCGGTTCGCCGGGAGCGAGCAGCTCCGCCGGCACCGGGGCGTCCGCGGGCAGCCGGACGACGGCGTACTCGCCGGGCCGGACGTCGATAGCGAGGCGTTTCATCAGCCTTCGAAAACCTTCGGGCTCGTGGCGATCTCGGTGCCGTCCGGCAGCGTCGAGATGGTGAAGTCGGCGAACACGTTCGCCGCGGCCTTCTGCAGCTCGCGCAGGCAGTCGACGGCCAGTTCGCGGATCTCGACGTCGGCGTGCTCGGTGGCGCGCATCGCGACGAAGTGGCGCCACGCGCGGTAGTTCCCGGTGACGACGACGCGGGTCTCGGTGGCGTTCGGCAGCACGGCGCGCGCGGCCTGGCGGGCCTGCTTGCGGCGCAGGGTCGCGCTCGGCACGTCGGCGAACTTCTCCTCGAGCCCGGCGAGCAGCTCGGTGTAGGCGTCGACGCTCGCCTGGGCCGCGGCGAGGAACTTCTCGTGCAGCACCGGGTCGTTCGCGATGACCTCGGGCTCGACGAACTCGGCGTCGCGCTCGGGCACGTACCGCTGGGAGAGCTGGGAGTAGGAGAAGTGGCGGTGGCGGATCAGCTCGTGGGTCAGCGACCGGGAGATGCCGGTGATGTAGAAGGTGACGGTTCCGTGCTCCAGCACCGAAAGGTGGCCGACGTCGATGATGTGCTCGAGGTAGCCGGCGTTGGTCGCGGTGGCCGGGTTCGGCTTCTTCCAGGACTGGTAGCAGGCGCGGCCGGCGAATTCGGCGAGGGCCTGGCCGCCGTCCGCGTCGGTGGACCACGGCACGTCTTCGGGCGGGAAGAACTCCGTCTTCGCGATCAGCTGCACTCTCGGTGACACGGTTTCGGCCACGTCCGCACTCCTTCTCCGGCCCGGCTCCACGACTCCCAGCGCAGCCTAACCGCGCGCGAGCGGCCACTCCCGGGGGACACGTGACACCACCGTCTCCTTGACCGACGTCACTAATGACGTCATAGTGGCGTCATGGACCTGACGCCGTACATCGCCAACCTCCGCGAGGACCTCGCGAACACGGCCTCCGCCGGGGACGAGCACACCCGGCGTGCGGCCGCCCTGCTCTCGACCGCGCTCGAACCCGCGGTCCGCCTGACGTTGATGAACGCCCTCGCGGACCTCGCCGCCGAGGTCACCGCCACCCTACCCGGACAGGTCGTCGACGTCCGGCTCGACGGACGGGACGTCCGCGTGGTCGTGACCGGCGCGGCCGAGGAGCCGCCGCCGAGCGCGACACCACGTGACACCACGCCACCACCACCGATCGACGGCGGTGACATCACGCGCATCACCCTGCGGCTGGTCGAGCAGATCAAGGGGCAGGCCGAGCGCGCGGCGCAGGCGCAGGGCGTCTCGCTGAACACCTTCGTCTCCCAGGCGGTGCAGGGGGCGCTGGGCCACGGCGCGCTGGGCGGCGGCGGCCACCGGCAGCACCACTCCAAGAGCAACCAGAGCGGCTCCCGCCTGCACGGCTGGGTCGAGGGCTGAGGGGAAACGACCATGAGTGAAGAGCAGACGACACCGAACGAAGAGATCCCCGCCGAAGAGCCCGCAGCGGCTCCGGCCGGGGAAACCACGGCCGACAAGCCGGCGCGCGTCGAGGAGTTCGAGGCCGGCGGGCCGCTCGAGCTGGACGTCGCCGTGACGATCGGGCGCGTGGAACTGGTGCTGACCGGCGAGTCCGGTGCCCGCGTCGAGGTGCGGCACGACCGGGGCGAGCAGCAGCCGTGGGTGGAGGGCGTCAACAACCTGCTGTCCTGGGTCGGCGAGCGCTTCGGCGACCAGCTGGGCGTCGACCCGACGGCCTCCCCCGCCGAAGCGGTGAAGCAGAGCCGGATCGAGAAGCTGGGCAACCGGCTCGTCGTCCAGGCGCCGAAGGCGTGGCAGCTGCGCAACGTCGCGCTGTCGGTGATCGTGCACGCGCCGGCGGGTTCGCACGTCGAGGTGCGGGCGGGCGCGGCGGACGTCACCGTCTCCGGCTCGGCCGGGCGGGTGGACGTGCTGACCGGCTCCGGCGAGGTGAAGCTCGACCGGGCCGACGGCGCGGCGACCGTGCGCACCGGCAGCGGCGGCATCAAGCTCGGCCCGGTCCTCGGCGGGCTGCAGCTGCGCAGCGGCAGCGGCAACGTCGAGGCGACGTCGCTGGCCGGGTCGGCGACCCTGGCCACCGGCACCGGCGACGTCTGGCTGGGCGCGGTGTCCGGCGAGGTGATGGCCCGCACCGGCAGTGGCGACCTTTCGGTGGCCGACGCCGGCGCCGGCTCGCTCGACCTGATCACCGGCTCGGGCGAGGTCCGCATCGGCATCCGCGGCGGCACGGCCGCCGAGGTCGACCTGACCTCCAGCGGCGGCCGCGTGTCCAGCGAGCTGGACGTCGCCGACGCCGCCCCCGAGGGCGGCGTGAAGCTCAAGGTCCGCGCCCGCACGGGCTCCGGCAACGCCGTGGTGACGCGCGCGGCCGGCTGAATAAAGGGGGTGACGGGCCGTTTCCGGCAGGGGGTTGCCGGGAACGGCCCGTTCCCGTGCCCGGCGGGTGCCAGGATGACGCCATGACGACGGTGGAGACCGGCCGGGCGGTGTACCGGGCGCGGCTGCGCGGGTGCCTGCTCGGCGGGGCGATCGGCGACGCACTGGGCAACCCGGTGGAGTTCCAGGCGCTCACCGCCATCCGGCAGCCCGTCGGCTTGGTGGCGAACGCCGAAGGCGTCGCGGAGATCACCGACGACACGCAGATGACGCTGTTCAGCCTGGAGGGCTTCCACCGCGGCTGGGTCCGCGCGCAGGCGAAGGGCATCGGCGGCGCGATGGCGTCCCTGGTGCGCGACGCGTACCTGCGCTGGCTGGACACGCAGGAGAACCCGGCGCCGCCGCCCGCGGAGGACCGGCGGCACCGGTCCGGGCAGCTGCGGCTGGAGCCGTGGCTCTACGCGCGGCGGGCCCCGGGGATGGCCTGCCTCTCGGGCCTTCGCGCGGACCACACCCCGGACACGTTCGCCGAGCCGAGCGGCCGTCCGGGCCCGGTGAACCCGGACTCCAAGGGCTGCGGCACGGTGATGCGCTCGGCGCCGTTCGGGTTCGCCGGCGGCGCCCACCACGCGTACGTGGTCGCGGCCAACTGCGCGCAGATCACCCACGGCCACCCGACCGGCTACCACGCGGCGGGCACGTTCGCGGCGATGATCGCGTACCTGCTCGAAGGCGAGTCGCTGGAGGCCGCGGTGCTGCGGTCGATGCGGCTGCTCTCGCGTTACCCGTCGCACGAGGAGACGCTGGCGGCGTTGCGCCTGGCCCTGGAGCTGGCGTCCTCCGGCGATACGTCGCCCGAGAAGGTCGAGTCCCTGGGCGGTGGCTGGGTGGCCGAAGAGGCGCTGGCGATCGGCGTGTACGCGGCTTTGGCGCCGGTGAGCGTGCGGGATGCGCACCCGGAGACGGCGTTCCGCGCCCGGCTGCGGCTGGCCGTCACGCACTCCGGCGACAGCGACTCGACCGGCTCGATCTGCGGGAACCTGCTCGGCGCGTGGCACGGCGAAGACGTGCTGCCCTGGGACTGGCTGTCCCAGGTGGAGGGCCGCGCGACGATCGCACGGCTGGCGGACGACTTCGCGGCGGAGTCCGCCCAGACGCGCGGGTACTAGCGACTCGGCGGACGACACGCGTACTCAGGCGGACGACACGCGTACCTGGATGGACGACACGCGTGGAAGGGGTCAGCGGACCAGCTTTGCCAGGGCCGGGGCCAAATCCCCGCGGGCGCCGACCGCGACGCCCGACAGGCCCAGCCACTCCGCCATGTGCGTCAGCTCCGCCGCCAGTTCCGGGAGCACCTGGGCCACGTCGGCGCCCTCCTCCGCGAAGGCGCCCTGGACCCGCAGCACTCCCGCGGCGCGGTCGGCCTTCAGGTCCACCCGGGCCGCCAGCTCGCCGTCCAGCAGGAACGGGAACACGTAGTACCCGTACACCCGCTTCGGCTCCGGGACGTAGATCTCGATGCGGTAGTGGAACCCGAACAGCCGCTCGGTCCGGGCCCGCTCCCAGATCAGCGGGTCGAACGGGCACAGCAGCGCCCGGCCGGTGACCGCGCGGGGCGTGCGCGCCTCGAAGTGCCGGTACGCCTGCGCCTTCCAGCCGCGGACCGCGACCGGCTCCAGCACGCCCGACTCGACCAGCTCCGCCACCGCCTGGTGGGCCGGGGCCGGGCCCAGGCGGTAGTAGTCGCGCAGGTCCGTCTCCGTCGCGACGCCCAGCGCCCGCGCCGAACGCTCGATCAGGCCGCGCGCGCCTTCTTCGGCCGACACCGAGACCGACAGGATCTCCGGCGGGACCACCCGTTCCGTCAGGTCGTACAGCCGCTCGAACGACCGGCGCGTGCCGGTGGTCAGCTGGCCGACGCCGAACAGGTACTCGCAGACGCGCTTGACCTCCGAGCGCTCCCACCACGACCCCGGGCCGCGCCGTTGCGCGTCCGCTTCCACCTGGCGCTCGATGCCGCCGGCGCCGATCGGGCCCAGCTCCTTGACCACCGACAGGATCTCGTCGACCAGCCCCGGCGACTTCTCGATCAGCGGCCCGTAGTTCTTCCACCAGCCGTCCCGCTTCGCGCCCGAGCGGATCAGCGGCCAGTCCTCGACCGGCAGCAGGCTCGCCTCGTGCGCCCAGGTCTCCACCAGCAGGCGCGGCTGCTTCGCCGAGTGCGACCACGCCGCGCTGTCCAGCAACGCGGGGTCGTAGGCACCCAGGCGCGAGAACACCGGCATGTAGTGCGCCCGGACCGCGACGTTCACCGAGTCCAGCTGCAGCAGCTGGACGCGCGAAAGCACGCGTTTCAGGTGCCGCCGCGACGGCACACCGGAGGGACGCGGGTCGGCGAAGCCCTGCGCGGCCAGGAAGGTCTTCCGGGCCGTCGCGACACTGATCGTCTGCATGATGACCACATGGTGCCAGGCACCACCGACAAAAACCGCACCGCTAGATTCAGGCCCATGAGCGACGCCGCCGTCCGCCCCGCCGACCTGCCCGACGCCGCGGAGATCGCCCGCATCCAGCGCGAGACCTGGCACGCCGCCTACGAGGACCTCCTCGGCAAGCAGGCCCTGGCCGAGCTGGACGCGACCGACCTGGCCGGCACCTGGGCCGAGACCATCGACTACCCCGGCAGCCTGGTCTACGTCGCCACCGAAGGCGAGTACACCGTCGGGTTCTGCGTCGCGGGCCGCGCCCCCGAAGGCGAGGTCGCCGCCGCCGACGGGTCCCTGCCCGAGGACGCCGGCACCACCGGCCTGATCGCCACCCTGCTCGTCGAGCCGCGGTGGGGCCGCCGCGGCCACGCCGGACGGCTACTCGCGACGGCCGCCGCCGGGCTGCGGGCCGACGGCGCCACCCGCGGCATCGCCTGGGTCGCCCAGGGCGACCACGCCTCCCTCGGCTTCTACCGCCGGGCCGGCTGGAACCCCGACGGCACGGTCCGCACCCTCGACACCGGCGAACGCATGCTCCGCGAGGTCCGGCTCACCGGCACCCTCGCGCTGTCCCTCGCCTGAGTCCCGGAAGATCACCCAGCGCATCACGGAGTACATGAAGACGCCCTCGCAGGCGCCCGCCAGCACCCGCGAGAGGTGGTATTCCAGGCCGAGCGCGGTCAGTCCCGCGCCCACACCCAGCAGAAACGCCGCGTAATTGACGGCGATCGCCCCGATGTAAAGCACCAGCTGGAATCCGACGGCCGCGTGGGAATGGAAGTTGAACGTCCGGTTGAGCACGAAACTCACCGCGAACGCACACAGGTAGGCCAGCGTGATGCCGAGCCACAACGGCCAGCCCAGCAGTCCGTGGAAAACGGTCAGCAGCCCCAGGTCGACGCCGAAGGTGAACCCGTTGATCAGGCAGAAGCCCAGAAACGTCGGCGCCACGATCCGCGACAGACCCAGGGGAAGGAACCGCACGACGGTCCGGCACAGGGCGCCGAACCGGTCAGCGGGCGTAGGAGGTTGCTCGGCGGCCACGCCGTCAGGTTTCCAGCGGCAGGTGGCCGGAAACCGTCCGGCAGGTGATCTTCTGGTGCCTGCCACCGGCCGAAGAGTAGGGCCAACCCCCGTGCGCGGAGATTTCGAACTGATAACTTGAAAGACCGGGAGCAAATCAGGAGGTGACACGATGAGCTGGATCCTGCTGACGCTGGGCGTCGCGTTCGGCTCGGCCATCGTGCCGCTGATCAACGCCGAGGTGTTCCTGATCGGGCTGTGCGCGAGCCACCCCGGCCTGCACTGGCTGTGGCTCGGCGCGGCCGTCGCGGTCGGGCAGATCGCCGGCAAGACCCTGTACTACCTGGCCGCGCGCGGCACCATCAAGCTGCCGAAGCCGCTGCACGACCGCCTGCACCGCGAACGCCCGATGACCGCGCGCAGGGTGCGCTGGGAGCTGCGGACGAAGAAGATCCGCGCCCGGGTGGACGCCCTGCGCGAGCGCTGCCACCGCCACCCGCACTGGATGGCCGGCACGTACGGCGTGAGCTCGCTGGTGGGCCTGCCGCCGTTCATGGCGACGAGCGTGCTGGCCGGGCTGGTCCGCATGCGCCTCATGACGTTCCTGACGGCGGGGCTGACCGGGCGCTGGATCCGTTTCAGCCTGATCGCCGCCGCACCCGCGGTCTTCGCGGGCTGGATGCACCACTGACGCCGGCCTGCACCACGAGCACGCCGGCCGCGGCCACCAGGAACGCCCAGCCCTCGATCGGCTCGGCCAGCACGGCCACGAGGTAGCAGAACGCCGCGAACCCGCCGAGCCCGCGCAGCACCCCGCGCGTGGTCGCGACCGCGGCCGCCGGACCGCCCTGGACCAGGGCGAACACGGCCACGACGCTGGTGCCGACCGGAAACGGGGCGAGCACCCCGGTGAGGTCCGGGCCGAGCCGGCCGGCCGCCGCGGTCAGGGAGACCACGAGCACGGCGGTCGCCACCGCGCGGGCCGGGAGGTCCCACCACGGCAACGCGACCGGCCGCGCTTCGCCGCGAGCAGCGGGCACGACTTTCGCCGCGCCCCAGGCGACGAGCGCGGCCAGGACGAGCGCGACCCACGCCGGTACCGGTGTGAAGGACAGCCCGAGGTCGACGGCGAGGCAGGCCGCCCAGCCGGTCAGCAGCGTCACCGGCCAGGACCGCGCGCGGGCCACGAAGGCGAAGACGACCGAGAACACCGCCAGCGACACGAGCCCCAGCAACGAGGCCGACGCGGCCCGGGCGGCGAAGGCCGCGCCGTGCTCCAGGTAGGTGACGACCAGGATCGGCCCGGCCACAACGGGCAGGGCCACCAGCAGGCCCGTGACGCCCGGGCCCCAGCGGCGCCCGGCCAGGGACGACCCGACGACCAGCAGCGGCGCGAGCACGAGCTTCAGCAGCAGCGTCACCGGCGCCAGTCCGCCGGGCTCAGCGGTCGGCGGCTTCCAGCTCCAGGGCCTTCTTCATCGTCTCCCGCGCCCGGCGGCGGTCGCCCGCGATGTCGTAGGCGTACGCGAGCTTGTACCAGGCGCGCCAGTTCTCCTGGTCGGCCTGGACCTCGGCGCGGCGCTGGTCGAACCAGGCGTCGGCCGCGTCGCGGTCGACGCGGCCCGACGGGCGGCGCGGCAGGTCGGAGACGTCCGGGAGCTGGCCCTCGCTGTCCAGGCGGCGGGACAGCCGCTGGATCTGCAGGCCGTTGCGCCAGGTGACGACGACGATCCAGATCCCCAGGATCGGCAGCAGCAGCACGCCGATCCCGAGCGCGATGCCCGCCCCGGTGCCGGAGGCGAACAGCGCGAACGCCCGGTCCGCGAGCAGCACCAGGTAGACGACCAGCGCCGCCGTCATCAGCAGCGCGACGTTGCGGGCCTTCACAGGTCGAGCACGTTCTCCAGGCCGACCGTCAGGCCGGGGCGCGTCAGGACCGTGCGCACGCCGAGCAGCACACCCGGCATGAACGACGTCCGGTCGAGCGAGTCGTGGCGGATGGTCAGCGTCTCCCCCTCGCCGCCGAACAGGATCTCTTCGTGCGCCACGAGCCCGGGCAGCCGGACCGAGTGCACCCGGACGTCCTCGACCGAAGCACCGCGGGCACCGTCCAGTTCGGACGTCGTGGCGTCGGGACCCGGCGCCACGCCCGCTTCCGCGCGCGCCGCGGCGATCATCCGGGCGGTGTGCGCGGCGGTGCCCGAAGGGGCGTCGGCCTTGCGGTTGTGGTGCAGCTCGATGATCTCGGCCGAAGCGTAGAACTTGGCCGCCTGCGCGGCGAACCGCATTGCGAGCACCGCGCCGAGCGCGAAGTTCGGCGCGATCAGCACCCCGAGCGACGGCTTCGGTTCGAGCAGGCCGCGCAGCTCGGCGAGCCGCTCCTCGCTGAAGCCGGTGGTGCCGACGACCGCGTGGATGTCGTGCGCCACCAGGTACTTCAGGTTGTCCATCACGGCGTCGGGATGGGTGAAGTCGACGACGACCTCGGCCTCGGCCAGCGCCGCGAAGTCGTCACCCGCGTCCAGCGCGGCGACGACCTTCATGTCGCCGGCGCCTTCGACGGCCTTCACCACCGTCGCGCCCATCCGGCCGCGCGCACCGAGCACACCGACGTTGACGGTCATGAAGCGATCACCTCGTGCAGGTCGTCCGGAAGGTCGTCGGCGTGAGCGTACGGCCCGACGACCGCCGCCGCCGAGACCCCGCCCGGCCGCGCGAACAAAGTGCGAGCGAGCGCACACACCTCGTCCGTGGTGACGGCGTCGATGCGGGCGATCGTGTCGTCGACGCCCAGGTAGTGGGCGTAGTTGAGCTCGTTCTTGCCGATCCGCGACATCCGCGACGACGTGTCCTCCAGGCCCAGCACGATCCCGCCGCGCAGCTGGCCCTTGGCGCGGGCCACCTCGGCCTCGGTCAGTCCGTCGACGCCGACCTTGTCGAGCACCTCGCGGATCACGCCCGCGACGTCACCGAGCTTCTCCGGCTGGCAGCCCGCGTACACGGACATGTGGCCGGTGTCGGCGTAGCTCGCGACGGACGAGTACACCTGGTAGGCCAGCCCGCGCTCCTCGCGGATCTCCTGGAACAGCCGCGAGCTCATGCCGCCGCCGAGGGCCGCGTTGAGCACCGACAGCGCGAAGCGGCGGTCGTCGTGCCGCGACAGCGACCGCAGGCCGAGCATGACGTGCGCCTGCTCGGTGTCGTCGGTGTGCAGCGCGAGCTTCGGCGGGGTCTTGATCCGCGCGCGGCCCTCACGGGGCGCGACCGGTGTCGCGGTGCCGGTCAGCCGCTCCTTCAACGCCTTGCGCACCAGGCGGAGCACCTGGCTGTGGTCGACGTTGCCGGCCACGGCCAGCACCATGCGCGGCAGCGTGTAGCGGCGCTTGTAGAACCCGCGCAGGGCCGCCGGTGACATGCCGATGATCGACTTCTCGGTGCCGAGCACCGGGCGGCCGAGCGGGTGCTCGCCGAGGATCGCGTTGACGAACGTCTCGTGCAGCAGGTCCTCGGGGTCGTCGTCGCGCATCGAGATCTCTTCGAGGACGACGCTGCGTTCCATGTCCATGTCGCGGTCGGTGCAGAGCGCCTCGAACACGACGTCGGTGACCAGGTCCACGGCGAGCGGGAGGTCCGCGTCGAGCACCTGTGCGTAGTAGCAGGTGTGCTCCTTCGCGGTGAAGGCGTTGAACTCGCCGCCGACCGCGTCGATCTCCTCGGCGATCGTCTTCGCGTCGCGGTGCGTCGTGCCCTTGAACAGCAGGTGCTCGAGGTAGTGCGCGGCGCCGGCGACGGCGTCCGGCTCGTCACGGGAGCCGATGCCGACCCACAGCCCGACCGTCGCCGAGCGGGACGCCGGCACGTGCTCGGTGATCACGCGCAGGCCGCCGGGCAGCACGCTGCGCTTGACGACCGCACCGTCCGAAGTGGACTCCAGCGTGCGGGTGGTGCCGACGGGCTGCTCGTGCCCGGAAACCTGCCGTGCCATGGGTTCCTTACTCAACCAGCCGTGAAGGCCACATCGAGGGACTCAGAGTCCCTCAATGTGGCCTTCACGGACAGGTAGCTCGCGCAATGCTGACTGACTAGGCGTCGGCCTTCTCGGCGTCGGCGTCGGCCGGGGCGCCCTCGGCGGGGGCCTCGTCCTCCTTGACGACGATGAGGCTGATCTTGCCGCGGTTGTCGATGTCGGCGATCTCGACGCGGAGCTTGTCGCCCACGTTGACGACGTCCTCGACCTTGGCGATCCGCTTGCCGTTGCCCAGCTTGGAGATGTGCACCAGGCCGTCCTTGCCCGGCAGCAGCGAGACGAACGCGCCGAACGCGGCCGTCTTCACCACGGTGCCGAGGAAGCGCTCCCCGACCTTGGGCAGCTGCGGGTTGGCGATGGCGTTGATCAGGTCGATCGCCGCTTCCGCCGACGGGCCGTCGGCCGCGCCCACGTAGATCGTGCCGTCGTCCTCGATGGAGATGTCGGCACCGGTCTGCTCGGTGATCGAGTTGATCATCTTGCCCTTCGGGCCGATGACCTCGCCGATCTTGTCCACCGGGATCTTCACGCTGGTGACGCGCGGCGAGTACGGGCTCATGTCGTCCGGGCCGTCGATCGCCTCGGCGATGACCTCCAGGATGGTGAGCCGGGCGTCCTTCGCCTGCTTCAGCGCGGCGGCGAGCACCTCGGAGGGGATGCCGTCGAGCTTGGTGTCCAGCTGCAGGGCGGTGATGATGTCCTTGGTGCCGGCGACCTTGAAGTCCATGTCGCCCATGGCGTCCTCGGCCCCGAGGATGTCGGTCAGCGCGACGTAGCGGGTCTCGCCGTCGACCTCGTCGGAGATGAGGCCCATCGCGATGCCCGCGACCGGCGCCTTCAGCGGCACGCCGGCGTTGTACAGGCCCATGGTGGACGCGCAGACCGAGCCCATCGAGGTCGAGCCGTTGGAGCCCAGCGCCTCGGAGACCTGGCGGATCGCGTACGGGAACTCGTCACGCTTCGGCAGCACCGGCACCAGGGCGCGCTCGGCGAGCATGCCGTGGCCGATCTCGCGCCGCTTCGGCGAGCCGACGCGGCCGGTCTCGCCGGTGGAGAACGGCGGGAAGTTGTAGTGGTGCATGTAGCGCTTGTGCGTCTCCGGGGACAGCGAGTCGATCTGCTGCTCCAGGCGAAGCATGTTCAGCGTGGTGACACCCAGGATCTGGGTCTCGCCGCGCTCGAACAGCGCCGAGCCGTGCGCCCGCGGGATCACGGCGACCTCGGCCGAGAGCGACCGGATGTCGGTGAGGCCACGGCCGTCCATGCGGATCTTGTCCGTGAGGACGCGCTTGCGCATGACCTTCTTGGACAGCGCCTTGAACGCGGCGCCGATCTCCTTCTCGCGGCCCTCGAAGGCTTCGCCCTCGCCGATGCCGACCTTCTCCAGGACGGCGGCCTTGACCTGGTCGGTCGCGTTGTCGCGGTCCTGCTTGCCGGCGATCTGCAGCGCGTTCGCCAGGTCGTCGGTCGCGATCGCGGCGACGGCGTCGAAGGCGTCCTGCTCGTAGGCCAGGAAGACCGGGAACTCGCCGGTCGGCTTGGCGGCCTCGGCGGCCAGGCGCTGCTGCGCCTCGCACAGCACCTTGATGAACGGCTTGGCGGCCTCGAGGCCCTCGGCGACCGAGACCTCGTCCGGCGCCTTGCCGCCCGCGGCGATCAGGTCGAGCGTGTTCTCGGTGCCCTCGGCCTCGACCATCATGATCGCGACGTCGTCGCCGACGATGCGGCCGGCCACGACCATGTTGAACGTGGCCTTCTCCAGCTGCGACCAGGTCGGGAACGCGACCCACTGGTCCTCGATCAGCGCGACGCGGACACCGCCGACCGGGCCCGAGAACGGCAGGCCGGCGATCTGGGTCGACGCCGAGGCGGCGTTGATGGCCAGCACGTCGTACGGGTCGTCCGGGTTGAGGCTCTGGACGGTGATGACGACCTGGATCTCGTTGCGCAGGCCGTCGGTGAACGACGGGCGCAGCGGCCGGTCGATCAGGCGGCAGGTCAGGATCGCGTCGGTCGAGGGACGGCCCTCGCGGCGGAAGAACGCGCCGGGGATGCGGCCGGCCGCGTACATGCGCTCCTCGACGTCCACCGTCAGGGGGAAGAAGTCGAAGTGGTCCTTCGGGTGCTTCGACGCGGTCGTCGCCGAGAGCAGCATCGTCTCTTCGTCGAGGTACGCGACGACGGCGCCGGCGGCCTGCTTGGCCAGGCGGCCCGTCTCGAAGCGGACGGTGCGGGTGCCGAAGCGGCCGTTGTCGATCACGGCTTCTGCTTCGTGCACGGTGACTCCGGTGGAGTCGGTCATAAATGCTTCTCCTCTTTGGTTCCTTCGTACGGCGCGAGTCTCCCACCCTGGGACCCGTTTCGCCTGAGGACGCTCGAGGAGTGATGCCGGTCTTCGATCGAAGCCCCCGGGACTCTTCCCGGAAGCCACTACCGAGGACCGGCGGACGGTTCCCCGGGCGCGCTCGCGCCGTTTCTTTCTCCTGCTGGACGGTGTTCTTCACCCGATGGGGAGCGACCTGTGAGGCGGTCGCTCCCCTTCGGGCAACAGCTATCGGCGCAGGCCGAGGCGCTGGATCAGCGCACGGTAACGCTCGATGTCCACCTTCATCACGTAGTTCAGCAGCCGGCGGCGACGGCCGACCAGCAGCAGGAGCCCGCGACGCGAGTGGTGGTCGTGCTTGTGAGCCTTGAGGTGCTCGGTGAGGCCGACGATCCGCTTGGTCAGCAGCGCGACCTGGGCCTCGGGGGATCCCGTGTCCGAGTCGTGCACGCCGTACTCGGCCAGGATCGACTTCTTCTCTTCGGTGGACAGCGCCACTTGTGTTACTCCTCGAAATGATCAGTGCCGTGCGGCCCCGGACGCGGAAGAACGCCGGGAAGTCGGTCACGGCCGCCACGGACTGCAGCCGGACCCGATCCTGACGTTACCATTCTGGCCATCTGCCGCTCTGAGCAGGGCCTTCAGGCGTGGTCCAGCCCGAACGAGCGAGCCACCCGGTAACGGGTTCCGCCCGGCTCGCGCTCGCTCGTCATGAGCGCCACCTCCGCGGCCCGCCAGCTCCGGCTCGTGAAGCCGGCCAGCTGTGCTGTCCAACGCCGCGCGAGCTCCGGTTCTTCCCGGGGGAACCGCGCCAGCGTGAGGTGGGCCACGTACGGTCTCGGTTCGGCGCCGGCGCCCGCGGCGTGCGCGAGCGGCGTCAGCTCCGGTCCGGCGGCAGTCAACCACAGCACCCCGGGAAAGGTCGCGGCCTTTTCCAGCCGGACGTCGACCGCGGGCCGGCCGGCGAGCCGCCCGGCCAGCCAGGCCGCCCGCGTGCCGAGGTCGTCGCGGCCGTAGTAGGCGAGGGTGACGTGCCACCGCTCCGGCGGCTCCCAGGCCAGGCCGTCACCGGGGCTCCCGAGGGCCTCGGCGACCGCTTCGACGACGTCGTCCGGCGGCAGCAGCGCGCTGAACAGGGCCGTCATCAGCCGCCGTGACCGGCCCGGCGGAGCAGGTCGGCGATGGCCGGGAAGTCGTCGTCGAGGCGCTTGGCGGCCTCGCCCAGGTCCTCGTCCTCGGCCAGGTCGCGCAGGTAGGCGAGGACGGACTGGTCGTCGTTGCCCAGTGGGATGTTGTCGCGGCCGACGGTCGGGCGGGCGTCGCGGACGTCCTCCATCGCGGCCAGCATCGCGTCGCGGTTGCCCGCGGCGACCTCGGGAACCAGGATCTTGCGTTCGAGCATGATCATCCTGGCGAGCACGACCGGGTTGCCGATCTTCGCGCGCCGCCCGCTCATCACCTGGCTGAGCATGGGGGCACTGATCCCGAGGACCTCGGCCAGGAACGCCTGGGAAACATCGAAGGCGACGACGAGCCGGCGCACGCGGTCGCCCAGCGGCTCGCCGTACCACTCCCGCTGCAGCGCGATGTTCCGCTGGACGATCTTGTGGTCCTCCACCAGTCCCGCTCCCCTAAACCCGCTTCGCCCGCACAGTCCGCGCGCACACCGTACGTGAGCATCTTGCCATCACCGTCACCTCCGTGAACGCGAAATCACCGATTCCGCCCCGGTCGAGCGCTACCGGGTGTCCGGAAGGGCAGTGCGCGTGGCGACGACGTCCTCGTCGATCTGGGCGACCAGCCCGGCGGAGTCGGCGAACCGCACCTGGTCGCGCAGCCGGGTGACGAAGTCGATCGCGACGTGCTGGCCGTAGAAGTCCTCGTCGACGTCGAGGACGAAGGCCTCGACGGTCCGCTCGCGCCCGGAGAAGGTCGGGTTGGTGCCCACCGAGACCGCGGCGCGCAGCCGGCGCGACGGGTCCGCCGAGCGGGTGAACCAGGCACTGTAGACACCGTCGGCCGGGACGGCGGCGAAGCGCGGCGTCGACAGGTTCGCCGTCGGGTAGCCGAGCTCGTGGCCCCGGCCGTCGCCGCGCACGACGATGCCCTCGAGCCGGTGCGGGCGCCCGAGCGCCTCGGCGGCGGCCACGACGTCGCCGGCGTCGATGCACGAGCGGACGTACGTGCTGGAGAACGTGATGGCCGACTGGTCCTCTTCGGACAGTTCCTTGCCCTGCAGCTCGGCGCCGTAGGCGGCGAAGCCGAAGCGGCGGCCGAGGGTGCGCAGCAGCTCGACCGTGCCGGCCGCCTTGGCGCCAAAGGTGAAGTTGTCGCCGACGATCACGGCGGCCGCGTGCAGCCGGTCGACGAGCACCTCGTGCACGAACTCCTCCGGCTGCAGCCGGGACAGCTCGAGGGTGAACGGCAGCACGCAGAAGACGTCGACGCCGAGGCCCTCGACGAGCTCCGCCTTGCGCCGCAACGTGGTCAGCTGCGCCGGGTGGCTCCCCGGGCGCAGCACCTCCGACGGGTGCGGGTCGAACGTCAGGACCACGCCCGGCAGGCCGCGCTCGGCGGCCGCGGCCACGGTCCGGTTGATCAGCTCCTGGTGCCCGCGGTGCACCCCGTCGAACACGCCGATGGTGACCACGCACCGGCCCCAGCCGCCGGGAAGGTCCCCCAGCCCACGCCACCGCAGCACGTCACACTCCCGTCTTCTCGCCCCCACCCTAGGCGGGCAGCAGCACGACCACTGCTTTGGACACGCCTTGTTCATCGGCCGCCAATGCGAGCACCCGGCCGTCCGGTCCGAAGAGGCCGTAGGTGCCCTCGAGCCCGGCCGCCGGGATGCGCTGGCCGTGGCGGACCGCCTTGGCCGTCGCGGCGTCGAGATCGCGCCGCGGGAAGGCGGCGGCGACGGCGGCGTCGAGGTCCAGGCTCAGCTCGGGGGTCTCCTCGAGCCGGTCGAGGGTCTTCGCCTTCGCCAGCGTGAACGGGCCGACCGTGGTGCGGCGGAGGGCCTGCAGGTGGCCGCCGACCCCGAGGTCGGCGCCCAGGTCGCGGGCCAGCGCGCGGACGTAGGTGCCGGACGAGCACTCGACGACGGCGTCGACCTCGACGTGGTCGTCCTCGTGGCGGATGCCCAGGACGTCGAAGCGGTAGACGGTGACCGGGCGCGGCGGGATGACGACGTCCTCCCCCGCGCGGACCCGGGCGTAGGCGCGCTTGCCGTCGATCTTGACGGCGCTGACCGCGCTGGGCACCTGCTGGATGTCGCCGGTCAGCTTCGCGATGCCGCGCGCGATGGCGTCGTCTTCCACGGCCTTGGTGTCCGCGCTCGAGAGGACTTCGCCCTCGGCGTCGTCGGTCGTGGTGCTGCTGCCGAGGCTCAGGGTGGCCAGGTAGGTCTTGCGGTCGAGCGCCAGGTGGCCGAGCAGCTTGGTGGCGCGCTCGATGCCGAGCACCAGCACGCCGGTCGCCATCGGGTCGAGCGTGCCGGCGTGCCCGACCTTGCGGGTGCCCATGATCCGGCGGGCGCGGGCGACGACGTCGTGCGACGTCATCCCGGCGGGCTTGTCGACGATCACGAGACCGGGCGGCGGGGCGGGACGGCGGGGCGGTTTGGGGCTCGACACGCGGCAAACCCTAGCGGCCGCCGATCGTCGGCCGATCGGGTGCGTTCGGCGGCGCGATCGGCGCCTTCGGGTATGGCGGCCGGGTGCTTGAGCGGCGGCGCGGCGGCGGGCCAGGATGAGGACGTGGCGAAGATCGAAGTCCGGCCCGCCCGTCCCGCCGACCTCGAAGCCGTCGCCGGGCTGAGATGGCGGTGGGTGGCCGAGCGCGACGGCCTCCCCGGCGCCGGGCGCGCGGAGTTCGTCCGGGAGTTCGCCGCGTGGGCGCTGGCGAACGCGGCCACCCACCGGTGCCTGGTCGTGGTGCGCGAAGACCTGGTGCTCGGGATGGCGTTCCTCGCGATCACCGCGCGCGTGCCGACGCCGACGGCGTTCACCCGGGCCGCCGGCGACGTGCAGAGCGTCTACGTCTCGCCGGAGGCCCGGGACTGCGGCCTCGGCGGCCTGCTCATCAACGGCGTCCTGCGGCTGGCGGCGGACCTCGGGCTCGAGCGCGTGACCGTGCACTCGTCGAAACGGGCCGTGCCGGCCTACGAACGGCGCGGGTTCGCGGTGGCCCGGCACCTCATGCAGGCCGTGCTCCCGCCCGGCCGGTCAAGCGGCCACGATCGGCGTCTCCGGTAGCGCCGCGTCCCAGCGGCGGCGGGTGATCCGGACCGGCAGCTGTTCGCCGCGGGCTTCGGCCAGGAACAGGTGGGTCCGGGTGCGGCGCCACCACACGAGCATCCGCGAGGTGCCGAACGCCAGGATCGCGACGATCGCCAGCAGCGACAGCCGGAAGCTGCCGCCGGTCCACTGCAGCAGCACGCCGACCGCGAGCGCGGCGATCGTCGTCGCCACGAAACCGCCGACGTTGACCACGCCCGTCGCGGTGCCAACCCGGCTGAGCGGGTTGTAGTCGCGGGCCAGCGCGAAGCCGATCATCGACGCCGGGCCGCCAAGCGCGAGGAAGGCGAACGCGGGCACCAGCAGCGCCACCGGCACCGGGCCGGGCCAGCTCAGCAGCACCGCCCACAGCAGCGCGGCGCCGCCGATGTACCCGCCGACCAGCGGCATCCGCAGCGACGGGCGGCGGCCGATCAGGCCGCCCAGCAGCGGGCCGCCGGCCATCGAGCCGAAGACGAACACCGTCAGCAGCGCGCTCGCGGTGGCCTTCGACTGGCCCTGGCCCTGCACCAGCCACGGCACGCCCCACAGCAGCGTCAGCGCGTTCGGCGCGAACATCGTGCTGAAGTGGACCCAGAACCCCAGGCGCGTCCCCGACGTCCGCCAGGCCTCGGCGACCTGGTGGGCGAGCTCGCGGGGGCGGACGGCTTCGCGGGCCGGCACCTCGACGCCGGCCGGGACGTCGCGCACCCGCAGCGTCACGACGAGGGTGTAGAGCACGGTCAGCGCGCCGACGGCGAGGAAGGTGGGCGTCCAGCCTGCGCTGTCGAGCACGAGGGACAGCGGGACGGTGGCGGCGAGGTTGCCGATGTAGCCGACGGCCGCGGTGAACGACGTCAGCAGCGCGTACTGGCGGCCCGGGAAGTGGGCCGCGACCAGGCGCAGCACGCTGACGAAGGTGAGCGCGTCGCCGAGGCCGAGCACCCCGCGGGCGAGCAGGCCCAGGCCGTAGGAGTGCGCGACGCCGAGCAGGAGCTGGCCGGCCCCGAGGATCAGCACGGCGACGGTGAGCACGCGGCGGGGGCCGTAGCGGTCGACCAGGACGCCGGTCGGGATCTGCATCGCGGCGTAGACGCCGACCTGGAGCACGGTGAACGTGCCGAGCGCGGCCGCGCCGACGCCGAAGCGCTCGGCCGCCTGCAGCCCGGCGACGCCGAAGGAGGTGCGGTGGAACACCGCGAGGAGGTAGACGGTGACGGCGGCGGACCAGATGAGCCAGGACCGGGCGGTGGCGCGGCCGGTGGCGGGCGGCACGGGGACCTCCAGGATTTCGGCGTTCGGGGCTTGCGGTGCGGGACGCCCTCACTGCCGTCCCCACTACTTGTAGCGCCTAAGCAACGGCGAAACCTAGCCGTTACCCCGGTGGCGTTCACCACATGGGGCTGCACGGGGCCGCACGCGGTGATCACCGGCGGCCATCAGCGGCACGATCCGCCCGATGGCGGCCGTGACGGAAACGCCAACTCGCGTGATTGGAACGCCGACACGCGTGATTGAGGCGCCGACACGGCTTACGGGGTCGGACTCCGCCGTGTCGACCCTTCAATCACGCGTGTCGACCCTCTGATCACGCGGGTTACGCGGGGCGGACGGCGCCGGTTACGGCCCAGTTGCCCGAGCGCCAGCGGGCCAGGACGAACGCGAGCCGCAGGACCATGAAGAGCGAGAGGCCGGTCCAGATGCCCGTGAGGCCCCAGCCGAAGGCGAGGGACGCCCAGATCAGCGGCAGGAAACCCAGGGCCGCGCTGCCGAGCGTCGCGTTGCGGAGGAAGGCCGCGTCACCCGCGCCGAGCAGGACGCCGTCCAGGGCGAACACCACCCCGGCGATCGGCTGCAGCGCGACGAAGAACCACCAGGCGTGCGGGATCTCCGCGAGCACGCCCGCGTCGGAGGTGAACGCGTGCGGCAGCACCCACGCCAGCGCCGCGAACAGCACGCCCAGGAAGCACCCCATCAGCAGGCCGTAGCCGGTGATCTGGTTCGCGACCCCGCGCGCCTGGCGGGCCGCGCCCGCGCCGAGCGCGGCGCCGACCAGGGACTGCGCCGCGATCGCCACCGAGTCCAGCACCAGCGCCAGGAACGTCCACAGCTGCAGCACCACCTGGTGCGCGCCCACCGCCTCGGTCGACGTCCGGGCCGCGACGGCCGCCGCCGAGACGAAGCACGCCTGGAACGCAAGGCTGCGCAGCACCAGGTCCCGGCCCAGGCCGAGCTGCGCGCGCATCACCTTGAAGTCCGGCCGCAGGCCGACCTTCTCCTTCACCAGGGCCGCGAAGAACAGCGACGCCGAGATCACCTGCGCCACGACGTTCGCGATCGCCGAGCCCTCCAGGCCGAGCCCGGCCCAGTAGACGAGCACCGGGCACAGCACGGCCGAGATCCCGTTGCCCGCCAGGACGTACCGCAGCGGCTTCGCGGCGTCCTGCACCCCGCGCATCCAGCCGTTGCCGGCCATCGTGACCAGGATCAGCGGCGCCCCGAACAGCGCGATCCGCACCCACGACACCGCCGCTTCGGCGATCTGGTCGCTGCCCGAGAGCACCCGCGCGATCGGCCAGGCCAGCAGCTGGCCGGCGACCAGCACGACCAGCCCGACGAACACCGCCAGCCACGTCGCCTGGACGCCCTCGCGGACCGCGTCGGCCCGGCGCCCGGCGCCGTGCAGCCGGGCGGTGCGCGACGTCGTGCCGTACGACAGGAACGTCAGCTGGCTCGACACCTGCGCCAGCACCACGCCGCCGAGCGCGAGCCCGGCCAGCGAGAGCGCGTCGAGGTGGCCGACCACCGCCGTGTCGACCAGCACGTACAACGGCTCGGCGGCCAGTACGCCCAGCGCCGGCACCGCCAGGCCCAGCACCCGCCGGGCCGGGACCCGCTCGTTCTCCTCCACGTTCACCACGAACCGGACTCTAACCGCCACCACCGACAATCCCGGCCGGTGGGAAGGCGAGAGCCCGCCGAAGTCCACTGTGGACGTCTAGAGCAGCGGTGCCCGTTCCAGCGCGTCGCGCAGGCCCGCCAAAACCGCCTCCGCGGTGCCCGCGATCGTGCACCCCGCGGCCTGCCGGTGCCCGCCGCCGCCGAACTCCGTGGCCACCGCGGAGACGTCGATCCCGAGGGAGCGCAGCGAAATCTGCCACTGCCCGGGGTTCGACGGGTCCTGCTTCAGCACCGCCGCCACGGCCGCTTCGCGCACCGAGCGGACGACGTCGATGACCGACTCGACCTCCTCGGCCCGTACCGTGCCCGCGGCGTCGACCCCGACGATCGCGTGCACGAAACCCTTGCCCTGCGCGGCTTCCGGCTCCAGCTCGGCCCCGGCCAGCACCGACGACAGCATCGGCAGCCAGGCGAACGGCCGTTCGTCGACGATCCGCCGCACAACCGACTCCGGGTCGACGCCCGCTTCGAGCAGCCGCGCCGCCATCCGGTGGGTCTCCGGGCTCGCGCGGCGGAACCCGCTGGTGTCGGTGACGATCCCGGCGTACAGCCCGCGCGCGATCGGCTCGTCCAGTTCGACGCCCAGCTCGTCCAGGATCCGGAACACGAGAATCGCGCTGGCCTCGGCGCTCTCGTCGACGACGTTGCAGGTGCCGTAGCCCGTGTTGGTCGCGTGGTGGTCGATCACCAGCACGTCACCGGCCAGCTCGACGCGCCCGGCGAGCCGGCCCAGCCGCTTCGGCACCGGCGTGTCGACGCAGACCAGCAGCGCTTCGGTGTCGGGCAGGTCGTCCGGGTGGGTGAGCAGGGCGTCCTCGTCGAGCCACCGCAGCGTCTCCGGGGCCTCGTCCGGCTCGCCGAAGGACACGCGCACCCGGGCACCCCGCTGGAGCAGGGCCCGGCCGAGGGCGAGGGCGCTGCCGAGCGCGTCCGCGTCCGGGCGGACGTGCCCGAGCACCGTCACGTCGGTGGCCGAGGCCAGCAGCGCGGCCGCGGCCCGGATGTCCTGCGCCAAAGTAGGGGTCACGGTGCGTCACGCTACGCTCTGCGGGATGTCCGAGTACGTGATCCTGGTCCACCCGTCCGCCAACCGGGTCTACGCCGCCGCCTCCCCCGCGCTGCTGCGCGCCGAGCTGGCGGTGTTCGGCACGGCGCTGGCGGCCGAGCTGTCCGGCATCGAGGACGTCGAGCTCGGCGGGGTCGGCTACGTCCGGTTCACCACCTCCGCGCCGCTCGGCGAGCGCGACGTCGCGCTGCTGTCGAACCTGTCGTCGCTGTACGCCCTGTTCGAGCTGGAGGGCGACGTCCTGCGCCCGGTGACCGTGACCCCGCTCGCGAAGGCCGACTCGGACCTGCTGACCATCCAGAAGTACGCCGGCAAGACCAACGAGTCGTTCACCAAGCTCCTGCTGAACGTCACGCTGCTGGCCACCGCGGACGCGCTGTCGGACAAGCCGCGCTACCTGCTCGACCCGCTGTGCGGCCGCGGCACCACGCTCAACCAGGCGATCATGTACGGCCTGCACGCCACCGGCCTGGACGTCGACGCCAAGGACTTCGAGGCGTACGAGGCGTTCATCAAGACGTGGCTGCGGAACAAGCGCGTCAAGCACACGGCCGAGTCGGGCTTCCTGCGCCGCAACAAGGTCCGGCTCGGGCGCCGCCTCGACATCGAGTACGCGTTCACCAAAGAGGACTACAAGGCGGGCGAGACCCGCAAGCTCGCGTTCTTCAACGCGGACACGCTGACCACGGACGAGATCCTGCGCGCGAACTCCTGCGACGTGATCGTCACGGACGCGCCGTACGGCGTGCAGCACGGCAGCCACCGCGAAGCCGGCCTGCAGCGCAGCCCGCGCGACCTGCTCGCGGCGGCGATCCCGGTGTGGACGAGGGTGCTGAAACCGGGCGGCGCGCTCGGCATCTCGTGGAACACCACCGTGCTGCCGCGCGAGGAGCTGGTCGCGATCCTGCAGAAGGCCGGGCTGGACGTCCGCGAAGGCGGCCCGTACGACGGGTTCGTCCACCGCGTCGACCAGGCCATCCTGCGCGACCTGGTCGTCGCGGCGAAACCGGCTTCCTAGGACTGCGTCAGCTCACCCGGCTTCGGCAGCGCCTGCCCGTTCGTCTCGGAAGCGGAAGCGGGCGCCGGGGCCGGGGCGGGCGACGTGCTCAGGCCGCGCTTCACCGAGTCCAAGATGGACAGTCCCTGGCCGACGAGGCCCGCGGCCATCTCGCCGAGGCCGTCGGCGCCGTTGAGGATGTTGACGTTCGCGCCGGCCAGGCCGCGACCGGCCTCCTTGACGATCAGGGGCAGCTGGTCGATGAGCATCCGGTCGAGCGCGACGCGGTTGTTCGACGCCGCCGCTTCCGCCTGCACGCGCATCTTCTCCGCGTCGGCCAGCGCGAGGATGCGGATCCGCTCGGCCTCCGCGTCGGCCGGCTTGATGACCTCGGCCACCAGCTGCTGCTGGCGCAGCTCGGCCTCGCGCTGGGCCAGCTCGGTCCGCGCGTCGATGACCTCCTGCTGCGCCCTCGCCTGCGCGAGCGGCCCGGCCTGGGCGGCCTCCGCCTGCGCCGCCTCGACCTCGGCGCGGTACTGCGCCTGCACGATCGACGTCTGCCGGGCGTACTCCGCCTGCGTCCGCTGCGACTCCTGCTCGGCCTCGGCCGCCCGCTTGTTCGCCACGGCCTGGGCGATCTGGGCGTCCCGCTGGATGGCGGCGTTGTGCGGCGCGGCCATCGCGGCGATGTAGCCGAGCTTCATGTCGTCGATCGACTGGATCTGCAGCGCGTCGACGGAAAGGCCGATCTTCGCCATCTCCACCGCCGAGCCGTCCAGCACCTCGGTGGCGAGCTTCTGCCGCTCGGTGATGATCTCCTCGACCGTCATCGACCCGATGATCGAGCGCAGGTGACCGGAGAAGATCCGGCCGGTCAGCACGGACATCTGGTCCTGGTCGGAGAGGAACCGCTGGCCGGCGTTGACGATGCTCTCGGTGTCGTTGCCGACCTTGAACGCGATCACCGCCCGCACGGTCAGGGCGATGGCCTGTTTCGTGACGCACACTTCGGTCACTTCGGCTTCGTTCATGGCCAGCGTCAGGAACCGGACTTTCCGGAAGATCGGCATGACGAACGCGCCGTGACCGGTGACGACCCGGAACGGCGCCGCGCCACTGCTGTTCTTCCCGCCGGAGATGAGCATCGCTTCGTTGGGGGCGGGAACGCGATAACCGAACATCGACTGTCCTTAGACGAGCACTAGGTAGTGGGTTCCGGCGTGGGTTCGGGGACGTCCCACGCCACGACGTCGACCGTGCGCCGTCCCCGGGTTTCGACGACCAGCACGGTCGTCCCCTTCGGCAGCTCCGTCTCGGACCAGGCCAGGAAGGTTTCCAAGCCACCCCGGATCCTGATCAGCACCTCCCCGGGACCGCGCTGCCCGCGCGTCCCGACCAGGAGGACCCCGGTGCGGCCCGACGGCGAGAGATCGGAGTGCAAACGGCCGACCTCCCCTCGGTGGGCTGCCTCGACGCGGGTGACCCCCGCTCACCCCATTGTGCTCCCGGCGGCGGCCGCGCGTGGGCACTGTGACGTTCCGATCAGGAGGCGACCAGGATGGTTAGACTCCGAAACGTGACAGTGGAGCAGCGCCCCCTGCGCGCGGACGCCCGGCGCAACCGCGAGGCGCTGGTCGCGGCCGCGCGGGAGGTGTTCGGCGCCAAGGGCCTCGACGCCCCGCTGGACGAGATCGCCCGCCGCGCCGAGGTCGCGATCGGCACCCTTTACAACCGCTTCCCGACCCGGGCGGACCTCGTCGAGGCGGCGTTCCTGCCGACGCTGGAGGAGGCGCAGGTGATCGGCGACGAGGCCCTCGCGTGCGAGGACCCGTGGGACGGTTTCGTGCGGTACCTCGAGCGCTCGATCCGGATGCAGGTGACCGACCGCGGTTTCACCGAGGTGTGCTCACGGACGTTCGACCCGTCCTCGGGTCTGGAAAAGGCCAAGCGTGCCAACGGTTCCCGGATGGAGCGGATCATCACGCGGGCGCAGGAGGCCGGCGCGCTGCGGCCGGACTTCCGCCTGCCGGACCTGGCGGTCGTGTTCGCGGCGGCGACCGCGGCCCCGGACTGGCGGCGCGGGCTCGCCCTGGTCCTCGACGGCCTGCGCGCCCCGGCCGCCCACCCGCTGCCGTGACCGGCTGGCTCGCGGACACGCGAACGTCGTACGACACCGTGGCGTCGAGCTACGCCGAGATCGTGCGCGACGCCGTCACGACCCAGCCGTACCTGCGGACGGCGCTCGCGCTGTTCGCCGGGCAGGCCGACGGCCCGGTCGTGGACGTCGGCTGCGGTCCGGGACATTTCACCGCCCACCTGGCCTCGCTGGGTCTCGACGTGGCCGGCGTCGACCTCTCGCCGTCGATGATCGAGCTGGCCCGCGAGGCGTACCCCGGCATCCGGTTCGAGGTGGGCTCGATGACGGACCTGCGGCTCGGCGACGCGTCGGTCGCGGGGGTGCTCGCGTTCTGGTCGCTGATCCACGTCCCGGACGACGCCGTCCCCGGCGTGCTCGGCCACTTCCACCGGGTGCTGCGCCCGGGCGGCCGGGCGGTGATCGGCTACCACGTCGGCGACGAGTCCCGGCTGAAGACGCAGGGCTACGGCGGCCACCCGATGAAGGTGCACGTCCACCGCCGCCGCCCGGAGCAGGTGGGCGCGCTGGTGCGCGACGCGGGGTTCGAGATCGAGGCGGAGTGGCTGCTGAGCCCCGACGACGACGTTCCGCAGGCGATCCTGTTCGCCCGGCGACCGCCTTTGCGGTGACGCGACCCAGCAGGCATGCTGAGGGCGTGACCGGCAGATCAGACGCGCGCCTGCGTGAACTCGTGCTGCTGCGCCGCGTTCGCGACCGGATCGACCGGGACTACGCGCAGCCGCTGGACGTCGAGGCGCTGGCGCGCGGGGTGCACGTCTCCGCCGGGCACCTCAGCCGGGAGTTCCGCGCCGCCTTCGGGGAGTCGCCCTACAGCTACCTGATGACCCGGCGGATCGAACGGGCCATGACTCTGCTGCGCCGGGGTGACCTGTCGGTCACCGAGGTCTGCTTCGCGGTCGGGTGCTCGTCGCTGGGGACGTTCAGCACGCGGTTCTCCGAGCTGGTCGGCATCTCGCCGAGCGTCTACAAGCGGATGGCGGCCGGCGACGGCGAGGGCATCCCCACTTGCCTGGCCAAACAGGTCATGCGGCCGATCAGGAATCGAGAAGCGGCGAACAGCCGCGCCGACCTATCGTGACCGGCATGAACCTCATCATCCAGCACACGTTCCTCCCGGCCGACGACCCGGACGCCTCGCTCGCCTTCTACCGTGACGCGCTGGGCTTCGAGGTGCGCAACGACGTCGGGTACGGTGAGATGCGCTGGATCACCGTCGGCCCGGCCGACCAGCCGCACACGTCGATCGTCCTGCACCCGCCGGCGGCCGACCCCGGGCTCACCGACGACGAGCGCCGCACGATCGCCGAGCTGATGGCCAAGGGCAGCTACGCGTCGATCGTGCTGGCGTCCTCGGACCTGGCGGGCACGTTCGACAAGGTCCAGGCCAGCGGCGCCGACGTCGTCCAGGAGCCGCTCGACCAGCCCTACGGCGTCCGCGACTGCGCGTTCCGCGACCCCGCGGGCAACATGGTCCGCATCAGCCAGCTGGGGTGATCCGCCGCCCGACGAAGTCGAGGACGTCGGGCAGCACCCCGCGCCAGTACGCGTCTTCGTGCTTGCCCGGCGAGAACCGCGCCACGGCCGGGGACACCGCGTTGACGAGCTTGCGGTCCGCGCCCTCGAACGGGTCCGACTCGCCGCACCACACCCCGAGGTCCGCGCCGCGCAGCTCGGCCGGGTGCAGCAGCGGCTCTTCGGCTCGCCAGTTGGCTTCATCCGCGAACACCTTGCGGGCGCGGGCGTCCGGCCAGCTGACGAACAGCGCGGCGCTCGCCACGGCCGTCGCCTTCAGGTCCGGGTGGGCGCGGGCGTAGCGGAGGGCCCCGAACCCGCCCATCGAAATCCCGAGCACCGCCGACGGCGGTTGCAGGTCACGCTGCTGCACCCACGCCGGGACCTCGTCGGTGAGCATCTTCTGCGGGTCGTCCTCGTCGCCGACGGCCACCCAGTAGTGGTCGCCGTCGACCGCGGCGATCGCGAACGGCGGGACACCCGCGCGCACCGCCGCCGTCAGCGCCGCGGGGACGCCCAGCTCCAGGAACGTGCGGGCGCGCGCACCCCGGCCGTGCAGGGCCAGGCACACCGGCAGCCCCGAAGGCGGGATGCCTTCGGGGCTGATCAGGACCAGGTCGACGTCGGTGCCGCGGGCCGCCGACGGCATCCGCTGCACCGTGACCGGCTCGCGCAGGGGCGCCGGCCCGGACGGGACCGGCACCGCGGACGGGCCGGGTGGCGGACCGGACGGCGCCGACGAGCAGCCCGCCAGCAGCGCGAGCGCGCTGCCGGTGAGCAGGCCGCGGCGGGAGAGCACGGGTCAGCCCCGGCTCTCCTCCTCCGCGAGCTCGTCTTCGTCTTCGCTTTCGCGGGGCGCCTTGTACGGGTCGGGTTCGCCCGCGTGCTGCGCCCCCGCCGAACGGCGCGCGACCTCCGCGTCGGCCTCACGGGCCTTCGCGAGCAGGTCTTCGATGCGCTTCGACTCTTCGGGGATCGTGTCGGCCACGAACGTCAGGGTCGGCGTGTAGCGGACCCCGGTGCCCTGCCCGACCTTGGTGCGGAGCATCCCGCGCGCCGATTCGAGCGCGGCGGCCGCGCCGGCGAAGTCCGGAACCGAGTCCAGCTTCTCGCCGAGCACCGTGTAGTACACCGTGGCGTCGTGCAGGTCGCCGGTGACCTTCGTGTCCGTGATGGTCACGTAGTCCAGCCGGGTGTCCTTGACCTCGTGCTCGATCGCGGACGCCACGATCTGCGAGATCCGCTTGGCGAGCTTGCGAGCCCGAGCAGGATCAGCCATGTCGTTCTCCTAGAAAGATTCAGTCGTCGGGACCGAGTAACCGGCGGTGCGCGGAGAGCAGTTCGAACTCCGGCCTGCTCGCCACGTACCGCTCACACGAGTCGAGCACGTCACGGACGTGCTCGCCACCTTCGGCGACCACGGCCACCCCGATGAGGGTCCGCCGGTGCAGGTCGGTGTGACCGGCCTCGGCCACCGACACGGCGAAGCGCTTGCGCACCTCCGCCAGCACCGGCCGGACCACGGATCGCTTCTGCTTCAGCGAATGGACGTCGCCGAGCAGGATGTCGAGCTCAAGAGCTCCGACGAACATAGGCATTGTGGTGGTGTCGTAGGGATGAGAAGCGAAAGCCCGGGTGTGCGGCCGAAACCGCACACCCGGGACCGAACGCGTTACGCGCGCGGCTTCTCGCGCTGCTCGTAGGTCTCGATCAGGTCGCCGACCTTGAGGTCACCGTACGAGCCCAGCGTCAGACCGCACTCGTAGCCCTCGCGGACCTCGACCACGTCGTCCTTGAACCGTCGCAGCGAGCTGACCGGCAGGTTCTCCGCGACGACAGTGCCGTCGCGCAGCAGCCGGGCCCGCGCGTTGCGCCGGATCTCGCCGGACATGACCAGGCAACCCGCGATCGTGCCGATCTTGGAGGACTTGAAGACCTCGCGCACCTCCGCGCGGCCCAGCTCGACCTCTTCGTACTCCGGCTTGAGCATGCCCTTGAGGGCCTGCTCGATCTCGTCGATCGCCTGGTAGATGACCGTGTAGTAGCGGACGTCTACGCCCTCGCGGGTGGCCCGCTCGGTCGCCTTGCCCTGGGCGCGGACGTTGAACCCGAGGACGATCGCGTCGGACGCGGTCGCCAGGTCGATGTCCGACTCGGTCACGCCACCGACACCGCGGTGCACCACGTTCAGCTCGACGTCGTCGCCGACGTCCAGCTGCAGCAGCGATGCTTCGAGGGCCTCGACGGTACCCGAGTTGTCACCCTTGATGATCAGGTTGAGGCTGTTCGTCTCCTTCAAGGCGGAGTCGAGGTCCTCGAGGCTGACCCGCTTGCGGCGCGACGCGTTGAGCGCGTTGCGAGTACGAGCGGAGCGGCGCTCGGCGATCTGCCGGGCGACGCGGTCCTCGTCGACCACCAGGAAGGTGTCGCCCGCGCCCGGCACCGAGGTGAACCCGATGACCTGGACGGGACGCGACGGCAGCGCCTCGGTCACGTCGACGTTGTGCTCGTCGACCATCCGGCGGACGCGGCCGTAGGCGTCACCCGCCACGACCGAGTCACCGACGCGCAGCGTGCCGCGCTGGACCAGGACGGTGGCCACCGGGCCGCGGCCGCGGTCGAGGTGCGCCTCGATCGCGACACCCTGGGCCTCCATGTCCGGGTTGGCCCGGAGGTCCAGAGCGGCGTCGGCGGTCAGCAGGATCGCCTCGAGGAGGCCGTCGATGTTGATGTTCTGCCGCGCGGAGATCTCGACGAACATCGTGTCGCCGCCGTACTCCTCGGCGACCAGGCCGTACTCGGTCAGCTGCTGCCGGATCTTGTCCGGGTTCGCGCCTTCCTTGTCGATCTTGTTGATCGCGACCACGATCGGGGCCTTGGCGGCCTGCGCGTGGTTGATCGCCTCGACCGTCTGCGGCATCACACCGTCGTCGGCCGCCACCACGATCACCGCGATGTCGGTCGAGTTCGCACCACGGGCACGCATGGCGGTGAACGCCTCGTGGCCCGGGGTGTCGATGAAGGTGATCAGGCGCGGGTTGCCCTCGAGCTCGGTCTCGATCTGGTAGGCACCGATGTGCTGCGTGATGCCGCCGGCCTCGCTCTCGCGGACCTTCGTCTTCCGGATCGTGTCGAGCAGGCGGGTCTTACCGTGGTCGACGTGACCCATGATGGTCACGACCGGCGGCCGGACCTGCAGATCCTCTTCGCCACCCGCGTCGTCGCCGTAGGTGATGTCGAAGGTCTCCAGCAGCTCGCGGTCCTCCTCCTCGGGGCTGACGACCTGAACGTTGTAGTTCATTTCGCCGCCGAGCAGCTCGAGGATGTCGTCCGACACGGACTGCGTCGCGGTGACCATCTCGCCGAGGTGGAAGAGCACCTGCACCAGCGAAGCCGGGTTGGCGTCGATCTTCTCGGCGAAGTCGGTCAGCGAAGCGCCACGCGGCAGCCGGATCGTCTCGCCCTGCCCCTTGGGCAGGCGGACGCCGCCGACGCTGGGCGCCTGCATGTTGTCCATGTACTCCTGGCGCTTCTGCCGCTTCGACTTGCGACCCTTGCGCGAGGGACCACCCGGGCGCCCGAAGGCACCCGCCGTGCCACCACGGCCACCGGGGCCGCCACGGCCGCCGCCGCCACCGCGGAAACCGCCGCCGCCACCGGCCGGGGCACCGGCACCGGGGCCGCCGCCACCCGGGCGGAAGCCGCCGCCACCGCCGCCGCCACCGGGACCGCCGCGGAAGCCACCGCCGCCGCCACCACCGGGACCGCCGCGGAAACCGCCGCCACCGCCACCGGGGCCGCCACGAGCGCCGCCACCGGGGCCGCCACGGGCACCGCCACCGGGACCACCGCGCGCGCCGCCACCGGGACCACCGGCGGGACGGGCGGGACGGCCCGGCATCATGCCGGGGTTCGGCCGCGGGGGCATGTTGCCCGGGCTCGGCCGGTTGCCACCGGCGCCACCACCGGGCCGCGGGGCCGGGCGGTCACCGCCGCCACCGGTACCACCGGGACGCGGCGGGCGGGTGTCGCCGCCCTGACCGCCGCCACCGGGGCGCGGGCCCTGCGGACGCGGCGGGGCGCCGGAACCGACGCCGAACGGGTTGTTGCCGACCCGCGGGGTGCGCGGACCGGGCTTGGGACCGCCGGGCTTGGGGCCCTGCGGCTTCGGCGGGACGACCGAACCGGTGTTGCCCGCGGGGGGCGCGGCCGGGGTCTCCTGCTTGGGGGGTGCGGCAGGCGCTTCGGCCTTCGCGGCCGGGAGCTGCTCCTGGGGAGCGGGCGCCGCCGGCTGCTGACGCGGGCCGGGCCGGGGGCCGGGACCCGCGGGACGGGCACCACCCGGGGCGGCGGCCGGCTTCGAGGCCGGTGCCTGCTGCTGCGGGGCCGCCGCGGGGGCGGCCTTGGCCGCGGGCACCTGCTGCTGGGGAGCGGGCGACGCGGGCTTGGGGGCGGGCGCGCCCGGCTTCGCGGCCGGGGGCCCGGGGCGCGCCGACGGGCCGGGGGTCGGCCCCGGCTTCTTGGCGCCCTTGGGGGCGTACGCGTCACGGAGACGGCGGGCGACGGGCGCCTCGACCGTGGACGACGCGGACTTGACGAACTCGCCCTGTTCCTTCAACTTGGCGAGAACGTCCTTGCTGGTGATGCCGAGCTCCTTAGCGAGCTCGTGTACGCGGGCCTTGCCTGGCACAGCTCTCCTCATCTAGGGGAGGCCAGGCGGGTGACCCGCTGACCTCGTCCTTATTGTCTCGCGTTCATGGCTTCAGCTTCACGGCTGACTCATGACGGGTCGACCTGCTTCCTTCGTTCCTCGCGGAGCCGGGGACGTCCCGGCTTCGTGATGCGCAGCGTGCTCGACGTACTCGCGGACCTCGCGTACGTCGAGCGCACCCGGAGCTCGCAAAGCCCTCGGGAAAGCCCGCCGCCGTTCGGCCTTGGCCAGACAGTCCGGGTCGGGGTGCAGCCATGCCCCCCGGCCCGGGAGCCGACGACGTCCGTCGACGACCACCCGTCCGGCCACCGCGACCACGCGCAGCAGCTCACCGATCAATGCCCGCCGCTTGCAGCCGACACAAGTCCGCACCGGGGATTCTCGGTGGGGCTGGTGCTCGGCTACCCGCCGCGGGCTTCGAACCACTCCTGAGTCTAGCGCTTCGACCTTCACTCAGCCGAACCGGTTGTCGCGGCGGGCCGCGACGGACCGGCGTGGTCTTGATCACCCTCGTCCTCGACCGGTGCGGCATCGCTGCGGATGTCGATCCGCCAGCCGGTCAGGCGGGCGGCGAGGCGGGCGTTCTGGCCCTCCTTGCCGATCGCCAGCGACAGCTGGAAGTCCGGCACCACGACGCGGGCGGTCTTGCCCCGCTCGTCCACTACTCGAACAGACACAACCTTCGCGGGGGACAGCGCATTCCCCACGAACCGGGCCGGGTCCTCCGAGTAGTCGATGATGTCGATCTTCTCACCGGCCAGCTCGCTCATCACGTTGCGCACGCGCGCGCCGACCGGGCCGATGCAGGCGCCCTTGGCGTTGACGCCCGGCACGGTCGACTTCACGGCGATCTTGGTGCGGTGTCCCGGTTCGCGCGCCACGGCGGCGATCTCGACCGTCCCGTCGGCGATCTCCGGGACCTCCAGCGCGAACAGCTTGCGCACCAGGTTGGGGTGCGAGCGCGAGAGCGTGATCTGCGGGCCGCGGTTGCCGCGCGAGACGGTGACCACGTACGCCTTGATCCGGCTGCCGTGCTCGTACGACTCGCCGGCCACCTGCTCGGCCGACGGCAGCACGCCCTCGGTGTCCCCCACCTGGACCACGACCATGCCGCGCGCGTTGGCGCGGGCGTCGCGCTGGATGACGCCGGCGACGATCTCGCCCTCCTTGGTGGAGAACTCGCCGAAGGTCTTCTCGTGCTCGGCGTCGCGCAGCCGCTGCAGGATGACCTGGCGCGCGGTGGTGGCGGCGATCCGGCCGAACCCCTCGGGGGTGTCGTCCCACTCCTCGTCGGTCTCGCCGTCGTGGGTCAGCGTGCGCGCGAGCACGCGCACCAGGCCGGTCTTGCGGTCGATGTCGATGCGGGCGTGCGGCTGGTGCCCCTCGGTGTGCTTGTACGCGGTGAGCAAGGCCGTCTCGATGGCCTCGATCACCGTTTCGAAGGGGATGTCCTTGTCCCGTTCGATCGCCCTCAGTGCGGCGATGTCGACGTTCACTTCGACCCCTTCTCCGTCTCGGCGCCGATCGTGCCGGACGCGTCGTTCTCCAGCAGTTTCAGGTCCTCGGCCGGCGGCTGCTTGAACTCGATCTCGACGACCGCCTTCGCCACGTGGGCGTAGCGGACGTCGCGCAGCTCGCTGCCGACGAGGATGCGGGCGGCGTCCGCGCCCGCGTGACCGACCCGGCCCACGAAGGCGTCGCCCTCGGCCGGGGTGACCTTGACCAGGCGGAACCGCGCGCGGCGCCAGTGCCGCTGCTCGGTGAGCGGCCGGTCCAGGCCCGGCGAAGTGACTTCCAGCGTGTACGCGCTCGCGAGCACGTGCTCGTTTTCGTCGAGCGCCGCCGCGACCTTGCGGCTGACCTCGGCGACCTCGTCCAGCCCGATGCCGTCGTCGGCGTCGACGACGACCTTGACCAGCTGCCGCCGGCCGGCCTGCTGCACCTCGAAGGAGTCGAGGTCGAAACCCGCGGCGGTGACGGCTTCGGCCACGATCGGCTGAAGCCGGCTGGCGAGTTCTCCTGGCACGTGGGGCTCTCCTCGGTCGGGATGGGGTGGGGTTCGCGTTCGGGTCGGTGGTGGACCAGCTTATCCGGTCGCCCCGTCACGACGCGCGAGCGGCGGTCCCGCCCCGGGGCCTGGCAGGATGGGCCGACGTGACCGGAAGACCGACCGAGCTGACCCGCCGTGCCGCCCTCCGCTTCGGGGCGGCGGCCTCACTGGCCGCTTTGGCCGTGCCGCTGGCCGCCTGCGGGCCCGGCTACGACGAAAGCGCCGACCCGCTGCAGCCGCTCCTGGCCGCCGCCGACGCGGACGCCGCGGCCGCGCGCGCACTGGCCAAGGGCAAGGACGCCGACACCGCCGGGCAGCTGGCCGACGCGCGCGCGGCGCACGCGGCCGCGCTCAAGTCCGAAGTGGACCGGCTGAACCGGCCGAAGCCGTCGTCCACGGCGCCACCGCCGGCCGCGGCGGCGCTGAGCGACCTGAAGGAACGGCTGGCGACCTCGCGCAAGCAGGCCGAAGACCTCGTCGCCGGCCTGCCGCGGTACCGCGCCGGGATGGTCGCGGCCATCGCCGCGGGCTGCGCGGCCCTGCAGCGCATCGCCCCGGCGCTGGGCCCGGGCGAGGACGCCCCGGCCGCGGCCGCGCCGTCCGGCGCCGTCCCCGCGGAGGCCGTCGACCCGCTGCAGCAGGCGCTCGCCGCCGAGCACGCCGCGGTCTGGGTCTACGGGCTGGTCGGCGCGTTCCTGCCGGCCGACTTCGGCGACGCGGAGAAGGGCGGCGTCGCCGAGCACACCCAGCGGCGCGACCTCCTGCAGACGATGCTCGCGGCCGCCGGGGCGACCCCGGTGGCGCCGGAGGCGGCGTACAACCCGAAGAAGCCGGTGACCGACACGGCGTCGGCCGCGCTGGTGGTCGCGACGGCCGAAGCCGACTGCGCGTCGGCGTGGCTGGCCGTGGTCAACCACACCGACGACGCGGGCCTGCGCACGACGGCCCTGCACGCGCTGGTGGCGGCGTCGCGGCGCGGCACGCCGTGGCGCTCCGAGGCGGGCGAGAAGCCCGCCGCCGTCGCGATGCCCGGCCAGGCGAGCTGACCGGCGTCGGTACGGCTCGAGCCTGGCTCAGCCGAAGTCCGAGGACAGGCGCAGCGCGTCCTTGACGATCTTGTCGAGCAGCGCCTTGTCCTTGTGCTTGTCGTAGAAGTCGCCCAGCACGATCGTCGTGTTCGTGCCCTCGACCCGGGAGGCGTACGCGGCGTTCTCGCTGCTCACGCTCGGGGTGCCGGAGCCGGCGAACGTCTTGTCCTTGACCAGGTCGGTGACGTTGCCGGTGCCGTCCTGCTCGGTCAGCGTCTTGAGGGCCTTCGCCTTCGTCGAGTCCGGCATTCCCACCAGCACCACGGACACCAGCGCCTTCGCGCCGCCCGACTCCGTCGTGTAGAGCGCGCGGACCAGCGACTGGCACGGGCTGTCCTGGAAGAAGGCCTGGGTCCTGCCGTAGGACTTCGCGGCGCAGTCGGTGGACCGCACCGGCCCGGCGACCGGCGTGAACGTGTACTGCCCGGTGCTCTTGGCCGGCGGCTGCGCCGCCGGCTCGTCCGGCGACGAGTCGTGCCGGATCAGGAACCAGAGCAGTCCCGAGATCACGGCGATCGCGACCAGCCCGGCGCCCCTGAGAGCCAGGGTCCGGGTGTCACGCGCCGGTGGACCGGGCACGGGCGGGCGGGGCTGCGGGGGAACCGCGCCCAGCGGGGCCGTGTCGGACGGGCCTGGGGTGAAATGCGCACCAACCACGACGCCATACGGTAGTTCACTCGCTCGGCGGCGTTCACTCGAATGCGTGTAAGACGCGTTCGACGTCGTCAGCGGTGTTGTAGAGGTGGAAGCCGACCCGCACCTTCCCGTTGCGCAGCCCGGAGACGATCCCGGCCGCGGCCACCCGGTCCGGGTCGGCCTCCAGCGACACGATCGCGCTGCCCCGCGGCGGCAGCCCGAGCTTCTCCAGCAGCGTGTCGGCCAGCCCCACGTTGTGCGCCCTGACCTGGGCGAGGTCCAGCCCGCCGAGGTACTCCAACGCGGCGGCCGCGCCCACCTGGGCCAGCCAGACCGGGGAGAGGTCGAACGCGCGGGCGTCGCCGGCCAGGCGCAGCGGGAGGCCGTAGACGGTGGCCCACGGGTCCTCCCCCGCGTACCAGTTGGCCGCGACGGCGCGGGTGCGGTCCTGGGCGTCCGGCCGCACCGCGAGCCACGCGCTGCCGCGCGGCGCGAGCAGCCACTTGTAGCCCGCCGCGACCACCCAGTCCGCCCAAGCGAGCTGCAGCGGCAGCCAGCCCGCGGCCTGGGTCGCGTCGAGCAGCACCGCCGCGCCGGCGGCTTCGGCGGCGGCCCGCAGCGCGGGGAGGTCGGCGATCCGGCCGTCGGCGGACTGGACGACGCTGACGGCGACGACGTCGTGTCCCTCGACCCGCCCGGCCAGCTCGTCCAGCGGAACCTCGGTGACGTGGTGACCGCAGGCCGCGAACGGGAAGGTCACGCTGGTGAAGTCGCCTTCGGCGGTGAGCACGCGGGTGCGCTCCGGCAGCGCGGCGGCGACGTTCGCGATCACCTGCGAGACGGACGCGCCGATCGCGACCCGCCCCGCCTCGACCCCGAGCAGCCGGGCGAACCCGGCCCGCGAGCGGGCGACGTACTCGTCGAAGTCCCCCGGCCGGCTCGCCCCGGTCCGCCAGTTCTCGACCGACTCGGCCACGGCCGCGGCGACCGGCGCGGGCGGGATGCCCATGCTCGGCGTGTTGAGGTACCCGGACGGGGCGGCGAAGTCGGCTCCGAAGGCGTGCATGCCCCCGAGCCAACCAGACCGGCGCAACCCGTTTAGGGCAGGAACGCCGTGACGTCGGCGTAGGACGGCGGTGTCAGCGGCAGGTCACGGCCGTCGCGCACGGCCAGCGCCGTCTCGGCCGCCGCGGCCAGCGCCATCCGGTACGGCAGCGAACCCAGGCTGACCCGCGCGACGCCCAGCTCCGCCAGCCCGGCCAGGGTCACCTTGCCGGGCAGGAACAGCAGGTTGACCGGGACGCCGACCGCGACGATCCGCTCGACGTCCGCCGGGTCGGCGAGGCCGGGCACGAACACGCCGTCCGCGCCCGCCGCCACGTAGGCCCGCGCCCGCGTCTCGGCTTCGGCCGCCGAATGGTCGCCCGCCCAGTGGGTGTCGGTGCGGGCGTTGAGGAAGAGCTGGGGCGTCCGTTCCTTCACCGCTTCGACCAGCGCGGCTTGGACCTCGACCGGGGCGAGGGAGCCGTCGGCGCGGCCGTCTTCGAGGTTGACGCCCACCGCGCCGGCCGCGGCCAGCTCCTCGGCCAAGTCGGCGACGGCGGCCGGGTCGGCGCTGAAGCCGTCGGCGATGTCGACGCTGACCAGCGCTTCGAGCCGAGCCAGGCGGGCGGCCAGCGCGACGGTCACGTCCCGCGTCGACGGCGCGCCGTCGGCCTCCCCCGCCGCCGCGGACACGCCGAGGCTGGTCGTGCCGAGCGCGCGGAACCCCTGCGCGACGAGGTGTGCGCCGACCCCGAACTCCCAGGCGTTCGGCAGCAGCAGCGGAGAACCGGGGACGTGCAGTGCACGGAATTCGTCCATGCCCCGACGGTAGGACGGCAACGCTTCGGCCGCCGCCGAACCACCGTGTCGACCCTCCAATCACGCGAGTCGACCCCCGAATCACGCGTGTCGACCTCCTGATCACGCGAGTCGGCCGTTCGATCACACCCCTCGAGCGATCGATCGGCCAACCCGCGTGATTGCGAAGCCGACACGCGTGATTGCCGGGTCGACACGCGTGATTGCGGGGACGACACGCGTACCCGGGAGGACGACACGCGTACCTGGATGGACGACACGCGTACCTGGGAGGACGACACGGCGGGACCTCCCCTGTCCGCCGTGTCGTCCACCTGCGTACGCGTGTCGTCCACCTGGGTACGCGTGTCGTCCGGTTCGGTACGGGTCAGCCGCCGCTGCCGCTTGAGCTGGCGGCCGTGATCGCGGCGGTGCGGGCCGCCTTCAGCTCCCGGACCACCTTGCGCAGGGCCGGGACCGCGGCGCCCGCGCGGTCCTCCAGCTCGGCGAGCCGGGCCTTGTGCTGACGCCGTTCGCGGCGCGGGAAGACCGTGCCCAGCTCCGCCGCCGCGGCCAGCGACGTCAGCGCCGCCACCCCCGGGTCGACCCGGGATGCTGGTTCGGTGCCGCGCAGCGCGGCCGTCACCGCCTCGTGCAGCCGGGCCACCTCGGCGCGGTCGCGGACCACCGGGCGGCGGCGCGGGAAGAGCCCCAGCACGCGCGACGTCTTCAGCGTGATCGTGCCCGCCGCCTCGAGCTGGGTCTCCAGGGACTGGAGCGTGGCGCGGGCGTCGCGGCGGACCCAGCCGCGCCACTTGCGGTGCGGGTCCGCGGCGAGGTCGCCCAGCAGGTCGTCGAGCACCAGGTGGCCGGTGCCGCCGGCGCCGGTGACCACGGGACGCCCGTCACCGTCGGTGACCAGGCCGCGCAGGACCAGGTCGGTCAGCGCCGCCGCGCGCACCAGCGGCGCGACCCGCTGCCGGTCCGCCAGCCGGTCACGGCCGGTGTCGCACGCCAGCAGGTAAGCCTGGGCGGGCAAGGACAATGTGCTCATCGTGTTCCTCTCACTGCCGCTTCAGCGCGGGCCAGATCTGCGACCAGGGTGCCGTCCGGCCGTCGTACTCCCACACCAGGCCGTCGACGACCTGGGTCTCATGCGCGAAGTAGGGCCGCAGCAGCCCCGGGTCGAACCCGGCGAACAGCACCGCGTCGGCCGATTCCGGCGGCGGCCCGAAGTACCAGTACGCCCGATGTCCACTGTAGACGGTGTGGATGCCGTACGGCGCCCCGTAGAACTCCGTCACCGCCGCGAACGGGTAGATCTCGGAGTAGACCGCCGTCCGCGCGCGGACGGCCGGCGGCAGCGCGGCGTACGTCTGCCCGATCGCCTTGGCCAGGTCCTGCTGCGGCAGCTCCCCCTGCGCGAACGCGCTGCCGAGGGAAAACGGCCCGAACGACGTCCGCGCCGAAGCCGGCCACACCGGCAGCGCGACGAGCGTGACCACCGCCGACAGCACGAACACCGGCCACGCGACGGCCTTCCACCAGCTCACCAGGTTTCGCCGGGTCAGCTCGGTGGCCGCTGCCGCGAACGGAACGGCGTAACAGCCCATCAGGTAGTACGACCGCCCCTGCGTCGCGACCACGGCCAGCGCCACGAGGATCAGGGCGGCGCCGAGGTACCGGTACGGCCGCAGCTCCGCCGACCGCAGCAGCCGCCAGACGCCGTAGAGCAGGGCGAGCACGCCGACCCCGATCCCGGCGCCGAGCAGCCCGTCGCGCACCCAGGGGCCGTAGCCGGGGAACTCCGCGGCGACGACTTCACTCATGTGGGTGTACGGCCAGCCGTGCGCGGCCTGCCAGACCAGCGTCGGGATCGTGACTACGACGGCGATCGCCGCGCCCAGCCAGAGCTTCGGGCGCCGGAGCAGCTCCCGCGGCCCGAACACCGCCGCGGCCAGCAGCACCGCTGCCCACAGCGCCGGGATCAGGAACTTCGTCTCCAGCGACACCGCCGTCACGACGCCGGCCCAGACCAGCAGGCCGTCGCGGCGGGTGCGGGTCCAGCGGACCAGCAGCCAGGCCACGACCGTCCACAGGAACGGGTCCAGCACGTACGTCCCGATCCAGTGGCTGACGATGACGATGCTGGACGTCGCGTAGCAGCCCGCCGCCATCGCCTGGGCGCCGCGGCCGCCGCCGAACTCGCGTGCGATCAGCGCCGTGACGACCACCCCCGCGGCCGCGGCGAGCGTCATCGGCAGCCGCAGCACGACGAGCGAGCCCGGCGCGAGCCAGTCCATCGCCGCCGCCAGCGCCGGGATGAGCGGTGGCTGGTCGAAATACCCCCAGCTCAGGTGATCCCGACCGGCCACCAGGAAGTAGAGCTCGTCGAACCCGCCGGCGTAGCGTCCGCTGGTCAGCAGCAGCGCGAGCCCGGCGAGGCCCGCGATCGCCAGTACCGGGCCGCGGGCGAACGCCACGCTCGTCGTCTGTCGCGTTGGGACAGTCACCACGGTTGCCTCCCTCGCTGTGGTGCGTTCACTCCACCGGATCGGCGGCACCGGCGAAACGGGGCAAGGAAGGTCGTCGCGGCGACGAAAGTTGCGCACCGGCGCACCGCCCGCAACTTTGGTTGCGCATCCGGCGCGACGGCCCGCGCGAACAGTTACCGTGACCGCGTGACCAGCACCAAGCGGCCGTGGTGGCCGAGCCGCGCCGACGTCTTCTGGCTGGTGCTGGCGGCGTCCGCGTTCGCCGGGCTGAACGTCCTGCTCTACACACTGGGCGAGGTCACGACCGGGCCGCTCGGCCCGGCGGCCGGGCTGGTTCTGCAGCTGGCCTGCGACTTCTCCCTGGTGCTGCTGTTCCGGTTCCCGCGCCAGGTCGCCTGGTTCGTCGTCGCGGCGGCGGGCCTGATGCTGGCGTCCGACCTGTTCACCCCCGGCCTGCTCGTGCCGGTGCGCCAGCTCGCCCTGACGACGGTGCCGACCATCAGCCCGGTCGTGCTGTCGCAGCTGCCGCGGGTGCTGGACCGGCGGACCGTGCTCTGGCTGGCCGGGATCCTCACGCTGATCGCCGCGCGGCCGTGGGTGCCGACCTGGAGCACCACGCCGTTCGCCCTGCTCAGCACCACGCTGCCGGCGATGCTCGGGCTGTACGGCGAGGCGCGGCGCCAGCTGCTGCGGTCGCTGCGGGACCGCGCGGAGCGCGCCGAGCGCGAGCAGCACCTGCTCGCCGAGCAGGCCCGCGCGGAGGAACGGCGGCGGCTGGCGGGCGAGATGCACGACGTCGTCACGCACCGGCTGAGCCTGATGGTGCTGCACGCCGGGGCGCTCGGGGTGACGTCCCACGAGGAGCCGGTGCGGACGGCGGCCGAGGACATCCGCCGCGAGGGCGCGCTGGCTCTCGACGAGCTACGCGACCTGGTCGGCGTGCTGCGCAACGGCACCGAACTGGGGCCGCGGACGCTCAGCCCGGAGCAGCCCGGCGACCCGGCGGGGCTGGTCGAGGAGTCCCGCTCGGTCGGCGTGGTCACCGAACTCGAGGTGGACGGCGACCCGGCGCAGGTGTCGCCGACCGTCGCGCGGACCGCGTACCGGCTGGTGCAGGAGGCGCTGACGAACATCCGCAAGCACGCGCCGGGCGCGTCGGCGACGGTGTCGCTGCGCTACCACCCGGGCGGCCTGGACGTCTCGGTCGGCAACACCGCAGCGTCGCGGCGGCCCGACCCGGCGCTGGCGGGCAGCGGCTCCGGGGCGGGGCTTGCGGGGCTGCGGCAGCGCGTGGAGCTGGTCGGCGGGCGGTTCGACGCGGGCCCGGTACCCGGCGGCGGGTTCCGGGTCGGTGCGATACTGCCCGCCTACGTACCGACGGCGGAAGGCACGCACAGTGATCCCGGTGCTCGTGGTCGATGACGAGCCGATGGTGTGCGCCCACCTGCGCACGATCCTCGGTTCGGCCGGCGACATCGAGGTCGTGGCCCAGGCGGGCGACGGCGCCGAAGCCGTCGAGGCCGTGGTCCGGCACCGGCCGCGCGTGGTGCTGATGGACCTGCGCATGCCGGGCGTCGACGGCCTGACCGCGATCGAGCGGATCGCGGCCCTGCCGGACCCGCCTGCTGTGGTGGCGCTGACGACGTTCGACGCGGACACGTACGTGATCCGCGCGCTGCGCGCGGGCGCGGCGGGCTTCCTGGTGAAGTCGACCCCGCCGGAGGACCTGATCGGCCTGGTCCGCGTGGCGGCCGACGGCCACACGGTGCTGTCGCCGTCCGCGGCCCGCCGCCTGGTGGCGCTGTCCTCGGACGGCCGCGAACGCGGCGACGACGCCCGCCGCCGTACGTCCGGTCTCACGGAACGCGAGCGGGATGTGTTGGCGTGCCTGGGAGAAGGACTGTCCAATGCGGACATCGCGGGCCGGCTGCACCTGGCCGAGGCGACGGTGAAGAGCTACGTGTCGCGGATGCTGGTGAAGCTGGACTGCACGAACCGGACGCAGGCGGGACTGCTGGCCCACGAAGCCGGCCTGGTCGCCCGCTAGGGCCACAGCATCGGGAAGGCGCGCCACACCGCCCAGCCGATGAGCGCGAGCCAGGCGGCGATCCACACGAACCCGGGGATTCCGGTGCTCCGGGCGAGCATGGCGGCGTCGTCCTCCTGATCGCGGAACCCGCCCCGGAACCGGTTGGAGACGATCACGCGCAGTCCGCCGATCTCACTGGTCAGCAGCAGCCACGCTTCGGCGTACGCGACGCCGTTCTTCAGCCAGAGCGGCGCCCACCGCACCGCGCAGAACACGATCGCCCCGACCGCGACGACCACGCCGAAGGTGAGCGCGTCCCGGGTGAACAGCAGGAGGAACACCATCGCGGCCAGGGTCAGGGTGAGCACGGCGGGGACGAGCCCGCGGTGCAGCAGGGCCGCCGCGCCCAGGCCGGCCAGCGGCGGCATCGCGTACCCGGCGGCGATGGTCAGGACCGCGGCGAGCGCCGACGGGTTCCACTGCAGGGTGCCGCCGGATTCCGCGCTCGTGATCCGGACCCGGAGGACGCCGCCGCCGGTCAGGATGCTCACCAGCGCGTGGCCGCCCTCGTGGAAGAGCGTGCCGAGGAAGTTGGCCCCATAGACGACATTGCGCCGGCCGCTGACGAAGGACATCACGACGGCCACGGCGGCGATCGAGGCGGTCGTGCCCACGAGCGCCGGCCCCGGCGGTGGCACGGTTTCGTTGAGCACAGCGAAAGCGGACGCCATGGGTTCCCTCCCCCGGAGCCGTGGAGCCGTCCTCCACAGTGTCACCGGAGCGGGATTCCGGGCGGAACCTCAGCGGCGGATTGTCCTTGAGCTGTCCAGCCTCACGCGGACGCGGGCGTGTGCTCCGCGTCGTAGGCGTCGCGGGCGTCCTGGACCGACGTCATGTGCTGCCGCGCCCACTGGTCCAGCATCTCCAGCGGCTCGGAAAGGTTGCGCCCCAACGACGTCAGCTCGTATTCGACCTTCGGCGGGATCACCGCGTACGCCGTGCGGGTGAGGATGCCGTCGCGGACCAGGCTGCGCAGGGTCTGCGTCAGGACCTTCTGGGAGATGCCGTCGACGCGGCGGGCGATCTCGGTGAACCGCAGCGGGCCGCCGGTGAGCGCGCCGACGATGAGGACCGTCCACTGGTCGCCGATGCGGTCGAGCAGCTGGCGGGTCGGGCAGTCGCGGTCGTACGGGTCCGGGTGCACAGCGCGTCTCCTCACTTTCCCAAAGAGAGTAACACGCGTTTCAGGCGGTGGGAGCCATCAGCGTGGTGAAGAGGAGCCGCAGGTGGCGGCGCCCGCGTTCCCAGCGCGCGTCCAGCTCACCCTGGTCGCGGGTGGCCCAGCTGGCGATGAGAATGCCGCGGACGACGTCCATCGCGGTGTACACCGCGTGCAGGAACTCGTGGTGCGCCGCGTGCTCGGGCAGCAGTGCCTTGCCGAACTCCACGAGACTCGACGTCGCGATCGGCTCGACGAGCGCCATCTGGCGGCGCAGCTCGGCGTCGGTCCGCGAGGCGACCCACAGCTCGACCGTCGCCGAGAACACCGGCCCCTGGTGCATCTCCCACATCAGCTGCAGCGCGTCGCCGACCGGGTCGGTGGACGCGCGGAGGCGATCCAGCTCGGCCATCGCGACCTCGGTGCGTTTCGCGGCCAGGTGCCGGATCGCCGAGGTGACCAGGTCGGCCTTCGTCGGGAAGTGATGCACCTGCGCGCCGCGCGTGACGCCGGCGCGGTCGGCGACGCGGGTGGTCGTCGTGCCCGCGTAGCCGTACTCGACCAGGCAGTCGATCGTCGCGTCGAGCAGCCGGACGCGCATCGCCGCGCTGCGCTCCTCCTGGGTGCGGCCGGTCGATCCCCGTCGTGGCGCTGACATGCACCCACTTTATGGGGCGACGCGCGCCTCGGTCGCGGCGACCAGCCCGGCGACCACCCGCTTGACGAACCCGCCCAGGACCCGCCGGTAGAACCAGCCGGTGCCGGGGATCTTCGCGGTGAACGTCGAGTGCCAGTGGACGTCGGTGCCGCCGTCACTCGGCGAAAGGTCGACGTAGGCGACGTAGTCCCGAAGCGGCAGGCCGTGCTCCAGCGCGTAACCGAACCGGCGGCCGGGCTCCAGCGCGACGATCTTCTCGTACGAGCGGGTGCGGCCGGTGCGGAACAGCCGGACCGCGCCGAGCCCTTCGCGCTCCTCGTCTCCCTCGCTGACCAGCTCGAACGAGCCCAGCGGCGACCAGGTGGGCCAGCTCGCGCCGTCGCGGAGGAGGGCGTAGACGGTGTCGGCCGAGGCGGACGTCCGGCCGTGGACGGAAATGCTCTGTACCATTTGGTACGTGTACCATCTGGTACATGATCGACACAAGCCCGCGGGACAGGCTGCTCGACGCGGCGATCGACCACATCGCCCACCACGGCGGGGCGAGCAAGAGCCTGCGCGCGCTGGCGACCGGCCTCGGTACCAGCCACCGGATGCTCATCTACCACTTCGGCTCGAAGGAAGGCCTGCTCACGGCCGTCGCGCGCGAGGTCGAGGCCCGGCAGCGCACGGCACTGGCCGACGTCGGCGAGGGCCGTGAATTCTGGCGGCGGCTGACCGACGAGGACCTGCGCGCCAACGAGAAGCTCTTCTTCCAGCTCTGGGGCCAGGCCCTCGGCGGCACCCCGGGCACGACGGAGTTCCTGGACGGCGTGATCGACGACTGGCTCGACCCGATCGAGGCCCTGCTCGCGCGCTACGGCGTCCCCGAGGCCGACCGGCCCGCGCACGCCCGGCTCGGGCTGGCCGTCACCCGCGGCCTGCTGCTGGACCTCGTCACGACCGGCGACCGCGAGGCCGTCGACGCCGCGATGGAGCGGTTCCTCGCGATGTACGAGTAGGCCTTACAGAGCCCGAACATTCGGCGCACGCCGTCCGAACACCCGCCCGCGAAAGTTCTCCTCGTACCGGACACCTTCCCTGAAGGAGACACCATGCGAGGACCCATCTGGACGCGGCGGCTGGCGCTGGCGGGCGCCGGGAGCGCGGCCTGCCTGCTGGCGCTGGCGCCGCTGGCCTCGGCCCAGACGACGTCCCCGGCGCCGGTCGCGCCGATCACGCTCAGCCCCGAGGAGTCGCAGCAGGTCTGCGGCGACTGGGTGCCGAAGCTGCAGAAGCGCGCCGACAGCCTGGAGAAGCGGATCAACGGCGGCCCGGAGGTCGCCGGCTCGGTCGCCAACCTCAAGGCCCGCGCGCAGGACCAGCGCACGGCCGGGCACAACGACCGCGCCACCAAGCTCGACGAGCGCGCCACCAAGCGGCAGGGCAAGGTCGGCGAGCTGACCACCGCGAAGCAGAAGCTCGACGCCTTCGCGTCCGCCCACTGCAAGCCGGCCGCCCCGGCGCCGACCAAGTGAGGGCGGCGAGGATCGCGGCGGCGGTCGGGGCCGCCGCGCTGATCACGCTCGGCTGCTCGGCCTGCCGCGACAACCTGGTGGGCTCACCCGACTCGGGGACCTCGCCGGCGTCGTCCGAACTGAGCGGCATCGAGTCGACACTCAACGGCGTCGAGTCCGACATGAACAGCGATGGCTCACCCTGACCGGCTAGCGTCTCCCCTCTGACGACGGTGGAGACAGGAGCAGGCATGGGGTCACCGGGGCGCGGCCTCGTCCTCGTGGTCGAGGACGAGGCCGCGATCGCCGAACTGGCGGCGCTGTACCTCAAGCGCGACGGCTTCGGGGTGCACGTCGAGGCGGACGGCGGGCGCGCGCTCGACGCCGTCCGGCGGCTCAAGCCGGTGGCGATCGTGCTCGACATCGGACTGTCCGGAATGGACGGTATCGAGATCTGCAAGACGCTGCGCGCGGCCGGGGACTGGACGCCGGTGCTGTTCGTCACCGCCCGCGACGACGAGCTGGATCGGTTGCTGGGCCTGGAGATCGGTGCTGACGACTACCTGACCAAGCCGTTCAGCCCGCGTGAGCTGGCCGCGCGCGTCCGGACCGTGCTGCGGCGCGCTTCCGGCGCGGCGCCGGCCCCGGCGGCGTTCAGCGTCGGCGCGGCGCGGGTCGACCTCACGAGCCGCCGCGCGTGGGCCGGAGACGTCGAAATCTCGCTGACGTCCACGGAGTTCGACCTGCTCACGCACCTGCTCCGGCACCCGGGGCAGGTGCTTTCGCGCGACCAGCTGCTCAGTGCCGTCTGGGGATACGCCGCGGCGGCCGGCACGCGCACGGTGGACGTCCACGTCGCGCAGCTGCGGGCGAAACTCGGCGCGTCCAGTCCGATCAGGACGGTCCGCGGCATCGGCTACGCGGCGGACCCGGCATGAGGTACCGCGGCACCCTGGCCGGGCGGATCACGCTCGTCTGCCTCGCCGTCGCCGGGATCGCGGTGATCGTGGCCGGGTTCGTGGCGGCGCGGCTGATCCGGACCACGGCGGACAACGTGCTGCAGACGTCGCTCTCGGCCCAGGCCGACGTCGTCGCGTCGCAGCTCGACGAGACCGGCATCGGCAACCGGCTCGGCGTCGGCAAGGTCGCCGACGTCGTGCGCGGCCAGGGCATCTCGGTCGTCGTGCGGCGCGCGGGCGGCCAGCCCGCCGGGGACGCGGTGTCCGTGCAGGCGGCGGCGAAGGCGGGGCTCGGCGCGCGGCGCTCGGAGCGGGTGGTCGTCGCGGGCTCGCAGTACCTGGTGGAAACGCGGCCGGTCGGCACGCGCGGGGCGGCGTTCGCGCTGGTCCTGCCGGCGCGCAACGCCGAGACGACGCAGCGCGCGCTCGTCCGGAACATCCTGTTCGCGCTGGGGATCGGGCTGCTGGTGGCGGCCGCCGCCGGGTTCGCGTCCGGGCGGCTGCTGGGCCGTCCGCTGCGCCGCGCGGCCGCGGCCGCCGGTTCGCTGCGGGCCGGCCGGCGGGACGTCCGGGTGCCGGTCGAGGGGCCGCGGGAGGTCGCGGAGGTGGCGGGCTCGCTGAACTCGCTGGCCGACGCGCTGGCTCACAGTGAGGCGCGGCAGCGGGACTTCCTGCTGTCGGTGTCGCACGAGCTGCGGACGCCGCTGACGGCGGTGACGGGCTTCGCGGAGGCGATCGCGGACGGCGTCGCGTCGGGCGACGACGCCCAGCGCGCCGGGCAGACGATCCAGCGGGAGGCCCAGCGGCTGGAACGCCTGGTCACGGACCTGCTGGAACTGGCCCGGCTGGGTGCCGACGAATTCCGCCTGGACGTCACGACCCTGGACCTGGGCGCGCTGCTGCGCGACTGCGCGGAGGTCTGGCAGCTGCGGTGCGCACGCGAAAACGTCCAGCTTCAGGTTTTCGCTCCGGCGGGCCCGGTGCCGGTGACCGCCGACGCCCGCCGCTTGCACCAGGTGGTCGACGGCCTGGCCGAGAACGCCCTCCGGGTCACCCCCGCGGGTGCCCCGATGGTCTTCGCCCTTTCGGTCTCCGGCTCCGACGCCTGCCTTTCGGTCCGCGACGGCGGCCCGGGCCTGGCCCCGGAGGACTACCCGGTGGCGTTCGAACGCGGCGTCCTGAACGCCCGCTACCGCGACCGCCGCCCGGTGGGCTCCGGCATCGGCCTGGCCCTGGTCCACGGCCTGGTCACCCGCATGGGCGGCGCCCTGACCGCGGGCCCAGCGCCCGAAGGCGGCGCGGCCTTCACGATCACGCTCCCCCTGGCCGCGTCCACGGCCACAGTCCCCATCCCCCGCCCCTGACCCGCCCTCCCACCTCACGACTAACCCACCAGGTACGGGAACCAGCCTTCTGAGTGGGCGAGTCGACCCTCCAATCACGAGTCGACCCTCCAATCACGCGTGATGCCCGCTCAATCACGCGAGATGCCTCCTCAATCACATGAGTTACGCGCCCAATCACGCGAGTTCCGCTCTCGATCGCGCGAGATCCGGGCCAAGCGCGCGGCGGTCAGGCCGGCGGGGCCAGCTGGGCCGCGCGGTCGGTCACGTCCATCACGGCCCAGTGCTCGACGACCCGGCCGTCGCGGACGCGGATCATGTCCATGCTGGTCACGGCGTAACTGCGGCCGGTCGAGATCTGCGTTCCCGTGCTCGTGTAGCGGTTCACCGAGTACTCGCCGTCGGCGACGTTCTGCTCGACCCGGACGCCCACGTCGCGGAAGTCGGCGAAGAACTCGCCGTCCAGCATGGCTTCCCACTTCGTGCGCCAGGCGTCGATGCCGTGGTGGTCGCCGCCGGCGCCGCCGCGGTGGTCGACCACGTCCGGGTCGATGTAGCGCAGGCCCTCGGCGACGCTCTCGGCGGTGAACGGCGTCAGCGCGATCAACCGGCGGTGCACATCGGCGGCGTCCATGCTCACTCCTTAAGTGGGGATCTCCCCAGTTAGTGTTCGGCTACGCTAACTGGGGAGATCCCCACTTGGCAAGGGAGCAGCATGACGGCACGGGCCCGCAGGGCGGACGCGCGGGACAACCAGGCGCTGCTGCTCGCCGCCGCGAAGGAGGTCTTCGCCGAAGACGGGCCGGACGCGCCGCTCGACCACGTCGCCCGCCGCGCCGGCGTCGGCAACGCGACGATGTACCGGCACTTCCCGAACCGTCGCGAACTGGTCGTCGCGGTGTACGCCGACGAAGTCGCGGAGCTGCGAAGCCGCGCAGACCTCGACGCGGACGACGCCGGCGAAGCGCTCTTCGCCTGGCTCGGGCTGTTCGTCGAGCACGTCCGGACCAAGCGCGCGCTCGCGCTGTCGCTGGCCGATCCCGCGGGTGACCACGAGAGCCTGTTCGCCGGCTGGCACGCCGCGATGAACACGACCGCCGCCACCCTGCTCGGCCGCGCCCGGGCCGCCGGCGCCGTCGCCCCCGACGTCACCGAGCTGGACCTCCTCCTGCTCGCGACCGGCATCGCCCTCTCGGGTGGCGAGCCCTCCCGGCTGCTCACCCTGGTCCGCCGCGGCGCGTCGGCCCGCTGACCCGGTATCGGGACGGCGAACTGGCGCACCCGGACGGTCGGCTCGCGCTTCCGGAGGGTCGGCTCACGTGACCGGAGACGTAACTTGCGTGATCAGCCGCGCGACTCGCGTGATTGGGCGCGCAACTCGCGTGATTGGGCGGGCATCACGCGTGATTGAAGGGGCATCACCTGTGAATGGGAGGTCGACTCGCGTGATTGGACGGGCATCACGCGTGATTAGGCAGGCATCACGCGTGATTGGACGGGCATCACGCGTGACTGGAGGGACATCACGCGTGATTGAAGGGACGACACGTGTGATTGGGGGTCGACACGTGATCGGGAGGGCGACACGGTGGGTCGTTAGGGTCTGGGGATGGAGATGCTGCACCTGCGCTACTTCGTCGCGGTCGCCGAGGAGCTGAACTTCTCGGCGGCGGCCCGGAAGCTGCACATGGCCGCGTCGCCGTTGAGCCAGCGGATCAAGGACCTCGAGCACGAGCTCGGGCAGCAGCTGTTCGACCGCAGCACCCACCACGTCACGCTCACCGGCGCCGGGAGCGCGTTGCTGCCGCTCGCGCGGGACGTGCTCGAGCAGGTGAGCACCATCCCCTGGAAGCTCGAAGAAGCGATGCGGCCGCAGCGCAGCACCGTCTTCCTCGGCATGCCCGCCGGCGTGCACCCCGACCTGCGGGAGCGGGTCAACGCCCTGGCCGAGCGGGTCAAGGCGCGCTACGAGCTCAAGCGCTGGCCCGGCACCACCGCCGACCTCGTCCAGGGCGTGCACGACGGGAAGCTCGCGCTCACCCTCGCCCGGCTGCCGGTCACCGATCCGGCGCTGGAGCAGCTGCCCGTGATGTCGGAACGGCTCGGCGCGGTCGTGCCGGCCGACCTGTTCGCCGGACGGGACTCCGTCGCCCTGGCCGAGCTGGCCGAATTCCCGTACGTGGCCTCACCTGGGGAAATCACGCCCGCGTACTTCGACCAGCTCGACCATCAATTGACCGAGCTGGGCATCAAGAAACGTATCCGGCTGACCAACACCGGCTACGGCGGGACGTCCGAAATCATTTCCAGCGGCGAGGCCTTCTCGATTTCCATGCTCGACGACCGGAGCCCGATGCACGGCTACCGCCTGGACAACGTGATCGTGCTGCCGTTCAGCGACTTCCAGCCACAGCTGGACACGGGCCTGCTGTGGCGACGGGACCGCGATCTCGAAGGGCTCGTCGAAGCCGCGAAAGACATCTTCGCGGAGCCGATCATCACGTGAACAATGGTATGACCACCGCAGTCATACCATTGTGCGCATCATGATCATTCCCTTTCGCGCCGCCCGCGCCTACGTTCGTAAGTAGAGCGAAACAGCAAGGCGCGAAAGGACGAACGATGACGAACATCACCGCCGGCCCGCTGGACGGCGTGCGTGTGATCGACCTCTCGACCGTGGTGATGGGCCCGTACGCGGCCCAGATCATGGGCGACCTCGGCGCCGACGTGATCAAGATCGAGTCCCCCGCGGACACCGTGCGGGTCGGCCAGTACCGCACCACGCCGGGCATGACCCCGCTGAACCTCAACGTCAACCGCAACAAGCGCAGCGTGGCCCTCAACCTCAAGGACGAGGCCGAGCGCGAGCAGGCCCTCAAGCTGATCGACACGGCCGACGTGCTGATCACCAACATGCGCCCCGGCGCGCTGGCCCGGCTCGGCCTGAACTACGCCGACGTCGCCGCGCGCAACCCGCGCCTGGTCTACGCCCACGCGCAGGGCTTCCGCAGCGACTCCGACCAGGCCGGCAACGCCGCCTACGACGAGACCGTGCAGGCCTCCTCCGGCCTCGTCGACGTGGCCAACCGCGCGCTCGGCCGGCCGGTCTACCTGCCGACGATCATCGGCGACAAGGTGTCGTCGCTGACCATCGCCTACAGCGTGCTCGCCGCGCTGATCCACCGCGACAAGACCGGTGAGGGCCAGCAGATCGAGATCCCGATGACGGACACGCTGCTCGCGTTCAACCTGGTCGAGCACCTCGCCGGGCACACCTACGAGCCCGCCGAAGGCCCCACCGGTTTCGGGCTGTCGATGACGAAGGGCCACGCCGCCGTCCACACCAAGGACGGCCTCGCCTGCGTCATCCCCTACAACCCCAAGAACTTCCGCGACTTCTTCGCCGCGGCGGGACGCCCGGAGCTGGCCGCCGACCCACGGGTCAACGGCGAGGCCATCGACCGCACCGACAACGAGTGGCTCACCGAGCAGATCGCCGCGTGCGCCCCGGCGCTGACCACCGGCGAGTGGGCGGAGGTCTGCGCGAAGCACAGCATCCCGATGGCGCCGGTGCTCGAACTGGACCGGGCGCACGAGGACGGCTACGTCCGCGAAGGCCACCTGCTCGACACCGTCGAGCACCCGAGCGAGGGCACCATCCGCACCGTCGGCATCCCGGTCAAGTTCTCCGCGACGCCCGGCTCGATCCGCCGCCTGGCCCCGCTGGCCGGCCAGGACACCGCCGAAGTCCTCGCGGAACTCTGAGAAAGAAGCAGCACCATGAGCGAAGTACGTACTGAGCGGATCGGCAGCACCCTGCTGATCACGATCGACCGGCCGCAGGCCCGCAACGCGGTCAACGCCGCCGTCGCGACGCAGCTGGCCGCCGCGCTGGACGAGCTGGAAGCCGACCCGACGCTGCGGGCGGGCGTCCTGACCGGCGCCGACAACACCTTCAGCGCCGGGATGGACCTCAAGGCCGCGCTCAAGGGCGAGTCGCCGGAGATCCCGGGACGCGGGTTCGGCGGCCTGACCGAAGCCGAGCTGGCCAAGCCGCTGATCGCCGCCGTCGAGGGGTTCGCCATGGGCGGCGGGTTCGAACTGGCCCTGGGCTGCGACCTGATCGTCGCCGCCGAAGACGCCAAGTTCGGCCTTCCGGAAGTGAAGCGCGGCCTGATCGCCGCCGGCGGTGGCGTCATCCGGCTGCCGAAGCGGATCCCGCACCACCTCGCGATGGAGTTCCTGCTCACCGGCGAGCCGGTCACCGGCCGCCGCGCGGGTGAGCTGGGCCTGGTCAACCGCGTGACGCCGAGTGGCGACGCCGCCGCCGTCGCGCTGCAGCTGGCCGAGAAGCTGGCGGAGAACGCGCCCCTGGCGCTGGCCGCCGTCAAGAAGATCGTGCGTGCCGCGGATCCCGCAGCCGTACAGCGCGAAGAAATCCAGAAACTGATGCAGTCCCACGACGTCCGCGAGGGCATGACCGCCTTCGCCGAGCGCCGCAGTCCGAAGTGGACCGGTGAGTGACATGAAGATCGACGAAGTCCGCCAGCACGTGACGACGCCTCTGACCGCCCCGGCGTTCGCGCCCGTGGTCCCGAGGTTCACCAACCGCGAGTACCTGAACATCGTCTACCGCACCGACGCCGACGCCCTGCGCGCCGTCGTGCCGGAGCCGCTCCAGGTCGAAGAACCGTTGGTGCGCTTCGAGGTCATGAAGATGGGCGACGTCTCCGGCTACGGCCCGTACACCGAGTCCGGCCAGGCGATCGAGGTCACCTTCGACGGCGAACGCGGCGAGTACCTGCACGCGATGTACCTCGACAACTTCCCGGCCACGGCGTCCGGGCGCGAGGTCAGCGCGTACCCGAAGACGGTCGGCAGCCCGAGTCTGTATGTCGACAACGGCGTCCTGGTGGGCACGCTGGACTACGGGACGCTCCGGGTGGCGACCGCGACCATGGGCTACAAGCACCACGAGCTGGACGTCCGCGAGGCCGAGAAGCAGATCACGGTCCCGACGTTCATGTTCAAGACCATCCCGGACTACGACGGCACCCCGCGGGTGCAGGAGCTGGTCCGCACCGAGATCACCGACGTCGTGGTCAAGGAGGCCTACACCGGCCCCGCGCGGCTGCAGCTGTTCCAGCACGTCCTGGCGCCGCTGGCCGACCTGCCCGTGCTGGAGGTCGTGTCGGCCAGCCACATCCTCACCGACCTGACGCTCGCTCCGGTCAAGCCGGTCTTCGACTACTTGAAGGAGACCCAGTCATGAAGAACGCAGCAGTCATCGGCGCCGGCACCATCGGCCTGTCCTGGACGGCGCTGTTCGCCCACCACGGCCTGACCGTCCGGGTCACCGACCCGCGACCCGACCTCGCCGAGGCCATCACCGACGCGCTCGAGACGTTCGCCCCGCACCTCGGCACGACCGCCGGCGAGCTGGCGAGCCGGGTGCACGTCGCCGCCGACGTCACCGAAGCCGTGAAGGACGCGGATGTCGTGCAGGAGAACGGTCCCGAGAACGTCGAGTTCAAAAAGGACCTCTTCAAGCAGCTCGTCGCGGAAGCCCCCCAGCACGCCCTGCTGCTGAGTTCGTCGAGCGCGATCCCGTCGACCGCGTTCACCGGCGAGATCGACGCAAGCAGGGTCCTCATCGGACACCCGTTCAACCCGCCGCACCTGATCCCGCTGGTCGAGGTCGTCCCCGGCGAGCGCACCAGCGAGCAAAGCGTCGAAACCGCCGTCGCCTTCTACACCTCCCTCGGCCGGACGCCGGTCGTGGAGCGCAAGGAGATCCCCGGGTTCGTCGGCAACCGGCTGCAGAACGCGCTGAGCCGCGAGGCGATCTACCTCGTCGAGCAGGGTGTCGTGACGCCAGAAGACCTCGACAAGGTGATCACGAACTCGCTGGGCATCCGCTGGGCCACCGTCGGGCCGTTCCTCGGCTCGCACCTCGGTGGCGGTCCCGGCGGGTACCGGCACATGGCCGAGCACATCGGCAAGTCCATGAAGAAGATGTGGGCCGGGCTGGGCAACCCCAGCCAGAGCCCCGAAGAGCAGGAACGGCTGATCGAAGCCGTCGAAAAGGCTTACGGCTCCTCCACGTACTCGGAACTCGCCGAGACGCGCGACCGCAAGCAGCTCGCCGTTCTGCACGCAGTGGAGGAGAACTGACATGGAACCGCTCAAGGACAAGTTGACCGCCGACTTCTACGACTTCGAAGCGCTGCTCCCGGACGACGAGCGCAAGCTGCTCGTCCAGGCCCGCGAGTTCATGCGGAACGACGTGAAGCCGCTGGTGAACGAGAACTGGGAGAAGGGCACCTTCCCGAAGGAACTGATCGGGATGTTCCGCGAGAGCGGGCTCGCGGGCCTGCCCTACGAGGGTTACGGCGAGCACAAGCCCGCGGTCAGCCACCTGCTCACCGGCATGATGGCGATGGAGATGAGCCGCACCGACGCTTCGGTCGCGACGTTCTTCGGTGTCCACAACGGACTCGCGATGTACTCGATCTACAGCGGAGGAAGCCAGGAGCAGCGTGACCGCTGGCTCCCGGAGATGGCCGCGATGGACAAGATCGGCGCGTTCGCGATGACCGAGCCGCTCGGCGGTTCAGACGTCGCGGGCGGCATGCGCACCACCGCCAAGCGTGACGGCGACAGCTGGATCCTCAACGGCGCCAAGAAGTGGATCGGCAACGCGACCTTCGCGGACTACATCGTCGTCTGGGCGCGGGACGTCGACGACAACCACGTCAAGGGTTTCGTCGTCGAGAAGGACATGCCGGGATTCGTGCCGGAGAAGATCGAGGGCAAGATCGCGTTCCGGATCGTCGAGAACGCCGAGATCACCCTGACCGACGTCCGGGTGCCGGAGGCCAACCGCCTGCAGGGCATCAACGGCTTCCGCGACGTCGCGGAGATCCTGCGCGCCACCCGCGGCGGTGTCGCCTGGCAGGCGCTCGGCGTGGCCATCGGCGCCTACGAAGCCGCGCTCGCCTACGCCCAGGAGCGGCAGCAGTTCGGCCGGCCGATCGCCCGCTTCCAGCTGGTGCAGGACCTGCTCGTGAAGAGCCTCGGCAACATCACCGCGTCGTGGGGCATGCTCGTGCAGCTCGCCCGCCTGCAGGACGCCGGGATCTTCAAGGACGAGCACTCGTCGCTGGCCAAGGCGTTCGTGACGTCCCGGATGCGCGAGGTCGTCGCCTGGAGCCGGGAGATCTTCGGCGGCAACGGGATCGTCCTCGGCTACGACGTCGCGCGGTTCTTCGCCGACGCGGAGGCGATCTACTCGTTCGAAGGCACGCGCGAGATGAACACGCTGATCGTCGGCAAGGCGATCACCGGGCAGTCCGCATTCGTGTAAAGACGCTCAGTTCACGCAGCCGGCGGCCGTCGAGGTCGCCGGCTGCTTCTGCGTGGAGGCCAGAGCGCCCGGCGTGGGTGTCGTCGTCCCGGTCGCGGCGACCGGGCGGACACCGGCCGCCGCGTCACCCGACGCCTGCACCGACGGGGTGCTGATCGCCGTGCGCACGAACTGCTGGACCTGGCCCGGGTCGACCTTCACCGCGTCGCCGTCGGACGGCGTCGCCAGCGAGAGGCTCTGCACCGGGATCGTGGCGAACCCGATCGCGCCCGACGTCATCCCCCGCAGCTGCTGCGCGAAGCTCAGCACGTCCCAGCCGCGGTCCAGCACCACCGCGCCCTGCACCGCGCTGACCAGCGCGTTCAGCTTCGCCGGGTCGGTGAACGTGCCCGCGCTGAGGATGTTCTTCGCCATCCCGGACAGGAACGCCTGCTGCCGCGCGATGCGGTCGAGGTCGCCGTTGAGCAGGCCGTGGCGCTGCCGGACGAACGCGAGCGCCTGGGCGCCGGACAGCGTCTGCGGCCCGGCCGGGAAGTCCGCGCCGGAGTAGGTGTCGTGCACCGGCGCCTTGAGGCAGACCTCGACGCCGCCGACGGCCTGCGACAGCGCGTCGAACCCGGCGAGGTTGATCGACGCGTAGTGGTTGATCGTCAGGCCGGTGAACTTCTCGACGGTCTGGATGGTGGTCTTCGCGCCGGCCTCGTTCGCCGCCACCTCCAGCTGCGCGCCGGACAGCCCCTGAGCCCGCAGACCGGACATCGAGGCGTTCTTGCCGCGGCTGTACGCCGAGTTGATCTTGTGCTTGCCGTAGCCGCCCGCGATGTCCACATAGGAGTCGCGCGGGATCGAGATCGCGGTCGCCGCGGCGCCGCCGGCCGGGATGTGCACCACGATGATCGTGTCCGTGGTGTCGCCGCCGTCGTCGCTGCTGCCCGCGTGCAGGGCGTCGAGAACGTTCTGCGGCAACGGGTTGCCGTACGCGTCGGTCCGCGCGTCGATCCCGGCGAGCAGGATGTTCTGGGCGACCTTGAGCGGTTCGCCGGGCGGGGTGTCTTCGGCGTCGATCTGGGCGGCGGGCGGGATGACGTTGGCCGTGACGATGCCCTCGTCCAGCTTGCTCAGCTGCGACCACGCGTACCCGGTCGCGGCGAGCACCAGCGTCGACACGACGCCGAGCACCACGCGGCCGCCGACGCGGCTCCCCCGGGACGACCACAGCACGACAGTTTCCCCTGCTTCCCTCGATGAGCCCCTGTCTTCGAGGATCACCGCGCTAGCTGGGAATTACCTGAGAAACTTGTTGAAAGCTTGTGACGCTGCCCGATCGGCCGAGCGAGAACGAGCCCATCGGCCGATTTCGCGACGCACCGTGCCGGAGCGGGCACGGGAAAGTGCTGTGGCGCCTGCCACACACGTCCCGGTTACCGGGTCAACGCGGCATCCTGCGCCAGATCGCGCGGGGCAGCAAGCGCATTCCGAAGAAGACCGGACGGAGTACTCCCGGCACCCAGACGACCCCGCGCCCACGGCGCAGCGCGGCGACCGTCGCGTCCGCGACCTGATCCGGCGTGCTCGAGAACGGCGCCGGGGACATGCCCTCGGTCATCCGCCCGATCACGAAGCCCGGGCGCACCAGCAGCAGGTGGACGCCGGAGCCGTGCAGCGCGTCGGCGAGGCCGCTGGCGAAACCGTCGAGGCCGGCCTTCGCCGAGCCGTAGACGTAGTTCGCGCGGCGCACCCGCACCCCCGCCACCGAGGAGAACACGACGAGACGGCCGTGCCCCTGCGCGCGCAGCAGGTTCGCCGCGTGGGTCAAGACGCCGACCTGGGCGACGTAGTCGGTGTGGACGATCGCGGCGGCGTGGGCGGCGTCGGCCTCCGCACGCTCCTGGTCGCCGAGGATGCCGAAGGCGAGCACGACGACGTCCAGGGGCCCGTGGCCGGCCGCGACCTTCTCCAGGAATGCGCCGTGTGCGGCGAGGTCGTCGGCGTCGAACTCGGCCGTTTCGACGGTTTCGGCACCCGCTTCACGCAGCGCGGCGACCTCCGCGGCCAGGTCGGCGCCCGGCCGCGCGGCCAGCACGAACCGCCGCGTGTCCCCGTTGACCAGGCGTTTCGCCACGGCCAGCCCGATCTCGCTGCGTCCACCGAGCACCAGCACCGTTCCGCTCACCCGGGCAGTCTCCCAGCCGGGACCACCACCCGCGAAGGCAGGTCGGTGCACGAGATGCAACTTTGCATGACGTGCAAGTTCCGCTACCGTAGTGACGTGCCCCCACCTCCCGGCCTGCGTGAGCGCAAGAAGTACGAAACGCACCGCGCGCTGGCCGTCGCCGCCGTCGAACTCGTCGCCGAGCGCGGCCTCGACGCCGTCACGGTGGAGGACATCGCGGCCGCGGCCGGCGTCTCGGTCCGCACGTTCTTCAACTACTTCGCGTCCAAAGAGGACGCGGTGGTGATCGCCTTCCCGGACCACCTCGAACGCACCGAGCGCGCCGTCGAGCGGTTCCTCGCCCAGCCGGCCGAGCTGTCCACAATGGACGCACTGGTCGCCGTCATGCGCGAAGAGGTCGCCGACGTCGGGGAAAACCCGCGGGAGTGGCTGGCCCGGATGACCGCGATCAAGAAGAACCCGGCCCTGTTCCACCGCGCGGTGACCATGAACGCCCAGCAGGCCGAGCCGTTGACCGCGGCGATCGCCCGGCGCGCCGGGTGCGAGCAGGGTGACCTGTTCCCGTCGCTGCTGCTGGCCGTGGTCGGTGGCGCGATGAGCGCCGCGCTGCTGCGGTGGCGTGAGCTGGACGGCAAGGACACCACGGTCACCGAGCTCTTCGACGAGGCCGTGGCGAGCGTCGCCGCCGGCCTGCCCGACCCGCCACGGACCCGCTGACCCGGTCCGGATCCGACACCCAGGGGGGGACACCCATGTCCACGACCGCCGACCCACCGCAGACGACGACGGCCGGCCCGATGAGCCGCCGGCAGGTGCTCGAAGCCATGTCCGGGCTGATGATGGGCATCTTCGTCGCCATCCTGGCCTCGACCGTGGTGGCCAACGCGCTGCCGCGGATCGTCAGCGAGCTGGGCGGCTCGCAGTCGTCCTACACCTGGGTGGTCACCACCGAGCTGCTGGCGATGACGGCGACGGTCCCGTTGTGGGGCAAGCTTTCCGACCTCTACAACAAGAAGCTGCTGATCCAGGTTTCGCTGGCGCTGTTCGTGGTCGGCTCGCTCGTGGCCGGGTTCGCCGGCAACATCGAGGTGCTGATCGCCAGCCGGGTCGCGCAGGGCATCGGCGGCGGCGGGCTCACCGCGCTCGCCCAGGTGATCATGGCCGCCATCGTGTCGCCGCGTGAGCTGGGCAAGTTCTCCGGGATCTTCGGCGGCGTGTTCGCCGTCGGCACCGTCGCCGGCCCGCTGATCGGCGGCGTCCTGGTCGACACGTCGTGGCTCGGCTGGCGCTGGTGCTTCTTCCTCGGCGTGCCGTTCGCCGTCGCCGCGATCCTGCTGCTGCAGCGGACGTTGAAGCTGCCGACGGTGCGCCGGGACGTGAAGGTCGACTACCTGGGCGCGTTCCTCATCATGGCCGGGGTTTCGACGCTGCTGGTCTGGTCGTCGCTGGCCGGGCACCAGTTCGCCTGGGGCTCCTGGCAGACCGCCGTGCTGGTGACCACCGGCCTGGTCGTGCTGGCGCTGGCCGTGCTGGTCGAGGCGAAGGTGCGCGAGCCGATCCTGCCGCTGGGCCTGTTCCGCAACCGCACGATCACGCTGACCACGGTGGCCAGCTTCCTGGTCGGCGTCGCGATGTTCGGCGGCACGGTGTTCCTGTCGCAGTACTTCCAGCTGGCGCTGGGCAAGTCGCCGACGGTGGCCGGGCTGATGAGCCTGCCGATGATCTTCGGCCTGCTCGTCTCCTCGACCGTGTCGGGCCAGCTGATCAGCCGGACGGGCAAGTGGAAGGCGCACCTGGTCCTCGGCGCCATCCTGCTGGCGGCCGGGCTCGGGCTGCTCGGCACGATCGACGCGCACACGAGCGTGCTCATGCTGAGCCTGTTCATGGTGGTGCTCGGCGTCGGCGTCGGCATGCTGATGCAGAACCTGGTGCTCGTTGCCCAGAACGACGTCCCGGCGCACGACCTCGGCGCGGCGACGTCCACGCTGTCGTTCTTCCGCAGCCTCGGCGGCTCGATCGGGGTGAGCGCGCTCGGCGCGGTGCTCGCCGACCGCGTGACGACGCTGATCACGGCGGGCCTCGGCCCGCTGCCGGGCGGCGGCAGCTCGGAGACGGTGCCGAACCTGGCGACGCTGCCCGAGCCGGTGGCGAGAGTGATCCGCGAGGCGTACGGCACGGCGACCAGCGACCTGTTCCTGATCGCGGCGCCGATCGCGCTGCTGGTGGTCGTCGCGGTGGCGTTCCTCAAGCACCTGCCGCTCAAGACGCAGAGCGGCCTGGAGCGGCTGGCGGACGAGGAGCCCGCGGTGCGCTAGCTTGCCCGGGTGGACTTCGAAAGCGTCGTCGAGCGCCACCGCCGGGAGATCCAGGTGCACTGCTACCGGATGCTCGGTTCGCTGAGCGACGCCGAGGACCTCACGCAGGAGACGTTCCTGCGGGCGTGGAAGAGCCGCGACGGGTTCGAAGGCCGCGCGAGCGTGCGCACCTGGCTCTACCGGATCGCGACGAACGCGTGCCTCGACACGCTCGCCCGCCGTCCGCGGCGGGTGCTGCCCGACCAGCTGGGCCCGTCCGGGGAACCGGACGGGCCCCTCGCGTCGGCCGACCTGCCGTGGCTGGAGCCGTACCCGGACCGGCTGCTCGACGACCTGGTCGTCGAGCGCGAGACCATCGAGCTGGCGTTCCTCGCCGCCGTGCAGTACCTGCCGCCGCGGCAGCGGGCGGTGCTCATGCTGCGGGACGTGCTCGGCTGGCCGGCGAAGGAGACGGCGTCGGTGCTGGAAACGACCGTCGCGTCGGCGAACAGCGCGCTCCAGCGGGCCCGGACGACGCTGCGCGAGCGGCTGCCCGCTCGCCGGGCCGAGTGGTCCGCGGGTGATCCGACGGCCGAGGAGGCCGCGCTGCTCAAGCGGTTCGTCGCGGCGTACGAGCAGGGTGACCCGAACGCCGTGGCGCGGCTGCTGCACGAGGACGCGCAGGCGATCATGCCGCCGTACACGCTGTGGTTCGGCTCGCGCGACGCGATCGTCCGGGCCCTCTCGCTCAGCCTGGACCCGGCCGCGCCGACGTGCGTCGGCCGGTTCCGGATGCTACCGATCCACGCCAACCGCCAGCCCGCGGTGGCGACGTACCTGCGCCGCCCCGGCGAAGACGGCTACCGCTGGTTCGGCGTGACGCTGCTGACCGTCGAACGCGGCCTGGTCGCGGCGATGGCGGCCTTCGAGGCCTCCTCGCCGGCGCCGTGGGGCCTGCCGGAAACCTGGCCCGCGGAGGGCTTCCCGACTCCGGAGTAAGCCCGCTGGGAGAGCACGAACGCGGATCCCGCGTGTCCGGGCCCATGGCTCGCGTGCTCGGGACGGGACTCGCGCGACCCGGCTTCCGTCACGCGAGTCACGGCTCGGGTCGCGCGGAAGTGTGCCGGGTCTCCCGGAGTGCCCGCGCAGGGCACGATCGCGGATCCCGCGGTGAGGCCGGAAACGCCGTGAATGGGGCGCCGACAATGCGTCACCCACACCAGGCAAAAGAAATGCCCGGGTGGGTGATTCCCGCGGGAATCACCCACCCGGGCGCACGCACATCCGGTATTCGTTTCTCCGGATTCGGTGTTTGCTTTCAGGCCGCCGGGAAGAGGTCACCGGGCGGCGGTCAGGCCACTCGGTCCCGCTGGGGCGCCGTGCGCACCAGCTGCCGGCGTTCGACTGCGGTGTACCCGCCGAAGACGCCGTGGTCCAGGCCGTTGTCCAGCGCGTAGCCGAGGCACTCGGCGCGTACCGGGCAGCGACCGCACACCGCCTTCGCGTGGGACGTCTGCCGGGCGCCCGGACCGACCTCGGAGATCGGGAAGAACAGTTCCGGGTCCTCGTCCTTGCAGGCCGCGAGTTCCGCCCAGCCCGTCATCGTGGCTTCCATTTCCTTCGTTCACCTCCCTAGCTCTCTTGTTTCCCATTGTCATGGCGCGTCAACCGACTTGACCGCCGCGGGCGCGCAAGCGTATCCGCGTGGGTCAAGGGGGTTTTGGCGTCGGTCCCCGGCTCACCCTCCGGGCAACCAAGACTGCAACACGTGAGAGTACGCCTTTCTTCCGGGGATCTCGATGTCGATCACGTCACCCGATCGACGGCACCGGCCCCGGCGCGTCCCCTTGCACCCCCGCGCCCGGGCCCCATCACCGACGCCGGTTTCCCGCGACGGCAACGACTTCCGGCTCGGCCGCGACGGCCGCGCACCGGGACGCGCGGTCGCCGGCCGGTGACCGGAAGTCACCGTTCGCGGGTGCGTCTTCGGCTGGAGCCGGGGCGCCCGTGGTTTCGGTCTCCGTGACTCATCCCGGCCGGGTACCCAAGATCGCCGGGCTAACCCGTCACTTTCCGTGACCCGGATGGCGCACCGCATTACTCCTACCGTGTAGTCGTGATCGAATCGTTACACGTAGCGGTCACCTCACCGCACCTGTCCCTGTGGAGGCGAGGGGTGGTGAGACGGCCGTGTGCGGTCGAGACGAGTTCGACGCGTTCTTCCGCGCCGACTTCCCGCCACTCGTGGCGTTCCTGTGCAAGGCCGGGTTCGAGGTCGAAACCGCGCGTGACGTGGCCGCCGAGGCGATGCTGCACGCGCTCGAGGAGTGGCCGGCCATCGAGGAACCGCGGGCCTGGGTGCGCCGCGTCGCCGGGCGGCTGATCGGCACGCCGGACCCCGAGGCGCGCGTGGACTGGGCCCCGATCGCCGACCCTCGGGACGACGAAAAGCTGTCCGCGCTGGTGGAGCCGCACGGCGACCTCATCGAGCTGCTCGCGACGCTCCCCGGCCAGCAGCGGCTGGTCCTCGCGTGGTCGCTCGACGGGTTCACCCCCGCGCAGATCGCGAAGGCGCTCCGGGTCGCCCCGGCGACCGTGCGCTCGAACCTCCGCCACGTACGGGAACGCCTCCGGCGTCACCGGGCCGCACCACCCGAAGATCAGCGGGACAGGGGAAGGTGAGCTGAAATGCCGGCAACCGAGTACGGGGATCGCGCGATCACCGAGCAGCTGCGGGAGTCGAACGCCGCGCTGCACGACTCGCTGCGCGTCGGCCTCGACGTGGAGGGCACGCTGCTGCGGGTCCGCGGCCGGGCGCTGGTCCGGGAGATAGCCGCGGCGCAACCGGCCGCCGAGTTCCCGTCCCACTGGCGACGGCACGACGAGCCGGTCGCCGACGCGATCGCCGGCGACGACGCCGCGATCGCCCGGCTGCTCGCGACGATCCGGCCGCTGGTGGTGCGCTACTGCCGGGCCCGCGTCGGGCGCAACGAGCGGACCTTCGCCTCGGCCGACGACGTCGCCCAGGAGGTCTGCCTCGCGGTGCTGACCGCGCTGCCGTCCTACCGCGACCAGGGCCGCCCGTTCCTCGCCTTCGTCTACGGCATCGCCCAGCACAAGGTCGCCGACGCGCACCGCGCCGCGGCCCGCAACCGCACCGACCCGGTGGCCGACGTCCCCGACGGCGTCGCCGAGACCGCCGGGCCGGAGCAGCGGGCGCTCCAGTTCGAGCTCAACGAGCGGCTCACGCGGCTGATGGAGATCCTGCCGGAGAAGCAGCGCGAGATCGTCGTGCTGCGGGTGGTCGTCGGCCTGTCGGCGGAGGAGACGGCCGGCGTGGTCGGCTCGACGCCGGGCGCGGTCCGCGTCGCGCAGCACCGCGCGCTGGCCCGGCTCCGGCGCCTGCTGACCGGTGACGAAGAGTAGTCAGCGTCCCACGCGGTCCAGGACGAACTCCGCCAGGGCCGCCGCGGGCTCCTCCATCGACTCGCGGGCCAGCAGCATGAACTCGATGTCGCCGGGCTCGGGCAGGCCGTCGAGCTCGACGAGGTCGGCCGGGACGAGGCTGCGCGCGTGCAGCGTGACGCCGAGCCCGGCCGCCGCCGCGGCCCGCAGGCCGGTCAGGCTCGAGGTCTGGCAGGCGGCCCGCCACTCCAGGCCGGCGCGCTCGAGGCACTCCACCGCGAGCTGCCGGGTGATCGACGGCATCGGGTACTGCACCAGCGGCACCGGCTCCCCCGGCTCCAGCGCGGTGGCCGCCGAACCGATCCACACCAGCGGTTCCCGCCACAGCAGCCGGCCGTGGTGCGCGCCCGGGCGGCGCTTGCCGAGGACGAGGTCCAGCTGCCCGGCCCGCAGCCGCTGCGCCAGGACGTCCGACAGCTCGACGGTCAGCTCGACGTCGACCAGCGGGTGACTGCGGCGCAGCCGGTGCAGGATCTCCGGCAGCTCGCCCAGCGCGAAGTCCTCGGACACCCCGAAGCGGACGCGGCCGCGCAGCCCGGCCCCGCGGAAGTGCCGCTGCGCGCGCTCTTCGGTGTCCACGATGGTCTGCGCGAACCCCACCATCGCCTGCCCGCGCGCGGTGAGCTCGACGGTGTGGGTGTCGCGGGCGAACAGCGTCCCCCCGGCGTCGCGCTCCAGCCGCCGGACGTGCTGGCTGACGGTCGGCTGGCCGACGCCGAGCCGGCGCGCGGCCGCGGTGAAGCTGCGCGTCTCGGCGACGGCGAGGAAGGAACGGCACAGCCGCGGGTCCAGCATCGGGTCACTTTATCGCGATTCGCGATGACAGTCAGTCCGGTCATCGGGGTTCACTATGAGCGCGGGGCGTTCGAGAATGGCCGTGGAAGGAGATCCATGTCCCGCTTGCGTCTCGACCCGTTCATCGTCGCCATCCTCGCCACCGTCGGCGTCGCCACGCTGCTGCCCGCTTCGGGGGCCGTGGCCAGCGGGTTCGGCACCGCCACGACGGTCGCCGTCGGGCTGCTGTTCTTCCTCTACGGCGCCCGGCTGTCCACGCAGGAGGCTCTCGAGGGGCTGCGGCACTGGCGGCTGCACTCGGTCGTGCTCGCCTCGACGTTCGTGTTGTTCCCGCTGCTCGGCCTGGCCGTGACGCTGCTGCCGTCGTCGGTGCTGCCCGGGCAGCTCGCCGCCGGGGTGCTGTTCCTGTCCGTGCTGCCCTCGACGGTGCAGTCGTCGATCGCGTTCACGTCGATCGCGCGGGGCAACGTCGCGGCCGCGATCTGCAGCGCGTCGCTGTCCAACCTGGCCGGGATCGTGCTGACGCCGGTCCTGGTGGCGCTGTTGCTGTCCGGTGACGGCGCCGGTGTCGACGGCTCGGCCGTGCTCGGGATCGTGCTGCAGCTGCTCGCGCCGTTCGTCGCGGGTCAGCTGGCGCGGCGCTGGATCGGCGACTGGATCACCCGGAACTCCGCGCCGCTCAAGCTGTTCGACCGCGGGTCGATCCTGCTGGTGGTCTACACGGCGTTCAGCGCGGGCATGACCGAGGGCATCTGGCACCGGCTCGACGTCGGTCACCTGCTGGTGCTGGCGGCGGTGTGCGTCGTGATGCTCGCGGCGGTGCTGTGGGCGACCGGCTGGGGCGCGAAGCTGCTCGGTTTCGCGCGCGCCGACCGGATCACCATAGTGTTCTGCGGCTCGAAGAAGAGCCTGGCCAGCGGCCTCCCGATGGCAACAGTGCTGTTCGGGCACGCCCAGGTAGGCCTGATCGTGCTCCCCCTAATGCTGTTCCACCAGCTACAGCTGATCATCTGCGCAACAATGGCCCGCCGCTACGCCGCCGAAGAACTAGTCGCCGCCTAAAGGTCCATTGTGGACAGTCAGCGCCGCCTTAGGTGACACGCGTTTGCGCACCGGGGGTCCGGGGGTCGCCCCCCGGGTAGATACCGCGGGCACCGGGAGTAAGTCCCGAAGGGGCTTGCGAACAGCAAGACCCACCTCGTGGGGCGGGCGGGGCTCGAACCCGCGGCCAAGGGATTATGAGTCCCCTGCTCTAACCAACTGAGCTACCGCCCCCGGCCCCGGTGCGCGTGACGGCACGGGGATTTGCTGTTGCAAAGAAGACCCAGTTCGGTTCAAGTTATCACAGCGGCCATCCGGGCTGATCCGGTAGGCCAAACAGGTTGTCGTGGCTGCCGGACGGGGGCACGCTCGTCTAAGTTGCAAGGACGTTGCCGCTGAACGGCCCCGGCGGAGGGTGACCCGATGGCCATTGCACTCCAGGCCGTGCCGTCGCGAGCGCTCCAGCTGGCCCTGCTCGACGCCCTGATCGCGGGAGCCGGCCTCGGCTACCTCGCGCACCAGTACCGGGAGGCGCTCGTGGCGAACTCCGCGGCCATCGGCCTGGGCCTGCTGCTGCTGTTCGCCCTGGGCTACGGCATCCGCGCGGCGGCGCGAGTCCTGCTGCGCGCCGGCTCACGCGTCGACGCCATCTTCGCCGAGGAACTGCGGGACAAGCCGTCGCCGCGGCCGAGGTGACCTGAGGTCGTTGCCGGGCAAGGGTTTCGCCCCGGATTCCGCAGTGCCGATCAACCACCTGCCGGTGTGCTGGTGGTCGGAAACAGGAAGTCCGACGAGGTGGGTGCCGGGGAACCGTATGCGGCATCGGTGAACCAGATCTGGCCGAAGGTCTTCGGCGTCGTCCGGGCGGACATTGCGCACCTGGAACGTGGTCGCTTTGTGGGTGCAGAAACCGTTGCCGTCAGTCGGGCAGCCGGACGGTACCGCCTGACCGATCGGCGCCTGCGGAGACCACACGCCCGCGGCCACCACCGATGCATCGGCCGGCGCGGGCCGATGCCTGTTTCCATGACGGGCCGATCGCGTGCAGAACCGTTGCCGTAAGCGAGCACCCTGTTACGGGTGCGGCAGCCAGCGGATGCCGTAGGCGTAGCCGAGCTGGGGGGCTACGAAGTCCTGCTTCACCTCGAACGTTCCGTCGAGGGGCAGGGCCGCGCCCGGTTGGGGTGGGTCGGACAGGACCGACTGCGGGACCTTGTCCAGCCGCCAGACCACGCGTGGCAGGCGGTCCGGGTGGAAGCGGACGCGGACCGAGCACGACTCGCACGTCACCAGGGGGATGAACGCGTACGACGAGCGGATCGGCAGGCCGTCGTCGACCTGGAACTCCAGGGCGTACGAGTGCTGCTCGCCCTTGTCAAGCGGGCGCGGCAGATCGAGGAGCCAGCGGAAGTGCCGCTGGCCCTCGCGGATCGGCTCGCCCATGCGGACGCCGTACTGGACGCCGGCGGCGACGTGGCGCTCGGCGTCGCGGACGTCTTCGGTGCGGGGCACGGTGAACTGCGCGGAAATCCGGCTCAGGCCGTCGCGGGTCGCGACGATCAGGCGTTCCTCGACCAGCGTCGGCACCGGCTTGTCCAGCTGGACGACGGCCTTGAGCCGCCGGACGAACCAGCCCTTGTCCGGGTCCGGCTCGGCCGGGTCGCACTGCGTCTCCGCCTCGATCTCGGCGGCCAGCCGGGCGAAGGCGCGGTCGATGCGCCGCCGGGCCGTGCGCTCGGCGACGCGCAGGCGTCCCCTCAGGACCTCGACGCGGTCGCTCAGCTGCGGGTGCTGCGCGCCCGGCTCGATGCACAGCGCGAACCGGACCGCCAGCTGGTCGCCCTCGGGGAAGTCCTTGATCGCGGCCTCGACCGCGTCGCGCAGGACGCGCCGCGCCTCCCGGTCGTTCTTCGTGCGGTGCAGCTCGCACCAGGCGGACAGCAGCGGGCCGACGCGGCCCCGGAGGCCCTCGGTCTCCAGCCCCCAGCCCCGCCGCAGCGCGGTCAGTTCGCGGCTCAGGCCGCCGTCATGTGCCATCGGAAACCGATTGTGGCACGCGGACTTCCGCGCGATCGGTCGTATTCGCTGGACCGAACAGGTGGTTCCGGGCGACCGTGGACGCGCACCGGAAGCGGCGCGGCGCAATCGGGGCGCTGCAACGGCCCCGGCTGCCGGGCTGGCTGGACGACGCGCTCGGGCGCGACCCGTGGCTGGGCGAACTCGCCGTCCAGATCCTGCTCTGGGTCGGCGTCCCGGCGACCGCGGGCGGCGAGCTGTGGCCACTGGCCGGCTGGGCCGCGCGCCGCGCGGAGGTCACGGGCAAGCCGGCCGTCCACGACCTGCGCGACACGCTCGACCGCGAGGTGCGGACGGTGCTGGCGGCCATGCGGACCCGGCCGAAGTGGTACACCGCGCACGTCGAACGTCCGCTCGGGCACAAGCGCGCGCCGGTCGCGCCGATGCCGGCCGAGAACTCGGCCGAGCTGTCGCCGCTGGAGCTGGTGCGCCCGCACGAAGTCGAGGACGCGCGGCTCACCGCCCTCGCCGAACAGGCCCTGCGCGCGATCGAGGCTCGGCTGGGCCGCGGCCAGGACCCGGCGACGGCCGTCCCCGCGGTGGTCCGGGTGGTGTTCGGCGCGGGCGCGCTCGAGGCGTTGCCGCACAGCGGATCCCCGCGCGACGACTGGCTGGCCACCGCACTGGCCGACGACGCCCGGCTGGACCGGATCGTGGCCACGGTGCTGGCCTTGCTCGCTCACTGACCGCCCCGGGCGCCAAACCGACGAAAGCCCGGCCGCGCCTAACGCACAACCCAAGCCGGCGGGCCCTTCGGCGCTGGCCCTGCTCGCCTGCTGACACCCCGGCGCCAAACCGACGAAAACGCGACCACGCTTCACGCACAGCCCAGACCGGCCGGACTTTCCGGAGCCACGGCACCGGCCGTCCCCGCCCGCTGACCACCCCGGCAGCAAGCCAACGAAAGCCCGGCCACACCTCACGCACAACCCAAGCCGCCCGGACCTCCGGCGTTGGCCCTGCTCGCACGCTGACCGCCCCGGCGCCAAACCGACGAAAACGCAGCCATGCTTCACACACAACCCAAGCCGACCGGACCTTCCGGAGCCACGGCACCGGCCGTCCACGCCCGCTGACCACCCCGGCCCCAAACCGACGAAAGCCCGGCCACGCCTCACGCACAACCCAAGCCGACCGGAGCTTCGGCGCTGGCCCTGCTCGCCCGCTGACCGCCCCGGCCTCAAATCCGTGAAGGCCACATTGAGGGACTCTGAGTCCCTCAATGTGGCCTTCACGGACCATCGCACGAGTCGGGGGCCTGAGCGGCTTCGGCGGCCGAACTCAGCCGGGCCGCGAACAACTCGGCCAGGATTTCCGGTGGGCAGCCCGCGTTGCGGGCCCGGGCTCCCGCGTCGGCCAGCTCGGCTGCCAGCAGTTCACGCAGGGAAGTACGGGTGGCTTCGGCCAGTCTCAACCGATGCTCCTCTCGCCGGCCCCGCCTCCGCCTTCACCTGACGGACACGCTCAGCGCCACCACGGGGGCGGGGGTGCCGGGAGCCGCAGGGGGCAGCACGTGTGGCGGCCCGCCCAGCAGTCGCCGAGCCAGCGGGTCAGCGCGACCGGGCCGAGGAGGCTGTCCTCCCACACCGGCCGCAGCTCGCCGGCCCGGCGCAGGACGCGCTCGGCCGTGCGGCAGAAGCGGATGATCACGGCGACCGCGGCGTCGGCCCGCTCCGACGTCCAGTCGACCGCGGCCCCGGGCAGCCGGGCCGGGACGGCCAGGCCGGGCGCGACGGTGCAGTCCTTGGCCAGCTGCACGGCGAGGTCGAATTCGACCGCTTCGGCGCAGCGCTGCCGCGCCTGCCACCCGGGCGACGCCGTGGCGGCGTGCAGGCCGGCCAGCCGCGCGGCGGCCAGCCCGTCCCACACCGTCAGGAGCACCGCTCGAGTGTCGGCCGGTGGCGCGTCGGCGAGCTCGTGGGTCGCGGCGCTGAGCCAGGCACACGGGTCCTGGACGAGACGATCAACGGTGATGGTCACGGCAGCCAGTTTTGCACCGGGAGCCTCGAAAAACAGCAAGATGATCATGGATCGCGGCGAGTCCACCCGGTCGGTGGCGCACCGTTGAGCGGCGGTGTCCCCCTTTTGAGCACTCTTCGTGACCAAATCGTCACAGGTGTGCGATCATGGGCGGCGCTCAGCGTCGAGCACGCCCTCCCGACCGTCCCGTGAAAGGGCCACCGCCGAGTGATCAAGATCAGCAAGAGCCGCGCCGGAGCCCGGCGCGTCACCTTCAGCCTGCCCATCGGCGCCCCGCCGGGGCGCGTGAGCGTCGTGGGTTCGTTCAACGACTGGACCCCCGGCCGCCACCACCTGCAGCCGCGCTCGAACGGCCGCCGCTCGACGTCGGTCGAGGTGGTGCCCGGCACCGTGCTCCAGTTCCGCTACCTCGGCGAGGACGGCCACTGGTTCGACGACCCCGACCTCCCGCACCGCGCCGACGGCAACTGCGTCTGCGCGACGGACTGAGGCGTCAGGACCGGCGCCGCGGCTTCCCGCGCTTGGCCACCCCGCCACCGCGGCGCCCGGCGCCGGGCTTCGCGGACTTCCCGCCGGCGGGCTTGCGGGCCGGCGCCTTGCGTTCGGCGGGAGCCGGCGCCGGCTGCTGCCGCCCGCGGGTGCTGTTCACCGTGCGGCCGCGGACGATGCCGATGAACTCCTCCATCAGGTCCGTCGTCTCGTCCTCCAGCCACGACAGCGCCACGCTCGACTGCGGCGCGTCCGCCACCGGCCGGTAGGTGAGGTCGCGGCGGTGGTGCAGCCGGGCGAGCGACTGCGGCACGACCAGGACGCCGATGCCCGCGGCCACCAGCTCGATCGCGTCCGCCGTCGTGGCCGGGCGCTCCAGAGCCGGGCGTCCCGGGAGCGAATCCCACTCGATCGTGTCATCGAGCGGGTTCAGCACGACGTCTTCCGCCAGGTCAGCGACGGCCACCTCGTCGGCCGCGGCGACCACGTGGTCCTTGGGGACGACGACGACCGTCGTCTCGGTGTAGAGCGGGATCGCGTGCAGGCCGTCGCGGTCGATCGGCGAGCGCAGCAGCGCCGCGTCGGCGCCGCGCTCGCGCACGAGGGCGGTGGCGTCCGCGGCGGCCACGGGCACCAGCTGCAGCGGCACTTCCGGGACCCGCTCGGCCCAGGTCCGCACCCACTTGGCGGGCGTCGCTCCCGGGACGTACGCGAGCCGGAAGGTATCGGGGACGTCCGGGCCGGTCACCGGGTCAGGTTACCGGGCGGGCGCTGGCTACCCTGGTCGGCATGACGTCGCACAAGACCACCCAGACGATGAAGCCCGCGACCGCGGCGAAGAAGCTGGGTGTGTACCTCGAAGCCACGCCCCCGGAGTTCCAGGACGGCGTCGTGTCGCGCGACGAGCTGAACGCGCTGCAGACCGACCCGCCCGAGTGGCTGCGCGAGCTGCGCCGCACCGGGCCGCACCCGCGGCAGGTGGTCGCGGCGCGGCTGGGCGTCTCCATCGGCGGCCTCGCGCGCGGCGGCATCACCGGCGCCCTGACCACCGAGCAGATCGACGCGCTGAAGACCGAAAGCCCCGAGTGGCTGGTGCGCGAGCGCGCCGTCCAGGCAGACGTGCGCAAGGAAACCGCGCGGGTCAAGGAAAACGTCAAGGAGCAGGCCCGCTGACCGCGGACGTCTCGGCCGAGCGCGCCGGGCGGCTCGACGCCGCCGACGAGCTGGCGCCGTTCCGGGCGCGGTTCGTGCCGATCGCCGACCCCGGCGTCGTCGCCTACCTCGACGGGAACTCCCTCGGCCGTCCCCTGCTCGCCACCGCGGAACGGCTGCAGGAGGTCGTCGCCCAGGAGTGGGGTTCACGGCTGATCCGGTCGTGGGACGAGCACTGGCTCACGCTGCCCGGGCGGATCGGGGACCACCTGGGCCGCGTCGCGCTCGGGGCCGCGCCGGGCCAGGCGATCGTCGCCGATTCGACGTCCGTCTGTCTCTACAAGACGATCCGGGCCGCCGTCGCGCTGCGGCCGGGGCGCGACGAGATCGTCACGGACACCGCGAACTTCCCCACCGACCGGTTCCTCGTCGAAAGCATCGCCGCCGAGCTGGGCCTGACCGTGCGGTGGATCGACGCCGATCCGTGGGACGGCTTCGGGGCCGAGCAGGTCGCGGAAGCCGTCGGCGAACGGACCGCGGCGGTCGTGCTGTCCCATGTGGACTACCGGTCGGCCGCGATCGCCGACCTGGCCGGGATCACGCGGCTGGTGCACGAGCGCGGCGCGCTCGCCGTCTGGGACCTCTGCCACAGCGTGGGCTCGATCCCGGTGGAGCTGGACGCCGCCGAGGCCGACTTCGCGGTCGGCTGCACGTACAAATTCCTCAACGCCGGACCCGGCGCGCCCGCGTTCCTCTACGTCGCCGCCCGGCACCAGGACGCCTTCGCCCAGCCGATCACCGGCTGGATGGGCGCGGCCGACACGTTCGGCATGGCGGCGCACTACGAGCCGGCGCCGGGCATCCGCCGTGCCCTGTCCGGCACGCCGCCGGTGCTCGGCATGGTGGGCGTCCAGGAAGGCGTCGCGCTGCTGGCCGAAGCGGGGATCACGCGCGTGCGCGCCAAGGCCGTCGCGCTCGGCCGGTGGGTGCTCGACCTCGCCGACGCGTGGCTCGTCCCGCTCGGCTTCACGATCGCCTCGCCCCGCGAGGACGACCGCCGCGGCGGGCACGTCACCGTGCGGCACCCGGACGCCGAACGGCTGTCGGCGCGGCTCATCGAGCACGGCGTGATCATCGACTTCCGCCGTCCCGACGGCATCCGGCTCGGGCTCAGCCCGCTGACCACCGGCTTCACCGAGGTCCGGGACGCGATGGCCCGGATCCGCGAGCTGGCCTGACTGAGGCAGCGCGCGGCGACAAACGGTAGCCATGTATTTAGTAGCCATGTACTGTATCGGCCATGAGCAGGACATCGAACGGGCCGACGCCGGGTTATCTAGTCTGGCGGCTGTCCATGAAGTGGCGCGTGGCCGTCGACCGCGCGCTGGCGCCGCTGGGCCTGACGCACGCCCAGTACGTGCTGATGGCGTCGCTGTACGGCCTGGACCGCACGGGGCAGCCGCCGAGCCAGCGCGAGCTCGCCGACCAGACCGGGCTCGAGGCGCTCTACGTCTCCAAGCTGGCCCGCTCGCTCGACGCCGACGGGCTCATCGAACGCACCCGCGACCCCGCCGACACCCGGACCATCCGGCTGACGCTCACCGGCCACGGCCGCGAGATCGTGCGCCCGGCCATCAGCACGGTGAGCGCCCTGCTCGACCGGCTGCTGGCCCCGCTCGGCGGCCGCGAAGGCGAACGCACCGACGTGCTGGTCCGGGAGCTCACCCTCCTGCTCGACACCCCACTGGATCCCTCCTGAAGGAACGGCCATGCCCGCAACCCCCGTCCTCGATTCGGTCATCCACCACGAAGAGTCCGGCAGCGGCTCCCCCATCGTGTTCCTGCACGGCAACCCCGGCTCGTCGTACGGCTGGCGCAACGTCCTGCCGCACGTCGGCGCCGGGCGGCTGCTCGCCCCCGACCTGATCGGCATGGGCCGCTCGGGCAAGCCCGACGTCCCGTACGCCTTCGCCGACCACGCCCGCTACCTCGGCGCCTGGTTCGACGCGCTCGGCCTGGACGACGTCGTGCTCGTCGGGCACGACTGGGGCGGCGCGCTCGCCTTCGACTTCGCCGCGCGCCACCCGGGCCGGGTCCGCGGGCTGGCGTTCTTCGAGACGATCGTCAAGCCCATGGCCTGGGAAGACCTCTCGCCGCAGGCGGCCGAACGGTCCCGGAAGATCCGCACGCCCGGCGTCGGCGAAGAGATGGTGCTGGAGCAGAACCTGTTCGTCCGGCAGGCCTTCACCGGCGGTGTGCGCACGCCGGTCGCCGATCTCGAGCCCTACCTCGCGCCGTTCCCGACGCCCGAAAGCCGCCGCCCGATCCTCGCCTGGGCCCGCCAGCTGCCGCTCGGCGGCGACCCGGCCGGGCTCGTCACGCGCATCGAGGCCTACGACGCGTGGCTGGCGGCCAGCGAAGACGTCCCGAAGCTGCTGCTGACGTTCGAAGGCTCACCCACCCTGCTCATCGGCGAGGCGATGGCGAAGTGGTGCGCGGACAACATCGCCGCGCTGGACGTCGTCGCGTGCGGCGAGGCCGGGCACCACGCCCAGGAAGATCGCCCGAAGGAGATCGCCACCGAGATCTCGGCCTGGGCGGACCGGCACGGGCTGCGGTAATACTGTCGATCAAGGACGGACCGCGGCGCGAAGGGGACACCTGATGGCCACCACTGTGGCGGAACAGCTCGTCGAAGTCCTGTACGCGGCGGGTGTGCGCCGGATCTACGGCCTCGTCGGCGACAGCCTCAACCCGATCGCGGACGCCGTCCGGCGGCACCCGGACTTCGACTGGGTGCACACCCACAACGAGGAGGGCGCGGCCTTCGCGGCGTCCGCCGAGGCCCAGGTCACCGGCCGGCTGGCGGTCTGTGCCGGCAGCTGCGGGCCCGGCAACACCCACCTGATCCAGGGGCTGTACGACGCCCACCGCAGCGGCGCGCCGGTGCTCGCGCTGGCGTCGCACATCCCGTCGAACCAGATCGGCACCGGCTACTTCCAGGAGACCCACCCGGAGCGGGTGTTCGACGACTGCAGCCACTTCACCGAGATGGTCAACGGCGCCGCGCAGATGCCCCGGCTGCTGCGGATCGCCATGCAGACCGCGGTCGGCCGGCACGGCGTGTCCGTGCTGGTGATCCCGGGTGACATCGGCGCCCGGCCGATCGCGCACGAGACCGGGACGAGCCCGCTCGCCTACCGCACGCCCGTCGAGGAGCCGGCCGCCGACGACGTCCGTGAGCTCGCCGAGCTGATCAACCGGGCCGGGAGCGTCGCGCTGTTCGCCGGCGCCGGGGTCCGGGACGCGCGGGCGGAGGTGCTGGCGCTGGCCGAGAAGGTCAGCGCGCCGATGGGGCACTCGCTCGGCGGCAAGGAGTGGATCCAGTTCGACAACCCGTACGACGTCGGCATGAGCGGGCTGCTCGGCTACGGCGCCTGCTACGAGGCGACACAGGAAGCAGACCTGCTCCTGTTGCTGGGCACGGACTTCCCGTACGACAGCTTCCTGCCGGGCCGCCGCACGGTGCAGATCGACCGCGACGCCGCGCGGCTGGGCCGGCGCACGCCGCTGGAGCTGGGCGTCACCGGCGACGTCGGGGCGACGCTGCGCGCGGTGCTGCCGCTGCTGGAACCGAAGACCGACCGCGCGTTCCTGGACAAGATGCTGCGGCGGCACGCGAAGGCGCTCGAGAACGTCGTTTCCGCCTACACCAAGGACATCACGAAGCTGCGGCCGATCCACCCGGAGTACCTCGCCGCGCAGCTCGACGACGTCGCGGGCGACGACACGATCTTCACCGTCGACACCGGCATGTGCAACGTGTGGGCCGCCCGCTACCTCACGCCGGGGCCGGGCCGCCGGGTGCTCGGGTCGTTCCGGCACGGCTCGATGGCCAACGCGCTGCCGATGGCGATCGGCGCCCAGACCGCGGCGCCGGGCCGCCAGGTGGTCTCGCTGTCCGGCGACGGCGGGCTGTCGATGCTGCTGGGCGAGCTGCTGACGGTCCGCGAGCAGAACCTGCCGCTCAAGGTGGTCGTGTTCAACAACGGCTCGCTCGGCATGATCCGGCTCGAGATGATGGTCGCGGGCTACCCGTTCTACGAGACCGACCACGGCACGGCGGACTACGCGGCGATCGCGGCGGCGTGCGGCTTGGCGTCCGTGGCGGTGGACGACCCGGCCGACGTGCGCCCGGCGCTGGAGCGGGCGCTGGCGTCGCCGGGCCCGTTCCTGGTCGACGTCCGGACCGATCCCAACGCGCTTTCGCTGCCGCCGCACATCACGGGTGAGCAGGTGCGGGGGTTCGCGCTGGCCTCGACCCGCACGGTGCTGCAGGGCGGGGTCGGGCGGATGCTGGAGCTGGCGCGCAGCAACCTGCGCAACATCCCCCGGCCCTGACGGCTCAGGCGTGGCGCAGGCGCGGGTGCGTCTCCACGCCGAGGACGCGTGCGGCCACCCAGGCCAGGGCGTCCGCGGTGCGGGCCGGGGTGTCCGACGGCTGCATCACGTGGCTGAGCACCGTGCGCACGACCACGTCGATCACCACCGCGACCTGCTCGGCCGTCAGCTCCGGGTGGTAGGACACCACGCGGGCGGCCAGCATGGTCTTCGCGCCGGTGAGCAGCATGCTCGCCCGGGTGGTCAGCAGCGGCAGCAGCTCGGTGTCCGTGCCGTGGGTGGCCGTCGCGATCGCGCGCAGCAGGATGTTGTCGTCGGCCAGCTCCAGCACCGCGCGGACGGCGTCGTACATCGCCTCGACGAGGTCGTCCGGGTGGCGCTCGAACGCCGCCGAGACGACCGAGAGGAACCGGTCGAGCTCGTGGGCGACCATCGCCTCGGCCAGGGCGGTCTTGGAGCCGATCTCGTTGTAGACGGTCTGGCGGCTGACGCCGACCAGCTCGGCCAGCCGGGCCATGGTGACCGCCGACCAGCCGGACTTCGCGGTCAGCTCGATCGCCGCGGTGATGATCGGCCGCCGGTGCTGACCACCTTCGGCCTGCGCCGGAACCGCCCCGCTCATGGTGCGCATCCTAGGCGGTGGCCTTCAGCGCTTCGGACCACGGGGCGCGCGCCGCGATCCGCCTGCGGTGCTTCATGATCTCGCGCGGCCGGTCGACGGTGAGCGCGCCGACGACCCGGTCGGCGCGCCGGTAGAGCGTGGTGCCGTCCTGGACGACGACCTCGTCCGCGTGCGGCGTCCCGACGAACTGGATGCGGTGGCCGTACCAGTCGGACCAGAAGTACGGCACCGGCGCCAAGGCGCGCGCCGACGCCGGGTCGAGCGCGTGACGGGCGGCGGCCGCGCCCTGCTCGGCCGCGTTCGTCCAGTGCTCCAGCCGCATCGGCTCGCCGTCGAACAGCGGGTTCGCCACGTGCGCGACGTCACCGGCCGCGTAGACGCCGGGTGGTCCCGCGGCGAGCGTCGCGTCGCAGACCACGCCGCGGTCGCGCTCGTGCAGCGTCAGGCCGCTGCCCTCGAGCCAGCCGGTGGCCGGGACGGCGCCGATGCCCGCGACGACCAGGTCCGCGGGCAGGACTTCGCCGGTGGCCAGCCGGACGCCTTCTGATACCTCGACGACCTCGGTGGCGAGCCGCAGATCGGTGCCCGCCGCGTGGTGCAGCCCGGCCAGCGCCGCCCCGGCTTCCGCGCCGACCGCGCGGACGAGCGGAACGGCCTGGGCTTCGACGATCGTCACCGGCAGGCCGCGTTTCCGGGCCGCAGAAGCGACTTCGCTGCCGATGAACCCGGCGCCGATCACGACGGTGCGCGCGCCCTCGTCCAGCGCGGCGCGCACCGCGACGGCGTCTTCGGCGGTCCGCAGCGCACGGGCCCCCGCGAGCCGGCGGGCGGTCGCGCCGGTGGCGATGACCAGGGCGTCGTACCGGATCGCGGTGCCGCCGGCCGTCACCTCGCGGGCGGCCGGGTCGAGGCTTTCGGCCGGGGCGCCCAGCATCAGCTCGACGCCGAGTTCGTCCCGCAGCACGGTTTCCGGGTGGAACGGCGTCACCTCGGCCGGGCCGCCGGCGTCGAGGAACGCCTTCGACAGCGGCGGCCGGTCGTAGGGCAGGTGGTCCTCGGCGCCGACCAGCACGATCCGGCCGCGGTAGCCGGTGCGGCGCGCGGACTCGACCGCGCGCAGCCCGGCCAGGGACGCGCCCGCGACGACGAGCGTCATGTCAGTTTCAGGGCCAGCACGGGACAGGAGTCCACGGCGGCGGCGACGTCCTGGCGGTGGTCCTCGCCGGGCCGCTCGTCGAGCACGACGACCGTGCCGTCGTCCCCCACCTCGAAGAAGTCGGGTGCCATCGCCTCGCACATGCCGAGGCCGTCGCACCTGCCGCGGTCCGCTTCGATCCGCATCACGCACCCACCCGTCCCGGCGCGACGAAGTCGACCTTCTCGCGGACGCCGCAGTCGGGGCAGCACCAGGAGTCCGGGATCTCCGACCACGGCGTCCCCGCCGGGAAGCCCTCGCGCGGGTCGCCGAGCTTCTCGTCGTAGACGTACCCGCAGCCCGGGCACATGCCGCCTTCGGTGGCGTCGCCGTGGGAATCGGCCTTGTCTTCGGGTGCAGTGACCCGGGTGCCGTACCGCGCGAGGATCCTGTCCCGTTTGGACGGTTGCAGGTTCGCGCGGGAGAGGTCGCCGTCGAAGTGGCCGAGCACGCGCGGGTCCATCACGCGGCGCCACACCGGCGGGACGAGCGCCAGCACGATCATCCCGGCGTACCCGGTGGGCAGCACCGGCGACTCGGCGAAGTCGCGCAGCGTCTGGTAGCGCCGGGTCGGGTTGGCGTGGTGGTCGCTGTGGCGCTGCAGGTGGTAGAGCAGGACGTTGGTGGCGATGTTGTTGGAGTTCCAGCTGTGACTGGGATCCACGCGCTCGTACCGGCGTCGATCGGGCGCGCCGACGCGCTGGCGCAGCATGCCGTAGTGCTCCATGTAGTTGACGACCTCGAGCAGCGAGAAGCCGACCACGGCCTGGATCACCAGGTAGGGCAGGATCCCGACGCCCAGCCAGGCGATCATCGCGGCCCACAGCACGGCCGACATCAGCCAGGCGTTGAGGACGTCGTTGCCGATGCGGTACGGGTGCTTGTCGCGCCGGGCGTACCGCTTGCGCTCCAGCCGCCACGCGGACTTCAGCGAGCCGAAGACGGTGCGCGGCCAGAAGCGGTAGAAGCTTTCGCCGACGCGGCTGCTGGCCGGGTCCTCCGGCGTCGCGACCCGGACGTGGTGGCCGCGGTTGTGCTCGATGTAGAAGTGGCCGTAGAAGCTCTGCGCCAGCGCGATCTTCGACAGCCAGCGCTCGTGGCTCTCCTTCTTGTGCCCCAGTTCGTGCGCGGTGTTGATGCCGATCCCGCCGATGCAGCCGATCGAGATCGCCAGGCCGATCTTGTCCACGACGGACAGTTCACCGCGCGCGACGAGCCAGAACGCGGCGACGAAACCGACGTACTGGATGGGCAGGAAGGCGAAGGTGATCCAGCGGTAGTAGCGGTCCTTTTCCAGCCGTTCGAGCACGTCGTCAGGCGGGTTGCTGCGATCGAGCCCGGCGGCCAGGTCGATGAGCGGCACGACCACGAGGATCACGATCGGCCCGATCCAGAACCAGACGCCCCACCCGGTGGCGGCGTGCAGCCCGATGGCGAGGAACGCGAGCGACGGCACCACCAGCCCGATCAGCCACAGGTACCGCTTGCGATCGCGCCACACCTCGGTCGACCCGGCGGGCACGGTCCCGGTCACTTCGCTCATCACACCCTCCTCCGTTGGCTGGGTTTACAAAACAATAGAGTATGTACAGTTCGATTGACAAGTGCCGCACCTTTGTCAATCGCTCGGTTTCAGTCCGGTCGTGGCTTCCCCGGGACGCGACCAATGCCGGTGTAGGGCGAGCTGAGTCAGGTCGAGTCGCGCGGGCGGGCCCGCGGCGCCGGGTTACCGGCCGCAGCGCGGATCAGGCCGGAGCGCTCCGGACCACCGGTCCCCGCGAAACCGCAGCGCGAGTCCGGTCGCATGTCCACGCCTCCTTGCGACCGCAGGGGCGGGCGCGGCGAAACCGGCCGCACGGCCACGCACCCTTACGACCACAGAGTCGGGCACGGCGAAACCGGCCGCACGGCCACGCACCCTTACGACCACAGAGTCGGGCGCGACGAAACCGGCCGCATGACCCTCATCCTTGCGACCACCGGGGCGGGCGCGACGAAACCGGCTGCATGGCCATGTGCCCTTGCGATCGCAGGGTCGGACGTGGCGAAGCTGGCCACGTGTCCTCGTGGCCACGGAGTCGGGCGGCCGCATGGCCCTCGCCCTTGCGACCACGGGCGCGCGCGGCGGGAATCAGGCCGCGTGACCACCATTCCTACCGCGACCGCGACCGCGACCGCGGCTGCGGGGGCGGGGGCGGGCGTGGTGCGGGTCAGGCCAGGTCGTGCGGGTCCCGGGTGGCCAGCGCCTCGGACTCGGGCACTCCGGTCCGGTGGGCGATGCGGCGGCGGGCGCGGACCTGGGCGCTGGTTGCCGGCCGGAACTTCGGTTCGCGGCCGCAGCCGCACGGCTCGAAACCCTCGTACCTCAAGCCGGCCTCGAGCACCGCCGCCACCGCGGCCCAGCCCGAGACGTCCCGGCGAGGCGGGGCCGCGAAGTCGTGGCCGGCGAAGACCATCGGCCGGCGGCACGACGGGCAACGGTGCTCCGCGCCGTCCCAGGCGTCCTTGCGGCTGCGGCGGCACGGCACGCAGACGTAATGCACCCGGTAGACGGATTCCGCGTAGCGGCACATGCCCGGAAGGTACCTCGCCAAGGCCGTCGGGATCCGGTAAATTGGGACCGGGTGAGCACAGTTGGACGAACCGGTCATCGTGCCGAACTTCCGGGGCAGGCAGGCGCTCGACGCCTGGCTTTCCGGGCATGACGCGGGGCTCTTCGTGCAGGGTCCCGATCCCGACAGCCCCCATCCCCTGCTGAACGGCCGCGTTGTCGCGCAGCTGCCCGAGGCCGGGACGCGGCTGGCTCGCTGGGGCACCGTCACCGTCTGGATCACCGGCGGGGGCGATCCCGCCGGGGTGCGGGAACCGCGCCGGCCGCTGCCGGTCCGCGAAGAGGACCAGGGCTAGCGGATACCGGGCGGGATCCGCCCGGTATTCGTGTCAGACTCAGGCCGTGACGCGACCGACCGCCCGGGTGCTCGCCCTGTTGGAGATCCTGCAGGGCGGCGGCACCCGCACCGTCGCCGAACTGGCCGGGCGGCTGGAGGTGGACGAGCGCACCGTCCGCCGGTACGCCGCCCACCTGATCGACCTGGACGTCCCGGTCCGCACCGTCCGCGGCCGCTACGGCGGCTACCGGCTCGCGCCCGGGTTCCGGATGCCGCCGCTGATGCTCACCGACGACGAAGCGCTCGCCGTGCTCCTCGGCCTGGTTACCGGGCAAGCAGCCACCTCCGCCGTCGCCCGGGAAAGCGCCACCGCGAAGGTGCGCCGCGTCCTGCCCGAGGCGCTCGGCCGCAAGCTGGACGCGCTGCTCGAAACCCTCGACTTCACCACCCCCGCGAAAGCGGGCACGAGTCCCGAGACGGCCGTGCTGCTGACGCTCGCCGAAGCGGCGCGGGACCGGCGGCCCGTCGCCGTCGCCTACACGGCGTGGGACGGGCGGCGCAGCGAACGCACCGTGCACCCGTACGGGATCGTCGCCCATTCCGGGCGCTGGTACGTCACCGGCGAAGACTCGGCCAGCGGCGAGGTCCGCACGTTCCGGCTGGACCGGATCGCGTCCGCGACGCCCGCGGCCGGCTCCTTCACGGTGCCCGACGGGTTCGACCCCGGCGAGCGGGTCCTCGCCGGGCTCGCGGAAGTGCCGCGCCCGCACGACGTCTCGGTGCGGGTGCGGGCGAGCGCCGAGCAGGTCCGGCCGCGGCTCCCGGCCGGGATCGCGACCGTGACGGCGATCCCGGGCGACGACGGCTGGGTGCGGGTCCGGCTGCGGGCCGAGCGGCTGGACTGGGTCCCGGCCCTGCTCGCGTCCCTGGACCGCCCGTTCGCGATCGAGACGCCGGACGCGCTGCGTGATCAAGTTCGCAGTCTCGCCGGGCGGCTCACCGCCTGGACGGCCGCCGATTCCGGTGAAATCGTCGAAGAACCCGAACGGCGGTAGCGCCGTTCTTCCCGCTACCGCGACGATCACTCCGAACGAATTCGGATTCACCCGTTCAGCCTAGTCCCCAGTACTGCGAATTGGCGTGCGGCGCCGAGACCCGCGCAAATGGCGGTAACGACCCCGCAGCGGACGGTAAACGGTGTTCGCCCGGCGCCGGACAACCGTCCGCGGGCCGGGCCAGCTCCGCCGCTCCTCAGTAGTTCGTGGTAAAAAACGGACCCTGATCGATACTGCGGCAACACGGAGGGTGAGGCGAAGACGAGTGACGGCGGCCACTGTGTCCCATCGTCGTGTCTGCTTCCTCGACCGGGTCCCCCCTTATCGCCGACCGTCACTCAGGAGTACGTGAACCCCCGTGCGTAACAAAGACGACAAAGACGAGTCCGACAAGCCGTACGACAAGTCGATCCGCAAAAGGCTCACCAGGACCGTCCTCATTCCGAGTGTGACGCTCCTGGTGCTGTGGACGGCGCTGTCTTCGTACTTCTTCGTCAACGGCCTCTACGTCCGGCTGGTCGCGGCCTCCGTGCGCGAGGTGTCGATCCCCGCCGCCACGGCGCTGGCCGCCTTCCAGCAGGAGCGCCAGGTCGCGCTGCAGTACCTGGACGACCCCGGGCTGGGGCAGACCCGGCTGCAGACGCAGCAGAAGGCCACCGACCAGAAGCTCGTCGTGCTGCAGAACGCCTTCGCCGCCACGATCTCCAGCGCGCCCGACGAGATCGCGACGAAGGTCAACGCGCTCAAGAACCAGTTCGACCAGCTGCCGGTGCTGCGCTCGCAGATCGGCTTCCGCAGCATCGACCGCGCCCAGGTCAACACGTACTACAACGGCGTGCTGGACACGGCGTCGAACCTGTTCGACACCCAGGCGCGCGTGGTGCCGGACGCCGCGGCCGCCTACGGCGGCATCACCGCGACGTCGGTCTTCCGCGCCGGCGACATGATGTCGCGCGAGACGTCGCTCGTCTCGACGGCGCTGGCGTCCGGGACGTTCGCCCCCGACGACTTCGTCCAGTTCACCCAGCTGTCCGGGTACTACAAGACGCAGCTGACGCAGATCGCGCCGTTCCTCGACCCCGCGGTCCGCGCGAAGTACGAGGCGCTGACCACCGGCACGGCCTGGAAGCAGCTGTCCGGCGCCGAAGACGCGATCGTCAAGCACGGCCCGTGGTCCGGCAGCGACCGGGACGGCCCGCCGGTCGGCAGCGCCGACTGGCAGAGCGCCACGAGCAAGGTCGCCCAGAGCCTCAACGACATGGCGATCGACCAGGCCGACAAGGTCTCCGCGGCGGCCATCGACTCCGGTGACGCCCAGCTGCGCAACGCGATCATCGGCAGTGTGCTGGCCCTGCTCGCCTCGCTCGCGGCGATCATCGTCGCGGTCCGGGTGTCCCGCTCGCTCGTCGACCGGGCCCTGATGACGCGCCTCGCGCGGCTGCGCAACGACTCCCTCGACCTCGCCCGCAACCGGCTGCCGAACATCGTGGACCGGCTGAAGAACGGCGAATCCGTCGACCTGAACGAAGAGCTCCCGCAGCTCGACCACGGCCGGGACGAGATCGGGCAGGTGGCCGAGGCGTTCAACGTCGCCCAGCTGACCGCCGTCAACGCGGCGGCGAGCGAGGCCAAGGCCCGCAGCGGCGTGCACAACGTGTTCCTCGGCATCGCCCACCGCAACCAGGTCCTGGTCCACCAGCAGCTGCAGATCCTGGACGAGATGGAGGCCCGGGAGGAGAACTCGACGCAGCTGGCGTCGCTGTTCCAGCTCGACCACCTCGCCGCCCGGGCGCGGCGCACCACGGAGAACCTGATCATCCTCGGCGGCAAGCAGCCGGGCCGCCGCTGGCGCAAGCCGGTGGCGCTGATGGAGGTGCTGCGCGCGGCGGTCTCGGAAACCGAGCAGTACGCGCGGGTCCAGGTCGAGCAGGTCGCCGACGTCGCCATCGCCGGCGCGGCGGTGGCCGACACGATCCACCTGATCGCCGAGCTGGTCGACAACGCGACGACGTTCTCCCCGCCCGGTTCGCCGGTCGAGGTGACCAGCCGCGCGGTCGCCCGCGGGGTCGTGGTCGACGTGTCGGACCAGGGCCTCGGCATGAAGGAGGGCGTCCGGCAGTGGGCCAACGAGATGATGGCCGAGGCGCCCGAGTTCGACGCGATGGCGCTGCGGGCCGACTCGAGCCTCGGCCTGTTCGTGGTCGCGCGGCTGGCGGCCAAGCTCGGCATGACCGTCACCTTCGACCCCTCGCGCTACGGCGGCCTGCGGGCCACCGTGCTCGTCCCGACCGCGCACCTGGCGACCGACCAGGCGGGCGGCCCGGACGAGGCCGAGTTCGCCCGGCCCGAGGACACCGCGATCCTCGCCCCCGTGGGCGCCCCCGCTCAGGCACCGGCACAGGAAAGCTCGCTGCGTTCGATGGACACGCCCAGCTCGTTCACCGGTCAGATCCCGATGAAGCGGGACGTCAAGCCCCGGCCGTACCCGGTGCGGGCCCCGCTCGACCCGCCGCCCGCCCCGCCGGCCGCGCTGGAGGAGCGGCTCGCCGCCCGCCCGCCGGAGCCGCCGCAGGAGCGGCTCGACGACCGGCCGCGCCTGCCGCGGCGCGAGCCGCAGCAGAACCTCGTCGCCCAGCTGGAGAACGAGCCGGAGGACGACGCCGTGCCCGACGTGGCCCCGGGTGAAGGCACCGCGCGCACGCTCGCGGCCTTCCACAAGGGCACCCGGCGAGGCCGCGACGGCGCCGAAGACTCGTAAGCCGCGTCACCCCCCGAACGTCCACATAGGAAAGTCGTCACCACAGGAAAGTCAAGGTCTCTGGAGCATGAACGAGTACGGGAACGCGAAACCCGATCTCAACTGGCTGCTCGACGACGTCGTGAGCCGCGTCGTCGGCGCGCAGAACGCCATCGTGCTGTCCTCCGACGGGCTGCTGATCGGCAAGTCGGCCGGCATGAGCAAGGACGACTCGGACCAGCTGTCCGCCATCGCCTCCAGCCTGGTCAGCCTGGCCAAGGGGGTGAGCAAGCAGTTCAACCGCGGCCCGGTCCTGCAGAACATGATCGAGATGGAGCGCGGTTACCTGTTCGTCTCCGCGGCGGGGCAGGGCGCCTGCCTCGCCGTGCTGGCGGCGGACAGCGTGGACGTCGAGATGATCGCCTACGAGATGAACCGGTTGGTCAAGCGCGTCGGGGACTACCTGGCGTCCGCGCCGCGCGACGCGGCACGCGTACTACGGGAGGCCACGTGAGCGGGGAAGAAGGCTGGTACGACGAGGCCGCGGGGCCGCTCGTGCGGCCCTACACGATCACCAGCGGCCGGACGCCGGGCGAGTACGCCCGGCTCGACCTCTCGACCCAGGTGATGACCCTGCGCTCCGAACAGGAGCCGATGGGACTGGGCCCGGAGCACCTGGCGATCGTGCAGCTGTGCCGCAACCCGGTGTCCATCGCGGAGATCGCGGTCTACGTGAAGATCCCGCTCGGGGTCGTGCGGGTGCTGTGCGGCGACCTGATCGAACGCGGCCTCGTCATCACGCGCTCCCCCACCCACAATCCGGCCCAGGCGCCGGACCTCGAAACTCTCCAGGCGGTTCTCGATGGCCTCATCAGGTACTGACGGCTCCGGGGTGGACATGGTCCCCACCCCGGTCAAGATCATCATCGCCGGCGGGTTCGGCGCGGGGAAGACGACCATGGTCGGCTCGGTCAGCGAGATCCCGCCGCTGACGACCGAAGAGGTGCTGACCGAGGCCAGTGCCGGCGTCGACGACCTGTCCGGCGTGGAGCGCAAGACCACCACGACCGTCGCGCTCGACTTCGGACGGATCACCATCTCGCCGCGGCACGTGCTCTACCTGTTCGGCACGCCGGGGCAGGCGCGCTTCTGGTTCATGTGGGACGACCTGGCGCGCGGCGCGATCGGCACCATCGTGCTCATCGACACCCGGCGCCTGGAGACCAGCTTCGCGGCCATCGATTTCTTCGAACGCCGCAAGATCCCGTTCGTCGTCGCGGTGAACTGCTTCGACAAGGCGCCGCGGTACACCCCGGACGAAATCCGGGAAGCGTTGGTCATTCCCGACCGTGTGCCGATCGTCATGTGTGACGCACGTGACCGGGATTCCAGCAAACTGGCCCTGATTCGTCTGGTCAAGCACGCGATGACCGTGGTACCCGCCACGGTCTGATGTCTTGCTTTGTCCGGTCGGGACAGTGCCGTACCCCTCTGTGGCCAGGGCTAATGCCGGCAGACCCACATGGCGCAATTGGTTGGACCACCCGGGTACAGCTTTTTAGTTGAGGCTGCACCACGCTGATAGCATCCGGACGTGACCAGTCGATTGCCGTGGTTTCCCGAATATATAAGGGAAAACTACCCAGCACGGGGCCGGCTGTTCGGCGATTTCCTGGGTGGGCTGTGGGCGGCGGCGTGCGAGGCGCTGGAGATCCCGGTCGACCAAGCCGTGCGGACCACCCGGATGCTGCGCGGGCTGCTCCCCTCGTGGAGCGGCGACCCGATCGGGATCAAGCCCGCGCGGCCGTCCTACGTGGCCGGCGACGGGTTCCCGGCCGAGCTGTCGGTGAACTGGTCCGGGGACCACCCGGAGCTGCGCCTGCTGTTCGACACCCTCGGCGAGGAGGACCCGGATCCCGCGGTGGACACCGGGGAAACCCGCTACTGGGGCCGGATCCACGAACTCTTCACCGCGCGCGCCGGCCGGCCGTCGACGGCGCCGCTGTGGCACTCGGTCGCCTGGCGGCCGCCGTCGCGGATCGTCCACAAGTCCTACTTCGGCCTGTACGAGTGGCCGCTGTCCCACCGCTACGCGGCGGTCGGCGAAGCCATGGACCGGCTCGGCCTGACCCCGGCGTGGGACGACGCGCGCCGGCGGGTCGAAGACGCCGTCGGCGAGCGGGAGATCGAGTTCTTCGCCGTGGACGTCGCCGAAGGCGCCGACGCCAGGGTGAAGATTTACTACCGCAACCACAACGCCGACGTCGCCGAGCTGAACCGCATCGCCGCCGTCGCACAGCGGCACGACAGCGCCGCCGCCGCGGCCGCCTACCGGGTGCTGACCGGTGACCGGGAAGGCGCCGGGGAAGCCGCGCTGAGCTGCCTGGCGTTCCGGTCCGGACTGGACCGGGCCGCCGAGGCCACCACCTACCTCCGCCTCCCCGCACTGGCCTCCGGTGACGCCGAGGCCGTGGACCGCACCGCCGCGCTGCTGGCCGGCGAAGGCGTCGATCCCGGCCGGTTCCGCGCGCTCGCCGCCGCGCTGGCCCCCGGGCCGCTGGCCGAAAGCCGCGGCCTGCTGGAGCTGGTCAGCCACCGCGCCGCGGGCCGCCGCGGCGACGTCACCACGTACTTCCGGTTCCCCGTCTTCGACCAGCTCGTGCCGGTCGATCCCGCGTAGGGGCTCCGGAAAGACGATCTGCCGCAGCACCACCGGAAGGAGCCGGCCATGTCCCAGCAGGACGTCGCACGCGTCGCCGCCTACAACGAGGAACGGCAACGCGAATACGAGGGGTCGGAGCTGATCCGGCTGCTGACCGACGAGACCACGTCGGACGAGACCAAGAAGGCCGTGCTCACCTACCTGCAGCCGTGGTCGAACGCCTTCCAGCGGATGATCAGCGCACGCGTCACCTACGAGTCCGACCCGAAGCTGCGGGCGCTCGCGCTGGAGCACCAGGAGGAGGAGATCGGCCACGACAAGATCCTGGCCCGCAGCCGCGCGGAGGACCGGGAGCTGGTCTGGGACCCGGTGATCGAGGCGGGCGCGTCGTGGTTCGTCGACCAGTTCGCGGTGCTGCCCGGCGTCCAGCGCGCCGTGCTCGCGCACCTCGCCCTCGAAGCCGGGAGCCTGGTGTTCAGCCAGGCGGGCACGAAAGCGTTTCCCGAGGACGAGTACTTCGAGCTGCACGACGAGGCCGACGTCGAACACCTCGAAATGGGCTACGAAGTGCTGCGGCAGCGCGACGACTGGACCGTCGACGCGCTCGTCACCGTGCTGGACCGGGCCTGGCAGGTGATCGGGGTCGTCTCGAACCGCATCGCCGAGTGCGCCAAGCGCGATACCGTCGCGGCATGACGATCACCGACCCCACCGCCGCGGCCCGGGCCGTCGCCGACGAAGCCGTTCGTGCTTACCAGGAAACCTTCGGCGAACGGCTCGTCGCGACCTACCTCCTGGGCAGCCTCTCCTACGGCGGGTACTCCGCCGCCGTGAGCGACATCGACCTCGCCGTCGTCCTGGCCGACCGCCACGACGACGACCCGGCCACGTTCGACACCCTCGGTGAGCGGCTTCGCGAGCGCAGTCCCTTGCACCGCAAGCTGTCCGTGTTCTGGGGTTCGCTGCCGGCGCTGAGCCGCGGCGAGGAGGACGGGCGCTTCCCGGCGATCGACCGGCTGGAACTGGCCGAGCGCGGCGCGCTGCTGACCGGCGAGGAGATCGCCGGGAAGGTGGCCCACCCGGACGACACGGTGCTGCTGCTGGAGACCGCGCGGTTCGCCGTCGCCGTCCTGGCGGCCGACGAGGTGGTCGCCGAGTTCCACCGGCCGAAGCGGCTGCTGGCCGACAAGGTGTGGTTCACGAAGGCGGTGTTCTTCCCGCTGCGCTTCGGGTGCACCGGCGCGATGGAGTCCGGCCGCGCGGCGACCAACGACGAGGCGATCGCCTGGTACCTCGGCCGTCCCGGCGCTTCGGCGGCGCCGCTGGTCCACCTGGCGACGCGGGTCCGGGCGGGCGAGCCGCTCGATCCGGCCGAGGCGGAACCGGCCCTGCTGGCGCACTTGGCCCCGCTGTATCGGGAGTACATCGAGGACGAAACGCGGCGGCTGTGCGAAGCCGGCGCGCCTGGCGACCTCGTCGCGGCGTTCACGTCCTGGCACGAACGCCTGGCCTGACCTCAACGGTCCGACGTTCCTCCCGCCGTCGCTCGGACGAGCGGGAGGAACACGTCGTCCACGATCTCGAGGAGCGTGTTCTCCGCGATCGGCTCGCGGGCGAAGAAGATCTCGTTGCGCAGCAGGTCTGCGGGCAGCGTGACGACGCGGGCGGGCAGGGCGTCGAGCGTGAGCTCACCCCGGTCCGCGGCCTGGCGCAGCACGGCGGTCATCGCCTCGCGCATCACCGTGAAGAACTCCGGGTTCATCTCGGGCACTTCGGCCAGCAGCCCGTGGATGACGTCGGGGCTGACGTCGTGCTGGCGCCGGACCATCCGCCGCAGGAGCGTCAGGACGTCGTCGCGCAGCGTTCCCGTGTCGGGGATCCGGTCGACGATCGAGCCCGTCCGGTGTCGCAGGGCGGCCACCACCAGCTCGGCCCGGTTGCCCCAGCGGCGGTAGAGGACCTGCTTGCCGGTCCTGGCCCGCGCGGCGACCCCCTCCATCGTCAGGCGCGCGTACCCGACGGCGGCCAGTTCTTCCCACGCCGCTTCGAGAAGCGAGGCTTCCAGCTCCGCGCCCCGACGTCGCACCCCGCCCTGCGTCATGCCCGCATCCCCTCCGGAAGAGACGTTGCGTCTCCTGATGGGTCAGGCTACCGTACGTCGTTAGAGACGGACCGTCTCTAACGGCTGTTTCTGACAACGATGGGGGTACGCATGACCACACCGACCCGTCCGGACCGGCTGGAGCCCGCGGTGCTCAAGCTGGCCGGCGTGCTGGTCCTCGGGGCGATGGCCCCGCTGCTGGACAGCACGATCGTGAACGTCGCCCTGCACACGCTGGGCACCGAGCTCGGCGCGCCGGTGGCGACCGTGCAGTGGGTCAGCACCGGCTACCTGCTGGCGATGGCCACGGCGGTGCCGGGCAGCGCGTGGCTGACCGACCGCTTCGGCGCCAAACGGCTGTGGCTGGCGGCGTTGACGCTCTTCCTGCTGGGTTCCGTCCTGTGCGGGGCGGCGTGGGACATCGGCTCGCTGATCGGGTTCCGGGTGGTCCAGGGGGTCGGCGGCGGGCTGATGCTGCCGCTCCTGCAGACCCTGCTGGTCCGGGCCGCCGGCGGACGGCGGCTCGGGAAGCTGCTGGCCGTCGTGACGCTGCCCGCGCTGATCGGCCCGATCCTCGGCCCGGTGCTCGGCGGGCTCATCGCCGGGCACCTGAGCTGGCGGTGGATCTTCTACGTCAACGTCCCGCTCTGCCTGCTGGCGATCGTGCTCGCCTGGCGGCTGCTCCCCGCGGACCCGCCGGGCAAGGCGAGCCGCCTGGACGTTCCCGGGCTGCTGCTGCTTTCGCCGGGCGTGGCCGCCGTCGTCTACGGCCTCTCCGAGATGGCCACCTCGGACGGCCCGGGCAGCCCGCGGGCGCTCCTTCCCCTGGCGGCCGGGCTCGTGCTGCTCGCCGCGTTCACCCGCCACGCCGTGCGCACCACCGAACCGCTGGTGGACCTGCGGCTGTTCCGGACGCGCTCGTTCGCCGCGTCGTCGGCCCTGCTGTTCCTCTCCGGGCTCGCCCTGTTCGGCTCGATGCTGCTGCTTCCGCTGTACTACCAGCAGGTGCAGGGCGAAGGCGTCGTCGCCGCCGGGCTGCTGCTGGCCCCGCAGGGCCTGGGCAGCCTCCTGGCCCGGTTCACCGGCGGCCTCGCCGACCGGATCGGCCCGCGCCCGCTCGTGCTGGCCGGCATCGCACTGACCGCCGCGGGCACCCTCCCCTTCGCCCTCGGCGGCCAGCACCCGAACGGCCTGCTGCTCGCGATCGCCCTGGTCGTCCGCGGCGCCGGGTTGAGCGCGGCGAACATGGCCGTGCTGGTCGGCGCCTACCGGGACCTGCCCCCCGAGCGGATCTCGCACGCCAGCAGCACGACCCGGATCGTGCAGCAGATCGGCGGCTCCTTCGGCACCGCCGTGCTCGCCGTCGTCCTCCAACGCCAGCTGACCGCCCACCCCGGGGCGGCCGGTCAGGTCACCGCCTTCGGCCACACCTTCGCCTGGGCGGTCGCGTTCGCCGCGCTCGCCGTCGTCCCCGCCCTGCTGCTGCCCGGCACCCGCCCGGTCAGCTCCGGTAGCGCGGGTTGGTGGCGTGCCATTCGTACCCGCCGCCCATCCACGCCCGCACGCCCTTGAGGAACCGGTGCAGCTCGGGCGCGGGCACGGCGAGCAGTTCGCGGTGCCCCGCCTCGAACTCGCGGACCATCGTGTTGTGCAGGTCCACGGTGACCTCGGTCGCCTCCTCGACCGAACAGCCGCGGTCGGCGGCGACCTGCAGGACCATGTTGCACACCGGGTTCTCGTCGGCGGCGTCCTTCGCCACCGAGTACAGGTCGTTCACCAGCACGCAGGCGGTGCCGGCGCGCATCATCGCCCGGCGCACCCGCGGGTCGTAGAACCACGCGGCGGGCAGCTCGTAGCCGCCGACCGGGTCGCACAGCGTCATCGACGTGTAGAAGCTGTCGTGCTGGCGCGCGGCGAGGTACTCCCACGCCGGCGGGTACGCCTCGGTGTAGCGCCAGGCCGCGTACGCGTCCCAGCTGACGAACATCGAGAACGTGGCGTAGCAGACGCGCTGGACCTGCGTCGGCGTGCCGTGCCGGCCCAGGTGCCCGACCGCCGAGTTCAGCCCGACCAGGATCGGGTCGGCCCGCAGCGCCTCCTCGAGCGGGCCGCTGAACTCGCCGGCCGGGGCGACCGGGTCCATCGCCGCCATCACCAGCGCCAGGCGCGGCGGCAGCTCGGTCGGGGACGCGCCGAGCGCGCTGTCGTCGGCGTAGTAGTCGTCGGCGGCCCACCAGACGGCGTTGAGCTGCGCGGCGATCAGCAGCAGGTCCGGGTCCGCGCTGTCGGGGTGGGCCAGCATCGCCAGCCGGCCGAAGCCCGCCTTCGCGATCTGGTCGAGGCCCTCGCCGGTGAACCCGCAGTCCGCGGCCCACGCGACGAGCCGCCGGTCGACCTCCTCGGCCAGCGGCTCGTCGACGCGTTCGACCACCGGGACGTACAACGGCGAAGCCGTGCCGTCACCCCACTCCCGCTCCGCGTACGCCGGTTCGTGGGCCAGCTCCGCCGTGATCCGCGCCGCGGACGTGCCGATCCCCGACGGCCCGGCGGCGAACGCGAGCGCGTCGTCCACCATCCACAGAGGACACCCCGGGGCGGTGCCGGTGCCGGTCGCCACGATCAGACCCGGTCGGCGGCGATGAGCAGGTAGTGGAAACTGCCTTCGCGGTACGCCGTGAGGAACGGGTCCTCGATCCCGGTGGCCACCGAAGACTGCGCGCGCAGCTCCCAGTACGGGATGGTGGCGGCGGTCAGGTCGACGACGTTGATCGGCACGAAACCGTTGGCGGACAACGCCTTGAAGTAGTCGCCGCGGGCGTGGATGTTGCAGATGTAGTGCTGGTCGATCTGGCTCACCGCGCGCGACCGGCCGCCGGTCACGTCGTTGTAGCACCCGGTGATGGTGACGTACCGGCCGCCCGGCGCGATGTGGCGCGCGTGCTCGGCGAAGAGCTGGTGCAGGTCGACGTACATCGTGCTTTCGTTGTTCCAGGCGCCCTTGAAGGCCCCGGTTTCGAAACCCGTGTCGAGCATGTTGCGCAGGTGGTAGCGCACCCGGCCGGCGACGCCGCGTTTGTTCGCCTGCTCGTTGGCGAACGCGACCTGCTGCTCCGAAATGGACACCCCGTCGACCTGGCAGCCGAACCGCTGGTTGGCCATGATGCTGGTGCCGCCGCGCCCGCAGCCGGCGTCGAGCAGCCTGTCCCCCGGGCCGACCGCGCCGAGGTGGTCGAGCAGCACCTCGGCCTGCGCCGTCTCGAGCCGGTGCATCTCCGCGATGATCGCCTCGTCGCGGATGTTTTCGGGGGCCTCCAGCACCGCGGGGTCGTATTCGCCGATGCCGTAGTGGTGGTGGTAGAGCCCGTCGACGTCGCCCAGCCGGAGGTTGACCGGATCCTTTTCCCGGTTCCAGTAGTCCGCGATGGACTGCTGGTACGCGCTGCGGATCACGGGCTGGTCGGTGGAGATCACGGGCGGCTCCTTGGTTTTTCCCTGGCGGAAGGAATGGGGCCGGACGTTTTCCTCGGCCCGGTGATTAACGCTAGTGGGCCGTTGTCGCGGGTCACAAGAACGTTCACTCCGGGAAACGGGAGCCCGCGATTGCGCGGCCTGAACGGACCATCGGGGCCTCCCGAGCGCCAGGACCGAAGCCCGCGAAAGCAACCCGGGCGGCCGATTGCGTTCCCTGGTCGGATGACGCCGGGCCACAGCGGGTGAACGAGGCACGGCCACCTTGGCGAGCGGCCAACACGACCCCGGCACCCTCCACTGTGGGCGGTCGGGATCACCGCCGGTTGCTTACTTTCGCCCCCGGGCTGGGTAGGGTGGTCCCATGGTCACCCGAGCCGAGCGCAACGCGACGGATCCCGATCTGGGCGTCCTGGCGGGCCGGCTGCTGTTCGCGGTGCAGCGGGAGCTGTTCAGCACGCTGGCCGCGCGGGGGTTCGGCGACCTGAACCCCCGCCACGGCGCGGTGCTCGCCTACCTCGACCCCGGTGGCGTGCGCGCGACCGAGCTGGCCCGCCTGTCGGGGCAGCACAAGCAGATCGTCGGCACGCTCATCGACGAGCTGGAAACCCTCGGGTACGTCGAACGCCGCCCCGACCCGAGCGACCGCCGCGCGAAGCTGATCTGCCCCACCGATCGCGGCCTCGCCCAGATGCAGGCGGCGGACGCGATCATGGCCGCGATGCAGGAGCGGCACGCGCAGCGCCTCGGCCACGAGGACTACGCGCGGTTCAAGCGCCTCTTCACCGACATCACCGAGGAACAGCGCGCCGTCACCCGCGAGTGACGCCCGCCGGCAGGTGCTCGCCCAGCCACTTCGTCACCCGGTCCCAGCTCTCGTGCGCGGGGTCGGCGACGTCGAAGTGGCCGGCACCGGCCACTTCCAGGTACTCCGCGCTCGCCACCCGCTCGGCGTACGCCCGGCCGTACGACGGCGGCACGGCGTCGTCGGCGGCACCGTGGACGGCGAGCACCGGCACACCCGTGTCGCCCAGCGCGATCGGCGAGGTCGCGGAGTACCGCTCCGGGACGTCGTCGACGTGGCCGCCCAGCAGCTGGTTCACCAGACCGTCGCCGACGCCGGGCAGGCCGGCGCCGAGCCGGGTGCGGTCGGCCTCCGCCAGGTCCAGCACCCCGGCCAGCGACACCGCCGCCACCGGCACCACGCCCGGCGACGCCCCCACCGTGCCGCCGGGCAGGGCCGCGCGGCGGGCCGTCCACGCCGCGAGCTGGCCGCCGGACGAGTGCCCCAGCACGGCGACGCGGGCCGGGTCGAGCGCCGGGTCCAGGCCGGCCACCGCGTCGACCGCGGCCGCGACGTCCTCGAACGTGGCCGGCCACCCGCCGCCGTCGCCGAGGCGGCGGAACTCCGCGTTCCACACCGCGTACCCGCGGGCGACCAGGTCGTCCGCCACGCCGGTCATGCCGCGGCGGTCGTGCGGTGCCGACCAGTACCCGCCGTGCAGCAGCACGACCACCGGGAACGGCCCGTCACCCGCCGGCAGGTAGAGCTCGCCCACCTGCGACGGGTCCGGGCCGTAGGCGATGGTCCGCACCGGGCGCGGGCCGTCCTGCTCGTCGTCGTAGCGGGCGCCGCGGCGGGCGCTCACCAGCGCGTCGATGGTGGCGAAGAACGCCGCGATCCGCGGGTCGTCGCCGCCCTTCGCCTTCGACTCGTCCCAGGCCGTGTCGTCGGTCCATTCGACGAAGTCCAGCCAGGTGTCGGGGTCCAGGCGCACGAGCTTCGCCGAGACGAAGCCGCGGCGGCCCTCGCGGAAGGCCGCCACCATCCCGGGGCGCGCCGCGAGCATCGCCGCGGTGCGGTCCGGGCGGACGGTGAACGTGGTCAGCTCGATGACGGACATGGTGCGCGGTCCCTTCGGTGCAGTCAGTTCTTGGCGTACGCGGCGGCCAGCTGGCCCACGATCACGGCGAACGGCATGTCCAGGGCCGCGTAGACGTCGCCGGCCAGCGGATCGGCGTTGTCGGCCAGGATCTCCACCATCGCGGTCGAGTAGTCGATGGGAATGACTCCGGCCTGCTGCATCCGGAGCAGGCCCGCTTCCCGCTTGGCCTGCCAGAAGGTGCCGGACGCGTCGATCGCGGCGTAGGCGTCGAACCCTTCGGCCGTGGCGGCCATCGCCGGGAACGCCAGGCACACCTCGGTCGAGATGCCGGTGACGATCAGCTTCTTGCGGCCGGTGGCGCGGATCGCGCCGGCCACGCGCTCGTCGTCCCAGGCGTTGACGCTCGAGCGGTCGATCACCTCGAGGTCCGCGGGCAGCACCTCGGCCAGCTCGGGGATCAGCGGGCCCCACATGCTGTCGGCCGCGGTCGTCGTGACGACGATCGGCAGGCCGAGGATCCGCGCGGTCTTCGCCAGCGCGACGACGTTGTGCTTCAGCTCGCCGACCGGGATGTCCCGGACGCCGCTGTAGAGGCCGACCTGGTGGTCGACCAGCAGCAACGCCGCGTTGTCGCGGGTCAGCCGTTCGGTGAACTTGGTCGCGGACATGGTCGCTCCTCGGGGTCGCGGGCCTGACTTAGTCAAGATTAATGACTATCAAGACTCTTGACCACTTTTCGCGGTGAGACCCGGGTCACCGCGCCAGGCGCAGCCCCGCGACGAGGATCCCGACCAGGCGGCGCGCGTCGTAGCCGTCGTCGCTGTCCGCGCCGATGCACAGGTTCCCGACACCGCGCATCAGCTGGATGGCCGCCAGGTCGGCGCGCACCTCACCCGCCGCGACCGCGGCGTCGAGCAGCTGCGTGCACACCGGCACGAGCCGGTCGAGGAAGTACGCGTGCAACGTCTCGAACCCGGCGTTGTCCGACTGCATCGCCCCGGCCAGGCCGTGCTTGGTGACCAGGAAGTCGACGAACAGGTCGATCCACTGCGCCAGCGCGGCGTGCGGGCTGTCACTGCTTTCGAGCAGGGCCGGGCCCGCCTCGGCGCACGCTTCGACCTGGTGCCGGTAGACGGCGATGACCAGGTCGGCCCGGGTCGGGAAGTGGCGGTAGATCGTGCCCATCCCGACGCCGGCCTTGGCCGCGATGTCGCGTACCGGCGCGTCCACGCCCGAGGCGACGAAGACCGCCGCGGCCGCGTCGAGCAGCGTCTCCTTGTTGCGCCGCGCGTCCGCCCGCTTCGGCCGCGCCGCCCCTTCGTCCACCACGAAGTCCTCCCGTCCTTGCTAAACGGAACAATGCTCCGTATCGTTAGCGGAGCAACGTTCCGTTTGACCATGATGCCATGGAGGACCAGTCTCATGCAGTACCGCACGTTGGGCCGCACCGGTGTGCAGGTCAGTGCCCTCGCGCTCGGCGCGATGAACTTCGGCGCCATCGGGCGCACCACCCAGGACGAGGCCACCGCCATCGTCGACGCCGCCCTCGAAGGCGGCATCAACCTCGTCGACACCGCCGACATGTACGGGGACGGCGAGTCGGAGGTGATGGTGGGCAAGGCCATCGCCGGGCGCCGGGACGACCTCGTGCTCGCCACCAAGGCGACCATGCCGATCGGCGACGAGCGCAACCACCGCGGCAGCTCCCGCCGCTGGCTGGTCACCGAATTGGACAACAGCCTGCGCCGGCTGGACGTCGACCACGTCGACCTCTACCAGATGCACCGCTGGGACCCGGCGACCAGCGACGAGGAAACGCTTTCCGCGCTGACCGACCTGCAGCGCGCGGGCAAGATCCGCTACTTCGGCTCGTCGACCTTCCCGGCCTACCGGATCGTGCAGGCCCAGTGGGCCGCCCGCGAGCACCACCTGAGCCGGTACGTCACCGAGCAGCCCAGCTATTCGATCCTGCAGCGCGGCATCGAGACCCACGTGCTGCCGGTGACCGAGGAGTACGGCCTCGGCGTGCTGGCGTGGAGCCCGCTCGCGTCCGGCTGGCTCTCGGGCGCGGTCCGCGCGGGCCGGGAGATCACCACCAGCCGGTCACAGGTCCTGCCGCAGCGCTTCGACCTCGCCCGGCCCGCCAACCAGGCCCGGCTGGACGCCGTAGAGCGACTGGTGAAGGTGGCCGACGCGGCCGGGCTGACGCTGATCCAGCTCGCGCTCGGGTTCGTCACCGCGCACCGCGCCGTGACCAGCGCGATCATCGGCCCCCGCACGCTCGATCACCTGCATTCGCAGCTCGCCGCGGCCGACACCGTGCTGCCCGCCGACGTCCTCGACGAGATCGACGCGATCGTCGCGCCGGGCACCGACCTGGCCGCCGACGAGAAGTTCGACACCCCGCCCGCCCTGCTCGACCCGACCCTGAGGCGCCGCTGACATGTCCCCCACCCCGCGATTCGGCATCATGACCGCGCCCTCGCAGGTCTCCTACGACGACATCCTGCGCGTCTGGCGCGAGGCGGACACGGTCCCCGAGATCGAGCACGCCTGGCTGTTCGACCACCTCATGCCGATCTTCGGCGACCCGGACGGGCCGATCTTCGAGGGCTGGACGCTGCTTGCGGCGCTGGCCGCGCAGACGTCCCGGCTGCGGCTCGGGCTGCTGGTGACCAGCAACCGCTTCCGGCCGCCCGCGATGCTGGCCAAGATCGCCACGACCGTCGACGTCGTCTCGGGCGGCCGGCTCGACTTCGGCATCGGCGTCGGCTCGCGGCCGAGCCACCCGCTGGCCCGGCGCGAGTACGCCGCCCACGGCCTGCCGTTCCAGGAGACCGCGGACGCCGTGGCGAGCTTCGCCGAAGCCTGCACGGTGATCCGCCGCTTGTGGACGGAGGACGCGCCGTTCGACTTCGACGGCGTCCACCACCGGCTGACCGGTGCGTTCGGCAACCCCAAGCCGGTGCAGCGGCCGCACCCGCCGATCGTCGTCGGCGGGCGCGCGGCCGCGACGCTGCGGGTGGTCGCCGAGCACGCCGACGTCTGGAACATCCCGGGCGGTGACATCGAGGACGTGATCAGCCGCAGCGCCCTGCTGGACCGCTACTGCGGCGAGATCGGCCGCGACCCCGCGTCGATCACCCGCTCGATCCACCTGCCGGTGTCCTACGACGACCCCGGCGCCACCCGCGACGCGATCCGCGAAGCCCTCGACGCGGGCTTCGGGCACTTCGTCCTCAGCGTCGCGTCGCCGTATCCGGACGGCGTCGCGAAGTGGGTGGCCGACGAGCTGATCCGGCCGGTGACGGCCTAGCCCTTCGGGGCGAAGTCGGCGAACATGCCGGCCTCGTAGGACCCCGCCGGGGTGCGCGCGATGACGTTCATCCGGTTGGCCGCGTTGATCAGCCCGACCAGGCAGACCAGGGCGCCGAGCTGGTCGTCGTCGAAGTGCTTGCGCGCCTGGGCCCACGTCTCGTCGGAGACGCCCTGGTGGGCGTCGGCGAGGCGGGTGCCCTCCTCGGTCAGGGCCAGCGCGGCCCGCTCGGCGTCGGTGAACACGGTGGCCTCGCGCCAGGCCGCGACCAGGTTGAGCCGGACCGCGGTCTCGCCGTCGGCGGTGGCGTCCTTGGTGTGCATGTCGGTGCAGAACCCGCAGCCGTTGATCTGGCTGGCGCGGATCTTGACCAGCTCCTGGACGACCTTGGGCAGCGGCGACTGGTCGATCACCAGGCTGACCCCGGCGAACCGCTTGCCGAACTTGGCGGCGAACGCGTTGTCCAGCATGCTGAATCGAGCTTCCATGATCTGTGTCCTCATCTCGTGGTGCGTGCGTTGACGACCACCAGATGCCGGTGCCCTGCCCGGTTGTGACAGTGACCCACGCCACAGCACTGGCCTGTCACAGAACGGCGGGGCCCGGTATCTGATGGGGGACGCAGCCGGACGCGAAGGGGGACCACCATGACGGGGAGCACGAGCGCAGAGGACCCCACCGAGGTGTTCGTCGCCCACCGGAACCTGCTGTTCACCGTGGCCTACGAGATGCTCGGCTCGGCCGCCGACGCGGAGGACGTCCTGCAGGAGACGTGGCTGAAGTGGGTGGGCGTCGACCTCGCCACCGTGCAGTCGCCGCGCGCGTACCTCGTGCGGATCACCACCCGCCAGGCGCTGCAGCGGCTGCGCACGCTCGGGCGGCGCAAGGAGTCCTACGTCGGTTCGTGGCTGCCCGAGCCGCTGCTGACCACACCCGACGTCGCCGAGGACGTCGAGCTGGCCGACCACGTCTCGATGGCGATGCTGCTGGTGCTGGAGACGCTCACCCCGACCGAGCGCGCGGTGTTCGTGCTGCGCGAGGTGTTCGACCTGCCCTACGACGAGATCGCCGAGGCCGTCGGCAAGAGCGGTGCGGCGGTCCGCCAGATCGCGCACCGGGCGCGGTCGCACGTCGCGGCGCGCCGGCCGCGCGAGACGGTCTCCCGGGCCACCGCCCGGGACACGCTCGCGGCGTTCCAGCGCGCGATCGAAACCGGGGACCTGCAGGGACTGCTCGACCTGCTCGCCCCGGACGTCGTGCTCGTCGGCGACGGCGGCGGCGTCAAGCAGGCCGTGCTGCGGCCGGTCGTGGGCGCCGACAAGGTGGGCCGGGTGCTGTTCGGCGGGCTGGACCGGGTCGACGGGCAGGCCATGCTGCGGCCGGCGCAGGTCAACGGCCACCCGGCGATGGTCCTGTCCATCGACGGCGAGCTCGACACGGTCGTGGCGCTGCGCATCGACGGCGGCCTCGTCACCGGGGTCTACGCGGTGCGCAACCCGGCGAAGCTGTCGGGGATGGCGGAGGAGACCACGCTCCGGCGCTGACCGTGGTCACCCGATCGTGGCGAGCGGCCTCCCGAGACACTGGAGGCTCCTCGCCACCTTCGAAAGGGATCGCCTTGATGGCCCAGACCGCGTCCGGCCGGCAGCGCGTGCACGAGATCCTCACCGGGCGCGGCTGGCGCCTCGACGCGGCCGACCTCGACGCCGGCTGGGAGTACCCCGGCAGCTTCGGCGGCCAGCGGTGCAACCCCGTCGCCGACGCGACCCCAGTCCCGTTGCAGGCCTACTTCAGCTACGGCGACGACGGCGCGGAGGTGTTCTGCGTCGTCCCGGCGGGCAACCTCCACGGCAGCGGCTGCGCCGAGCACGACACGGCCGAGCAGGTCGTCGCCGTTGACGGCGTCGCAGCCCTGCTCGACGACCTGGAGTCGCGCGCCGCGACGCACGACCTCAGGGCGCTGATCGAGTGCCGGTACTTCGGGCCCTGCTGAGCTCGACCCGGGACAGCGGCAGCCGGACGGCGGGCGGCAGCGGCGCGCGGACCGGCTCCGCCCGGAACGACTGGATCATCAGGGCGGCGAACCGGCGTGACGCCGCCACGCGCAGCTCGGGCGAGTCGGCGCGGATGCCTTCGTTCGCCATCAGCGCCAGGCTGATGTCCTCGAGCACGAAGTCGTCGCGTAGTTTCCCGGCGTCTTTGGCTCGCCGCACCAGCTTGAGCAGTAGCCGCAGGGTGCGATCGCGGTCGACGGCGAAGTCTTCGATGCCGGGCAGCCGCGAGGTGAACGCGCGGGCGAAACCGCGGTCGAGCGCGTGCACCTCCATGAGCCGCTCGATCACCAGGCAGAACCCGCGCCACGGGTCGTCGGCCGCGAGGCCCGCTTCGACGACCGCCCGGCACGAGGCCAGCTGCTCGGCGAAGGCCTCGGCGAGCAGGGCTTCCTTCGTCCGGAAGTGCCGGTAGACGGTCGCGACGCCGACCTCGGCGCGTCGCGCGATCTCGCGGATCGGCACGTCGAGGCCCTCGGCGGCGAAGGCCGCGCGGGCGACCGCGAGGATGCGCCCGCGGTTGTCGCGGGCGTCGGAGCGCAGGGGCGCTCTCACTTGAGCCGTCACCCCTCTCACTTTAGCCAACCGGACGGGGTGCTCCGTTACGTTCGCCCGTATGAGAGCAGTCCAGTTTTCCTCGTACGGCCCGCCGAGCGTGGTGGAGGTCGCCGACGTGCCTCCGCCGCACGCCGGTCCGGGCGAGATCCGGGTCGCCGTAAGGACTTCCGGGATCTCGCCCGGCGAGATCCGCCTCCGTTCGGGTGCGCTGCGGGACGCCGTGCCGGTGGAGTTCCCGTTCCGCACCGGGTTCGACGCGGCCGGGGTGGTCGACGAGATCGGCCCCGGCGTCACGGCCGTGGCCCTCGGCGATGCGGTGTTCGGCATGGCCCCGGCGAAGGTGCGTGGCGCCAACGCGGATTTCGCGGTCTTGGCGGCGTGGGCCCCGAAGCCCGCGGCGTGGAGCTGGGCGGAGGCGGGCGGCGCGGCGGGCGCGGCCGAGACGGCCACCCGCGTCCTCGACCGGCTGGCGGTCGGCGCCGGCCAGACGGTCCTGGTCCAGGGTGCGGCGGGCGGAACGGGCACGGCCGTCGTCCAGTTCGCGGCAGCCCGAGGTGCGCGGGTGGTCGGCACGGCCAGCCCGGGTAACCACGAATTCCTGCGTGCGCTGGGCGCGGAGCCGACCACGTACGGACCCGGGCTGGTGGACCGGGTGCGTGCGCTGGCACCGTCCGGAGTGGACGCGGTGGTCGACTGCGCGGGCGGCGCATTGCCGGACCTCGTTGCGGTGGCTGGTGATCCGTCGCGGGTGGTGACGCTGGCGGACTTCACGGCGGCGGCCCACGGAGTGCACTTCTCCCACGGCGCCCCGGCCACGCCCGGCGCGGATCCCCTTGCCGTGCACGGCCTTGCGGCCGCGGTCACCCTGGCCGACGAGGGCCGGCTGTGGATCCCGGTGGCGGCGACGTTCCCGCTGTCTGAGGTCGTGGCCGCCCACGAACTCGCGGAGACCCGGCATGCCCGGGGGAAGATCGTGCTGCTGCACTAGCGGCTCGGATCCGCCTGCCGTGCACAGACTTCCGGCCCCAGTCACCCTGACCGATTGCGGATCCGGATGGCCGAGGTCGCAGCCGCCCACGAACTCGCGGGAGCCCGGCACGCCGGGGGAAACGCGCTGCTGCGCCAGCACCACCGGCGACTCGGATCCGCCTGCCGTGCAAGGACTTCGGCCGCGGTCACCCTGGCCGGTTGCGGATCCCGATCGCGGCGGCATTCCCGCTGGCCGAGGTCGCAGCCGCGCACGAACTCGCGGAAACCGGCACGCCCGAGGAAGATCGGGCAGCAGCACCAGCGGATCGGAACCGCCCGCCGTGCACAGACCTTCGACCGCGGCCGCCCTCACCGACGAAGGCCGGCTGGGGACTCCGATGGCCGAGGCCGCAGCCGCGCACGAACTCGCGAAACCGGCACGCCGGGGGAACCGCGCTGCTGCCCCAGAAGCCGGATTCGCGGTGGACCGGCCAGGGTTGGCCCGCGGTTTCCGGGCTAGCCGGTTACCAGGTCGAAGTCTGCTCGACCCGTGCGGACTCCGTTGATCTGCAGCTCCACCGCGTGCGGGCCCGGGTGGTAGCGGCGGGTCGTGATCAGGCGGAACGAGTGCTCTCGGGACAGCTCGTACGTCTCCCCCGGTGGGACCAGCTGGGTGGTCAGCTTGAACGTCTTGGTCGTCGACGTGCCGTTGGCCTTGCGGTGGTGGACCACGTAGTCGATCGCCAGGCGGGCCGGTTCCGGTTCGAGGTTGCGGACCGACGCCGTGAACGCCAGGGATTCGCCGATCACCACCGTGTCCGACACCAGGAGCGGGCCGGTCACGTCGACGCGGGCCGGGGCGAAGCCCAGCAGGCCCAGGGCGCCTGGGTGGCCTTGTTTCACCAGGGTGCGCAGGGCGTGGCGGACCAGGCGGGTCGTGGCGGCCGGGTCGTCGCCGGGGTCGGCCAGCCACGCCGTCGCCGTCTCGACGACCAGGTCCGGCTCGCGGCGGCTCACGTCGTTCAGGTGGTTGGCGACCGAGCGGCGGACGTACTCGCTCTCGTCGCGGTACAGCGCGTCGAGGATCGGCAGGGTCGCTTTCGGCGACGCGAGGACGCCCGGCACGCGCACGGCCCACGGCAGCATCGGGCGGGTGCCTTCGGACGCGAGGCGGCGCACGTCGGGGCTGTCCGATGCCGTCCAGCCCTGGATCACGTCCAAGGCGCGGTCCAGGTCGTGGTTCAGCAGGACGCGCAGGGCGAACTCGGCCGTGAGCCGGGGTGTCAGCTCCGCCAGCAGCGCGAGGGCGTCGTCGAAGGCTTCCACACCGCCGTCCGAGACGGCCTTGACCGCGATCGCGCTGGTGACCGGCCAGATCAGCCAGCCGGTGAACGACGGCGACTCGGCGGCCGCGGTCCGCACCACCGCCGCCAGTGACGCGTAGTCGCCCGGCAGGTCCGCGAGCAGCGCGTCACGCAGGAGGTCGCTGCGCTCGCGCAGGGACAGCGGGCCGAGCGCGCCCTCGGCCGCGCGCAACCCGGTCAGCCGCGCCTTCGGGGCGGCGACGCGCAGGCCCGCGACCAGGGCGCGGGCCGCGGGGGTGCCGATCAGTTCGTCGGCGAAGGGCATGGGGTCCTCCGGTCTGGATGTTCGGTCGGCTCGACCGTACGCACCACCACCGACAAAAACCGTGCTGGTCATTCCGGCCCCGGTGGACGAGTATCAGCGGATGCCCGATTTCAAGGGGTTCGCCCTGATCGCCCGAGTCGGGCTGGCCTGTTACGCCGTGGTGCACCTCGTCGTGGCCTGGCTGGCCGCCCAGGTCGCCTTGGGCGACAACGAAAAGGCCGACAAGGCCGGTGCCCTCCAGCTCGTCGCCGAAGGCGGTGGCGTCTGGCTGTTGTGGCTGGTCACGGCCGGCACCGGCGTGCTCGCGATCTGGCAGCTGACCGAGGCCGTCGCCGGCCACCGGCACGTCCAGGGCCGCCGGCGGGTGCTGCGGCGGGTGACCAGCGGGATCGAGGTCGCGCTGTACGCCCTGGTCGCCTACAGCGCGGGCAAGACCGCCGTCGGCGCCCCGGCCAAGAGCAAGTCCCTGGTCGCCGGGCTGCTCGCCCAGCCGTGGGGCGCGGTCGTCGTGGTCGCCGCCGGGATCGGCGTGCTCGGCGTCGCGGCTTTCCTCATCCACCGCGGCCTGCGCAAGACGTTCCTGCACGACCTCGAGTTCGGCGGCGCCACCCGGACCGTCCGGCGGTCGGCCGAGCGCCTCGGCCAGGTGGGCTGGTGCGCCGTCGCGGTGGCCTACGCCGTCGTGGGTGTGATGTTCGTGCTGGCCGCCGTGAACTACGACCCGGCCAAGGCCGCCGGCCTCGATCCCGCGTTGAAGACGCTCGCCGTCCAGCCGTACGGGCAGCCGCTGCTGCTCACCCTCGCCGCGGGCATCGCCGTCTTCGGCGTGTTCGCGCTCTTCGACGCCCGGTTCCGCAAGATCTGAGCGTCAGAACCCGGGGTGCTGTTGCTTGTTGACCACCCGCAGCACCAGCCACTGGTCGAACCAGGCCCCGGCCGTGGTCACCACCAGCATGACGAGCCCGATGATCAGGTGCGTGTAGCTGTGCAGCGGCGCGACGCTGTCGGTCAGCGCGGCCAGGCCGAACTGCAGTCCCAGCCGCACCGCGAACAACACGGCGACCAGGCCGAGGGCCTGCTTGCTGCGCCACACGGCCCGCAGGTACTGGCGGCGCTGGGAAAGCAGCGTGAACCACAGCACGAGGTGCACCGCGACCAGCGCCAGCGGCAGGTACGCCACCCAGGAATAGCGGTCCGCGAACTGCGTGCTCAGGTCGTTGCTGGCCACGAGCAGGCCGACCAGCACGAAGTACCAGCCCGGCAGGCCGGTGATCTTCCCGTTCACCGGCTTCGGGCCGGGCACGAAAGCGGTCTCCTGCATCGGAATCCCTCCGTCTCGTTTCGTCTTCCGTCCCGAGTCTGGCCAGCCGCGGCGCGGAAGCGATCAACCGGCGGTACGAAATCAGGGGCGCCGTCTCGTACCCAGGGATGAGATGCCCCCGGCGACGCAGCGAGACGCCGTCGGGTGCGGCACGATCGGGCCATGACCTCCGCGCGACCGGTGCTCGTCCTGCCGGGCCGCCGCGGCCCGCTCGTGGCCGAGGCGGTCGTCCTCGGCGCGCTGGTGCTGCTCGACATGACCCTCGCCATCCGGTCCGGACCGGCCCAGGGCAACCTCGCCACCCTCACCCTCGAGTTCGCCCCCGGGCTCGGCCCGGTCGTCGCGCTGCTGGCCGTGCTGCGCCGCCGGTTCCCCGACCACACCGCGGCGCTCGCGGCCGCCGTGTCCGGGCTTTCCCTGCTGGGCACGGCGATCACGGCGGTGATCGGGGCGGCGGGCCAGCGCCTGCCGCCGTTGCCCAGCGGGGCCGAAGCGCTCGCCATCGCGCTGCTGGTCGGCGCCTGCTGCCACCGGCTCGCCCCGCGGGCGGCAGTGACCTTGGCGATCCTCGGCGGCGCCGCCACCACGCTCGCCCCGATCCTGCGCTACGGCGCGGACACCCCGGCCGCGCTCTTCTCCGCCGTGGCCGCGCTGATGTGGGGCGGCGCGCTCGCCGTCGGGCTGATCCTGCGCGACGCCGAGGCCCGCAACCGCGCCGACGTCCTCGAAATCCGCACCACGGAACGGCTTCGGCTGGCCCGGGAGCTGCACGACCTCGTCGCGCACCAGATCACCGGGATCGTCGTGCGGGTCCAGGCCGCGCACCGCGTCGCCGAACGCAGCGACGGCGACACCGCGACGTTCGCCGAGCTCGAAACCGCGGGCGCGGCCGCGCTTTCCGCGATGCGCCGGCTCGTCGGTGCATTGCGGACGGACGGCGAGGACCTCTTCGTCCCGCCCGCCGACCTGGCCACCGCCGTCGACCGCGCGGTGCCCGAGGACACCCGCATCCACCTCGACGTCAGCGACGACCTCGCCGTCCTGGCGGTGACGCCCGAGGTCGTGACGACCACGCACCGGCTGCTCACCGAATCGCTCACCAACGTCCGGCGGCACGCGCCCGACGCCGCCGAGGTCCGGGTGCTCGTGCGCCACGAACCCCGCGGCGAGCTGCGCGTCGAGGTGGTCAACGACGGTGCCGCCCGGCCCGCCCGCCGCGGCGGCTACGGCCTGCTCGGGATGGCCGAGCGGGTCGCGGCGGTGGGCGGTACGGTGCACGCGGGACCGGAGGAGGGGCAGCGCTGGCGGGTGGCCGCGCGGCTGCCGCTGGGGCCCGGCTGAGGAGGAACGGGTGCCCACGCGAGTGTTGATCGCCGACGACCAGGCGATGGTCCGCGCGGGGTTCCGGCTGATCCTCGAAGGCGAACCGGACATCGAGGTCGTCGGCGAAGCGGCCGACGGCGAGCAGGCCGTGCGCGCGGCCCGGGAGCTGCGCCCGGACGTGACGCTCATGGACATCCGGATGCCGGGCGTGGACGGGCTGCGGGCCACCGAGCTGCTGGCCGGCCCGGACGTGCCGGACCCGCTGCACGTCGTGATGGTCACGACGTTCGGCCTCGACGAGAACGTCCACGCGGCCCTGCGCGCCGGTGCCTGCGGTTTCCTGCTCAAGGACGCCGGGCCGAGCCTGCTCATCGAGGCGGTGCACGCGGCCGCCCACGGCGAGGCGCTCGTTTCGCCGGCGATCACGACGCGGCTGCTCGCGCACTACGCGCACCGCGATCCCCGGCGTGCCACCGCGCCGGAAAGCCCGCTGACCCCGCGCGAGCTGGACGTCGTCCGCGCGATCGCCCGCGGCGCGACGAACGACGAGATCTGCCGCTCACTCGTGGTGTCGCTGCCCACCGTCAAGACGCACATCGGCGCGGCCAAGCGCAAGCTCGGGGCCCGCAACCGCACCGAAATAGCCATCTGGGCCTGGGAAAGCGGCCTCGTCCACTGACTTCGCCCGCTTGGGCACCCGGACGACGACCGTGCGCGCCACGACGTCCCCGAACCGCTGGCGGCGGCGCGTGCACAGCATCACGACGATCCCGGCGAGCCCCCACGCGAAGCCGTCGACGAGCACCAGCAGCTGGCGCACCACGAACAGCCGCAACGGCGGGTGCGAGCCGTCGAGCATGACGACGCGCAGCCGCAGCCACCGCATCGCCGGCGTCTGGCCGCCGTGGCGGTAGGGCCACCACGTCATGACGAACCACAGGCCCAGGAAGTCCAGCACCATCATGGTGATGAAGACGACCTTGAGGAACGTCACCAGCGCCACCAGCCCGCTCGGGCGGAACAGCACCACAGCCAGCACGGCGAGCAGCAGCATCGGCACGAAGACGAGCATCTCGTCCAGGAAGAACTGCACGAGCCTGCGCCCGACGACGCCGGGCCCGATGCGGCCCTCGGGCGGGGAACCGGTCATGGCCCTATGATCTCCGCCCCGCGGTCCGGGCGCGCGTTGAGCCGGTTCAACCGTCCCTTGTGGACAGTGCAGCGAGCAGCGCCCGGATCGCCGGGCTGGCGTCCGCGCTGCGCCGCCACACGGCGTGGACCTCGCGTTTCGGTGGCCTGCGCAGGGTTCGCGCGACGAGCCCGTCGCCCAGCGGCGGGCGGGCCAGCCGGGGGATCAGCGCGAGGACGTCCCCCGAGGCGACCAGCGCCAGCTGCGTGGCGAAATCGTCGACGAGGTGCCGCACGTCGGGTTCGCCGGGCACGAGCCGCCGGAACCACTGGTGGCACACCGTGCCGGGCGGGCTGGTCACCCACGCGTGCCCGCTGAGATCCCCCTCGCCCAGCGGGGCGTCGCCCGCGGCGAGCGGGTGCGCCCGGCTCAGCACGACGTCGCCGACGTCGGTGTGCACGTGCCGCCGGGTCAGGGACGGGCGCAGCGGGACGGGCAGGCCGTCGGCGTCGTGGACGAGCGCGACGTCGGCGGTGCCGGCGTCGACGCTGTGCAGGGCCTCGTCGGGATCCTGCTCGGTGATCCGGACGCCCAGGTCGGGGCAGTGTGCCGCGAGCCCCGCCAGGGTGGGCGCGAGCAGCCCGCGGATGCCGGTCGAGAAGGCCACCACGCGCAGCGTGCCGCGCGGCGCGCCCGCGGAGACCGACTGGGCGGCTTCGGCGCAGCGCTCCAGGGCCTGGAACACCTCGGGCGCCGCGTCGACGAGGGCCCGCCCGGCCGGGGTGAGCACGACCCCACGCCCGGACGGCGCGAGCACGGCCACCCCGAGCTGCCGTTCCAGCCGCTTGAGCTGCTGAGACACCGCCGAGGCCGTGAACCCGAGCTCGTCGGCCGCCCGCACCAGCGTCCCGAGCGCCGCCACGGACCGCAGGGCGCGCAGGGCGTCGACGTCGATCATGAAGCCAGGCTACGCAATATTGGCGAAAAAGCATCGCTGGACCTGTGCAGTCGACCGCGGCAGGGTCTGAGCCATGACGCCCTTCGGCACCAACCTCGTCGCCATGGTCACCCCGATGCGGCCCGGCGGCGCGCTCGACGAACCCGCCCTCGCGAGCCTGGTCGACCACCTGCTGGCCACCGGCGGCGACGGCCTGGTCGTCGGCGGGACCACCGGCGAATCCCCCACGCTGACCGGCGCCGAGTCGGCCGGGCTCGTCCGCGCCGTGGCCACGCGGGCGGCGGGCCGGGCGCGGGTGATCGCCGGGATCGGCACGTACGACACGGCCACGAGCATCCGCCGCGCCCGCGAGGCCGAGGCCGAGGGAGCCGACGCGCTGCTGCTCGTGTGCCCGTACTACTCGCGCCCCACGCAGGCCGGGATCGTGGCCCACTGCACCGCCGTCGCCGACGCGACTCCGCTGCCCGTGATGCTCTACGACGTTCCCGCGCGCACCGGCGTGGCCTTCGAGGTGCCGACCCTGCTGGAGCTGGCCGGTCACCCCCGCATCCAGGCGGTCAAGGACGCCAAGGGCGACCTGTTCGAGGCGATGACGGTGCTGGCCCGAACGTCTTTGGCCTATTACTGCGGCATCGACGAGCTGAACCTGCCGTACCTGGCGTCCGGCGCGACGGGTGTGGTCAGCGTGGTGGGCAACGTCTTCGCCGACCGCAACGCGGCCCTGATCCACGCGGTCCGCGACGGTGACCTGGGCGCGGCGAGGGCGATCCAGGCGGCGCTGCTTCCGGTGGCGGAGGCGATCATGCGGACGTCCCAGGGCGCGATCATGGCCAAGGCGGCGCTGGCGGAGCGGGGAATCATCCCCCACGCGACGGTGCGGCTGCCGCTGCTGGAGTCCCCACAGGCTCATCTGGAACGGCTGCGGGAGGTCTTAGCCGACGGGGACGCCGGCGGCCACCTTGCCGAGGTCGGCCCAGCCGCCGTGGCCATCGCCGCCCTGCCATGAGTAGACCGTTTCCGCGTTTGTCGACGGGTCGGTCAGCGTGTAGTCGGCGGTGCCGCCGCCGGTGAAGTCGGCGAACGCTACGCGGTCGGCCGCCGTCGTCAGGCCGGTCGCGACCTGGCCGTACTGCCACCAGCCACCACGGCCGTCACCGCCGCGGTTCAGGTACAGGGTGACCGCGCCGGAATCGGCGATCGCCGCGTAGTCGGCCGCGCCGTCGCCGTCGAAGTCCGCGAACCGGACGCGTGTCTGATCCGTCGTCGTGCCGGTGGCGACTTGGCCCAGGTTCAGCCATCCGCCACGGCCGTCGCCCCCGCGGTTCAGGTACACCGACACCGCACCGCTGCTCGCGATCGTGACGTAGTCCGTGCGCCCGTCGCCGTCGAAATCCGCGAACCGGACGCGCGACGGGTCCGTGGTCGTGCCGGTCGCCACCTGGCCGAGGTTCTGCCAACCGCCGCGGCCGTCACCACCCCGGTTCAGGTACGCCGATACGGCACCACTGCTCGCGATCGTCAGGTAGTCCGCGCGGCCGTCGCCGTCGAAATCCGCGAGCCGCGCCCGTGCCGGATCGGTGGTCGTGCCGCTCGCCACCTGGCCGAGCCCCGACCAGCCGCCACGGCCGTCACCGCCGCGGTTCAGGTACGCCGACACCGCGCCGGTGCTCGCGACCGTCAGGTAGTCCGCCCGTCCGTCACCGTCGAAGTCCGCCCAGCGCACCTTGCCCGAACCGGCTTCCGACCCTGCGCCGAGCGGCGGGTGCGTCGCGATCCAGCCGTCGGTGTAGGCCTGGTCGAGCGGGCCGTACAGCGCTTGGGCCATCCGCTGGTACCCGGCGTCGTTCGGGTGCAGGCCGTCGGCCATCTCGGCGGACGTCAACGCCGGTGGGTCGACGTAGCGGAACCGGTGTCCCGCCTGCTGTTCACTCGCCTGCATGGCCTTCACCTGGCTGTTGAACGACGCGGTCGCGCTCTCCAGCCCCGGCGTCGTCGGGATGAGCCCGAGGAACAGCAGCGCGACCCCGGGCCGGTCCGCGAAAACCCGGTCCACGAGCGTCCGCAACCGTTGCGGCGCATGGGCGACGTCGATGCCGCGGTTGAGGTCGTTGATCCCGACGTGCAGCAGCACCACGTCGGGGCGGGCGAACGCGGCCCAGCCGTCGATCCCGGCGGTGAGCTGGTCGATCGTGTACCCGCTGTGGCCCTCGTTGGCGGGCCCCGGCAGGCTTCCCGACGCCTGCGACCCGACGAACCGCGCCGAATAGCGCGACTGCGCGTCCAGTATCCGGGACAGCGGCGCACGGTACGACGACGTCGTGGCGCTGCCGACGCCCCAGGTGATCGAGTCGCCGAGCGGCATGATCCGGACGGCGGGCCCGAGCGCCGCGGCGGACGCCGACGGCACCACGACGACGCTGAGCGCGAGCAGGGTGGCGACGACGAAAAGGCGGCGCATCAAGGGAACCTCCGGAAGCCGGTTCCGTTCAGCGTGAACAGGTCACGGAGACGGTGTCAACCGCCACGGCGATTCCTGTCCGGACAAAGGTTTGCGGGCCGGCCACAGTGCTCGCGCCCGGAAACCCTGGGACGATCCGGGCACGCGGGAAGGGAGCCGGAATGCGGAAGACCTGGGTGCTGGCCGCCACACTCGTCCTGACACCGGTCGGCACCGCCTGGGCCGACATCCCTTACGGGCAGCCGATCACCGGCTCCGCCACCTACTACACCGACGCGGGCTACGGCGCCTGCGGCACGCAGATCGACGCCTCGACGCAGCTGCTCGCCGCCGCGCCGGCTTCGTACTGGACGACGGCGAACCCGAACAACGACCCGCTGTGCCAGGGGGTGTCGGTCCAGGTGTCCTACCAAGGCCGGAGCGTCACGGTGCCGGTCGTCGACAAGTGCCCGACCTGCGACAGCACGCACATCGACCTCAGCGCCCCGGCGTTCGCCCAGCTGGCCGACACCGGCCTCGGAAACATCCCGGTGACCTGGTCGTTCGTACGCTCCTGACCCGGAGGACCCCGTGAAGCTCAGGAAGATCCTCGCCACCGCGGCCGTCGTCGTCGCCGCGCTCGGCGGCCTGTCCGCACCCGCGGTCGCCGCCAGCGCCAAGAAAGGCGTCAGCGCCGCCGCGTTCTCGGGCGTGACGACGGCACTGAGCGACGTCGGCGCCCGGTGGTTCTACACCTGGGCTTCGGACACGCGGGGCGTCACGGCGCCGTCCGGCACGGAGTTCGTCCCGATGATCTGGGGCAGCGGCTCGGTGACCGCGGCCGAGCTGGCGAAGGCCAAGGCGTCCGGCACGACGCTGCTCGCGTTCAACGAGCCGGACCTGGCCGGGCAGGCGAACATGTCCGTCGACACCGCGCTGAACCTGTGGCCCCAGCTGCAGAACACCGGGATGCGGCTGAGTGCCCCGGCGGTGGCCTACGGCGGCGACACCCCGGGCGGCTGGCTCGACCGGTTCATGAGCGGCGCGGCGGCGCGCGGCTACCGCGTCGACTTCATCCCGCTGCACTGGTACGGCGGCGACTTCTCGACGGCCGCGGCCGGGCAGCTGCAGTCGTACGTCCAGGCGGTCTACAACCGTTACCACCGCCCGATCTGGGTAACCGAGTACGCCCTCATCGACTTCTCCGGGTCGACACCGCGGTACCCGTCCTCCGCCCAGCAGGCCGACTTCGTCACCCGGTCGACGTCGATGCTCAACGGCCTGTCGTTCGTCGAGCGCTACGCCTGGTTCTCGCTGTCGACGTCGACCACCCAGACCGGGCTGTACACGGGAACCACGCCGAACGCGAGCGGCGTCGCGTACCGGGCAGCGTGATTTCCGTGGCGTTCAAACGTCTTCTCCTGGTCGCCGTGGCCCTCGTGTCGTCGCTGAGCGCCGGCACCGCGGCCACCGACCACACCGTGACCTTCGTCAACCGGTCCGGGCAGACGCTGTGGGTGGGCAGCACCGTGAACGCCGACGGGTCCGTGAACTTCACCGGCCTGCCGGTGCTGGCGAACGGGCAGTCGGCGACGGTGACGGTCCCGGAGTCGGCCGAGCCGGGCCACTGGCGCGGGAAGTTCTTCGGCCGCCAGGGGTGCACCGGCACCTCCGGACGGGACTTCCACTGCCTGGTCGGCGACTGCGGGGTCTTCGCCGACCACTGCGCGACCGGCGAACAACCGGCGAGCCTGGCCGAGTTCAACTTCGACAGCGGCGACAGTCTCGCGCCGTGGTACGACGTCAGCTACGTCAACTCCTTCTCCCTGCCGGTGACCATCGAGCCGGTCGGCGCGACCGTGCCCCCGGGCTCGGCGTCCTGCGGGTCGGCCGGCTGCCCGGACGACGTCCTGCCGTTCTGCCCCGCCGAGTACGTCCGGCGCGGGCCGGACGGTGCGCCGGTCAACTGCGTCAACCCGAACCGCGACGCTCCGACGAACTACAGCGACACGGTCAAGGCCCACTGCCCGAAGGCCTACGCCTGGTCCAAACAGGACACCGAGCCCGGGAACCAGACGATGTACCAGTGCGGCTCCTGCCGAGGCTTCACCGTCACCTTCCACGGCGGCTCGTGATCAGGCCCTCCCCCAGGACGCCGGCGAGTTCTTCGCGACCGGCGACGCCGAGCTTGGCGTACACGCGCGTCAGGTCGTATTCGACGGTGCGCACGCCCAGGAACAGTCTCGCGGCGATTTCCTTGGTGCTGCAGCCCGCGTAGGCCAGGTGCGCGACCTGCGACTCACGGCCGGTCAACGCCGCCTCGCCGGGGCACCGGAGACGCCGCAGCACCGCCTCGAGCCGCCGGGCGCGGGCTTCGTCGCCGAGGCCCCGGACCAGGACGACGGCCGTTTCCAGCTGGCGCCGAGCTTTCCCGGCCGCACCCTGTCCTATGTGGAGCATGCCGAGCCGGGACCGCGCCTCCGCCAGCTCGGCCGGCGCCTCCAGCACCTCGACGGCACCGGTCAGCACCTCGACGTCACCACCCACGACCCCCGAGACCAGCATCGCGCGCCCCACGGCCCGGGGTGCGCCCCATTTGACCGCCGCCGCGTGCGACGCACGGGCCAGGCTCTCGGCAGTCTCGACCCGGCCGCCGGCGTGCGCGGCCAGTGCCGCCCGGCCCTGCCAGAAGTGGAGAGCCGGGTTCACCAGCCCCCGCCGCGCCAGTTCCCTTCCACACGTGAGAAACGCTCGTTCCGCCGCAGCGAAGTCGCCCTCGGCCATGGCCAGGGCGCCCTCCGCGTCCCAGCAGAGAGGTCCGTCACCGTTGAGCAGCCGCGCTTCCTCGGCGGCGCGGTCGAGGGCCCCGGCATCGAGCAGCACGCGGACGCCGATCGCCAGCCCGGCCGGCCGGCAGCCGGGATCGGCCAGCACCGAGCGGGTCAGCGCCCAGGCCCGCTCGAGCCGGCCGCCGAGCCAGGAACTGTAGGCCCGCAGCACCCGCAGCCGCGGGTCGGCCGTGTCGGCGGCGAAGTAGGTCATGGCGGGTTCTCCGGCGTGCACGAGAGCCGCGGAGGCCTTCAGGACGCATCCTGCACCGCATTTTCTTGAGGACAGGGAGGTTTCCGCTTCTTGTACGGAAAGGGCCCAGTTGGTTCCCGCGCTGACCCGGGCGAAGGCTCGGTCCGCGGCGCACCCGGTCACCGCGGTGCTCCCGGCAGAGCCACGGTCCGCGGCGCCACCAACTCCGGCGCCGAAAACGCCCAACCCACTTCCGCCCCGACACCGGCGAACGCCTGGTCCGCAGCACACCCGGTCACCACGGGAACCCCGGCAACACCACGATCCGCAACGCCACCACCTTGCACCGAAACCGCCCGACACGAACGAACACCCGACCCGCGGCGCATCCGGTCACTACAGGAACCCGGCAACACCACGGTCCGCATGGCCGCCGCCTTCGGCGCCGAAAACGCCAAACCCGCTCCCGCTGCGACCCGGGCGAACGCTCGGTCCGCCGCACGCCGAGACCTCGGCAAGACCGCCGCTTCCCGCACCAAAAGCACCCGACCCGCGCCCGCCTCGACACGCACGAATACCCGCCCCGCGGCGCACCGGCTCACCGCGCGAATCCCGGCAGAGCCACGGTCCGCAGCGCGACCGCCTCCCGCAGCGAAAGGGCCGAGTCCGCAGCACACCGGGTCATCGCGGAAACCCTGGCAAAGCAACCAGTTCATGCCGTCCGCCGACACCCAGCTTGCGATACACGCTCGTCAGGTGGAACTCCACCGTTCGCAGCGTCACCGCTTCTCGCTGTGCGATCCGGCGGTTGGTCCAGCCCGCCCGGGCCAGGCCGGCGATCTTCCGTTCCCGCTGGGTCAACGCACAAAGCCGCCCGGAAGCGGCGGACGCCTCGGCCGCCATCAAGAAGTAACCCGCCTCCCGAGCCGACCGGCCGACGTCCGACAGCAGCGCCCGCGCGGCGGCTCGATCGCCGGACTCGTCCAGAGCCAGGGCCAGGTCGTACCGGCAGCGCAACCGGTCACCATGGCGCAGCAGGGCCTCGGCGGTGCGCAGCAGGGCGGGGTCCCGGCCGGATGTCGTCGCGACCGCGTGCGTCGCGATGCCCAGCGCCCGGGCGCTTCCCCAGCGCCGGGCCGCGGCGAAGTCCTGGGCCGCCAGTGCGGCGCCGACCTCTGCGCGCCCCAGCACGGACTCGCAGACGGCCTGCCTCGACCGCCACGGGATCACCGCGGGGTTGGCCACCCCGAGCGCCGTGAGCAGGCGGCCGCACTCGCGGAAGTCGTTGCGTGCCAGCACGAACCGTCCGGCGGCGAAGTGCAGATCGCCTCGGGCCGCCAGGAGTTCCGGGGCGTCCGGGACGTCGGCCAGCGCGCCGCCGAAGCCGTGGTCCAGCAGCAGCGTGCGGGCGTCCTCGAGGTCGGCGAGGTCGGTCATCGCCGCCACGAGCCACGCCACGGCGAGACCCCGCAGCCGCGGGTCGCGCACCTCGCGCAGCAGCGCCGCCGCCTCCGCCGGCGCGCCCGTCAGCCAGGCCAGCCGCGCTCGGAGCACCGTAACCGCACGGTCCGGCACCCGCGCGCATTCCGCCGTCGCGCGGCCGATTTCGCCCGCGTACATCAGCGCCAGGACCGCGTACCAGCCACCTTCGCTCGACGCCAGCCGGATCGCCTCGGCGCGCGCCACCCCGTCGTTCACCAGCTTGGCGAGCCGGTGGGTGTCCCCCATTCAGGACGCCGCGTTGACCATGTCGAGCGCGCTCTGCTGCCGGGCCGCGTCGATCTTGTCGAGCGGGCCGGACCAGCGCAGGCCGTACTGGTCGAGCGGGTTGCGGTCCGCCGAGTACGCCCGGTCAGCCTGGCGGCGCAGGTACGTCGTGTACGGGTGATCGCCCAGCGCCGCGTTGAGCGCGGCCAGGCCGCGGACGTCGGCGCCCTTGAACGACGGCCCGTCGCCGCCGCAGTCCCCGCCCTCGCACGGGTCGCGCAGGATGCCGTCGGCGGTGTTGAGCGACGACGAGTTGACGTTGGCGTCACCCAGCCGGCGGGCCGTGGTCAGCAGCCCGGCGTCGCCGGTCGCCCGGTTCAGCTCGGTCAGCGCGTTGATCAGCACACCCTGGTTGTACGACCAGACCGTGCTGCCGTTGTTGCGGCACGTGCCCAGGTCGACGCCGTCGTTGACCAGGGACGAGCCGTTCACCATGCCGGTGCCCTGGAACCAGCTCCAGCCGCTCTTCGCCCGGTTCAGGTAGACGCTGTCACCGCCGATCCGGTTGTGCAGCGCCGCGCTGAGCTGGATGTAGAGGGAGTTGGCGATCGCGTTCTTGTACGTCCGCGCGGTGCTCCACCAGACCCCGCCGCCGCACGTGCCGTCCCAGTAGGAAGCCATGTGGTCGGCGTCGGCGCGGGCGGTGTTCAGGTAGCGGCTGTCGCCGGTGACGTCGTAGGCCAGCACCCAGGCGAGGCCCCACCAGCCGGTGTCGTCGATGTAGTCGTTGCGGAACTGCCCGAGCGCGCCGTTGATGTTCTTGTCGTACGTGCGCGCGATCGCGTAGCGGTAGCTCGGCATGCCGGTGACCTGGACGTTGCGGATCACCGCGGTGAGCGCGTTCGCCGAGTTCCACCAGCCGGTGGTGTCGAACAACCCGGTCGAGTTGTTGTAGAACATCATCTGCGCGGTGGCCGCGGCCGTCCGCCGCTCCCCGGCGTTCCAGGTCGTGCGGGCCCACGTCGTGCAGGCGATGTCCGCCCGGTCCACGGCCTTCCCGCACGCCCGCAGCGCGCCGACACCGGTGTTGTTCCAGTCGTCCACGTTGTACATCAGGGTGCGCCAGCCGCGGTTGTTCGCGGGGATGGCGGTGGCGCCGAGCCTGCTACCCGAGGCCCACGACCGGCCGCCGTCGAAGGAGCGGTCGAGCCACACCTCGTCACCCGGGCTGCCGTTGCCGATCGTCGCCCAGCCCATCGCGTCGCTGTCGTCGAAGTGCAGCGCGATCGTCCGCGAGAACAGCGTCGAGGACACGGGAGCGCGGTCGCCGGGCGAGTTCGCCGGATCGGCGGCGTCGCAGTACTTGTTGCAGATGGTGGCGAGCTCCGAGGCCGGGGCGGCCGGGGTCGCGGTCGCCGGGGCCACGAGGGCCGCGGCGGTGAGCACGGCGGAAAACCAGGTACCGGGCATGACGAACTCCTCGCTGAACACGGGATCCGCGTGAAGATCACTGGGAGCAGGGAGAACCCGCCCGGGCCCGGCGGTGAACCGGTTTCAGGTTGAGCCCCGAACCGGTCGGCTGTCAACAGATTGTCCGGTTTTTGGTCCAGACAAATTGCGTCCCGGTTATCCTGGGGCATGACCAGGTTCGGCATCGACGCCCTGACCGCCCTGCGCCTGGCCGAGGGCCAGGTGGCGGTGGCGCCCGAGCACCGGCTCGTCGCCCCGAACGTGCTGCGGTCGCACGCGATGGCCCACCTCTACGCGAGCGTCCGGCGCGGCGAGCGGACGGAAAAGGACGGCCTCGCCCTGCTGGAGCGCCTGGCGGGCCTGAAGATCCGCCTGCTCGGCGACCGGGTGTCACGCTCCACGGCGTGGAAGATCGCCGCGCGGCTGGACTGGCCGGACGTCGGGATGGCCGAGTACCTGGCCGTCGCCCAGCTGCAGGCCGACCGGTTCGTCACCCTCGACCCCGCGCTCGCCGCGGTGGCGGACGAGTTCGTCCCCACCGCGGCGATCACGGAGCTGCTTTCCTGAGTGCTCAGCCGGTCGTCGAGATGTCGTCGAGCTGCTCGGCCGCCGGCCGGACCGGGTAGAGGTCGCCGCCCGGCGGCGCCGGGACCTTCGGGAGCGCCGCGCGGGCCTGCCGGTCACCGGCGTCCGCGGCGGCGTGCACGCTGTCCAGCGCCGCGTACTGGGTGAAGTTCAGGTCCGGGTAGTGCCACTGCGCCGCGCCGCCGGTGGCCGCCGGGAGCAGGAAGTCGACGGCCTTGAAGATGCTGCCGCCCTGCGGGTTCCGGTAGCCCCACAGGTCGACGCCGGCGTGGCGGCCGATCTGCGCGAGCCGGGTCAGCGCGACCAGGTTGAACGTCGAGTAGTGGAACGTGCGGGTGCGCGCCACCTCTTCCGGCTGGCTGCCGTCGGCGGCGATCTGGTGGTCGATCCGGCCGGCCTTGGCCTTCTCGAGGATGTCCTTGGTGACGGCGTCCTGCCCGGTGTAGAGCGCGATCCCGGCGGTCAGCATGTCCATGAACGTGCCGTGGTTGTTCTGGGCCGCGGCCTCGTCCTTGCCGTACTGGCTGGTCCGCAGCCAGGTCAGGAACTCGCCCGACCAGCCCTTGAACGCGCCTTCGTCGGCCTTCGACCAGCCCGGCGCGCCGGTGCTCAGGATCGCGGCGGCGTCGAGCACCTGGGTGAAGGTGTAGGAGAACTCGATGATGCCGATCCCGCGCCCGTCGTTCTTGCACGGGATGCCCTGCGCGAAGTTCAGGTTCGGGTTCATCTTCGTCGCGGCGTCGAGGAACCAGGTGCGAAGGTCGAGCGCCGCGCGCCGCGCGTAGTCCGCCTTGCCGGTGTAGTACCAGGCGAGCGAGAGCTGGTAGATCGAGCTGAACGCCTTGAGCCGCTCGGCCTTGTCGGACACGGCGGTGGTCTCGGGGTTGAGGACGCCGTCGCGCTGGACGTACGGGCAGCCGAGCGGGTTCGCCGCGGTCTTCGGCTGGCTGGGCCACCAGTACGGCGCGAGGCTCAGGTAGTCGTGCTTGTCTCCGCTGGGCGGCACCCGCTCCTTGTCGGCGACGGTCCACGGGCCGGCCTTGACGGCGACGTCGGCCTGCTTGACCAGGTTCCCGAGCGACGTCTTGACCGTCCGGTCCCCGACGAGCAGCGCGAGCTTGTTCAGCAGCAGGCGGTTCCCGTCGAGCACGACGGTCTTCGGCGGGCAGAGCCGTTCGATCCCGGGTAGCGAGCACACCCCGGCGCTGTCCGTGGCCGGCGCCGCGGACGCGACCCCGGACAGCGGCAGGGTGAGGGTCGCCGTCACCAAGGTCAGGGCACCGAGACGGCGGAAGGTTCTGAGTGGCGACACTGCTACTCCGTTCATGTACATGAACACGTTACATACATGTGACGCTTGATTGGATACCTGAACGGCGCCGGTTCCACAAGGGTCCCCGTGCCAGGGTGTGGCTGGGGACGTCCGGCGCGCCGAGACTGGAGCCATGGACGGACGACGGCAGCTCGGTGAGTTCCTGCGGACCCGGCGCTCGCAGGTGAGCCCCGAGGCCGCCGGGCTCACCCCGCACGGGGACCGGCGGCGGGTGCCGGGCCTGCGCCGCGAGGAGCTCGCGCAGCTGGCGGGCGTCAGCGCCTCGTACTACGCGCGGCTGGAACAGGGTTACTCGCTCAACGCGTCGGCCGAGGTGCTCGACGCGCTCGCCGGGGCGCTCGGGCTGGACGACGACGAACGCCGTCACCTGCACAACCTGGCCGCCCCTCGCCGCGGGCCCGGACGCCGCCGGCCGGCGCCCGAGCGGGTGTCGCCCGCGACGCGGCAGCTGGTGGCCGCGCTCGGGGACGTGCCGGTGGTCGTGCTCGGCCGGCGCGGCGACGTCCTCGCCTGGAACCGCACGGGCCACGCGCTGCACGCCGGGCACCTCGCCTTCGGCTCGCCGGAGGACAAAGCCGCCCGCCCCAACATGACGCGGCTGGTGTTCACCGACGCGCACACCCGCGAGCTGTACCCGGGCTGGGCGGCGAAGGCCCGGGACGTCGTCGGCAACCTGCGCCTGACGGCCGGGCAGCACCCCGACGACCCGCTGCTGGCGTCGCTGATCGGCGAACTCTCCATGAAGAGCCCGGAGTTCGCCGCGCTGTGGTCGGACCACCGCGTCCGCGGCTGCGACGTCGGGGTCCACGAAATGCACCATCCGGTCGTCGGGGCCATGACGGTGACCCAGCAGACGCTGCACACCGAGCCGGGACAGAAGGTCGTGGTCGCGACGGCGGAGCCGGATTCGGCGTCCGCGCACGCGTTGCTGCTACTCGCCCGGGACCTCACGGCCGACGTACCCGTCCGGCACTGAATTTCCGTTCACCACAAAACGAAGGAACCATGAAGAAAACCCTCTTGACCCTCACCGTTCTGGCGACCGTTTTTGCCGCCACTCCGGCTTCCGCCGCGTCGCGCGACGTCGTGCACTTCGACCTGGCCGCCGGGCAGCAGCCGGAGAACGTCGCCCTGGAACCCGACGGTTCCGCCGACGTCACCTTCGCCGGCGCGCGCCAGGTGGCCCGCGTGGACCGCGCGGGCCGGACGCGGATCCTGGCGACGCTGCCCGCACCTGGTGGCGGCGGGGCTCCGGCACTGGGGTTCCCGTTGACGACCGGCATCGTCCGGACGTCCGACGGCAGCCTGTACGTCCTGTACGCGACCGGCACCGACGACCTGACCGGCCTGTGGCGGCTGCGGCCGGGCGGCACACCGCAGCGCATCGCGGCCTTACCCGGCAACGGGTTGCCCAACGGCCTGGCGTTCGACGGCCGCCGCTTCTACGTCACCGATTCGGTGCTCGGTACCGTGTGGACGGTTCCGTTCCTTGGTGGGACGGCGAAATCCTGGTCGACCGCGGCGGAACTGGCCCCGGCCGGTTTCCTCGGCGCGAACGGCGCCAAGCTCCACGACGGCGCGCTCTGGGTGACCAACCTCGACCGCGGCACGGTGCTCCGCATCCCGATCCTGCCGGACGGCCGGGCGGGCACCCCGCGGGTCAAGGCCACCGACGTCCCGGGCATCGACGACTTCACGTTCACCGGCCGCGGCGACGAGATCCTCGCCGCGCTCGACAGCCCGAACAAGGTCGTCCGGATCGGCGCGGACGGAGTGGCGTCGACGGTGCTGGACGCCACGGACGGCCTGCAGAACCCGACGTCGATCGCGGTGCGGGGCAAGGAAGTCTACGTGTTCAGCGCGGCCTACCTCACGCAGACCGACCCGAACCTGCTGCGGACGACGCTAGCCCGCTGCTGAGTTGCGGTGGCGTTCCCGGCCGTCGAAGCACGTCCCGACGGCCGGGAACTGTTGCGCAACAAGGAGAACACCTCATCTTCCGGAGCGACACCGCGCCGCCGCGGGTGACGACGCATTCGTCTTCCGCGCATGGACTCTGCCGTGGCTAGGCAGTCGCCGCCATGGCGAGCCTTCGGGCCGCGAGGTCCTTTGCTGTGCGCTCGAACGTCTTCACCTCGGCGGTCGGGGTTCCGGCCAGGCGGGCGAGCACCACCCGCGTCGGCGGGCAGTCCGCCACCGGGACGCCCACCACGGTGTCGCCCGCCCGGCTCACCGCGCCGTGGCCCACCACCGCCAGCAGCTCGCCGACCGCGACGCGGTCCACGATCTCGTCCAGGGGCAGCTGCGGGCACTCCGGGCGGAACGCGTCCTCGCGGCGGAGGTCGGCGATCGAGACCGTGGTGCGGCCGGCGAGCGGGTGCGACACCGGGACCAGGGCCACCGGCAGCTCTTCGGCGACGTCCGTCGTCACGAAGCCGGCGAGGTCGTTGCTCGCGCAGAGCAGGGCGACGTCGGCGGCGCCGCCGCGGACCGCGCCGACCTGGTCGGTGGTGAACAGCAGCTCCACCGGGTGCGCGTCGACCAGCTCGGCCAGCACACCGGCGGCCGTGCCCGAGCGCACCGCGACCGTCAGCCGCGAGGACCGTCCCACCCGCCGGGCCGCCCGGTCGACCGCCGCCAGCGCCGACCGGCTGTCCGCGAGGAAGACACGGCCGGCGTCGGTGAGCGACACGCGGCGGCTCGTCCGGTCGAACAGCCGCACGTCCAGCCGTCGTTCCAGCCGCGCGATCGCCCGCGACAGCGGCGGGGCCGCGATCCCGAGCCGCTCGGCCGCGCGCCCGAAGTGCAGCTCCTCGGCGACGGCCACGAAGTAGGCCAGCTCGCGCGTCTCCAGTCGATCCATACCGCCAGGGTAATGATCGGCGGCCGGAACGGCATCGTTCCGGCGGTCGTCGCGCGGTTGGCTGGGGGAACAGCCCCACCCACGAAAGGTCACCCCATGTCCGACGAACGCGCGGTCCAGGAAGTCCTGGCCCGCTACGTCCGCGCCACCGACCGGCGGGACGGCGCCGCCCAGGGCGCGCTGTTCACCGACGACGCCGAGGTCCGGATCTTCGAGAAGGCCGGGCCCGACCGGTACGAGCCGGTCGGCGAGCCGCTGGTCGGCGGCGCCGGCGTCCGCTACGCCGTCGAGAACTTCATGGCGCCGCACCCCGAAGGCGGGTCGAGCCACCACGTCACCGCCGACCACCTGATCACCGTCGACGGCGACACCGCCCACCTCAACGCCCAGTTCGTCGTCTTCGAGGTCCGGACCACGCCCGAACGCTCGATCCAGGCCGTCGAGTCCGGGTACTACGACACCGAGCTGCGTCGGCTCGACGGCGAGTGGAAGATCGTCCGGCACCACGCGCTGGGCGACCTGCCGATGCGGGTGACGCAGCCGTGAAAGCCGTTGTCTACCACCGGTTCGGCGGCCCCGAGGTGCTGGCGGTCGCCGACCTGCCCGAGCCCAAGGTGAACCTCGACGGCGTGCTCGTGCGGGTGCGCGCCGCCGCGCTCAACCCGGCCGACCTCGGCGTGCAGTCGGGGGCGCTGGCCGGGATGCTCGAGTCCTACTTCCCCGTCGTGCCCGGCTGGGACGTCGCCGGGGTCGTCGAACGCGCCGGGCCCGCGGCACCCGAGTTCGCCCCCGGCGACGAGGTGATCGGCTACGTCCGCGGCGAGGTCGCACACCGCAACGGCGCCTACGCCGAGCTGGTCGCCGCCGACGTCCGAACCCTGGTTCCCAAGCCCCGCGCCCTTCCCTGGGCCGAGGCCGCGGGACTGCCGCTCGCCGGGCTGACCGCACTGCAGGCCATCAACGCCCTCATGCCGAAACCCGGTGAGACACTGCTGGTGCACGCCGCCGCGGGAGGGGTCGGCTCGCTCGCCGCGCAGCTCGCCCTCGGCCGCGGGGCCCGGGTGCTCGGCACGGCGTCCGAGGCGACCACGCCTACCTGCGTTCCCTCGGCGTGGAGCCGGTCCGCTACGGCGAGGGTCTCGCGGGCCGCGTCCGCGCACTCGCCCCGGACGGCGTCGACGCCGTGCTGGACACCGCCGGCCGCGGCACCCTGGCGGCGACGCCGGACCTCGGCACCCGGGTCGCGTCGGTCGCGGAGTTCGACGTCCCCGGCGTGACGCCGGTGTTCGCCCGGCTCGTCCCCGGCGACCTGCGCACGGTCGCCGAGCTGGCGGAAGCGGGCATGCTCAAGGTGCGGGTCGCACGGACGTTCCCGCTCGAGCAAGCCGCGGAAGCCCAGCGCGCGCTGGCGGACGGGCACGCACCCGGCCGGATCGTCCTGCTCCCCTGACGCTCAGTCCTGCGGAGTCAGCACGACGACCGGGATCACGCGGTCGGTCTTCCGCGCGTATTCGTCGTACAGCGGGAAGATCTCCACCATCCGCGGCCAGAGGGTCTCGCGCTCGGCCGGGGACGCGACCCGGGCGCGGGCGGTGAACCGGCGGGGACCGACCTGGACCCCGGCACTCGGGTCCGCCCGGAGGTTCGCGAGCCAGTCCGGGTCCTCGTCGGCGCCGGCCTTGGAGGCGACGACGACGAACTCGTCCCCCGAGGTGCCGTAGATCAGGCAGGTGCGGCGCGGCTCGCCGGTCCGGCGGCCGGTGGTGGCGAGGATGAGAGTGAAGACGCCGTTCGACTCGTGCCCCTCGGTACCGCCGGAGGCCAGGTAGGTGCGGGTCTGCTCGGCGACCCAGTCCCAGGTCGAGTCGCTGGCGCGGTCGAGGTCATCGGCGACGGCCATGGCGGCGGTCCTTTCCGTGGGAGTCGTTCAGGAGAGTTCTTCGACCAGGCCGACGATGACGCCCTCGGGGCCGCGGACGTAGGCGTACCGGCAGTAGTCCTCGTACCGTGCCACCTCGCCGACCAGCTCGGCGCCGTGGGGGCGCAGCCGGGCCAGGACGTCGTCGAGGGCGTCGACGACGAACGTGATACGCGGGATGCCCGGCACGTTCACCGGCGCCCTCGGCGCGGCCACGGTGGTCACGGGCGACTGGAACGCCGACAGCTCCACGCGCCCGTGGCCGTCCGGCGTCCGCAGGAAGGCGATGTCCGACTTGACGCCGTCCAGCCCGATCAGCCGGTCCGCCCAGTCCCCCTCGACCGTGGTCTCGCCCTCCAGCTCCAGGCCCAGTTCGACGAAGAACGCGATGGCGGCCGGCAGGTCCCCGACCACGAAGCCGGTGTGGTCCATGCGGCGGATCGTCATGACTGCTCCTGTCGTCGCGCGGCCCACCCGCTGTGGCCGCTCATGCTCCTGGGACGGAGCCGGCGCCCCGTTCTCGACACCCTCGGCAGTGACGGCCGTCACATGACTCAGGACGAGAGGGTGTCGATCAGCCGGTTGTACCGGAGCCGCAGCGCGCGTTCGACCGCGGCGAGGACCCCGGCGGCGACCATGGCGGCCTTCGCCCACCCAGGCAGGTGGATCGGCGAGGTGAACGTGCCGACGTACCCGGCGACGACGGGGACCCGGGTGAGGGCCTCCGCGCCGTGGAGCAGGCTGACGGCGAGCGCGGCCAGCAGGACGACGAGGGACACCGCGCCGACGACGGCGCTGGTCCGGGGAAACCGCTCCCCGAACCGCGCCCGCAGCCCCTCCTGCGAACGCGGGTGCGGACGCAGGGTGCGCTCGCTCCCGTCGTCGGCGGTGAACCGCATCCGCTTCAGGCCGAACGCGCTGGTGGCGACCTCGACGACCCCGCCGGGCACCGGGAACACCGCCGGGAGGTTCGACCGGTGGATCTGGACACCGTCCCGGTAGAGCGCGGCGGGGCTCTTCCCGGCGGCCTTTTCGTGCTGACTCCGGCTTTTCGCCTCGGCGAGGTGCCGGACGTCGACCGCGTACACGTGGCTGTCTCCCGCATCACCGGTGAGATCGAGGAAGAACAGCGAACGGGAGAAGAGCTGCCAGGGACGGTATTCCGGAAGGGCGCTCCCGTCCCCGTGCCGGACCCTGGCGAGCCGCAGGCGCCGCCCGAGCTCCTTGACCATGTTCGTGCCTCCCTGTCGTGACTGGACCCCTCCCTCGATCTCAGCCGCCCGGGTACGCGGCGAACAGTGGCACCACGTCACGACCCCGCCATGACATTCCTGCGACGTCAGTGCACCAGGGCCGCCTCCCAGCCACCGTCGACGCTCAGCAGCTGCCCGGTGACGAAGGAGCTGGCCGGGCTCGCGAAGAACAGCACCGCCTGGGCGACGTCCTCCGGCTCGCCGAGGCGGGACAGGGCGTACTGCGCCGTGAGGATCCGGTTGAGGTCCGGATCGGTGAAGGCCGCGGCGGACATGTCGGTGCGCGTCACCGCGGGAGACACCGCGTTGACCCGGACCCCTCTCGGCCCCCACTGACCCCGCCGACCGGCACGGCACGCCGACGCGATTCGGCCCGCCGAAGCTCGCTGAGGCGCCGCGCCATCTCCGGGATCCGGCACCACCGGACCGACCGACCTCGCGCCGGTGCGGTTCAGCTCACCTGCGCCCACGAAAGCGCCGCACCACACTGGAATCCGGCACCACGCGGCCGGTTCGTGCTCACCGACCTCGTGTCGGTGCTGTCCAGCCCGCCGGAGCCCACCAAGGCGCCGCGCAACCTCCAGAATCCGGCACCACAGGGTCGGTTCATGCGCACCGACCTGGCGCCGCCGCAATTCAGCTCGCCCAAGCGCCAGACCACGTCCGCGATCCGGCACCACCAGGCCGGCCATCGCGCGAAGCCTGCCGGCGTGCCGTCCCGTGCGGAATTCAGGCGACCGAGCCGGGCGCGGCGAACGACCGGATATAAGCCAACGCCGCGTTCAACGACGCTTCCAGCGGCTGGACGTGGCGCATGGTCTGCGACAGCAGTACCCCGCCCTGCAAGGCCGACAGCAGCGCGAACGCCAGCTCGTCCAGTTCGGCGTCCTCGCGTAGCTCGCCGCGGTCGCGCATCGCCCGCAGACCGTTGAGGATCAGGTCCTTCCAGCGCAGGAACCCGTTGGCGAGGTCCGTGCGGGAGTCCTCGTCGCTGGCGCTCAGCTCGCCCGCCAGGGAACCGAGGCTGCAGTCGCCGCGGCCGTCGTTCTCCAGCTGGCGCTCGATCGCGGCGTCCGCCCAGGCGCGCAGCGCCTCGAAGCTGTCCAGCGCCTCGATGCGGGGCCCGAGCGCCGAATCGGCCTGCCGGGTGATCACCGCCCGGATCAGCGCCTGCTTGCTGTCGAAGTAGTGGTATAGCTGCGAACCGCTCACCTCGGCGGCCGACCGGACGTCCTCGATGCCCGTGCCGGCCACGCCGTGCCGGGCGATGAGCGCGGTCGCGGCGTCGATGATCCGGTTCCTGGTGGCCAGCCCCTTCGGGGTCAGGCGACGCGGCTTCACTGACTCGGTCACCCCCTCAGCCTACCGCAAGACTGGGTTGCGCAATCCACTTTCCGCGGCTACTTTTTGGACAGGACAACCCAGAAAGTGAGGCAGCCCCATGACCACGACCCAGCGCACCGCCCTGGTGACCGGCGCGACCGCGGGCATCGGCCGCGCCGTCGCCCGGCACCTGGCGGCGAGCGGCGTCGCTCTCGTCGTCCACGGCCGCGATCCCGAACGCGGCGCCCAGCTCGTGAAGGAGATCACCGAGGAGGGCGGCACGGCGCGGTTCGTGACGGCGGACCTGACGGACCCCGCCGAGGTCCTGGCCCTGGCCGAAGAGGCGGGTGCGGTGGACATCCTGGTGAACAACGCCGGGATCTACGCCTTCACCGGCACCGCCGAGACGACCGCCGAAAGCTTCGACCGGCAGTTCGCCGTCAACACCCGCGCCCCGTTCCTGCTCGTCGGCGCGCTGGCGCCCGGGATGGCCGAACGCGGGCACGGCACCATCGTCAACATCACCTCGACGGCCGCGACGTCCCCCGCGCCGATCGGTTCCGCCTACGGCGCCTCGAAAGCCGCCGTCGAACTGCTGACCCGCTCCTGGGCCACCGAATTCGGCGCGCGCGGCGTCCGCGTCAACGGCGTCTCCCCCGGGCCCGTCCGCACCGCGGGCACCACCGCGATGCTCGGCGACAACGTCGAGGTGCTCGGCCGGGCCACCCTCCGCGACCGGATCGGGGAGCCCGACGAGATCGCCCGCGTCGTCCGGTTCCTCGTCGACGCCGACAGCAGCTACATCAACGGCACCGTGATCCTCGCCAACGGCGGGGAACCCAGCGCGCTGCCCGCCTGAAACCCCACCACGACAAGGAGAACCATGTCCGTACCCAGCACCTGGCTGCCGGCCGGCTTCGAGATCCGCACCGCGGACACCAACGGCGTCCGCCTCTCCGCCGCGGTCGGCGGCCGCGGACCGCTGTTGGTCCTGCTGCACGGCTGGCCCCAGACGGGCCGCGCGTGGGCCCAGGTCATGCCCGCCCTCGCCGAGCACCACACCGTGCTCGTGCCCGACCTGCGCGGCACCGGCGCCAGCGAGCGTCCGGACGGCGGTTACACGAAGGCCAACCAGGCCGACGACATGCGCGGCCTCGTCGCCGCGCTCGGGCTGAGCGGCCCCGCCGTGGTCGTCGGGCACGACATCGGCAGCATGATCGCCTTCGCCTGGGCGCTGCACCGGCCCGAAGACGTCGCCGCGGTCGTGCTGCTCGACGCCTTCCTCCCGGGCGTCGACCTGGAGGCGTCGATGAACGTCGTCACCGGCGGCTCGTGGCACTTCGGCCTCTTCATGGCCCCGCAGATCCCGGAGATGCTGTTCGACGGCCACGAACTCGAGTTCTTCACCACGACGTTCACCGCCCTGCGCACCACTTCGAAGTTCACCGAGGAGGAACTCGCCTACTACGCCGACGCTTACAGCGGGCGCGACCACCTCCGCGGCGGCTTCGGGCACTACCGCACCCTGCTCGAGGACGGCCGGGAGAACCGCGCGGCGCTGGCCGAAGGCCAGGTGACCGTGCCGGTGCTCTCCATCGGCGGGCGGGACTCCGTCGGCGAGCAGACCACCGAGGCACTGCGCCCCCACGTCCGGAACCTCACCGGGCTCGTCGCCCCCACCGGCCACTTCGTCGCCGAGGAAGCCCCGGAGTGGTTCGTGCGCACGCTGCGCGGCTACCTGGACGGGACCTCGTGAGGGTCCTGGTCATCGGCGCCACCGGGTTCGTCGGCGGCGCCGTCGCCCGCCACCTCGGCGCGGAAGGCCACCTCGTCACCGGCCTGGCCCGCTCCGACGACGCGGCCAGAATCCTTACAGCGCAAGGAATCCGCGTCCTGCGGGGCGACCTGGACACCGCGGTGGCCGCCACGGCCCAGGCCGACGCCGTGGTCTTCGCCGCGCAGCCGGCCCCCGACGTGGAACAGGCGGTGGTGGCCGGACTCCTCGACGCGCTCGCGGGCACCGGCAAGACGTTCGTGTTCACCTCCGGCAGCGGTGTCCACCTCCAGCGCACCGCCGGGGCGTGGAGCGAAGACTGCTTCGCCGAAGACGACCCGTTCACCGTGGAGCCGCTGGCCGCCGGCCGGCTCGCCGCCGAGGAGGCGGTCCGCGCCGCGGCCGGGCGGGAGGTACGCGCGATGGTCGTCCGGCCGGGCCTGATCTGGGGTCCCGGCGACCACGGCCACGTCTCGATGATCTACCGGTCGGTCGCCCGCACCGGCGCCGCGTGTTACGTCGGCGAGGGTCTCAACACCTACTCCCACGTGCACATCGCCGACGTCGCCCGGCTCTTCGCGTCGGTGCTGGCCAACGGGACGGCCGGTGCGCTCTACCACGCCGTCGCCGGGGAAACGCCGAACCGGTGGATCGCCGAGGCCGTCGCGCGCGACGCCGGGTGCCCGACGCGCAGCCTCACGCCGGAGGAGGCGGCCACCGTGTGGGGCGAGTTCGGCGCGCTCGTCCTCGGCGCGTCCAGCCGCGGCCGCGCACCACGCTCCCGCACCGAACTCGGCTGGCGCCCGGAGCACACGGACATGCTCACGATGATCGGCGAACCGCGGCTCCGGGACCTGGCGGCCGCTTAAGACCCTTCCCGGGCCTGCGCCAGATTCGCCTGGTGCGGAACGGAAAGCCACTCCTGCTCCAGTCGCACGTCCACCGGTTCCACACCCCGCCGCACAGCGTCGAGGTACGCGCGATCGGCGGCCAGCCGGGCCGCCACCTCGGGTCCCACGGCGACGGCGCCGTGGCCCGGCACCACGACGTCGGCCTGCCGCAGCGCAACCTCCAACCGGTCGAGAGCCGCCTCGTAGGCGTCCACCTGACCGGGACGGCGGGCGTCGAGCAACGGGATCAGCACGTCGGAAAGCATGTCGCCGGCCAGCAGCACGCCGCGGTCCGCGAGCAGGATCGCGGCGTGGCCGACGGCGTGCGCGTCGTGCTCGAGGATCTCGCCCGGGATCGGCCCCCCGTCCGCGGGCAGCGGCGTGAGCAGGCCGATCAGCTCGAGCGGGATGCCCGGCGCGGTCTGTTCCGCCATCGCCTGCGCCCGCTCGCGGGCTTCCGCGGCGACCTGGGCGTTGGCGGCGGTGGCGTACCGCGGCACGTCACCGAACCCGGAGTGCCAGAGCAGGTGGTCCCAGTGCGGATGGGTGGAGAACCCGGCCACCACCGGCTCCCCGAGCCGGTCCACGTCGTCGGCCAGCTCGCCCAGGTCGTCCCCGCTGATGCCGGGATCGACCACGATCAACCCGGCTTCCCCGCGCACCACGACGGCGTTGCTCCAGACCCACTCGCTCTGCCGGACCCAAACGCCGTCGGCCACCTGCTTCAGCATCGGCCCACCCTGTCAGGTGACGGCGTCCGGCGCGAGCTGGTCGCGGCGGCGGGTCAGGGCGGCGGTCTCGGCGGTGTTGCCGGCCAGCTCGATGGCCCGGTCGTAGGCCGCGCGCGATTGACTGCTCCGGCCCAGCCGGCGCAGGAGATCGGCGCGGGTCGCGTGGTAGGCGTGGTAGCCGGACAGCTCGTCCTCGAGCCGGTCGACGGCGGCCAGCGCCACGTCCGGGCCGTCGAGCTCGGCGACCGCGATGGCCCGGTTGAGGGCGACGACCGGCGAGGGGTCGACGCGGACGAGCTGGTCGTAAAGGGCCACGACCTGCGACCAGTCGGTGTCGCGGATGTCGCGGGCGGAGGTGTGCACGGCGTTGATCGCGGCGAGGATCTGGTAGCGCCCGGGGGCCTCCCCGGCGGCCAGGCGCTCGCGCACCAGCCGGTGCCCTTCGGCGATCAGCGCCGGGTCCCAGGCCCCGCGGTCCTGCTCGTCGAGGGTGACCAGCTCGCCGCCTGCCGAGACGCGGGCGGGGCGGCGGGCCTCGGTGAGCAGTATCAGGGCCAGCAGCCCGGCCACCTCGCCGTCGGCCGGCAGGAGGGCGCGGAGCAGCCGGGTGAGCCGGATCGCCTCGGCGGTCAGCTCGTGCCGCACCGGGTCGGTGTCGGGGCCGGTGGCCAGGTAGCCCTCGTTGAACACGAGGAACAGGACGGCGAGCACGCCGGAGACGCGCGCCGGGAGGTCCTCGGCGGACGGCACGCGGTACGGGATGCCCGCCGCCTTGATCTTCGCCTTCGCGCGGGTGATCCGCTGCCCCATGGTGCTTTCGGCGACCAGGAACGCGCGGGCGATCTCGGGCATGGTCAGGCCACCGACCAGGCGCAGCGTCAGCGCCAGGCGGGATTCCGTCGCCAGCGCCGGGTGACAGCAGGTGAAGATCAGCCGGAGCCGGTCGTCGTCGATGACGCCGAGGGGCTCGGGCGGGTCGTCGTCGTGGACCATCCGAGCCTCCTGGTGCTTGTCGTCGCGCTTGTTCTCGCGCCGGATCCGGTCGATGGCCTTGCGGGTGGCGGTGGTGGTCAGCCAGGCGCCGGGGTTGGGGGGCACGCCGTCGGCGGGCCACCGCTCGACGGCGGTCGCGAACGCCTCGGCGGCCGCCTCCTCCGCGACGTCGAGATCACCGAAACGCCGGGCCAGCGCGGCGACCACCCGGGCCCACTCCTCGCGGTGGACGTGGGTGATCGCCTCCTCGACTTCGCTCACTGGAACGGCCGGACCTCGATCTTGCGGTCGCAGACCTTCGACGCCTCGGTGGCGAGCTCGAGCGCCACGTCCAGGTCGGGGGCCTCCCACACCCAGACCCCGGCGAGGTACTCCTTGGACTCGAGGAAGGGCCCGTCGGTGACCACGGCGTCCCCGCCGCGGTTGTCGACGACCGTGGCCGTGGTGGTGTCCGCCAGCCCGCCCGCGAAGACCCAGTGGCCGTCGGCGATCAGCCGGTCGTTGAACTCGCCGATGGCGGGCTGCCGGTCCGTGCGGCCGGGGTTGTCCTTGTCGTCGATCACGGAAACCAGGTACTGCATGCGAAAGTCCTCTCCTGTGGCCGGTGGTTGCGTCAGTTTCCCGCGTACTTCGGGCGCCCGGCCGGCCGGAACACCTGGATCGTGACGCCCTTCGAGTCCACTCGCGACTCGACCAGGTCGAGCGCGAGGTCCGGGCCGGCGTCCGGGAACAGCCGCGCGCCCTGGCCGAGGATCACCGGGACGACGATCAGGATCATCTCGTCGACCAGGCCGTGCGCCAGCAGCCACCGGGTCAGGACGCTGCTGCCGTGCACCTGCAGCTCGCCCCCGGGCTTGGCCTTGAGGTCCGCGACGGCGCCCGCGAGGTCGCCGGACAGCACGGTCGTGCCGTCCCAGCCCGGTTCGGTGAGCGTGGTCGAGGCGACGTACTTGGGGGCCGTGTTCAGCGCCACGCCGATCGGGTGGGTGCGCATCTGCTCGACCGAGCCCCAGGAACCGGCGAACAGGTCGTAGGTCCGCCGTCCGAACAGGAACGCGTCGGCGCGCTGGTAGGTCTGCGCGATGAAGGCCCGGGTGTCGTCGTCGCCCGCCCCGGGGGCCCAGCCACCGCGCTCGAACCCGTTGCGGCGGTCCTCCTCCGACGCACCGCCGTTGCCCTGGGTCACGCCGTCGAGGGTCATCTGGGTCACGGTCGTCAGCTTCATGGTCGGTTCCTTCGCCTCGGCGCCGCCCCGTGCGGGCGGCCTCACCCCTGCTACGAAGGCCCCCGGCCCGATCCGACAGGGCCGCGGAAAGTTTTTCGAAGAACTTTTCCGCTCAGCGCACTTCCTGGATGCGGACCAGGTTGCCGGCGGGATCGCGGAACGCGCTGTCGCGGACGCCGTAGGGCTGCTCGATCGGCTCCTGGACGACCTCGGCGCCCGCGGCCTGCACCTTGTCGAAGGTGACGTCGAGGTCGGGGGTGGCGAGCATGATCCAGCCGTAGGTGCCCTTCGCCATCATCTCGGCGATGGTGCGGCGCTCGTCCTCGGTGACGCCGGGGTCGGCGGCCGGGGGCGCCAGGAGGATGGACGTCCCGGGCTGCCCGGGCGGGCCGACGGCGATCCAGCGCATCGTGCCCTTCCCGACGTCGCTGCGGACCTCGAAGCCGAGGACGTCGCGGTAGAACGCCAGCGACGCGTCGGGGTCGTCGTGCGGGAGGACGGTCGTGTGAATGGTGATGTCCATGCCGGTCACGCTAGCGCGGCGAGCGTCAGGCGGGGTCCTGCCGCAGTGCGGCGGCCAGCCAGTCCTGGACCACCGCCGCGCGGCCCGGGTCCGGGACGGGCGTGCCGTTGATCGTCGCCACCAGGGCGTTGTACCTGGTCAGCAGGGTCAGCCCGGGCATCCTGCCCCGCACCTGTGCCGCCCGGTCGTGGTCGACCTCGACCATGCTGCGCCGGGCCTTGGCGGCGTCGTGCGTCCCGGTCATGGCGGCGGCGAACTCGGCCGTGTCGGCGACCATCCGCTCGGCGATGTCCCGGGCCTGCGGGGAGTCCGCGGGCACCCCGGCCCGCTGCGCCGCCTCCGCCTCCTTGAACAGCACCGCCCGGCGCTCGGCGCGGGCCAGCATCTCCGGCGTGGCCATCAGCCTGCCCTTTTCGGTGTGGAACGTGCGGTGCAGGAAGTCACGCAACGACGTGCGGAAATCCTCGTCCCGCACCATTTCGGCGAGTTCGATCCACGCCTCGAGCTGCTCGCCGGTCGGCTCCTCGGGCAGGATCGGCCGCCGCTTGCCCAGCTGCTCGACGTAGGCGGGGTGGACGTCCAGGCCGTCGGTCACGAAGGCCCAGAACCCGGTGATCAGCCGCTCGCGGTCGTCGTCGGACATCGAGACGAGCTTGTGCATCAGGCTCACCTGCTCCGTGGTGGTGTGCTGCCGGACGATGACCCGCAGCACGGCGCGGCGGGCCCGGAACTGCCGCAGCCGGTCCTCGACCAGCCGCAGGTGCGTGACGGCCAGGTCCTGCAGCGTGGTCTCCGCGGCCAGCACGCGGCGGATCTCGTCCAGGCCGGCGCCCAGGTCGCGCAGGGTCCGCACGAGCTCGAGCCGGGCGATGGCGTGCACGTCGTACTGCCGGTAGCCGCCCTCGGTCAGGGCGGTGGGCGCCACGATGCCCTCGTCCGCGTAGAACCTGATCGCGCTGACGCTCAGGCCGGCGCGGCGGGCGGCGTCGCCGATGGGGTAGAGGTCGGTCACACACGCCACTATGGGGTCTCAAGCGGCTTGAGAGTCAAGCGCTTCCGTCACGGCCGGGACGCGTGCCGCAGCACCACGCCGACCAGCCGCTCCCGCGGCACGAAGCCGTAGTGCCGCGAGTCCCAGCTGGTCGGCCGGTTGTCGCCCAGGACGACGGCGCAGCCGGGCGGCACCACCGCGCCGGCGAGGCCGTGGACGTCCGGATCGCCCCAGTCCGCCGGGACGCGGTCGCCCGCCACCGCCACGACGCGCTTGAGCAGCAGCTGCTCCCCCGTCGGCGCGCCGCTCGGCAACCGCGGGTAGCGCAGCAGCGCCACCTGGCCGCGCCGGGGGCGGCGGGTCCGGCGCACCAGGACCCGGTCGCCGGACGCCAGTTCCGGGGCCATGGACTCACCGTCCACTGTGGTCAGGATCAGCCCGCGTCGGGCGGCGACGGCGCTGCCCGCCGCCAGCAGCCCGAGGAGCACCAGCACTTTCACGGCACGGCCTGGTAACCGTCGGCCTGCAGGCGGAACAGGCGGGCGTAACCGCGGCCGTCGGCGAGCAGGCTGTCGTGCGTGCCCAGCTCGCTGACCCGGCCGTCTTCGAGCACGGCGATGCGGTCGGCGTCGCGCACCGCGCTCAGCCGGTGCGAGATGAGCAGGCTCGTGCGGCCGTGCCGGTGCTCGCGGATGCGCGCGTGCACCTCGTGTTCGGCTTCGGGGTCGAGACCGGAGCTCGGCTCGTCGAGGATCATCAGGTCGCGTCCCTCCCGGACGAGCGAGCGGGCCAGCGCCAGGCGCTGCCACTGGCCGCCGGAGAGCACCACGCCGGTCGAGGTGTCCTCGCCGATCTCGAAGATCCGGGTCAGCGGCGTGTCGTAACCCCGTGGCAGCGCGGCGATCCGGTCGTGCGCGCCCGCCCGCGTCGCGGCGTCCACCAGCCGGGCGCGGTCGTCCATCGCGGCCAGCTCGCCGAGCCCGATGTTCTCGGCCGCGGTCATGTCGTAGTTCATGTGGTCCTGGAACACGGCGCTGATCCGCTCGCGCAGCGACGCGGGCGGGATGTCGCGCAGGTCCACGCCGTCCCAGAGGATCCGCCCGCGCGTCGGGTCGTACATGCGGCACAGCAGCTTCACGAGCGTGCTCTTGCCCGCGCCGTTGAGGCCGACGAGGGCGACCGCCGCGCCGTGCGGGATCGTGAGGTCCACCCCGCGCAGCACCCACGGGTGGTCGTCGCTGTAGCGGAACCACACGTCGCGCAGCTCGAGCCCCTGCCGCAACGCGGGTGCGGCGTCACCGGAACCGCTCGGCAGATCGGGTTCCGCGCGGACCACGGCGACGTAGTGCGCGAACGACAGCAGCCGGGCCTGGCCGTTGGCGATCGACGACGCCAGCGTGCCCAGCGCGGCCTGCACCCCGGCGACGGCGGCCACGAACATCGAGACGTCACCGGCGCTCAGCGACCCGTCGCGCGCCGACGTGATCGCCCACCACAGCCCGGCGCCGGCGACCGCCGCGCTCAGCGCCGTCAGGCCGCCCATGGTCCGCAGCTCGCGTTCGTCCATCCGGCGCTGGGCGTCGTTGGCGCTGCGGCGCTCGTCCATCAGCCGGGCGCGCAGGAACGCCCCGATGCCGAACAGCCGGATCTCGGTCGCGGCGGGAATGCCGGTGAGCAGCTGGCTGTAGAAGAACTCGCGCCGGGCGAACCGCTCCACGCGCCATTCCACCGCGGCGCGGCGCCGGGCCAGCAGGAGCTCGGCGAGCAGCGCGGGGATCGCGGCGGCCAGCACGACGCCCGTCATCGCCGGGCTCAGCACGAACAGCGAACCGAGGAAGCCGACCAGGGAAAGGGTTCCGCTGAGTGTGCCGCCGACGCCGTCGACGATCTCCGGCATCCGGCCGCAGCTCTCCTGGGCTAGCCGCAACCGGTCCTGGTAAGCGGGGTTTTCGAAAGTGCGCAACCCCACCTGGCGGCCCAGCGCGGCGAACAGCCCGTCGGTGGCCACGGTGCTCGCCGCGCGGCCGATCTGCGCCCGGACGAAGTGGGCCACCACGGGCAGCGCGGCGACGGCGAGCCCGGCGAACGCCAGCGCCACGGCGAGGCCGCCGACCGCACCGGTGCGCGAGACGAGCCGGTCGAGGACGAGCTTCGTCAGCCAGGCGGTGGCGATCGGCGCGGTGGCCGCGGCCGCCGTCATCACCAGCAGCCCGGTCAGCCGCGCCGGGCCGGACCGCCACAGGAGCCCGGCGGCGGCCGCGCCCGCCGCCCGCACCTGGCCCGCGCCGATCCGCCGGTCCGCCTCGCGCACCGTCACCGCCCGGCGGGCACGGTCAGCTCGTGCACCCGGCCCGCGGTCGCGACCACCCGCCCGCCGGCCACGACGTACAGCGCGGGCGTCCAGGTGTTGCGGAACGCGGCGGCGACCGGGCCGCCGTCGAGCTCCGCCGGCACCACCCGCGCGACCTCGGCGAGCGCGCGCACGGTGCCGGGGTCGTCCCCGCCGACGACGGCCAGGACGCGGTCGCGGCCCTGTTCGCGGGCGTAGGCGAGGAAGTCCGGGAGGGTGTCGTGGCAGGCCGGGCAGTCGGCGGAGAAGAACGCGACCGTGCCGTCCAGCGTCGCGTCCGTGACGGGCTCGCCTTCGGTCGTGGTGGCGGCGAACTCGCCGACGGCCGAACCGGGCCGCAGCGTGAAGAGGGACGTCGCCGAGGCCTGGGCCCGCATCCGGCGCAGGATCCCGACGGTCAGGAGCAGGTTCAGCAGGCACACCAGGCCGAGCAGCACCAGCGCGGCGACGACGTAGAGCATCAGGAACTCCTTGCGAACACGACGGCGATGTCGTCCATCGCGATGACGAGGACGGCCACCGCCCCGCCCGCCGCGACCGCGACGGCGGCCCCGGCGACGGTGGGCAGGGACCCCGGCGCGAGTGCACCGAGGACGGCGAAGCAGAGCAGCAGGGCGTTGCGGGCCAGGTGCCGCGGGCCGACCGGGGTGTCGGCCGCGCCGAAGCACCGGCACGCCGCCGGCCGCCCGCGACGCAGCGCCGTGCCGATGGCGGCGGCGAAAGCCAGCAGCAGCACCGAAGCGAGGACAAAGCCCGCGGTGGCGGTGGCCGGCACGACCACGAGCACCGCGGCGCCCGCTTCGGCGCCCACGACGGCCACCGACACCGGCCGGACCGCGTACGCGGGCATCGGCACCAGCGCGGGCACCGACCGCGCGAACCCGCGGAAGTCCCGGAGCTTCGACACCGACGAGACGGCGAACACCACGGCGATCAGCGCCGCACCGGCCGTACGGAGGTACTCCATGTCACTCCTTCCCTCGCCGGGCGGCGCCCGCTCGCCGCGGGCCCCGCCCGGCGCGTCCGGGACCGGTCAGCAGGTGCTGCGAACCTTGGACCATTCGCAGCCGGTCTGCGGGCAGCAGAACCGGTACCAGTACCCGGGGTGGCCCGCGCTGTTGCAGAAGTAGCCGCCCGCACAGGCGGAGGCCTGGGCGTTGGGCACGATCCGGTCGAGCACGCGGTCAACGAGTCGCCGCATGGTGTCTCCCTTCGACGGTGGATGTCCGGCGCGGAGCGGCTTTCGCCGTCCCGCACCGGCCGCGAGCATCGCCGCCCCGGCCCCCCAAGGGCAGCAATCCCGGACGAACCCGGACGCCACCGTGTCGACCCTTCAATCACACGTGATCAGAGGGTCGACACGCGACGATCGAGGGCCGCCGTGGTCACCACCGACGCCCGGCCACCCCGATCAGCCCACACCCGGTACCCCGGCGGACGACACGCGTACCTCGACGGACGACACGCGTACCCAGGTGGACGACACAACGACCCGGCCGAGGTTCCCGCGTGTCGTCCGGCCAGGTACGCGTGTCGTCCGGCCAGGCACGCGAGTCGTCCAACCAAGTACGCGAGTCGTCCAGGCCGGTACGCGAGTCGTCCGGCCAGGTACGCGTGTCGTCCGGCCGGGTACGTGTGTCGTCCGGCCGGGTACGGGTGTCGTCTGGCGAGGGCGGGCTTGTGTGTGGGACTGGGCGAGGCGAGGGCGTGGTGGTCGGTTGGCGTCGCGGGGTCAGCCGCCGGCTGTGACCGAGTGGCCGGCGGCCGCGGTGATTTCCTCCGGGTCCGGGAGGCCCAGCTCGCGGTGGTGCTCGCGGGCCGTCAGCCAGTGGTGCCTTGCCCGCGCCGGGTCGCCCATTGCCGTCAGGGCTCGGGCCAGGCCTAGGTGCGCGCGGGCCGCCTGGTGCAGGATGCCGAGGTCCGCCGCCAGCGCGACGGCGGACTCGTGCGCGGTGCGGGCGTGACCGGTGCGGCCGAGTTCCAGGGAGACGTCCGCGAGGCACAGCAGCGCTTCCAGGTGCAGGTCGCGGTCGGCCGCCTGCTCGGCGATGGCCGTCGCGCGGTGGAAGAAGCCGCACGCCTCCTCATGGCGGCCGGTGCGCAGGTGCGTGTCGCCGATGTTGAGCAGCGTGCGGCCCATGTCGCTCAGGTCGCCGGTCTGCTGGTCGATGGCCAGCGCCTTCGTGTGGCTCTCCAGCGCCTCCGCGTAGCGGCCCAGCCGGCCGTAGACGTAACCGAGGTTGGTGAGCGCGGTGCGTTCGCCCGCCCGGGCGCCGATCTCGCGGGCCAGGCTCAGCGCTCCCCGCAGGAAACCCGCCGACCGCGCGAAGTCCGCGTTCCACGAGGCGATCGCGCCCAGCGTGCCGAGCGCCCGGCACTCGCCGGAACGGTCTTCGGCGCCGCGGAAGCAGTCCAGGGCCTGTTCGGCGAACCGCGTCGCGACGTCGTAGCGGCCGACCTGGCTGTGGGTGGCGCCCAGGCTCACCAGCGCGTGCCCGCGGGCGACGGGGTCCGCCGACTCCATCGCGCTCGTGTGCAGCGCCAGCGCCTCCCGGATGTAACCGCCGGTCTGCAGGTACCGGAACAGGATCCGCGACAGCAGTCCCGCATGCCCCGACGCCACCCCGTGGAGCCCGGCGCTGACCAGGTTGGCCCGTTCGGCCTCCAGCCACGCCGCCGCCGACGCGCGGTCGGTCAACGGCGGGATCGGCAGTCCCGGGTCGGGCACCTGCGGCCGGTGGTCCCGCACGCGCGGCGCGTAGTGGTCCATCGCGGTGGCGGACGCGAACGCGTAGTAGTCGAGCAGCCGCGCCAGCGCGGCCCGCCGGCCCGACGAGACGTCCTCGTCCTCGGCCCGTGCCATCCCGAACGCGCGGATGAGGTCGTGCAGCTCGAACCGGTCCGCTTCGCGGCGCCGCACCAGGCTCGCCGCGACGAGCCGGTCCGCGGTCCGGGTCGCCTCCTCCAGGCCGGTGCCGGTGAGCGCGGCGATGCCGTGCACGTCCAGGTCCGCGCCCGGGTGCAGCGCGAGCAGCCGCAGGGCTCGCCGCTCCGGCTCGCCGAGGTGGTCGTAGGACAGGCTGATCGACGCGTCCACGGCGTCGTCCAAGCGCAGGTGCGCGCGCCGCTGTTCGAGCCGCTCCAGGTGGTCGGCCAGCAGCCACGACCGGTGCGCGGGCGCGGTCATCCGCAACGCGGCGAGGTTCAGTGTGAGCGGCAGCCGGCCGAGCTCGGCGGTGATCCGCCGGGCCACGCCGGGCTCCTGGTCGACGCGCTCCGAGCCGACGGTCCGCCGCAGGTAGGCCAGCGCCTCGTCCGGGCTCAGCACGTCCAGCCGCAGCTGCGCCGCACCGGGCAGCTCCAGCCGGCTGGTGACGAGCACCGGCCCGCCCCGCTCGTCCGGCAGCAGCGGCCGGACCTGGTCCTCGCTGTGCGCGTTGTCGAGGACGACCAGCAGGCGCCGCCCGGCCGAGCGCTCCCGGTACACCCGCTCCTTGCCCGGCAGGTCGGCGGGCACGGCGTGCCCGGGCACCCCGAGCAGCCGCAGGAAGGAGTCGAGCACCGCGGCCGGGTCCACCGGCGGCTGCCCGGGATCGGGGTGGAACCCGCGCAGGTTCACGAAGAGCGCGTTGTCGAACCGGCCGGCGCGCAGCAGCTCGTGGCCGGCGTGCACGGCCAGCCCGGTCTTGCCGACCCCGGCCATGCCCGCGATCGCCGACGCCTGCCCGCCCGCGGCGCCGCCGAGCACCGCGCACAGCCGCGCGAGCTCCGCCCGGCGCCCGGTGAAGTGCGGGATCGCTTCGGGCAGGCCGAGCTGCGCCTGCACGAACGTCGCCGCCTCCGCGCGGCTGCGGACCACCCGCAGCATGTCCTGCCAGTGCGCGACGTAACCCGGGTCCGGGTGCAGCACCTCGACGACGGCCAGCAGCAGATCGGTGTTGGGCCGCGCGCGGCCGGTGTTGAAGCAGTCGGCGACGGTCGTGCGGGCGGTCCGCTCGGCGGGCGGGCGCCCGGCCGCCGTCCAGAGCCGGTTCACCCCGTCGGCGATCTGCGCGTACGACGGGCCGCCCGCCCACGCCTTGAGCAGCCGCAGGCCGGTGATGAGCTCGGCCAGGGTGCGCGCGTGGCCGGGATCAGGTGGTTCGGTGAACGCCATGCCGCCCTATGGTGGCCGCGATCCGCCGCCACGACCACGGATTACCGAAGGTGAGCCTGCGAATACCGGTGACGCGCCTCGGCGATGTCGCCGACGTGCTGCTCGGCCCAGTCCCGCACCGGGGACAGCGCCTCGAACAGCGAGCGTCCGAGCGGCGTCAGCGAGTAGTCCACCTTCGGCGGGGTCACCGCGAGGGTCTCGGCCCGGTCGACGATCCCGTCGTACTCCAGGGCGCGCAGCGTCTCGGTCAGCGCCTTGGCGGTCACGCCCTCGACGACCTTCTTGAGCTCGGTGAACCGCATCGGGCCCGCGTCCAGGGCGTTGAGCACGGTCGGCACCCAGCGCGCCCCGACGCGGTTGAGCACGTCCCGGCTCGGGCACCGGGCGGCGAGCAGGTCGTGAGCGGTGCCCATGCCCGGTTCCTCCTGGTTTCGTTGAAGATACCGACGTCCCGAAGATACCTTCGCCCGCATGAGGGAGCGGGACGAAGGAGGAACGCCGTGGACCTGGAGCTGAAGGGCAAGACCGCCCTCGTCGGCGGCTCGTCGTCCGGAATGGGCCTGGGCGTCGCGGAGGTCCTGGCGGCGGAAGGCGCCAACCTCGTCATGACCGCGAGACGCGAGGACGTCCTGGCCGGGCACGCCGCGAGGCTCGGCGCGCACGCGGTCCCGGCCGACCTGAGCCGGCCGGACGAACCCGCGCGCGTGGTCGCGGAAACCGTGGAACGGTTCGGCGGGCTGGACATCGTGCTGTGGAACAGCGGCGGGCCGCCTCCGGTGAGCGCGGCCGGCTTGACGGCCGAGCTGGTGGCCGAGGCCGCCGAACTGGTGCTGCTGCCGCTCGTCCGCCTGGTCCGGGCGAGCGTCGAGCACCTGCGCCGGAGCACGAGCGGGCGGATCCTGGCGATCACGACGAACGGGGTCCGGGAGCCCACCCCGCTGATGGCCGCGTCCAACGCGGTCCGGCCGGGGATCCACGGGTACCTGAAGACGCTGGCGGCCGAGCTGGGACCGGACGGGATCACCGTCAACACCCTGGCGCCGGGGCGCATCGCCACCCCGCGCCGGGACGTCGTGTACCCGGACGGCGTACCGCCGCACCTCGCCACGGAGATTCCGCTGGGGCGCTGGGGAACCGTCCGGGAGTTCGCCGACGTCGCCGCGTTCCTGGCCTCGCCGCGGGCCTCGTACGTGACGGGCACGACCACCTACGTCGACGGCGGCCTCACGAGGAGTGCGTCATGACCGGAGTGAACCTGGAAACCGCCCTCGCGCTGGTGCGGGCGGCCCGCGCGGAAGCGCCGGTGCCGATGGCGATCGCCGTGGTGGACAGCGGCGGCTCGCTCGTGGCGTTCGCCCGCGCAGACGGCACCCCGTTCCCGCTGACGGAGGTGGCGATCGGGAAGGCCTACACCGCCGCGGCGTTCGGGCGCCCGTCGGCCGAGGTCGCCGCGGTCTTCGACGGCCGGGTCCAGTTCACGACGTCGATCAGCGTGGCCACCGGCGGCCGCGTGATGCTCGGCAAGGGCGGGCTGCCGATCGTCGAGGACGGGGTGGTCACCGGCGGGATCGGCGCCAGCGGCGGCACCGGGGAGCAGGACCTCGCCGTCGTCGAGGCCGCTGTCGCCGAGGTGCTGGACGGCCCGGCGGTACGCTCGCCCGCGTGATCACCGCGGAGGGGTACCTGCACTTCGTCGACCGCGCGCTGGACGGCATGGCCGCCGTGCTCACCGGGCTCGGCGACGACCTGGCCAACCGGCGCCCGGACCTGCCGGGCGCCAACTCGCCGTACGGGATCGTCAACCACTGCCTCGGCGTGGTGTCCTTCTGGGGCGGCCAGATCGTCGGCGGCCGTGAGGTACCGCGCGACCGCGCGGCGGAGTTCACCGCCACCGGCCCGGTTTCCGATCTGCTCGAGCGGCTGGACGCCGTCCGCGCCCGGTTCGCGGCCGACGTGGCGGCGGCCGTCCCGCCGGACCCGTGCCGCCGGGAAGCCCCGCCGAAGTACCGCGACACCCCGATCGGCGCGAACCAGGGCATGGCGCTGCTGCACGTCTACGAAGAGCTCGCCCAGCACCGCGGGCACCTCGAACTGACTCGGGACGTCCTGCTGGCCCAGCGGCGGTAGCTGTCCGCCTACTCGACCGGGCCTTCGTCGGGCGGTGCGAGCCCTCGGTCGAGCGGCTCGGTCGACGTGACCTCGGGAACCACCGAGGGCGGAGCCAGACCCCGGTCCAGGGTGCGGGGCTCGGCGGATTCGTCTTCTTCGGACATACCGGTATCACCCGGGCGGCGCTCTTCTTCGTCGGAGTTCATGGCGTTCGGATACCCGAATTCCCGCGGGCTACCCGGAGAGCCACGTGCCCCGAAGAGCGGAACATTTCTCCAAAATGTTGGTAAAAATCCTACGTGACCGGGACCACAGATGGTTCCCTATGTTAGGTAACTTTCCTAACTAACGATGGAGGGTCCCCGCCCATGTCATCCCGCAAGCGCTTCGCCGTGGTAGCCGCCGCGGCTCTGACGCTCATCGCGCCACCGCTCGGCGTCAAGGCCGCCGACGCGGCCACCGCTTCCCCGGCCACGGCAGACAAGACCTACACGGCCGCTGAGGTACTGGCCGGCGTCCAGAAGAACAGCACGACCGCGAACAAGGTCAACTCCAAGCCCCACATCAACACCATGACGCGGTCCCAGAACGTGAACGTGTTCCAGGTGTCGTCGGGCGTCTACGCCTACAGCTCGTCCCTGGCCGTCGACGACGACGGCAGCGACCCCGACTCCGACCCGGACCACCAGGACGAGACGACCTTCCAGGACAGCAACGGCGACCAGCTGGCCGCGCACCACGTGCCGTTCTACGTCCTGGGTGACGACTGCTACGACCGCAAGAGCCCGTGCCCGCACTTCTTCTACAAGGAGCACGGCATCAAGGGCCGCCAGTTCGCGCTGATGTTCTACAAGAGCAAGGTGATCGGCGCGATCTTCGGCGACACGCAGACGGGGAACGACCAGACCACTTCGGACAACGACTCGCGCGAACTCGGTGAGGCGTCGGTGAAGGCGGCCTCGTCGCTCGGCATTCCCAGCAGCGGCACCACCGGCGGCGTCGACAACGGCGTGACCGTGGTGATCTTCTCCGGCTCGTCCTGGGTCGTGAACGGCGCGAACTCCGCGCTGAACGCCAACGCCCAGGCCCTGGTGCAGAAGGCTTTGGACAGCCTCGGCACCAGCATGGGCATCTGAATCCCCGCGAGGCAACGGAGTTGACCGCGGCCACCGCCGTGCGCACGGCGGTGGCCGCGGCTCAGCCGCGCAGGGCGCTGCCGGCCTGCCAGGCGCTCCAGCTGATGGCCCAGTCACCGTGGCCGTTGTTGATGGACAGCTGCGGGCCGCCCGAGTTGGTGACCTCGACGACGTCGCCGGCGTTGAAGTTGTCGAAGAACCACTTGGCGTTCTCGGTGTTCATGTTGAGGCAGCCGTTGGAGACGTTGTCGCTGCCCTGCACGCCGACCGTCTTCAGGTTCTCGTGCAGGTACTCGCCGTCGTTGGAGATCCGGACGTCCCAGTTCTCCGGCGCCTTGTAGTAGCCGGGGTCGCCCTCGCACACGCCGTAGCTGCAGGAGTCCATGATCGTGTGGTCCACCTTCGACAGCACGGTGTGCGTGCCGTTGAAGGTCGGCGTCGGGCCGCGCGGCGGGGTGTCGACGGTCTTGCCCATGCTGATCGGCGCGGTCTTCACCAGCTGCCCGTTGTGGAACGCCTTCATCTGGTGCGTCTTGCCGTCCGCCTTGGCGATCCAGGAGTCGTGCACCTTGTAGGTGGCCGAGACGTCCTGGCCGCCGTACACGCCGCCCCCGATCGGCATGCCGAAGGTCGTGGTCTCGAGCTTCACCGTCGAGCCGGCCTTCCAGTACTCCTTGGGCCGGTAGTGGACTTCGCGCTTGCCCACCCAGTACCAGCCGCCGTCCTGCGCGGGCGAGGACGTCACCTTGAAGGACTTCTCCACCGTGGCCTTGTCGGTGATGTCGTGGTCGAACTTCAGGCCGAGAACCAGGCCGACGCCGAAATCGCCCGACGACGGCTGGAAGAGCGAGGCGGTGGCGACCCCGGACGGCTTGATCGTGCGCACCTCCCCGCGCTGCTCGCTCGCCGCACCCGCCGGGTTCACCGCGGTCGCGACCGCTTGGTAGGTGGCCCCGTACCGGAGGCGGTCGTTGCTGGTCCAGGTCGTCTTGTCCGGTGACAGGGCGCCCTTGACGGCGTTGCCGGTCTGCGGGTTCGTGACCGTGACCGCCTGCAGCGTGCCGCCCGACGCCCGGACGACGATCGGGTCCTTGGGACTCAGCTGGTCGCCGCCCTCGAACGCCACCGTCGCGGCCGGCACCCCGGGCACGGTCGCCGTCCCGGTCGGCCCGGCGGCGCCGACCGCCTGGGCGGTCCCCCCGGTCTCGGTCTGTCCACTACACGCGGCCAGCAGCACGGCCACCAGGCCGAGCCCGGCGATGCGGATCACTCTCACGCCCTTCAAGACGTTCCACCCCTGCCCCAAGTTGAGTAACGATCCGGTCTCTCGGAACAGGTCGCCACGCCGCCGGCTCCTAGTACTTTCGGCCGATGCCCACACCGCGAAAACCCTCCGGAAGACGTGGGCCATTCCGGGGTTATTGTCCCGGCCCCGGTTTCGCCGTCAGCAACCGCCCTACTGTGGCGGAGCTTCGTGATCTTGAACCGGAACAGAAGAGGGGACCACCTTGCCCAACCGGACCGGATTCCTCGGCAGAACGCTCATGGCAGCGGGCACCGTGGCGGCGCTCGCGCTCGCCACGGCCGTTCCCGCGGCAGCGGCCGCACCGTCCACCGTCGAGCAGGACGTCGCGCAGCTGTACCAGGACGTCATCGACCTCTACAACGGCCTGCCCGCGAGCGCGCTGCGCGACGTCGACCGGCTCATCGAGTCGCCCATCCCGAAGATCGGCCCCCGGAGCCAGGCCGCGGCGGGCCCGATCCCGGGCTGCACCGAGGGTTCGCTGCTGACCTACGCGAACAACCTCGCGTCGCAGCTCACCCCGCTCGAAGGCCAGGCGCTCGACGCGCTTTCGGGGCTCAGCCAGCTCTACGTCCAGGGCGTCGCGACCGACAAGACCCCGCAGGTCTTCGGCACCGACGGCCAGTACACCCCGCGCGCCACCGCCACGATCGACAAGCTGCGCGCCTTCTGGGACATCGAGAGCTGGAACATCCAGCTCGTCGCCTGGAAGGGCACCGATCTCGGCAGCCAGGCGAAGATGGCGCAGACCTTCGGCCTCGGCCTCGCGCCGGCCAAGGTCAAGGACGCGGCCGCGCTCGCCACCAAGGTGCTCTACGAGGTGCCGGCGCTGCAGGGCGGCCGCAACCCGCTGATCACCCTGAACGCGTTCTCCGCCCCGGCCGGCAGCCTCGGCGGCAAGCGCGTGGCGCTCGGTGACGGCCTGCTCGACGTCGTCGACCTCCTCGGGTTCGACGACGTCTCGGTGGAGTCGGTGGTCGGCCACGAGTACGGCCACCAGGTCGACTTCGCGCACGACAACTACCCGCGCAACGAGTCGTCGGAGATGGGCCCGGACGCGTACGGCGGCTACTTCGTCGCGCACGCCAAGGGTTTCGCGTGGAACGCCCGCACCCAGCAGGAGGTCACCTACCTGGACGCCTCCATCGGTGACTGCTTCCACAGCCACGGCACCCCGGACCAGCGCAAGGCCGCCGGGGCCTGGGGCGAGAAGCAGGCGACGAGCCAGGGCAACCCGAACCGGATCGTCCCGTCCGCCACGATGATCGAGAAGTTCCAGAAGGAGTACCCGAAGCTGATGCCGCCGGCCGCGGACCAGCCGGCCACCGCGGCGGTGGCCGCGGCTCACGGCTGAGCCCGGGTTCCCGTCAGCGGGCCGTCTCCCCTGCTCCGGGGAGACGGCCCGCCGTCAGTCATTTCTCCTTCGGTGCCGCCTGCATCCAGGCGAAGGCGATCCGCGCGAGCGGGACGGGCGCGAGCGAGCCCACCAGCCCGACGAAGACGAGGGGCCACACCAGGTCCTGCGCCAGCAGCACGGCACAGACCGCGATCAGCACGGCGTACCAGGCCGCCATCCCGATCAGGAACCAGCGCAACCTGCGTTGCACCAGCGCCGCCGCCTCCGGGTCCTCCGGGACGGGTGCCGCCTCCTTCGCGCTGGACCGCAGGTTCAGCGCGTAGGCCGGGACGGCGAAGGGCGGCTCACGCCAGCGTCCGTGCGGGAAGAGGACCACCATGTCGCGGTCGGTGCCGCCGATCCAGGCCTGCCGGTCCGGCTCGTGCTTCAACGGCACCGAGCCGTGCGACGACGTGGCCGCGCGCAGCGTGATCCGGCTGCCGTCGCGGTAGGCGACGGTGATGTCCGGCATGTGCCGGCCCTTGCGGACCGGGTAGTCCGGCACCACGGTCACGGACGCGCTCCGCCAGCCCGTGGCCGAAACCGCGCGGTAGCGGCGCCGCCAGTTCACCGCGGCGATGGTCGAGAGCACGAGCCCGCTCACCCCGGCGATCACCCCGATCGCCAGCGCCCACATCCAGGTCTGGTCGTCGTTGGTCTCGTCCGGCGTGCGCACCCGATCGGGGTCGGCCTTGTCGTAGAAGACCGTGATCGGCTGCCCCTTGGTGTACTGCCGATCGGAGTCCCAGACGATGTCCGCGTACCGGAAATGGCCGTCGCCCACCGGATACGCCACGTAAATCGTGTCCGGGCCCCGGCTGTGCTTGTAGACGCCCAGCACTTCACCGGTCACGCGCGCCCCGGTCTTCAGCAGGTGGTCGGCCGACGCGCCCATCGCCACGAAACCCGCGACCACCCCGGCGAGCACGGCCAGCCACACGAACACGAAGCCCACGGAGCGCAGCGCCAACGGCCGCAATCGCGCGGTCTCGACGTCGAGGTCCACCGACCCCAGGCCGTTGCGTCCGGTCGGCGCCGGCAGCCAGTGCCCGTGCTCGGCAACGAGCGCAGCGCGCCGCCGGTCGTGCCACCGCCCGAAGGCCACGCAGCCGAACATCAGGGCCGCGGCCAGGACGAAGACCATGAGCTCGCCCGCGAACTCGCCGTCCCCGAAGACGTATCCGGGCGTGGTCAGCGCGTAGGCCGTCCCCGCCGCGTCACCGAGCGCGGCCAGGCCGAAGACGATCGCCCCGGCCAGAAAAGTGTTCTGCCACCGGCGATGCGTCGTCGCATCCCGGTCCATCCCCAGCGTCATCGCGTCAGCGTAAACCCGGAAAACCGGCCTCGACCTGCGATCATTCAGACACCGGGAGAAGGCAACCGGCCGGGCTCGCCGAGCGTGCAAGTGGGCAATGCCCGTCGGGTAACGGTTCCTGCTTCGGGGCCCGGAAGCCGCCGATCCGCCGCTCGAGCAGTGAATCGAAGCTGTCGAACCGCCACGGAAGCCACGAAATTCCGGTTCGTGCAACGGGACCGACAGCTCGAGCCGGTCCTTCGGTTGAGTCCTCGGGCGCGCGGCGCGAAGGCCGGTGGGGACGCGGGGAGAGTCAGCCGTGGGTCAGAGACCGAGCAGGCCGTCGTAGCCGTCGCAGTCGCCGTCGTGCCAGTCGCCGCCGGAGATCTGCAGGCCGAGCACGATACTGAGGTTGAGACCCAGACCGTGGTGGTGATGCTGGTGGTGGTCACTGGTGGCTGGAGTGGTCGAGGCGGAGGCCGCGCCCGGGGCGGCCAGCAGGAAGCCGAGCGCCGCGGCGGGCAGCGCGGCGGTCACCAGGATGCGACGGCGGAGTGTGCTCACGGTGGATCTCCTTCTCCTCGGACGAACACGGACCTGATCGGCACCGGACCGGGTGTCCGGCTTGATCACGGGTTGTTCGAGCCTGGAGTCCCACGGAGACAGGTGGTTCCGCGCGGACCACGCCTGTGGGTGACGGCTCACCGGTCCAGCGGCGCGGTGAGCTCGAGCTGGATGCCGTCGGGATCGGTGATCGACAGCACCGCGATGCCGAACGGCGGCAGCTCGGCGAGCTCACCGTGTTCGTGCCCCGCCGCGGCGCACCGGTCCCGGATCTCGGCCAGGTCCGCGCGGCTGCCGACCGAGAAACTGACGTGGTCGAGCCCCACGCGCAGCGGGTCGAACCGGTCGCCGGCCGCGCGGCGCGGGTCGCTGCACGGCCGCAACCCGAGCTGCAGCTGCCCATTGGTGAGCACGATCCCGCCCTGCAGGTTGTGGACCATCAGCCAGTAGTCCGGATCTTCCTGTGGCGGCAACGCGTCCACCGCCACCGAGAAGCCGAGCACGCCGGTGTAGAAGTCCCGCGCGCGAGCCACGTCCGTGACGGTCAGCCGGATGTGGTGGACCGCGCCCGCCGCGCTCACGCGGCGCCCCGGGCCAGGAACGTCAGCAGCGCGTCGTTGAACTCCTGGGCGTGGGACGCGTTGATCGCGTGCGGGCCGCCCTCGATCACGACCAGCTCGCTGTCCTTGAGGGCGTCGGCCGAGCGCTTGCCGCTGACCTCGAAGGGCACGATCGCGTCCGCATCGCCGTGGATCACCAGTACCGGCACGCCGATCTTGGCGAGGTCGGCGCGGAAGTCCGTGCGGCCGAACGCCGCGATGCAGTCGAGGGTGCCCTTCGGCGACGCGAACGCCGCGATCTCCTGCGCGTACGCCCGCTGGTCCTCGCTCACCAGCAGCTTGCCGTCGGCGCTGAAGAAGTCCGTCGTGAACTGCTTCAGAAAGGCGAGGCGGTCACCGCGGACGCCGGCTTCGAACTGGCCGATCGTGGCGTCGTCGAGACCGCCGTCCGGGTTGTCGTCGCTCCGGTACAGGTACGGCGGGACGGCCGCGGCGAGCACGGCCTTGGCGACCCGCCCGGTGCCGTGCGCGGCGATGTGGCGGACGACCTCGCCGCCGCCCATGGAGAAGCCGACGAGCGTGACCTCACGCAGGTCGAGGTGCGTGAGCAGGGTTTCGAGGTCGGCGGCGAAGGTGTCGTAGTCGTAGCCGCCCCAGGGCTGGGACGACCGGCCGAAACCGCGCCGGTCGTAGGTGATGACGCGGTAACCGGCGTCGACCAACGCCGGCACCTGCGCTTCCCAGGAGCGGCCGCTCAGCGGCCAGCCGTGGATCAGCACGACCGGTTTCCCGGCGCCGTGGTCCTCGTAGTACAGCTCGATCGATGCGGAGTTCTCGTGGCCGACGGTCACGCGGGGCATGGATCCTCCCAACAGGGTTGACTGCACTGGTGGTTCGCGGCCGAAGCCCCTTTCGGATTGGTGCCACGCCATGTTCTTGGCTCCACTGAGGACGCTCAGCCGGGTTCACCCAGCATGCCGCGCAGCAGCGTCGCGATCGTGCGGCGGTCGGTGACGCCCAGCTTGCCGCGGATCCGGGCCATGTGGTGCTCGACGGTCTTGCCCGAGATGTGGAGCTTCTCCCCGATCTCACGGTAGGTGTGGCCCGCCACGACCAGATGCCCGATGTCCTGTTCACGCGGGGTCAGCGCGGGCGCGGAGGCCGGCGCCGCCGTCCCCGTCCCGCCGGTGATCCCGGACGAGAACCGCTTGGCCGCACGCAGCAACGTCACCATCGCGCTGCGGTCGGTCACGCGGATCGCCGCCTGCCCGGCCAGCCGCGCGGCATCCCAGCGGAGTCCGGCGCGGTGCAGCGACTCGGCCCCGGCGAGCACGGCGTCGACGTCCACGGTGCCGCCGAGCACCGCCAGCCACACGCCGCCGGCCGCGGCCAGCGTGGGCGCGAGCCGGCCGGCCGACGTTTCCAGGGGGGTCAGCGCCTCGCGGGCCGTCTCGCGGTCGCCGGCTATCACCGCCGCGTGGAACGTCGACCAGGCCAGCCACGTGGACCACAACGCCGGAGCACCGAGCCGCTCGAGCAGGGCGAGGGCGCGAGCGCGGTGGGAGGCGACGCGGAAACCCTCCTCGACGCGGGCCGCCGCGACGAGCAGTTCTCCCAGCGGCAGCAGGGTGAACAGGTCGACGGGCTGGCGCATCATCGCTTCGTAGGCCGCGGGCCAGCGCGCGCGGACGGCGTCCGGGGTGTCGCTGCGCCGGGCCAGCCCCAGTTCGAGGGCGTGGAGGAAGAGCTCGTCGCGCGGAGCCAGCGGGCCACGCACGGCCGCGCGGTGCGTTCCGGCGGCGGCCAGGTCACCGCGGAGCATGGCGGTCCAGCCGAGCAGGAGGGTGTACCGGTCGCCGCCGCCCGCCCGGGTGAGGACACCGTGGGCGAGATCGAACTCGGCGGCGTGCAACGCCACCAGGGCGGCAAGCGCAGCCGGTGAATCCGGCAGGAGGTGACCGGTGCCGGTGGCCGCGGCGGAATCGGCCGCGGCCAGCAAGGTCGCCAGCGCGGCATCGGGACGCCCGGACACGGAAGCCCGGATCCCGTCCAGCACCTGCCCGGCGACGTGACCGTAGGCCGGAAGCGGCCCGGCTTCACCGGCGCCGGCCTCGCTGAGTCCGGCCCCACTGAGCCCCGCCCCGCCGAGCCCAGCCCCGCCGAGTCCGGCCCCGCCCGCCCGGTCCTCGCCGAGTCCGGCCCCGCTCAGCCCGGCCCCGCCAGGCCCAGCCTCGCTGACTCCGGCCCCACTCAGCCCAGCCCCTCCCGCCCGGTCCTCACCAAGCCCGGCCCCACTAAGCCCAGCCCCGCTGAACCCGGCCTCACCGAGCCCAACCCCGCTGAACCCGGCCTCACCGAGCCCAACCCCGCTGAACCCGGCCTCACCGAGCCCAACCCCGCTGAACTCGGCCTCGCCGAGGGCGATGCCGGCCAGGTCGGCCAGCCGTCTCGCGCCTGGCTCCCCTGACCAGCGCAGCAGCTCGGCGCCCCGGGCCAGGTCGCCGCGTCGGGCGATGACCGTGCCCGAGATCAGCGCCCCGCGGGCCCGGTCCGCCGGCTGGGCGGAGTTCAGGAGTTCGTCGCCGAGGGCCAGCGCCGTGTCGAGCCGTCCCGCGCGGACGGCGGCGCCGGCCCACTCCGGGGCCAGCCGCGTCCGCGAGCTGCCGCCTTGGGCTGCGGCCGCGTAGAGGTCGGTGGCGAGCGCCGGGTCGTCCGTGAGTGCCTCGGCCGCCGCGGCCTCGAGACCGGCGCGCACGACCTCGCCCGCGGCCCCCAGCCGCAGCAGCTCACGCGCGACCGGCCGCACCGGCTGCCCGGCGGCCAGCAGGACGTCGAGCATCCGGACGAGCACCGTGAGCTGGCGATCCACCCCGACGTGGTCACGGACCGCCCGCACGACCACCGGCGGCACGCCGTCGTCGGCGGCCAGCAGCCCGGCGGCGCGGACCCGGGTGACCACCGCGGAGACGTCGTCCCGGCCCAGGTCCAGGGCGGCCGCGAGCAGCTCGAGGTCACGGCCGCTCCCGGCGGCCGCGGCGACGAGGTAGGTCTGCCCCGGTTCGCCGAGCAGGTCCAGTTCCGCCCGCAGCTCGTCGACCAGCTCCCCCGGGCCCGGCAGCCAGTGCGTCACCAGCCGCGGCACGCCCGCCGTCGCGCGCTGGGCCGCGGCCGCCTGCTCGGGCGTCAGGGAACGGCCGAGCGTTCCCTGCGCGAACCGGGTGACGTCGGCGGCGGTCCACGCGGTGAGCCGGATGTGCCGGGTCCCGGGCCGGACCAGTTCGGCCGCGACGGCCCCGGCGGCGCCGGGGGTGTGCGTGAGCACCAGCCGGGTGGCTGCCCCGGCCAGGCCGACGAGCGCCGGGTCGGTGAGGGTGTCGGCGTCGTCGAGCAGGATCGCCGCCCCGGCCCCGGCCTCGGCGAGCGCGTCGCGGCGGATCACCGGGACGCCGGCGTCCCGGTAGTGCCGGGCGATCACGGCCAGCGCCGTCGACTTCCCGTGGCCGGGCGGACCGGACAGGATCACCCGGACCGGGTCCTCCGGACGGGTGGTGATCCCGGTCAGCAGGTCACGCAGCTGCGCAGGCAGCAGCTCCTTCACGACGGTCGGCACCTCCCACACGGCGACCCGCTTTGGTCACCGCAAGAGGTTCGAGCCAGCGTGCGCCCGCAGATGGGCGGTGCGTCCCCGGGTTCTGCGAAGAGACCCACGCCACATCCGCGCCCGATCCCCTAACGGCTGACACGTCCCCCTCAGGGGTGGCCAAGATCGTGACTAGGCGTCAGACCCGATGTGCCCGTCACCGGCGCGGTCCTAGCGTCGGCACGGTCGATCCCCGTGATCGGCGAAGTCACCTGTCCCCCACAGAGAGCCTGGTCGATGAACCCCGCGCAGTCGCTGTACGAATTCACGCTCAACCTGCTCAACGACCCGTCCGCCCGCGGCTCCTTCGGCGAAGACCCGCAGCAGACGCTGAACGACGCGGGCCTCGGTGACATCTCCGGCGCCGACCTGCACGACATCCTGCCGCTCGTGCTCGACTTCGCGCCCGTCGGCAACCTGGGTGGCGAGAACGGCCTGAACCTCGACTCCATCACCGGCCAGGCCAGCGCCATCGACCAGCTCAAGGCCCTCACCCAGAACCTCGCCCTCGGCGACGCCACCTCCGAGAACAACGTCCTCGGCGCGGTGAGCGGGATGACTGCCCTCACCCAGAACATCACCGACCCGTTCTCCGCCGCGGGCGACCTCGCCGGCAGCATCGACCACGTCGGCGGCGGCCAGCTCGACCCGGTCACCACCGTGACCGGCGCGGTCGGCGACGTCACCGGGCACGTCATGGGCGGCGACGTCACCGGCGCCCTCGACGGCGGCAACCTCACCTCGGGCCTGCAGAACGTCTCCGGCCTCACCTCGGCCGTCGACGGCGCGCAGGGCGTCGGCTCGACCATCGGCGACCTCACCGGCTCGCTGGGCGCGAACACCGGCCTGGAGCACACCGTCGGCGACGTCGTGAACCAGGCGACCGCGCACCTCGGCGACGTCTCGCACAACGGCACCCTCGGCGACGTCACCACCCACCTGGGCGACGTCACCAACCACATCGGCGACATCGGCTCGCACTCCGGTGTCTCTGGTGTTTCCGACGTCCACGACGTCGTCGGCAACATCGGCGAAGGCGCCCTGAGCGGCAACATCGGCGCCGACCTGAGCCACCTGTCGATCGGCTCGGGCAACGACGTCCACCTGCCCCACTGACCTCCGGTCACAGCTCGGCGATACCGCGAAAAGAGGGCGGGGCACCGGATTCCTCCGGTGCCCCGCCGTGGTGTTCCCCGCTGACCGTCAGACGGTGTGCGGGCCGTGCGCGACGGTGTTCCAGCCGCTGGCGATGACGCCGGCGTCGCCGCCGTTGCCCGCCCAGCCGGAGTTCCCGCCGGTGGTGGTGCTGGTGTTGCCCGCGTCGCCGGTCCAGCCGGTGGCGCCGGTGTCACCCGAGTGGCCCGAGGTCACCGTGGTGGCCGACTTCGTGCCGTTCTCGTGCTTCCAGCCACCCTGGTGGCCACCGCGGGCCGACGTGACGGCGGTGTTGCCGCCGGTCGAGCCCGAGTCACCCGAGTTGCCGGACTTGCCGCTCACGGCGTTGTTGTGGCTGGTGGCGTTACCGGCGTCGCCGGAGTTGCCACCCTTGCCGCCGGTCGCGGTGCCCGTGACCTTGCCCGAAACACTGCTGTTCCCGCCCTGGTTGTGACGGTTCCAGCTGTGCCCACCGGTGTTCGTGGCGGAGTTCTTGCCGGTGCTGACGACGGTGGCGTCGCCACCGTTGCCCGCCCAGCCCGAGTTACCGCCGGTGGTGGTGCTGGTGTTGGTCGCGTCGCCGGTCGAACCGGTGGCGCCGGTGTCACCCGAGTTGCCCGAGGTCACCGTGGTGGCCGACTTCGTGCCCTCGTGCTTCCAGCTGTTGTTCCAGCCGGAGTTGTGGTTCCAGCCGGAGTTCCAGCCACCGTTGTTCCAGCCACCGTTGTTCCAGCCGCTCTGGTGGCCACGGCCGGTGTTCTGGCCGCCGAGGGTCCACACGATGGCGGTGTTGCCGCCGGTGGAACCCGAGTCACCCGAGTTGCCGGAGTTCCCGGTCACCGCGCCGTTGTTGCTGTTCGCGTTGCCGGCGTCGCCGGAGTTGCCTCCGTTGCCGCCGGTGGCGGTGCCGGTGACCGAACCCAGGACGCTGTTCCTGCCACCCTGGTTCCAGCGGTGCCCACCGTTGTTCCCGGCGGAGTTCTGGCCGGTGCCGGCGGCGGTGGCGTCGCCACCGTTGCCCGCGTTGCCGGAGTTCCCGCCGGTGGTGGTGCTGGTGTTCGTCGCGTCGCCGGTCGAGCCGGTGGCGCCGGTGTTCCCGGAGTCACCCGAGGACACCGAGGTGGTGCACTGCGCCAGCAGGCACAGGCCGTAGGCGCTGTTGCCGCCGGTCGAGCCGGAGTTCCCGGAGTTGCCCGAGTTCCCCGACGTCGCGGAGTTGCCGCTGGTGGCGTTCCCGGCGTCGCCGGAGTTGCCACCGTTGCCGCCCTTCGCGGTACCGGTCACCGAGCCGAGGACGCCGCGGGCGCCCCGCGTGTCCGCGGTGTTCCTGCCCGACGCCACCGACGTGCCGGAGCCGCCGTTGCCGGCGTTCCCGGAGTGGCCACCGGTGGTGGTGCTGGTGTTCGAGGCGTTCCCGGTCGAGCCGGTCGCGCCCGTGTTCCCGGAGTTGCCCGAGGACACCGTGGTGTTGCACTTGGCCAGCACGCAGACGCCGTAGGCGCTGTTGCCGCCGGTGGAGCCGGAGTTGCCCGAGCTGCCGGAGTTCCCGCTGACCGCGGTGTTGCCGCTGCTCGCGTTCCCGCCGTTGCCCGAGGTCCCGCCGTTGCCGCCGGTGGCGGTGCCGGCCACGACCGAGTGCAGCGTGGTGCCGAGCCCGCCCAGCGGGCCCGAGTTGACGGTGTCCGCACTGGCCACCGCACTGCCCAGCAGGACGAACCCGCCGGAGATGAATGCGGCGGTCAGGCCGCGTCGCACGTACTTGTGCATGACTTCCCTTTCCTTACCATCCGTCCGATGTGGATTGAGGTGGAAAGGGTTCGTCAGCTCGGATGATCGTTGCCGTAGAACTCCAGCCAGTGCAACGACCACGAGCCCGCGGGTGGCGCCCGCCAGGATCGATCGGTCCCGGGCGTGCCGGTCCCGGCAGCGGTCACGGCGTACTCACCACCGTGCTGCCCACCGGAACCCGCCGACATCGCGCCGCTCATCCCGGACACGTCGGCGGGCAAACCGCCGCCGCCGGATCCGGACATCGGACCGGCAACGCCGGCCGCGTCCGTATCCCCGGCGAGGTGCCGGGAACCGAGCTGAGCGTCGTGACGACGCTGGGTGTCACCCTGCTCGACGACCGAAGCGACCGTCACGGGATGCCCGGCCACCGCCCACGGGGCAGTGGTGTCTCCGCGCGGCGCAGGCGTGGCCGGTTTCCCGGTCGGCACCGGGGCCACGTGCTCGGCCCCGATCGCCCGCACCACCGGTGCGGTCACCGGAGCAGTAGCGCGCAGCACCGGCGAAGTCACCGGAGAAACCGCATTCAGCACGGGCTCGGTGACCGGCCGCAAAGCCGACAACACCGGCTCGGCCGCCTGCAGCACCGGCCGCGTCAGCGGCGCGAGCACGGGCTCGAGCCCGCTGGTCACCGGCTTCACCACCGGCTCCGCCAGCGACGACACCGCGTGCAGCGTGCCCGCCACCGGCTTAACCAGCGGAGCGACCTGTGACGTCACATCGTGCACTGCGCCCGTCACCGGCTTCACCACCGGAGCGACCCGTGCCGTCACATCGTGCACTGCGCCCGTGACCGGTTTTGCCGCCGGAGCGACCTGTGCCGTCACGTCGTGCACCGTGCCCGTGACCGGCTTCAGCACCGGTTCCACGGGCTCGAGCACGCCGTGCACGGTTTGCCCGGCTCCGTCGAGCAGGCCGGGCGGCGGCGAACCTTCCGAAGCGTCCGCGGCCCCCGACACGGCCAAGGCCAGCAGGGTGAATCCGAACAACGCGCCGGCCACGACCAGCACCCTCAGTACCAGGGGGTGCCGGACCAGCGCGTAATCCGTCTGGGAAGTATCCATCCATCTCACCCCCCTTCAGGGTTGGACTTCACCGTCAGTCAGGTTTCGGGGCGAAGACCCTCACCGGATTGGGTGGAGATTGAAGTTTTTTCTTTCCCTCAAAAGAGGTTTGCTACCACTGGGTAGCGGGTAAATGTCGGGTTTTCGTGCCGCGAAAGGCGTAAAACCCCCAAGCCGGTCACCCCCGTGACCTGAATGGACACTCCGCGTGGCGCTCCTCGCACGACGCCGGGAAACCCGCCCGGGGGATTGACCCATCCGCGGCTTCGACGGCCCCGAAAGGGCAATGTCCACGAAGGATCCGCCCAGTGCCGGGAATCCGGCGCTGGGTTACGCCCGCCGCGTGCGGGCGGGTGAGGAGTTCGTCCGTGTTTGGCAAACGCTATGCCGCAGCGATGATCAACCGCAGCGCCGAGAACGACCAGGACCGCCGCCGCTTCCTCAAGGCGGCCGGCATGACCGGCCTGGGCGTCGTCGGCGCCGGTGCCCTCGGCGGCCTCGTCGCCGGGCCCGCGTCCGCGGCCACCGCACGACCCGCCGCCGCAGCCGCGCCGAGCGGCGTCAGCGACGGCGCCGTCCTCAACTTCGCCCTCAACCTCGAGTACCTCGAAGCCGAGTTCTACCTGCACGCCGTCACCGGCAAGGGACTCGACGACGCCATGACCACCGGCACCGGCGCCCGCGGCGGCGTCACCGGCGGCCGTGCCGTCCGGTTCCAGACCAAAGCCGCGAAGCAGTACGCCCAGGAGATCGCGGGCGACGAGAAGGCGCACGTCCAGTTCCTGCGCTCGGCGCTCGGCTCGGCCGCGGTCAGCCGTCCGGCGATCGACCTCCGGGCCAGCTTCACCGCCGCGGCCCAGGCCGCCGGGCTCGTCAAGCCCGGCCAGAGCTTCGACGCCTTCTCCTGCGAGGAAAACTTCCTGCTCGCCGCGTTCCTCTTCGAAGACGTCGGCGTCACCGCCTACAAGGGCGCGGCCCCGCTGATCACCAACAAGACCTACCTCGAAGCCGCCGCCGGCATCCTCGCCGTCGAGGCCTACCACGCGGCCAACATCCGCAGCGCCCTCTACCAGCGCGGCGAAGGCAAGGCCACGCTCAAGCTGTCCGCCGCCCGCGACAGCCTCGACGGGCCCACCGACGACGACCAGGGCGTCATCGACAGCCACGGCAACGCCAACATCGTCCCCACCGACGCCAACGGCATCGCCTACAGCCGCTCCCCCGGCCAGGTCCTCAACATCGTGTACCTGACCAACAAGGCCGCCAAGTCCGGCGGCTTCTTCCCCAAGGGCGTCAACGGCGAAGTGAACACCAGCGCCGCCAACTGACCGGGAAAGGGCCGGTGCCGGGTCCCGTCGGGGGATCCGGCACCGCCCCTGCCCGCACCTCGAACGGGGCCACGATGCTCGGACTCAGCCCGGAACACCTGCTCGTCCTCCTGGTCGCCGCGCTGTTCATTCTCGGCCCGGAACGGCTTCCCGGCGCTCTCACGACCGTCCGCAAGGCCGCGCACAAGGCCAAGGACGCGCTCGCGAACGCCCACCAGCAGATCACCGACGACCTCGGCCCGGAATTCGAGCAACTGCGCAAACCGCTCGGCGAACTCAACCAGCTCCGCAGCCTGGACCCGCGCAAAGCGGTGACGCGGCTGCTCCTGGACACACCGGCGACCACCCAGCCGGTGACCGCGCCACGGCGGACCGGGGACGGGCCGTACGTGGACATGGAAGCAACCTGAACGCCGGTCCGTCCACTCAGGTCGTTCCGGTGAAGTGCGCGTAGACCACGATGTTGTCCAGGTAGCTGCGCGCGGCCCGGTCGAACTCGCCGCCGCAGGTGACCAGCCGCAGCCCGGCGTAGTCCACCGCGCCGTAGACGTCGTTCGCCGGGAACCCGCTCTTCGGGTACTGCCGCTTGGCGTCGACCGTGAACGCCGCCGTCCTGCCGTCACCGCGCAGGACGAGGATCTGGGCGCCGGGCACGAGCTTCGCAAGCCGGTAGAACACCGCCGGGCCGCGGTAGGAGTCGATGTGCCCGAGGATGACCGACGCACCCACCTCGCCCGGTGTCGGCCCGAGGTCGTACCAGCCGGCTTTGCCGAAGTCCTTGGGGGATTCGACCGTCCTATCGGGATTCAGGCCCAGGGACAGCAGTGAGCTGCTCACCCCGATGCTCGGCACCCGCAATGAAACGGGCGCGGACCGGGACAGCGGAACCGGCGGCCGGGAAACCGGCGGGGCGGTGGTCGTCGGGTCCGGAGTGGACAGTGCGGTCGTCGGCGCCGGGATGTTACCGGCCGAGGCGACGGGCCCCGGGCCGGACGGGCGCGTCACGCCCACCCAGATCAGGACGCCGCCGGCGAGAGCCAGCACCACGACGAGCGCGAGGAGGAGCCGGCGGACGTTGCGGCGACGCCCACCGGCTCCGGTTTCCGCGGGATCCGCGTCAGGCATCGGGTCCTTCGCCGGAGTCGGCGCGGCGGTGACGGCCTGCCACTACCGCCGTCGCCGCCGCACCGGCGACCAGCACCGCGCCGGTCGCGGTGAGGACGGTGCCGGTCGTGCCGTCGCTCGTCCCGCCCGCGCCCATGTCCGGCGCACCGGCCGGGACGGTGGGCGTGGCGACCAGGAACGGCGCGACGGCGGCCAGCACGGTGGCCTTGTCCTTCGGGGTTTCGGTGTTGCCCATGAACACCCCGCCCTTCGCGGGCAGCCCGAGCAGGTTCCCGACGACCGCCGCGTGCCGTGCTTCGACGCCGAAGATCCCGGCCGCGGCCTGCAGGATGGTCTTGTCCTTGATGAACCCGGCCGCGCCGAGGTACGCGCCGACCCCGACGTTCTCGAAGGTGTGGCTCGTCTTCAGGAAGCTCATGCGGTTCTCGAACGCGGCACCGAAGTTCACCATCGGCGCCTCGACGGGGGTCCCGCCCAGCTTCTTGATCGTCGAGGTCAGGGTGGTGACGTGGGACTCCTCGTCGGACTGGATCTTCTTGAGGTAGTCGGCTTCGGCCCCCGAAAGGGAGACGGCTTTGTTGCCCTGGACGTAGAACGCCGATTCGAGGTACTCCAGCGTCAACGCGTAGTTGAGGACGTCGAGGTCGCTCCCGAAGTCGCCGGCCTGGGCCAGGGCCCAGCGGTTGTTGAGCGCACCGAGCGCCAGCTGCGGCGACACCTCGGTGGCCTGCCCGTGGATCAGATCACGCCTGTTCATGAATGGTTTTCCTTACGGAGTCGGGAAGTCAGGAGAGGAACGGCTTGACGATGGCGAGGACTTCGTCCTTCGTCCGCTGCTTCTCGATCGGTGCCGGGAACGGCTCGCCGCCCATCAGGGAGGCCAGCACGGCCGCGTGCCGCGACTCCACCCCGGCGATGGACGCACCCGCCTTCAGCACGTCGGCGCTCTTGATCAGCCCGACCTGACCGTGGTACGCCGTCACCCCGACCTCTTCGAACGTCGACGCCGACTTGAGGAAGCCCGCCTTGTCGGCGAACGTCTCGGCCGGGTACTTGATCGCCGGCTTGGCGACCGGGGTGCCGCCGAGCTGCTTGATCAGCGCCGTGACCGCCGTGACGTGCGCGCTCTCGTGGTCGGCGATCTCCGTGATCAGCTCCAGCTCGCGCCCGCTGACGAGGTTCTTCGTCAGCCCCATGGCGTAGAAGTCCGATTCCAGGTACTCGAGCGTCAACGCGTAGTTGAGGATCTCGAGATCACCCGCGTCACCCGCGGCCGGCGCGGCGATCGCCGCGGTCACCGCTGATCCGAGGCCGCCGGCGACCAGCGTCGCGCCGACCCCGACCAGCCCCGCCATCCGCAGGAAGGCCCTGCGGTCACTCTCCTTCGCGATTCCCAGCACCGGCTTGCCGCCGAAAACCCTGTCGTTCCTGGACGATCGCATTCGACATCACGCTCTCTGCGCTCCGCTCGCGGCCGCGCCGGGCGGGCTCGTTGGTGAAGATCCAGCCGGATCACCCGGGAACCCGGTGTCCGCCGACAACCACGATTCGGAGGCACCCCCGATCGGGTTCATCCCCCTGTTCGGCCCGCACCACCGCCGACGTGCCCACCGGCGGCCGCGACCTGCGACGACGTCCGTGGCGAAGCCAGGAAACAGGCCACGAATCCGGCGGGGAATCACCCCGATGGCCTAACCGCCGGCTCGCACCAAGCTGGGCGAGACGTCGCCTCGAACCTTCCGTAAAGGGGCAGCCCGGACCTCGCTGCTGGAAATGCATTCACTTTTGCCGACCAGACTGCCGAGGCTGGGACAGAGCCATGGAAGAACTGCTCGAACGGGTGGCCGGCGGAGACCGGTCCGCCTTCGACCGGTTGTACCGGGAATTCTTCGGCCTGGTCTTCCACACCGTTTTCACGGTCGTGCAGGACCACGCCCAGTCCGAAGAAGTCACGCAGGAGACGTTTCTCGAGCTCTGGTCGACCGCCGCGCGGTTCGACGGAGCGCAGGGCACCGGCGCCCGGTGGGTCACGATGATCGCGCGGCGGCGGGCGGTCGACCGGGTCCGCTCGGCGCAGGCGGCGCGGCAACGCGACACCCTGATCGCGACCCGGGCCCAGATCTCGACCGAGCCCGACCCCAGCGAGCACGTGCTGGACGGCGTCCAGGTGCACCAGATCCGCGCCGCACTGGCGCAGCTGCCACCGGAGCAGCGGATTCTGCTGACCCAGGCCTACATCGACGGCCTGACCTACCGGGACATCGCCGCGGCACAGGGAGTTTCGGTCAACACCGTGAAGTCGCGCGTCCGGCTGGCCGCGGCCAAGCTCCGCGGCCTCATCACCCGCTGAGCGCCGCTAACCCACGAGGCCCGCGACGTTCGCGCGCTCGGCGCCGAGGCTGACGTACACCCCGGCCCACGCCCGGTCGGCCGCCGACGGTGCCGCGTGGTCGCAGTAGGCCTTGCGGCCGTTGGCGGTGTAGTACCGAAGCAGGGGAAGGGTTTCGTCCGTGCGGACCTGTCCCGGGTCGAGGTAACGGGCCCCCGGCCCGGCCGGCTGGTGCTTCATGCAGCCGACCGCCTGGTTGCCCTCGTTGTCGAACACCGGCCCGGGATCGGGCGGGGCGGCCGAGCAGGAGGCGATCAGGAGGCAGCAGGCCAGGGCGAGGGTCGCGCGCATCGTCATCCGTTTCCCGTCGCGGCGCGGACGGCCAGGCCGAGCCCGACCACCAGCACCAGTGTCGCGGTGAGCACCGGCATCCAGCCGGACAGCCGGGCCGCCCGGGCCCGCAGCCGGTCCATGCGGCGCATCGTGTCCAGGCGGTCGCGCAGCCGGACCAGGAGCAGCCCGACGGCGGTCAGCGTGGCGGCCATCCCGAACCCGTAACCGAGCACCAGCAGGACGCCGAACCAGGTGCGGCCGAGCGCGACCGCGCCCAGCAGGACGACGAGCGCGGACGGGCTCGGCACCAGCCCACCGGCGACCCCCATCCCGATCAGCCCGCCACGCCCGAAGCCGTGCCCATGGCCATGTCCGTGCCCGTGGCCATGCCCGTGACCGTGTCCATGGCCGTGCCCATGCCCGTGTCCATGCGCGGGAGCGTCGGCGACGGCTCCGGCGGCGACCAGCACCGGCTCCGCGTGCACCTGCTTCGCGCGGTTGCGCAGCGCGGACACCAGCAGCCAGGCGCCGATCCCCGTCACCAGCAGTCCACTCGCGACACCGAGCCAGCTCAGCACGCTCTCCCCCGCCAGCGCGCTCGACCCGCTGATCAGCAGCCCCAGCACCAGCACCCCGGCGGTGTGGGTCACCGTCACGGTGGCGCCGACGACGAGCGCGTCGCGCGTCGAACCGCGTTTGCCCGCGAGATAGGCGGCGATCAGCGTCTTGCCGTGCCCGGGCAGCGCGGCGTGCGACGCGCCCAGCACCAGCGACAGCAGCACGGCCAGCAGCCCGACCGCCGGCGTCAGGTCGTCGGTGCCGACGAGGTCGGTGAACGTCCGGGTGACCGTGCCGACCACCGCGTCCAGCGGGCCGAGGTGCGGGGCGGCGTCCGCGGCCGCGCCCCCGCCGATGCCGGGTTCGACGCGCAGGGTGGCCCCGCGGACGTTGAGCGGGTTGGCCAGCAGGTCGTCGGGGTAGGCGCGCAGCTCGTTGCTGACGCTGGTGGCCGGCAGCCCATCGGCCGGGAGCCGGACGCCGTCGCCGACGGCGGTCATCTCGCGCCAGCCGATCCGGTCGGTGCGGAAGTCGTCGCGGAGCACCAGCGTCGCGGCCCGGTCCAGCCGCGCGGACGCCGACATCGCGCAGGAGAGCCGGCTGGTCGGCAGCCCGGCCTGTCCGGGCGGGAACTCGAGGGTGCTGGTGCGCAGCGTCAACGGCACGGGCCGGCCGTCGACCGTGACGGGCGTGGCCGCCATCAGGGCCGCGCAGTCACCGGCCGCGCGGGTGCCGGCCTCCGCGGCGCTGACGACGCCGTCGTGGTCGGTGTCGACGGACGGCTTGTCCTGCACCGTCGGGATCTCGGCACTGTCCACAACGGACAGCAGGTCGATACCGCCGGGGCGCAGCGTCAGGCCGTCGTAGTGGTTGACGGTGAAGTTCCCGAGCGGATGGGCGTCCGCGGCCGGCGCGGTGAGCAGCGCGAGCGCCAGCAGTCCGAACAGGACGGCCACGAGCCGTTTCATCACGCCGCCTTGAGCTGGTCGAGCGCTCGGCGCGCGTCCGGCGCGCCGACCGGCGAGAAGTACGGGTTGATCGCGAGCGCGTCCGACAGGGCCGCGACGGCGTCGGCCTTGCGGCCCACGCCGGCGAGGGCCATGCCGCGGTGGTACGCGAAGGCCGCGGTGCGCCCGCCGAGGGCGGCGGCGCGGTCGAGGTAGGGCAGCGCTTCGGCGTCGCGGCCGTTGAGGTGCAGGGCCCAGCCGAGCGCGTCCGCGACGAGCACGTTCTGCCGCCGTCCCCACTCCGCCTGCGCGTGGGTCAGCGCACCGGCGTTGTCGCCGCGGCTCGCGGCGACGGCGGACGCGGTCAGGTCGTCGGTGACGCCGGCCGCGGCGAACAGCCGCTGCTGGCTGTCGAGCACCGCGTACTGCTGCTCGGCCTCGGGCTTGCGGCCGGAGGCGACGAGCAGGTCGGTGTACTCCTGCAGGTACTGCGGCAGCGGGACCCGGGCGACGATGTCGCGGTAGCCCGCGAGCGCGTCGCCGACCCGGCCGCGCGCGGCGGCGACCTTGGCCTTGCCTTCCAGCAGCGAGACGTTCTGCGCGTCGACGGCCAGCCCCTGGTCGTACTCGGCCGCGGCGTCGTCGAGCTGGCCGGAGTTGAAGGCGAGTTCGCCGAGGTAGTAGCGGCAGAAGGCGACGTCGCTCGGGCTGGTGGCGTCGGCGACCGCGCGTTGCAGCGCCGCCCGCGCGTCGTCGATCCGGCCGTGCAGCTCGAGGTCGTAGGAGGCGCGGGTGAAGGAGGAGACGCCGGGCTTGTGGTCGAGCATCCGCTGGATCGCGTCGGTGGCCGCGCCGGCGTCGCCGAGCTGGGTCAGGGCGTCGGCGAGCACGCCGTAGGACTCGGCAGTGTCGGGCAACGCGGCTTCCGCGCGTTCGCCCCAGGTCTTCGCGGCGGCGAAGTCGTGCCGGGCGTTGGCGAGCGCGCCCATCCCGATCAGCGCCGCGCCGTTCCCGTCGGGCTGCTGCTGCAGGGACTTCTCGAGCGCGCCCTGGGCCTTCGGGTAGTAGGCGGGGTCTGCGGTGATGCGGGCCTGCTCGACGTAGGCGGAGCCGAGCTGGGCCCAGGTGAGCGGGTCCTGCGGCGTCCGGCGGAGCTTGTCCTGCGCGACACCGATGCTGTGGGCCAGCGTGTCCTGCGCGACGGGGACCGGCGCGGGACCCGCGGCGGGCGCGGACTGCCCGGCCGAGACGCTCGCGACGAGCGTCACCACGCCGGCGACCAGGACGACGACCGCCAGGATCCGGCGCGGCCGGGGGGAACGTTCGGACATGCGGAGACCTCACGGCCGGACGCCGGTGGCGGGTGCCGAACACCCGCCACCGGCGTCGGTGGACTTATTCGGCCGCGGTCCCGGGACGGCGGCGCAGCAACCACACGCCCGAGCCCAGCAGCACCGCGGCGGCCAGGCCGCCGAGCGCGGGCTTGACCGGGAACGAGGCGCCGGCAGCGGGACCGGCGGCTCCTCCTGACGTGGCACTCCCGCCGACGGCCCCGCCTCCGCCGCCACCGCCCGCGTTCACCGCGGAGTTGTGCGGCAGCGCGACGTACGGGAAGGCGCTCCCGAACGGCACGTCGTTGGCGTTCACCTTGTCCCCGGTCGCGAGCGCCGGGACGATGACGCCGGTCTGGGCGGCGCCTTCGAGGGCCTGGACCTCGATGTCGACGACGTCGTCGGTGAGACGGCGCCCGTTCGGGAAGCCCTGCAGGTCACCGGCGAGGACGCCGAGCCGGTTCGGGTTCGCCGCGACCGGCACCGCGGTGTTGAGCCGCAGCATCTCCGACGGCGTGAACCTCTTGGCGTTGACGTCGGCGTTGTTCAGCTGCGAGTTGAGGTCCGCCTTGATCGGGCCACCGGCCTTGGTGGTGACGCCGGTCAGGAAGATCTCGGCCAGGTCGTTGCGCGGGGTCGCCGGCGCCGGCAGGCCGTAGATGGCCTGGATCAGCTTGGGCACCTCGGGGTCGGTGACCCGGCTGACCAGCTCCGGGACGTTGTGGTCCTGGTCCGGGGTGAGCGCGTTGAACTTGTCCTTGAGCCCGGCGGGCACGACGACCTCGTTGACCAGCGGGTTGCCCAGCCGCGAGACCTGGACGTACGGGCCGGCCTGGGTGTCCTTGCCCGGCGTCTTGATGCTCAGCGACTGCCGTTCGGTGTCGCTCCACACCCCGATCACCGGGTTGCGGGTGGCGTTGCCGTTCAGCGCCAGCGCGGACTTCGGGACCTGCAGCGCGATGGTGTTGACGTTGTAGCCGCGCAGCGTGTCCTGGCCGACCTCGGACAGGTTGCCGCCGTAGAGCAGGTCGAACACGCGCAGGTCGAGGAAGAAGGAGTCGTCGGCCTGGCCGGCGAAGCTCTTGCCGCCGCCGGGCAGGTTCGTCACGGCCTGGTCGCGCAGCGCGCCGTAGTTCGGCATCGACGCGGCACCGGTGTTCGACGGGGCGGTCTTGCCCGAGCGCACCAGGTTCTTCGACCGGCCGTACTTGTCGATGACGTCGAGGTTGTAGCTCTGGCGGAACAACAGGTTCGGGTCGTCGAGCGAGGTGACCGGGCCGTTGTTGTAGAGGAAGGTCGACTTGCCGCGGCGGTCGTCGGTCTTGAACGTCCACCGGTAGGTCAGGTCGGGCTTGGCGTCGCCGTCGCTGTCGATGTTGATGTCGTAGTGGGCGTCGGCGGCCCAGGGGTAGAAGTTGGGGCCACCGTTGGGTTCCTCGAACGGGTACCAGTTCGCGACCAGCGTGACGGTGTCCGGCTTGTCGGGGCTGACGAAGGCGTAGACGTCGGTGTTGTCGACCGGCGGGTCGCCGGCGATGAGCGGTGCTTCGCGGTGGCTCGAGGCGGCGGCGAGATCGGTTCCCAGGCCGACCAGCGCGCTCGTGAGCACGATGCTCCCCACCGCGAGCAGGGAGAGGCCCACACGCCGGGTCCGGCGGAACGGGGGCAGTACTGACATGCAGCAGACCTTTCGCAGCCGGCACCGTTTCCGGCGCCGTTCCGGGTCGCTCCCGCCCGATGCGGGAACAGCCGCCGAGCCCGTTTCCCGGGCAAGCACCTACTCATTCGCAGACGGATGTGGCCCGGTTCACGCCCGAACAGGTGAATGTTTCCGAGCACAACGAACTGCTTACCTGCACAGCTGGACACATATCAAGGTCGCACTGTTCGGCCGTTGCTTTCGGTCTGTTCATCTGTCTAGTGTCGCAGTCGTTCCCCGCTCAGCTGCGTTCCCCGAACCCGAGGCGGCCATGAACACCATTCCCCGTTCCGCCCGACTGTCCTCACGCGACCGGCGGTCGATCGCCGGCATGGCCGCGGTCATCCTGGCGTTGAACGTGACCGGCTGGGGCGTGCTCGGATTCGTGGTGGCACCCCACCACTACGCGCTGGGAGCCACCGGCGTGTTCGGCGTGGGCCTCGGCGTCACGGCGTTCACCCTGGGCATGCGGCACGCGTTCGACGCGGACCACATCGCCGCGATCGACAACACGACCCGCAAGCTCCTCGCCGAAGGACAACGGCCGCTGTCGGTCGGTTTCTGGTTCTCGCTCGGCCATTCCACGGTCGTTTTCCTGCTGTGCCTGCTGCTGTCCCTGGGAATCCGGGCGCTCGCCGGCCAGGTGACCGACGACGGGTCGGCGCTGCACCGGACGACGACGGTGATCGGCACGTCGACCTCCGGTGTCTTCCTGTACCTGATCGCGATCGTGAACCTCGTCGTGCTCGGCCGGATCCTGCGCGTTTTCCGGAGCATGCGCCACGGCGATTTCGACGAAGCCGAACTGGAATCGCAGCTGAACAAGCGCGGTTTCCTGAACCGGATCCTCGGTGGCGCCACGAAAGCCGTCCGCAAGCCGTGGCACATCTACCCGGTGGGTGTCCTCTTCGGACTCGGGTTCGACACGGCCACCGAGATCGGCCTGCTCGTGCTCGCCGCCGGGGCGGCGGCGTTCTCCCTGCCCTGGTACGCGATCCTGGTGCTGCCGATCCTGTTCGCGGCCGGGATGACCCTGTTCGACGCGGCCGACGGGTGCTTCATGAACTTCGCCTACGCGTGGGCGTTCGCGAAGCCGGTGCGGAAGATCTTCTACAACATCACCATCACGGCGCTGTCCGTCGCGATCGCCCTGATCATCGGGACGATCGAGCTGCTGTCCATCCTCGTGCCCGAGTTCGGCATCACGACCGGCCCGCTCGCGGCGATCGCCGGAGTGGATCTGGACCACGTCGGCTTCGTGATCGTCGGGCTGTTCGTCGTCACGTGGCTGGCCGCACTGGCGGTCTGGCGCTTCTGGCGCATCGAAGAGAAGTGGTGCGCGGCCGTCCCGGCGACATCCGGGGCCGGCCGCCGCCACCGCCCTGGAGTGAACCAGCGGTGACGACGGCCGACCGGGACGCCGCCGCTAAGGGCGTCCCCCGGCGGCGGATCTCCTGCAACCCGCCGCCAGTCTGCAGCCACCGAGGTGGACGAACTGCGGCCGCCGCAGCTCCGTTGTCCACGAAGCTGCGGCGGCCGTTACACCGAGTCCCCGCAAGGGAAGTAGTGGCGACTCGGGAGTTCGGTGTTACTTGTTGGTGCCCGGGGTCAGCACCTTGTCGATCACGAAGACCGTGGCGTTCTTGGTGGGGATGTTGCCGCACAGGATCTTCGCGCCGTTGACGGTCATGTTGTCACCGGTG
>NZ_JAYFSI010000008.1:0-506015 GCF_034929455.1 Amycolatopsis heterodermiae
ACGGCTCACGGCTCACGGCTCACGGCTCACGGCTCACGGCTCACGGCTCACGGCTCACGGCTCACGGCTCACGGCTCACGGCTCACGGAAGTGGACCACGCGACTCGCCAAACCGACCAGGTGGCGCAAACCGACCTGCGCGGCTTGTCGCGCACCGCGCCAACTTCGCCGTGTGGCTAGCGGGTCTTGGCGAACCGGGCCTTCACGTTCGCTCGCCCGGCCTCCGTCAGGCGGCCGAACAGGCGCAGCCTGGCGAGACCGCCGTCCGGGTAGATGTCCAGGCGAGCTTCCGTCACCTCGGGGCCGTCCGGCAGGGCGAAGCGGTGGCGGGTGTCCGGCTGCAGGCGCGTCTTCGGCAGCAGCTCCACCCACTCTCCGTACGTGTCGCGGCCGCTGATCGAGGCCCAGCCCGGGGCGTTGCCCTTCAAGTTGCTCGTGTCCAGCTCGACAAAACGAACCGTTCCGGCGCCGGCCAGGCGGAGCGTCACCCAGTCGTTGCCGTCGTCGCGGCGGCGGGCTGTCTCCCAGCCCTCGGCCTGATGGGCGGCCAGGCCGGGCGACAACATGTTGTTCGGCGAGGAATAGAACATGTTGCTGCACCCCGTCACCAAGGCGCCGTTCTCCAGGGCCGCCAGGTCCAGGGCGTCGAGATCAAGCAGGTCCGGGTCCGGGATCGGGGCGCCGTGGACGCGCAGGCGGGCGACGCCGCCGTCGGGGTGCTGGGTCAGGCGTACGTGCGTGTACCTGCGGGAACCGTTGACCGTGTAGAAGTTCTCCGTGTGGCCCGCCGCGGGCGCGTGGTCGACCAGGACGTCCCAGTCCGCCGACGTCAGCTCCGCCGCGCTCAGGTAGCCCGGCACCGACGCCGCCTCGACCGAGACGAACGGCGGGTAGTTGCCCTTGAAAAACGCCGTGTCGACGATGACGCCGGTGACCGTGCCCGCCAGGCCGAGGCGCAGGATCGCCTGGTCGTCGCCCGGTTCGCGGTGGCGGCGGGTCTCCCAGCCGTCGTAGACCTGGCCCTTCGGGCCGAACGTCTCGGCGCGGTGCGCCGGCGTCCACGGGTTGACCAGGTTCTCCTTCTCGGCGAACAGCTCGTCGGTCGCCCACATCACGGTCCCGCCGAAGCGGCGTGAGGCGAGGTCGGGCAGCTCTGTCCACTCAGGACGGTCAGACAACACAGCCTCCATTTCAGCAGTTCCCCCGGGTCAGCAACGCGCCAAAGGGCTCGTCACCGGTGATTTCGGTGCCCCGCAGCCAGGTCGAGCGGACCACGCCGGCCAGCGGACGGCGGTCGTAGGCGCTCACCGGGTTGCGGTGCTTCAGTTTCGCGACGTCGACCACGAACGCCTCGTCCGGCGCGAACACGCAGAAGTCGGCGTCGTAGCCCACCGCGAGATGCCCCTTGCGGCGCATTCCCGCCTGTGCGGCCGGGTGCTCGGCCATCCAGCGGACGACGTCGGTGAGCGCGAACCCGCGCTGCCGCGCCTGCGTCCAGATCGCCGGAAGTCCCAGCTGCAGGCTCGAAATCCCGCCCCAGGCCTGACCGAAGTCGCCACTGTCGAAGCGTTTCAGCTCCGGAGTGCACGGCGAATGGTCACTGACGACGCAGTCGATCACACCGTCGGCGAGCCCCTGCCACAGCAGTTCGCGGTTGGCCGCTTCCCGGATCGGCGGGCAGCATTTGAACTGCGTCGCGCCGTCGCGGATCTCCTCGGCGACAAAACTCAGGTAGTGCGGGCAGGTCTCGGCGGTCAGCGCGACGCCGTCGCGGCGGGCTTCCGCCACGAGCGGCAGGGCTTCTGCGGACGACAGGTGCAGGATGTGCGCTCGCGCCGAGTTCCGGCGGGCCGCCTCGATCACGTGCGTCACGGCCAGGTTCTCCGCCGCTCGAGGTCGCGACTGCAGAAAGTCGACATAGCGACCGCCGTGCGGCTCGGGTGCGCCGTCGATTTCGTGCGCGTCTTCGGCGTGAACGATCATCAGCGCGTCCAGGGAACTCAGCTCCCGCAACGCTTCGTCGAGCCCGGCCGGGTCGAGCGGCGGGAACTCGTCGACGCCGGAGTGCAGCAGGAAGCACTTGAACCCGAAGACGCCGGCCTCGTGCAGGCCGCGCAGATCCGAGACGTTGCCGGGGATCGCGCCGCCCCAGAAGCCGACGTCGACGTGCACCCGGCCGGTCGCCGCCTTGCGCTTGACCTCGAGCGCCGCGACGTCGACCGTCGGCGGCAGGCTGTTGAGCGGCATGTCCACGATCGTGGTCACGCCGCCCGCCGCGGCCGCGCGGGTCGCCGTCTCGAAGCCCTCCCACTCGGCGCGACCAGGGTCGTTGACGTGGACGTGCGTGTCGACCAGTCCAGGTAGCAGCACGACGTCGTCGCCGAGTTCGACGACCCGATCGCCGGACAGCTGAGCGCCGCCGGGTTCGACCGCGACGATCCGGCCGCCGTCGACGCCGAGGGTCACCGGGACCTCGCCCTCGGCCGTGACAGCCCGGGCCGCGCGCACCACAAGATCCATCCGAGAACCCTTCGCCGGGAGATTTGTCGCCGCCGATTTCGCAGTACGGAACGACGGTTTCGCACAACGACACTAACCACGGCTCGCGCCGCTCGTCAACGACGGACGTCGCGCGTTACGGTCATCCTCGTGCGGCTTGAAGCGGAGTTCACCAGCGAACCGTTCCACGGCGAGGGTTCGCCGCCCGAGCACGCGCTCGCCGCGCGCGACGCCGCCGAGGAAGCGGGGCTGGACACCGACTTCGGGCCGCTCGGCACCCTCGCCCGCGGTGACGCGAAGGCCCTTCTCGAGGCCTTGCCCGCGATCACGCAAGCGGCGCTCGACGGGGGCGCCACCCAGGTCACGCTGCAGGTGCGCTTGGTGGGCGCCGACGCGGCGACCAAGAGGGAAGATCGACCCGACGGGCCGACCAAAACGACGGTTTCCGCCGGCGAACCGCGCGATCCGACAGGCGCCCGAGCTGCCGAACCACCCACGGCGGGCGATCCGGCAGCCGAACCGCACCCGACGGGCGACTCGGTAGGCGAACCACACAAAAAGGGCGCCCACGCAGGCGAACCACACGACACAAGGCGCCCGGCAGCCGAACGACCCGCGGCAGGCGATCCGGCAGCCGAACCCCACACGTCCGGCAGTCCGGCAGCCGAGTCGCTCACGACCGGAAGCCAGGCGGGAAACCCGCACAGCGCACCGGCCGTCGAACTGAACGATGCGCTTGCCCGGCTCATCGCCGATGTCGAACGTGAACTCGGGGCCGCGCTGGGGGAACTCGACCGTCCTGGGAAGCAGCGCGCAGTGCGATTGCTGCGCGAACGCGGCGCCTTCGGCCTGCGGAAATCCGTCTCCTCGGTGGCCGACGCGCTGGGTGTCACGCGGTTCACCGTCTACAACTACCTCAACCGGGAAGTCGACTGACCAGGGCTTTCAACAAAATGTTGACGGAACTCCGGCGTCGACGTACGGTCAGCGGGACGCCACTCACGAGGAGTTCCCCGTGCCGCTCACCCTCACCGACTTCAACACCGCCGACGCCGGCGACGTACGTCCGGCGCTGACGGCCTGTCTTGCCGTCCCCCGTTGGGCGGACGCGATTCTCGGCCACCGGCCCTACGCAAACCTCGACGCCCTGCGCGCCGCCGCGGACCTGCCGTTGAGCAGTGACGAGATCCGCCAGGCCATGGCCGCGCACCCGCGGATCGGCGAAAAGCCGAAGCAGCAAGGGACCGAGGCCGACTGGTCACGCAGCGAACAGTCCGGCGTGGACAACGCCGACGAGTTCGCCGCCGCGAACGCCCAGTACGAAGCCAAGTTCGGGCACGTCTACCTCGTCTGCGCCAGCGGGCGCAGCGGCGATGAGCTGCTGAAGATCCTTCAGGAGCGGCTCGGCAACGATCCGGCGACCGAACTCGGCGTCGCCGGGCAAGAACTTCTCAAGATCGCCGCACTGCGGCTGGCCAAGGCGGTGACGGCGTGAGCCTGGTGACGACGCACGTGCTCGACACGGCGCAAGGGCGCCCGGCGGCGGGGATCGCCGTCCGGTTCGAGACCGCCGAGGGCAAGCCGATCGCCGACGGGCGCACCGACGACGACGGCCGCATCCGCGAACTCGGCCCCGACACGCTGGAGCCCGGCGTCTACCGGCTCGTCTTCGACACCGGTGCCTATCTCGGCCCGGACAGTTTCTTCCCGGAGGTGGCTCTCACCTTCCGGATCTCCGACGGCACCGCGCACCACCACGTGCCGCTCCTGCTCAGCCCGTTCGCCTATTCGACTTACCGAGGGAGCTGAACCGTGGCCATCACCCTGGGCCCCAACCAGTACGGCAAGGCGGAGGTCCGCCTGGTGACGGTGCGCCGCGACGGCCCCGTCCACCACCTGAAGGACCTCACCGTGTCGACGTCGCTGCGCGGCGAGCTGGCCGCGACGCACCTGACCGGCGACAACGCCGGCGTGCTCGCGACCGACACGCAGAAGAACACCGTGTACGCCTTCGCGAAGGAGGCGCCGGTCGGCGAGATCGAGGACTTCGGCCTGCGCCTCGCCCGGCACTTCACCGGCACGCAGGCCAACATCACCGGCGCCCGGATCAAGATCGACGAGCACGGCTGGGACCGCATCGCCGTCGATGGCGCACCGCACGACCACGCCTTCAGCCGCTCCGGCGACGAGCGGCGCACCACCGCCGTCACGGTCCAGGGCGACCGCGCGTGGGTCGTGTCCGGCATCGACGGCCTGACGCTGCTCAAGTCGACCGGTTCGGAGTTCCACGGCTTCCCCCGCGACGAGTACACGACCCTCGCCGAGACCGACGATCGGATCCTGGCCACCGCCGTCACCGCGCGGTGGCGTTACCAGGGTGAAGGCATCGACTGGGCGGAGAGCCACGGCGAGATCCGGCGCCTGCTGCTGGAGACCTTCGCGACGAAGCACAGCCTTTCCCTGCAGCAGACGCTGTACGCGATGGGCCAGTCGGTGCTCGAGCGGCGGCCCGAGGTCGCCGAGGTGCGGCTGTCGCTGCCGAACAAGCACCACTTCCTGGTGGACCTGAGCCCGTTCGGGCTGAAGAACGACAACGAGGTGTTCTACGCCGCCGACCGCCCGTACGGGCTGATCGAGGGCACGATCCTGCGCGACGACGCCGAGGACCCCGGCCCGGCCTGGGACATCCACTAGTCCAGGTCAAAGAGCAGCCCCCGCCCTCTCCGGGGGACCGGCCCCGCTTCCAGCGTACCGGGGGCCTCCGACGGAAAGCCGGAAAAGGCGGGATTCCGGGCGGCTTGTCCACATCACGGGCAGGGTGTGGACAAGCCGTGTTGATAGAACGCTCTAACGAACGGCGTATCCTCGGATCGTGGCAGGGACCAAGGAACGCATCATGGCCGCCGGCGCCGAGTTGTTCCGGCGCAACGGGTACAGCGGTACCGGGCTCAAGCAGATCGTCGGTGAGGCGAACGCGCCGTTCGGGTCGCTCTACCACTTCTTCCCCGGAGGGAAGGAGCAGCTCGGGACCGAGGTCGTCCGGGAGTCCGGGCTGGCCTACATCCAGCTGTTCGACCTGTTCATCGCTCCCGCACCCGATCTGATCAGCGGGATCGAGGCGTTCTTCGCCGCCGGGATCGCGACGCTCGAGGCCACCGACTACGTCGAGGGCTGCCCGATCGCGACCGTCGCTCTCGAGGTCGCCAGCACGAACGAACCCCTCAGGCAGGCCACCGCGGACGTCTTCACGGCGTGGATTGACGCCGGGACCGAGAAGTTCGCCAAGTTCGGGCTCAGCCAGGAGGCCGCCCGGACGCTCACCATCTCCGTCGTCAACAGCCTCGAAGGCGCCTTCGTGCTCTGCCGGGCGCTGCGGGACACCGAGGCCATGGCCGTCGCGGGGGCAACCAGCGTGGACGTCGCCAAGCGGCTCCAGAGCGAGCAACTTTAGTCGGGAATCCAACAAGAATACTCAACATGGCGCTTGACCGCCCAGCATCGGACATCGAAGCTACGGAGTGGTCTAGTCCTCCTGCCTCAACACCGTCGTTCGGTTGGAGCCGCCATGCGCCGAATCCTCGCCGTCCTCGCCGCCGCCGTAGCCGTCATCGGGATCACCAGCCAGCCCGCGAACGCCCTGGAAAACGGGCTCGCGCGAACCCCGCCGATGGGGTGGAACACCTGGAACACCTTCGAGTGCACCATCAGCGAGACGCTCGTCAAGCAGACCACCGACCTGATGGTCAGCTCCGGGATGCGCGACCGCGGCTACACCTACGTCAACCTCGACGACTGCTGGATGACCAGGAGCCGTGACAGCGCGGGCAACCTCGTCGCCGACCCGGCGAAGTTCCCCAGCGGCCTCAAGGCCCTCGGTGACTACATCCACGCGCGCGGGATGAAGTTCGGCATCTACGAGAGCGCCGGCACCGAGACCTGCCAGCACTACCCCGGCAGCCTCGGCCACGAGCAGGCCGACGCGAACAGCTTCGCGGGCTGGGGCGTCGACTACCTCAAGTACGACAACTGCGGCAGCCCGAGCGGCGAGACCCAGCAGGACTACGTCCGCCGCTACTCCGCGATGCGCGACGCGCTCAAGGCCACCGGCCGCCCGATGGCCTACAGCCTCTGCGAATGGGGCAACTTCTCCCCCTCGACCTGGGCCGCGGACGTCGGCAACCTGTGGCGCACCACCGGGGACATCACCAACAACTGGGGCAGCATCGACTCGATCTACCGCCAGAACGTCGGCCTCGCGTCCGCCGCGAAGCCCGGCGCCTGGAACGACCCGGACATGCTCGAGGTCGGCGACGGCATGGACTTCCAGGAGGACCGCGCGCACTTCACGCTCTGGGCGGCAATGGCCGCGCCGCTGATCGCCGGCGCCGACCTGCGCAGCGCCAGCGTCGCCACCTTCTCGACCTACCTCAACTCGGACGTCATCGGCGTCGACCAGGACCCGCTGGGCAAGCAGGCCACGCGGATCTCGTCGAGCGGCGGGCTGGACGTCCTGAGGAAGCCCCTCCAGGACGGGGACGTCGCCGTCGTGCTGTTCAACGAGAACACCACGACAAAAACCGTCTCGACGACGGCCGCCGCGGCCGGGCTGCCCAGCGCGTCGAACTACCGGCTGACCAACCTGTGGTCGAAGGAACTGACCACCAGCACCGGCACCATCAGCGCGAACGTCCCGTCGCACAGCACCGTGATCTACCGCGTCAAGGCCAACGCGAGTGGCAGCAGCATCAACACCGCCCACCCGCTGCAGGGCGCGTCCTCGTCACGCTGCATCGACATCAACGGCAACGTCACGACACCCGGCACCAAGGTCGACATCTGGGACTGCGACGGCGGGTCCAACCAGTCCTGGACGTTCACCAGCGCCGGTGAGCTCAAGGCCAACGGCCTCTGCCTCGACGCCGACGGCGGCGCCACCGCGGCCGGGACCAAGCTGATCGCCTGGACCTGCCACGGTGGCACCAACCAGCAGTTCAAGCTGAACGCCGACGGCTCCATCACGGGCACGCAATCCGGGCTGTGCGCCGACGTCACCGGCGGCGACCAGCCCGCCGGCAACGTCAACGGCACTCAGCTCGAACTGTGGAACTGCAACGACGACGCCAACCAGAACTGGAGCCTCAAGTAACTCAAGTGCCCGTGAGGTGTTCGGGCCGGACCGGGACGCGCGTGAGCGCGAGCCCGGTCGCGGCCCGGATCGCCGCCACGATCGCCGGGGTCGACGAGATCGTCGGCGGCTCCCCCACCCCGCGCAGGCCGTACGGCGCGTGCGGGTCCGGGCGCTCCAGGACGTCGATGCTCATCGGCGGCATGTCCAGGACGGTCGGGATCAGGTAGTCGGTGAAGGAGGGGTTCCGGATCTTCCCGCCGGAGGTCTGGATCTCCTCCATCACCGCGAGCCCGAGCCCCTGCGCCGAACCGCCCTGGATCTGCCCGAGCACGGCCTGCGGGTTCAGCGCCTTGCCGACGTCCTGGGCGCAGTCCAGTGCGACCACCTTGACCAGGCCCAGCTCGACGTCGACGTCGACAACCGCGCGGTGTGCGGCGAACGCGTACTGCACGTGGGCGGTGCCCTGGCCGGTTTCCGGATCCAGACCGGTGGTGGGCCGGTGCCGCCACTCCACCGTTTCGTCGTAGACGTCGTCGGCGAGGACGTCCACCAGATCGGCGACGACCTGGCCGTCGGCCGCGACGAGCTTGCCGCCAACCACCCGCACTCGCTGGTCGAAGCGGGAAAGCAGCCGCGCGCGCACCGCCGCGCTGGCGGCCTGCACCGCGCCGCCGGTCACGTACGTCTGCCGGGACGCCGACGTCGAGCCGCCGTTGCCGATCGAGGTGTCCATCGGCAGCACCGTCACCTGCTCGACGCCCAGCTCGGTCCGGACGATCTGCTGCATGATCGTCACCAGGCCCTGCCCGACTTCGCAGGCCGCCGTGTGCACGGTCGCCGCGGGCTCGCCGCCGACCAGCCGCAGGCGCACGCGGGCCGTCGAGTAGTCGTCGAAGCCTTCGGAGAAGCAGACGTTCTTGATCCCGACGGCGTACCCGACCCCGCGGACGACCCCTTCGCCGTGCGTCGTGTTGGACACCCCGCCCGGCATGTGCCGCAGGTCGAACGGCCGTTCCGGCGGCATCGGCTTGGCGCGCACCAGGTCCAGCAGCTCGGCGACCGGCGCGGCCGAGTCGACGGCCTGGCCGGTCGGCATCAGCGCGCCTTCGCTCATCGCGTTGCGGACGCGGATCTCGACCGGGTCGAGGCCGCACGCAGCGGCGAGCTTGTCCATCTGCGATTCGTAACCGAACGCCGCCTGCACCGCGCCGAAGCCGCGCATCGCGCCGCACGGCGGGTTGTTCGTGTAGGTGCCCCAGCAGTCGACCGCCACACTGTCCACTGTGTACGGTCCGACGCCGAGCGTGGCGGCGTTTGCGACCACCGCGCCGGTCGAGGACGCGTACGCGCCGCCGTCCAGGAACAACCGCGTCCGGACGTACACCAGACGCCCGTCGCGGGTGGCGCCGTGCTCGTAGTACATCTTCGCCGGGTGACGGTGCACGTGGCCGTAGAAGGACTCTTCGCGGTTGTAGACCATCTTCACCGGCTTGCCGGTGTGCAGGGCCAGCAGGCACGCGTGGACCTGCATCGACAGGTCCTCACGCCCGCCGAACGCTCCCCCGACCCCGCCGAGGGTCAGCCGCACCTTCTCCACGGGCAGGCCCAGGGCGGCGACGATCTGCTGCTGGTCGACGTGCAGCCACTGCGTCGCGACGTACAGGTCGACGCCGCCTTCGGTGTCCGGCACGGCCAGCCCGGACTCCGGCCCGAGGAACGCCTGGTCCTGCATGCCGACTTCGTAAACGCCCGAGACGACGACGTCCGCGGCCAGGTCCTGCGGCCCACGGCGGATCTTCACGTGCCGCACGACGTTGCCGCCTTCGTGCAGCGAAGGGCCTTCGCCCGCGACGGCGGCTTCGGAGTCCGTCACGGGAGAGAGTTCTTCGTAGGAAACGACGATCCGCTTCATCGCGCGGCGCGCGGTCTCCGGGTGATCGGCGGCGACCAGCGCGACCGGCTCCCCCTGGTACCGCACGACGTCGACCGCGAGCACCGGCTGGTCGCTGTGCTCCAGGCCGTAGCGGTTGACGCCGGGGACGTCCTCGTGCGTCAGCACCGCGTAGACCCCGGGCACCTTCAGGGCTTCGGTGAGGTCGATGCCGGTGATCCGCGCGTACGGGTGCGGGCTGCGCAGGGTCACGCCCCACACCATGTCCTCGTGCCACAGGTCCGAGGAGTACGCGAACTCGCCGCGCACCTTGACCGTGCCGTCGGGACGCCGCGGCGAGGTGCCGACGCCGTTGACCGTCTGGGTGCTGACGGAAGTGGTCATCTGTCCTCCCGCAACCGGGCGCTCGCCGCCGCCAGCTCGGACGCGATGTCGGACTCGTCCGCCTCGCGCAAAACCGCGTCCTCGACGACGGCCTTGCCGCCGACGAACAGCCGCCGCACCGGCGGGGTCGTGCCCAGGACCAGCGCCGCGACCGGGTCCGTGATGCCCGCGTAGTTCAGGCCGGTCAGGTCCCAGACCGCGAGGTCGGCGAGCTTGCCGGGCTCGATCGAGCCCAGGTCGTCCGCCCGGCCGAGGCAGCGGGCGCCCCCCATCGTGCCCATCCACAGCGCCTCGCGCGTGGTCAGCCCGCGCGGGCCGCCGCGCTGGCGGGCCTGCAGCAACGCCTGGTGCAGCTCTTCGCCGAGCCCGCCGGACTCGTTGGACGCAGCCCCGTCGGCGCCGAGGCCGACCGCGACCCCCGCGTCGAGCAGGTCGCGGACCGGGGCGATGCCGGCGCCGATGCGGCCGTTGGACGTCGGGCAGTGCGCCGAGCCGGTACCGGTCGCGCCGAAGCGGCGGATCGCGTCGGGCGCCAGGTGGATGGTGTGCGCGAGCCAGACGTCGTCGGCGAGCCAGCCCAGCTTGTCGGCGTACTCGGCGGGCGTGCAGCCCACCTCGGCGAGGCACTGCTGCTCCTCGTCGAGGGTCTCCGCGAGGTGCGTGTGGAGCCGGACGCCTTTGCTGCGGGCCAGTTCGGCCGCGCCCGACATCAGCCGTTCGGTGACAGAGAACGGTGAGCACGGGCCGACGGCGATCTGCAGGTGCGCCCCCGCCGAGTCGTCGTGGAACCGGCCGATCGCCGCTTCGGTGCCGGCCAGCGCGTCTTCGGTCGTCTCGACGAGGTTGTCCGGCGGGAGCCCGCCGTCGGACTCGCTGCGGTCCATCGAGCCGCGCACGACGTGCAGCCGGACACCGATCCGCTGCCGGGCCGAGGCCAGGGCCGCGACCTGGTCGCCGCCGTCGCGGGGGAAGACGTAGTGGTGGTCGGCGACGGTGGTGCAGCCGGTCAGGGCCAGCCGGGCCATCCCGGCGGTGGCGGCGGCGTGCGTGATCTCCGCGTCGAGCCGGCCCCACACCGGGTAGAGCGCGACCAGCCACTGGAAGAGCGTGTGGTCGGCGGCCATCCCGCGTGTGGCCCACTGGTAGAGGTGGTGGTGGGTGTTGATCAGGCCCGGCGTGACCAGGCAGCCCGACGCGTCGACGCGCTCGTCGAACTCGCCGGTGTAGACGCCTTCGCCGACTTCGGCGATCCGGTCGTTCTCGACCACGACGTACCCGTTCGCGTACTCCGCGCCGCTGACGGTCGCGACCGCACCGCCGGTGATGAGCGTCCTCACGCGACCCTGCCCTTCGCCACGGCGCGCACGGCGTCGAGGATCTTCTCGTAACCGGTGCAGCGGCAGAGGTTCCCCGCCAGCGCCTCCCGGATCTCTTCGTCGGACGGATCGGGGACGCGGTTCAGCAGGTCGTGCGCCGCGACGACCAGGCCCGGCGTGCAGAACCCGCACTGGACGGCGCCCTGGTCCACAAAGGACTGCTGGATCGGGTCGAGCTGGTCGCCGTCGGCCAGACCTTCGACCGTGCGTACCACGCGCCCCTCGGCCTGCCCCGCGGCGACCAGGCACGCGCACACCGGGACGCTGTCGAGGTAGACCGTGCAGGAGCCGCATTCGCCCTGCTCACAGGCGTTCTTCGACCCCGGCAGGCCGAGCCGCTCGCGCAGCACGTAGAGCAGGCTCTCCCCCTCCCAGACGTCGTCGGCCTGCCGTTTCTCGCCGTTGATCGTGACGTTCAGGCGCAAACCCGCTCCCCCGTCCGGTGCTCGTCCCAGGCCCACGTCAACGTACGCCGCGCCAGCACCGACAGCGCGTGCTTGCGGTAGGCGGCGCTGCCGCGGACGTCGTCGATCGGTGCCGTCGCCTCGGCCACCAGCTCGCCGAAGCGGCGTTTCAGGGAGTCCGGCAACGCGTCCGACGACCCCCACGGAAGCTCGGCGGCCAGGAACTCCTCGGCTTCACTAGCGCGGCGCGGTGTGGGCGCGGCCGAGCCGATCGCGGCGCCGACCTCGCCGTTTCGCAGGGCCAGCGCGAAGGAGCAGACCGCGATGACCATCGCGTTGCGCGTGCCGACCTTGGCGAACTGCTGCGGCCCGGCGTGCGCGGGCAGATGGACGGCGGTGATCAGCTCGTCGGCTGCCAGCGCGTGGCGTTTCACGCCGACGTAGAACTCCTCCGCCGGGAGGATGCGGGTCCCCCGCACGGAGGCCGCCTCGACGCGCGCGCCGAGGGCCAGCAGCACCGGGTGGGTGTCCCCGGCGGGCGAGGCCGCGCCGAGGTTGCCGCCGACCGTGCCGCGGTTGCGGATCTGCGGCGAGCCGACCGTGCGCGAGGCCATGGCCAGCGCGGGGACGAGTTCACCCACTTCGGCGATGACGCGGGAGTACGGGACGCCGGCGCCGAGCCGGACCGTGCCATCGGATGCGGACCAGTCGGCCAGCTCGCCGATCCGGGTCAGGTCCAGCAGGGCGTCCGGGCGGCGGTGGTCGAAGTTCAGCTCGACCATGACGTCGGTGCCCCCGGCGATGGGCACGGCGTCGGGACGCTCGGCTTTGAGAGCCAGGGCCTCGGCCAGCGTCGCGGGACGCAGGAACTCCACGCTTGCTCCTTCGTGCGGGGCGAATAGACCAGTAGACGCCCAATGGCCGACGGGCGGCAACGGCACGGGCCATGAAACGCACCCGAGCGAACCCCCGGGCGTTTGTGCTTTCCTACAAGCCTGATGACGACCGTGAAAACTCTGCTGGGCCTGCCGGGGCTGCGGCTGCGCCCGCGGGCCGGGACCGACCTGCTCGACCGGCCGGTGACGCGTATCTACGTCACGGAGCTGTCCGACCCCGGACGGTATCTGTCGGCCGGTGAGCTGGTGCTTTCGGGCCTGCTCTGGTGGCGCGAACCGGGGGACGCCGAGCCGTTCGTGGCCGCGCTGGCCCGCTCCGGCGCGGCGGCGCTGGCGGCGTCCGGCGCCGACTCGGACGGCATCCCGGACGACGTCGTCGAGGCCTGCGAGCGGCACCGGATCCCGCTGCTCGAGGTGCCGATCGACCTGTCGTTCTCGGTGGTCACCGAGCAGGTCGTGCTGGCTTTGGCCGCCGCGTCCGACGGGGCCCGCAAACGTTTGCAGGCGGCCGCGGACGCTCCCGTGGAGACGCTGCTGGAGCGCGCGTCGACGGAGCTGGGGCTGCCGTGCTGGGTGCTCTCGGGGCTGGGCCGGGTGGTCGCCGGGGTGACGCCGCTGCCGATGCCCGTCGAGGAGGTCGTCCGGCGGTACGCGGGCCAGGAGCCGGGGCCCCTGACGCTGCTCCCGGTGGAGGGCGGGCACGCGGTGCCGTGGCTGATCGCCGTCGGCGGGGCGCTGAGCACCGCGCAGGCGGAGCTCGCCGAGGAACTAGCGGGACTCGTCGGCGTCACGCGGGCGCGGGCGGCGCGGCCCGAAGGCGAGTTGCCCGGCGAAGTCCGGGTGGTCGCGCTGCGGACCGAAGGCAGCGACGAGAGCCGGGACGTCCTGCGGGAGCTGCTGCCCGGCGGGCTGCTGCTCGAGTCCGCCGGGGAGACCTCGTTCGCGGCGACCGCACACTGGCCAACTGAGGCCGCGACGGAGCTGTCCACTGTGGAACCTTTGCTGCGGGCGAAGCGGATCCTGTGTGGTGTCAGCGCTCCCGCGCCGCGGGACGAGGCGTGGGCGACCGCGCGGTACACGCTGGAGGTGGCGGCCCGGCGCGCGGGCCGCGTCACCGTGGTGCCGTCGAACGAGGTGGACGCCCACACGCTGCTGCTCGCCGGTGCCCCCGCGGGGGTGCGGGCCGCGCTGCGACGGCGGGTCCTCGGGCCCCTGCTGGAGTACGACGCCGAACAGCACACCGACCTGGTGCACACCGTCCGGGTGTTCCTCGAGTGCTCGGGCTCGCCGACGCGGGCGGCGAAGGCCCTGCACGTCCACGTCAACACCCTGCGCTACCGCATCGGCCGGGCCGGCGAGCTGCTCGGCGCGGACCTGACCGAGTTCACCGACCAGCTCGACGTCTACCTGGCGTTGCGCGCGGGAGACCAGCCGGGATGAGCGACGAGATCACTTCGGCCCGGCAGGCGGGGCACGACCCCCGGGTGCCGGCGTTCGGGCGGCGCGCTCTCGAGCAGCAGTGCGGGATCACGCACCTGGTGTACGAGGTGCTGCTGATCGTCGGGCGCGCGGGCGAGGACGGGCTGACCATGCGCTCGATCGCGCAGGAGCAGGTGCTCACCACCGGCGGCGCGACCCGGCTGGTCGACCGGCGCGTCCAGCTGGTGCGGCTGACCGAGCTGGGCGAACGAACGACGGTCCGCGCGAGCCGGCTGCACGTGGCGAACATCGAGCGGTACTTCTTCGCGCCGTTGCCGGAGGAGCACCGCGAGCGGTTCGCCGACGACCTGCGGACGTTGAGCCACGCGGCCAGGGACGCCCTGCCGAAGCTGCGCTGAGCGGCTACCGGGAGACTCGGGCCATGGGCAAGCAGAAGCGCCGGGCGGCCTCCGCCGAGGACGTCCCGGCGCCGCGGACGGCCGAAGAGTTCGCAGGCGCCCTGCTCGCCGCGGCCTACGACGGCACGAAGGCCGCCGCGGTGAAGCGGCTCGCGCCCGGCCTGGAGCTGCCGGATTCCTTGGCGAGAGGCGTGGATCTGGCCGGCCGCCAGGTGATCACCCGGGTTTGCCGGAACGGCTGGCTGCCCGAGGACGTCCACCAGGCGGCGCGGCGCCGGGTCGACGAGTTCGCCGTCTCGTACGTGCTCGACACGCTCGCCGGGTACGCGGGCCAATTCTCTCCCGAGACCGTGCACCCCGGCTGGCGGGAGCAGCTCGACGAGACGGGCGCCGTCCAGTGGTGGTCGGCGGCCGAACCCCATGCGACGCAATGGGCGGCGAAGCACATCCTGACCGCCGCCGAGGCGGTGACGACCGTCGTCGAGGCCCTCGGGCTCCTGGTGTCAATGCCGCCGTTGAATCCCGTTCTGCCCGTGCCGGGGACGCCTCACCGGCCGGCGGCTCACCACGCCGTCGACGAGAAACAGCTGGGCCGGGTGCGCGCGCTGCTGGCCAAGGCCGAGTCGAGTTCGTTCCCGGAGGAGGCCGAAGCCCTCTCCGCGAAGGCGCAGGAGCTCATGACCCGGTACGCCCTCGACCGCGTCCTGGTCGAGAGCGCGGCGCCCGACGTCCCGGCGTCTCGCCGGCTCTGGCTGGACACGCCCTACCTCGACGCGAAGTCGCTGCTGGTCCACGTGGTGGCGACGGCGAACCGCTGCCGCGCCGTCTTCGACGCGCGCTGGGGGTTCGTCACCGTCGTCGGCGACGAGAACGACCTGGACGCCGTCGCGCTGCTGACGACGTCGCTGCTGGTCCAGGCGACGCGGGCGATGATCGCCGACCCGGCCGGGCGGTCACGGGCGTTCCGGCAGTCGTTCCTCGTCTCCTACGCCACCCGGATCGGCGAGCGCCTCGAAAAGGCCGCGGAGACCACCCTCGCGGACGCCCCCGACGCGGACCGCCTGCTGCCGGTGCTGGCGTCCCACGAGCTGAAGGTGCAGGCGGCCTTCACGCAGCTCTTCCCCGACGTGGTCGGCAAGTCCGTGACGGTGCGCGACGTCGACGGCTGGGACGCGGGCCGGTCGGCCGCCGACCGCGCCCGGCTGCGCTGAACGGCTACAGGAAGATCTTCACGAGCTGGTCCCGGCCGTCCTGGTCGCGCACCAGGACCTGCTTGCCCGCCTTGAGCTCGGCGTCGACGAACTCGTAGACCAGCAGCGCCCGGTTGACGAGGTCGACCTTCTTCAGGCCGGTGCGGTCCTGCAGTTTCGCCAGGGCGTCGACCGCCTCGGCGATCAACGCGACATTGACACGATCGACCGCGGCGGGCCGGTTCTCCTCGGGCGAGGGCATGATGCCTCCTTCTTCGCGCCACTCCATCATGGCAGGTTCGACACCGAAATCCCACATTTTTCGCAGCAGAAGTGTGTTGCGATCATGGCGAGCGGTGTTCTACAGTCGATGTCGGCACTTCTGAACCGGGCTTTCCGGGGACCGGTGGGCGGCACACGGGGGTTGGCTGCCAACCGGTAACCGGCCACGGCGCGAGCCGCGGCCCGAAAGTGGTGCTCGGCTGGCCGTGCCGCCACGGACGTCAAGCCGGGCCCGGGAAGGAACGGCATGAGTGCCGAAATCGAGCGCGCGGATTCGTCCGCGCCTCAAGGGACAGAGCACCTCCCGACCCGGTTCGCGCACGTCCGGATCGAGACGTCGGAGGTGAAGGCGGAGCTGGCCGTGCCGTCGAGCCAGGCCCGCCGGCTGCTCACCACCGTCCTGGACGTGCTGGTGGTGCTCGGCGCGGTTCTCGGTCCGACGCTGACGGTGAAAGCGGCTCCGGCCGCTCTTCCGACGTGGGTGACGGCCGGGACGATCGCGGGTCAGCTCGCCGTGCTGACCCTGGTCGCCGTGCTCGCGCACCGGCCGTCCTAGCCGGTGACAGTGGCTGGGCGGATGTTCTCCCCCGGACGTCCGCCCTGCCGCTGCTCACACTTCGCGACGCGCGTACTTCTCCAGCTCCGGCCGCCCGAACGGCAGCTCACCCTCGTCGAGGGCCCCGCAGTCCAGGCCGCGCAGCAGGTACACCGCCAGGGCCTGAGCCGTCGCCGGTTCGTCCAGGACTCCGCCCGCCGTCTTGTCCGCGTACGCGCGCAGGCGCTCCACCGCCGCCGGGAAACCCTCGCGGTAGAACGTGTACGTCGCCGCGAAGCGCGTTGGCAGCTGGTGCGGGTGCAGGTCCCAGCCCTGGTAGAAGCCGCGTTCCAGGGACCGGCGGACCAGGCGGAGGTGCTCGGCCCACGCCGCGGGGAGCGCGTCACCGATGGGCAGGCGGTTGGTCGAGCCGTCCGACAGGCGGACGCCGGTGCCCGCCGCCGAGACCTGCATCAGCTGCTTGGCCAGGTCGGCCGCCGGGTGCTCCATGCTCTGGTACGCCGCCGCGATGCCGAGCCCGGCGCTGTAGTCGTACGTTCCGTAGTGCAGGCCCGAACAGCGGCCGTCCGCGGCGTGCACGATCCGGGCCACCGACAGCGTCCCGTCCGCGTCCACAATGGACTGGGCCGTCTCGATCTGGACCTCGAACCGCAGCGACCGCTCGGGCAGCTCGTACGCGGATTCCAGGCGCGCCAACACCTCCGCGGCGACCGAGACCTGGTCCACCGCCGTCACCTTCGGCAGCGTGACGACGAAACCGGACGGTAGCGGCCCGTGTTCCAGCAGGCTGCCCAGGAACAGGTCCAGCGTGCGGATCCCGCGGCGGCGCGTCAAAGCTTCGAAGCTCTTGAAGCGGATGCCGACGAACGGCGTGCCGCCCGTGGTCGCCAGCGTCTGGCCGGCCGCGCGCGCCGCCGCGTCCTCGACGTCGTCCGGGACACGGCCGAAGCCGTCCTCGAAGTCGATCCGCAGGTCCTCGATCGGCTCGGTCAGCAGCTTGGCCCGGACGCGCTCGTAGACGTCGGCGTCCAGGCCCAGCAGGTCTTCGTGCTCGACGAAGACCCGCATGGCCTGCTTGCCCCAGTCCGCGACCAGCCGCGTCCGGTACGACGACGCCGGGACGTACACCGTGTGCACCGGCTGGCGTCCCGGCCGCTCCCCCGGGTACAACGCCGCGACGCGCGCGTCGGCCTCGGCCAGGCGCGCGTCGGCGGCGTCGTAGACGTCCTGGGACAGCCGCACTACTTGATCCGCTCGTACGCGGGCAGCGTCAGGAAGTCCGGGAACCCGTCGGCCAGCGCGACCTGCTCGAACAGCTCGACGGCCGGCTCCAGCTGCTCCGGCTTGATCTCCGCGGCCAGCTCGCCGCGGACCTCGGCCAGCACGCCGCGCACCAGCTCCGACGTCACGACGTCGCCGGTGTCCAAAGTGGTCCCGTTCTTGACCCACTGCCAGACCTGCGAGCGCGAGATCTCCGCCGTCGCCGCGTCTTCCATCAGGTTGTGGATCGCCGCCGCGCCGTTGCCCGACAGCCAGGAGGCGATGTAGCGGATGCCGACGTCCACGGCCGCGCGCAGGCCGGCCGCCGTCGCGCCGCCCGGCGTCGAGGCGACGTCGAGCAGCTGGTCGGCGGTGACGCTGACCTCGTCGCGGGTGCGGCCGAGCTGGTTCGGCTGGTCGCCGAGGACCTTGTCGAACTCCTCGCGGCAGATGTCGACCATGCCGGGGTGCGCCACCCAGGAGCCGTCGAAGCCGTCGCCGGCCTCGCGGCTCTTGTCGGCGCGGACCTTGTCGAGCGCCGCCTTGGTGACGTCCGGGTCGTTGCGGTTCGGGATGAACGCGGCCATGCCGCCGATCGCGAACGCGCCGCGCTTGTGGCAGGTGCGCACGAGCAGCTCGGTGTAGGCGCGCATGAACGGCGCGGTCATGGTGACGGAGTTGCGGTCCGGCAGCACGAACTTCTCACCCGCGTCACGGAAGTACTTGATGACGCTGAACAGGTAGTCCCAGCGGCCGGCGTTCAGGCCCGAGGCGTGCTCGCGCAGCTCGTAGAGGATCTCCTCCATCTCGAACGCGGCCGGGATGGTCTCGATCAGCACGGTCGCGCGGACGGTGCCGTGCTCGATGCCGAGCGTCTTCTCGGCGTGGGTGAAGACGTCGTTCCAGAGCCGCGCTTCGAGGTGGCTCTCCATCTTCGGGAGGTAGTAGTACGGGCCCTTGCCGCGGCTGAGCGCCTCCTTCGCGTTGTGGAAGAAGTGCAGGCCGAAGTCGACCAACGCGCCGACGGCCTCGCGCCCGCCGAAGGACAGGCCGCGCTCGTCGAGGTGCCAGCCGCGCGGGCGGACCACGATCGTCGCGTGCTCGACGTCGTCCTTCAGCGCGTAGCTCTTGCCGCCGCTCTCCAGTGTGATGTCCTCGCGGACGGCGTCGTACAGGTTGACCTGGCCGGACACGACGTTCGCCCAGTGCGGCGTGTTGGCGTCTTCGAGGTCGGCGAGCCACACCTTCGCACCGGAGTTGAGCGCGTTGATGGTCATCTTGCGGTCGGTCGGCCCGGTGATCTCGACGCGGCGGTCACGCAGCGCGGCCGGCGCCTCGGCGACCTTCCAGTCGCCCTCGCGGATCTCCTTGGTCTCCGGCAGGAAATCCAGCTTGCCGGTGGTGCGGGCCTCCTCGCGGCGCTTGCCGCGCGCCTGCAGCAGCTCGTCGCGGCGGCCGGCGAAGGCGTCGTGCAGGCCGGCGAGGAAGGCGAGCGCCTCCGGCGTCAGGATCTCGTCGCCACGCTCGACCGGGTCGCCCAGCACCTGGACTTCAGAAGACATGCGGAACACCTCGAGGGTTCGGATCTTTGGATAACGGCCCTACGGTTTTCTACCAGCCGGACTATAGTTTCTGCATAGCGGAAGCTCAACGCAGACGTAAGGAGGACCACCGGTGGCAGCGGAGAAGAACGGGCGCGATGGCGGCGTCCAGTCCCTGCAGCGTGCCTTCGAGCTGCTGGAACACCTCGCGGACACCGGCGGTGAGGCCAGCCTGTCCGAGCTCGCGACGCTGTCCGGGCTGCCGATGCCGACGATCCACCGGCTCATCCGCACCCTGGTCGACCTGGGGTACGTCCGGCAGAACACCAACCGCCGGTACGCGCTGGGCGCGCGGCTGATCCGGCTCGGCGAGAACGCGAGCATGCAGTTCGGCGCCTGGGCGCGGCCGCTGCTGGCGGAGCTGGTCGAGGAGGTCGGCGAGACGGCGAACCTGGCGGTCCTGGAGCGCGACGAGGTCGTGTACGTGGCCCAGGTGCCCTCCAAGCACTCGATGCGGATGTTCACCGAGGTCGGCCGGCGGCTGCTGCCGCACGGCACGGGCGTCGGCAAGGCGATGCTGGCGCACCTGCCCGCGGACGACGTGCGTTCGCTGCTCTCGCGGACCGGGATGCCGGCTTATACCGAGCACACGTTCACGGACGCGGATGCGTTGGCGGTGGAGCTTTCGCGGATCGCTTCGCAGGGGTACGCGCTGGACGAGGCGGAGCAGGAGCTGGGGGTCCGGTGCGTCGCGGTGGCGGTGCCGGGCGCGCCGGTGCCCGCGGCGGTGTCGGTGTCGGGCCCGTCCGGACGGCTGACCGCCGAGGCGGTGGCGCACATCGCCCCGGCGGTGCAGCGGGTGGCGGACGCCCTGGGTGCGAGCCTCACCCAGGCACCACTATCAGTGTGACAATGAGTGATATCTAGTGACTTAAAGTGACCCTGATGTCGGGGGCTTCGAGCCCGCCGGTAAAGTACGCGACATGGCAAGTCTCGAAGACCTCGAAGCCCGCGTGACCGCATTGGAAGAAAAAGTGGACCAGACTCGCCAGGATGCAACCGCGGCTCGCGTACTAGCCGGTGCGGCAGACCGCGATGTCTCTGAGTTCAAGCAGACCCTGAACGGGCACACCAAGGTTCTGAATGCCGTCCGTGAAACCCAGGTCGAACAGGACCAGGAGATCAAGAGTCTCAGGGCGGACATGAACAGCGGGTTCACCAAGGTCAACATCGCGATCGAACAGATCGCCCAGCTGCTCCACCAAGCCCTCAAGAAGGACTGACCTACCTCAGCTCTCCCTCCAGCAGGTCCATGAGCAGGCCGTCGCGCCAGGTGCCGTCCGGGGCCTTCTCGTACTGGCGCAGCAGGCCGACCGGGCGGAAGCCCACCTTCGTGTAGACGCCGATGGCCACCTCGTTGGACGCCGACGGGTCGATCGTCAGGCGGTGGTGGCCGTTGTCCAGGAGGTGGCGGGCCAGGGTGCGGAGGGCGTCCGTGCCGTAGCCGCGGCCGTGGAAGTCCGGGTGCAGCGAGATGTCGATCCCGGCGTGGCGGTACTGCGGGTCCAGCTCCTCGCAGCTCTGGATCATGCCGACGACCACGCCGTCGAGTTCGATCACGTAGCAGGTGTAGCCGTCTTCGACCTCGTACAGGTCGTCGACCTGGTGGTCCGGGTCGCCCCACCAGCGGGCGACCTCCGGGGTGGCCAGGATCTCGCGGAGGCGGCCGCGGTCTTTTGCCGAAATGGTACGCAAAAGTACCCGCGCACCGTGGATGATGGGCATGCTTCGGTCCTCTCTCGTAGTGAATGACGGCTTTGGGACGTCTGTTACGAGGAGGGGCACGAGCGGAAGTGCGTCAACCGGGCATGCCCGGATTCTGCGCCGGCGCGCCCCGCCCGTCATCCGAATTTCCGGAGGGACGGTCATGGACTCCCACACCGGCGGCGCGCTCGCCTGGCTCGCTCAGGGCGCCGCCTCGAACCTGCTCGACCGGCTGGTCGACCGCGCGCTCGACGGGCCACCGCCGATGCCCTCGTGGCCGCGGCTCGGCGGATCACCGCCGGGGACGGTCGAGATCTCGGTGCGGCACCAGCTGACGATCCGGACCCGCACGCCGGTGATCCTGACGCTGCAGGAGGACGGCAGCCGCACGGGCACGGTGTTCTCGGTCGTGCTCGGCCACACGACCCGCGTCAACCTGCCAGGCGGCGACTACTTCGGCGCGGCGATGATCGTCGACCCGCTGGGGCGCACGCGATCCGGCCAGACGCTGCAGGGCATCGGCTGGTCCCGCCTGAAGGTGACGTCCCGCCGGACGTCCCCGCTGGTGATCCCGGCCCACCACCCGACGGCGCCGGTGCTGCTGCAGCTGGGGCTGCGCAAGCCGGACGGCACGCCGCTGTTCCGGCTGCCGCGTTCCCGGCTCTAGGCGTATCAACGGGCGCTCTCGTCGCTCCGGAACGCGGAGAGAGGGGGCGCGAAGGTGGAACCGGTCACCGGATCACTCATCTGGCTCGGTCACGCGGCGGCCGCCGCGGCCGTCGGCAGGCTCGCCGAACGCGCCGTGGACCGGGTCTTCGACGGGCCGCGGCGGGCGGTCACGCTGCCGGAGCCCCGGCGCCACCGGATCGGCGAGGTGACCAGCGACGTCGACGTCGACGTGCGGCACGCGCCCGCCGGGCGGCGTCCCGTGCTGCTGGCCTTCCAGACGGCTCCGGCCGGGAACGCCGGGGACCCGCACGGGGTGACGGTGCCGATGCTGCTCGGCGAGACCGCGCACCTGACCCTGGCCCGCGACGACTACCTGATCAGCGCGCTGGTCCTCGACCCGCCCGCGCAGCTCGGCGGAAAGCCGGTGCTGCACGGCGTCGGCTGGGTCCGCCACTGGGTGGCCAGCTCGCGGACCGACCGGCTCACCGTCACCACCGAGGTGCCGACCACGGAGCTGCTCGAGCGGCTCGGCCTGCGCAAGCCGGACGGGACCGGCCCGTTCGAGCTGCCGCCGTCGCGCCCGGCCTGGCGGCAGCTGCCAGGAATGGGCCAGGGCGTGCAGGAGCGGTGCCGCGCGAGCGTTGTGCAGCGCGGCTCACGCTGCACCATGGCGGTGTCCACCCTCGGCACGAACGGGCTGTGCCTGCACCACGACAGCCACCGCAAAGCCGGGGGCACCGTCCACGACTGGGCCACCCGGAAACGGATTCGTTAGCCCAGCAACGCGTCCACGAAGGCGCCCGGCTCGAACGGGGCCAGGTCGTCCGGGCCTTCGCCCAGGCCGACCAGCTTCACCGGGACGCCCAGCTCGCGCTGGACCTGGAACACGATGCCGCCCTTGGCGGTGCCGTCCAGCTTGGTCAGGACGATGCCCGTGACGTCGATGACCTCGGCGAACACCCGCGCCTGCGTCAGGCCGTTCTGGCCCGTGGTCGCGTCGAGGACCAGCAGGACCTCGTCGACCTTCGCCTGCTTCTCGACGACTCGCTTGACCTTGCCCAGCTCGTCCATCAGGCCGGTCTTCGTGTGCAGGCGGCCCGCCGTGTCGACCAGGACGGCGTCGACGCCCGTGTCCACGCCGCGCTTGACCGCGTCGAACGCGACCGCCGCCGGGTCCGCGCCTTCCTTGCCGCGCACGACCTCGGCGCCGACGCGCTCGGCCCACGTCTGCAGCTGATCGGCCGCCGCCGCGCGGAACGTGTCCGCCGCGCCCAGGACCACGGTGGCGCCCTGGGCGACCAGCACCCGCGCGAGCTTGCCCGTGGTCGTCGTCTTGCCCGTGCCGTTGACGCCCGCGACCAGCACCACCGCGGGCTGCTTCTTCCCGTCGACGGTGTGCGGCAGCGCCCGCACCGCGCGGTGGCCGTCCGTCGACAGCTCCGCCGTCAGCACCTCGTGCAGCACCTCGCGGGCCTCGGCCGAGTTCCGCACCGCGCGCCGGGACAGCTCGTCGCGCAGCCGCTCGACGATGTGGTTCGTGGTCGCCGCGCCCAGGTCGGCCATCAGCAACGTGTCCTCGACGTCCTGCCAGGAGTCCTCGTCGAGGTCGCCGGCGCCGAGCAGGCCCAGCAGGCTCTGGCCGAACATCGACCGCGACTTCGTGAGCCGCCCGCGCAGCCGCTCCAGCCGGCCGGCCGCGGGGTCGATCTCCTCGGTGACGGCAGCCGGCTCGACGACCTCGGCGTCCGGCAGCTTGACGTCGCGCACCGTGCGCTGGGCCGAGTCGCGCGGGACCGCGGCGTCGTCGCCGACGGCGGGCTGGCCGTCGGTCTCCGGGCGGTCCTCGACCGGGTGCTCGGCCGGCTCCTCGACCTCGGGCGCCTCGCCACCGGGCGCGAGGGCGATGCCCCCGCTGGCCGCGTAGCTGCCGCCCTTCGGTTTGGCTTCGACCTCACGCTGGGCGTCCAGGCTGATGCGGCGCTTGCGCGCGACCAGCAGGCCGGTCACCAGCAGGGCGACCAGGACGACGACCGCGATGACTACGAAGATGAACCAGGAGCTCGACACCGCACCATCCTTTCATTGGCCCGCCGCCGCCGCGGACTCGCCGTCCACACAGGCAATTCGTAACGACGTACATCCCGATTGGGCCAAGACTTCACGAGGTGGGTTGCGTCACAGGCAACGCTGCACTAAACCCCTCCGGATGGGGAAACGAGCCAGCCACGGCTTCCGGGTGATCGGGCTGATTTCGGGCACGTCGATCGACGGCATCGACGTCGCCGCGGCCGACCTGCACGCCGAAGAGGACACCGTGGTGCTGACCCCGCTCGGCGAGCTCGACGTCCCCTACCCCGAACCGCTGCGCGAGGGCCTGCTCGGCGCGCTGCCGCCGAACCCGTGCACCGCCGGGGAGCTGACCCGGCTCGACACCGGCGTCGGCCAGGCGTTCGCCGACGCCGCGCTGCGCGGCGCCGTCGAGCTGGCGGGCGGCACCGCGGACCTCGTCGCCTCGCTGGGGCAGACGGTGTTCCACTGGGTCGAAGACGGCAGCGTCCGCGGCACCCTGCAGCTCGGCCAGCCCGCGTGGATCGCCGAGCGCACCGGGCTGCCGGTGCTCGCCGACCTGCGCGCCCGCGACGTCGCGGCCGGCGGGCACGGCGCGCCGCTGGCCAGCACGTTCGACCAGCTGTGGCTGCGCGGCCTGGCCGAGGACAGCGGACGCCCGGTCGCCGCGCTCAACCTGGGCGGGATCGCGAACATCACCGTCGTCACCGCGGGCCAACCGGCGATCGCCTACGACACCGGGCCGGCCAACGCCCTGCTCGACCTCGCCGCCCACCGCGTCACCGGCAGTCGCAGCGACCTCGACGGGCGGCTCGCGCTGAGCGGCTCGGTGCGCGCCGACCTCCTCGTGCGGCTGCTCGCCGACCCGTACTTCGCCGCCCCGGCGCCGAAGTCCACCGGCAAGGAATACTTCCACGCGGCTTATCTCGACGCCGCCCTTGACGGCCTGCCGCCGGTCGCCCCCGCCGACCTGCTCGCGACGCTCACCGAGCTCACCGCCGTCTCCGTCGCCGAGCAATGCCACCACCACGGCGTGACGACGGTGATCGCGTCCGGCGGCGGGATCGCCAACCCGGCGCTGATGACGGCGCTGGCCCGGAACCTGCCGTCCGCCGTGCTCAAGACCAGTGACGACCTCGGCCTGCCCGGCGCCGGCAAGGAGGCGTACCTGACCGCGCTGCTGGGCTGGCTCACCTGGTGCGGCGTGCCCGGTACGGTGCCGTCGGCGACCGGTGCGCGGGGCCCGCGCCTGCTCGGCGCCCTCGTCCCGGGTGCCGGGCCCTTGACCCTTCCTGCCCCGCTGGGGGGCGCCGTGACGCGGTTGCGCGTCGCGGAGAAGGCCGGATGAGGAGTAGGAGAAGTCCATGCGGGGTGTCGATCTGGCCATCATCGTGGTCTACCTGGCGGCGATGCCGCTGATAGGCGTGCTGGTCGGGCGGAAACAACGGTCGGCGGCCGACTACTTCGTCGGCGAGCGCAGCCTGCCGTGGGGCGCGGTGATGCTGTCCGTGGTGGCGACCGAGACGTCGACGCTGACCGTGATCAGCACGCCGGGCCTGGTGTTCGGCAACGCGTTCCTGTTCCTGCAGCTGGCCTTCGGCTACATCATCGGCCGGGTCATCGCCGCGTTCGTGCTGCTGCCGCGGTACTTCCGCGGCAACCTCGTGAGCGCGTACGCCTTCCTGGGCAAGCGGTTCGGCTCGGGGCTGCAGGGCACGGCGTCGGTGACGTTCGTGGTGACGCGGCTGCTGGCCGAGGGCGTGCGGCTGTTCGCCGGCGCGATCCCGATCAAGGTGATCCTGGCGCACTACAACATCCACCTGGACTACTGGGTGATCGTGGTGATCCTGACCGCGCTGACGCTGATCTACGCCTACATCGGCGGGATCAAGGCGGTGGTCTGGGTCGACGTCATCCAGCTGACGCTCTACCTGGGCGGCGCGGCGGTGGCGGCGATCGTGCTGCTGAACAAGCTGCCGGGTGACTGGGCGAGCCAGGCTTCGGCGGACGGCAAGTTCATGCTCGTCGACTTCACGAAGAACCTGCTGACCAGCCCGTACGCCTTCGTGACGGCGGTGCTCGGCGGTGCCGCGCTGTCGATGGCCTCGCACGGCGCGGACCAGTTGATCGCGCAGCGGCTGATGGCCACGCGCAGCCTGCGCGACGGCCAGAAGGCGCTCATCGGCAGCGGCATCATCGTCACCATCCAGTTCGCACTGTTCCTGCTGGTCGGGGCGATGCTGTGGGTGTTCAACGGCCGCAAGTCGGTGGCGGCGCTCGGCCTGCAGAGCCCGGACGACGTGTTCTCGAAGTTCATCATCGACGACCTGCCGGTCGGGGTGTCGGGCCTGCTCATCGCCGGGGTGCTCGCCTCGACCATGGGCGCGCTCGCGTCGGCGCTGAACGCGCTCTCGACGTCGACGGTGGCCGACATCTACCAGCGCTTCACCAAGAAGTCGCCCGAGGACTCGAAGCTGCTGCAGCACGGCCGCATGTGGACGCTGATCTGGGCCGTGGTGTTCGCCGTGTTCGCGTCTTTGTTCTCCACCACGAAGAACTCCGTGATCGAGCTCGGCCTGGCCATCACCGGCTACACCTACGGCGCGCTGCTCGGGGCGTTCCTGCTCGGCCTGCTGATCAAGAAGGCGCGACAGGTGGACGCGATCATCGCGTTCGTCGCGACGGTCGTGGTGATGGCGTTCGTGATCCTCGGCCTGAAGTTCAGCGCCAAGACCGGCGGCCTGATCGGGATCGACTTCAGCAAGGCGGCCGGGGACAAGGTCGCGCTCGCCTACCCCTGGTACACGCTGCTGGGCGTGGTGATCACGCTGGTCGTGGGCGGGTTGCTCTCGCTGCGGCACCGTACGCCGGACCCGAAGGCGGTCACCGAGGAAGTCGAGGAAGAAGTGACTCCCGCCTGATTCTTCTGAACCGCTTCCGGCGGGCGCCCGTGTTGGTCATCGGGAGCCCGCCGGAAAGCGGCGGGAGGATACGAAGGTGGGAACATGAAACGGATTTTGGTTGCGCTCGCGGTCGGCTCGCTGGCCCTCGGTGGCGCGGCGACGGCTTCGGCCGCCACGTCGGCCCCGAAGGCCCCGGTGGCGGTCCAGGTCCCGGACGGCAACCGGCCGCTCGCCACGTACTCCGGCGACGGCGTCCAGATCTACGGCTGCACGAACGGCGCGTGGGCGCTGATCCAGCCCGCGGCCGTGCTGTCGAAACACGGCCAGCCGGTCGCGATCCACAGCAAGGGTCCGGTGTGGACGTCCATTGTGGACGGAAGCACGGTCGGCGCGGCCGCGGCGGCGACCTCGCCGCGTGACGGCGCGATCCCGGAGCTGCTCCTCAAGGCGAACCTGAACAGCGGCACCGGGGTGTTCGGCAAGGTCACCTACGTCCAGCGCCTGAACACCCGCGGCGGCCTCGCCCCGGCCGGGGCGTGCACGGAAGGCGCCCAGACCGCGGTCCACTACACGGCCGACTACGCCTTCTGGGTGGCCGCCTGACCGGCGGGAGAAAACCGCTGCCCCCTGTCTCCGCGCCGCCGTAAACTGCGCACGGGGACAGGGGGTTTTCTCATGGGGATCTTCGTCGGTATCGGCGTGGTCATCGTGGTGCTGCTCGTCATCGGCCTGGTGATGGACCGGCTCGACCGCAAGCGCGGGGTCAAGGGCGGCATGCTCCGGCCCAGCGGGCGCCGGCCGCAGCTGGGCGACGCCGGCAGCGTCGGCAACGACCTGAGCACCTACGAGCCGCGCGTCCGCGGCGAAGACCGGCCCGCGCCGCGCGAAGAAGACGTGCGCTAGCCGACCGCGACCGGCTCGTCGTCGGCCGTGCGGAGGCGCTGCGAGATCACCTTCGTGATGCCGTCGCCCTGCATGCTCACGCCGTAGAGGGCGTCGGCGATCTCCATGGTCGGCTTCTGGTGGGTGATGATGATCAGCTGCGACGAGTCGCGCAGCTGCTCCAGCAGCCCGATCAGCCGGCGCATGTTCGTGTCGTCCAGCGCGGCCTCGACCTCGTCCATGACGTAGAAGGGTGAGGGCCGGGCGCGGAAGATCGCGACCAGCATGCCCACCGCGACCAGCGACTTCTCGCCACCCGACAGCAGCGACAGCCGCTTGACCTTCTTGCCCGGCGGGCGCGCCTCGACGTCGACGCCGGTGGCGAGCAGGTCGTCCGGCTGGGTGAGGACCATCCGGCCCTCGCCGCCGGGGAACAGCACGCTGAAGACCGTCTCGAACTCGCGGGCGACGTCCGCGTACGCCCCGGCGAAGACCTCCAGGATCTTCTCGTCGACCTGCTTGATGACGGCTTCGAGGTCCTTGCGGGTGTCTTTGAGGTCCTCGAGCTGCGTGGAGAGGAACTTGTACCGCTCCTCCAGCGCCGCGAACTCCTCCAGGGCCAGGGGGTTCACCTTGCCCAGCAGGGAAAGGTCCTTCTCGGCGCGCTTGGCGCGGCGGGCCTGGGTGTCGCGGTCGTACGGCATCGGCGGCGGCGGGGTGACGTCCTCGCCGCGCTCCTTGGCCGCCTCGTACTCGGCCATCTCGCCCGCGCTCGGCGGCACCGGGTTGTCCGGGCCGTACTCCTGGACGAGGTCGGCGAGCCCGATGCCGAAGTCCTCGGCGATCTTGGCTTCCAGGGTCTCCAGCCGCAGCCGCTGCTCGGCGCGCTGGACCTCGTCGCGGTGCACGGCGTCGGTGAGCTTCTCCAGCTCGCCGGTGAGCTCGCGGACCTTGGCGCGAACGCCGGTCAGCGCGGATTCCCGGCTCTGGCGGCGGGCCTGGACCTGGTCGCGCTCGGTGGCCGCGCGCTGGACCGAGTGCTCGATGCGCTCGAGCGCGATCTCACCGCCGTTGACGACGGCGTTGGCGATCTCGGCGCCGCGCTTGCGGGCCGCGGCGGCGCGCTCGGCGCGTTCGCGGGCCTGCTGCTCGGCGTGCGCGGCGCGGCGGAGGCCTTCGGCCCGGCCCGCGATGCTGCGCGCCCGCTCTTCGGCGGTGCGCTGCGCGAGCCGCGCCTCCATCTCCTCCTGCCGGACGACGGCCAGCTCTTCGACGGCCAGGTCGCGCTCGGCGGTGTCCGGGTCGTCCTCGACCGGCTGCTCGGCCACGGCGGCGAGGCGTTCCTCCAGCTCGGCGAGCTGGGCCAGCGCCTGCACGCGGCTCTGCTCGACCTTCGCGCGCTGGCCGGAGAACCGCTCGACCTCGGCCTGCGCGGCCCGCGCGGCCTGCTGCAGCCGGTTGAGCCGCTCCGAGGAGCGGGCCTTGCGCACCTTGGCGTCGCCGAGGGCGTCCTTGGCCTGGGAGACCTCTTCGCGGCGGGCCTGCTGCTCGGCGCGAGCGCCCTCCAGCTCGGCCGCGTACTGCTCCAGCTGGCGTTCGGCCGTCCGCAGCCGCACGCCGGCCTCGTCGACGGCGGCCTGGACCTCGATCACGCTCTCGCGGGCGCCGGACCCGCCGATCGCCCAGCGGGCCCCGAAGACGTCACCCTCGGCAGTGACCGCGCGGACGTCCGGGTGCGTGGCGACCAGCTGCCGGGCCGATTCGAGGTCACGGACCAGCGCGAGCTTGTCCAGGGCCTGCTCGACGGCGGGCCGCAGCTGCGCCGGCGCGGTGACGACCTCACGGGCCCAGCGCGCGCCGTCCGGCAGCGCGGGCCAGCCGTAGGTGTCCACAGTGGACTCGGGCGCGCCCAGCACGATGCCCGCGCGTCCCGAATCGGTGTCCTTCAGGTACTTCAGGGCACGCAGGGCGTCGTGGCCGCCGGTGACGGCGACGGCGTCGGCGACCGGGCCGAGCGCCGCGGCCAGCGCGACCTCGTGGCCGGGCTCGACGGTCAGCAGCGCGGCGACCGAGCCGAGCAGGCCGGGCAGCTCGTGGGACGCGCCGAGCAGCGCACCCGCGCCGTCCTTGCGCTTGAGCCCCATCGACAGCGCCTCGACGCGGGCCTTCTCCGACGCGATCTCGCGCTCGGCGGTGCGTTCGGCCTTGACCAGCTCTTCGACGCGCGCCTTGGCCGCGTTGTTGGCCTCGACCGCGCGGTCGTGGCGGTCCATCAGGCCGGAGTCGTCGGACTCCTCGACGCCGCCCTCCGCCTTGGCCACTTCGAGCTCTTCGACGGCGATCTCCGCGCGTTCGGCGGACTCCTCGAGGGAGACGCTGAGCCGGTCGATCTCGTCGGAGGTGGCGCCGTTCTTGCTGCGCAGCGCCTCGACCTGGCCGGTCAGCTTGGCCATGCCCTCGCGCCGGTCGGCGATGGCGCGCACGGCGGCCCAGTGCGCGCGCTCGGCGGCCTGGACGCGCTGTTCGAGGTCCTCGCGGCGCAGCACGGTCTGGGCGAGCAGCTCCCGGGCCTCCATGACGGCCTCGTTGAGCTCTTCTTCCTGCTCGGCGACGCGCTCGGCCTCTTCGAGCAGCTCTTCGGGGTCGCGGCCGCCGGTGGCCGTGGCGACGTCGGCGGAGAGGTGGCGCTGGCGCTCGATCGCCAGGCGGACGGTGCCGCGCAGCCGCTCGGCCAGCGCCGAGAGCTTGTACCAGGTCTCCTGGGCGCTCTGCAGCAGCGGCGCGTCCTCGGCCAGCGACGACTCCAGCTCGGTCTCCTCGGCGGAGACGATCTCGAGGGCCTGCTCGACCTCGGCACGGCGCTGGCGGGCGACCTTCTCGTCGGCCTCTTCGCGGGCGATCGAGCCGCGCTGGGTGACCAGGTCGTCGGCGAGCAGGCGCAGCCGGGAGTCGCGCAGCTCGGACTGCACGGACTGGGCCTTGCGGGCGATCTCGGCCTGCTTGCCCAGCGGCTTGAGCTGGCGGCGCAGCTCGGTGGTGAGGTCGCCGAGGCGGTCGAGGTTGCCCTGCATGTTGGCCAGCTTGCGCAGGGTCTGTTCCTTGCGCTTGCGGTGCTTGAGGACGCCGGCGGCCTCTTCGATGAAGGCGCGGCGCTCCTCGGGCTTGGACTCGAGGATGGCCGAGAGCTGGCCCTGCCCGACGATGACGTGCATCTCGCGGCCGATGCCGGAGTCCGACAGCAGCTCCTGGACGTCCATCAGGCGGCAGCGGTCGCCGTTGATCTCGTACTCGCTGGCGCCGTCGCGGAACATCCGGCGGGTGATCGACACCTCGGCGTACTCGATCGGGAGCGCGCCGTCGGCGTTGTCGATGGTGAGGGTGACCTCGGCGCGGCCGAGCGGGGCGCGGCCCGCGGTGCCGGCGAAGATGACGTCCTCCATCTTGCCGCCGCGCAGGTCCTTGGCGCCCTGGGTGCCCATGACCCAGCGCAGCGCGTCCAGGACGTTCGACTTGCCGGAGCCGTTCGGGCCGACCACGCAGGTGATCCCCGGCTCGAAGCGCAGCGTGGTGGCCGAGGCGAAGGACTTGAAGCCCTTCAGCGTCAAGCTTTTCAGGTGCACTGGGTGCTGACCCCTCTGGCTGCCGGTACTGGCGTTTCAATCGTCCCAGGTTACCTGGGGGCGTCCGGGGACCGCCGGACGTGCCCCCTCACCGGCGCGCCTTAGCACAGCGTTCGCGTGCTCAGCAACCTCGTGCGCCACACCCGCCCCGGAAGTACCAAGGCCGGGCTACCGTTCGGCGAACCCGCTGAGCCCCCCTTTCGGGTCGGACCAGCGCTCTACGACAGTCTCCACACTTCCGGGTGATTCTCCGGACCGAAGGGCGATCAACAGCCGCTCACAGTGGTTTCGATCACCCTCCGCTATGACCTCGACACGACCGTCCGGCATGTTGCGCGCGCTGCCGACCAAGCCGAGCTCGAGCGCCCGGCTGCGCGTCCACCAGCGGAAACCGACACCCTGCACCCGCCCGCGGACCCACGCCGTCAACCGGGTGTTCGTTTCTTGCTCACTCACGCGTTCATCCTTTCCGGACAGATTGACTGCGCACCGTGATCACTCAGGCTCCCTACCTGGGCGAATGCGGCACGGACGGTGATAATCTCCCCGCCGAGGTCGCCCTCCCGGGTTCCCCCGCCCGGGGCAAGCAGTGATCGTTTGACGACCTCCGAGCCGCTTCCCGATCTACTAGGAGCCTGTATGCCCCGCCCCGACGGGTCAGATTCGAGCTCACGCATCACGAGGATCGACACCACCGCACCGCCGAAGAGCAGCAAACCGAACCGCGCCGGGTACGTCGTACTCGGGGTGGCCGGGCTGGTCGTCGCGACGGCGTTCGCCGCCGTCGCCGAGCTCGCCGGCCCGGCCCCCGCGACCACCGCGGGCGGCACCGGCGCCCCCGGCGGCCAGGGCACCTCGCCCGCCGGCGTCCAGTCGGTGCCGGCCACGCCGACCCCGGGCGGCCCGTCCACCCTCGGCGGCCCGCCGTCGCCGACGGACACCCCCTCTTCGAGCGCGCCGACGACGGTGGTCTCGGTCAGCCCGGACGGCAAGACGACCACCACGGTCGTCACCCAGGCCCCGCCGCCCCCGCGCAACGACACCGGGGGCAGCACCCCGCCGCCGCATTCCGACCCGCCCAGCCACACCACGACGCCGACCACCACCACGACGACGCCGACGACCACCACGACGTCCCCGCGGACGGACCCGCCCACCGACACGTCGACCCCGCCGGCGGGCGGCGGCGGCAGCTCGCCGGGCGCCCCGCCGGTCAGCACGACCGGCACCGCGCCGACGGCCAAGTAAGGCGCTCCGCAGGCAATCCGGCCAGGCGTCAGGCCTCGAAGCGGTAGCCCATGCCCGGCTCGGTCAGCAGGTGCCGGGGCCGCGAGGGCTCCGGCTCCAGCTTGCGCCGCAGCTGGGCCAGGTACACCCGCAGGTAGTGGGACTCCGTCTCGTACGACGGGCCCCACACCTCGTGCAGCAGCTGCTTCTGCGCGACCAGCCGGCCGCGGTTGCGGACCAGCAGCTCCAGCACGCCCCACTCGGTCTTGGTCAAGTGGACTTCGCGGCCGTCGCGGCGGACCTTCTTCGCCGCCAAATCAATGCTGAACGACTCCGTGTCCACCACCGCGTCCACGTCGTCGGCGCCGACGACGGCCGAGCGGCGGACCGCGGCGCGCAACCGCGCCAGCAGCTCGTCCATCCCGAACGGCTTGGTGACGTAGTCGTCGGCGCCCGCGTCGAGGGCCTGGACCTTGTCGGCCGAGTCGCCGCGCGCGGACAGGACGATGATCGGGACGGTCGTCCAGCCGCGCAGGCCGGCGATCACCTCGGTGCCGTCGAGGTCGGGCAGGCCGAGGTCGAGCACGACGACGTCCGGCTTGGTCTCGGCGACGGCCTTGAGCGCGGCCGTGCCGTCGTGCGCGGTGATCACCTTGTAGCCGCGGGCGTTGAGGTTGATCCGCAGCGCCCGCACGATCTGCGGCTCGTCGTCCACCACCAGCACGGTGGCCCCGGTGTCGCTCATCGCACCCCCTCTTCGACTTCGTGGTACGTAACGCTTTCGGCGGGCAGGGACACGACGACCGTGAGCCCGCCGCCCGGGGTGTCCTCGGCGCGGATCGTGCCGCCCATCGCCTCGGTGAACCCCTTCGCCACCGACAGCCCGAGCCCGACCCCCGGCGTCGCGTCCCGGTCGCCGCCGAGGCGCTGGAACGGCGCGAACGCCGAGTCCGCGGTGCCCTTGCGCAGGCCCTTGCCGTGGTCGACGATCCGCAGCTCGACGTGGCCGGAGTGGGCGCTGGCCCGCGCCGACACCTTGCCCCCGCCGTGCCGCAGCGCGTTGTCGAGGACGTTCGCCACGACTCGTTCCAGCAGGCCGGGATCGGCGAGCACGGACGGCAGCTGGTCGTCGACCGCGACGACCACCGCGTCCGAGGCGTCCACATTGGACAGCGCGTGCGCGACGACCTCGTCGTAGCCCACCGGGCGCAGGTGCGGTCGCACCGCGCCGGTGGCCAGCCGCGAGGAGTCGAGCAGGTTGTCGATCAGGCCGGCCAGCCGGTCCGCCGACAGCTCGATGGCCTCCATCAGCTCCGCGGTGTCCTCTTCGGACAGGTGCAGGTCCGGCGCGCGCAGGCTGCCGATGGACGCCTTGATCGACGTCAACGGCGTCCGGAGATCGTGCCCGACGGCCGAAAGCAGCGTCGTCCGCAGCTCGGTGGCCTCGGCCTTGCGCTCGGCCTTCAACGCGGCGTCGGCACTGCGTTGCTGGCGCAGGGAAAGCAACGCCTGCCCGGCAACGGCTTCCAGCACCCGACGGTCGGCCGCCGGCAACGCACGCCCGCGCAGCGTGAGGTGGACGTCGGCGGTGACCGCGATGTCGACGTCGGCCTCGTCCGGGTCGGCGCACGGCTGCTCGCCGGCGGTCGCGACGCGGTGCCACTCGCCTTCTCGCTTCTCCAGCAGCGTCACCGACGTCAGCGCGAAGTTCTCGCGGACCTTCTCCAGCAGCCGCTCGATCGGGTTCGCGTGGGTCAGGACCGTCCGCGCGTAGGACGCGAGCAGCGAGGCTTCCGTCCGCGCCCGCGCCGCCTGCGTGGCCCGCCGCGCGGCCTGGTCGACGACCAGCGCGACTAGCACCGCGACCACGACCATCGCGATCAGCGTCACCAGGTTCTGCGGCGTGTGCACGGTCAGCGTGTAGAGCGGCGGCGTGAAGAAGAAGTTGAGCAGCCCGGCGCCGAGCACGGCCGCGACCAGCGCCGGGCCGAGGCCGCCGACCAGGGCGACCACGACCGTGGCCAGCACGTACGAAATGACGTCGGTGGCGAAGTCGAGCCCGGCGGGCACGAACAGGCCGATGACGGTCACCAGCACCGGCAGCACGACGCTCAGCACCCAGCCCGCGACCAGCCGCGAGAACCCCAGCGGGCTCGCGCCGAGGCGGGCCCGCAGCCGGCCGCCCGCCTCGGAGTGGGTGACCATGTGGACGTCGATCGGCCCGGACTGGCGGACCACGGTGGCGCCGATGCCCTCGTCGAACAGCCGCGCCACGCGGGACCGGCGTGAGGTGCCGATCACCAGCTGCGTCGCGTTGACGCCGCGGGCGAAGTCCAGCAGCGCGGTCGGGACGTCGTCGCCGACGACGGTGTGGAAGGTCGCGCCGACCTCCTCGGCCAGCGTGCGGCAGCGGGCGATCGCGGTCGGGCCGAGCCCGGACAGGCCGTCCCCGCGCAGGATGTGGACGACCTGCAGCTCGGCGCCGGCCCGCCCGGCGATCCGGCTGGCGCGGCGGATGAGCGTCTCGCTCTCCGGCCCGCCGGTGATGGAGACGACGACGCGTTCGCGCGCCTCCCAGGTGTCGGTGATCTTCTGCTCGGCGCGGTAGCGCTGCAGCGCGACGTCGACCTGGTCGGCCACCCACAGCAGGGCCAGCTCGCGCAGGGCGGTGAGGTTGCCGGGGCGGAAGTAGTTGCCGAGCGCGGCGTCGATCCGCTCGGCCGGGTAGACGTTGCCGTGCGCGAGCCGCCGCCGCAGCGCCTCGGGCGTGATGTCGACGAGCTCGAGCTGCTCGGCGCGGCGGACGACCTCGTCGGGCACGGTCTCGTGCTGGGTGACGCCGGTGATCCGCTCGACGACGTCGTTGAGGCTCTGCAGGTGCTGCACGTTGACCGTGGACAGGACGTCGATCCCGGCTTCGAGCAGTTCCTCGACGTCCTGCCAGCGCTTGGCGTTGCGCGAGCCCGGCACGTTGGTGTGCGCGAGCTCGTCGACGACGGCGACTTCGGGGGCGCGGGCCAGGATGGCGTCGACGTCCATCTCCTCGAACGCGCGGCCGCGGTGCACGGCGTGCCGGCGCGGCACGGTTTCGAGGCCTTCGAGCAGCACCGCGGTCTTCTCGCGGCCGTGCGTCTCCACCAGCCCGGCGACGACGTCGGTGCCGCGGTCGAGGCGGCGCCGGGCCTCGCCGAGCATGGCGAAGGTCTTGCCGACACCCGGAGCCGCGCCGAGGTAGATCCTCAGCTCCCCCCGGCGCGGCTTCGTGTTCTGCGTGGTCACGCTGTCAGTGTGCCCCTCCGGCCGCACCTTGCACGGCCAAGTTGAGCTGGAGCACATTCACCCCGGGGATGCCGATCCCGGCGCCCGACGTGTTCGCCTCGACGAGCTGCTTCACCCGGTCCGCCGGCACCCCGGTCACCCGGGCGACCCGGGCGATCTGGAGGTCGGCGTAGGCCACGCTGATCGACGGGTCGAGCCCGGAGCCCGACGCCGTCACCGCGTCCGGTGGTACCTGATCGGGCGACACCCCTTCGCGCTTCGCGATGGCGTCCTTGCGTTCGCCGATGGTCTTCACGAGGTCCTCGTTGTACGGGCCCTTGTTGGACGCGCCGGACGTCGACGGGTCGCCGGGGCCGAGCGCGTCCTTCGAGAGCGCCGAGGGCCGGTTGTGGAACCAGGGGTCCTTCGCCGGGTCGGCGGGCACCGGGTCTACGCCGATCAGCGACGACCCGACGGCTTGGCCGTTCTGCGTGACGACCGAGCCTTCGGCGTGGCCCTCCAGCCCCGGAATGCGGGCGATGGCCCACACCGCCAGGGGGTAGAGCACGCCGAGCAGGACGGTCATGACGACCAGCACGCGCAGCCCGGCCCAGGTCTGCTTGACGAGAGTGTTCACGAGTTCACCCGATTCCAGGGATGAGGCGCACGAGCAGGTCGATCAGCCAGATCCCGAGGAAGGGGCTGACGATGCCGCCGAGGCCGTAGACGAGCAGGTTGCGGCGCAGCAGCGCGGAGGCCGACGACGGCTTGTACCGCACGCCGCGCAGGGCCAGCGGGATCAGCACGACGATGATCAGCGCGTTGAAGATGACCGCGGAGAGGATCGCCGACCTCGGCGTGGCCAGGTGCATGATGTTGAGCGCGCCGAGCTGGGCGAAGATGCCGGTGAACATCGCCGGCAGGATCGCGAAGTACTTCGCGAGGTCGTTCGCCACGCTGAACGTCGTCAGCGCGCCGCGCGTGATCAGCAGCTGCTTGCCGATCTCGACGATCTCGATCAGCTTCGTCGGGTCGCTGTCGAGGTCGACCATGTTGCCGGCCTCCTTCGCGGCCGACGTGCCGGTGTTCATCGCGACACCGACGTCGGACTGCGCGAGCGCGGGGGCGTCGTTGGTGCCGTCGCCGGTCATCGCGACCAGGCGCCCGCCCTCCTGCTCCTTCTTGATGAGCGCCATCTTGTCTTCGGGCTTGGCCTCGGCGAGGTAGTCGTCGACGCCCGCGTCCGCGGCGATGGCCTTGGCGGTGAGCGGGTTGTCGCCGGTGATCATCACCGTCTTGATGCCCATCGCCCGCAGTTCCTTGAAGCGCTCCTTCATGCCGGGCTTGACGACGTCCGACAGCCGGATCACGCCGTGCACCACGGTGTCCTCGGCGACGACCAGCGGCGTGCCACCCTGGGCGCTGATCTCGTCGACCACCCGCTCGGTCTCGTCGGGGAACTGCCCGCCGTTGTCACGCACCCACGCGCGCACGGCGGAAGCGGCGCCCTTGCGGATCCGCCGGTCGCCGACGTCGAGCCCGCTCATCCGGGTCTGCGCGGTGAAGGGGACGAACTCGCCGTGCACGTCGTCACCCGCGTGGGCCTCGGTCAGCTCGACGACGCTGCGTCCTTCGGGCGTCTCGTCGGCGAGGCTGGCCAGCCGGGCGGCCCGCGCGAGCTGGTCCGGCGTGGACGTGCCCACGGGGATCAGCTCGGTGGCGCGGCGGTTGCCGAAGGTGATCGTGCCGGTCTTGTCGAGCAGCAGCGTCGAGACGTCGCCCGCGGCTTCAACTGCGCGGCCGGACGTCGCGAGGACGTTGCGCTGCACCAGCCGGTCCATGCCCGCGATGCCGATGGCGCTCAGCAGCGCGCCGATCGTCGTCGGGATCAGGCAGACCAGCAGCGCGGTCAGCACGATCACCGACTGCTCGCTGCCCGAGTAGCCGGCCATCGGCTGCAGCGCCACGACGGCGAGCAGGAAGATGATGGTCAGCGTGGCCAGCAGGATGGTCAGCGCGATCTCGTTCGGCGTCTTCTGCCGGGAAGCGCCTTCCACCAGAGCGATCATGCGGTCCACAAAGGACTCACCCGGCTTGGTCGTGATCTTCACGACGATCCGGTCGCTCAGCACGGTCGTGCCGCCGGTGACGGCGCTGCGGTCACCCCCCGACTCGCGGATGACCGGCGCGGACTCGCCGGTGATCGCCGACTCGTCGACGGTCGCGATGCCCTCGACGACGTCACCGTCACCCGGGATCACCTGGCCGGCCTCGACGACCACGAGGTCGCCGATCTTCAGCTCGACGCCCGGTACCTGCTCTTCGCCGTTCGCGGTGAGACGCCGCGCGACGGTCTCCTTCTTCGACCGCCGCAGGCTTTCCGCCTGCGCCTTGCCGCGTCCTTCGGCGACGGCTTCGGCGAGGTTCGCGAAGAGGACCGTGAACCACAGCCAGATCGCGATCAGGATGGTGAACACGCTCGGGTCGGTCACCGCGAAGACGGTGGTCAGCGCCGAGCCGACCCACACCACGAACATCACCGGGTTGGCGAGCTGGTGCTTGGGGTTGAGCTTCCGGAAGGCGTCCGGCAGCGACGTCCAGAGCTGGCGGGGGCTGAAGACCCCGGCGCCGACGCGACCGGTGTGTTCTTCCTGGGTCACCTGAGGTCGTTCTTCGGTGACGGTCATGCGAGTGCCTCCGCGATGGGCCCGAGCGCGAGCGCCGGGATGAACGTGAGGGCCGCGACGAGCACCACCGTGCCGGTGAGCATGGTGGCGAACAGCGGCCCGGTGGTGGGCAGCGTCCCCGCGGTCTCGGGGACCTTCTTCTGCGCGGCCAGGGAACCGGCCAGGCAGAGCACGGCGACGATCGGGATGAACCGGCCCAGCGCCATGGCGACGCCGAACGACGACTGGAACCAGTCGCTCGTCGCGGTCAGGCCGCCGAACGCGCTGCCGTTGTTGTTGCCGGTCGAGGCGTAGCCGTAGAGGATTTCGGACAGGCCGTGCGCGCCGCTGTTGCCGAGCGCGCCCGCGGTGCCCGGCAGCATCAGCGCGATGCCCGCGCCGAGGAGCACGACCGTCGGCATGGCCAGCATCGAGATCGCCGCGCAGGTGACCTCGCGCTTGCCGAGCTTCTTGCCCAGGTACTCCGGCGTCCGCCCGACCATCAGGCCGGCCAGGAACATCGCGATGATCGCCATCACGAGGATGCCGTAGAGGCCGGTGCCGACGCCGCCCGGCGAGATCTCGCCGTAGAGCATGTTCAGCAGCGGACCACCGCCGCCGAGCCCCGAGAGACTGTCGTGGGCGCCGTTGATCGCGCCCGTGGACGTGCCGGTCGTGGTGTCGGCGAAGATCGACGTGCCCGAGATGCCGAACCGCTGTTCCTTGCCCTCCATGCTCGCCCCCGCGGCCAGCGCGGCCGGGTTGCTCGCCTTGGCCTCGGAGAACCAGATGATCGCCAGCGAGGCGGCCCAGAGCAGGCTCATCACGCCGAGCAGGACGTACCCCTGCTTGGGCTTACCGACGAGCTTGCCGAACGTGCGGGTCAGGCTGACCGGGATCACCAGGATCAGGAACAGCTCGATCAGGTTCGTCCACGCGTTGGGGTTCTCGAACGGGTGCGCCGAGTTGGCGTTGAGGATGCCGCCGCCGTTGGTGCCGAGCTCCTTGATCGCCTCCTGGCTCGCCGCCGGGGCCAGCGCGATGGTGCTCCGGCTGCCGTCGGGGTTCGTGACGGCGACACCCGCCTTGAGGCTCTGGACGACGCCCAGCGCCACGAGCACGAGCGCGAACACGAAGGCCATCGGCAGCAGTACGCGGACGGTGCCGCGCGTGAGGTCCACCCAGAAGTTGCCGAGCCGGTCGGTCCGCGAGCGGATGAACCCGCGGGTCAGCGCGATGGCGACGGCCAGGCCGACCCCCGCGGACAGGAAGTTCTGCACGGTGAGCCCGGCCATCTGCACGAAGTGGCCCATCGTCGTCTCGGGGACGTAGGACTGCCAGTTCGTGTTGGTGACGAAGGAGATCGCCGTGTTGAACGCGACGCCGGGGCTCACCGAGCCGCGGCCCAGGCCCCACGGCAGGATCGGCTGCAGCCGCTGCAGCAGGTAGAGCAGGACGACCGAGACGAACGAGAAGCCGAGCACGCCGGCGGCGTAGGTCGGCCACCGCTGCTCGGCGTCCGGGTTGACCCGGAAGAGCTTGTAGAGCCCCTTCTCGAGCTTCAGGTGCTTCCCGGTGGAGAAGACGCGCGCCATGTAGTCGCCGAGCGGCCGGTAGACCACGGCGAGGGCGACGAGGAGGAGGCCGAGCTGGACGAGCCCGGCCGTGGTGTCGGACATCAGAATTTCTCCGGCCTGATCAAGGCGACGAACAGGTAGACGAGAAGGCCCAGCGCCAGCAGTCCGCCGACGACGTTGGCCACGGTGCCCGCGCCACTCACAGCTTCTCCAAGCCACGCAGGGCCAGCGCGATAACTACGAAGATGCCGATCATCAGAACGGCGTAGAGCAAGTCGGCCACTAGGCACCTCTCAGGACAGGTCACCGCTTTCGGTGACCAGGGACGACGCCACTGTGCGGCTGCGAGAGGCCGGTGCGGAGGCCGGCTGACGGCGCGTTAACGCCGTCCTGATGCGCATTTACGCCGTCTTTATGGCGGGTGGCGCCGGTCACGCAAGCGTTTGCCTTCGCCACGGCGCCGTCGCGGTTGGTGAGTGACTCACGGCACAGTGGGTGACCGAATGAGTGCGGAACGTGCAATTCGGGCAGACAAGATCTTCGCGCCGTGTTACACCTGTGTTACCGATAGTTGTACTAGCTAAGTATCTGTTTGGGAGGGGTACACATGTGCGGTATCGCCGGCTGGGTTTCCTACGACGCCGACCTCACCCGCCGTCAGGACGTGGTCGACGCGATGACGGAGACCATGGCCTGCCGCGGCCCGGACGACGTGGGCACCTGGGTGCGCACGCACGTCGCGCTGGGACACCGGCGGCTGGCCATCATCGACCTGCCCGGTGGCCGGCAGCCGATGTCCGTGCACACGCCGAACGGTGACGTCGCGATGGTCTACAGCGGTGAGACCTACAACTTCACCGAGCTGAAGGACGAGCTCACGAAGCTCGGCCACAAGTGGGAGACCGACAGCGACACCGAAGTGGTGCTGCACGGCTACCTGCAGTGGGGCGACGCGGTCGTCGACCACCTCAACGGCATGTACGCCTTCGCGATCTGGGACGAGCGCGACGACCGGCTCGTGATGATCCGCGACCGGATGGGCATCAAGCCGTTCTACTACTACCCCACCCGGGACGGCGTGCTGTTCGGGTCGGAGCCGAAGGCGATCCTGGCCAACCCGCTCGCCAGCAAGGTCGTCGACACCGACGGCCTGCGCGAGCTGCTGGCGTTCACCAAGCGTCCCGGCTGGTCGCTGTGGAAGGACATGGAGGAGGTCCAGCCCGGCACCATCGTCACCGTGTCGCGCGAGGGCGTCCGCACCCGCACGTACTGGAAGCTCGACGCGAAGCAGCACACGGACGACCAGGAGACCACGGTCGAGCGCGTCCGCGAGCTGATGACCGACATCGTGCACCGCCAGATGGTCGCCGACGTCCCGCGCTGCGTGCTGCTGTCCGGCGGGCTCGACTCGAGCGCCGTCACCGGCCTGGCCGCCGCGCGGCTGGCCGAGCAGGGTGAGCAGCTGCGCACGTTCTCCGTCGACTTCTTCGGCCAGGAGGAGAACTTCAAGCCGGACGAGATGCGGGACACCGCGGACTCGCCGTTCATCCGCGACGTCGCGGACCTGGTCGGCTCCGCGCACCAGGACGTCATGCTCAACCCGGCGGAGCTGAGCGACCCGGCGGTGCGGCGCGCGGTGCTGAAGGCCCGCGACATCCCGGCCGGGCTCGGCGACATGGACACGTCGCTGTACCTGCTGTTCAAGGCGATCCGCGGCGAGTCGACGGTGGCCCTGTCGGGCGAGTCGGCCGACGAGGTGTTCGGCGGCTACCGCTGGTTCCACGACGAGAAGGCCGTCAACGCGGACACGTTCCCGTGGCTGGCCTTCCGGTCGTCGATGATGGACGAGCGGGCATCGCTGTACACGCCGGAGCTGGTCCGCAAGCTGAACCTCGAGGCCTACGTCGCGGACCAGTACGCGACGGCGGTCGCCGGGGTCGAGCACCTCGACGGCGAGTCCGAGCGCGAGGCGCGGATGCGGACGATCTGCAACCTGCACCTGACCCGGTTCGTGCGGATGCTGCTCGACCGCAAGGACCGCGCGTCGATGGCGGTGGGCCTGGAGGTCCGCGTGCCGTTCTGCGACCACCGGCTGGTCGAGTACGTCTACAACACGCCGTGGTCGCTGAAGACGTTCGACGGCCGGGAGAAGAGCCTGCTGCGGCACGCGACCAAGCACGTGCTGCCGGACTCGGTGCGGGACCGCGTGAAGAGCCCGTACCCCTCGACGCAGGACCCGGGTTACGCGGCGGCGTTGCAGCAGCAGGTCAAGGAGGTCCTCGCGGAGCCGAACCACTCGGTGTTCGGGCTGGTCGACAAGGCGTGGGCGCACCGGGTGTCCGAAGTGGACCCGGCGACCATGGACCCGGCGGCCCGGATCGGCCTGGACCGGCTGCTCGACCTGTACCACTGGATCGACATGTACCACCCGACGCTCGAACTCGCTTGACCTCGAGTCCTCTTGAGGTACCAGGCTGGGTGGCATGAAGGTGCTGCTGTTCGGCCGCAACCCGGCCACGGTCTCGAGGGTGACGGCGGCGCTGTCCGCGGCGGGTCTCGCCGCGGACGGCGTCGCTTCGGAGCAGGCGGCGCTGTCCCGGCTGGGCCTGGTGGACGCGCTGGTGCTGGGCGCGGGAGTGGTGGGCCCGCTGCGCGAGCGCCTGACGGCGGCCGCGGTGCGGCACGGGGTGCGGTGGGTGCAGGGGCCGCACATCCTGCCCGAGCGGGACGCGCTGGAGTACGTCCGCACGGAGATCCTGCCGAAGCTGACCCGCTGATCCGGCCCGAGGCGGGGACCCGGGCCGGGCCCGCGTCCCCGCCAGGTCAAATCAGGTCGACGGAACCGGGACGAGGTCCCAGACCTGGTCGGTGAACTGCGGCAGGCAGTCGAACTGCGCGGCCGGCGAGCCGTTGCGGTTGTCCGACCCGAACACCACCGCGCACCGGTTGGTGCCCAGGTTGCGCAGCTGGACACCGCCGGTCACGCTGACCACGTCCCACCGCTGGTCGGCGAACTGCGGCAGGCAGTCGTACTGCGTGAGCGCCGCGCCGTTGGTGTTGTCCGACGCGTGCGCGATCAGGCACCGCTTGGTGGCGTGGTCGCGCAGCAGGAAACCGCCCGCGGGCTGCGGGTCGAGCTCCCACGCCTGGTCCGCGAAGCTCGCCGTGCAGTCGTACTGGAACGCCGGTGCGTCGTTGACGTTGTTCGACCCCTGAACGGCCAGGCAGCGCTGCGAGAACTTGTTGACCGCCTGGACCGTGTCCGGCCGGCCGGAGACCTCCCAGACCTGGTCCGCGAACTGGGGCAGGCAGTCGAACTGCGCGGCCGGCGAGCCGTTGCGGTCGTCCGACCCGAACACCACCGCGCACCGGTTCGTCACGCGGTTGCGCAGCTGGACGCCGCCGTCGACCGGGACGACGTCCCACAGCTGGTCGGCGAACTGCGGCAGGCAGTCGAACTGGACCAGCGGCGCGCCGTTGACGTTGTTCGCGCTGTGCACGATCAGGCAGCGCTTCGTGAAGTGGTTGCGCAGCAGCACGCCACCCGCGGGCTGCGGCTCGAGCTCCCACGCCTGGTCCTCGTAGGCGCCCGGGCAGTCGTGCTGGAACGCGGGCGCGTCGTTGACGTTGTTCGCGCCCTGCACGGCCAGGCACCGGTGGGAGAAGTGGTTGGCGAACCGGACGATCCGGGGCGCGACCTGGTCGGCGATCCAGCCGGCGATGTCGTCCGTGCGGGCCGCGACCGAACCCTGCCGCGTCCCGGTGACGGCCAGGCAGTTGTGCTGCCACGACCCGGTCGCGACGCCCGCGAGCTCGACCCGGCCGTTCGGCGAACGCAGCAGCGGGCCGCCGGCGTCGCCGAGGCACGGGTCGTCGCCGGTCGGGCTGGTCAGCGGGATCGTCGTCGCGGTGGCGGCACCGGTCGTGAACGGCGCGGTCGCCAGGCGGTCGGGGGCCCATTCCGTGGTGGTGCGGCCGAAGCCGTCCAGCCGCAGGGTTTCCGCGGCCGCCGGGGCCGCGGACCCGATCGGCAGCGGCGTGACGCCGGGCACCGGGTAGGAGAGCTTGGCCAGCGCGACGTCCCGGTCGGCGCGGGCGACCACCGACGTGACCCGCAGGACCTGGCCGGCGTTCGTGCGGAGGTCGGCCCGCCCGACGACCACCGTGGCGGGCTTCGCGGGCGGGGCGGGCTGCGCGCCGGCACCGGGCAGGCACCCCGCGGCCGTGACTATCCACTGTGGAGCGACGAGCGCGGCGGAGCAGGACGCCGTGTCCGTCGTGATCTTGGCGGCGAACCGGTCGGCGCCGTCCTGGACCGGCTGACCGCCCGCCAGTGCCGAAGCGGACGCCGGGACGAGGAGCGCACCGGCGGCGGCGAGGACCGCGGCGAACAGGACTCTGTGTCTTCGCATGCTGAACTACCCCTGGGTCGCGTGGAACTACCGGACACGACCGGGCATCGGCACACGGCGTCGGTCGGGACGCCCCTCGGCGTTCCCGGTCCCCCTCGTCGTGCGGCCCTCCCCGGCCGCTGCGCCGAGACTAGCGGTCCCGGACATCGGGACATCAACGTCACGAACCGCCCTTACCGGCCCTGACCTGCCCGAACACCCGGTGAGGCCCCACGATTCGGCCATTCCGGGGACAGTTCGTGACCCGGGCCATAGCGGGGGCGCTCCGCCGGGCGCCAGTGACACCACGTCACCGGCGCTCGTGACGCCGGCACACTGCCCGGATCGCGTCCGGCCCGCTGGAATCGGGGCATGTCCACGACACCGATGAAGAAGATCCTGCTGGCGGCCGCCGTCGTCGCGGTCGCCGCGACGGCGGTGGTGCCCGCCGCCTCGGCCGCGCCGGCCGCGGGCGGGCTGAAGTGGGGGCCCTGTCCGGCGGGTGCCTTCCCCACGCCCGATCTCGAGTGCACCACACTGCCGGTTCCACTGGACTACCGCGACCCCGGCGGCCGCAAGATCGACATCGCCGTCTCGCGCCTGCCGAGCAAGCACCCCGAAAAGCGGCGCGGCGTGCTGTTCACGAACCCCGGCGGCCCCGGCGTCGAAGGCCTGGACTACCCGCAGCTGCTGGCCATTCCGAGCCTGCCGGCGCCGCTGCCGCAGAGCGTGCGGGACCAGTACGACGTCATCGGCTTCGACCCGCGCGGCATCGGGCACAGTGCGCCCGTCACCTGCGACCTGACGCCGGAGCAGCAGGCGGTCGGCAACCTGCCCTACCCCGAGAACCCCGCCGACGTCGTCGAGCAGGCGCAGATCTCGAAGGCCGTGGCCCGGCAGTGCGCGACGTCCTCGACCGGCTGGATGCTGCCGCACGTGACCACGGCGAACACCGCGCGGGACATGGACCGCATCCGGGAGGCACTGGGCGAGCCCACGCTCTCCTACCTGGGCGCGTCCTACGGCACGTACCTGGGCGCGGTGTACACGACGATGTTCCCGCGTAACGGCGACAAGATCGTGCTCGACAGCAACCTCGGGCCCGGCGGCTACGACATCGACGCGATGCACGCGTTCTCCCGGGGCCTGCAGGACCGGTTCCCGGACTTCGCGAAGTTCGCCGCGGCGCACCCGGAGTACGGGCTGGGCACCACCCCCGCCCAGGTGACCGCCAAGTTCTTCGAGCTGGCCGCCCGCCTGGAGAAGGCGCCGGTCGCGGGGATCGACGGCTCGGCCTTCCGCGGGCTGGCGTTCAGCTACTCCTACGGCGACGCGCAGTTCCCGGACCTCGCGGCGGCGTGGCAGGCGCTGGACAAGGGCGAGACGCCGAAGCTCACGGGCGAGATCACCGAGAACATGCTGGCCGCCCGGCTCGCCGTGGTCTGCACCGACTCGCGCTGGCCGCGGTCGCTGGCGAGCTACCAGGCCGACGTCGCGATCGACCGGATCCGCTACCCGATGCTCGGCGCGGCCACGGCGAACATCTCGGCGTGCGCGTACTGGCAGACCCCGGCCACCGAGCCGAAGGTGCGGATCACCGGGAACGGCCCGTCGAACGTGCTCCTGGTGCAGAACCAGCGTGACCCGGGCACCCCGCTGGTGAACGCCCGCAAGCTGCGCGCGGCCTTCGGGAACCGGGCCCGGATGGTGACCGCCGACGAGGGCGGCCACGGCGTCTACGTGGTGGCGGGCAACCAGTGCGCCAACACCGCGGTGACGAACTTCCTGGTGACGGGCGAACGTCCGGCGCGGGACACCTTCTGCGCGGCGGAAACGCACTGACCGAGGGCCCGGCCGATCAGGCGTGATCGGCCGGACTCAGCCGTCCGGCGCGCATAGTGGCCAGCGTGCGGAGGAACCGGACGTACGGCGACCAGCGCACCGGCCGGGCGACCCGGCCGGTCACCGCCAGTTCGGCGCGGTCCAGGAGCTGTTCCAGGAGCGCGTCGTGCAGGGGGCGGAACACCAGTGGCCAGCTCAGCCGGGCCCAGCCGTGGAGCGTCCCGGCCAGGACGTGGGTCAGCGTTCCGTCGTCGGCGGTGAATTCGTGGTAGCCGTGCAGGCCTTTCGGCGCGGTGAACCGGAACCGCAGGCGATCGGGTTCGACCTCCTCGAGCACGTACCGGACGGGGCCGTGGCCCGCGGTCGTGCCGGGGACCGGCGGGCCGTCGAGGCGGGTGGGCGGCCAGTCGGCGACCGGCCAGAGCCGGTCGTCCGGGGTGCCGAGGCCGGCCAGCAGCTCGGGTGGCACAGGGTGCGGGAACCGCCGGGTGTGGACGTTGCGGACCATGGCGCAAACCTCCGTTCTGGAGACTGTCCTCCAGAACGTATCAGAGGATAGTCTCCAGAACCATGGGCAGGCCCGCGACGCACACCCCGGCACAGTTCCTCGACGCCGCCACGGCGTTGTTCGCCGAAGGCGGCGCCCGCGCGGTCACGATGGCCGCGACGGCCAAGGCCGCGGGCGCGCCGAACGGCTCGATCTACCACCGTTTCCCGGACCGCCCGGCGCTGCTGGCCGCGCTCTGGCTCCGCACCCTGCGCGACTTCCAGGACCTGTTCGTCGAGACGCTGGGCGACGCGGCTTCGGTGGACGCGGCGGTCGAGGCCGCGACGAGCGTCGTCCGCTGGTGCCGCAAGCACCCCGACGGCGCGCGCGTACTCGACGCGGGCAAGCAGGCCTTCGGCCCCGCCGACTGGTCACCCGAGGCCGTCACCGCCGTGACTGCGGCGGAGGAGGAACTCCGCAAGGTCCTGAAACGCGCGACGATCGCCCTGCCCCCGCTCACCGGCTGCACCGACGAGGACGTGGTCCTGGCCCTGGTCGAGATCCCCCGCGCGGTGGTCCACCGCTACCTCTCGACCGGCCGCACACCCCCGCCTAAAGCCGCCGACCTGGTGGAACGCACAGTCCGCAAACTCCTCCGCCCGTGATCACAAGGTCGACACACGTGATTGGCGGGTCGACACGCGTGATGGGCGCGACGACACGACCGGCCCGCGGCGTGTCGTCCCTCTGATCACGCGTGTCGACTCCGCAATCACGCGTGTCGACCTCTCCGTCACGGAGTCAGCGGCGGACCTCCGCCAGCTTCACCGGGCGGCGCTCCCGCCGGGAGACCTCGCAGGCTTCGGCGATGTAGAACGCTTCGAGCGCATCGGCCGCGACGCACGGCGAAGGGGCTCGACCGGCTACGACGTCGAGGAACGCTTTCAGTTCCGTGGTGTACGCCGGGCGGAAGCGCTCCATGAAACCCGGGTACGGCGGGCCCGGCAGCAGCGGGACGCCTGGTTCGACCGACCGCAGCGGCGCCCGGTCGTCCATGCCGACCACGACGTTCGCGGCCGAGCCCAGCACGTCCAGCCGGACGTCGTACCCCGCGCCGTTGTAGCGGGTCAGCGACACCGTTGCCAAGGTGCCGTCGTCCAGGGTGAGGGTCGCCGCCGCCGTGTCGACGTCGCCCGCGTCGGCGAAGAACCGCTCACCGCGGTTGGCGCCGATCGCGTAGACCTCCTCGATCTCACGGCCGCTCACCCAGCGGATGACGTCGAAGTCGTGGACGCCGCAGTCGCGGAACAGCCCGCCCGAGTGCGCGACGTACTCCGCCGGCGGGGGCGCCGGGTCGAACGTCGTCGCGCGCAGCGTGTGCAGCCAGCCCAGCTCACCCGACTCGACGGCCGCCCGGGCCGCCGCGTACCCCGCGTCGAACCGGCGCTGGAAGCCGATCTGGACCGGGACGTCCGACGCGCCGATCCGGTCGATCACCGCCAGGGTGCCCGGGATGTCGGCCGCGACCGGCTTCTCGCAGAACACCGGCAGGCCCGCGTCGACGGCCGCGATGATCAGCCCCGGGTGGGCGTCGGTGGCCGCGGTGACGACCAGGCCGTCGAGTCCCGCGGCGAACAGCCCCTCGATGCTCGCCGCGACCTCCACTCCCAGCTTCGCCCCCGCCGCGGTGGCGCGCGCGTGATCGACGTCGGCCACCACGACCGACTCGACCTCGTCGAACCCCTTGAGCGTCTCCGCGTGCGCGGTGCCGATCCGCCCGGTGCCCGCCAGTCCCAACCTCATCGTCGTAAACCCTCCTGTGTCTGCGAAGTTCAGCCGTGCGTGGGGAAGCCCAGGTCGACGCCCCGTGCCTGACGCGGCCAGCGTGACGTGACGGCTTTCGCCCGGGTGTAGAAGCGGACGCCCTCGGCGCCGTGGACGTGGGTGTCGCCGAACAGCGAGTCCTTCCAGCCGCCGAAGGAGTAGTAGGCCATCGGGACCGGGATCGGGACGTTGATGCCGACCATGCCCACCTGCACGCGGCGCTCGAACTCGCGCGCGGCCAGGCCGTCGGTGGTGAAGATGGCCGTGCCGTTGCCGTACGGGTTGGCGTTCACCAGCGCGAGGGCCTCCTCGAAGCTGTCGGCGCGGACGACCACCAGCACCGGGCCGAAGATCTCGTCGGTGTAGACGGACATGTCGGTCGTGACGTGGTCGAACAGCGTCGGCCCGACCCAGAACCCGGCGCCGGGCCCGTCGAACGTCCGGCCGTCGACGACCAGGGACGCGCCCGCCTTCTCCCCTGCGTCCACATAGGACACGATCCGGTCGCGCGCGGCGCCGGTGACCACCGGCCCCATCTGCGACGACGAGTCCGTACCCGGCCCGGTCTTCAGCTCGCGGGTCCGTGACGCGATCGCCTCGACCAGCTCGTCACCGCGGTCGCCGACCGCCACGACGACCGAGATCGCCATGCACCGCTCCCCCGCGCTGCCGTAGCCCGCGGACACCGCCGCATCGGCCGCGCCGTCGAGGTCGGCATCCGGGAGCACGATCATGTGGTTCTTCGCACCGCCGAGGGCCTGCACGCGCTTGCCCGCGGCCGTGCCGGTTTCGTAGACGTGGCGGGCAATCGGCGTCGACCCGACGAACGACACCCCGGCGATGTCGGGGTGCACCAGCAGCGCGTTGACGGCCTCGGCGTCCCCCTGGACGACGTTGAGCACGCCCGGCGGCAGCCCGGCCTCGTCGAACAGCTCGGCGAGCCGGACCGACGCCGACGGGTCGCGGTCGGACGGCTTGAGCACGAACGTGTTGCCGCAGGCGATGGCGATCGGGAACATCCACATCGGCACCATCACCGGGAAGTTGAACGGCGTGATGCCGGCGACGACACCGAGCGGCTGGCGCAGCGAGTACGCGTCGATGCCGCGGGAGACCTGGTCGGAGCGCTCACCCTTGAGGACCTGGGCGATGCCGCAGGCGAACTCGACGACCTCGAGACCGCGCTGCACCTCACCGGCGGCGTCCGACAGCACCTTGCCGTGTTCCGCGGTGATCAGCGCGGCGAGCTCGTCGCGGTGCGCGTCGACCAGTTCGCGGAACTTGAACAGGATGCGGGTGCGGGCCGACAGCGAGCTGTCGGACCAGTCGAGCGACGCCTTGACCGCCGACGCGACCGCGGCGTCCACGTCGTCCTGGCCGGCCAGCACGACCTGCCGGGCCACCTCGCCGGTCGCGGGCTGGAAGACGTCGCCCCGGCGGGGCGACACCCCGGGGGTGCGGGCGCCGTCGATCCAGTGGTGGACGAGTTCGGGCACGATCGCTCCTAAGCTCGGGCGGTGGTCGCGCGGACCACCAGTGACGGGTGCAGCAGGTGCCGGACCGGTTCGGTGCGCTCCCCGCGCACGCGCTCGATCAGGGCTTCGAAGGCCAGCCGGGCCATGTCCTTGCGCGACTGGTCGATCGTGGTCAGCGAAAGGTGCCGCAACGCGGCGAGCGACGTGTTGTCGTAGCCGACGACGGAAACGTCCTCCGGCACGCGCAACCCGGCTTCCTCGAGCGCCGAGATCGCCCCCACGGCGTTGAAGTCGTTGCCGGAGACCAGGCCCGTGGGCAGGTCCGGGCGCGAGTACGTGGCCAGCAGTTCCCGCACGGCGTTCTCCCCGCCGACGTCGGTGTGCTCGCTGCGCACCACGATCGGCTCGAGCCCGTGGCCGCGCATGGCGGTCTCGAAGCCGCGCCGCCGCTGCGCCGCCCCGGCCGCGCCCCCGCCGTCGAGGTGGGCGATGCGCCGGTGGCCGAGGCCGACCAGGTGGTCGACGGCCAGCGCGGAGCCCGCCTCGCCGTCGTCGTTCACCGTGTCCACTGTGGACGCGCGGGCCGTGCGCGAGACCAGCACGACCGGGCACTGCTTGGCCGCGACCTGGATCGCCGAGGCCGGCACGACCGGCGACAGCAGGACGATGCCGGCCGGGCGGAAGGACAGGAGGTTGTGCAGGGCGTTCCACTCGCGCGTGGGACTGCGGCCGCCCGTGTTGAGGATCAGGTCGAAGCCCGCGGCCTGCGCGGCGGTGTCCAGCTCTTCGACGATGTCGGCGAAGAACGCGTTGCGCAGGTCGTTCACCATCACGCCGAGCACCGTCGACGTCCGGCTCGCCAGCGACCGCGCCATGAGGTGCGGCTGGTACCCGAGCTCCTCGGCCGCGCGCAGCACGGCGGCCCGGCGCGTGTCGGACACCTTCGGTGAATTCCTCATCACCAGCGAGACCAGTGCGCGGGAAACTCCCGCTCGCGCGGCGACGTCCTCCATCGTCGGGCGCATGACCGCACCTCCCCTGATCTCGGAAAACTCGGGCCTTGACTTGCTGTGACGGACGCTACAAGATTAGAGCGCTCTAATCAATAGAGCGCTCCAACGGACCAACGGAGGCCCTCTGTGTCAGCGACGATCCGAGTAGCCGCCGCCCCGATCTCCTGGGGTGTCTGCGAAGTCCCGGGCTGGGGCCGGATGCTGGACGCGCCGACCGTGCTGGGCGAGATGGCCGAACTCGGCGTCCAGGCCACCGAGCTGGGCCCGCCGGGGTACCTCCCCCGCGACCCGGCCGAGCTGCGGGCGCTCCTCGGGAAGTACGACCTCAAGCTCGTGGGCGGCTTCCTGGCCGTCGTGCTGCACACCGAACAAGAGAAAGCCCTGGCCGAAGCCGAAGAGTCCGCCGCGTTGTTCGCCGCGTGCGGGGGTGACGTCCTCGTGCTCGCCGCCGCCACCGGGCTCGACGGGTACGACGCGCGCCCGCAGCTCAGCGGCACCGAATGGGCGACGCTCGTCGAGACCGCCGGCCAGATCCGGGACATCGCGCGCGGCCACGGCCTGCGCACGGTGCTGCACCCGCACGTCGGGACCCACGTGGAGCAGCAGGCCGAGGTCGAGCGCTTCCTCGCCGACTCCGATCTGGGGTTGTGCCTGGACACCGGGCACCTGATGATCGGCGGGACCGATCCGGTCGAGCTGGCGAAGCGTTTCCCCGAACGGGTGGAGCACGTGCATCTGAAGGACGTCCGCGAAGACCTCGCCGCCGAGGTGCGCGCGGGAAGCCTCGGCTACACCGAGGCGGTCGGGCGGGGGCTCTACGTGCCGCTCGGCGAGGGCGACGTGGACGTGGCGTCGATGGTGCGCTCCGTCCAGGCCGCGGGCTACGACGGCTGGTACGTCCTCGAACAGGACACCGCCCTCGGCGCGGCGAGCCCCGACGACGTGCCTCGCCGCGACACCGAGCGGAGCCTGGCCGAACTCGCGAAGATCGTGGAATCCCTCTAACTGGTCCCAAAGGAGTGACTGTGTTTTCGTTCAAGAGAAGCTTCGCCGTGGTGGCGGCCGTCGCCGCCACCGGACTGGTGCTCGCCGCCTGCAGCGGGCCGAGTGCCGACAACTCGAGCAGCAGCTCCAGCGCCAATTCCTCGGCCGCCGCGCCCCCGAGCTCGAGCGGCCCGCTCAAGATCGCAGTGGTCACCCACGGGAGTGCAGGCGACGCGTTCTGGAACGTCGTGAAGAACGGCGCCGAGCAGGCGGGCAAGGACCTCAACGTCGGCGTCGACTACTACTCCGACGGCGACCCCGGCAACCAGGCCAAGCTGATCGACAACGCCGTCGCGCAGAAGGTCGGCGGCCTGGTCGTCTCGATGGCGAACCCGCAGGCGCTGCAGACCTCGATCCAGAACGCGGTCAAGGCCGGCATCCCGGTCGTGACGATCAACTCCGGCGAGGACCAGAGCGCGTCGTTCGGCGCGATCGCGCACGTCGGGCAGAGCGAGGGCCTCGCGGGCCAGGGCGCCGGGCAGCGGCTCAAGGCGGCCGGCAAGACCAAGCTGCTCTGCGTGATCCACGAGGCCGGCAACATCGGCCAGAACCAGCGTTGTGACGGCGCGAAGCAGACCTTCGGCAACGTCTCCACGCTGCAGGTCGACATCTCCAACCCGACCGACGCGCAGGCGCGGATCCGCGGCGCGCTGCAGGCCGACCCGTCGATCGACGCGGTCCTGGCGCTGAACTCGCAGGTCGCGGCCCGCGCGGTGGACGCGGCGAAGGAGGCCAGCTCGAAGGCGCAGGTGGCGACGTTCGACCTGAACGCCGACGTCGTGGCCGCCATCAAGGCGGGCACCATCCTGTTCGCCGTCGACCAGCAGCAGTACGAGCAGGGCTACCTGCCGATCGTGTTCCTCAAGCTGTACAAGGAGAACGGCAACACCATCGGGGGCGGCCACCCGGTGCAGACCGGACCGGGCTTCGTCGACAAGACCAACATCGACACCGTGGCCCCGTACGCGCAGCGCGGCACCCGATAAGGGGACAGTGAAATGACCGCAGCGATCCAGGCACAACCCGACGAACGAATAGCGAAGAAGAGCCTGACGGACCGCCTGGTGGTCCGCCCGGAGATCGGGGCGCTGCTGGGCGCCGTACTGGTGTTCGTCTTCTTCTCGGTCGTCACCGGCCAGTTCCTCAGCCCGCTCGGCGTGGCGACCTGGCTCGACGACTCGTCGACGCTGGGCATCATGGCCGTGGTGGTCGCCCTGCTGATGGTCGGCGGCGAGTTCGACCTCTCGGCGGGTGTGATGACGGCGTCGACGTCGCTGGTCACCGCGATCCTGGCGACGCAGGCGGGCTGGAACGTCTGGCTCGCGCTGCTGGTCTCGCTGGTGTTCGCGCTCGGCGTCGGCGCGTTCAACGGGTGGCTGGTCATGAAGACCGGCCTGCCCAGCTTCATCGTCACGCTGGGGTCGTTCCTGGCCCTGCAGGGGCTGAACCTCGGCGTGACGCGGCTGGTCACCGACACCGTCCAGGTGTCGGGGATGCGCTCGACCAGCGGGTACGAGTCGGCCGGCGGGCTGTTCGCCTCGACGTTCGACATCGGCGGCACCGAGTTCCAGTCGTCGATCGTGTGGTGGATCGTCGTGACGGCGATCGCCGCGTGGCTGCTGCTGCGGACCCGGTTCGGCAACTGGATCTTCGCGGTCGGCGGGTCGCAGGTGTCGGCCCGCTCGGTCGGCGTGCCGGTGGTGCGCACGAAGATCCTGCTGTTCATGGGCACCGCCGTCGGCGCGTGGCTGGTCGGCTCGATCAACATCCTGCGCTTCGCCAGCGTGCAGGCCAACCAGGGCATCGGGCTCGAGTTCCAGTACATCATCGCCGCGGTGATCGGCGGCTGCCTGCTCACCGGCGGCTTCGGCTCGGCGGTGGGCGCGGCGATCGGCGCGCTGATCTTCGGCATGGCGCGCCAGGGCATCGTGTTCGCCCAGTGGAACAGCGACTGGTTCATGCTGTTCCTCGGGATCATGCTGCTGGCCGCGGTGCTGGTCAACAACGCCTTCCGGCGGCGCGCGGAAAGGGTGCGGCGATGAGTCCTCTGCTCGAAGTACGCGACATCGGCAAGACCTACGGCAGTGTCATCGCGCTGCGGGACGTGTCCACTGTGGTCAACGCGGGCGAGGTGACCTGCGTGCTCGGCGACAACGGCGCCGGGAAGTCCACGCTGATCAAGATCCTGGCCGGGGTGCACCAGCACGACCGCGGCGAGTTCCTGGTCGAGGACACGCCGGTGAAGTTCGCTTCGCCGCGCGAGGCGCTGGACCACGGCATCGCGACCGTGTACCAGGACCTCGCGGTGGTGCCGCTGATGAGCGTCTGGCGGAACTTCTTCCTCGGCTCCGAGCCGACGATCGGGTTCGGCCCGTTCAAGGCGCTCGACCGCAGGAAGGGCCGCGAGACGACCAAGCAGGCGCTGTCCGACATGGGCATCGACCTGCGGGACGTCGAGCAGCCGGTCGGGACGCTGTCCGGTGGTGAGCGCCAGTGCGTCGCGATCGCGCGGGCGGTGTACTTCGGCGCGAAGGTGCTGATCCTCGACGAGCCGACGGCGGCGCTGGGCGTCAAGCAGGCCGGCGTCGTGCTCAAGTACGTCGCCCAGGCCCGCGACCGCGGGCTCGGCGTCGTGCTGATCACGCACAACCCGCACCACGCGTTCCCGGTCGCCGACCGGTTCCTGCTGCTCAAGCGGGGTGCGCCGCTCGGCTCGTACGAGAAGAAGGACATCGACATCAACGAGCTGACCCGGCAGATGGCGGGCGGCGCGGAACTCGAAGCCCTGGAACACGAGCTGCGGCAGGTGGAAAAGACGCCATGAGTCTCGAAGCGCTGACGATCGGCCGGGTGGGTGTCGACCTCTACCCCGAGCAGAGCGGCGTCCCCTTGGCCGAGGTCAGCACCTTCGCCAAGTCGCTCGGCGGGACCGCGACCAACGTCGCGGTCGCCGCCGCGCGGCTCGGGCGGTCGGCGGCGGTGCTGACCAAGGTCGGCCCGGACGGCTTCGGCGACTACGTCCGGCAGGCGCTCGAGGGCTTCGACGTCTCACCGTCCTATGTGGGCACTTCGCCGGACCTGCAGACGCCGGTGGTGTTCTGCGAGCTGAACCCGCCCGCGGACCCGCCGCTGCTGTTCTACCGCTCCCCCGTCGCGCCCGACCTCACGCTCACCGAGGCGGACGTGCCGTGGGACGTCGTCGAGTCGGTGCCGCTGCTGTGGGTCACCGGCACGGGCGTTTCCGTCGAACCGGCCCGGGCGACCCAGCGGAAGATCCTCGCAACCCGGGGACGCCGCGAGCACACCGTGCTGGACCTGGACTACCGGCCGATGTTCTGGACGTCCGTCGAGCAGGCCCGCGAGGAGATCGGCGGGATGCTGGACCACGTCACGGTCGCGGTCGGCAACCGGACCGAGGCCGAGGTCGCCGTCGGCACCGCGGACCCCGACACGGCGGCCGATCGGATGCTGGAGCGCGGGCTGCGGCTCGCGGTGATCAAGAAGGGCGCGGACGGCGTGCTCGTCGCCACGCCGGACGGCCGCTGGACGGTGCCGCCGCAGCGGGTCGAGGTCGTCTGCGGCCTCGGCGCCGGTGACGGCTTCGGCGGCGCCCTGATCCACGGGCTGCTGTCCGGCTGGGACCCGGTGCGGATCGCGGAGTACGCGAACGCCGCGGGCGCGCTGGTCGCGTCCCGGCTGGCCTGCGCCGACGCGATGCCGACCGCCGCCGAGATCGAGGAACTGCTGTGACGTCCTTGCTGACCGACGACCGCTGGCGCGAGCTGCTGCACACCCGGGCCACCCACCCGGGCGCGGTCCGCCAGGCCTACGCGACGCGCAAACGCCGTTCGAAGCTGCTGTCCGACTCCGGGACGTTGTTCCTGGTCGCGGCCGACCACCCGGCCCGTGGGGCGCTGGGGGTCGGCGAGGACCCCCTCGCCATGGCCGACCGCCGGACCCTGCTGGACAGGCTGCTCGTCGCGCTGGCCAACCCGGCGGTCGACGGGCTGCTCGGCACCCCGGACGTCGTCGAGGAGCTGCTGCTGCTCGGCGCGCTGCACGACAAGGTCGTGATCGGCTCGATGAACCGCGGCGGCCTGGCCGGCGCGGACTGGGAGATCGACGACCGGTTCACCGGCTACGACGCCGCGAGCCTGATCGACTGCGGGCTCGACGGCGGCAAGATGCTGCTGCGCCTGGTCGACTCCGACCCGGGCACGATCCCGACGCTGCAGGCGTGCGCGACCGCCGTCACCGAGCTGGCCGCGTACGGGCTGATGGCGATGGTCGAGCCGCTGCCCTACACCCGCGAGGGCGGGAAACTGGTGCTGCAGAAGGATCCCGCGTCGCTGGCCCGGGCCGTCACGGTGGCATCCGGCATCGGCACGACGTCGGCGCACACCTGGCTGAAGCTGCCCTCGACCGACTCGCCCGAGGTCCTCGGCGCGACGACGCTCCCGGTCGTCATCCTCGGCGGGGTGCCCTCGGGTGACCCGGCCGGCGACCTCGTGTCGTGGGGCCGGACGCTGCGCCACGACGTCGTGCGCGGCCTGGTCGTCGGCCGCACCCTGCTCTACCCGCCCGACGGTGACGTCGGCGCGGCCGTCGATGCCGCCGCGAAGGTTCTGGAGGCCGCGAAGTGAGCACGCTGCACCGTCCACACGGGACGCTTTCCGAAGACTCCGACCCGATCGTGCTGACGCCGGAAGCGGCCGGCTGGGCGTACACCGGGTTGCAGGTGCTCAAGATCGGCAGGCGGCTCCCCCGCACGATCGAGACCGGCGAGTTCGAGGCGTTCGTGCTCCCGCTGTCCGGCTCGCTCACCGTCCGCGTCGACGACGAGGAGTTCGAGCTGGAGGGCCGTGACTCGGTGTTCACCCGCGTCACGGACTTCGCCTACGTCCCGCGCGACGCCGAGGTCGAGCTGACGTCGGCCACGGGCGCGGTGGTGGCGTTGCCGATGGCCCGCTGCACCCGCCGGCTCGCGCCGAAGTACGGCCCGGCGGAAGACGTCCCGGTCGAGGTCCGCGGGAGCGGCCAGGCGACGCGGCAGGTGACCAACTTCGGCGTGCCCGGGGTGTGGGACCACGCCGACAAGCTCAACGCGTGCGAGCTGATCACGCCGGGCGGCAACTGGTCGTCGTACCCGCCGCACAAGCACGACGAGGCGTCCGAGTGCGAGGTCGTCAACGAGGAGATCTACTACTTCCGGATCGCCGGCCAAGACGGCGTGACGCCGTCACGCGAGGGCTTCGGCCTGCACCGGACGTACACCGCGGACGGTGAGCTGGACGAGGACGTCGCGGTGCGCGACGGCGACGTCTTCCTGATCCCGCGGGGCTATCACGGTCCGTGCGTCGCGGCGCCCGGTTACCCGATGTACTACCTGAACGTCCTGGCCGGGCCCGCCGAGGAGCGGTCGATGGCGTTCTGCGACGACCCGGCGCACACGTGGATCCGCGACATGTGGAAGTCGCAGGACCTCGACCCGCGCTGCCCGGTGACCGACCACGAGGGACGTGTCCAGTGAAGCTGACGACGGCTCAGGCGCTGGTCCGCTGGATCCTCGCCCAGCGTTCGGAAACCCTCGACGGCCGCGAGGTCCCGCTCTTCCCGGGCGTCTTCGCGATCTTCGGGCACGGCAACGTCCTCGGGCTCGGCACCGCGCTGGAGGAGCACCGCGGTGACATCCCGGTCTGGCGCGGCCACACCGAGCAGGGCATGGCGCTGGCCGCGGTCGGCTACGCGAAGGCGACGCACCGGCGGCAGGTCGGCGTAGTGACGTCGTCGATCGGGCCGGGCGCGCTGAACATGGTCACCGCCGCCGGGGTCGCGCACGCGAACCGGCTGCCGGTGCTGCTGCTGCCGGGTGACACGTTCACCAGCCGCGCGCCGGACCCGGTGCTGCAGCAGATCGAGCCCTTCGGCGACGGCACCGCGACGGTCAACGACGCCTTCCGCGCGGTCAGCCGCTACTTCGACCGGATCACCCGGCCCGAGCAGCTGCTTTCGGCGTTGCCGCAGGTCGCGAGGGTGCTGACGGACCCGGCCGACGCCGGCCCGGTGGTCCTGGCGCTGCCGCAGGACGTCCAGGCCGAGACGTACGACTTCCCGGAGGCCCTGTTCGAGCCGGTGACGCACCGGCCGCTGCGCTCGCGGCCGGACCGCCGGGCGGTCACCGAGGCGGCCGGGGTCCTGCGCGCGTCGAAGCGCCCGCTGCTCGTGCTCGGCGGCGGCGTCCGCTACTCCGGCGCCGGGCGGCGCGCGCTGGACTTCGCCGAGCGTCACGGCATTCCCGTCACCGAGACCACCGCAGGCCGCACGCTCGTGCCGCACACGCACGACCTCAACGCCGGACCGCTCGGGATCACCGGCTCGACGTCGGCGAACGTCGTCGCGGCGGAGGCGGACGTCGTGCTGGCCGTCGGCACCCGGCTGCAGGACTTCACCACGGCGTCCTGGACGGTCTTCTCCCCCGACGTCCGCCTGGTCACGCTGAACGCGGCGAGGTTCGACGCGGTCAAGCACGGCGCCCTCTCGGTGGTCGGCGACGCGGACGCGGGCCTGGCCGACCTCGGCGCGCAGCTGGAGAGCTGGCGGGTCGATCCGGACTGGACGTCGCGAGCGGCGACCGAGCGCGCGAAGTGGGACGCGCACATCGACTCGCTGCGGTCGGCCGCCGGGGAAATCCCGTCGTACGCCCAGGTCGTCGGCGTGGTCAACGACCTCTCGGACGCGGACGACTACGTCATGACGGCGTCCGGCGGCATGCCGGGCGAGCTGATCGGCGGCTGGCGCGGGTCCGGCTCGGTGAGCATGGACGTCGAGTACGGCTTCTCGTGCATGGGCTACGAGCTGTCCGGCGCGTGGGGCGCGGCGATCGCCCACGAGGGCCTGGTCACGACGTTGCTGGGCGACGGCTCGTACCTGATGCTGAACTCGGAGCTGTTCTCGGCGGCGTTCGCCGGGCACCCGTTCGTCGCGGTGGTCTGCGACAACGACGGTTACGCGGTGATCGCACGGCTCCAGCAGGGCCAGGGCGGCAAGCCGTTCAACAACTTCTACGCCGACTGCACGACCTCGCACGCGGCCCCACCGCGCGTCGACTTCGCTCGCCACGCGGAATCGTTGGGCTGCCTGGTGTTCACGGCGTCCACAGTGGACGACGTCCGCGCGGAGTACGCGAAGGCGCGTGAAGCCGCGGTGGCCGAGAAGCGCCCGGCGGTCGTGGTCGTCAAGACCCAGCCGTCGACGTGGACCGAAGCGGGCGCGTGGTGGGAGGTCGGTGTCCCCGAGCACCTGGCCGGACGGGACGAGTTCGAGCGGGAGAAGGGCTCACAGGTCCGGTACCTGCGTTCCTAAGCCGTCGCGGTCGCCCGATCCCGCACCCGGGGCCGCAACGTGAACCCGCTCGGCTTGAGCGTCAGGGACTCCACGATCTTGAGCTCGTACGACGGGTCGGCCTCGAAGTCGTAGCGCTGCAACACCATGCCGAGCGCGAGCACGGCTTCGTGCAGCGCGAACTGGCGGCCGATGCAGGCGCGCTCGCCCGTCCCGAACGGCTTGTACGCCTGCGCCGGCCGCTTCTTCACCGCCGCGGGCTCGAAGCGGTCCGGGTCGAACGCCTCGGGGTCCGGCCCCCAGGCCGCCGGGTCGCGGTGGACCAGCGGCAGCGGCACGATCACCCAGTCGCCCTTGCGCAGCCGGTACTTCCCGCCGAGGACGACGTCTTCGCGGGCTTCGCGTGAGTAGCCCGGCGCCGTCGGCCAGAGCCGCATCGCCTCGTCGAGGACGCGTCGCACGTAACGCAGCTTCGCGACGTCTCCGAAGGCGGGCTCGCGGTCGCCCCAGACGGCGTCGACCTCGGCGCGGGCCTTGTCCAGCAGTTCGGGATGCCGCGTCAGGTAGTACAACGCGAACGACAGCGCGCCGGACGTCGTCTCGTGGCCGGCGACGACGAACGTGATGGCCTGGTTGCGGATGTTGACCGGGTCCAGCCGTTCCCCGGTCATCGGGTGGCCCTCGGTGAGCATCAACCCGAGCAGATCCCGGCTCTCCTCACCGCTGGTGCGACGCCCTTCGATGACCTCGTCGACCAGGTCGGTCATCACCGCGATGTCGGCCCGGTTCTGCTCGGCCGTCCCGGCGAACGCGCGCCGGACGAACGGCAGCTTGACGTTCTGCAGCTGCGCGAACCGCAACGACCGCAGCATCGCGGTGACGAACGGGTGCGGTTCGGCGCGCTCGAACGACCCGAACCGGTAGCCGAACCCGGCGAGCCCGATCGTCTCCAGGGTCAGCCGGGTCATGTCGGCGGCGACGTCGACCGGCCCGGTCGCGGTGTCCCAGCGCGCGACGAGCTCGCGGGCGACGTCCAGCATCACCGGGTGGTAGCGGCGCATCGCCTCGGCCGAAAAAGCCGGCTGCAGGATGTCGTGCGCCAGCCGCCAGTTCGGCTCGTGAGTGTGGGCGGTGAACAGGCCGTCCCCGGCGACCGCGCGCAGGTTTTCGATGCCCATGCCGACGTGCTTGCCGAACTTCGTCTCGTCGTTCAGCTCGGTGACCAGGTCGACGCCGCCGACGAAGACGATCTCGAAGCCGAAGACCTTGCGGGTGAAGACCGGCCCGATCTTCCGGCCGATGCGCAGGGTGTCCTGCAACGGCGTGCGCGGGTTCGCGCCGATCAGGTCACCGATCACCGGCAGGCGGCCCGGCCGGTGCGGAATGCCGGTCGTGTCCACGACGTCCCCCTATTGAATCCGAATCCAATAAGGCCACGATCCCCCGCTACTGAACCCGTGTCAAGTAAGATCGGGGGATGCGGACGAGGCTGAGCACCGAACAGCGGCGCGAGCAGCTCCTGGCGATCGGGGCCGGGTTGTTCGCGAAGCGGCCGTACGACGAGGTCTGGATCGAGGAGGTCGCCGAGATCGCGCAGGTCTCCCGCGGCCTGCTCTACCACTATTTCCCGACCAAGAAGGACTTCTTCGCCGAGATCGTCCGCGGCCAGCGCGACCAGCTGCTGGCGATGAGCGAGCCCGACCCGGCGCTGCCGGTGGCCGAGCAGCTGCGGGCCGGGCTCGACGTCTACCTCGAGTTCGCGCGCACCCACCCGGACGGCTACCGGATCGTGCACCGCGCGATGGGCGGCGACGACGTCGAGATCCGGCAGATCCGCGAAGCCGGGATGGTCGCGAACGCGTCACGCATCCTGGACGCCGTGAGCCTGCTGACCACGGTCACGGACACGACCCGGCTGGCCGTCCGCGGCTGGCTCGCATTCGTCGCGGCGATGATCCTCGACTGGCTCGACCAGCCGAAGGTCACCCAGGAAGAGCTGCGCGACCTGTGCGTGCGGACGCTGTTCGCGGCGGTGGACGTCACCCCGTGACGGCCGGCGACGCGGCGTCCGCGACCAGCCGTTCCGGACGGCCCGAGCCATCCGCCGGGACCGCCCAGACGGCGTTGTCCAGCCCGTAGAGGACCCGGTCGCCCAGCCAGAGCGCCTGGTCGTCGACACTGCGCGGCTCGGCGAGTTCGGTCTCCTTCAGGGTCTTGAGGTCGAGCACGGACAGCCGCCAGACGCCGTCGCCGACCTTCTTCTTGAACGCGACCCGGGTGCCGTCCGGGGACAGCGACGGGCATTCGACGTTCTCGCGCAGGGTTTTACCGCGGTAGCGCGCGTAGTCGGCTTCGACGAGGTAGGTCGTGCCCTTGCTGCCGAGCGTCGCGTAGAAGCGGTTGCCGTCACCGGCGAAGGTGATGCCCCAGTAGTTGACGTCGGCGGCGAAGTAGCGCTGGCCATCGCGGAACACGGGGAGTTCCTCGATCGTCTTGACCAGCCGTCCGGTGTCGACCTCGTAGACGCCGGCGCGGGTCGAGAAGCCGGTTGCGGTGTAGGAGTCGCCGGTGACGAAGACCGTCCAGTCGACGCGCCTGCCGTCCGGGGAGACTCGCGCGCGGCTCGGCGTGCCGGGCACGGCTTCGGTGTGCCGGACGGCGAGGTGGTCGTCGAGGACCAGGACGTCGGTCACCGGCGGGAGCGTGCCGGGCCGGACGGCCAGGCACACGGCGGTCTGCCGCGCCACCGCGAACCGGTCGCACTTCAGGCCGCTGAACTGCGGTTTTGCACCCGGCTCGGCGAGCGGGACGGCGGCGACGTGGCCGGTCGACACCTGACGAAACAGCAGCTGACCGGGGCCGAGCGTGAGCTGCGCGGCCGGCCCCGCCTCGGCGGCGTCGGGGCGGGCGTTGACGCTGTACGTGACGGCCGCGGCGATCAGGAGCGCGGTGCCGACCAGGGCGAGGACGAGTTTCTTCACGGCCGCACCGGCTTCGCGAACGCGGCGGCAAGGACGACGGCCACCAAGCAGCCCGCCGCGACCAGCACCGCCGGCCGCAGGTCCCAGAGCGTCCAGGCGAGTCCGAAGAGGACGGACGAGACCATCCGCGCCCCGGCCTGCCCGGTCTGCACGACAGCCATCCCCGTCGCCCGGAGATCAGGCGGGATGAGCGGGCCGGCCGCGGCCATGAGGACGCCGTCGGTGGCCGCGTAGAACAGGCCGTGGAGGCCGAGCGCGGCCACGGCGAGCACCGGCGCCGCGGGCCCGCAGAACAGGACGAGGGCCAGGCACAGCGCCGCGTGCCCGCCGAGGAACACCGGCCACCGCCCGATCCGGTCGGCCAGCCTGCCGAGCGGGACGGCCAGCAGCAGGTACACCCCGGCGGTGCCCAGCGGCAGGAGCGGGAAGAACGTCGCCGCGATCTCCCAGCGCCGCTGCAGCATCAGGTAGACGAACGAGTCGCCGACGGTCACCAGGCCCAGCAGCGCGGCCCAGAGCGTGACGCGCCGGAAGTCCCGCGCGCGGAGGAGGTTCACCGCGGCCCGCAGCGACACGGCGGCGCGATCCACCGTGCCGGGCCGGTCACGGACGAACAAGACCAGCAGCAGCACGGCGATCCCGGCGACGCAGAAGCTGGTGAAGAACACGCTGGTGTAGCTGCCGAGACTCAGCGCGAGCACGGCCATGGCGACAAGTGGGCCGAGGAACGCGCCGACGGTGTCGAGCGCGCGGTGCACCCCGAACGACCGGCCGAGTGTGCCGGGCTCGCTGCTCAGCGAGATCAGCGCGTCGCGCGGGGCGGTGCGCACCCCCTTGCCGGTGCGGTCGGCGGCGAGGACGACACCGATCGCGGCGACCGACGAACCGGCCGCCACCAGGCCGAGTTTGCACACCGCGGACAGGCCGTACCCGAACCCGGCGACCGCCTTGAGCCGCCGCCACCGGTCGGCGAGGTGCCCGCCGAGGACCCGGACGAGGGCGGTGGCGCCCGCGTAGAGGCCGTCGAGCAGCCCGAACTGCAGCGGGTTCAGGCCGAGGCCGAGCACCAGGTAGAGCGGGAGGACGGCGGTCACCATCTCCGAGGAGACGTCGGTGACCAGGCTGACCATCCCGAGGGCCACGACGTTGGCGGACACCCGTTTGAGCGCGGGTTTCGGGTTTCTGCTGGCCGCGAGGTCCGAGGTACGGCTTGCCGCGATGTACATGCCCGGTCCCCTTCTAGTGGCAGGTGTAGGTCGGGCTGCTGTCGAGGACCTTGCCGTCGACGCCGATCAGCTGCGTCTGGAACGAGGTGTCCGTCATGGACAGCTTCAGGACGCCGAAGGTCTTCAGTAGCTTGGCGGTCGTCGCGTGCGCCGGGCTCAGGTCGTAGAGGTTGGCGCCACCCGAACCGCCGACGATCTCGACCGGGCCGTTCGCGTCGGCCTTGCCGTCGGCGTTCTGCGGGACGAACCGCTCGTAGTCGTGGTCGTGACCGTTGAGGACGAGGTCGACCTTGGTGGCGGTCATGATGTTCCACAGCTCGACGCTATCCTTGTTGTCACCGTGGTCACCGGAGCTCCAGCGCGGGTGGTGGTAGTACGCGGCGACGCAGCCCTTCTTGTTCTTGGCGAGATCCTGCTTCAGCCAGGTGATCTGCGGCGGCTCGGCGAAGTCGTCGTGGGTGACGAAGTCGTTGGAGTCGAGCGCGATGAAGTGCCAGTTGCCCATTTCCCAGCTGTAGTACCGCTTTCCCTGCGGTTTCGCAATGGCGCCGAAGTAGTCCTCGTAACCCTTGAATTTCGGCTCGTCGTACGACTCGTGGTTGCCCGGGACGGGGTGGGTGATGCTCTTGAACCGGCCCCAGGTCTTGTCGTAGTAGGCCTTGAAGTCGGCGAGGTGGGCGTCGTCGTACTGGTTGTCCCCCATGGTGATCACCGCGGCGGGGTTCATCCGCTCGACGAGTTTCGCGGTCTTGACGTGGGCACAGCTCGCGTCGCTCGCGGTGCAGCGCTCGGCGATGTCCCCGGCGGCGGCGAGGGTGAAACCGTTGCCAGTGCCCGCTTTGGTCTTGACGGTGACGGGTGCGCTTGCGGCCGAGACGTTGCCCGCGGCGTCGCGGGCCCGGACGCTGTAGGAGTAGCCGGTGTCCGGCGCGAGCCCGGTATCGGTGTAGGACGGCGTGGCGCTGGTGGCGACGACTTGGCCGTCGCGCAGGACGTCGTACCCGGTGACGCCGACGTTGTCGGTCGCGGCGTTCCAGGTCAGCCCGGCGCTGGTGGCCGTCGTGGTCGTGGCCGCGAGCCCGGCCGGGGTGCTCGGCGCCTGGGTGTCGCCGGCGGAGTCGGGCGAGCCGTAGGCCTGCAGTTCCCAGAGCGAGTAGCCGTACTTCGTGGCGCGCGTGACGCCGACGAAGCGCAGGAAACGGCCGTGCGCCTGGAGTCCGGTGAGGTCGTCGGTCTTGCCGTCACCGTTGTCGACGGTCGTGACGGTGGTGAACTGCGTGCCGTCGTCGGAGACCTCGATCCGGTACTTCTTGGCGTAGGCGGCTTCCCAGGTGAGCTTGACCTGGTGGACGCTGGACGGTTGCCCGAGGTCGACCCGCAGCCACTGCGGATCGGCGCTGACGGCGCTGGCCCACCGGGTCTGCGTACTGCCGTCGACGGCCTTGTCACCGTCGAGCGACGCACTTTCGACGGTGGACGTCGCCACCGGTTTCCCTTGGGAGAGCAGGACATCGGCGGGGGTGGTGGCAGCGATCGCCGAGGGCAGCAGCACGACGACGGCGATCGGCGGCGCCAGCCGGGCGAAGGGACGAAGGCGGAAGGGTGACACGTCGCGCTCCTAGGGGCCGGACGGTGGCTGGGCTGCGGCGTAGGTGAACTTTCTTGAAACAGTTAAGAAACTTTCTTAACTAAAGAGACTGTATCGAGGCGGGGTTTCGGCTGACAAGGGTTGTCCGGCTCTTGAATCGGTCAAGAGGGTGAGTTCAGGGCCATTCCCGCAGGTCAGCCGACGTGTCACTGACCGGAACACTGCCCCGGCGCCTGGGATTGACTCGATTTCCCCCGCCCCGATTTTGTCGGCCCCCACCGGTAGCCTGGAATTCGGGGGCTTCTCGCGTCGCCCCGTCCGCAATTCCCTTGCGGCACAACAGAATTCCGCCTTCGGGCACGTCTCCGAGGTTCACCCGATTCAGCGATGATCTTCGCACGCGTGTTCGGTAACGTAAGGGGCATGACGTTTCCCGTTACCCCGCAACGAAGACCCATGGCCTCACGAACGCGGGCGCAGCTGCTTCCGGATCTCCGCCACGGCGGCCCGCCCCGCGCGGTTCGCCCCGACCGTGCTGGCCGAAGGTCCGTACCCCACCAGGTGCAGCCGCGGTTCGAGCACGACCCGTGTCCCGTCCACGCGGATCCCGCCACCCGGCTCGCGCACGTGCAGCGGCTTGAGGTGGTCGATCGCGGCGCGGAAGCCCGTCGCCCAGAGGATGACGTCCGCGTCGAAGCGCGAGCCGTCCGCCCATTCCACTCCCGAAGGCACGATCCGGGAGAACATCGGCCGGCGCTCGAGGATGCCCGCGGCCCGGGCGGCCCGGACCTCCGGCGTCACGGCCAGATCCGTCACGCTCACCACGCTCTCCGGCGGCAGCCCGGCACGCACGCGTTCTTCGACCTTGCCGACGGCGTTGCGTCCCCAGTTCTCGCTGAAGGGCTCGTCGCGCCAGACGGGCGGGCGTCGCGTCACCCAGGCCGTCGCGCGGGCGAGCGGGGCGAACTCCATCAGCAGCTGCACCGCCGACGCCCCACCTCCGACGACCACGACCCGCTTGCCGCTGAATGCTTCCGGCCCGGCGTAGTCCGCCGTGTGTACCTGCTGGCCCGCGAACGTCTCCTGGCCCGGGTAATGCGGCCAGAACGGCCGGTCCCAGGTGCCGGTGGCGCTGATCACCGCGCGCGCCGCCCACGACTCGGCCGGGCTGGACACCACGAGCCGGTCCCCGGCGCGCGTCACCGACTGGACGTCGACAGGGCGCAGCACAGGCAGGTCGTACACGCGCTCGAAGCGCGCGAAGTACTCCGAGACGACCTCGGAGGCGGGGCGCGTGACGTCCGGAGTGCCGAAGGCCATGCCGGGCAGGTCGTAGATGCCGTGCACCTTGCCGAGCACCAGCGACGGCCACCGGTACTGCCAGGCACCGCCGGCGCGCTTGCCGTGGTCGAGCACGACGAAACCGGAGCCGTTCGCGAACCCGGCGCGGCGCAGGTGGTAGGCCGCCGACAGTCCCGCTTGGCCGGCCCCGACCACCACCACGTCCGTTTCGTGGTCCGCGCTGCTCATGTCGTTTTCAACGGCTGGCCGGCCCGCGTATTTCGCGTACTACGTCACACGGCGACCCGGTTGCGGCCCGCGTCCTTCGCCCGGTACAACGCGGCATCCGCCGACCGCAGCACGTCGTCGAGCACCGGCCCCGCGTCCGGGAACCGCGCGACCCCGATCGACACCGAAAGGCCACCGACCCGGACCGTCCCGCCACCCGTCGAGATCACGACGTTCAGCTCCCCCACCGCGACCCGCACCCGTTCGGCGATGCCCAGCACGTCGGCGCGGCCGATACCCGGCAGCAGCACGACGAACTCCTCACCACCGAACCGGCCGACCGTGTCGCCCTGACGCACCGCACCGGAGATCGCCACCGCGACCGCGGCGAGCACGTCGTCGCCGGTGAGGTGGCCGTAGGTGTCGTTGATCCGCTTGAAGTGGTCGAGGTCGATCATCAGCACGGCGAACCCACCGACGGCCCCACGCCGCAGCGCGCGAGCGTGCTCGCGGACGGCGGACTCGTGCCAGCCCGCGGTGTTGAGCAGCCCGGTCTTCTCGTCGGTGACGGCGGCAACCTGCAATTGCTGCTTGAGCAACAGGTAGCGGTGCAGCAGGAGCAACGGCGCGATCACGAACACCACGAGCACCGGCTGCTCGACCAGCGCCAGGGCGGCGAGCCCGCCGAGACAGAGCGTCGCCACCTCGAACGCGTTGTCCTCCCAGGTGCCGACGAGATCCGCGGCCGACCGCTGGCTCGTGTAGAGGTAGATCCCGGCGGCGACGAGGCCGGCGTTCACCAGCTCGAACACCACTGCGGCCAGGCAGAGCGCGACCAACCCGCGCGGCGTCTGCACGGGCGTCCCGTGCAACCCCGTGAGTGTGAGAACGGACGAAGCGGCGAAGCAGGAGAGCATCGCCCAAGCGGTGCTCGCGACGAAGCGGTGCGCGGGCCGCGTCCGCACCTGGCGCCAGACCCGCACCCACAGGTGCGTGTAGAGCACCACGGCCAGCAGCGCCACCCAGGCAGGAGGAAGCAGGACGACACCGGCGAGGTACCAGACGGAGGTGACGTTGATGTGCGTCTGCCCGCTCATCCACCGGCGCAACCGCTCGATACGGCGGGACATCTCGGCCTGGGCAACCCCGAGCGCGACCAGCACGGCGAACCAGATCGGCCGCACCGGCCCCCCGAACCCGGTGGCCAGCGCAACCCCGGTAGCCGCGACGGCGGCCAGTTCACAGCACAGGGCGTAGGTGATCCAGCGGCCCTTCGCCCCGGTCCACATGACCCAGCGCGCAGGCCACCCCGACCAGGAGGAGAGGACTTCCCGTCGCACGGCGGCCTGGGCTCTCAAGCGCCGCGACCACGGAGGTGACGGACCGGCATCGTGACGTACCCCTTGCGCGAAGTTCAGCCGACCAGGTAGCCCAGCGTAGCCGCTCAAGCAACCGGCGTCGCCAGTCCAGGGGAATAACGACGAAGGTACTGCCCCAAAGACCCGCCGAGGGTAGATCCACCCAGCTCAACCCGCTCCAACAGATCACCAACGTGGCCCCTCGGCGCGACACCCCCGGCCGGCCATCCCGCGGACGCCCTGCAACTCACTAACCCCTTCCCAGCCACGACAACCGCCAGGCACAACCACCGGGAGAAGGAAGCAAGTCAGGCCCTCAGCTCACCTGCCCACACCGCTGCCAGCCGGGAGACACGACCGAAGCAGCGAACACCGAGCAGGGCACTCCACCGACACCTGCCCACCCACCGACAACCGAGCAGGCGACCACCGAAGCGAGGAACAGCGAGCCGGGCACTCCACCGACACCTGCCCCACCCACCAACAGCCGAGGCAGCGACCACCGGACGAAGGAACAACGAGCCGAACACGCCACCCCGCACCCGTCCCGCCGACAACCGAGGAGACGACCACCCGAGCAGGGAACAGCGAGTCGAACACGCCATCCATGCCTGCTCGACCCACCGACAATCGAGCAGGCGACTATCGAAGTGGGGAACAGCGAGCCGAACACTCCGCCCCGCAACCGGCCCATCCGCCGACTGCCGGGAGGCGCGACCCAACGGACTGGGAACAGCGAGCGGGAATCCCCAGCCTCGCCTTTCGGGCTGCTACCAGGGACCACCCACCGGAATGAAGTCTGGGTGGGGATCTCCACCCTCCGGAGCGCAGCGCAACGCGGCCGAGAATGCGATTTCCTCACCGAACATGGGCTGAGAGCCCAGGCTGGTCAGCCGACCTCAGCGGGATCGGCTGATCGAAGTCACTTGCGCAGTGCGCGGATGATCGCCACCAAGCCGACGATCGCAGCGATCCCGAGCACCACCGGGGCCAGCCGCTTCAGCACCGAGGCACCCGCGTAGTCGAGGAGGTCGATCGCCTCGGTCTCCGGGACTGCCGGGACGCTGCGCAGCGCCGGACGCTCGGCCGCGGGCTTCGGCTCGGTGTTGATCTCCGCGGTGGTCGGGGCCGGCTTGACCGCCGGCGCCGCCTTCGCAGCCGGCGTGGACTTGGCCGCGGCAGACGTCGCAGCCTTGGCCGCCGATGTCGTCTCGGCGGCCTGGGCCGAGGCGGGCTTCGCCGCGGCCGGGGCCGATCCGGCAGCCGAGGCCTTCTCAGCAGCCGGGGCAGCAGCCGAAGTGGGCGTCGCCGGAGCCTTTTCCGCACCGGGGACTGCGGCCGCAGCCGGCTTCGCCGCCGACGCTGCGGTCTTCTCCGTAGCAGGGGCCGCAGCCGCGGCCGGGGCGGCAGCCGCGGCCTCCTCCGAAGGCGCCAGCTTTCCGGACAAGCAACCCGCGAACGTGTCCAGGATCTTGCCGCCCACCTCGCTGATCAAGCCTCGGCCGAACTGGGCGGGCTTGCCCGTGATGGACAAATCAGTCGCGACCGTGCCGTGGGTTCCGCCTTCGGCTTCGGTCAGGGTCAGGGTCACCGTTGCGGCGGCCGTGCCCGCTCCGCGGGAGTCCTTGCCCGAGGCCTTGATGGTGACCTTGTGCGCGGCGTCGTCCTTCTCCAGGAACTCGCCGTTTCCCTTGTACAGCAACGAGATCGGACCCAGCTTGACCTTCACCGTTCCACTGAACCTGTCACCCTCGACCTTGGTCAGCGCCGCGCCGGGCATGCACGGGGCGACGCGCTCGGGGTCGACGACCGCCTGCCAGACCTCGCCGATCGGAGCCGGGACGGTGAATTCGTGGTCGAGCCGCACGGGCCGACCTCCTTTCTGCCAGACCTGGGTGTCCGGTGCCCACCCTAGCCGCACCCGCGGCCCGTGACCCGGCGCTCGAACGGCCAGGTCACGGGACTGCGGATTCAGGCGCCGGACGCCGCCGCGATCGCCCGGCCGGTCAGGACGCGGGCCAGGTGACGGCGGTATTCGACGTCGGCGTTGCCGTCGACCGGCGGATTCGTGCCTTCCGCCGCGTGCGAAGCCGCCGCGCCGATCGACTCGGCCGAGGCCTGCACCCCGACGAGCGCCGCTTCGACGCCGGACGCGCGGACCGGGGTCGAGCCCATGTTCGTCAGCGCGACCCGGGCCTCCTCGATGACGCCGCCCTCGGTACGGACGGTGACCGCGACGGCGACCATCGACCACGCCTGGGCGACCCGGTTGAACTTCTCGTAGTGCGCCCGCCACCCCGTGTGCTTGGGCACGCGGACCTCGACCAGCAGCTCGTCCGGGGCCAGCTCAGTGGTGAACAGGTCGCGGAAGAAGTCCGCGGCCGGCACCGTCCGACGGCCGGACGGTCCGGCCAGCACCAGCGAAGCCTCCAGCGCCAGCACCGGCGCGAGCAGGTCGCCCGCCGGGTCGGCGTGCGCGATCGCGCCGCCGAGCGTGCCGCGGTGGCGGATCTGCGGGTCGGCGACCGTGTCCGTCGCCGCCTTCAGCAGCGCCGCGTGCGACGCGACCAGCGGGTCGCGCTGCACGTCGTAGTGCGTGGTCATCGAGCCGATCACCAGTGTGTCGTCGTCTTCGCGCACGCCGCGCAGCTCCGGGACGCGCCCGAGGTCGATCAGCGTCGTCGGCGTGGCCAGGCGCATCCGCAGCACCGGCAGCAGGCTCTGCCCACCGGCCAGCACCTTGGCGTCCTCACCCGCCGACGCGAGCGCCTGCACCGCTTCGTCCACTGTGGACGGGCGGACGTAGTCGAACGAGGACGGGATCACAGGGCACCTCCGGTGGCGTCGATCGAGCCGAGCCCGCCGCCGGCCTCGTTGCCGGGGCCGCCGGCGTCGGTGGTGCCGTGCTGGATGGCGTGCCACACGCGCATCGGGGTCAACGGCATCTCGATGTCGTTCACGCCGAAGGCGCGCACCGCGTCGATCACCGCGTTGACCACCGCCGGGGTGGACGCGATGGTGCCCGCTTCGCCGACTCCCTTGGCGCCCAACGGGTTCGTCGTCGAGGGCGTCTCCGTGCGGTCGGTGGTGAACGACGGCAGGTCCGCCGCCGACGGCAGCAGGTAGTCGGCGAACGTGCCCGTGGTCAGCGTGCCGCTCTCGTCGTGCACCGTGCCCTCGAACAACGCCTGCGCGATGCCCTGCGCGAGCCCGCCGTGCACCTGGCCCTCGACGATCAGCGGGTTCACCGCGACGCCGATGTCGTCGACGCAGACGTAGGAGCGCAGCTTGACCCTCCCGGTCTCGGTGTCCACTTCGGCCGCGCACAGGTGCGTGCCGTGCGGGTACGAGAAGTTCTCCGGGTCGAACGTCGCGTCCGAGTCGAGGGACGGCTCGACGCCGTCGGGCAGGTTGTGCGCCGCGAACACCGCGAGCGCGATGTCGCCCATGGTCGTCGACGTGCCGGTGCCCTTGACGGTGAACTTGCCGCCCGCGAACTCCAGGTCGTCCTCGGCGCATTCGAGCAGGTGCGCGGCGATCGGCTTGGCCTTGGCCACGACCTTCTCCGCGGCCTTGACGATGGCGATGCCGCCGACCACCAGCGAGCGCGAGCCGTAGGTGTCCATGCCCTTGTGCGACGACTGCGTGTCGCCGTGGATGACCTCGATGTCCTCGAACGCGATGCCCAGCTGGTCGGCGACGATCTGGCTCCACGCCGTCTCGTGGCCCTGTCCGTGCGCGGACGCGCCGGTGATGACCTCGACCTTGCCGGTCGGCAGCATCCGGATCGCCGCGTGCTCCCAGCCGCCGGCACCGTAGTCCAGCGAGCCGAGCACCCGCGACGGCGCGAGCCCGCACATCTCGGTGAACGTCGAGATGCCGATGCCGAGCTGCACCTTGTCGCCCGCCCGGCGGCGCTTCTCCTGCTCGGCGCGCAGGCCGTCGTAGTCGAAGAGCTGCTTGGCCTTCTCCGTCGCGGCTTCGTAGTTACCGGAGTCGTAGGTCAGCCCGCACACCGTGGTGAACGGGAACTCCTCGTGCTTGATCCAGTTCTTTTCGCGCAGCTCCAACGGATCCAGGCCGAGCTCGTCGGCCAGCTCGTCCATGATCCGTTCGATCGCGAACGTCGCTTCCGGACGGCCGGCGCCGCGGTAGGCGTCGGTCAGCGTCGTCGTGGTGTACACGTTCGTGCAAGCGAAGTGGTAGGCCGGGATCTTGTAGATCGCGTTGAACATGAAAGCGCCGAGGATCGGCACGCCGGTGCCGACCAGGCCGTTGTACGCGCCGAGGTTGGCGAGCAGCTCGACCTTGAGCCCGGTGACCGTGCCGTCGGCGTTCGCCGAGATGGTGATGTCCTGGATCTGGTCACGGCCGTGGTGCGCGGCGAGCATCGTCTCCGAGCGCGACTCGTTCCACTTGACCGGCTTGCCGAGCTTCTGCGCGACCAGCAGCGACATCATCTCTTCCGGCAGCACGCCGATCTTGCCGCCGAAGCCGCCGCCGACGTCCGGGGCGATCACGCGCAGCTTGTGCTCCGGGATGCCGAGCGTCAGCGCCGACATCACCCGCAGGATGTGCGGGATCTGCGTGGCCGACCACATGGTGATCTGGGTGCCGGTCGGGTCGACGACGCAGGCTCGCGGCTCCATGAAGGCCGGGATCAGGCGCTGCTGGCGGAAGCGGCGCTTGACGACGATCTCGGACGAGCTGATCGCGTCCTCGACGTTGCCGCCCGTGCCGGCCTCGGCGGAGTCGAACTTCCAGACGGCGCTCGTGTTGCTGCCCTGGTCCTCGTGGACCAGCGGCGCGCCGTCGGCGATCGCGGCTTCCATGTCGAGGATGACCGGGAGCTCGTCGTATTCGACGTCGATCTCTTCGAGCGCGTCGTGGGCCTCGGCCGAGGTCCGCGCGACGACGACCGCGACGCCTTCACCGGCGAAGTTGACCTGGTCGGCGGCGAGCACCGGCCGGCGCGGCGTCTTCATGTCCGGGGTGATCGGCCACGCGCAGGGCATGCCGATCGAGCTGTCCGGGTCGAGGTCCTTCGCGGTGAAGACCGCGACGACGCCGGAGGCGCTCTTGGCCGCCGACGTGTCGATCGAGACGATCTTGGCGTGCGCGAACGGGCTGCGCAGGATGGCCATGTGCAGCATCCCGGGCAGCGTGATGTTGTCGGTCCAGCGGGTGCGGCCGGTGATCAGCCGGTCGTCCTCCTTGCGGCGCCGTGACTTTCCGACTTCCGGTTCGATCGTCGCGGTCATCAGTCACCACCCACGCCGACGTGCTTGGTCTCGGTGATCCGCTCGGCGTCGGGGCCGGCGCCGGGGCTCATGTGCTGGGCGGCGTCGCGGACCGCGCGGACGATGTTCTGGTAGCCGGTGCAGCGGCAGAGGTTGCCTTCGAGGCCTTCGCGGACGGCCTGTTCGTCGGGGTCCGGGTTGTCGGCCAGCAGGTCGATCGACTGCATGATCATGCCGGGGGTGCAGAACCCGCACTGCAGCGCGTGGTTGTCGTGGAAGGCCTGCTGCACCGGGTGCAGCTTGCCGTCGCGCGCGAGGCCTTCGACGGTGGTGACCTCGCTGCCGTCGGCCTGCACGGCCAGGACGGAACAGGATTTCACGCTGTGCCCGTCCAGGTGGACGGTGCAGGCACCGCAGTTGCTGGTGTCGCAGCCGACGACCGTGCCGACCTTGCCGATCCGCTCTCGCAGGTAGTGCACGAGCAGGGTGCGCGGTTCGACTTCGTCGGTGTACTTCGTCCCGTCGACAGTGACGGTGATGCGCATCAGGCCTCCAAAAGCCGGTTCGGGAGCGGCCAGGCCCGACCGTGATCGGGCTCACAAGCCCGAGCGTGCTACGCCTTCATGGCGCGGACAAGTCCTGATGTCACACGTTCGGCGGCCGTTCCCGCAGCTGCGGGAGAATCCACAGTGGAATCACCGCATCCGCGGAAAGGCTGCCCGGGTGAACTTTTTCAGCCGTGGATCCGGCCGGACAGCTCCGCGAGGCGCTTGCCGCCGCCGCCCCACCGCAGCGCGATGATCTCCGCGGCGATGGACACGGCAGTCTCCTCCGGCGTGCGGGCGCCCAGGTCGAGGCCGATCGGCGACGACAGCCGCTCCAGCTCGGGCTCGGTGATGCCGGCTTCGCGCAGCCGCGAGAACCGGTCGTCGTGCGTCTTGCGGGAGCCCATCGCGCCGACATACCCGACGTCGAGGCGCAAAGCGACCTCCAGCAGCGGGACGTCGAACTTCGGGTCGTGGGTGAGCACCGCGATCGCCGTGCGCTGGTCGATCCGGCCCGCCTCGGCTTCGGCGGTCAGGTACCGGTGCGGCCAGTCGACGACGACCTCGTGCGCGTCCGGGAACCGGCTGCTGGTGGCGAACACCGGCCTCGCGTCGCACACCGTGACCTGGTAACCGAGGTAGGCGCCCATGCGCGCCATCGCGGCGGCGAAGTCGATCGCGCCGAAGACCAGCAGGCGGGGCGGCGGCTCGAAGGAGTTGACGAACACCGCCATCCCCTCGCCGCGGCGCTGCCCGTCCGGGCCGTAGTGCAGGGTGCCGGTGCGGCCGCTGGCCAGCAGGCCGCGCGCGTCGTCGGCCACCGCGTCGTCCATCCGCGACGACCCCAGCGAACCCTCGACGCGATCCGGCCAGACGATCATGTGCTCGCCGACGAGGCCCGTGTGCTCGTGTTCGATGACCGTGACGACCGCGACGGGCTCGCCGCTGCGGACCGAGGCGACGACGTCACCGAGCTCCGGCATCGACTCGCGGTCGACGTGCTCGACGTAGATGTCGATGATCCCGCCGCAGGTCAGGCCGACGGCGAACGCGTCGTCGTCGGTGACGCCGTAGCGCTGCAGCACCGGCTTGCGCTCGGCGACCACCTCCTGCGCCAGCTCGTAGACCGCGCCTTCGACGCAGCCGCCGGAGACGCTGCCCGCGACGGTCCCGTCCGGGGCGACCACCATCGCGGCGCCGGGGGCTCGCGGGGCGGACGAGAAGGTGGCGACCACGGTGCCCAGCCCCACGGTCTCCCCCGCCGACCAGCGGCGGAACACGTCGTCCAGTACGTCACGCATCGGAAATCTCCCCGAGCAGTCGTTCCAAGGTGGCCAGGGTGTGCCCGGCCAGCAGCCGGTCGATGTGGGGCAGTGCGGCCACGATGCCCGACTGGACCGGAGCGTACCCCGCGCGGCCGGCGTGCGGATTCACCCAGAATACGGCGTGCGCCAGCCGGCGCAGCCTCGCGAGCTGTTCGCCGAGCAGGCTGGTGTCGCCGCGCTCCCAGCCGTCGGAGAACACCGTGACGACCGCGCGCCGGGCCACGCCGCGCTGCCCCCAGCGGTCGAGGAAGGCCTGCATCGTCTCGCCGAGGCGGGTGCCGCCGGCGAAGTCCGGCACCGCCGAGCCCGCCGCCAGCATCGCGCGCTCCGGGTCGCGCTGGCGCAGCTGGCGCGAGACGCGGGTCAGCCGGGTGCCGAGGGTGAACACCTCGACGGACTGCGGCGCCGACCGCGTGAGGACGTGCGCGAACCGCAGCAGCGCGTCCGCGTACGGGCTCATCGAGCCGGAGACGTCGATCAGCAGCACGACCCGGCGCGGCCGCGAACCGCGGCGGGTGTAGGCGAGCCGGACGGGCTCACCGCCGCTGGCGAGCATCGCGCGCAGCGTGCGGGCCGGATCGAGCCGCCCGCGGCGCGACGGCGTCCGCCGGGCGGCGGGCCGCCGGGGCGGCACGGGACGGAGGGTCGCCAGCAGCTCGCGCAGGTGCTCCCGCTCGGCAGTGGTCAGCGCGGCGAGATCCCGGTGCCGGAGCACCTCCTGGGTGCTCGCGGCGACTTTCAGCTGGTCAGGGCCGTCGCCGCCCTCGGCGTCCCCGCCGGCGGTGTCGACGAGCGGCGCGATCCGCGCCTGCTTCGGCACGGGCGACGTCGTCCGCCGCGGGCCGGGCGGTTCGAGGGAGAACCACTGGCTGAACGCCTCTTCGTAACACGGGAGGTCGTCGGGGCTGGAGCACAGGGTGAGCCGGCCCGCCCAGTACAGCTGGGTGGGCTCGGCGACGTCGACCTCGGCGACGGCGGCCAGGTAGGCCTGCACGCGGTGCGCGTCGCAGGCGACACCCGCCTCCCGCAGCGCGGCGGCGAACCCGGCGTACCCGGCGACCGGATCGGAGACCGTGGTCATCTCTCCATTGTGCGCCACTTCGGTGTCCTGGCGAGGAGTCGAACCTCGGACCTCGGCGTTCGTAGCGCCGCGCTCTGTCCTGCTGAGCTACCGGGACAAGGGCGGTCTGCGCACGCGCCCCTCCCCGGGCGGGCGCAGACCGCGCTCTTCGCCGCGGCCGACCCCGGTAGCGGCGGGGCGGGCGCGAAGAGCCTTCAGAAAGAATTCAGCGGACGGCACAGGAGACCGTGCCGCAGCGGTAGGTCCGGGTTCGGGTCACGATCTCCTCCTCTCGGGTTTCTCGGTGCTGGGAAAAGCATGCCGGACCCACCTCGGCGCGGCAACGCATTTACCGGGCACGACGGACGCCCGTCCCGCGAGTCCTTTGTGGACCGCGGAACGGGCGTGCCGGGTGCGGTGGGTTCAGGAGGCCTTGATACCGGGCGTGATGGGGGCGCAGCCGCGGTTGCCTTCGGTCTTGTTGCGCTCAAGGACCGGCGGCAGCGTCCTCTGCGCGTACGCCTGGAGTTCCGCGAGCTTCGCCGGGTCGATCAGGTCGCGGCGGACGTGGTAGCTGACCCAGTTGCGCGAGTCGATGGTCATGTTGCCGATCGGGCGGTTCACGAAGATCGTCTCGTACTGGCTGTCGAACCTCGGGTCCTGGTCGAACTGCAGCGTGGTGATCCACGAGCCGATGAAGGTGATCATCTCCGGCTTCGCGGTGCCGAAGACGTAGTCGCGCAGCTCGGCCAGGTGGGAACCGTGCAGGAAGTCGGCGATCCGCTTGTCACCGAGGCCGGCCAGGTCGAGCACCCGGATGCGGCTGCCCAGCGACGTCCCGCCGAGGTCGATGAGGCCGACCTGGGCCGTGTCGGGCAGCTTCAGGATGTCCGCGAAACCGTTGATGGCCCGGGCGTCGCGCTCGGCGACGATGCACATCGCGGTCTTCGTGTTGGCGCGGTAGGTCGTGCCTTGCGTGTACAGCGAGCTCACCGAGCTGACCAGGGCGACCACGAGCAGGCAGGCCAGCACGATCCGGCCGCGCGGGCGCGCCGCGGCCAGGGCCTCGACCACGACGATCGCGCCGCCGAACGCGCCGAGCGTCCACACCGGCGTGGCGAACCGCAGCTGCCCCATCCAGTCCGACTCGAGCACGATGAACGCGACCACGGTCAGCCCGAACGGCGCCAGCAGGGCGATCAGGCCGGTGCGCAGCCGCGACGGCCGGACCAGCAGCATCACCAGGCACGCGACGGCGACCGCGACGATCAGCCAGCCCACGTAGTCGACGATCTGGCCGGGCCGGTCGAGGTCGTCGAGGGTGGGCGGTTCCTGCCCCTTCGCGACGGCGGTGTTGGGCACCAGCCGGCCGAACTCGAACCAGCGGAAGACCACGTACGCGCCGTAGGGCACGACGAAGGCGACGGCCGAGACGACGACGGCGCGGATGCTGCGGGCCAGCAGCTCCCGCTTGAGGAACAGCGCGACGACGATCGGGTACACGCCGGCGTAGATGATCCCGTCGGGCCGGGTCAGCGCGGCGGCCACGGCGATCAGCCCGGCCCCCACGGCGACCTGGTGGTTCAGGAGCTTGCCGCTCTGGACGGCGCGCAGGCAGAGCACCGCGACCGCGGCGACGGTCAGCGCGTAGAACGAGTTCTCCAGGCCGGAGAAGCACCAGATCACGAACGACGGGATCGCGGCGAGCGCGGCACCGGCCACGAAGGTGATCAGCGCCGGGCGGCGGCTGAGCGTCTTCGCGCCGAAGTAGAACAGGACCAGGACGCCGAGGCAGCAGGCCAGGGCGAGGGCCTTCGGGAACAGGATCTGGTCGTTGACGCCGAAGATCGTGCCGTGGTCGAACAGCCCGACGAGCTTGCCGACGGCGAGCAGGATCATCCAGGTCGGGTTGGAGTACCCCTCGACCGGCGAGGCGCCGGGCTGCAGCACCGGGCCGAAGCCGTCGGCGACGTTGCGCGAGTAGGCGAACGTGATGGCCGAGTCGTCGATCAGCCAGTGGCCGTAGAACGAGGCGTGCACGGCGATCAGCGCGGTGCCCCCGAGGACCGCGGCCACGGCCGCGAGCTTGGCCCGCCACCCCCGCCGGGTCCCCGTCGGATCGGCCGGCTGGGGCCGATCCGGCTCCGGCTCGGCCAGTGGTCTCGCCTCGGTCGTCTCCGCCAAGCTCATGCCGCAGGTCCTCCCACGCCTTCGGTCATCCCCCGGAACCGGCCCGGTCAGGCGAACAGGGCGTCGAGTTTGGCCCTGACCCGGTCGAGGTCTTCGCTGTACTTAAGAACCGCACCGAGCGTGCGCGCCGCCGATGCCGCGTCCAGCTCGTCACGCTGCAGTGTCATCAGGGCATTCGCCCAGTCGAGTGACTCCGCTACACCAGGTGGTTTCAGCAGGTCCATTTCCCGAAGCCGATGCACCGCTTCAGCGACCTGCCGAGCCAGAACTTCACCTATTCGAGGGATCCTACGGCGCAGGATCGTGACCTCTCGCACCAGGTCCGGATGTTCCAGCCAGTGGTAGAGGCAGCGCCGCTTGAGCGCGTCGTGCACCTCGCGGGTCCGGTTGGAGGTCAGCACCACCAGCGGCGGCGTCGCCGCGCGGACCTCGCCGTATTCGGGGATGGTCACGGCGTACTCGTCGAGCAGCTGCAGGAGGAAGGCTTCGAACTCGTCGTCGGCGCGGTCGATCTCGTCGATCAGCAGCACGCACGGGGCGCTGATGAGGGCCTGCAGCAGCGGCCGGGCCAGCAGGAACCGCTCGGTGTAGAGGGAGCGTTCGGCGGTCTCGACGTCGACGACGCCGTCGTTGGCCGCTTCGAGGGCCCGCAGGTGCAGGAGCTGCCGCGGGAAGTCCCACTCGTAGAGCGCCTGGGCGGCGTCGATGCCCTCGTGGCACTGGAGCCGCACGAGCGGCCGGTCGAGGGCGGTGGCCAGCGCGAGGGCGAGCGAGGTCTTGCCGGTGCCGGGTTCGCCTTCGCAGAAGAGCGGCCGCCCCATCCGCAGGGCGAGGAACCCGGCGGTGGCCAGGCCGTCATCGGCGAGATACCCGGTCCTGTCGAGCGCGGCAGCGAGCTCTTCGGGCGAGGCAAGCGAGTCGGTCACAAGGTCGATCGTAGGGGGCGACGGAGCAGGCCGCGGGCCACGGTGACGACGGCTTGCGAGGTCGGCTGGGGTTGTGCGGGATGGTTGAGCTGGTCGGGGACGGTACGGCGCTGCGGGCCGGGTGGTCGGAACCGGTCCGGGGTCATGGGAACGGGCTGGCCGGACATCGGCGGAGCGGGCGAGCTGGTCCGAGATCGCGGGGGCGGGCCTCCGGGCATCGGCAGGGCGAGCGGGCTGGTCCGGAATCGCGGGGACGAGCGGGACCGGAACGGCGAGGCGGGCGAGCCGGCCCGGAATCGCGGGGACGGACCTGCCGGCCAAGCAAGTGGGCGAGCTGGTCCGGAATCGCGGGACGGGCCGGCAGGGCATCGGCAAGGCGAGGATCGGGCCGTGCGCTCGGCAGGTCCGGGGTGTCGGGTCCGGTCGGACCGGGCGCCACCGCGGACCACCCGCCTGCTTGTCCACATCCCCCGAAATCCCTCCACAACCCCGCATCTTTCGCAGGGAAAGTGCCGCTCTAGGCCCCGGAGGCGCATCTTTCGTGGTGAAAGCGGCGGGCCTTTCGCCGGTTGGGCGGCTGAAGGATAGGCCCGGCAGGTCTGCGCGGGTTCAAGGGGCGGTCGAGCCCAGCAGGTCCGCGGCGATCCACTTCGCGACCGCTGCCCAGGTCTGCGCGGCTTCATGCCTGCGAGCCGAGCTCGGGAGTTCCGCGCGGCGTCAGGGGCTGGTTCAGCCCAGCGGGTCTGTGCGGCGATCCACATCGCGAGCTGAGCTCGGGAGTTCCGGGCGGCGTCAGGGGGTGGGTGAGCCTGGCAGGTCTGTGGGGCGGTCCACGTCGCGGCCGCTGCCCAGGTCTGCGCACTCGATCAGCTTCAAGTCTTTGCGGGTGGCCAGCCAGTCTCGGGCGCCGCGGTCTCCTTGGGCGGTCTGCGCTATCTGCGGCCACCAGTCGCGGCCCAGGAGGACCGGGTGGCCTGGGACTCCGTCGTATGCCGCTCGGGCTACCGCGTGCGGGCTTGCGTGGGCCGCTACCCGGGTGAGGATTTCGGGGCCTACCCACGGGAGGTCGACCAGGTGGACCAGGGCTGCGGCCGGGGCGTCTAGCTTGTTCAGCTCCGCCAAGCCCGCTCGCAGGGAGGCGCCCATGCCTGTCGCCCAGTCTTCGGCCACCACGGCCAGGGTGGGGTCGGGCAGGAGCGCGCGGACCTCGTCGGCCGATGCGCCCAGGACCACTCGGATCGGGGTGCAGCCTGCCTTCTCCAGGACCCGTAAGGCGCGGCGGACCAGGGGTTCTCCGTCCAGCTCGACTAGGGCCTTCGGGCCGCCGAAACGGCGGCCCGCTCCGGCCGCCAGCAGCAGGCCGGCGACCGGGTCAGCCATGGGCGCGGCCCGGGGCGCCGACGGCCAGGTCCGCTTCGATCGTGCGCGCGGCGGCGAGTAGCGGGGGGACGAGGTCCCGCTCGACCGACTCGGCCGTCGTGCGGCTCGCGTGCGTGGACAGGTTGACCGCGGCGGCCACCTGGCCGCGGCGGTCGTGGATCGGGGCCGCCACCGAGCGGAGGCCCTCCTCGAGTTCCTGGTCGACCATGGCCCAGCCCTGCTCCCGGACCTTCGCCAGCTCGGCGCGCAGGCGGTCGGGTGCGGTGACCGTACGGTCCGTCAGGCGATCCAGCCTCGCGACCGCGAAGTACTCCTCCAGCTCCTCCTGGCCGAGGCCGGCCAGCAGGACGTGCCCCATCGACGTCGCGTACGCCGGGAAGCGGGTTCCCACGTTGATGCTCACCGTCATGATGCGCGAGACCGCCACGCGCGCCACGTAGACGATGTCGGTCCCCTCCAGCACCGAGACCGAACTGGACTCGTGCACGTCGGCCGACAGGCGCTCGAGGTGGGGTTGCGCCACCTCGGGCAGCGTCATGCTCGACAGGTACGAGTACCCCAGCTCGAGGACGCGGGCGGTGAGCGAGAAGTACTTGCCGTCCGTGCGGACGTAACCGAGGTCGGCCAGCGTGAGCAGGAAACGGCGCGCCGCGGCCCGCGTGAGGCCGGTGGCGCGGGCGACGTCGCTCAGGGTCAGCTCGGCCGCGCCCGCGTGGAACGCCTTGATGACGGCCAGCCCGCGCTCCAGCGACTGCACGTGGTGGGCGCCGCGGTGGGCCGGCTCGCCGTCCAGCTCGGCTTCGAAGGGCAGACCCGCGTTCATCCCGGAACCTTATCCGGCGTCCGCGGGCAGGGCGGTCGGCTCGCCGAGCTCGGCAAGGGTGCGCTGGGCGATCGCGAACGCCGCGTTCGCCGCCGGCGCGCCTGCGTAGACGGCCGTGTGCAGCAGGACCTCGCCGATCTCCGCCGCCGTGAGGCCGTGGCGGACCGCCGCCCGCACGTGCATCGGCAGTTCGTTGTGCGCCTGCAACGCCGTGAGCGCCGCCAGCGTGACGCAGCTGCGCGTCCGCCGGTCGAGGCCGTCGCGGGACCAGACCGAGCCCCACGCGCCCTCGGTGATGTAGTCCTGGAACGGGCGGCTGAACTCGGTCGTGCCGGCGACCGCGCGGTCGACGTGCTCGTCGCCCAGCACCTCGCGGCGCACCTTCATGCCCTGCTCGTGGCGGTCGGTCACAGTGCCTCCAGGTGCTCGAGGATCAGCCTGGTGAACTCCTCGGGCTGCTCGTAGTTGCCCAGGTGCGCGGCGTCCGCCACGATCTCCAGCCGCGCGCCGGGGATGCCGTCGGCGATCGGGCGGGAGTGCTCCTCCGGCGGCGTCGCCGGGTCGTCGGCACCGGCGATGACCAGAGTGGGGGCGGTGATCTTCGGCAGCACGTCGAGCAGGTCCATCCGCTCGATCGCGCCGCAGCAGGACGCGTACCCCTCGGCCGGGACCTCGGAGATCATCGAACGCAGGAACGCGGCCCGGTCGGGGTGCCGTCCGAGGTAGGCGGGGGTCAGCCACCGGCCGACACCCGGGCCGGCCACGGCCGCGGTGCCCTCCGCGCGGACCGTCCGGGCCCGCTCCGCCCACATCTCCGGCGGGCCGAACTTGGCGGACGTGCAGCAGAGCACCAGGCTCGCGATCCGGTCGGGCGCGTGGACGCCGAGCCACATGCCGGCCATCCCGCCGAGCGACAGGCCCACCAGGTGCGCCTTCGCGATGTCGAGGTCGTCCAGCAGCGCGAGGAAGTCGGCGCCCAGGTCTTCGAGGTCGTACGGCCCGGGCGGCACCGGCGACGCACCGTGGCCGCGCGTGTCGTACCGCACCACCCGGAAACCGCGCTCCAGCAACGGAACCACCTGGGGCTCCCACATCCGGAGGTCGCTGCCCAGCGAACCGGCGAACACCACCACCGGCCCGTCTTCAGGGCCTTCTACGACCCGGTGCACCGGTACGGCGTCCACGTTCCCATCTCCGTTCATAGGGCGAAGAACACCGTCTCACCGTCGCCCTGCAACCGCACGTCGAAGCCGTAGCCGTCCGCGGTCTTCGCGGCGATCAGCGTGCCGCGGCGATCCTCCGGCACCGCCGCCAGCGTCGGGTCCGCCGAGTTGTCCTGGTCCGCGAAGTAGATCCGCGTGACGACCCGGTTGAGCAGGCCGCGCGCGAACACCGACACGTCGATGTGCCGCGCCTGCGTGGTGCCGCCCCCGCCGGGCAGCACACCCGGCAGCAGGGTCAGGATCCCGTACGTTCCATCGGTTTCCGTCGGGCAGCGGCCGAAGGCGCGGAACTCGCCGGACGTCTCTCCGCGCGGGTCGTCGGGGTGGTGGAAGCCGCCTTCGGGGTCGGCCTGCCAGGTCTCGATCATGGCGTCCGGGACCGGGTCACCGGCGCCGTCGCGCACGGTGCCGCGGATCCAGAACGCGCCGGGGGTGCCCTCCGGCACGACGTACGGGCCGTCCGGCCAGGGCAGGCCGATCGACAGGTACGGGCCGACGGTCTGCGACGGGGTGGGCAGCAGCTTGGGCATCAGTCCTCGTCCTCCTCCTCTTCGAACACCGACGCCTCGCTCCCGCGCAGCACGATGTCGAACTGGTAGCCGAGCGCCCACTCCGGCCGCGTGATGTCGTGGTCGTACCGCGAGATCATGCGCTGCCGGGCCTTCTCGTCCGGGATCGAGTTGAAGATCGGGTCCTGGGAGAAGAGCGGGTCGTCCGGGAAGTACATCTGGGTGACCAGCCGCTGGGTGAACGCCGAGCCGAACACCGAGAAGTGGATGTGCGCGGGACGCCAGGCGTTGTCGTGGTTCTTCCACGGGTACGCGCCGGGCTTGATGGTGGTGAAGGTGTAGCGCCCGTCGCTGTCGGTCAGGGCACGCCCGACGCCGTCGAAGTTCGGGTCGAGCGGGGACGGCCAGCGGTCGCCGGTGTGCCGGTAGCGCCCGCCCGCGTTCGCCTGCCAGATCTCGACCAGCGAGTCGCGCACCGGGCGGCCGTCACCGTCGAGCAACCGCCCGGTGACGACGATCCGCTGGCCCTGCGGCTCCTCCGCGTGCTGGCGGGTGAGGTCGCTGTCGTGCTCGCCGAGGCGGCCGGGCCCGAGCAGCGGGCCGGTGACCTCGGTCAGCATCTGCGGGAGCAGCACCAGCGGCTGGTGCGGGTGCCGCAACGCCGTGGACCGGTAACCGGTGAAGCCCAGCGGCGGGTGCGTGCCTTCGGGGTCCGGCCCGTAGCGCGGCAGCTTGAGTTCGGTCGGAGCAGCCATGGTGCCTCCCTTACCGGCCTTCGAGGACGACGGCCAAGCCCTGGCCGACGCCGATGCAGATGGCGGCGAGTCCCCAGCCACCGCCGCGGCGGTGCAGGTCGTGCGCCAGGGTGCCGAGGATCCGGCCACCGGACGCGCCGAGCGGGTGGCCGATGGCGATCGCGCCGCCGTGGGTGTTGACGATTTCGGGGTCGAGCTTCGGCCAGTCGCGCAGGCAGGCCAGCGACTGGGCGGCGAAGGCCTCGTTCAGCTCCACCGCGGCCAGGTCGTCCCAGCCGATGCCCGCGCGCTCCAGCGCGATCTCGGCCGCGCGCACCGGGCCGATGCCGAACACGTCCGGGTCGACGCCCGCCGCGCCCCGCCCGGCGATCCGGGCGAGCGGGGCCCGGCCGAGCCGGCTCGCGGCCGCCTGGTCACCCAGCAGCAGAGCCGAGGCGCCGTCGTTCAGCGGTGAGGCGTTGCCCGCGGTGACGGTGCCGTTCTCCTTGCGGAACGCGGGCTTGAGCTTCGCCAGCTTCTCCGGGCTGGAGTCCGGGCGGATGCCCTCGTCGCGGGCCAGGTCCACGCCGTCGACCGGGACGACGAGGTCGTCGTAGAAGCCCTCGTCCCACGCCTTGGCGGCGTTGACGTGGCTGCGCGCGGCGAAGGCGTCCTGCTCGTCACGGCCGATGCCGTACCGCTCGGCGAGCTTCTCGGTGGACTCGCCGAGGGAGATCGTCCACTCCCCCGGCATCGCCGGGTTGACCATGCGCCAGCCGAGGGCGGTGTTGTAGAGGGTCTGGTTGCCCGCCGGGAACGCCTTCTCCGGCTTGGGCATGACGAGCGGCGAGCGGGTCATCGACTCGACCCCGCCGGCGACGACCAGGGAGGCGTCGCCGACCTGGATCGACCGGCTGGCCTGCATCACCGCGTCGAGCCCCGAGCCGCAGAGGCGGTTGACGGTGCTGCCGGGGATGCTCGTCGGCCAGCCCGCGAGCAGCGTGGCCATGCGGGCGACGTTGCGGTTGTCCTCACCCGCGCCGTTCGCGTCGCCGAGGGTCACCTCGTCCACTGTGGACGGATCGAGGTCGTTGCGGGACTGGACGGCCTTGAGCACGGTCGCGGCGAGGTCGTCCGGGCGGACGCCGGCCAGCGCCCCGCCGTAGCGGCCGAACGGGGTGCGGAGCGCGTCGAGGACGTAGACGTCGGTCATGCGGTCGCCTTCCGGGTCACTTGCTTGCCTTCTCGAGATCTCGCAGCACCGTCAGCTCCTCCTCGGTGGGGGCGGGAGTGGTCTTGAGGTCGTCCGCGACCTTCAGTGTCCACCCGGTCGCCGCCACCGCGCGCTCCAGCTCGACGCCCGGGTGGAGCTCGGTGAGGGTGAGCTCCGCGGTCTCCGAGTCGGGGCGCAGCAAGCCCAGGTCGGTGACCACCAGGGTCGGGCCCCGGCCGGGGAGGCCGAGGCGCTCGCGGTCGCCCTTGCCGGTGCCGTGGCCGAAGGACGTCACGAAGTCGACCTTCTCGACGAACGCGCGGGGGTTCTGGCGGAGCACGACGAACACCTCGCGGCAGGACGCGGCGATCTCCGGGGCACCGCCCGCGCCGGGCAGGCGGACCTTGGGGTCGTGGTAGTCCGAGCCGATCACGGTGGTGTTGATGTTGCCGAACTTGTCCAGCTGGGCGGCGCCGAGGAAGCCGACGTCGATGCGGCCGGGCTGGAGCCAGTAGTTGAAGATCTCGGGAACGCTGACCACGGCGTCGGACGTGTCGGCCAGTTCGCCGTCGCCGATGGACAGCGGGAGGCGGGACGGCTTGGCGCCGAGGCAGCCGGACTCGTAGATGAGGGTGAGGTCGGGGGCGTGGGCGCGGCGGGCGAGGTTGGCCGCCTTGCTCGGCAGGCCGATGCCGACGAAGCAGGACATGCCGTCGCCGAGGGCGCGGGCGGCCGCGACACTCATCATCTCGTCGGCGGTGTAGTCGGTGGTCATGCCGTTGCCTCCGCTGTGGTGCGGGTGTCGCCGGGGTTTGGGGTGGTGGGCGCTGCCTCGGGGAAGGGGGCGGCGACCGCCTGGGCGGTGGCCCGGCTTGGGGTGGTGGTTGCCGGCTGTGAACGGCAGATTGGTGTGCGCACGCTGAGCGGGGTGGGGGTTGTGCGGGCGGGGATGGCTGATCGTGAGAGGACACCGGGTGTGGGCCGGGCCGGGGTCACGTGGGCGCGGGCGGTGGTCACGGATGGCGCGAGGACATCAGGAGTGCACCGAGCGAGCCCGCCAGGCGTTACGCGGGCGGCGGGGCCTTGTTGCGCGAGCAAGCTCGGCATGCGCAGAACACGGCCGCCGAATGAGGTGGGAGTTACGCGGGCGGGGACGGTAGTTGCCGACCGCACGACGACACCCGGGGTACGCCGAGCGAGACTGCCGAACGGGGCGAGGGTCGGGTGGGCAGTAGTCGCCGGCTGCGCGGGGACATCTGGCGTGTGCTGGGTGAAGCCGCCGAGTGGGATGGGGGTGGTGGGGACCGGGGTGGTGGGCGCTGCCTCGGGGAAGGGGGCGGCGACCGCCTGGGCGGACGATCGGGTCGGACGCGCGCAAGCCTCGACCACGCCCGCTGGGCTGAAGACAGTCGCGCCGGAAAAGGGGGCGGCGAGTGTCCCGGAGGACGCGACGTCGGTGGGCTGCATTGGGGAGAACCTGCGTCCCGCGGCCGGAGTGAGGGTCATGCCTTTACCCCGGTCAGGTCGTTCAGCCACTTCGTGAACGTCTCGCGGTCGCGGCCCACCTTGTCCCAGGCCTGGTAGGCCGCGTTGTCGCGCTCGTAGTAGCCCGCTGCGTAGGACGGCTTGGCGCCGCCTGGGACCTCGGCTACCGCTGTGACCACCCAGGACGGGAGGACCACCGCGCCGGGGCGGGGGGTCAGGGTTTCGACGATCTCCTCCACCGTCACCAGTGAACGCTTGGCTGCCAGGACCGCTTCCTTCTGGACGCCGGTGATGCCCCACATCTGGACGTTGCCCGCTCGGTCGGCTTGCTGGGCGTGGACGATCGAGACGTCCGGGTTCAGGGCCGGGACCGCCGTCAGCTGCTCGCCGGTGAAGGGGCACGTGATCGGCTTGATCGTGTCCGTCTGCGCCGGGAGATCTGTGCCGGTGTAGCCGCGCAGGACGGCGAACGGGAGGCCGGACGCGCCCGCCACGTAGCGGTTGGCCATGCCTGCGTGGCTGTGTTCTTCGATCTCCAGCGGCACTGGCCAGTCGTGTTGGACCGCGTCGCGGAACCTGTGCAGCGAGCCGACTCCGGGGTTGCCGCCCCAGGAGAAGATCAGCTTGCTCGCGCAGCCGGCGCCGATGAGCTGGTCGTACACGATGTCCGGGGTCATCCTGGCCAGCGTGAGACCACGCCGGCCCTGCCGGATGATCTCCTGCCCGGCCGCGACCGGGATGAGGTGCGTGAAGCCTTCGAGCGCGACGGTGTCCCCGTCGTGCACCAGGCGGCCCACGGCCTCCTCCAGCGACAGCAGCTCCGCCATCACACACCCCAAACTGTTCGCATCACGCACACTCGTTCTGCAACCGAACATAGCATGACGCCCGGGGCGCCGACCAGGTGTCTTCCACCCAATGGATGACGCAAGCACGTCGAAGGGGACTTTCCGAGCGTGCACCGCGCGGAAAGTCCCCTTCGGGAACCCGGCTCAGCCGATGCGGACCAGGCGCGAGCCGTGGGCCGGGACGGCGGACGCGGTCCACGAGCCCCGGAACCGGCCGAGGTCCGTGCGCGCCACCAGGTCACGCACCGGGCTCGATCCGTGGCCACCCAGGTCCACCTTGATGTCCGCGGGCGCCGAGCCCAGGTTGTAGACGGCCGCGTACGTCCGGCCGTCCGGTGCGCGCTTCTTCCACACCTGGAGGTCGCCGCCCGTCACCTGGGTCGGGTAGGACCCGGTCTGGTCGACGCGGATGACCTCGGGATTCGTCAGGATCGACACCGCGGTGGAGTCCAGGAAGTAGATGTCTCCCCCGACGTACAGCGGCGAGGACGCCATTGACCAGAACGTCATCACGCTCTGCCGTTCGACGTCGGAGATACCGTCCTGGATCCCACTACCGGAGTTGTTGCTGATGGGCATCGAGTCCAGGTCCGGACGGAACTGCGGACCGAAGACGCCCAGCCAGGCGGGCAGATCCGTCCAGCGCGCCTTCACCGAGCTGTCCCATGTCGACACCGTGTCGCAGTAGCACTCGACGTCGGTGTTGATGCGGACGCCGTTGGCGTACGGCGCGAGAGCGGGCCCGATCGAGCGCGGCACCGGCCACGCGCTCGCCGTCAGCCACATCGGCCGCCGCGCGTGGTCGATGGCCGCGGACCACGCCTTGATGTCGGCGACGTTGTCCGCGGTCGTCCCGTCCACCTTGACGAAGTCGACACCCCAGGACGCGAACCGCGCGACGATCGAGTCGTAGTACTTCTGCGCGCACGGGTTCCCGAAATCGACCTTCCAGTTGCCGCCCCAGCCGTTCGACGGGGTCAGCGGCCGGTACGCGATGTCCTGCGCGTGGCACGACGTGCCGAGGATCGGCGCGTTCTTGTCGTAGACCTCCTTCTCCAGCCCGGTCACCGCGTACAGGCCGAGCTTCAGCCCACGCGCGTGCACGTAGGAGGCCAGCGCGGGGATCCCGGACGGGAACCGGCCCGGGTCCGGCGCCGGGATGCCGTTGACGTCGGTGTGGAACACCCACGCGAGGTCCGCGTTCCAGCCGGAGTCGATGTTGACGTTGGTGTAGCCGGCCGGCTTGAGCTTCGCCGCGAGGGCGTCGGCCGCGTCGCGGATGTGCCCTTCGTTCAGCCAGGACGTGCCGTAACCGGCCCGCGTGGACGATTCGAGGCTCCAGCTGCTCCAGCCCATGAACGGCTTGACGAACGGTGTCCGCGCGTCGGCCGAAGGCACCAGGAACGTGAGAAAGCCCAGTACAGCAAGACAAACGGAAAGGAGACGCTTCAAGAGAGACACTCCTCGGAACGGGGACGGGGAACTACTCCTTGAGGCCGCTCGCCGCGATTCCGCTGACGATGAACCGTTGCGCGACCAGGAACATCGCGACCAGCGGCGCGATGGTGACGAGCGCGCCGGCGAACAGCGCCGGCAGGTTGACCGACTGCGCGGTCAGGAACGTCGAGAGCGCGATCTGCGCGGTCCACGACGACGGGTCCTGCCCGATCACCAGCGGCCACAGGAACGCGTTCCAGCTTTCGATGAACATCAGCGCGCCGAGCGACGCGATCATGGCCCCGGAGTTCGGCAGCACGAGCCGCCGGTAGACGCCGAGGTAACCGAGGCCGTCGAGCCGCCCGGCCTCCTCGATCTCGGAGGGGAACCGCAGGTAGAAGTTGCGGAAGAGGATCACGGTGAACGCGCTGAACAGGTTCGGCGCGATGATCCCCCACTCGGTGTTGACCCCGCCCAGCGAACCCACGACGACGAACGTCGGGACGAACGTGACCGACTGCGGGATCATCAGCGTGACCAGCACGTACGTGAACACGGCACGGCGCCCGGGCACGTTGATCCGGGCCAGCGCGTAGCCCGCCATCGAGCCGAAGAGCGTGCCGACCGGCGCGGTCACGATCGCGACCAGGAACGAGTTCCACAGCGAGTGCGCCATCGGCACCGAAGCGTCGGCGAACAGGTCGCCGAAGTTGACCCACGACAGCGGGTCCGGCAGCCACGACCAGTCCGGCGAGCTGACCTGCTGTCGGGTCATCAGCGCGTTGCGCAGCATGATGTAGAACGGCAGCAGGAAGATCACCGCGAGCACCGAGGCCAGTACGTACTTCGGCGCTTTCCGCGGGGCGGTCAGGACGGCCATCAGTCCTTCTTCCCGAAGCCGACGAACCGGCCCTGCAGCAGGGTGATCACGACGATGAGCACGGTCAGCAGGAACGCGCCGGCCGAGCCGACGCCGTAGTTCTGGTCGCCGAGCGCGGAGTCGTAGAGGTAGACCAGCGGCGGCTTCACCGGCGCCGTCGCGGTGCCGGAAAGCCCGGTGCCGAACAGGTTGTAGAACTCGTCGAACGCCTGGAACGCGGCGATGAGGATGAGCAGCAGCACCGCGACGGAGGTGTTCCGCAGCTGCGGCAGCGTGATGTACCGGAAGGCCTGCCACTTGGTCGTGCCGTCCAGCTCACCCGCCTCGTACAGCGACGGCGAGATCGCCTGCAGCCCCGCGAGGAAGAGGATCATGTACAGCCCGACCTGCAGCCACAGCCGCAGCGTCACCACCGCGACCCAGTACACCGGCGGGCTCGTCTCCGACAGCCACGGCACCGGGTCGGCGCCGAACAGCCCGCCGAGCACGTTCGCGACGCCCGAGGGCAGGCCGTTGAACAGCGCCATCTTCCACACCAGCGCCGCGACGACGTAGGACACCGCGGCCGGGATCAGGAAGATCGTCCGGAAGAACGCCTTGCCCCGCTTGATGCTGTTGATCAGCACCGCGAGGCCGAGCGACGCGACGAACGTGATCGGCACGATGAACACCGTGAACAGCGCGATCGTCGACAGGGACGTCAGGAAGGCGTCGTCGCCGAGCAGAAACGCGTAGTTGTCGAAACCGATCCAATGGCCGATGTTGATCGTGCCGCGGGCGTCGTTGAAGCTGAGCAGGAAGCTCCACGCGATCGCGACGTACTTGAACAGCCCCAGCCCGATGACGACCGGGCCGGTGAGCACGGTGAACGCGCCGATCGCCCGCCAGTCCCGGCGACGGCGGCGCGTCTTCGGCGTCACCGGGACGGCCGGGGCTTCCAGTACGGCTGTCATGCCAGCTGCTTGTCGACTTCGGCCTGGGCCTTCTTCGCCGCGTCCCCCAGCTCGGCGGCCGGGTCCGCCCCGTTCGCGATCTTGGTCGCGGCCTGCAGGAACAGCGTCGCCGACGCCTTGTTCCACAGCCCCGAATACGACTTGCCGTTCTGCTGCGAGATCGTGACGGCGTCCTTCGCCGGGCCGCTGGAGAACTCGGTCGTCTGCGCGGCGACCGGCTTGCGGGCCGGGATGTGGAAGCCGTACTTGACGCACCAGTCCTTCTGCAGGTCGGCGTTCTTGATCCACAGCCAGTCGATGAACTGCTTCACCGCATCCAGATGAGCGGACTTCGCGTTGGCCAGCTGGTACCAGCCGCCGACCCGCGCGACCTGCTTGCCGGCGTCGCCGAACTTCGGCCACGCGACGACGCCGAAGTCGTCGCCCAAGGCCTTCTTGACGTCCGGCAACGACCACAGGCCGCCCCACTGCATCGCGGTGGCGCCGTTGGCGAACGCGCCCGGGTCGGACCAGTCGGTCGGGTAGCCCTGGAGCAGGCCGCCGGTGTCGTGCAGCTGCTTGAGCCCGGCGATCGCGGCGACGGCTTCGGGCGAGGAGAACGCGACCTTCTTGCCGCTGCCGTCGAAGAAGTCCGCGCCGGACGACCAGAGCAGCAGCGTCGCGGCCTCGCCGACGCCGTCGGTGCCGACGTAGAGGCCCTTCTGCTTGCCGGTGTTCAGCTTGCGAGTGGCGTCGAGCAGCTCGGCGAACGTCTGCGGCGGCTGCACGCCCGCGGCCTGCAGCGCGCTCTTGCGGTAGTACAGCATCATGACGTCGTCGATCATCTTGACGCCGTAGATCTTGCCCTCGACCGTGACCGTGTCCAGCGCGGCCGGGCTGAAGTCGGCCTTGGCCGGGTCCACGATGTCGTCGAGCGGCGCGAGCAGGCCGTTCTTGACGTTCTGGTACCGGAAGTCGCCCAGCTCGAACAGGTCCGGCGCCTGCGCGGTGAGCATCGCCGAGTTGAGCTTGGTCTCGTAGTCGCCGGCGATCCAGCTGACGTTGATCGCGATGTCCGGGTTGGCCTTGGTGAACTCCTGCGCGTAGCGCTGGACCGCTTGCTGCGTCCCGGATTCGCCGTACGCGTGGTACCACTGCTGCAACGTGACCTTGGCGCCCGAAGCGGCGCCCGCGTTCTTGTTCAGCGGGTCGCTCGTGCAGCCGGCGAGGGCCGCTCCCCCGGCGAAGAGGACGGAACCGACCAGGAAGCTTCGACGATTCATGGGGCTCACGGAGATTCTCCTTAGACGCTCTCGGCGACGAAAAGGCTTTGGATGGCAACGGCGGCCGCGCCCCGCGCCCACTCCTCGAACGGCAGTGGCCGGATCACCAGGCCGCAGCGGGCGGCACTGCCGAACGCCTGGACCGCGAAGGTCCGGCGGATCTGGTCCTCGAACAGGTCGTACGTGGCGACGCCCTCCCCGGAGACGACCACCCGTTCCGGGCCGAACAAGTTGACCAGCGCGGCCAGGCCGAGCCCGATCGCGTGGCCCGCAGCGGCGAACACCTCGCGCAGCGGCTCGTCGCCGCCGCGGGCGCGGACGACGGCGTCGTCCATGGTCAGTCCCGGTTCTCCGGCAATGAGCCGGGCGCGCGTGAGGATCGCTTCGGTGGACGCGATCGCCTCGACGCAGCCCCGGCCACCGCAGTGGCAGAGCGGGCCACCGTCGGCGACCGGGACGTGCCCGATCTCGCCCGCGACGCCGTGGGCGCCGCGGACCAGCGCGCCGTCGACGACCAGCGCGCTGCCGATCCCGGTCCCCACGGTGACCAGCGCGAACGACGACGCGCCGACCCCCTCGCCGAACCACTGCTCGGCCACGGTCAGCGCCTTGACGTCGTTTTCGAGCGTCACGGTGAGCCCCGTGGCGTCTTCCAGAAGGGAAGCCAGCGGGACGTCGCGCCAGCCGAGGAACGGCGAGTAGCGGACGATCCCGGATGCGCGGTCGACGTCGCCGGACACCGCGACGCCGACGCAGTAGGCGCGCTCGCGGAGGTTGCTGGTGCCGTCCGGGGTCGGCCCGGCCAGCAGCTCGCCGACGAGGTCGGCCAGCGCCCGCACGACGTGCTCGACGTCGTGGCTGGTGAGCGCGTGGTGGGCGGTGGCCCGGACGTCGGCGCGCAGGTCGGTGACCACGCCGATCAGGTCGTCGCCGGTGATCTTGACGCCCACGAAGTACTCGCGGTCGGGCCGGATCGCGAGGGGGTTCGCCGGGCGGCCCGCCCCGGGGGTCGTCCGGCCTTCGGAGGCGAGTTCTTCGAGGTAACCGGCGTCGATGAAGGGCCGGGCGGCCTTGGTGACCGCGGCGGAGGAGAGCCCGGTGCGCCGAGCGACGTCGACGCGGGAGACCGGCCCTTCGGTCAGGACCGTGGTGAACACGGTCGCGGCCGCGGGACTGGTGATCGGCGCCCTTGCCGGTGCACTGCGAGGCATGGCCGGAAGGGTAGGCAGGATTAATTAACTTCGTCAAGAATTTATTTTTCGGCTGGTCGTGCCTACGCTCAGGTCCATGTCGCTCGTGGAACACGACCCCGCGCACCGGCTGTGGCTGCTGCGCACCCCCGAGAGCTCGTACGCCTTCCGGCTCGACGACGGCGACCGGCCGCGGCACGTGCACTGGGGGCCGCCGCTGACGCTGGAGCAGGCCGCGGCGGTCGCCGGACGCCGCAACCCGGCCGAGAGCAGCTTCGACGAGCCGGGCGACGAGCGTCTCGAACTGCCGGCCGAGGGTGGCGCGTTCTTCGGCGTCGCGGCGCTGGCTGTCCGGTACGAGGACGGGACGTCGGCTCTGGAGTGGCGTTACGCGGGCTACGCGATCGAAGGAGGCGCGCTCGTCGTGCGGCTCGCGGACCGCCACTACCCGCTCGAGCTGTCGCTGCACTACCGCGTGCGCGGGGAGGTCCTCGAGCGGTGGACGACCTTGCGCAACACCGGGGACGACCCGATTTCTTTGCTGCGCACGGATTCCGCGTCCTGGACGCTCCCCCGGCGGGACGGCGTGCGGCTGAGCCGGACGTCGGGGGCGTGGAGCGCCGAGTACGGCGTGCTACGCGAACCGCTGCCCGTCGGGGAAACCACGCTCACCAGCCGTCGCGGCGTGTCGAGTCACCAGGTCAGCCCGTGGGTGATGCTCGACGCGGGCGACGCGACGGAGACGTCCGGCGAGGTCTGGTCGACCGCGCTGGCGTGGAGCGGCAGCTGGCGGATCACCGTCGAGCGGACGCACACCGGCCGCGTCACGTGGACCGGCGGGTTCGGCCACGAGAACGTCCACTGGCGGCTGAAGCCCGGGGAGACCTGGGAGACGCCGGTGTTCGCCGGGCTCTACGCGGCCGACGGCTTCGGCGGCACCAGCCGGCGCTGGCACGCCTACGTCCGCGAGTTCGTCCAGCCGCACCCGGGCGAGCTGCGGCCGATCGTCTACAACTCCTGGGAAGCGACCGGCTGGGACGTCGACGAGCAGACCGAAACGCAACTTGCCGAAGCCGCGGCCAAGCTGGGCGCCGAGCTGTTCGTGATGGACGACGGCTGGTTCGGCGCGCGCACCGGCGACACCGCCGGGCTCGGCGACTGGACCGCCAACGAGCAGCGCTTCCCCGACGGGCTCAGGCCGCTGGTCGACGCCGTCCACGCGCACGGGATGAAGTTCGGGCTGTGGGTCGAGCCGGAGATGGTCAACCCGGACAGCGACCTCTACCGCGCGCACCCGGACTGGGTGCTGCACATGGCGCACCGCACGCGCACGACGTTGCGCAACCAGCTCGTGCTCAACTTCGCGCGCCCGGACGTCGCGGACTGGGCGCACAAGTGGCTCGACCGGCTGGTCGGCGAGCACGGGATCGACTACCTCAAGTGGGACATGAACCGCGCCTTCACCGAGGCCGGGTGGCCGTCCGGCGAGGATCCCGGACGGCTGTGGATCGACCACGTCCGAGCCGTCCACGCGATCTTCGACCGGCTCCGCGCCGACCATCCGGACCTGCGGATCCAGGGCTGCGCGGGCGGCGGCGGCCGCACCGACCTGGGAATTCTCGCGCGGACCGACGAGATCTGGGCGTCGGACAACACCGACGCGGCCGATCGGATCACCATCCAGCACGGGTACGGCCAGCTCTACCCGGCCGGCACGATGTCGGCCTGGGTCACCGACAGCCCGAACCCCACCACCGGCCGGGAGGCGCCGCTGAGCTTCCGGTTCCACGTCGCGATGGCGGGGGTGCTCGGCCTGGGCGGGGACCTGCCTCGCTGGAGTCCCGAAGAACTGCGCGAGGCGGCGTCACTCGTGGCGCTGTACAAGGAGATCCGGCCCGTGGTGCAGCACGGCGAGCTGTACCGGCTGGCGGATCCGGCGCATTCGGCGTTTACCGCGGTGCAGTACGTGCTGGGCGACTCGGTCGTCGTGTTCTTCTGGCGGCGGCCGGCGGAGTTCGCGCGCCCGTTCACCCCGCCGCGCCTGGCCGGGCTGGATCCGGCGGCGCGGTACCGGGACCAGGACGGCGGGCTCCACCACGGCGCAGTGCTGCTGAGCCACGGGATCGACGTCACCCTGCCCGGCAGCGGCTACGCGAGCGCGATGGTGCGGCTGACCAGGGCCTGAATACCCACGCCGTCCGGCGTCCCCAGTACGGGTGACCCGCATTGACTTTTCACCGGGCGCGGGCTGAATGTGAAAGCTCTTCACTACGCCGCTCGCCAACGGAGGCAGCATGCGCAGGCGCCTGTTCACTCTCCTCGCCGGGCCCGTGATCGCCGCGCTCGCTGCCGCCGCCCCGGCGTCCGCGAGCACCAGTTACCACGAGTACGTGGCGCTGGGCGATTCCTGGACCGCGGACGTGTTCGTCACGCTCCCGCCCACCACCGCCTACACCCCGCTCGACTGCGCGCAGTCCACTTCGGACTACCCCCACGAGGTGGCGGGCGCGCTCGGCGTCGAAACCTTCCGCGACGCGAGCTGCGGCGGCGCCGCGACGCCCGACTTCACGCAGCCGCAGAAGCTGCCGCTCGGCGGGACGAACCCGCCGCAGTTCGACCGGCTCACGCCGACCACCGACCTGGTGACCGTCGGGATCGGCGGCAACGACATCGGGCTCGCCTCGGCCGTGACCAAATGCCTCAACGTCCTGCCGGTGAGCACGTGCAAGGCGAAGTTCACCGCCGGCGGCGTCGACCAGCTGGAAAACGCGATCACGGCCACCGAGCCCAAGATCGCCAACGCGCTGCAGGGGATCCACGAGCGCTCGCCGCAAGCGCGGGTCCTGCTGGTGAACTACCTCGCCGGGCTGCCCGCGAGCGGGAAGGGGTGCTGGCCGGTGATCCCGATCGCCGACGGCGACGTCGCGTACCTGCAGGCGAAGTTCCTCCACATGAACGCCATGCTCGCGCGGGTCGCCGCGGACAACGGCGCCGAGCTGGTCGACACCTACACCCCGACGCTCGGGCACGACGCGTGCCAGGCGCCCACCGTGCGCTACGTCGAAGGCCTGATCCCGATCTCGGTGAGCAACCCGCTGCTGCTCGCGTTCCCCTTCCACCCCAACGGCGCGGGTGCCGCGGCGCAGTCGGAGATCGTTCTCGGGGCCGTCCGCGGGGACTAGGCTGTCGGGGTGCCCAAGATCGCGGTGACCCGGTGGATACCCGACGAAGCGGTGAAGGTGCTCGCGGAAGCGGGCGACGTGGCGGTGTCACCCGCGGACCGGCCGTTGACGACGGCCGAGCTGCACGAGTTCGCCGCGGGCGCGTCGGCGGTGGTCGGGATGCTGCACGACCGGCTCGACGGCGCGCTCGCCGACGCGGCGGGGCCCGGTCTCAAGGTGGTCGCGAACGTCGCCGTCGGCTACGACAACGTCGACGTCCCGGCCCTGGCCGAGCGCGGCGTCGTCGTCACCAACACCCCGGGGGTGCTCACCGACGCCACCGCCGACCTCGCGTTCGGCCTGCTGCTCGCGATCACGCGGCGCCTCGGCGAAGGGGAACGGCTGCTGCGCTCGCGCACGCCGTGGTCGTTCCACCTCGGTTTCCTGCTGGGCTCAGGACTGCAGGGCAAGACGCTCGGCATCGTCGGGCTCGGCGAGATCGGCCGGGCGGTGGCGAAGCGGGCCGAGGCGTTCGGCATGTCGATCATCCACTCGGGACGGTCCGGCCGCGGATCCGTTTCGTTCCAGGAACTCCTGGAACGCTCGGACGTCGTCTCGCTGCACTGCCCGCTGACACCGGAGACGCGGCACCTGATCGACGCAGCCGCGTTGCGCGCCATGAAACCCGGCGCCTACCTGGTGAACACGACCCGCGGCCCGGTCGTCGACGAAGCGGCCCTCGCGGACGCGCTCGAGGCCGGGGAGATCGCCGGGGCCGCGCTCGACGTCTTCGAGCACGAACCCGACGTCGAACCGCGGCTGCTCGGGCGCGACGACGTCGTGCTCAGCCCGCACCTCGGGTCCGCCACGGTGGAGACCCGGACCGCGATGGCCGTGCTGGCGGCCCGCAACGTCGCGGCGGTGCTCGCCGGGCGTCCCCCGCTGACGGAGGTGAAGCCGTGACCCGTGTCGTCATCGCGCCGGACAAGTTCAAGGGCAGTCTCACCGCGGTCGAGGCCGCGGAGGCGATCGCACTCGGCGTGCGGGACGCGCTGCCGGACGCCGACATCGTCACCTGCCCCGTCGCCGACGGCGGCGAAGGGACCCTCGACGTGCTCGAAACCGCGGGCGCCCGGATCGTCCGGCTGACGGTCCGCGGGCCGCTCGAGGAGCCGGTCAAGGCTTCTTATGCGGTGCTCGACGGCACCGCGTACGTCGAGTCGGCGCGCGCGTGCGGCATCGAGTTCGTCGAGCCGAGCCCGGAAACCGCGCTGGCCGCGCACACCTGGGGCGTCGGCGAGCTGCTCGTGGACGCCCTGATGCACGGCGCGACGCGGCTGGTCCTGACGGTCGGCGGCACGGCGAGCACCGACGGCGGCGCCGGCATGCTGGGCGCGCTCGGCGCGGGAGTGCTCGACGCGTTCGGCGCCCCGGTCGGGCTCGGCGGCGGCACGCTGTCGAGGGTCGCGTCGGCCGAGCTGACGCCGGTGCGGGAGCGGCTGAACGGCGTGAGCGTCGCGGTCGCGACGGACGTGACGAACCCGCTGCTGGGCCCGGACGGCGCGGCGGCGGTGTTCGGGCCGCAGAAGGGCGCGGGCCCCGAGGAGGTGGCGGCGCTCGACGCGGCGCTGGCCCGGTGGGCGCACGCGCTGCAGGTCGGCGGCGCGCCGGACGTGTCGGCGGTGCCGGGCGCGGGAGCGGGCGGCGGAGTCGCGGCGGGCGCGATCGCCGGCCTCGGCGCGACGGTGGAGTCCGGGTTCGACCTGATCGCCGGGCTGACCGGGGTGGACGCCGCCCTCGACGGCGCGGACCTGGTCATCACGGGCGAAGGATCGCTCGACGAACAGAGCCTCAACGGCAAGGCCCCGGCCGGCATCGCGGCACGCGCCCGGCCGCGCGGGGTACCGCTGATGGCGCTGGCGGGCCGGATCCAGCTGGGCGAAGCCGAACTGGAGAGTCTGGGGGTCATCGCGAGCAGCGCGCTCATCGACCACGCCGAGTCGCTGGACCACGCCCGCGCGAACGCGGCGGAGTTGTTGCGGGTGCGAGCGGCGATCTTGGTCAGCAGCTGGCGGCCCCGGTAGCGGATAAGTGGGCGACCTGACGAGCCTCGACGGCGGCCGAAGCGCGCCGATCAACAACCTGGACCCAGCCGACCAAGCACAATCAGCAGCTGGCGGCCCCGCTAACGGACAAGCAGTTCCGGCGAGCCTCGGGGGCGGAAGCGCGCCGATCGACCACGCGGACTCGCCCCGATCAAGCACGGCCGACCGCCGCGCGATCAGGCGACGCCCCGCTAGCGGAGGCGAACGCGGCCGAGCTGCTGTGGTTGCGCGCGCGATTCTGGTTAGTACTCGGTGCGCCCGCCGTCGGGCGCACCGATCGGCCTCGCGGGCTCTGCTCGACCAGGCACAGCCGATGCCCGACTGGCAAGCCTCGGCGTCGCCGGACGCGCGCCTAGCGACTACCCGGACCCGGCCGACCAAGAACGGCCGAACCCAAACGCGCCCGTGGTCAGACGCTGGCCCCGCCAGGCGGTCTGCCGCGGCTGGTCGTGAGTGGTGAGAAGGGTTCTAACCCTTCTCACCACTCACGACCGGGGCCGGTCAGCTCGTGTGCTGCGGCAGTACGGCGAACGCCACTCCGCCGGCGTCGTCCTCCTGGACGTCCAGCACCTTGTCGTCCAGGAGGGCTGCTGCCTGGGGTTCGAGGAACACCTTCGGTCCCTCGTCGGCGCCCAGCACGCTGTCACCCTCCGCGGGCTCCGGCGCCACGGACAACGCCAGCTGGGCGCTTTCGCCCTCGGCGTTCTTGACCGCCAGGCGGAGCCCGGCGTCTCCGTCGCCCTGGCTGGTCAGTGCGGTGATCGCCTCGGCGGCGGCTTCGGTCACGGTCAGCATCTTCGGCCTTCCCTTCGTCGCGGTCCGATGCACTCGGGGTCCCACGCTAAATGCGTCCGAACGGGCGCGCAGCGTGAGCGGATCAGCCCTGTCTCGCCTCGCGGATGGCGTCGGCCACCGAGCCGCCGGCGTAGTCCGCCCGCTCGCCCGGGTCCGGATCGGCGTGGCGGTGGGGCAGCTCGTCGTCCGGGGTCACCTGCTCGTAGTCCGCCGGCGCGTCCTCGACCGTCTCGTCGAGCTCGGCGGCCGGGGTCGCCGCGAGCGGGCGGTCCGGGATCGGGTCCGGCTCGGTGTCCGGTTCCTCCTCCGCGAGCCGCTGCTCGATCGGCTCGCCCTCGCGGACCTCCGCGGGAGTGGTGCCGTACCGGTCGGCGGCGCTCCAGTGCTCGGGCGGTTCGACGCCCTCCTCGAGCGGGTCGACGCGCAGCTCGTCCTCGTCCAGCGCCTCGCTGGGGCTCAGGCTTTCCGAATCGGCCGCGTCACGGTCACTCACTGGTTTCTCCCGGCGCGTAGTAAGTAGTCATCCCCCGCGACCTACCCGAGCCGCCGGAGGGCGAAACCCCGGCGGTGTCACCGGGATCACATTTCTTCAACGGGTTTAACATATTCACAAGTTTGTGAAGGCGGAGTAGCTTCGGATCATGGCCACCACCAGGTGCGCACCCGCCCACCGGCCGTTCGCGACCGACCCGGAACGCCACCACGAACTCGGCACGCACGCGGCGTGGTACGTCGTGGCCGGCATCGTGACAACCGGCGTCCAGGCCGTTCTGTTCCTCCTGCTGCGCGACCGGCTCGGCTCGCAGGTCGCGAACCTGGTCGCGATCGCGCTGACGACGGTCGGGAACACCGAGTTCCACCGCCGCGTCACCTTCGCCGGGCGGCGGAGCAACGCCGGGAAGCGGCACCTGCAGGACCTCCTCACCTTCGCCTTCTACGCCGGGTACGGCTCGGCCGTGCTGGCGATCCTCGACGCGGTCGTCGACCGGCCGACGTCGTGGGAGGAGACGGGCACGCTGCTGCTGTCCAGCCTGGTCGGCGGGTTCGTGCGGTTCGCGGTGCTGCGCTGGTGGGTGTTCGCGCACGGTGCGGACCGCGAGGAACAGGCCGAGGCCGCACACACCGGCTAGCGTCTGCGGGCGTGGCCCCGGAAGAAGAAATCAAGCCCCACTCGGGCGGCACCGAACCGGACTACCGCTTCACGCTGGCCAACGAACGGACGTTCCTGGCCTGGCTGCGGACCGCTCTCGGCCTGCTCGCGGGCGGCGTGGCGGTGCACCAGCTCGTCCCCAGCCCGGCCGGGGCGAGCGCAGTGCTGGCGGGCCTGTGCGTCGTGCTGGCGGCGGCCCTCGCGGCGAACGCCTACCCGCGCTGGCGACGGGTGCAGATCGCCATGCGGGCCGGCGAACCGCTGCCGCGGAGCCTGATGATCGTCGTGCTGACGGCGGGCTTGTTCCTCCTCATCGCGGCGGCGGCCGTCCTGCTGGTGCTGTCGTGACCGCCCGTTCCGTTCACCCGTCTGTGACGCCCGCCACACCGTTTGGTCACCGTCCGTGGCTGCCTCAAACACCAGTTTCCGCCTCCGGGACCCGGGTTCACGCTGTCGGTACTTCTACCGCCAAGGCGCTCCAGGAAACCGGATTATTGGAGATTCCCGACTACTCCGGTGCAGGCGCACGTGCAGGCGCACGTACCGACCGGTACGGCGCCGTCCCCGGCGGGCGTCCCGTGACCCTTCGGTTCGCGATGTCACCCGGGCCCACCGCCGCCGCGAGCGCCGCGTGGGGCGCGCCGGCCGCACACGGCCGGCCGGGCACCGCCTCCAGCCAGGCAATCGGGCCGGTTCGGCCGTGACGGCGCCCACCGGGGCCCAGGCCGAGCGGACCGGGCTCGCGTGGCGGCGAACAGCCTTGGCCTCCGCCGCTTGCACCATGTTGCTGCTCCACATGGCCGCACAACGGCACTGGGGAGCCGCCCTGATCCCCGTTTTGCTCTCCGCGGGGACGTCCGCGCTGCTCGCCGTGGTCGGCGCGTCCCGCGAACGGGCCCTGCGGATCGCCGAACCGGCGGCCATGCCCCGGCTGCTTCCGGCCGTGGTGTCGCTCGCCGTCACCGCGACCTCCACTTCCGTGTTCATCCTCCACTGAAGGGTGAACTCGGCACATCCTGAAAGCGATTAATCGCAATGTGAGGCGTCTGGTCGCGGTTGCATCACGGTCGCTCCTGCGAACGGGGTATTGGTGGTTGAAATCTGGACTGATGCCCCGGGAGGTGCTTACGATTACCCAGCGTCGCACGGAGCGCAGGACGGGTCGGGTCTCCCGGAGTACCTGCGATCACACCGTTACGGAGAGTTGAACCCCCGGCAGCGACGGTCGAGGGTCGGCCGGGGAGACGACCATGACAGCACCGCCGAGGACCACCGAGGATTCCGCCACGGAGGTTCGCGATTACCGCACACCGGAGTCCTTGCCCCGGCCCGGCGGGCGGTTGACGAAGGAAGACCTCGACCCGCTCGTGAAGGACGCGGGCGAGGGCAACCCCGCCGCCGTCCACACGCTGCTCAAGATGATCGAGCCGGTGGTGGTGCGCTACTGCCGCGCCCGGATGGGCGGGCGTGACCTCTCCTACCTGTCGGCCGACGACGTCGCCCAGGAAGTGTGCCTCGCGGTGCTCAAGGCCCTCCCGGACTACCAGGACCGCGGCGGCTCCTTCCTCTACCTCGTGCACGCCATCGCGGCTAACAAGGTCGCCGACGCCTACCGCGCCGTGGCCCGCGACCGCTCCGAGCCCGTTCCCGAGCTCCCCGAGCGCCCGCTGGTCGGCAACGAGCCGGAAACCCGCGCCCTCTCCCTCGACCTCGGTGCCCGCCTGGGCCGGCTGCTCGCCACGCTGCCCCGGGTGCAGCAGGAGATCCTGACCCTGCGCATCGCCGTCGGCCTGTCCGCGACGGAGACGTCCGAGGCACTCGGCATCTCCCCCGGCAACGTGCGCGTCACGCAGCACCGCGCGCTCACCCGCCTGCGCGGCATGATCCGCGACGACGAGTTCTGACCTTTCGCACCGGCGGGCGGGGAACCTCTCTTACCCCCTGGGGGACGTTCCCCGCCCGCGTCCAAAATCAGCTCAGTCCGTAGACGCTCCGGGCGTTGTGCTCGAAGAACGCCAGTCGCTCGGGGTCCGAGAGCGAGCCCGTGAGCGAAACCGCCGCGTCCAGGACGACCTCGTACGCCGCCGCCAGCTCGCACACCGGCCAGTCGGAGCCGAACAGCAGCCGTGCCGGGCCGAACGCGTCCAGCACGTGGTCGACGTAGCGGCGCAGGTGCCCGACCTCCCAGCCGGACCAGTCCGCCGCAGTGACCAGGCCGGAGAGCTTGCACACGACGTTCTCGCGCTCGGCGAGCGCGGCGACCGCGGACGCCCACGGCTCCCACTCCCCCGCCGCGATCGGCGGTTTCGCCGCGTGGTCCAGGACCAGCCGCAGCCCGGGCAGCCGCAGCGCCACCTCGCCGGCCGCCGCGAGCTGCGCCGGCCGCACCAGCAGGTCGTACACCAGTCCCGCGTCGGCGACCGCGCTCAGCCCCGCCACGATCTCCGGGCGCAGCAGCCAGTCGTCGTCCCGCTCCTCCTCGACCTGGTGCCGGATCCCCACCAGCGGCCCCCGCTCGCGCAACGCCGCCAGCCGGTCCGCGACGTCCGGGGCCCGCAGGTCGACCCAGCCGACGACCCCGGCGATCACCGGCTCGGCCTTCGCCGTCGCGAGGAACTCCTCGGTCTCCTCCTGCTCGGACACCGTCTGGACCAGCACGGTCGCGTGCACCCCGGCCGCCTTCGTCACCGCGCGCAGGTCGTCGACGGTGTAGGGACGGCGGATCGGGTCCATCGCGGCACCCGCCATCCACGGGTACTCGCGCCGCGACGGGTCCCAGAGGTGGTGGTGCGCGTCGATCATGCGACTCCTTCGGCGATGACGACGTCGGCGCGCAGCAACCCGGCGTCGACGAGTTCGGTCCACAGCTGCGGTGGCACGACGGCCCGGGCCCGCCGCGCGTTCACGCTCACCTGCCCCGGATCATGCGCGCCGACGACGACCGACGCCACCGCGGGATGGGCCATCGGCATGGCCAGCGCGGCCTCCGGCAGCTCGACGCCGTGTTTCGCGCAGATCTTCGCGATCCGGCTCGCCCGCTCGACCAGCTCGGCCGGCGCCTCGGCGTAGTCGTAGACGCTGCCGGGTTCCGCGGTGGCCAGGATGCCGCCGTTGAACGCGCCGCCGACCACCACCGTGACGCCGCGCTCGGCGCACAGCGGCAGCAGCTCGTCCAGCGCGGGCTGGTCGAGCAGCGTGTAGCGGCCGGCCACCAGCACGACGTCGAGGTCGGTGCGGCGGACGAACTCCCCCAGCATCGGCGCCTGGTTCATCCCGGCGCCGAACGCGCCGATCACGCCCTGCTCCCGCAGCTCGCGCAACGCCGGGAAGGCGCCGCGCAGGGCCTCCTCGAAGTGGTCGTCCGGGTCGTGGACGTAGACGACGTCGATCCGGTCCAGGCCGAGCCTGGTGAGGCTGTCTTCGAACGACCGCAGGACGCCGTCGCGGCTGAAGTCCCAGCGGCGCTTGTAGGCGGCCGGGACGGCGAAGCCCTCGTCGTCCTTCTCACCGGCGCCGCCCGGGTTCGGCTCCAGCACGCGGCCGACCTTCGTGGACAGCACGTACTCGTCGCGCGGGTGCTCGCGCAGGGCCGCACCGAGGCGAGTTTCGGACAGGCCGAGGCCGTAGTGGGGCGCGGTGTCGAAGTAGCGGACGCCCTCGTCCCACGCGCGCCGCACGGTCGCGGCCGCCGTCTCGTCGGTGATCGCGTGGTACAGGTTGCCCAGCTGCGCGCAGCCGAGACCGAGCGGGGACAGGGAGAGGTTCACGCGGTCACTCCTTCACCGGCAGTTCCCAGACCAGCCCGATGCCGGTGTCGTCGCCGGAGTAGTCGTCCTCGACGGCCAGCAGCTCGGCCATCCGGGCCTGCCACGGGACGTTCGCGGGGTGGTCCCGCAGGGCCGCCCGCATCGCCGCGTAGTCGTCGACTTCGAGGACGTGGAACAGGTCGAGACCGTTACGCCAGATCCGCCAGGTGCGGACGCCGGCCTCGCGCAGCGCGACGTCCAGCTCGGGCGGGATCACGGCGTGGACGGACTCGTAGTCGGCTTCCCGGCCCGGTTTGAGCCGGGTGTGGAGAGCCACTCTTTGCGGTGCGGGCTGGTGGGTCATGACCACTCCTTCGCCGGGACATGGCACGCTGGGGAGTAACACCCAAACATCCGAGGTCTGTTGCAGGGAAGGGCGGACACGATGCCCGTCACCGATGTCGCGATCGACAAGATCAAGGACATGATCATCTCCGGCGAGCTGGCGCCCGGCGACCGGCTGCCGAAGGAGGCCGAGCTGGCCCAGCGGCTCGGGCTTTCACGCAGCTCCCTGCGGGAGGCCGTCAAGGCGTTGTGCCTGATCCGGGTGCTCGACGTGCGCCAGGGCGACGGCACGTACGTCACCAGCCTCGAGCCGAACCTGCTGCTCGACGCCATGACGTTCGTGGTCGACTTCCACCGCGACGACACCGTGCTCGACTTCCTCGCGGTGCGGCGGATCCTCGAGCCGGCCGCGACCGCGCTGGCCGCGCTGCACATGAGTGACGACGACATCGCGGAGCTAGGCACCCTGCTCGGGGAGCTGGCCGACTCGCCGACCGTCGAGGCCCTCGTCGCCAACGACCTCCAGTTCCACCGCAAGATCGCCGACGGCTCCGGCAACCCGGTGCTCTGCTCGCTGCTCGACAGCCTCTCCGGGCCGACCGCCCGGGCCCGGATCTGGCGCGGCCTCACCCAGGAGGGCGCGGTCGCGAAGACCCGGGAACAGCACTCGGCGATCTACGAGGCCATCGCGGCCCGCGAGCCGGAACTGGCGCGCTCGTGGGCGACCGTGCACGTCGCGGGCGTGGAGCAGTGGCTGCGCAACGCACTGGGCACGGCCGACGACCCGACGGTGCCCGACTCGGACGCCGAGCCGGCCGCGGAAGCCTCCTGACAGTGATCCGATGATCACGGGCTGACCATCAGGTCTGGGGCTTTCCGCCCGCGTACCGGGCGATGATCAGGGCGACCAGGATGATGGCGCCGTAGATGGCCCCCTGCCACTCCGCCGTGACGTGCGCGTAGTTGAGCAGGCTGGACACCGACGACAGCAGCAGAACGCCGGTGAGGGCACCGACCAGCGTGCCCTTGCCGCCGTCCAGCGAGACGCCGCCGATCACCGCGGCCGCGAAGACCTGCAGGATCAGCCCGGAACCCTGGTTGGCGCCCAAAGCGCCGACGTAACCGGTGTAAGCGAGCCCGCCGATCGCCGCGAGGATCCCGGCGACGACGAACACCGCCCACGCGATCCGGTCGACCCGCACGCCGGCCGCCCGCGCGGCTTCGCGGTTGCCGCCGATCGCGTACAGCGCGCGGCCGACGCGGTGGTAGCGCAGCACCCAGCCGGCGACCGCGAACAGCACCGCCGCCAGCCACACCGACATCGGCAGCCCGGCGAACGTCGTGGTCGCCAGGTTCGTGAACGAGTCCGGCAGGTTGAACAGCGTCTTGCCCTTGGTCGAGCCGACCTGCACCCCGCGCAGCACGGTGAGCATCGCCAGCGTCACGATGAAGGCGTTCAGCTTCAGCTTCACGATCAGGAAGCCGTTGACGAACCCGACGAGCGCCCCGCACAGCGGGATCACCAGCAGGCCGACGGCGGCCGGCAGTTCGACGCCGAAGCCGGCCGACGCCGCCGGGATGACCACCATCGCGCCGAGCGCGGGCGCGAGACCCATGGTGGATTCCAGCGACAGGTCGAACTTCCCGGTGATCAGCACCAGCGACTCGCCCAGCACGACCAGCGACAGTGCCGCCGACGCCGTCAGGATGCTGACGATGTTGTTCCAGCCGACGAACGTGTCGTCGACCAGGCCGCCGATGACGAACACCACGACGAGCGCGGGCAGCAGCGCGAGTTCACGCAGCCAGACGGCTTTCCGGCGCCGGGGAGGCGCGGGCAGCTCCGTCTGCGGATCGGTCATCACGTCGGTCACGAAAGCTCGACTCCTTCGATGTCGGCCACGAGGTCGCCGTCGGACCACCCGGCCTGGTGCTCGGCGACCACGGCCCCGGCGCGCAGCACCAGGACCCGGTCGCTCAGGCGCAGGTCGTCCAGCTCGTCGCTGACGATCAGCACCGCCTTGCCCTCGGCGCGCACCCGGTCGACGACCGCGAGCAGCGCCTCCTTCGACTTCACGTCCACGCCGGCCGTCGGGTTGATCAGCACCACGACCCGCGGGTCGCTGGCCAGGGCCCGCGCGAGGACGACCTTCTGCTGGTTGCCGCCGGACAAGTCGGACACCGGCTGCTCGGCGCTCGCGGCGACGATGCCGTAGTCCGCCAAGGCCTGAGACGCCTTGGTGAAGCGCGTCTTCGGCGACGCGATCCCGCCGCGGCCCATCTTGTCCAAGATGGACAGTGTGGTGTTGTCCATGATCGGGTGCTCCAGCACCAGGCCTTCGTGGTGCCGGTCGCGCGGCACGCAGCCGATCCCGGCCCTCAGCGCCGCCGGGATGTCGCCGGGCCGCAACGGCTTGCCCTCGACCCGGACCGAGCCGGCCGACGGCGCCCGCAGTCCGTAGACGGTCTCGGCGACCTGGTGCTTCCCGCTGGCGTTGCTGCCCGCGAGCCCGACCACCTCACCCTGGCGCAGCCGGAAGGAGACGTCGTGGAAGCCGGTGCCCGACAGGCCCTCGACCTGCAGGATCTCTGCCGCGTCCGCCTCCAGGGCGTCCCGCGTGGCGGCGTCGCGGACGGACAGGCCGCCGGGTTCGCCGGTCATCGCGTCGACCAGCTCGGCCCGGCCGACCTCGGCCACCGGGGCGGTCAGCACGTGCTTCGCGTCGCGCAGCACCGTGACCGCCTGGCAGACCTCGTACACCTCGTGCAGGTGGTGCGAGATGAACAGGAACGTCACGCCGCCCGCCTGCATCTGGCGCATCCGTTCGAAGAGCCGCTCGATGGCCTGGCTGTCCAGCTGCGCGGTCGGCTCGTCGAGCACGATGAACCGGGCGCCGTAGGACAGCGCGCGGGCGATCTCGACGAACTGCCGGTCCTCGACCGACAGCTCGCCGGCCGGGGTGTCGACGTCGACGTGCACGTCCCACGACCCGAGCAGCTCTTCGGCCTGCCGCCGCAGCTTCTTCCAGCCGATCGAGAACCCGCCCCCGGCCTGCCGGTTGAGGAACAGGTTCTCGGCCACCGTGAGCTGCGGGACGACCATCGCGTGCTGGTAGACGCAGGCCACCCGCGCCTTCCAGTCGTCCTGCCTGGTCAGGGGCGGGGCCGGCTCGCCGCCGAACTCGACGTGCCCGGTGTCCGTGGCGGACAGGCCGGTCAGGATCGAGACGAGGGTCGACTTGCCGGCCCCGTTGCGCCCGACGAGCGCGTGCGACTCACCGGGGTTCACTTCCAGGCTGACGTCGTGCAGCGCCACGGTCGGGCCGTAGCGCTTCCCGACGCCGCGGGCGCTGACGACGGGGCTCACAGGTTGTTCCCCCACAGGGCCTTGTCGTCCACGTTCGCCTTGGTGATGACGGGCGCGGGCAGCTGGTCCTCGAGGATGCCGGGGCTGATCTCGACGATGGTGCTGCCGTGGTCGGTCGGGCCCGGCTTGAACGTCTCGCCCGCCATGGCCTTCTTCAGCCAGTACAGGCCGTACTTCGCGTACGCGTCGGCCGGCTGGGAAACCGTGGCGTTCAGCTCGCCGGCCCGGATCGCGGCCAGCTCCTGCGGGATGCCGTCGTTGGACACGAGCACGATGTGCTTCGGGTCGCCGACCGGGAAGGAGAGGTTCTTGCGCTTGAGGGCCTGCTCGGTCGGGGCGAGGTAGACGCCGCCGGCCTGCATGTAGACGCCCTTGATGTCCGGGTTCGCCGTCAGCATGCTGTCCAGGCCGGAGGACGCCTTGTCGGCCTTCCACTCGGCCGGGATGTCCAGCACCTGGATGCCCGGGTACTTCTGCGCCATGCAGGCCTTGAAGGCCTCCGAGCGGTCACGGCCGTTGACCGAGGCGAGGTCACCCTGGATCTGCACGACCTTGCCGGACTTGACCTTCTCGCCGATCGCGTCGCACGCCTTGGTGCCGTAGGCCTTGTTGTCGGCCCGCACCACCATGGCGACCTTGCCGCTCTCGGGGGCGACGTCGACCGCGACCACCGGCACGCCCTTGTTCTCCGCCTGCTTGAGCCCGGCGACGATCGCCGCGGAGTCCAGCGGCGTCACGACCAGGCCCTTGACGCCCTGGTTGAGGAAGGTGCCGATGTCGGTGATCAGCTTCGCCGGGTCGCTGTCGGCGTTGACCGTCGGGAGGACGTCGACGCCCTCGGACTTGGCCATCTGCGGGACGTAGTTGTTGTAGGCCTGCCAGAACGGCGAGGTCAGCAGCGGCAGGGTCGCGCCGACCTTGCCACCGGTGTCCCCTCCGCCCGCGGCGGGCGCCGACGCGTTGTCCTTAGTGGACCCGCAGGCGGCCAGCACCAGGCCGCAGACGGCGGCCGTGGCGGCCACCTGGATCACCCTGTTAAGCACCGCATCCTCCTTGATGACAGCGAAAAAAGTCTTACTGGGGTTGCACTGGGCCGCGCGGGCGCAGGCCGTACATGCCACCGTCGACCGCGAGCGCGGTGCCGGTGGTCGAAGCGGAAAGCGGGCTGGCGAGGTAGACGATGGCGTTCGCCACCTCGTCGGCGGTGACCAGGCGGCCCATCGGCTGGCGGGCGGCCAGCGCCGCGCGTTCGGCCGCCGGGTCGCCCGCGGAGTCGAGCAGCCGGCCCACCCAGGGGGTGTCCGCCGTGCCCGGGCACACGCAGTTGACGCGGATCCGGTCGGGCAGGTGGTCGGTCGCCATGGCCAGGGTCAGCGAGAGCACCGCACCCTTGGTGGCCGAGTAGAGCGCGCGGCTGGGCAGTCCGGCCCAGGCCGCGATGGAGCAGGTGTTGACGATCGCCGCGGACGGCGAGTTCTTCAGGTGCGGCAGGGCGGCCCGGGCGAGCCGGACCATGCCGACGACGTTGACGTCGAACACGCGGTGCCACTCGTCGTCGCCGTTGGCGGTGACGTCGCCCTGCGCGCCGATGCCGGCGTTGTTGACGAGGATGTCCAGGCGCCCGAAGCGTTCCACGACGGCGTCGATCGCGGTGCGGACTTCGTCGTCCGAAGAGACGTCACAGCGGAAGCCGTCGTCACCCGGTTTCAAGTCGAGGACCGCCACCTGCGCACCACGTTCGGCCAGCTGTGTTGCGGTAGCCAGGCCGATCCCCGAGGCGCCTCCGGTGACGGCGGCCACCAGGCCCTCGAATTCACTCACTTGCGGTCTCCGTCCACTCGGGACCGTCCGGGAAGCGGAACCGGCGCAGCGTGGCGTCGTGCATGCGCGCGGAAAACCCGGGGGCGGTCGGGGCGAGGTACCGGCCGCGCTGCACGACGGCCGGGTCGGTGAAGTGCTCGTGCAGGTGGTCGACCCACTCGATGCTGCGGTCGGCGTCGGTGGCCGAAACCGCGACGAAGTCGAACAGCGACAGGTGCCGCACCAGCTCGCAGAGCCCGACCCCGCCGGCGTGCGGGCACACCGGCACACCGAACTTGGCGGCCAGCAAAAGGATCGCCAGGTTCTCGTTGAACCCGCCGACGCGGGCGGCGTCCAGCTGCAGCACCGAGATCGCGTTCGCCTGCAGCAACTGCTTGAACATCACGCGGTTCTGGACGTGCTCACCGGTGGCCACGCGGATCGGCGCAAGCGCTTTCGCGATGGCGGCGTGCCCGAGGATGTCGTCCGGTGACGTCGGTTCCTCGATCCAGTACGGGTCGTACGGCGCGAGCGCGGTCATCCAGGTGACGGCGTCCGAGACGTCCCAGCGCTGGTTGGCGTCGACGGCGATCCGGATGTCGTCACCGACGGTCTCACGAGCCAGTTTCATCCGGCGGACGTCGTCGTCGACGTTGCCGCCGACCTTGAGCTTGATCATGTCGAAGCCGTCCGCGACGGCCTGTTCGGACAGCCGGACCAGCTTCGCGTCGGCGTACCCGAGCCAGCCGGGAGACGTGCTGTAGGCGCGGTAGCCGTGGGCTTCCAGCTGCGCGGTGCGCTCGGCGCGACCGGGTTCGGCGGCCCGCAGGATGTCGAGAGCCTCGGCCTCGGTGAGCGCGTCGGACAGGTACCGGAAGTCGACCAGGCTGACCAATTCCTCTGGGGTCATCCGGGCCGCGAACTTCCAGACGGGCAGCGCGGCGCGGCGCGCGGCGAGGTCCCACGCGGCGTTGACCACCGCGCCGACGGCCATGTGCGCGACCCCCTTTTCCGGGCCCAGCCAGCGGAACTGCGAGTCGCCGACGAGCGTGCGCGACAGGTCGCCGAGCGCCGCCGCGTCCTCCGGGACGTCCCGGCCGACGACGTGCGGCGCGAGCGCGCGGATCGCGGCGGCCTGGACGTCGTTGCCGCGGCCGATGGTGAACGCGAGGCCGTAGCCGTCCGGGCCGCCGTCGGTGTGCAGCACGACGTAGGCCGCGGAGTAGTCCGGGTCGGGGTTCATCGCGTCCGAGCCGTCCAGCTCCCGCGACGTCGGGAACCGGACGTCGAGGACCTCCATGCCGATGATCTTCGCCATGGTCAGGCCTGCCTCGCGGTCTGGCGCTGCCGGCCGAGTCCGTCGATCTCCAGCTCGATCACGTCGCCGTCGCGCAGGTACGGCTTCGGGTCGGGCCGGCCGAGCGCGACGCCTTCGGGCGTGCCGGTGTTGATCAGGTCGCCGGGGCGCAGCACCATCACCTGGCTCAGGTGGTGGATGATCTCGGCCACGGAGAAGATCATGTCCTTGGTGCTCGAGTCCTGCTTCTTCTCGCCGTTGACCCACAGCCGCAGGCCGAGGTCCTGCGGGTCGGGCACTGCGGCCGCCGGCACCAGCGCCGGGCCGAGCGGGTTGAAGTTCTCGCAGGACTTGCCCTTGTCCCACTGGGCGGTGCTGAACTGCAGCGCCCGCTCGGAAACGTCGTTCGAGACGACGTACCCGGCGACGTAATCCAGGGCTTCGTCAACGTTGTCGAGGTAGCGGGCGGTCCTGCCGATGACGACGCCGAGCTCGACCTCCCAGTCGGTGCTGACCGACCCGCGCGGGATCAGGACGTCGTCACCCGGGCCGACCACGACGTCCGGCGCCTTCATGAAGACGACGGGCTCGGTCGGCGGCGTCGCGCCGGTCTCCTCGGCGTGGCGGCGGTAGTTCATCCCGATGCAGACGACCTTGCCGGGCTGGGCGATCGGCGAGCCGACGCGCAGGCCCGTCACGTCTTCCTCCGGCAGCTCCCCGGCGGCGAGGGCGGCGGCCACGCGGGCGACGCCGCCGGCAGCGAGGAACCCGCCGTCGACGTCGGCGGTCAAGCCGCTCAGCCCGTAGGTCACGCCGTTGTCGGCGCGGACGTACGGACGCTCACTACCCGGCTCTCCGAGACGTACAAGCTGCACGGATGTTCCCTTCACCAGCACGACCAGACATCCGATGTATATCGCAGACAGGGCCGTCGATCCAGAGCCCTTGCGTAATCGACGCGAAATTGGTCGGATCAGTGTCGCTTGAGGACACGTTCGAGCACGGGGTGTCACCACTCACAGGCGGAATAGCCCTGGTCACTGCATCGCTGCTCCGGTGAGTGACTCGAGGAGGCCGATGACCACCGCAGCGGAACCTACCGCGCCCACCCGGCGCGCGCAGCTGAAGTTCGTCCTGATCCTGGGCGGGCTCTCGGCGTTCGGGCCCCTGTCCATCGACATGTACCTGCCGGCGCTGCCGCAGATGGCGGGCGACCTGCACGCCGCGGACACGACGGTGCAGCTGACGCTCAGCGCGTTCATCGTCGGCCTCGCGCTGGGCCAGCTGGTGCTCGGCCCGCTGTCGGATGCCCTCGGCCGCCGCGGGCCGCTGCTCGTGGGGCTGGTCCTGTACGTCCTCGGCTCGGTGCTGTGCGCGGTCAGCCCGGACGCGTGGCTGCTGGTCGCCGCCCGGGGCATCCAGTCGCTGGGAGCCGCCGCGGGCATCGTGATCGCCCGCGCCGCGGTGCGCGACCTGTTCTCCGGCACCGCGATGACGAAGTTCTTCTCGACGCTGATGCTGGTCAGCGGCCTGGCCCCGATCCTCGCTCCGCTGATCGGCGGCCAGCTGCTGAACTGGACGTCGTGGCGCGGGGTGTTCGTCGTGCTGACGGGGTTCGGGGCGCTGCTGCTGGCGGTGGTGGCGTTCTTCCTGCCGGAGCCACTGCCGGCTTCCCGCCGCTCACCGGCGCGGCTGGGCCGGGTGATGAAGACGTACGGGCGGCTGGTGGTGGACCGGACGTTCGCGGGTTACGCGCTGGCGTCCGGCCTGCTGTTCGCGTCGATGTTCGCCTACATCTCGGGGTCGTCGTTCGCGCTGCAGGGTGTGTACGGGTTGAGCCCGCAGGCGTACAGCGTGGTGTTCGGCGCCAACGGCGTCGGCATCGTGCTGGCGGGTCAGCTGAACGGCCGCTTGGTGGGCCGGATCCCCGAACGCACGCTGCTGCGCGCAGGTTTGCTTCTCGGCGCTTTCGGCGGCGTCTCCGTGCTGGTGTCGGCGTGGGCGCACCTGCCGCTGGCCGCGCTGCTGGTGTCGTTGTTCCTGCTGGTGTCGAGCATCGGCCTGGTCATGCCGAACGCAAGCTCCCTGGCCCTGGCCGAACACGCCCGCTCCGCGGGCGCGGCGTCGGCGCTGCTGGGGGTGCTGCAGTTCGTGGTGGGCGGAGTGGCGACGCCGTTGGTGGGGCTGGGCGGGCCAGGAACGGCGGTGCCGATGGCGGCGACCATCGCGGGGTTCGCTTTGCTGGCGTTGGTGGCTTTCCTGACCCTGACCCGGCCTCCGGTCAGGCCAGTGACGCCAGATCTGCCGTCTTGAGCTGCTCCGCCGTCACCTTCGTGCGGCCGTCCACCAGCGCCGACAGAGCATCCCCGTCGTCCCACATGTTCACGTTCATTGCTGCCGATACCTCGCCGTCGCGGAGCCAGAATGCGGTGAACTCCCGCGACCCGAGGTCTCCCCGCACCACCAGCTCGTCCGCCGCCGGGTCCGCCAAGCCCCGGTACTCGCAGCCCAAGTCGTACTGGTCCGTGAAGAAGTACGGTGTCGCGAGGTAGGGCTCGTTCTCCCCCAGCAGGTTCTGCGCCACGTGCGTGCCCTGGTCCTTCGCGTTCTGCCAGTGCTCCACGCGGATGCGGCGGCCGTAGCGCGGGTGGAAGTGGGCCGCGATGTCGCCCACCGCGTAGACGTCCGGGGCCGCCGTGCGCAAACCCGCGTCCACCGCGACGCCGCCGTCGTCCGACAGTTCCAGGCCCGCCGCGTGGGCCAGCTCGACCCGCGGGGCCGCGCCGACCGCCACCAGGACCACGTCCGCCTGCAGCTCGTCGCCGTTGCCCAGCTTGACGCCGCGGACGCCGTCCGGGCCGCCGGTGATCTCCGTGACCTGCTCGCCCAGGCGCCAGTGGACGCCGTTTTCGGTGTGCAGGTCCCGGAACACCCCGCCGATCGTCTCGCCGATGACCGTCGACAGCGGCACCGCGACCGGGTCCACCACCGTGACGTCCGCGTCGTGCGAGCGCGCGGCCGCGGCGGCTTCCGAGCCGATCCAGCCGGCGCCGATCACGACCACCCGTTCCGCCTCGGCGAACGCCGAGCGCAGCTTGAGCGAGTCGTCGAGGCTGCGCAGCGTATACAGGCCCGGCAGGTCGCCGCCGGGCACCGGCAGGGACTTCGGGCGCGAGCCGGTGGCCAGCACGAGCCGGTCGTAGCGGTGCTCGCCGCCCGCGTCGTCCAGCACCAGCCGCGCGCCCAGCTCGACGCGGGTCGCGGTGACGCCGGGGGTGAACCGGATGTCCTTCTCCGCGTAGAACTTCTCGTCGTGCACCCAATCGGGTTCGTCCGTGGTGCCGAGCAGCACGCCCTTCGACAGCGGCGGCAGCTCGTACGGCCGGTGCGGATCCGACCCCATGAGCAGGACTTCGCCGGGATAACCGCGTTCGCGCAACGCGGCCGCGGCGGACGCACCGCCCAGGCCCGCTCCGACGACGACGATCTTCCGCGGCTCCGACATCCTGACCTCCACCGGCGACAGCAATCCTGGCGCGAACCTACTCCCGAACCCGCCGCGCCACATCCCGGTACGCCGGAACCTCTCGTTCCGCAAGGGAAAACTCGCGAGTAGGCAAATCGGGTGAACCGGCGTCATGGCCCCGTGGCGGGCCCATCCCACCCCCGCACGAAGCAGAACGACGAGGGAATCGGAGGCGGCGACCATGAGTCGGGGCGAATGGTCGGTCACCTGCCGGGATCTGGCCGGCAGGCGCAGGGACGTGACGGTGTTCGTCAGCAACGACAAGGTGGTGCTCGTCGCGCCACCGGGCGAGGCGGCGGTGCTCGGGCCGCTGGACGTCGGACGGCTGCGGGCCGCCCTGCGTGACGCCATCGTGGCGACCGCCGACGACAAGGTGGAAACCTGACAACTACCGTTCCTACTTTTCAGTAGGTTAGAGTCGGCCCCACGACGACGAGCGCAAGGGACCGGCCATGACCACCTACTTCGTGACGGGCGCGACGGGTTTTCTCGGGAAACGCCTGGTCGCCCGGCTGCTGCGGCGGCCGGAGACGTCCGCCGTGTACGCACTCGTGCGGGAGACCTCCCGGGAGCGGCTGGCCGTGCTCGCGGAGGGCACGACCAAGCTGCACCCGGTCGTCGGCGACCTGACCGAGCCGCGGCTCGGCGTCGACGCCGCCGGGCTGCCGCGCCTGGACCACGTGGTGCACCTCGCCGCGGTCTACGACTTCACCGCGGACGAGGAGGCCAACCGGCGCGCCAACGTCGAGGGCACCCGGCACCTGCTCGCCTTCGCCGCGGCGGCCGAGGCCGGGCTCGTGCACCACGTCTCCTCGATCGCCGTCGCGGGTGACCACGCCGGGCGCTTCACCGAGGCCGACTTCGACCTCGGCCAGCGCTTCGGCTCGCCGTACCACGCGACGAAGTTCCAGGCCGAGAAGCTCGTCCGCGAGCAGTCCCTGCCCTACCGCGTCTACCGGCCCTCGGCGGTCGTCGGCGACTCGCGCACCGGCGAGATGGACAAGATCGACGGCCCGTACTACTTCCTGCCCGCGATCTCGCGGCTGGCGGCGCTGCCCCGGCGTCTCCCGCTGGCCGCGCCCGACCTCGGCGCGACCAACCTGGTGCCGGTCGACTACGTCGTCGAGGCGATGGAGTTCCTGATGCACCGGGACGCGCCGTCCGGGGCGACCTACCACCTCGCCGCCGCGCGCCCGCAGTCGCTGAACTCCGTCTACAACGCCTTCGCGCGCGTCGCGGGCGGGCCGACGGTCCGGGCCGTGCTGCCCGCGAGGCCGTCGAACGTGCTGCGCCGCGCGGGGACCCGGCTCGCGCACGCGGCCGCCGCCGGGATCGACCGCGTGCCCGGCGGGCGGGCGACCCGGGCCGCCGTCCTCGAAGAGCTGGGCGTCCCGCTCGAAGTCCTGCCGCACCTGAGCACCGAGGTCGTCTTCGACACCGCGCGCACGACGACGGCGCTCTTCGGCAGCGGCATCCAGCTCCCGGAACTACGCGACTACGCGGCCCCGCTCCACCGCTACTGGCGGGCGCACCTCGACCCCGACCGCGCTCGCCGCACCCACGGCCTGGCCGGGCGGACGGTGCTGGTCACCGGCTCGTCGTCCGGCATCGGCCGGGCCACCGCCCTCGCCGTGGCGCGCAAGGGCGCGAAGGTGATCCTCGTGGCCCGGCGCGCCGACGAGCTCGACGACGTCCGCGGCGAGATCACGGCCGCCGGCGGCGTCGCGGCGGCGTACCCGTGCGACCTCACCGACGGCGACGCGGTCGACGCGCTGGTCAAGGACGTGCTGAGCGACCACGGCGCGGTCGACATGCTGGTCAACAACGCCGGCCGGTCGATCCGGCGCTCGGTTTCGCTGTCCACGGAACGGTTCCACGACTACGAGCGCACGATGGCCGTCAACTACTTCGGCCCGGTCCGGCTGATCCTCGGGCTGCTGCCGTCGATGTCCGAGCGGCGCTTCGGCCACGTCGTCAACGTCACCACCATGGGCCTGCAGACCGACACCCCGCGCTTCTCGGCGTACCTGGCGTCGAAGGCGGCGCTGGAGGAGTTCGGGCTGGCCGCCGGGCGCGAGACGCTCTCGGACGGCGTCACCTTCACGTCCGTGCGGATGCCGCTGGTGCGGACGCCGATGATCGCGCCGACCGGCTACCGCGGGATCCCGTCCAGCAGCCCGGAACGCGCGGCCGGGCTCGTCGTGAAGGCGCTCGAAGAGCGTCCCGCGATCCTCAGCCTCCCCGAAGGGCGGGCGGCCGAGCTGGCCACGCTCGTCGCCCCGCGGCTCTCCCGCTTCGCCGCGCACCTCGCCTACAGCGCGACGCGGGAGTCGGCACCCGAGGCGCGCGGGCTGCCGAACCGGCCCGCGCCGGCGGCCGTCGTGGCGGCGCTGACCCGCGTTATCTGGCGCAGTCGTGCTTGATCCGTGCGAATTCCGGCAAAACCCTGGCCACCACGGCGACGGTACTTCTACCCTCGCGCGAGTCTCGTCCACCAGGACGAGCGTGAACTGGGGAGTTCGCCATGCCGGAATCCAGCACTCAGCACCTTGCCGCAGCCGCGGACCAAACGGCCGCAATCGGCACCGCCCGCTCCACGATCGGGTGACACTCACCAAGTCCGTGAAGGCCACCTCGGGGGACTCTGAGTCCCTTGAGGTGGCCTTCACGGCGTTCGGGCCGGCGTCGCCCCAGGCCGGGCGGACCGGGCGGGCCCGGTGGTGCGGTTCATCCCGGTGACGACCACGGCCGCTACCATCGCTTCCCGGGTGTGATCGGGAGCGGAAGGCGGGCGGGCGTGGACGTGGCGAGTCCTGTGCGCGCCACCGCCGCCCCGGAACCCGCTCCCCCGGCGCGGTCCCGGCCGCTGCTGCGCTGGAGCGTGCACGCCTGCTGGGTCGTGCTGCTCGCGCTGGCCACCGAACTGCGCGTCGGCCGCTTCGGCTTCCACCCCTCCGACCAGGGCTTCATCCTCGCCCAGGCGTGGCGGGTGCTGCAGGGGGAAGTGCCCCACGCCGAGATCATCTCCGCGCGCCCGCTCGGGTCCGCGGTGCTGCACGTCGTCGACTTCGCGCTGCCGATGCCGCTGTTCTTCGGGTCGAGCTTCCTCTCCATGATCGAGATCATCGTGGCGACCATCGCCTTCGCCGCGCTGGTCACCCGCCGCCGCGTGCTGGCCTGGGGTCCGGGCATGACGGCCATGGTCGCGGCCGCGTCGCTGATCAACCTCAACGCGTTCCCGCTGATGGCCTGGCACACGGTCGACGGCATCGCGCTCACCGCGTGCGGCGCCTGGGCCCTGGACGCGGGCCTGCGCAGCGACCACGCGCTCGCCCGGCGCGGCGGCCTGGCGCTGCTCGGCTGCGCGGTGTTCGTCAAGCAGAGCTTCGCGCTCGCCGCGGTGATCGGCGTCTTCTGGCTGCTGCTGCACCCGTCGACCCGGGCCGGTGCGCTGCGGACGGCACGCTGGTGGCGCCGCCTGGTCCTCGACCTCCTGGCTCTCGGCGCGCCCGGGCTGGCGTACGTGGCCTGGGTGAGCCTCGGCGGCGGGTTCTCGGAGATGGTCGAGCAGCTCACCGGCGGCGTGCCCGCGTACGGCGAACGGCTGCTCGGGCTGTGGCTGGACGATCCGGAGGTGCTGACCCGGGCGCCGGTGCGGGAACTGAGCTTCTTCGCGGCGATCTCGGTGGTGCTGCTCGCGGTCCGGCTGCCGGGCGACCGGCTCGGCGCGGCCGGGCGCGCGGCGTCCTGGGTGCTGGTGCTGGGCGGCGCGACGGCCGTGGTCCTGACCGTGGTCGACGGCCGGTTCACCGGCTCGTCGCGCTGGGCGGACGTGCTGTGGTGGATCGTCGCGCTGAGCGTGCTGGTCAACGCGGCCGTGACGCGGAAGGTGCCGTGGGCCGGGCTGCTGGTGCTCGCGACCGGCTTCATGACGAGCCTGTCGTGGGGCAACGACACCCCGACGCTGCTCACCGGCACGCTCGCGCTGACGACGTTGCTGCTGCTGAGCGCCGTCGTCCCGCCGCGGCCCCGGCTGGCCCGGCGCTGGGTGACCGCGACGGCCGGCCTGACGGCGGTGGCGGTGTGCGGCTGGGTCGTCGTCGCGCGGCACGACCAGGCGGCCTACCTCGACCTCAGCCACGACAAGCTGACCGAGGACCTCGGCGCGGTGACCCCGGCGATGAGCGGGATCCGCACCAACCCTTCGACGTTCCGGTACGTCCAGCAGATCCGCGACTGCCTGGCGGAGTTCCCGGCCGGCCGGACGGCGATCCTGCCGGACAGCTCGTTCGCCTACCCCGCGTTCGGCCTGCGCAACCCGTTCCCGCTGGAGTGGCCGCTGCCGCTGGAGATCGTCGGCGACGCCCCGCAGCGCATGCTCGACGAGGCCGGCGACCTCAACCGCGAAGGCGACTACCTGGTGCTGTTCCAGACGGACTCGATCCGGCAGCTCGCGACCGGCGGCCCGGTGCCCGCCCAGATCCCGCTGGACACACCGGTGTTCGACTACCTCGGGCTGGAGAAGGCGATCCAGGCGAAGCTCACCGGGCAAGCGGTGACCTGCGGCAGCTTCGTCGGGAAGTACGCGCGCTGATCAGCCTTCGTTGATCTGCTGGTGGATCCAGTTCGCGACGACGTCGACCCGGGCGATCACCTCGAGGCCGGGCTGGGGGCACGCCGGGCCGTCGTTGACGATCGCCACGAGGGTGCCGGTGCGATCGTCGTCCGAGGTGAAGAACGGGCCGCCCGAGTCGTCCTTGCACGGGCTGTTCTCGACGGTCCGCGTCACGACCGGCGCGGCTTCGAGGGTGGTCTGCCGGATCTTCGCGACGGTGAAGTTCCCGCGCTTGAGGTGATCCGACGGCGCGACGACGGTGGCCGACACCGAACCCCAGCCGGCGAACTTGAGCGGCTGCCCCTTCGACGGCGGCTCGTCCGCCAGCTTCAGCGGGGTGATGCCGGTGATCGGCTTGCTCAGCTTGACCACGGCGAGGTCGTTGAGCGCGGACTGCCGGACGTCGATGACCTCCGCGGACTCGCCGCCGGTGTCGCTGTCCTTGAGCTTCCCGAGCGTCACGGTCATGTGGTAGCGCGGCTTGCCCCCGACCCGGACGTCGTTGACGTCGTGGAAGCAGTGTCCGGCGGTCACGACCCACTCGGGATCGACGAGCGAGCCGCTGCACGCACCGCTGCGCACGGTGCCGTCCGGGACCGGAATGTCCTGGGAAGTCAGCTTCGCGTTGAACGGAATCACCGGATCGGGCACCGGACGACTGAGCACCGGAGTCGTCGGGCTACTCGCCGTAGTACTGCTTTGAGTGACGGCAATGTGACGTGGCGCATCGGCGCTCGCGATCAGCGACGCGCCGAAAGTGGTGTATGCGCAGGCCAACCCGGCTCCCACGACAGCCGCGACAGCGGCAGCCCCCAGCCTCGGCCCGCGGCGGCCGCGCGATTTCGTCCTCACTCTTATGAGTACGTATGCCAGGCCGAGATGGTTGCGTGATCTAATCCACGAACAAATCGCCCAGGCTGCCAAACCCCCACGATGCGAGGGCATTCGGCGTCAATTCGAGTATTTCGACCGGTGGCCTCGAAACCGGGAGCTAGTCCACGAACAAGTCGTCCGGGGTGCCGGAGGCGAGAGCTGCGAGGGCTTCCAGGGCCGCGGCCAGGGTTTCGACCGGCGGCGCCGACACCGCGATCCGCACCGCGTTCGGCGCGTGGCCCGGCAGCACCGCGTACGCCGACGCCGGGGACAGCGCGATCCCGCGACGCGCCGCCGCCGCGACGAACGTCTCCGCTCGCCACTGCTCCGGGAGCAGCCACCAGCGGTGGTACGACGCCGGGTCGCCCAGCACCGTGAAGCCGGCCAGCTTCTCCTCCAGCACCGAAGCACGCGAAGCGGCGTCACGACGCTTCGCCGTCTCGACCTCCGCCAGGGTGCCCGTCGTGATCCACCGCGTCGCCGCTTCGAGCGCGAACCTCGGCGCCGCCCAGCCACCCGACCGGACCGCCGACGCCAGCCGCGCGGTCCACGCGGGCGGGGGCACCAGGAAACCCGCCGTCAGCCCCGGGGCGACCCGCTTGGACAGGCTGTCCACGAACACCGTCCGCTCCGGCGCGAACGCGGCGAACGGGCGGACCTCACCGCGCAGGAACGTGTAGATGCCGTCCTCGATCACCGGGATGTCCAGCCGGGCCACGGCTTCGGCGAGCGCCTCGCGCCGGGCCGGGGGCATCGTCGTGCCGAGCGGGTTGTGCAGGGTCGGCTGGACGTACACCGCGCGCACCGGCCCGGCCGCCTCCAGCGCCGCGGGCACCAGCCCGTCGCCGTCCGTCTCGACCGGCACCAGCTCGACGCCCAGGCGCGCGGCGACCCCCTTGAGCACCGGGTACGTCAGCGACTCCACCGCGAGCCGCTCCCCCACCGGCACGAACGCGGCGATCGCCGCCGCGATGGCCTGGCGGCCGTTGCCCGTGAACAGGACCGTCGCCGGGTCCGGGCGCCAGTCGCCGCGGGTGAGCAGCGCGGCCGCCGCCGTCCGCGCGGCCGGGGTGCCCGCCGCGCCGACCGGGTGCAGCGCCGCGGTCAGGACGTCCTGGCGCAGCAACGGTTCCAGCGCGCGGGCGAGGTTCGCGGACTGGCCGGGTAGCACGGCGAAGTTGAGTTCGAGGTCGACGCGGGCGTCCCCGGGCTCGGCGAGCGCGGGTTCCGGCGGCGGCTTCGCGGCCCGGACGAACGTGCCCCGGCCGACCTCGCCGACGGCCAGGCCGCGCCGGACCAGCTCGCCGTAGACGCGGGCGGCGGTGGAGTTCGCGATGCTGTGCTGCCGCGCGAAGCGGCGCTGCGGCGGGAGCCGGTCACCGGGGCGCAGGCGGCCGGCTTCGATGTCGGCGGCGAGGGTGTCCGCGACGACGCGGTAGTCGTCCATGTCCACCTTCCCTTTCAGCCGTCCGCACCATGATCCCACCGGCGCGGATCCCGCTAGGTTGGGTCCCATGACCGACAACACCTGGGCCGCGGTCGACGAGTACTTCGCCGGCGCCGTGCTGAGTCCCGATCCGGTGCTCGACGCCGCGCTGGCCGACTCCGCGGCCGCCGGCCTGCCGTCGATCGCCGTCGCCCCGAACCAGGGCAAGCTGCTGAACCTGCTGGCGCGCCTGGCCGGCGCGCGGTCGATCCTCGAGATCGGCACGCTCGGCGGGTACAGCACGATCTGGCTGGCCCGCGCCCTCCCGGCCGGCGGCAGGCTGGTGACCTGCGAGTACGAGCAGAAGCACGCCGACGTCGCGCGGGCGAACCTCGAGCGCGCGGGCTTCGGCGAAGACGTCGTCGACATCCGCGTCGGCGCCGCGCTCGACACCCTGCCGACCCTCGACGGGCCGTTCGACTTCGTGTTCATCGACGCGGACAAGATCAACCTGGCCGGGTACGTGAGCGCGGCGCTGGAGCTGTCGCGGCCGGGCACGACGATCGTGGTCGACAACGTCGTACGGCAGGGCGCCGTGGTCGACGCGGAGAGCACCGACTCCTACGTCGTGGGCGCGCGGCGGATGTTCGAGCTGCTCGCCGCCGAACCCCGGCTGGACGCGACCGCCGTCCAGACCGTCGGCGGCAAGGGGTACGACGGGTTCGTGCTCGGCCTGGTGTGCTGAGCCGTCACCGCCGCGGGCGGATCTCCGGCGGCGGCGCGAGCACCTTCCGTTCGCCGCCGCCGAGCGGGCGGAACGGCTGGCCGTCGAGGGCCGCCGACATGAAGGCGCGCCAGATGTCGCCGGGGACGACGTCGCCGGTGAGCTTGGCGCCGGTCGCGTCCTTGAGCAGCCGGTCGTCGTCGGAGCCGATCCAGACCGCGGTGGCCAGCTGGGGCGTGTACCCGACGGCCCAGGCGTCCTGGTTGTCCGGCGAGATGCCGTGCTCGGCCGCGCCGAACCGCAGCGCTGCCGGGCGCCCGTCCGGCAGGGAGGTGCCCAGCGCCGCGGTGACGTCCTGGGCGATCCGGCGGCTCGTGCCGTCGTCGTCGAACGCGGCGCTCGTGGTGTCGGTGTGCTCCCAGACGACCGCGCCGCTCTCGTCGCGCACCTTCGCCACCAGGTGCGGGGTCGTGCGGACGCCGTCGGCGGCGAAGGTCGCGTACGCGCCCGCCATGTCCAGCGGCCGCAAGGGATACCGGCCGATCGCGATGCCCGCGCCGATCAGGAAGCCGTCCTTCTCGCGCATCGTCGGCACGCCGTCGACGGTCTCCGGGATGCCCGCCCGCCGCGCGGCGTCACTGAGCGCGTCCGGGCCGAGCTTCTTCGCCAGGAAGATGAACGGGCCGTCGGCCTGGGCCCGCATCGCCGTGCCCGGCGAGCACACCGGCCCGCAGACGGCGGGGTACTGGAAGTCCTCACCGAGGAACTCCTGTTTCTCCGGCGACGGGATCGGCTGGTCCAGGCCGAAACCGTTGCGCAGCGCGGCGGCGAGCGTGAACGGGTAGAACGCCGAACCGGCCGCGTGCGGGGTGCTCGCGTAGTCGCGGACGCCCTGGTCGCCGCCCTGGTAGGCCCGCACGGCCCCGGTCTTCGGGTCGACGGCGACGACGGCGCCGCGGAACTCCTTCGGCTCGCCCTTCAGCCTGTCCTGCAACGCTTTCTTCGCGGCCTCCTGAGCCTTCCGGTCCAGCGTCGTCTCGACCGTCATGTTTCCCTGCTGCAGCCGGCTGAGCGGGAAGCCGTCCTGTTCCAGCTCGGCCAGGACCTGCTGCTTGATGTGGAACTCGTCGTAGGTGACGCGGCCGGCGCGGGTTTCCGACGGCGGCTGGACCTCCCCGCCGGGGTAGATCATCTTTTCGTCGCTCTTCACGTACCCGCGCGCGACGAGCTTGTCGTGCACGTACTGCCAGCGCCGCGCGGCGTGCGCGTCACCGGAGGCCGCCGGGTCGTGCACCGACGGCGACTGGATCATCCCGGCCAGGAACGCGGCTTCGCTCCAGGTCATCGAGTCGTCGAGCTTCTTGCCGAAGTAGGCGTTCATCGCCGCGCCGGGCCCGAACGTGCCGCGGCCGAAGGAGATGATGTTGACGTAGCTCTCGAAGATCTGTTCCTTGCTCTGTTCCTGGGTGATCTTCGTGGCCAGCACGAGCTCGGCGAACTTGCGCCCGATGGTGGCGTCGTCGTCGCCGGTGGACTTCTTGATGTACTGCTGGGTGATCCCGGACCCGCCGCCGACGCCGGTGAGGAACGCGCGGCCGATGCCGGTCGGGTCGAACCCCTGGTTGTCCCAGAAGGTCGGGTCCTCGGTGGCGATGATCGCGTCGCGCAGTTTCGAGGGCACCTGCGCGTAGGGCACGAACATCCGGTCGCCGTCGGCCGGAATCACCTTGAGCAGCGGCGATCCGTCGGAGTAGTTGAGGACGACGGTCTTGTCGAGCCCGGCGAGGACCTCCTGCGGGCTGCGAACGTCGAGCACGAGGTAGGCGATCCAGAAGGCGATCAGGGGCCCGCCGATGAGCACACCGGCGGTCCAGTACCCGATCCGCCGGATCCGCCGCCACCGCCGTCGCCGCGGGGTGCCGGGTGTCGCGTCGGCGTCATCGGCGCCGTCGGGTTCCGTCGTCGTCGAGGTCACGAATGGATGACGCCCGGTTGAGCGAAAAGGTTCTGTGGGGAATTCACGAAGTTGTTCGAATCCTGTCAAGACGCCTTGAAGGCGGCGAGTCAGGCCAGGAGGGCGCGCAGCAACGAGGCCGTTCCCTCGATGTGCTCAGCCATCATTGGCCGCCGCGGGCGTGTCACCAGCCGAAATTGCCTCGCGCCACGTCGGTTCCGGCCCGAATCGGAACCCTCCGGCCAGCCGGCCGCCGCGCGGGTCAGGCCAAGAACGCGCGCAGCAGCGAAGCCGTTCCCTCAATGTGCTCCGCCATCACCTGGCGGGCCGCTTCGGCGTCGCCCGCCAGGATTGCGTCCACGATCGCTTCGTGCTGGGCGTTCGAGTGCTCCAGGTTGGGCTGCAGCAGGGGGATCCGGTCGAGGAGCTGGTTCACCTTGGTCCGTGCGTCGGCCATTGCCGTGGTCAGTGAGCCCGAGGCTGTGACCTCGGCGATCGCCAGGTGCAGGCGGGAGTCCTTGCGGCGGTAGTCCTCGAGGTCGGCGCCCGCCGCCTCGGCCAGGGTGCCCGTCAGGTGCTGGCGGTCGGCCGGGCTCAATGACCGCGCCGCGGCCATCTCCGCCGCGCCCGTCTCCAGGACGTAGCGCAGGCTCAGGGCGTCCTCCAGCACCACCGAATCGACGGCGGCGGCGTCGGGTGAGCGCTCGGGTGGGCCGGGCAGGGTCTCGTTCACGAACGTGCCGCCGTAGCGCCCTCGTCGTGACTCGACGTAACCGGCGTCGGAGAGGGCGCGGATGGCCTCGCGGAGCGTGACGCGGCTGACCCCGAGCCGTTCGGCGAGCTCGCGCTCCGACGGGAGCCGCTCCCCCGCACCCACCACGCCGAGGCGGATCGCCTGCAGCAGCCGCTCGACGGTCTCTTCGAAGGCGTTACCCGCGCGGACCGGCCGGAACAGCGCTTCGCCGGCATTCACCACCGAGGTCGACTCCATCCCGCGAGTTTAGGCCGCGGGCCGCGGAGGCCCGGTGGTTCACCCGCCTCAGCCGACCCGGACACGCTCGGTATCCGTTCCGGCACGGATCGCATCTTCGGAGTGGACCATGCTCGCCCCGGCCGTCACACTGTGTTCGTTGTGCGAAAAACCGGTGGAACCGGACGGCCACCGTCGGCGACGATGGTCCCACGACACCGATGAACGACGCAGGGGGCGATCCGGTGCATTTCCTGATGGCCGAGGACCTGGTCCACGAGCGCGAGAACGAGTTGCGCCACGGCGTGCGCAACCGCCCGCCGGGCCGGGCGACGCCACGGCGCCACACCGGGACCCGGCGTCAGCAGTTCGGCTGGACCCTCGTGGAGGTCGGCCTGCGGCTGGCCGTGGAGCCGGAGGAGACCCCGGCTAACACTCGATGACGTTCACCGCCAGGCCGCCGCGCGCGGTTTCCTTGTACTTCACGCTCATGTCCGCGCCCGTCTCGCGCATCGTCTTGATCGCCTTGTCCAGCGTCACCACGTGACTGCCGTCGCCGCGCATCGCCATCCTCGCCGCGTGGATGGCCTTCGACGCGCCCACCGCGTTGCGCTCGATACACGGGATCTGGACCAGACCACCGACCGGGTCGCAGGTCAGGCCGAGGTGGTGCTCGACGCCGATCTCGGCCGCGTTCTCCACCTGGGCCGGTGAGCCGCCGAGGACTTCGGTCAGGCCGGCCGCCGCCATCGCGGACGCCGAGCCGACCTCGCCCTGGCAGCCGACCTCGGCGCCGGAGATCGAGCCCGTCTGCTTGAGGATCGAGCCGATCGCGCCGGCGGTGAGCATGAACGTCACGATGCCGTCGTCCGAAGAGTGCCGGATGAACCGCTGGTAGTAGTGCAGGACGGCGGGGATGATCCCGGCGGCGCCGTTGGTCGGCGCGGTGACGACCCGCCCGCCCGCGGCGTTCTCCTCGTTGACGGCCAGCGCGTACAGGCTCACCCAGTCCATCGCGTACAGCGGATCGCCGACGCCGTCTTCGGCGAGCAGCTTCTCGTGCAGCGCGCGGGCCCGGCGCGGCACCTTCAGCCCGCCCGGCAGCACGCCTTCGTGGACGCAGCCGTTGCGGACGCACTCCGCCATGACGGCCCAGATCCGCAGCAGGCCGTCGCGCACCTCGTCGCGCGAACGCCACGAAAGCTCGTTCGCCATCATGATCTCGCTGATCGGCAGCCCGGTCGACGCGCAGTGCCCGAGCAGGTCCGCGCCGGTGCGGAACGGGTACGGCACCGGCGTCGCGTCCTCGACGAACACCGCGTCCGTCTCGTACGACTCGTCGCGGACGAACCCGCCGCCGACCGAGTAGTACGTCCGCTCGCGCAGCAGCACGCCGTCCGCGTCGAACGCGCGGAAGACCATGCCGTTCGGGTGCGCCGGCAGGGACTTGCGGCGGTGCATGGTGAGGTCGTTGTCCTCGTCGAACGGGATCTCGTGCGTACCGGCCAGCAGCAGCCGCCCGGACTCGCGGATCTCCGCGACGCGCACCGGGACGGTGTCCGTGTCGATGTCCTCGGGACGTTCCCCGGACAGCCCGAGCAGGACGGCTTTGTCGCTGCCGTGGCCGAAGCCGGTCGCGCCGAGCGAGCCGAACAGCTCGGCCTGTACGCGCGCGGTCTTGCCGAGATCGTCGCCGAGACCGTCCACAAAGGTCAGTGCCGCCCGCATCGGGCCGACGGTGTGCGAGCTGGACGGCCCGATGCCGATGGAAAACAGGTCGAAGACGCTGATCGCCATTGATCTGCCCCTTCCTATCGCGCCAGCAGGGAGCTGGCTTCTTGCGCGGCCGGCCCCTGGTCGGCGAGGTGCCGCAGGTTCTCCGGCAGCTCCTCACCGCGGTGGGCCTTGGTCTGGGCGTAGAGCCGTCCCGCGCGGTACGACGACCGCACCAGCGGCCCGGCCATCACACCGGCGAAGCCCATGGCCTCGGCGGCCTGGGAGTGCTCGACGAACTCCTCCGGCTTCACCCACCGATCCACCGGGTGATGCCGCGGCGACGGCCGCAGGTACTGCGTGATCGTCAGGATCTCGCACCCCGCGTCCACCAGGTCCTGCATCGCCGGAGCGACCTCGTCCGGGGTCTCCCCCATGCCCAGGATCAGGTTCGATTTCGTCACGAGCCCGAACTCACGCGCCTTCGTGATGACCTCGAGCGAACGCGCGTAGCGGAAACCGGGACGGATGCGCTTGAAGATCCGCGGCACCGTCTCGACGTTATGCGCCAAGACTTCCGGCCGCGCCCCGAACACCTCAGCCAGCTGCGACGGATCCGCGTTGAAGTCCGGGATCAGCAACTCGACACCCGTACCCGGGTTCAAAGCGTGGATCTGACGGACGGTCTCGGCGTACAGCCACGCACCGCCATCGTCCAAGTCATCGCGAGCCACACCGGTGACCGTTGAATACCGCAAACCCATGGCCTGCACGGACTCCGCGACCTTCCGCGGCTCCGTCCGATCCAGCTCCGCGGGCTTACCCGTGTCGATCTGGCAGAAGTCACACCGGCGGGTGCATTGGTCACCGCCGATGAGGAACGTGGCTTCGCGGTCTTCCCAGCACTCGTAGATGTTGGGACAGCCCGCCTCTTCGCAGACGGTGTGCAGACCCTCGCGGCGCACCAAGCCCTTCAGCTCGGTGAACTCCGGCCCCATCCGCACCCGCGTCTTGATCCACGGCGGCTTCTTCTCGATCGGCGTCTCGCTGTTGCGCACCTCGAGGCGCAGCAGCTTCCGGCCCTCGGGCAGAGCGCTCACCGGGACAGGTCCGCGTACAGCGGGTGCTTCTTGGCCAGGGTCTCGACGCGGTCGCGCAGCTTCGAGCGGACGGCGTCGTCGAAGTCCGGCTTGAGCGCCTCGGCGATGACGTCGGCGACCTCGGTGAAGTCCTCCGCCTGGAAACCGCGGGTGGCCAGCGCCGGGGTGCCGATCCGCAGGCCGGAGGTGATCATCGGCGGGCGCGGGTCGAACGGGACGGCGTTGCGGTTGACCGTGATGTCGACCTCGTGCAGCCGGTCCTCGGCCTGCTGACCGTCCAGAGTGGACTGGACGAGGTCGACCAGGACCAGGTGGACGTCGGTGCCGCCGGTCAGCACGCGGACGCCGGCCTCGGCGAGGTCCGGCTGCGACAGCCGCGACGCCAGGATGCGGGAGCCTTCGAGGGTGCGCTGCTGGCGCTCCTTGAACTCTTCGCTCGCGGCGATCTTCAGCGCGACGGCCTTGGCCGCGATCACCTGCTCCAGCGGCCCGCCCTGCTGGCCCGGGAACACCGCCGAGTTGATCTTCTTCGCCAGCTCCTGGCGGCAGAGGATCAGCCCGCCGCGCGGGCCGCCGAGGGTCTTGTGCGTGGTCGTGGTGACGATGTCGGCGTGCGGCACCGGTGACGGGTGCAGCCCGGTCGCGACCAGCCCGGCGAAGTGCGCCATGTCGACCATCAGCTTGGCGTCGACCAGGTCGGCGATGCGGCGGAACTCGGCGAAGTCGAGCTGACGCGGGTACGCGGACCAGCCGGCGATGATCAGCTTCGGCTGGTGCTCGACGGCGAGGCGCTCGATCTCGGCCAGGTCGACGATCCCGGTCTCCTTGTCGACGTGGTAGGCGACGACGTTGTAGAGCTTGCCCGAGAAATTGATCTTCATCCCGTGCGTCAGGTGGCCGCCGTGCGCCAGGTCGAGGCCGAGGATCGTGTCACCCGGCTTGAGCACGGCGAACATCGCGGCGGCGTTGGCCTGCGCGCCCGAGTGCGGCTGCACGTTGGCGTGCTCGGCGCCGAACAGCGCCTTCGCGCGGTCGATGGCGAGCTGCTCGACGACGTCGACGTGCTCGCAGCCGCCGTAGTAGCGGCGGCCGGGGTACCCCTCGGCGTACTTGTTGGTCAGCACCGAACCCTGCGCCTCGAGCACGCCCACCGGGGCGAAGTTCTCGGAGGCGATCATCTCCAGGGTGGACTGCTGGCGGGTCAGCTCGTCGGCGACGGCCGCGGCGACCTCGGGGTCGACGTCGGCGAGGTGGGCGTCGAAGGTCGTCATCAGTTCTCCTGGGTGAGGGCGGCGTAGGCGGCGGCGTCGAGCAGTTCGGGGACGTCACCGGAGAGCCGCACCTTGAGCAGCCATCCTTCGGCGTACGGGTCCGAGTTGATCACCTCGGGGGTGTCCGACGTGGTGCCGTTCACCTCGACGACCTCGCCGGAGACCGGCGCGTACAGCTCGCTGACGGACTTGGTCGACTCGACCTCGCCGAACACCTCGCCGGACGTGATCGTGGCGCCGACGTCGGGGAGCTGGACGAACACGATGTCGCCGAGGGACTCGGCGGCGAAGGCGGTGATGCCCACGGTGGCGACGTCACCTTCGACGTTCAGCCACTCGTGTTCCTTGGTGTACTTCAGGTTCTCGGGGATGCTCACGGTGCAAGTCCTTTACGCGCGGGAGTAGAACGGGAGGGCGACGACCTCGACGGGCTCGATCCTGCCCCGGATGTCGACGGAAAGTTCGGTGCCGGGCTCGGTGTACGCCCGATCGACGTACGCCATGGCGATCGGGTGACCCAGCGTGGGCGACAGCGCCCCGCTGGTGACCTCGCCGATCTCGACGCCGTCGGCCAGCAGCTTGTAGCCGTGCCTCGGAGCGCGACGACCGGTTCCGCGCAGGCCGACCCGCACGCGCGGGACGTCGGCCTTGGACCGCTCCTCCAGCGCCGCGCGGCCGACGAAGTCACCCGGCTTCTCGAACTTGACCACGCGCCCGAGCCCGGCTTCGAACGGGCTCTGCTCGAGGGTGAGTTCGTTGCCGTACAACGGCATCCCGGCTTCGAGCCGCAGTGTGTCGCGGCAGGCCAGCCCGGCCGGGACGAGGCCGTGGGCCTCCCCCGCCTCGGACAGGATTCGCCAGACCGCCGGCGCCTCGTCGGCCGGGACGAACAGCTCGAAGCCGTCCTCGCCGGTGTAGCCGGTGCGGGCGAGCAGGACCTCGTGGCCCTTCACGACCGCCGGCACGCTGGCGTAGTACTTGAGCGCGTCGAGGTCGGCGTCGGTGACCGCACCGAGGATCTTGACGGCGTTCGGGCCCTGGACGGCGATCAGCGCGGTCGTCTCGGACCGGTCGTCGACCACCGCGTCGAAGCCCTCGACCCGCTCGGCCAGCGCGTCCGCGACGACCTTCGCGTTGCCCGCGTTGGCGACGACCAGGTAGTGCTCGTCGGCCAGCCGGTAGACGACCAGGTCGTCGAGCACGCCGCCGTCGGCGTCGCAGATCATCGTGTACCGCGCCCGGCCCGGCTTGACCCCGGTGAGGTTGCCGACCAGCGCGTAGTCGAGGACGTCGGCGGCCTGCTTGCCGGTGACGTGGATCTCGGCCATGTGCGAGAGGTCGAACAGCCCGGCCGCCTCGCGGACGGCCTTGTGCTCGGCCAGCTCGCTGGCGTAGCGGACCGGCATGGACCAGCCCGCGAAGTCGGTGAACAGCGCACCGAGTCCCTTGTGGACTCCGTGCAGGGAGGTTTCGCGAGTCACTTGTGGGCTCAGCCTTCGTAAGCGTTGAGGGGCGGGCAGGAGCAGACCAGGTTGCGGTCACCGCGGGCGCCGTCGATGCGGCGGACCGGCGGCCAGTACTTGTTCTTGCGCGAGACACCCGCCGGGAAGACGGCCAGCTCGCGGTCGTAGGCCTTGTCCCACTCGCCGACCAGCGTCTCGGCGGTGTGCGGCGCACCGCGCAGCGGCGACGCCTCCGCGGTCCACGTGCCCTTGGCGACCTCGTCGATCTCGCCGCGGATGGCGATCATCGCGGCGATGAACCGGTCGATCTCACCCAGGTCCTCGGACTCGGTCGGCTCGACCATCAGCGTGCCGGCGACCGGGAACGACATGGTCGGCGCGTGGAAGCCGTAGTCGATGAGCCGCTTCGCGACGTCGTCGACCGTTACGCCGGTCTCCTTGGTGATCTGGCGCAGGTCGAGGATGCACTCGTGCGCGACCAGGCCGTCCTGCCCCGTGTAGAGCACCGGGTAGTGCGGGGCCAGCCGCGAGGCGACGTAGTTGGCAGCCAGCACGGCGACCTTCGTCGCGGCGGTCAAGCCGGGCGCGCCCATCATCCGGACGTAGGCCCAGGAGATCGGCAGGATCGACGCCGAGCCGTACGGCGCGCCGCTGATCGGGCCGACGCCGGTGGCCGGGCCGGCCTGGTCCAGCAGCGGGTGGTTGGGCAGGAACGGCGCGAGGTGCGCGCGCACCGCGACCGGGCCGACGCCGGGACCGCCGCCGCCGTGCGGGATGCAGAAGGTCTTGTGCAGGTTCAGGTGCGAGACGTCGCCGCCGAACTCGCCCGGCTTGGCCAGGCCCAGCAGGGCGTTGAGGTTCGCGCCGTCGACGTACACCTGGCCGCCGCCGTCGTGGACGATCTTGGCCAGCTCGTCGATCGAGTGCTCGTACACGCCGTGCGTGGACGGGTAGGTGACCATGATCGCGGCGAGCGTGTCCTTGTTTGCGTCCACTTTGGACCGCAGGTCGGCCAGGTCGACGTTGCCCTCGTCGGTGCACTTGACGACGACCACGCGCATCCCGGCGAGCACCGCGGACGCGGCGTTGGTGCCGTGCGCCGACGACGGGATCAGGCAGACGTCGCGGGCCTCGTCACCGTTGGAGCGGTGGTAGGCGCGGATGGCCAGCAGCCCGGCCAGCTCACCCTGGCTGCCCGCGTTGGGCTGCAGCGACACCTTGTCGTAGCCGGTGACCTCGGCCAGCCAGTCCGCGAGCTGCCCCACGAGCGTGTGGTAACCCTCGGCGTCCTCGGCCGGGGCGAACGGGTGGATGCCGGCGAACTCGCGCCAGCTGATCGGCTCCATCTCGGTGGTGGCGTTGAGCTTCATCGTGCAGGAGCCGAGCGGGATCATGCCGCGGTCGAGCGCGTAGTCCTGGTCGGACAGGCGGCGCAGGTAGCGCAGCATCGCCGTCTCGGAGCGGTGGCTGCCGAAGACCTCGTGACCCATGAAGCCGCTCTCACGGGCCAGGCCGTTGGGGAGCGCGACGCCGTCTTGGACGTCTTCCTCGACGCCGAAGGCCTTCAGGACCTTCGCGGTGATCGCCGGGGTGCTGACCTCGTCGAAGGCGACGCGGACGTGGTCGGCGTCGACGTGGCCGAGGTTGATTCCGGCCTCGCGGGCGGCGGCGTGGACGTCGGCCGCCTGACCCGGGACGTGCGCGACGACCGTGTCGAAGAAGGACTCGTGCACGACCTCGACGCCGGTCTTGCGCAGCGTGTCGGCGAAGCCGGCGGCCAGGCCGTGGACGCGCTGGGCGATCCGCTTGAGACCGTCCGGGCCGTGGTAGACCGCGTACATCGCGGCCAGCACGGCCGGCAGGACCTGCGCGGTGCAGATGTTGGACGTCGCCTTCTCGCGGCGGATGTGCTGCTCACGCGTCTGCAGCGCCAGCCGGTAGGCGGAGTTGCCGTCGGCGTCGACCGAGACGCCGACCAGGCGCCCGGGCAGCGAGCGCTCGAGCCCGGCGCGGACGGACATGAACCCGGCGTGCGGGCCGCCGTAGCCGAGCGGGACGCCGAAGCGCTGCGTCGACCCGGCGGCGACGTCGGCACCGAACTCGCCGGGCGAGGTGATCAGCGTCAGCGAGAGCAGGTCGGCGGCGACGGTGAACAGCGCGCCCGCGGCCTTCGCCGATTCGGAAATCGCGTGGTAGAAACCGCGGCCGCGCAGCACGCCGGACGCGCCGGGGTACTGGACGACGACACCGAAGAAGTCCTCGGGCAGCCCGGTCAGCAGGTCGCGGACCTCGACCTCGATGCCCAGCGCCTCGACGCGGGTGCGGACGACGGCGATGGTCTGCGGCAGGCACTCGGCGTCGAGGACGACCTTGTTCGACTTGGACTTGGACGAGCGGCGCATCAGCGTGACGGCCTCGGCGACGGCGGTCGACTCGTCCAGCAGGGACGCGTTCGCGGTGGCGAGGCCGGTGAGGTCGGCGACCATCGTCTGGAAGTTGAGGAGCGCTTCGAGGCGGCCCTGGGAGATTTCCGGCTGGTAGGGCGTGTAGGCCGTGTACCAGGCCGGGTTCTCGAGGACGTTGCGGCGGATCACGCCGGGGGTGACGGTGTCGGAGTAGCCGAGCCCGATCATCTGCGTCATCGGGCGGTTACGCGCGGCGAGCGCGCGCAGCTCCGCGGTGGCGTCCTCTTCGGACGCCGCCGGCGGCAGAACCAGGTCGCGTGTGGCGCGGATCGCACTCGGCACGGCGGCTTCGAGCAGCGCGTCGAGGGATCCGTAGCCGCACTCGGCGAGCATCTTGGCGCGTTCGGCCTCGGAGGGACCGATATGACGGGCGTCGAACTGCGTAGAGGTGATCGGGAGCTCCTCGGGCCGGGCACCGGGCACAACGGTGCGCTGGGAACTCCCCCTCTGTCATGGCACCTGAGAGTTTCACCGTGCGGACACGGCTTTCACCTTGGGTGAGGCGCGGGTGCGCCTGCTTTCCAGAGTGGCCTCGCGCGAAGCGGTAGCAGGTACCTGAGAGATTCCGGGGAGTTTGCTCCTTCGGTGCCCCACTGACTTCGTGAGGGCTCTCCCGCCTCGGCTCTACGGCCCGATCTGCAGTTATGGCGGCTACCGTACCTGCCGCGTTCGGCCCCCGTCTACTTCACCCGGGCAACGCCACACCGGTCTTCTAGCCCGCCTCGAGGACCGGGGCGCCGGGTGACCCGCCCGGCCAGCGGTGGCGGGCGGCGGACCCGGCCCGACGGCAGCACCAGCCGTTTCAGCGGCCCGCCCAGCGGCACCGGCGGGAGGCCGGCCCCCAGCAGGACCTGCTCGACGATCTGCTCGGCGGACCACGCCACCGCGTCGTTCAGCCGGTCGAGGTCCGGGCGGTCGCCGTCGAAGACGTCCGTGTCGTCGAGGACGACCTCGAAGTACTCCCCCGGCAGCCGGGCGACCACCGCGTCGACGGCGTCCTCGATCGCCCGGGCGCCCTCCGCGGGGTCGGCGAAGCCCGCCTCGAGCAGCGGCTCGCGGTAGATCCGGGCGGCGCGGGCGCGCATCCGCGGGCCGTGGCGGACGACGACCGGGAGCCGCCCGGTCAGGTCGGGGACGTCGAGGCCGTGCAGCAGCATGATCGGCGGCACGCTGTGGACCAGCCGCGGCGCGGGCTCGGCCAGCTCGCGCGCGGTGATCCGGAGGCGGTCGGCCATCGCGTCCGGCAGGCCGAAGTAGCGGAAGTCGACGTTGCCGAACCCGAGCCCGTCGGCGACCAGCGACGCCAGCAGCTCGCCGTACCCCCAGATCGGCGACAGCACCACGACCGGCGGCGCCGTCACCAGCGGCGGCGACGGCGAGGGCGGACGTGACGCCTCCTGCTCGGGCACCTGGATCACCAGCCGCGGCGGGTCGTGCCAGTCGTGCGGCTCGGCGACCCGCCAGTACAGCCCGAGCGGCTGCCAGAGGCCGCCGAGGATCTCGCGTTCGATGATCCGGCGCACCTCGGCGTCGGAGTGCGGGAAGCCGCGGGGCGGCACGATCCCGACGTAGTGGTGGTAGGTGACGCGGACCTCGTCGCCACGGGTGGCCGAGCGGATCCGCATCTCCCAGTCGATCGGCGACGCCGCGATGGCGTTCGCCACCTGCGTGCCGGGCGACGAGTAGACGAGCGCCGTCGCCTGCCGCAGGAAGTCCCCGGCCCGGTCGATGCCCTCCCGCAGCGACTTCGCGGCCTGCGCGACGTGCACCGGGCTGACCAGCGACTCGGGCAGCACCCCGGCGACCCGCAGCAGCTCGGCCTCTCCGAGCCCGGTGACCTCGGCGAGCTGGGCCCAGTGGTCGAACACGGTCACCTTCGGCGCGTGCCGGTGCTCGATCCAGCTGCGCAGGGTCGACGTCGGCACGCCGATCCGCCGCGCGGCCTCGTCCAGGGAGAGCCCCCGGGAGCGGATCCCGGCCCGGACCGCTTCCGCCCACTCATCGGCGCGCCAGTGCGTCACCTCACAAAGCTAACGAAACCCGCTAGCTTTGCGCAGGGACAAAACGCCCACACCGCGCCGACGCTGGTGAGCATGACCACCACCGTCGTCGCCCTGACGCTGATCGTCGGCGTGCTCACCTTCGCCGCCGGCGCCTTCCTCGCCGCCGAGGTCGCCACCCGGATCCTGCGGCGCCGCGAACGCGAGATCTCCGAGGAGCGCAAGAAGATCAACGCCGCCTGGAGGTACCTGCGGGAGGTCCACGCCGTGAAGCGCCGTTAGATCGGGGTGACGTACGCGCCGGAGATGCCGCCGTCCACGAGGAACTGGGACGCCGTGATGAAGCTGGCGTCGTCGCTGGCCAGGAACGCGACGGCCGCCGCGATCTCCTCCGGCTCGGCGAACCGGCCGACCGGGACGTGCACCAGGCGCCGCGCCGCGCGTTCGGGGTCCTTCGCGAACAGCTCCTTGAGCAGCGGCGTGTTCACCGGCCCCGGGCACAGCGCGTTGACGCGGATGTTCTCCCGCGCGAACTGGATGCCCAGCTCGCGGCTCATGGCGAGCACGCCGCCCTTGGACGCCGTGTAGGAGATCTGCGACGTCGCCGCGCCCATCACCGCGACGAACGACGCCGTGTTGACGATCGAGCCCTTGCCCTGACGCTGCATGTACGGCAGGACTTCCTTGCAGCACAGGTAAACCGAGGTCAGGTTGACCCGCTGCACCCGCTCCCATGCCTCGATCCCGGTGGTCAGGATCGAGTCGTCCTCGGGCGGCGAGATGCCGGCGTTGTTGAACGCGACGTCGATGCTGCCGAACTGGTCGGCCGTGGTCCGGTAGAGGTTCTCCACCTGCTCGGCGTCGGTGACGTCGGCCTGCACGAACAGGCCGCCGACCTCGTCCGCCGCGGCCTTGCCGGACTCCGGCGTCAGGTCGCCGATGACGACCTGCGCGCCTTCGCTCGCCAGGCGGCGAGCGGTCGCGAGACCGATGCCGCTCGCGCCGCCGGTGATCACCGCGACGCGGCCTTCGAAACGCTGGACCATTACTCCTCCGTGCTGATGAAAACGTTCTTGGTCTCGGTGAACGCCGTCGGGGCGTCGGGGCCCAGCTCGCGGCCGAGGCCGGACTGCTTGAAGCCGCCGAAGGGCGTCCAGTAGCGCACCGACGAGTGCGAGTTGACCGACAGGTTGCCGGACTCGACGGCCCGCGCGACGCGGAAGGCGCGGCCGGTGTCGCGGGTCCAGATCGACCCGGACAGGCCGTACTCGGTGGCGTTGGCCTGGCGCACCGCGTCCGCCTCGTCGGTGAACGGCACGACGGCCACGACCGGGCCGAAGACCTCCTCGGCCGCGGCGGGGTGCCGCAGGTCCGGCGGGGTCAGGACGGTCGGCGGGAACCAGAAGCCGGGCCCGGCCGGCGCGGTGCCGCGGAACGCGACCGGCGCGTCGTCCGGCACGTAGGAGGCGACCTTTTCCCGGTGGGCCGCGGAGATCAGCGGCCCCATCTCGGTCTTGTCCTCGGCGGGGTCGCCGACGACGACGCCGTGCACGGCCGGCTCCAGCAGCTCCATGAACCGGTCGTACACGCTCGCCTGCACCAGGATCAGCGACCGCGCGCAGCAGTCCTGCCCGGCGTTGTCGAAGACGCCGTAGGGCGCAGTCGCCGCGGCCTTCTCCAGGTCGGAGTCGGCGAAGACGACGTTCGCGTTCTTGCCGCCCAGCTCCAGCGTCACGCGCTTCACGCGCGCCGCGCAGCCGGCCATGATCTGCTTGCCGACTTCCGTGGAGCCGGTGAAGACGACCTTGCGCACGGCCGGGTGGTCCACGAACCGTTGTCCCACCACGGATCCCTTGCCGGGCAGCACCTGGAAGACGTCTTCGGGGATGCCGGCCTCACGGGCCAGCTCGCCGAGCCGGATCGCGGTGAGCGGGGTCAGTTCGGCGGGCTTGAGCACGACGGTGTTGCCGGCGGCGAGCGCGGGCGCGAACCCCCAGCCGGCGATCGGCATCGGGAAGTTCCACGGCACGATCACGCCGACCACGCCGAGCGGCTCGTGGAAGGTGACGTTGACCCCGCCCGGCACCGGGATCTGCTGCCCGATCAGGCGTTCCGGCGCGGCGGAGTAGTAGTTGAGCACGTCACGGACGTTGCCCGCCTCCCAGCGGGCGTTGCCGATGGTGTGGCCGGAGTTCTCGACCTCCAGCCGCGCGAGGTGCTCGATGTCCGCCTCGACGGCGTCGGCGAAGCGGCGCAGCAGCCGCGCCCGGTCGCCGGGGGTGACGTCGCGCCACGCCGGGAACGCCGCGTGGGCGCGGGCGATCGCCGCGTCGGTCTCGTCGGCGCTGGTCAGCGCGACCGACCGCACCACCTGCTCGGTGGCGGGGTTGATCACGTCGAACGTCGTCATTTCCGCTCCTTGCTTGCTTCGACGAGCGCTTTGAACAAGCGGACGTCGTCGGTGTCCTGCTCGGGGTGCCACTGGACACCGAGCAGGAAGTCGTCACCCGGCGCTTCGGCGGCCTCGATCGTGCCGTCGGCGGACCAGCCGACCGGGTCGAGGCCGTCGCCGAGCCGGTCGATGGCCTGGTGGTGGTAACACAGGGTCTTGGTTTCCGGGCCCAGGATCCCGGCCGCCCGGCTGCCTTCGGCCAGCGTCACGATGCCGTGGCCGAACGTCGCGGGCGCGGGCTGGTGCTCGGTGGACTCCCGCGCCTCGGGCAGGTGCTGGACCAGGGTGCCGCCGAGGGCGACGCTGATCACCTGCAGGCCGCGGCACACGCCGAGCACCGGCTTGCCCTGCTCGCGCGCGGCGGAGAACAGGCCGAACTCGAACGCGTCGCGCTGCGGGCGGACGTAGGTCGTCGGGTGCTGGTCCTGGCCGTAGCGCTCCGGCTCGACGTCCGCGCCGCCGGTCAGCACCAGGCCGTCCACTGTGGACACGAGCCGGTCGTACGCGTCGCTCACCGGCGGCAGCAGCACCGGGACGCCACCCGCGGCAACGACGCACTCGACGTAGACGCGGTGCAGCAGCGCGGCTTCCGTCTCCCACACGAGGAACTTCGCGGGCTCGAGGTAGGTGGTGAGCCCGATGACCGGCTTAGAGGCGTTCGAAGCCACGTACCCGCTCCCAGTCGGTGACGGCGGCGTTGTAGGCGTCCACCTCGATCTTCGCCGCGTTCAGGTAGTGCTCGACGACGTCCTCGCCGAAGGCCGCGCGCGCCAGGTCGCTGCCGGCCAGGGCGGCGGCGGCTTCGGGCAGCGTGGTCGGGACCGTGTCGCGGCCGGAGTTGTAGGCGTTGCCGACGAACGGCTCCTCCAGCTCCAGCTCGTTCTCGATGCCGTGCAGTCCCGCGGCGATCAGCGCGGCGACGGCGAGGTACGGGTTGACGTCGCCGCCCGGCACCCGGTTCTCGACGCGCAGCGACTCGCCGTGCCCGACGACGCGCAGCGCGCAGGTGCGGTTGTCGGTGCCCCAGGCGATGGCCGTCGGCGCGAAGCTGCCGGGCACGAACCGCTTGTAGGAGTTGATGTTGGGCGCGAGGAAGTAGGTCAGCTCGTGCAGCGCGGCCAGCTGGCCGGCGAGGAAGTGCTCCATCAGCTTCGAGAAGCCGCGCTCGCCGTCCCCGGCCAGCACCGCCCGGCCCTCGGTGGAGCGCAGGCTGATGTGGATGTGGCAGGAGTTGCCCTCGCGCTCGTTGTACTTCGCCATGAAGGTGAGGCTCTTGCCCTCCTGCGCGGCGATCTCCTTGGCGCCGTTCTTGTAGACGCTGTGGTTGTCGCAGGTGGCGAGCGCGTCGGTGAAGCGGAAGGCGATCTCCTGCTGGCCGGGGTTGCACTCGCCCTTGGCCGACTCGGGGTAGAGCCCGGCGCCGGCCATGTCGTTGCGGATGCGGCGCAGCAGCGGCTCGAGGCGCGCGGTGCCGAGCATCGAGTAGTCGACGTTGTACTGGTTGGCCGGCTTGAGGCCGTGGTAGCGCTTGTCCCAGGCGGCTTCGTAGGTGTCGTCGAAGACGATGAACTCGAGCTCGGTCCCGACGTAGGCGGCGAGCCCGCGCTCGGCGAGCCGGTCGAGCTGGCCGCGCAGGATCTGGCGCGGCGACACCGACACCGGCCCGCCCTGCACGCGCTCGACGTCGGCGAGCACCAGCGCGGTGCCCTCCTGCCAGGGCACTTCGCGCAGGGTGTCGAAGTCGGGACGCAGCACGAAGTCGCCGTACCCGCTCTCCCACGACGAGAGCTCGTAGCCGTCGACGGTGTTCATGTCGACGTCGACCGCGAGCAGGTAGTTGCAGGCCTCGGTGGCGTGCCCGACGACCTCGTCGAGGAAGTACTCCGCCGCGCAGCGCTTGCCCTGGAGCCGCCCCTGCATGTCCGTGATCGCGACGAGCACGGTGTCGATCGTGCCCGCGTCCACGCGCTCCCGGAGTTCGTCGAGGGTGAGCATGCCTCGCCTGCGTGCCATCAGCCACCCCAAAGGTTTGATGCGAATCCTTTGCCGGTCCTTCCTACCCTGGTGGCGAGCTACGGGTCAACCCTCGAAAAGGTACTTTTTTGATCCATTGTGATGACACCCGGACGGCGTGGTGGAATGTCCGGGATGCCCGGCTGAGAAGAGTCTGTGAATCGTGCTCGACCGGGAGGAATCCGGGGTACTCCCACGTTGTAAGGGGCAGGAGAGGTGAGATCGATGACCACAGCATTCACGCAGACCACGATCGGACAGCAGCAGGCCCGGCCCCAGTTGCCGACCCTGCCCACCGGCTGGCCGATCGGTTCGTACGAGTCCTACGAGCAGGCACAGCGCGCGGTCGACCACCTCGCGGGCACGGACTTCCCGGTCACCGACGTCACGATCGTGGGCGTGGAGCCGATGCTCGTCGAGCGGATCGCGGGCAAGATGTCGTGGGGCAAGGTGCTCGGCAGCGCCGCGATGTCCGGCGCCATGTTCGGCCTGATCCTGGGGCTGCTGCTGAGCATGCTCAACCCCGGGAACGGCGTGGTGCCGATCGCGATCGGCCTCGTCGCCGGTCTCGGGTTCAACATGCTGTTCGGCGCGCTGGGCTACGCGGCGAACCGCAACAAGCGCGGGTTCATCTCGCAGAGCCAGCTGGTCGCCCGCCGCTACGACGTCCTGTCGCAGCCCCGCAACGCCGAGAAGGGCCGCGCACTCCTGGCGGACCTGGCCGCGCGAAGCGCGTTCGGCCGCTGACCGTCCCCTTCGAAGGCCGTCTCCCCCGGGAGGCGGCCTTCGTCGCGTCCGGCACCCAGCGCCCCAATGTGGCGTTGGGTGCATCTGACGCACCCAATGTGGCGTTCGGTGCGTCCAACGCACCGAACGCCACATTGGGGCGCATGAGAGCCGAGCCGAGCGGAACCGTCGGTGGTCGCCGGTAGCGTGGAAAACGGGGGCTGCTCAGGTGCCCGAGGACACCGTCGGGATGTCGGCCGGTGGGCCCGGCAGGTCCGCCTGGCGGCCCGAGCGCAGCAGCTCGCCCCAGCGCGCGCGGTCGTAGCGGGCCGGCGGGGTGCTCGTCAGGAACTCGCGCAGGATCTCCAGGAACCGCTGCGGGTCCGAGCGGTGCGGGAAGTGGCCCGCGCCCTCGAAGAGCACCAGCTTGCTGCCCGGCATCGCGCGGTGGGCGCGCAGGGCGTGGCCGCTCGGCACGACGACGTCGTCGGTGCCCCACGCCAGCAGCGTCGGGATGCCCTCGGTCAGGTAACAGCGGTCGAGCATGTTGACCACCTGGCCGCGCCAGTCGACGACCGAGCGGAGCGTCCGGAGGAACGCCGTCCGGCTGCCCGGTTCGAGGAGCCGGACGTAGCGCGTCAGCACGTAGTCGAGGTCCGGGCCGAGCCCGAGCCCCTCGGAAACCCGCAGCAGCTCGGCGATCCCGCGCATCGCGGCCAGCGCCGGGCGGGTGCCCAGCAGCGGCATCACCAGTCCCGCACCCGGCGCGGCCGCCAGGCGCAGCAGCGGGTGCACACTCGCTCCGACACCGCCGGAACCGACCAGCACCAGGCGTTCGCAGCGCTCCGGGAACTGGTACGCGAACTGCATCGCGACACCGCCGCCGAGCGAATGCCCGACCACCGTCACCCGGTCGACGTCCAGGGTGGTCAGCAGGTCCCGCATGCCGCACGCGTAGGCGGCGACCGAGTAGTCGGCGCGCGGCTTGGCGGACGCGCCGTGGCCGAGCAGGTCCGGCGCGATCACCGTGTAGTCGCCGGACAGCGAGGCCAGCAGGTCCAGCCAGGTCGACGAGTCGTCGCCGATGCCGTGCAGGAACAGCACGGCCGGCCCGCGCCCGGCCATCCGGTAGGCGCGCTCGTACCCGTGGACCACCCGTGTGCGCGGGGCGAACGTGTCCGCCCCGATCCCCGTCAATGCCGGCACGTTCCCAGCTCACCACGGGTGCGTTCGCTGGACGTTTCCGGCACGTTCGGATCGGGTGAACGCCAGGAGCGGCCCCGACCTCCGCTCCTGGCGCCCGTTCCCCCCTACTTCGTCGGCGTCGGCGTCGGTGTCCCCGTGGGTGCCGGCGTCGACGAAGGAGTACTGGGCGGCGCCGTCACCTTCGGGATGGCGGCGCTGAACGGCACGTTCGGGTCTTCGCGGCAGGCGGAGCGGTAACCGTTGTAGCCGTCGAAGTTGCCCTGGTCGTCGGTGACGCCCTGCTGGATCCGCGGCCGCGGGAACCGGTTGTCCGAACCGATCTTCTCCTTGGTGCCGGACGAGCGCTCGCAGCCGTAGCGGGTCAGCGTGATCGGCCTGCCGTCCTCGTCGTAGAGGTAGACCTCGGTCAGCGGCTTGCCCTCGGCGTCGAAGGCGTAGACGTTGCCGATCGACTGGCCGCCGTAGGTCAGCTGGTCGGTGCCGTACTGGTCGGACGACGGGTAGTACGACGACGCGCTCTGGTAGGAGCTGCGGTTCGAAATGAGGTCGACCGCGGCACCGAACCCGCCGAGCGCCCCGCCGACGACGAACGCCGAAACCGGCACGGCCACCCACAGCAGGCGCCGGTCGGCGCGCAGCCGCGGCCCGGCCCACACGGCCGCGACGCCCGCGACGAGCAGGAACGGCAGCAGCAGCACGGCCTGCCGGTGCCGCAGCATGAGCAGCACCCCGAAGGTGAGCAGGGCGAGTGCGCACAGCACCCACCACGCCGGCTTCAGCGAACCGAGGTAGCCGAGGAACTTCCCGCCGTCCTCCTGCTCGCGCAGCCGGTTCAGCGAGCCGCGCAGCCGCGCCATCTCCGGCAGCGCCAGCACCGGCTCGACACCGCCGCGCAGCAACAGCACCAGGCTGATCAGGAACACCGGTGCGGGCAGGACGATGCCGATCAGCGCGTCGGGCTCCACGTTGATGGCGGCGGTGAAGGCGATCAGCGTGAGCGCCAGCGCGCTGATCACCAGGCCCCACAACGCGATCCGCGGCTTCAGCAGGCTCGGCGACGACGGCGCCGCGGTCAGCACCGCGGTCGTCCCCTCCCCCGCCGGCGGGTAGCCGCCCGATGCCCGCAGTTCGGCCGCGTAGCTCTCGGGCGTGCCGAGCCGTTCGATGAGGGCCTCGACCCTGGCGCCCTCCCCCAGTTCGCCCTCGAGCTCCGCCAGGTGCGGGCGGACGTCCTCGAGGATCTCTTCGATCTCGCTCGCGGGCAGGTCGGCGAGCGCGGTCCGGACCCGCGCCAGATACACCCGCACGGCGGTCGGCTTGTCGCTCATGCTGCCTCTCCCAAAAGCACGTTCATCGTCGAAGCGAAGCTGTGCCAGGTCTTGCCCGACTCCGCCAGGCGGAGCCGGCCCGGCTCGTTCAGGCTGTAGTACTTGCGGTGCGGCCCCTCTTCGCTGGGCACCACGTACGAGGTGAGCAGGCCGGCCTTGTAGAGCCTGCGCAACGTCCCGTACACCGACGCGTCCCCGACCTCCTCCAGGCCCGATGCCCTGAGTCTTCGCAGGACGTCGTACCCGTAGCCGTCTTCCTCGCGGAGCACCGCGAGCACGGCGAGATCGAGCACCCCTTTGAGCAGCTGACTGATCTCCACTGCACCCTCCAGTCTTACGCTTAAGAAGGTACCACGCATAGCGCAGTAGTGCGCACGGCGGAGGGCCGTCCGGCGAGTCGTCACGGGATCACCCGGGGTCGACGGGCCGCTCGAAGAAGGACTCGAGCACGACGATCGTCTGCGTCCCGGTGACGCCGTCGATCGTGAACAGCCGCCGCAGCGCCGCCTGCAGCTCCTCCGTCGACGCCGTGCGCACCTTCACCAGCAGCGACGCCGGACCCGCGACGACGTGCGCTTCGATGACTTCGGGCAGCGCTTCGAGGGCGGCCTTCACCGGACTGTCGCCCATCCAGGCGTTGGCCTCGACGAGGACGAACGCCGCGACCCCGCGCCCGACCGCGACCGGGTCGACCTCCACCGTCGTCCGCCGGATCACGCCCTGCTCGCGCAGCTTGCGCACGCGCTCGTGGGCCGCGCCGGCCGAGAGCCCGACCGCCCGGCCGAGCGCGGTGTACACCTGCCCCGCGTCCCGCTGGAGTTCCGCCAGCAACATCCGATCAAGGTCATCCACCGCTTGACCATATCAGGTTCGGTGTAGCATGATCGAGGCAGGATGACATTTTGGTTCGGGAGGTGTTCGGTGGATCTGGTCAAGGCGGAGTTCGAGGTGCTCGACGAGCGCTTCGCGCGCGTCAACGGCGACGAGTGGATGCAACGCCTGCACACCGGCTGCCGCTGGACCGAGGGGCCCGCGTACTTCCCGGCCGGGCGCTACCTGGTGTTCAGCGACATCCCGAACAACCGGACCCTGCGCTGGGACGAGACCACCGGCCGGGTCGGGGTGTTCCGGCAGCCGTCGGACTACGCGAACGGGCACACGGTCGACCGGCAGGGCCGGCTGATCAGCTGCGAGCAGGGCCCTCGGCGGGTGACCCGCACCGAGCACGACGGGACGGTCACCGTGCTCGCTTCGTCATACCAGGGAAAGAAGCTCAACAGCCCCAACGACGTCGTCGAGCACTCGGACGGGTCACTCTGGTTCACCGACCCGAGTTACGGCATCGACAGCGACTACGAGGGCTACCGCGCGGAGAGCGAGATCGGCGCGTGCCACGTGTACCGCATCGACCCGCGGGACGGCGAGGTCCGCATCGCCGCCGACGACTTCTCCCGCCCGAACGGGCTGGCCTTCTCAGCCGACGAATCGCTGCTGTACATCGCCGACACCCGGCAGGATCCCAGCCACCTCAGGGTGTTTTTTGTAGGCGACAAGGGCACCCTCACCGGCGGTGAGATCTTCGCAACGTCCGACGCGGGCGGCTTCGACGGGGTCCGCGTCGACAGCGAGGGCAACATCTGGGCAGCAGCCCACGACGGCCTGCACTGCTTCGCCCCGGACGGCACCCGCATCGGCAAGCTCCGCATGCCGGAGATCTGCTCGAACTTCACTTTTGGCGGCCCTCGGCGAAACGAGCTGTTCATCACGGCATCGAGTTCCCTGTACACGCTGAGAGTCACGGTGAACGGGGCTCGCTACCCATGAGGGTCACGAAGTCCTGAGGGTGCCCCTCACGGCTTTGGTCCCGAGTTAGTCGAGCGCCTGTTCAGCAGCCTGCCTGCACGGCTCGTTTCCGGGCTCGCCGATCACCTGCCCAGCAGCGAACCCCGCTCCATTTCGGACACGAGCCAGCCGAGCGCCCGGGTCCAGCTCGCCATACACGTTGCGAGTCACCGTAAGCGGCGCCCGCGAGTCGTGAGGGGCACCCTCAGGGACATCAGAGCCATGAAGGTCCCCCTTACGGCTTCCGTCCCGCGCTAGTCGAGCGCCCGATTCAACAGCGTGCCGCGGCGCCAGGCGCGGCTGACCCGGACCAGCCAGTCCGCTTCGGCGGCGACGTCCGCGTCGGCGTCCGCCAGGGGTTCCGGTGCGTCGTCGGCCGGGGTGAAGCGGCGGCCGGCCCGTTCTGCCTCGATCGCCGCTGCCAGGGTGACCGCCTCCACCGTTGCCGCGACTTCGGCTTCGGGGACTCCCGCGCGCCGGGCCTCCGCTGCCGCGCGGGCCGGGAGGCCGGGGTCGAAGTGGGCGCGCAGGGCCAGGTGACCGTCGCGGATCTCGATCACCCGGCGGTACAACGCGAACTCGGGGCCGGCCGCCAGCCCGCGGCCCGGGTCGAGGGCGATGCCCGGGACCGCGGCGCGCAACGCCGCCCACAGCGGCTCGATGCGGCGGTACGCCCGGTAGGCGCGAACCCGGCCGAGCACCGACGACACCGCCGGCGACCACGCGCTGAGCGTCGCCCCCGCCGCGATCAGGCCGACGGTCACCGCAGCGAGCACCGACGACACCAGGTCTTCGCGGGCCTCGATCCGGGACGTCTGCGCCAGCCTGCGGACGTCGTCGACACCCCACAGCGTCCACACGAACGCCGCGCTCACGCCGATCACCAGCAGCCACAGCCCGGCGCGCAGCGGGCCGGGCTCCGCGTGCCGCGCGCCGCGGGCGAACACCGAGCTGAGCAGGCCGAGGCTGACCAGGCCGTAGACCAGGAACAGGATCTTGTCCCCGAGGGCGAACGGCAGCCCGCTGTCCGGGAACACCGTGTCGTCGCCGACCCGCTGCGCCGAGGACAGCGCGTAGCACGCCGCGAGCAGCACCATCGTCGCGCCGGTGAACAACGCGTGCGGGACGAGCCGGGCGCCTTCGCCTCGCCACATCGCCTGGCTGAAGGCGACCGCGAAGCCGATCGCGCCCAGCTTCAGCTCCTCCCCCACCAACGGCGCGACCCACGCGAACACCGGCCCCGGGCCGGCCAGGACCTCCATCGCCGGGGTCAGCACGACGATGCCGGCGGCGATGCAGATGCCGAACCCGGCGAGGAACCACATGGTGCGCACCGGCTGGCTGTGGCGCGATTCGATCAGCTTGTACCCGAACCCGGCGCACCCCAGCAGGCACAAGTGGTAGGTGAGGGTCTCGATCACGGCGCGCGGCGGCGGGACCGGCCGCCGAACAGCGAGTCGAAGCGCCGCAGGTCTTCGGGGACGTCGGGCGCCGGCTCTTCGGGCCGGACGATCCGCTGCGCGAGCAGGGTGGCCACGAGCTCGGCTTCGCGCTCCTCGACTTCGGTGTAGGTGGTGCGGCCCAGGACCCGGCGGACCAGCTCGGGTGAGAGGTTGGGCATCAGCTGCCGTCCCGCGGCGGCGTCGATGGCAACGCCGTCAGGGCCGCCGTCGGGCCCCGTGTGCCCGCAGACCAGGTGCCCGACCTCGTGCAGCAGGATGTGCCGCCGGTGCAGGGCGGTCGTGTTGGTCGGGTAGAGGATGTAGTCCGCGCGTTCGGTGCTCATCAGGAGCCCGCAGGGCGCGCCGTCGGGTGCGCTGACCGGCATCAGCTCGATCGGACGGCCGCGCTGCGCGGCGAGCGCCGCGACGAACGCCTCGGGATCGAACGGCTCCGGCAGGCTGACGGCGCCGGCGACCTCACGGGCCCGCTGCCACAGGGCGCGGCCCGGTCCCCGCGCGGAGAGCCGCCGCCGGGATGGTCGCTCCGCCACGTCAGCCCTCCTTTCCACGCCGGGTTTCGACCGGCAGAGGCGACCGCGCGAGCCTCGCAGGGAGCCCCGGCGCCGAGTCCGGTCCGCGTCCGCACCGCCATGCCGACCCCGCGAACCTACCGCGACGAACCCCGCCCGGGGACCACCCCGCCGGTTATCACCCTCGCGAAGTTCCCGTCGCCCGAGCGGATCGACAGTATCGACGACTTCACGGCGGAGCGGCGGGAACAACGGCCGGCTCAACTGCGACGTAGCCACCCGGACAGACCGGCAATCGCGCGACACCGGGTGATCCGCCCGGGCGGATCAGCCACGGCCGAACCGCGCTGCACAGACCAACCGGCCTCAGCGCCACCGCGGCCAGGCCCGCCCCGGCGACCCAGGTGGATGGGCAACCTCAAGACACCGCGATCCAGCCACGGTGGAGCAAGTCCCAGCGACCCGATTAGGTCGGCAACCCCACAACACCGCGCGATCCGGCTGCGATCAGCCGCAACCAGCCACCCCGCAGACCAGCCGCCTCTCCAGCACCACCGCGACCGTGGCCGTGCCCGTGCTGGCGAACCCGACTGGATCGACAACCTCACGACACCGCATGATCCGGTCGCGGGGGCAGCCGTGGCCGAACCGCAGACCGCTGCCGGGCGTGGGGTGGTGGCGCGTCGGCGACCTCTCGCGACGGTGCGCGATCCCGGCCGTCCGCCGTCACTGACAAACTGCCCAACCTGAGGTCAGCTTTCCTTCTTCGGGCCTCCTCGACCGGCTTCGCGACGGGCTATGGCGTCGATCATGTCGCTGATCGTGTCCAAGCCGTCTGCTGACAGGGTCACTGCTCGCAGGGCCAGGTCGCGGACGCCTGCGTCGCGCAGCGCTCCCAGCAGGGCCAGCTCCTCGGCTATCTTGCGGCTCTGCTCGTCGTCGAAGAAGTAGGCCGGGGGGACTCCGAAGAACTGGGCCAGTGCCTCCAGGTGCCGCTTGGTCGGGTTCGTGCGCCGTCCCGTGCGGAGTTGCCACAGGTAGGTCGTCGAGAAGCTCTCGCCGGTCGCTTCGCGGCAGGCCGTCGCGACCTCCTCGTTGCTGTACGGCTCCCGATCGGCCCTGCGGACCACGTGGAACAGCTGGTCGATCTTGTCGGCCAGCGTCGACTTGCCGGGCTCCTTGACCACGTTGCACTCCCTCAGCTACCAGGCGTATTCATCCTAGCTGAAAGGCGAACACCTGTTATCAACGCGAGTTAACCCCTTGGCCTCGGCTGGCACCGTGGGCACGAGAACGACGACCGGTTCATGAACGGCTCGCGCCGGATCGGCGAGCCGCAGCGGTGGCAGGGCAGGCCCTCCTGGCCGTACGCGTCGAGCGAACGGTCGAAGTACCCCGACTGCCCGTTGACGTTGACGTACAGCGCGTCGAACGACGTGCCGCCCTGGCCCAGGGCCGCGTTCATCACGTCCGACGCCGCGGACAGCAGCTCCCGGCCCTTCGCGAGGGTGAGCTTCTCCGTCGGCCTCGCCCAGTGCAGCTTCGCGCGCCACAGCGCTTCGTCGGCGTAGATGTTGCCGATGCCCGAGACCAGCGTCTGGTCGAGCAGGGCGCGCTTGATCTCGGTACGGCGGGAGCGCAGCGCGCGCACGGCCGTGTCGAGGTCGAACGCCGGGTCCATCGGGTCGCGGGCGATGTGCGCGATCGAGCCGGGCAGCAGTACGCGCTCGCCGATGTCGGTCAGGTCGTCCAGCACCAGGCCGCCGAACGTGCGCTGGTCGACGAAGCGCAGCTCCGGGCCGTCGTCGTCGAAGCGCAGCCGGACGCGCAGGTGCTTCTCGTCCGGCGCGTCCTCGGGCTGGACGAGCATCTGCCCGCTCATCCCGAGGTGGGCGACGACGGCTTCCTTGTCGGACAGCTCGAGCCACAGGTACTTGCCCCGCCGCCGCGCGGCTTCGACCCGCGCACCGGTGAGCCGCTGGGTGAAGTCGTCCGCGCCCAGCACGTGGCGCCGGATCGCCCGCGGGTGCAGGACCTCGGCCTCGCGCACGGTCCGGCCGGCGACGTGCGCCTGCAGGCCCACACGGACGACTTCGACCTCGGGAAGTTCGGGCATACGGCCATTGTGCCCCGGGGGTACGACAGTTCCCGCAAGGCACCGGGCGCACAAGAAAATCCGCCTGTCTCCCCGCGGTTCGTGGCGGAACCACGAACGCGCTGGGAGGCAAGCGGATCAGCGAAAACGCGAGCTAGGCGTCCTCGTCCGGCTTCTCGGCAGTCTGCTTCTCGGCCTCGAGTTCGGCCGACAGCGAGCGCCAGGCCGTCTCGGCGGCCTTCTGCTCGGCTTCCTTCTTCGTCGAACCCGAACCGGTGCCGAGCGGGCGGCCGCCGATGAGGACCGTGGCCGTGAACTCCTTGCGGTGGTCCGGACCGGTGTCCTCGACGCGGTACTCGGGCACGCCGAGACCGGCCGACGCCGTCAGCTCCTGCAGGCTCGTCTTCCAGTCGAGCCCGGCACCGCGCAGCGGCGCCTCGGCGAGAAGACCGTCGAAGAGGTGGTGCACGAGCTTGCGGGCGATCTCGATGCCGTGCGCCAGGTACACCGCGCCGATGACCGCTTCGAGGCCGTCGGCGAGGATGCTCGCCTTGTCCCGGCCGCCGGTGAGCTCTTCGCCCTTGCCCAGCAACAGGTGCGCCCCGAGCCCGCCCTCGCCGAGCCCGCGGGCCACCCTCGCCAGCGCGTGCATGTTGACGACGCTGGCGCGGAGCTTCGCGAGCTGACCTTCGGGCAGGTCCGGGTGCGTGGTGTAGAGGTGATCGGTGACGACCAGGCCGAGCACGGCGTCACCGAGGAACTCCAGCCGCTCGTTCGGCGGCAGACCGCCGTTTTCGTACGCGTACGAACGGTGGGTCAGCGACAGCTCGAGCAACTCGGAGTCGAGAACGACCCCGAGCGCTTCGAGCAACGGCGCCGGATCGGCTGGTGGTCCCCCGGGCGTCTTGCCCCCCATGTCGGCTACCCGATCAGGCGGGCTCGACGACCTGGCGGCCGTTGTGCTGGCCGCACGACGGGCACGCGATGTGCTGGAGCTTCGGCTGCTTGCAGGCGCGGTTGGAGCAGGGCACCAGCTGAACCGGAGCCGCCTTCCACTGGCTGCGGCGGGCGCGCGTGTTGGATCGCGACATCTTCCGCTTCGGGACGGCCACGAGTAGATCTCCTTAAGACGGTCTGCTCGCGGTGCGAGCGAACTTTCCTCACCGGCGAGCTGGACGCTCGTCAGGCTTGCTCTTGCTCAGCGGGGTCCTGCGCAGGCTTTTCGCCCGCATTCTCGTCGAAGCGCTCGACCAGTGCGGCCCACCGAGGGTCTATCTTCTCATGCCCGTGTCCGGGCTCGAGATCGGCCCACTTGACGCCGCAGTCGATGCAGAGCCCGGCGCAGTCCTCGGTGCACAACGGCGCCAGGGGCAGGGCGAGCACGACGGCGTCGCGGACGGTCGGCTCGAGGTCGATCCGGTCGTCGACCAGCCGCGGGATCTCGTCCTCGTCCGTGGTCTCCTCGGTGGCCGAGCCCGGGTAGGCGAACAGCTCCTGGACCTCGACCTCGACCTCCTCGGTCAGCGGGTCGAGGCAGCGCGCGCAGTTGCCCGTCGCGGTCGCCGTCGCGGTGCCGCTGACCAGGACGCCCTCGACGACGGATTCGAGGAGCAGGTCGAGCTTGAGTTCGGAACCGGCGTCGATGGTGATGACGTCGGGGACGCCAAGCGGCGTCTCCACCGGCACAGTGCGCTGAAGAGCGCGGCTGAGACCGGCGTGACGGCCGAGCTCACGGGTGTCGATCACCCACGGGCTGCGGTCGTCGAGCTGGGGGGTCTTGTTCTCGGACATCCCGTCCAGAGTACGCACGGGGTGCCACCCCTTTCGAGCTGGCACCCACGCACGTCACACGGCCTCTGAGAGGCTCGTCACACCTGGTAGTCGTAGAGGGTCGGGCGGCCGCCGCTGTTCGGCAGGTTCGCCGGGGAGCGCAGGTGGTTGCGGCCCGAGTCGACCGTGCGCAGCGTCGTCGCCAGCAGCTCCGAGAACTCCGCCAGCTTGCCGTCGACGTAGGCGTCGCAGTCGCCGCGCTGGCGGTCCGCTTCCGCGTGGGCCTCGTCGACGATGCGGGCCGATTCGGCGTGCGCCGCCTGGACGACCTCCGTCTGCGCGACCAGCCGGGACTGCTCGAGGCGGCCGTCTTCGATGGCGCGGTCGTAGGCGTCGCGGCCGGCCTGGATCATCCGCTCCGACTCGCCGCGGGAGCGGTCGGTGAGGTTCTGGTACTCGGCCTGGCCCGCCGCGACCGTGCGGTCGGCCTGGTCGTGGGCGTCGGCGAGCATCTGCTCGGCGCGGGCCCGCGCGTCGGCCAGGATCCGCTCGGCCTCGTCGGTGGCCTCGGCGATCGCCCGCTCGGCGTCGGCGTTCGCCCCCGCGACCGTCTCCCCCGCCTCCTTGCGGGCGGCGTGGATCAGGTCGTCGCGCTTGTCCAGCACGTCCTGGGCGTCGTCGACCTCCGCGGGAAACGCGTCGCGGACGTCGTCCAGGAGTTCGAGGACGTCGCCGCGGGGCACCACGCAGCTGGACGTCATCGGGACGCCGCGCGCCTCCTCGACGATGGTGACGAGCTCGTCGAGCGCCTCGAAAACCCGGTACACGGCAACTCCAATCCCCTGTCGCTGTGACCAGTCTGCCCTCATCCGGCGCCGAAGCGGTGAAGGCGCACGGCACCGGGCGTGTCCGCGTCCTACGGCAGGGTGAACGCCGGATCGGTGATCACCTTCGCGACCTGCTCCCGGGTCAGCCGGAGCACATCGGTGACGCCCGGGGCGCTGGCGCCGGCGTCGGTGATCGTCACCGCGGAGCCGTCCGGCCGGTAGAGACCGCCGTCGAAACCGCGGGCGCCCCCGGGGATCGGGGCCTCGCGGATCACCAGGACCGAGCCGTCCGGCGCCGTGTCACAGGGCGAGGCCGCGCAGGCCCGGCCGAGCGCCCCGGCGTCCCACGGCAGCCGCTTTCCGCGGACGGTGAGCTGGAAGGTGCCCGGTTGCCCGGCCGCGTCGGCGAAGGTGGCCGTCGCGCTGATCCGGTCCGGGCCGACGGTGTCGGCGGTCGACGCGCCCACGGTCAGGCCGCGCAGCCCGGGGAACAGTCCGGCGAAGGCGTTGGCGAGCGCCTGTCGGACCCGCGACTGTTCGGCGAGCGAGGGCGGCGTGGGCGGCCCCGCCGGGGGCACCGGGGCCGGGGTCGAGGGGGCGAACACCGCCACCGCCGCGACGACCGCGCCCGCGGCCAGCGTCCCGGTGATGCCCGCGGTCCGGCGCCGGGTCTGCTTCGCCGCGCGGTCGGCCACCTCGTCCGGGTCGAACCCGAGCGGCGGCTCCACGAGGTCCACCTCGCGCAGACGGGTCTCGATGTCGGTCATCACGCGCTCCTCTCCGCGGCCTGCTCCAGGACACCGCGCAGGGTTTCGAGCCCGCGCGAGGCCTGGCTCCGGACGGTTCCTTCCGAGCAGCGCAGCACGGCCGCGACCTCCGCCACCGGCAGGTCGGCGCAGTAGCGGAGCACGACGGCGGCGCGCTGCTTCGCGGGAACTTCGGCGAGGGCACGCAGGAGGGGATCGGAGATGCCGGTCTCGAGGGTGAAGGACGGCCGCTCCGGCACGACGCCGTCGCGGCGTTCGCGGCGGCGCCACGGCCGGCGCTGCTCGTCGAGCCGGCAACGCAGCAGGAATCGGCGGGCGTAGTCGTCGACGGGCCCGCGGCGGCTGGTCTTCGGCCGGACCCGGTGGTGGGCAGGGCTGGACGAGGTCCTCGGCCAGGTGCCAGTCGCCGCACAGCAGGTACGCCGTGCGCCTGAGCACCAGAGCCCGCGCCCGGGCGAACTCCCGGAAGTCCGCGTCGTCCCCAGCACGCATCCGTGCCTCCCTCGTCCGTGTTCCGGTGTACCTCACGGACGAGGGGGCGCGGCGCGTTGCACGGGGGTCAGGAATTCAGGTTGATCGCCTTGAAGGTGACGTAGTGGTCGGGCGTGTAGGCCAGCTCGCCGGCCTTGCCGGAGATCACGCGGTCGTTCGTGCCGACGGTGAACAGCTTGTAGTAGCCGGACGCGCAGGCCGGGAGCACGCCTTCGCGGTTCTCGTAGGTGGTGCCGGTGGACGCGCCGCCGCGGACGTTGTCCACCACGGTCTTCGCCGCCGCCGAGAGCTGCGAGTAGCCGATCTTCGCCAGGCCGGACAGGTCACCGCACTGCTTCGTCGGCGTCCCGCCGCCGTTGACGTCGACGACCTGGAACGTGGCGTAGTGGTCGCCGGTGTAGAAGTACTCGCCGCCGCTGCCGGTCACGATGCGGCGCGTGCCGCGGTTGCTCGCGCCGGGGGTCGGCACCGTGTACTCGTGGTAGTAGCTCGTCGCGCAGGACGGCAGGATGCCTTCGCGGTTGTCGAAGACGACGCCGTCGTTCTGCGGGTACGGGAACGGGCCACCCTTCTGGATGAGGTTGTAGGTCGTCGTGGCCTCGGCGGGCAGCGACGAGAGCGCCTTGTGGGTGAACCCGGCGAGGTTGCCGCACTGGTTCTGCGCCGCGACGGCCGGAACACCGGTGACCGCCTCGGCGGCGGTGACCCCCATGGACAGCGTGGCCAGGAGCGCGAAGAGGACCGCGACCAGGCGAGATCGGTAGTTGGTCATTTTCGGACCGTAACCCGATCGAGTGATCGTCAGAAGACGGAAAGGTGAACTCCCGCGACGCCGGCGCCAAGTCCCGACGTTCGTAGGGGGCCGATGGAGGGGAACCGGGCGCGCCGGGGTCCCTTGTGGAGCGTCAGCGCCCGAGCTTGGGGAACTTCGCCGCGAGCCGCTCGTAGACGATCGGCGGGACCAGGTTCTCGACGTCGCCGCCGAGGGCCGCGACCTCCTTGACCAGCGAGCTCGACACGAACCCGTACGCCGGGTTGTTCGCCATCAGCAGCGTCTCGACGCCGGTGAGCTCGCGGTTCATCTGCGCCATCTGCAGCTCGTAGTCGAAGTCGCTGACCGAGCGCAGGCCCTTGGCGATCGCCACGATGCCGTTTTCCCGGCAGTAGTCGACGAGCAGGCCTTCCCACGAGTCGATGCGCACGTTCGGCTGCTTCGACGTGATCTCGCGCAGCATCTCCAGGCGCTCTTCGATCTCGAAGAGGCCCTTCTTGCTCTTGTTCACCCCCACCGCGACGACGACCTCGTCGAACAGCTGGGCCGCCCGCTCGATGATGTCGAGGTGCCCGTTGGTGGCCGGATCGTAGGAACCGGGACAGACCGCACGCCGCATGGCGCGGACGCTACCGTGCCCGCGCGCTCCACGCGGGGTGGTTCACACCACAGCCGCGAATTCCGCCCAGAACACGGCCGTGTCGCCGTACTTCTTCTCCCGGGACGGCTCGAAGCCGCCCGGCCAGTCCGGGGCGCCGTCGCGCGCGGCGCGTTCGACGACGACCAGCGCGCTCTCCCCCAGCCAGCCACCCGCGGCCAGCGCCGCGAGCACCTGGCCGAGTGCGGCCGAGTCCACGGCGTAGGGCGGGTCGGCGAGCACGAGGCCGTACGGCCGCGGCGCGGGCGCGGCGACCACCGCCTCGACCTGGCCGGCCCGGACCGTGCCGCCCAGCCCCAGCGCCGCGACGTTGCCGCGCAGGACGTCGACGGCCCGCCGGTCGGCTTCGACGAACAGCGCGTCGGCCGCGCCGCGGGAGAGGGCCTCGAGGCCGAGCGCGCCGGAGCCCGCGTAGAGGTCGAGGACGTGCGCGCCGTCCAGCTCGCCGGCCGTCTCCAGGGCGTTGAACAGGGCCTCCCGCACGCGTTCCGACGTCGGGCGGGTGCCCTTCGGCGGCACCTTCAGCCGCCGCCCGCCCGCCGTCCCGGCCACGATCCTGGTCACCCCCTGATTGTGCGGGGATGACACGAAGCACTCATCGCCGGGACATGGGTGAACCCGCCGGGCGCAACGCGTAGAGTCGTTCTTCGCCCTCGGAGGCGATCCAGAGCTGTCAAGGAGCCATGCGTGTCGGAACCTCGGGTCAGACGGGCCGAGATCGCCATCGAACAAGCCCACGTCGATCGCGTGTACACCCGTCTGGACGAACTGCGTACCCAGGCCGAAGCGATGCGCACCAAGGGCTACGAGATCGGCCAGGGCGCGCAGCGCGAGGCGATCTTCGAGCAGGCGTCGATGCTGTTCGAGCGCGACATGATGGTCTACCACGCCAACCAGACGCTGCAGTCGCTCGACGCCGAGTACGAGGGCCTGGTCTTCGGGCGCCTCGACCACCGCGACGACGACGAGCGCGTTTACGTCGGCCGCCTCGGCATCCGCGACGCGGAGTTCGACAACCTCGTCACCGACTGGCGCGCCCCGGCCGCGGCGGCGTTCTACCAGGCCACCGCCGAAGAGCCGATGGACGTCGTGCGGCGGCGCGTGATCCGCTGCTCCGGCCAGAACGTGCTGGACGTCGACGACGACGTGCTGATGGCCGAGGCCGTGCCCGAGGACATGCAGATCGTCGGCGAGGGTGCGCTGATGGCCGCGCTCGGGCGCTCGCGCGGCGAGAAGATGCGCGACATCGTCGCGACCATCCAGAAGGAGCAGGACGAGGTGATCCGGGCGCCGTGGCGCGGCGTCACCGAGATCACCGGCGGGCCGGGCACCGGCAAGACCGCCGTCGCCCTGCACCGCGCCGCCTACCTGCTCTACCGCCACCGCCGCCAGCTCGGCGGCGCCGGCGTGCTCGTGATCGGGCCTTCCGGGGTGTTCACCAGCTACATCTCGCGCGTCCTCCCCTCGATGGGTGAGACGAACGTCGAGCTGCGCGCGCTGGGCGAGGTCCTCGACGGTCTCGAGGCGACGCGGCAGGACGCGGCGCCGCTGGCCGCGATCAAGGGTTCGCTGCGGATGCGGAAGGTGCTGCTGCGCGCGCTGCGCGACACCCCGCCCGGCGCGCCGGAGGAGATGCGGATCGTCTACCGCGGCGAGGTCCTCAAGCTGGACGCGCGCGAGCTGGAGAAGGTGCGCCGCAAGGCCCACACGCAGGGCGCGCCGCCCAACCGGTCGCGGATCCGGGCGGCCGAGCTGCTGCTGGACGCGCTGGCGACGAAGGCCGAGGGGTACGCGAAGGCCGACGGCAAGCCGTTCGAGCGGGCGGAGCTGATCACCGACCTGGGCGAGCGGATCGAGTTCCACCGGTTCCTGGTGGTCTGGTGGCCGGTGCTGTACCCGGCGCAGATCCTGAAGTGGCTGGGCGAGGAGAAGCGGCTCGCGGCGTCGGCGAAGGGCGTGCTCAACCGGCAGGAGATCTCGCTGCTGGCCGCGGACCTCGCGGACCGCTCGCGGGGCTGGTCGATCGCGGACGTCGCGCTGCTCGACGAGCTGCGCGTGCTGATCGGGCCGCCGCCGAAGCGCAAGCGCCGTCAGGTGGTCGAGGGTGAGGTCGAGCGCGGCGGAGGCGGCACCACCCGGCCCGAGCACTACGACGAGTACTCGCACGTGGTCGTCGACGAGTCGCAGGACCTTTCGCCGATGCAGTGGCGGATGGTCGGGCGCCGCGGGAAGTACGCGAGCTGGACGGTCGTCGGCGACCCGGTGCAGAGCTCGTGGCCGGACCCGGCGGAGGCGGCGCAGGCGCGCGACCAGGCGTTCGGGATCAAGACGACCCGGCGGCGGTTCACCCTGCGCACGAACTACCGCAACTCGGCGGAGATCTTCGACCTGGCGGCCAAGGTCGTGGCGGGGCACGCGGAGGCGGGCGAGCTGCCGGTGGCGGTCCGCAAGACGGGCGTCGAGCCGGACGTCCGCCCGGTGGACGCGGCCGGCCTGCCGTCGGCGACCCAGGCGGCGGTGAAGGAGCTGCTGGGCGCGGTCGAGGGCACGGTCGGCGTCATCACGGCGATGGACCGCGTCCCGGAGGTCGCGGGCTGGCTGTCGGGTGAGGCGGAAGAGCGGCTGAAGGTCGTCGGCAGCCTGGATTCGAAGGGCCTGGAGTACGACGCGGTCGTCCTCGTCGAGCCGATGGACCTGGTCACGGAGTCCACGACCGGGCGGCGGGTCCTGTACGTGGCGCTGACCCGGGCGACACAGCAGCTGACGGTGCTGGCCTCGAACCCGGACTGGATCCCGGCGGGCTGACCCGGGCACGCTGAAGGGCTCCTTCGAGGGGCGGGAGGCACCTTCCCGTGCCCTTGAAGGAGCCCTTCAGACCCCCAGCCGGCAAACGTCGCAGGACTGTCCGTCCGAGGGCATGTCTAGTCGATCAGGGTTGTTCGGTGTCCGCGAGCAGCGACCGAACAACAACGCCGAACAACTCGGTCAGGGGCACGGCGGCGCGTAGTCCAGGCCCGCCAGGCTCGCGGTCCACTCCGCCGGCGTGATGCGCGGGGCCGCGATCGCGCAGATCCGGTCGGCCGCCCGGTCGGGATCCGTCTCCTGCAGGCGGACCGTCCCGTCCGCGACGGTTCCGGCCAGCGTATGGCCGTCGGGGGCGTACTCCACGGCGTAGACGCGGTCGCGTTCCTCCGGCAGGACCGCGCGCGGGGCTGCCGCGCCGACGTCCCACAGCCGGATCGTGCGGTCGTAGCCGCCGGAGGCGAGCGTGCGGCCGTCGCCGCTGAAGGACACCGACATCACGACGTCCGTGTGCCCGGTCAGCACGACCGGCGGGCTCACGAGCGTGGCGTCCCAGAGCCGGACCGTGCGGTCGGCGCTCGCGGTGGCGACGCGCCTGCCGTCCGGGCTGAAGGCGATCGAGAAGATCGTGTCCGTGTGGCCTTCGAGCGTCGCCAACGGCTTCGGCGCGCGCGGGGTCGAGACGTCCCACAGCCGAGCCGTGTGGTCCCAGCCGGCGGTGGCCAGCGTCCGGCCGTCGGGGCTGAAGGCGAGGGTGTGGACGTCGTCGGCGTGCCCCTGCAACCGCGCGATCTCCGCGGGGCGGGCGCGGTCGGCGAGGTCCCACAGCCGGGAGGTGTGGCCCTGGCCCGCGGTGGCGAGGAAACGGCCGTCCGGGCTGAACGCGACCGCGTCGATGTCGTCGCTCGGCCGGGAGAACACCACCGGCGGCCCGGGTTTCGCCGGGTCGGTGATGTCCCGCAGGGTCATCGTGTGGTCCCAGCTGCCCGTGGCCAGGGTCCGGCCGTCGGGGCTGATCGCGACGCCGCAGACCGCGTCGCCGAAGCCGCCGATCGTGGCCAGCGGCCGCGAGGTGCCCCAGTCGAGCAGCCGCACCGTCTTGTCGTAGCCGCCGGTGGCCAGGAGCCCACCGGGACCGAAGGCCGCGTCGCACGCCTTGTCCGTGTGCGCGGGGAGGCCGGGGCCGGGCCGGTCCCAGAGCCGGGCGGTCTGGTCGTCGCTGGCCGTGGCGAGGGTGCGCCCGTCCCGGCTGAACACGGCCGAGACGACGGCGCCGGTGTGCCCCGGCAGCGGCGGCAGCTCGCGCGGCCGCCGCGGGTCGGCGACGTCCCACAGCCGGGCGGTGCGGTCGAACCCGGTGGTCGCGAGGGTGCGCCCGTCGGCGGTGAAGGCGACCGACCGCACGATCGCCTTGTGCGACGTCAAAGCCGCGAGCTGCACCGGCTTGTTCGGATCCGTGACGTCCCACAGGCGCGCGCTCTGGTCGGCGCTCGCCGTGGCGAGCGTGTGGCCGTCCGGGCCGAAGGCGACCGAGTGCACGACGTCGGTGTGCCCGGTCGCGACGCCGAGCGGGCGGCGGCCGTCGACGTCCCAGAGCCGCGCCGTCCTGTCGGCCGACGCCGAGGCGAGCAGCTTGCCGTCGGGGCTGAAGGCCAGGTTGTTGACGTACGACGTGTGCCCCCTCAGCTCCCCCACCTGCTTCCGGCTCGCCGTGTCGTACAGCCGGAGCGTGCCGTCGACGTCGCCGGTGGCCAGCAGCGGGCCGACGGGACTGAACGCGACGGCGTACGCCTTCCCCTCGTGGCGTTCGAGCACGACACCGGGCCCGGGACGCCCCGGGTCGGTGACGTCCCAGACGCGGACGGTGCCGTCGAAGCCCGCGGTGGCGACGGTCCGGCCGTCGGCGGCGAAGGCGACGTTGTTGACGTTGCCGGTGTGCCCGCTCAGCGTGCCGAGCGGCACCGGGTGGTGCGGATCGTGGATGTCCCACAGGCGGGCGGTCCCGTCCCAGCTGGCGGTGGCCAGCACCTGCCCGTCCGGGCGGAGGGCGACGGTGTTGATCCGGCCGGTGTGCGCGGTGAGGCGCGTCGAATACGGCGTCGCGAACATCCCGAGGACGGCGCCGCGCGCGTCGGCGCTCGGGTCGAGGCGGTACGCGGCGAGCGCGAGCTGGGCGGCGAGCGCGGGGTTGGTGGCGCGCACGGCCAGCGCCTGGCCGGCCACCTTCTGGGCGAGCGCGCTGTTGCGCTGGTCTGTGGCCGTCGACTCGGCGCGCACCGCGTAGGCCGTCGCGGCGACGGCGACGACCAGCAGCACCGCCAGCAGCGCGACCAGCTGCCGCAGCCGCCGGGTGCGGCCGCGCTCCCGCTGCTGCTCGGCGTGCTCGACGGCCAGGCTGGCGTCGAGGAACCGCCGTTCCCGCCGCGACAGCGCGGAGTCCTGGCGCGCGGCCCACTCGCGGGCGATGGCCAGCCGGGTACCGCGGTAGAGCCAGCCGGGGTCGCGCTCGACCGACTCCCACGCGTCGGTCGCCTCGGTGAGCTGGCGGTGCACGCGCAGGCCTTCGCGGTCTTCGGTGAGCCACTCGCGCAGCCGCGGCCAGCCGCGGATGAGGGCCTCGTGCGCGATGTCGATGCCCGTGTCGTCGAGGGTGACCAGCCGCGCCGCCGCCAGTTCGCCGAGGACGACGGCGGTGTCGCCGTCCTCCGTGTCGAGCTCGTCGCGGCTGAGCCGGCGCTTGGTGTCCTCGGTGCCCTCGCCGAGCGCGGTCATCCGCAGGAAGATCTGCCGCGCCAGCCCCTGCTGGCGCTCGGACAGCGTCGCGAACGTGCCTTCCGACGTCTGCGCGACGGCCCGTTCGATGCCGCCGCCGGCCTCGTAACCCGCCAGGGTGAGCGTGGTGCCGCGGCGGCGTCGCCACGTCTCGAGCAGGGCGTGCGAGAGCAGCGGGAGCACGCCGGGCTGGCCGGTGGCGTCCGCGACCAGCCGGGACACGAGCGCGTTCTCGACGCGGTAACCGGCGTCGACGGCGGGCCGCGAGATGGCCTGCCGGAGCTCCTCGGTCGTCATCGGGCCGACCAGGATCTGCGCGTCCTGCATGGCTTCGGCGAGGTCGGCATGACGCGCGCAGTGGGTGTAGAAGTCGGTGCGGATGCCGAGGACCACGCGGGTCCGGCTGCCGGGTTCGGTGGTCGCGGTGACCAGCGCGGCGAGGAATCCGGCGCGCTCGCCGGCGTCCTGGCAGAGCGTGAAGACCTCCTCGAACTGGTCGACGACCAGCACGACGTCTTCGTCCTCATCTTGGACGAGCTGCCGCGCGGCGAGACCGAGGTTGCGCGGGTGCGCGGCGAAGTCGTCGAGCAGCGCGCCGGGGGCGACGCCGAGCGCGGCGGCGAACTTGACCGCGCACTCCTGCAGCGGCCGGGCGCCCGGGGTGAGCAGCACGGTGCGGCCGGTGACGGCGGGCAGGAGACCGGCGCGCAGCAACGAGGACTTGCCCGAGCCGGACGCGCCGAGGACGGCGAGAAAACGCTGTCTCGCAAGGCGTCCGGTGAGCTTTTCGACCAGTCGTTCGCGGCCGAAGAACCGGACGGCGTCGGCGGGCCCGAATGCGGCCAGGCCGACATAAGGCGGCGATTCCCCGGATTCCGGCTCGGCCGGTGAATCGGCACCGGCCTGGTCGTCCGCGACCTTGTGCCAGCGCTCCTCCCATTCACCGGGGTCGCCACCGCAGGCCCGGACGTAGGCCAAGGTGACGGCCAGGCTGGGGAGTTTCCGCCCGCCGGCGGCCTCGGAGAGCGTGCCGGCCGAGTAGTGCGCGCGCCGCCCCAGCTCGCGGTAGGTGGGATTCCCGGCGTTCTCGCGCAACCGCCGCAGATCGGCGGCGAAGTCGGTCAGCAGGTCGTCCCGGGGATCCAGCGGTCGCTCCGGACGCGGCACCCGTCCTCCTTTGCGGTTCCGGTGCGGCACACGGTATCCAAGAACGCACGGCTCAGAGGGAAAAGCCGGATTTCACCATCGGCGCTCGACGCCCGGCGCGGCGAATCAAGTCCCCAACCGGCGCCGGACCTCCTCCCGATCGACACCCAACGCGGCGAACAGGTCCGCCGCCGGGTCCGGCGGGGTCACCGACAGCAGCACCCGCAGCAGCTCCGCCGGGTCCCGGCGGCGTGGCACCCCGCGGATCGCCTCGTTGACCACCGCTCGGGCGTTCGACGTCAGGGCCCCCAGCGTCAGCTTCGCGCGTTTCCGTGACGCGTCCGCCGGACGGAGGCCTTCGACGTCGATCCCCAGCACCGCCAGGGCTTCCCGGTCCAGGCGGTCGAGGGCCGCGCGGGCCGTCATCACGTCCAAGCCGAGGGCTTGCGCGCAGGCGTCGTCGTGGAGCAGGCCCAGCAGCAGGTGTTCCGTGCCCAGCCGCCGGTCGCCGCGGCGGCGCGACTCCTCCAGCGCCGCCGTCACCACCGACGCGAACGGGCTCTTCGCGATCATCGCGCCTCACTTCCCGTACTTCGCGTGCACGGACTGCCGGGCCACGCCGAGCGCGTCGCCGATCTGCTCCCACGACCAGCCGCGGTCCCGGGCGTGCGCGACCGCCGCCGCCTCGACCTGCTCGGCGAGCCGGTGCAGCGCGCCGACGGCCCGCAGCGCGACCGCCGGGTCGGTTTCCGAAATCCGCCCGGAAAGCTCTTCCGCCTCCATGGTGTGTCAGTCTAGCCTGACACTGCACGTCAGTCCAAACTGACAAGGAGGCGTCATGGACGTAGCGGTGATCGGAGCGGGCCCGGTGGGCCTGATGCTGGCGGCGGAGCTGCGGCTCGGCGGGATCACACCCGTGGTCCTCGACCGGCGGGCCACCCCGGACGAGCGGCCGCGGGCGAACGGGCTCGGCGGCCGGATCGTCGAGCAGCTGGACCACCGGGGGCTGTTCGAGAGGTTCCGGGCCGAGGCGGCGTTCGCCGGGCCGTTCCCCGGGTTCCCGTTCGGGCCGGTGCGGCTGAACTTCACCAAGCTCGACAGCCCGCCACTGCGCGGATTGATGCTGCAACAGCCCCGGATGGAGGCCCTGCTGGCGGAACGCGCCGCCGAACTCGGTGTCGAGATCCGGCGCGGGCACGAACTCCTCGACCTCGACACGGTCCGCGGTCCGGACGGCGAGTACCGGCTGGACGCGCCGTACGTCGTCGGCTGCGACGGCGCGCACAGCCGCGTCCGGGAGCTGGCCGGCATCGGCTTTCCCGGCACGACCGACGACGAGTTGCTGCGGTTCGGCCACTTCCGGACGGACCAGCCGTTCGACCTCTTCACTTCCGTCAAAGGCCTGAAGCAGGGCTGGAACCGGCGGCCGGCCGGGCGGGTGCTGCTGACGTCGCTGACGCCGGGTGTCGTGATCGTCGGCGTCCGGGAGGCGACGCCGGAGCCGCCGGGCGAGCCGACGCTCGACGAGTTCCGGGAGAGCGTCCGGCGGGTGCTCGGCGCCGACCTGCCGCTGGGCGAGCCGCTCTGGCTGTCCCGGACGGTCAGCCAGGCCCGGCTCGCCGAGCGTTACCGGGCCGGGCGGGTGCTGCTGGCCGGCGACGCCGCGCACCTCTTCCCCGCGGGCGGCTCGTCGCTGAACGTCGGGCTGCTGGACGCGGTCAACCTCGGCTGGAAGCTCGCCGCCGTCGTCCGGGGAGACGCTGGGGACGCTTTGCTCGACAGCTATCACTCCGAACGCCGTCCGGTCGCGGCCAGGACGTTGACCCAAACCCGCGTCCAAGCCCTGCTCGAACGCCTGACCGGCGAGGACGGCGACGCGCTGCGGACGCTGTTCGGCGAGCTGGCCGCGTTCGAGGAGCCGACCCGGCACCTGGCCGGGCTGATGCGCGACGCCGACGAGCTGCCGTACGTCCCCGACCTGCCGCTGACCGTCGACGGCGAGAAGACGCGCGTGGCGGAGATCATGCGGGACGCCCGGACCGTGCTGTTCGACTTCGCGGACCGCGCCGACCTGCGGGAAGCCGCCGGATCGCGGGTGAAGATCGTCACAGCCACGGGTCCGGAACCGGTGGCGGACGCGCTGCTCGTGCGTCCGGACGGCGTCGTCGCGTGGAGCGGCGACGATCCGGCGGCGTTGCGGGAAGTTATCGGCGCACCGGGGCGTTGACCCCGGTTGTGAGCTCACTGCCTGACGTGCCGCTGTCCGTGCTCGACCTGTCCCCGGTGTCCGAGGGGATCAGCATCGGGGAGACGCTGCGCAACACCCTCGACCTCGCCCGCGCCACCGAGCGGCTGGGCTTCAACCGCTACTGGCTGGCCGAGCACCACAACATGCCCGGCATCGCCAGCTCGGCGACGGCCGTGCTGATCGGGCACGTCGCCGACGCGACCGAGCGCATCCGCGTCGGCTCGGGCGGGGTCATGCTGCCCAACCACGCGCCGCTGGTCGTCGCCGAGCAGTTCGGCACGCTGGAGGCGTTCCACCCGGGCCGCATCGACCTGGGCATCGGCCGCGCGCCGGGCACCGACCAGCGGACGGCGCTCGCGCTGCGCGGGCCGGGCGGGCTGTCGGCGGAGAACTTCCCGGAGCACCTGCAGGAGCTGATCGGCTACTTCACCCACTCGGAGGCCCGCGGGGTCAACGCCGCGGTCGCCGAGGGCAACCAGCCGCCGATCTGGCTGCTCGGTTCGTCCGGCTTCAGCGCGCAGCTCGCCGGGCGGCTCGGGCTGCCGTTCTCCTTCGCGCACCACTTCGCCGCGGAGAACACGATCCCGGCGGTACAGCTCTACCGCGACAACTTCCGGCCGGGGGTGCTGGAGGAGCCGTACGTCATGCTCGGCACGTCCGTCGTGGCCGCCGAGACCGACGAGCGCGCCCAGTTCCTGGCCGGCCCGTCCGGCCTGACGTTCCTCAGCCTGCGCCGCGGCCGCCCGATCGCGATGCCGACGCCCGAAGAGGCGGCGGAGTACCCGTACACCGAGATGGACCGCGCGTTCCTGGCCGACCGCTTCGGCTCGAGCATCATCGGCTCCCCCGAGACGGTCCACAAGGGACTCCAGCAGCTCCTCGACGACACGGCCGCCGACGAGCTGATGATCACGACCATGGTCCACGGCCACGCGGACCGCATCCGCTCCTACGAGCTGATCGCCGGCCTCAAGTCCTGACCCCGTGATCAGAACGCCGACACGCGTGATTGGAGAGTCGGCACGCGTGATTGGAGAGTCGGCACGCGTGTTTGAAGGGTCGACACGGCGTGGCGCGAACCGCGGCACCGTGTCGACTCCGGGATCACGCGTGTCGGCTTCCTGATCACGCGTGTCGACCCTCTGGACACAGCTGGGCCGGCGAACACGCGTACCGGGATGGACGACACGCGTACCCGGGTGGACGACACGCGTGCCTGGACGGACGACACGGGTGCGCTTACCCTGCCGGGCGTGTCGTCCGGCAGGGTTCGCGTGTCGTCCGTTCGGGTACACCCGGGAACCGGGAATGGGGACGTCCGTGCAGCCGTGAACGGCTTGCGCACCCGGGTCGGGAATTTCTTTTCCTCCACTGACAACAAGATCAGGGCCGTTTGTCAGTAATCGACAAGAAATGTGCGGTTACCAGGCCGTGACCGCGTGATCATGCTCAAGTTCTTGTCTCCCAGCAGGGCCGTGGTTAGCGTACCGACCAGTAGGAAACGGCACGGTGACCCCCGAGACCGTGAATGGCCGACCTGAGATAGCCCGTTCGGACCAGTTCATTTGCTCACCTCGGGTGTATTCGTCGTGCCCGCGAAACACTGGGGAGGCACACGAATGGCCGAACGGACGACGACGACGTCGTTCCCCGGGGCCGCCGCGCTGCGGCAGACCGGGCGGCTCTACGCGCTCGGCCTCGACGTCGTCCGGCTGACCTTCCGGCGCCCCTTCCAGACGCGGGAGCTGATCCAGCAGTTCTGGTTCATCGCGAGCGTCTCGATCCTGCCGACGGCCCTGGTGTCGATCCCGTTCGGCGCGGTGATCGCGCTGCACATCGGCTCCCTCACCACGCAGATCGGCGCACAGTCGTTCACCGGCGCGGCGAGCGTGCTGGCGATCATCCAGCAGGCCAGCCCGATCGTGACGGCGCTGCTCATCGCCGGCGCCGGCGGCAGCGCCATGTGCGCCGACCTGGGCTCCCGCACCATCCGCGAAGAGATCGACGCGATGGAGGTGCTCGGCGTCTCGCCGGTCCAGCGCCTGATCGTGCCGCGGGTGCTCGCCGCGATGGGTGTCGCGATCTTCCTCAACGGCATGGTGAGCGTCGTCGGCGTGCTCGGCGGCTACTTCTTCAACGTCGTCATGCAGCACGGCACTCCGGGCGCGTACCTGGCGAGCTTCTCCGCCCTCGCCCAGCTGCCCGACCTGTGGATCAGCGAGATCAAGGCGCTCATCTTCGGCTTCGTCGCCGGGGTCGTCGCCTCCTACCGCGGCCTCAACCCCAAGGGCGGGCCGAAGGGCGTCGGCGACGCGGTCAACCAGTCGGTCGTCATCACGTTCCTGCTGCTGTTCGTGCTGAACCTGGTGCTCACCACCGTCTACCTGCAACTCGTGCCGCCCAAGGGGAGCTGAGCGTGACCACCACGGAAGTCCCCAGGTCCGCGCGGGTGCGCGAAGCCGTCGACCGGCGGTTCGGGTTCCTCGACACCCTCGGCGACCAGATCCTGTTCTTCCTGCGCGCGATCGCCTGGATCCCGCGCGCGATCCGCCGCTACCTGCGCGAGATCGTCCGGCTGCTGGCCGAGGTCAGCTTCGGCAGCGGCGCGCTCGCCGTGATCGGCGGCACGATCGGCGTGATGATCGGGATGACCGTCGCCACCGGCACGGTCGTCGGGCTGCAGGGCTACTCCGCGCTCAACCAGGTCGGGACGTCGGCGTTCGCCGGGTTCGTCTCGGCCTACTTCAACACCCGCGAGATCGCGCCGCTCGTCTCCGGCCTCGCCCTCTCCGCCACCGTCGGCTGCGGCTTCACCGCGCAACTGGGCGCGATGCGGATCTCCGAGGAGATCGACGCCCTGGAGGTCATGGGCATCCCGAGCGTCCCGTACCTGGTGACGACGCGGGTGATCGCCGGTTTCCTCGCCGTCATCCCGCTCTACGCGATCGGCCTGCTCTCGAGCTACCTCGCGTCGAGGCAGATCACCGTCTGGTTCTTCGGCCAGTCCGCGGGCACCTACGACCACTACTTCCTGCTGTTCCTGCCCCCCGGCGACGTCCTGTGGTCGTTCGGGAAGGTCCTGGTGTTCAGCGTGGTCGTGGTCCTGGCGCACTGTTACTACGGCTTCCGCGCGAGCGGCGGCCCGGCCGGGGTCGGCGTGGCCGTGGGCCGCGCGGTGCGCACCGCGATCGTCGCGATCAGCGTGCTCGACTTCTTCCTGTCCCTGGCGATCTGGGGTGCGACGACCACCGTGCAGGTGGCCGGATGAGACGCGAAACCCGCCGCAAGGCCGGGGTCCGCACCGCCGGGGTGCTGTTCCTGGTCGTGATGGGCGTGCTCGTTACGCTGTCCATCAAGGTCTACGACAAGGACTTCGTCAGCACGGTGCCGGTGACGCTGAAGGCGAGCCGCATCGGCAACCAGCTCTCCCCCGGCGGCCAGGTCAAGGCCCGCGGCGTGCTGGTCGGCGAGATCCGGGACGTCAGGGCGACGCCGGAAGGCGCGGAGATAGCGCTTGCGCTGGAGCCGGGCAAGGTCGGCATGCTCCCCAAGGACGTCTCCGCGCTGCTCGTGCCGAAGACGCTGTTCGGCGAGCGGTACGTCCAGCTGTCCATCCCGGACGGCGACCGGGCGCCGCACCTGGCCGCCGGCGACGTCATCGCGCAGGACCGCTCGGCCAACGCGATCGAGCTGGAACGCGTCTTCGACAACCTGCTGCCGCTGCTCAAGGCCGTCCAGCCGCAGAAGCTCGCGACGACGCTCACCGCCGTGTCGACGGCGTTGCAGGGCCGCGGCGAACAGCTCGGCCAGACGATCGACACGGCCGCGAGCTACCTCAAGGAGTTCAACCCCAACCTGCCGCAGCTCACCTCGGACATCCGGGACCTGGCCACGGTTTCCCAGGTGTACGGCGACATCGCGCCCGACCTGCTGGACGCGCTGACCGACTCCGCCGTCACGCTCAACACGGTCAAGGAGAAGCAGGCGGACCTGGCCGGGGTGTACCAGCAGGTGACGTCGTCGTCGCAGGAGATCACGACGTTCCTGCAGAACAACCACGACAACCTGATCTCACTGGCCGCCGACAGCCGCGCGCCGCTGGAGATCGCCGCGAAGTACTCCCCCAGCTTCGCGTGCACCCTCGCCTCGCTGAACGCACTGAGGGGATCCATGGACAAGGTGCTCGGCGCGGGCACGAACGAGCCGGGCCTGCACGCCGACGTCGCGGTCACCGCGAACAGCGGCAAGTACCTGCCCGGCCAGGACGACCCGCGGTTCACCGACGGCGGCGAGCCCCGCTGTTACCCCTCCGGCGTCGCCCCGACCGCCGGCACCGCCGCGGCCACCCCGGGCGCCACCGGCCACCCGCTGCTGCCCGGCGGCCAGGGTGACCTCGGCGTCGCGAACTCGCCGCAGGAGCAGCAGCTGCTGGCCACGCTCGTCGCGCCGTCGATCGGCGTGCCGACCGCGCAGGTGCCCGGGTGGAGCAGCGTGCTCGTCGGCCCGCTCTACCGCGGCACGGAGGTGAAGCTCAAGTGAGGAACATCGCCTCCCCGCTGATCAAGAGCCTGATCTTCATCGTCGTCACCGCGCTCGCCACGACGCTGCTGGCCATCTCCATCACGAACTCCGGCCTCGGCGACGCGAAGCCGTACTCGGCGAAGTTCCTCGACGCGACGTCGCTCAACGTCGGTGACGACGTGCGCATCTCCGGTGTCCGGGTCGGCCAGGTCGAGTCCCTCGAGATCAGCGACCACAACCGGGCGCGGGTCGGGTTCTCCCTCGACAGCGGCCGCCGGCTGCCCGCCGACGTCCACGCGGTCGTCAAGTACCGCAACATGGTCGGGCAGCGCTACATCGCCCTCGAACGCGGCAACACCGCCACCCGGGACCTGCTGCCCGAAGGCGGCGAGATCCCGCTGGACCGCACGACACCCGCGCTCGACCTCACCGACCTGTTCAACGGGTTCAAGCCGCTGTTCCAGGCGCTCTCGCCCAACGACGTCAACCAGCTCTCCGGCGAGATCGTCCAGGTGCTGCAGGGGGAAGGCGGCACCGTCGAGAGCCTGCTCGCCCACACCGGCTCGCTGACCACCACGCTCGCCGGGCGCGACAAGGTGATCGGCGAGGTGATCGGGAACCTCAACTCGGTCCTGAAGACGGTCAACGGCAAGGGTGACGCGCTCGCGAACCTGGTGTCCACGCTGCGGCAGCTGGTGTCCGGGCTGGCCGGCGACCGCGCCGCGATCGGCGACGCCATCAGCGGCATCGGCGACCTCACTCAGTCCACCGCCGGGCTGTTCGAGCAGGCCCGGCCGCCGCTGAAGGACAGCATCGCCGGCCTGCAGGGCGTCGCCGCGAACCTCGGCGAGAACCAGTCCGATGTGGACAGTTTCCTGACCAACCTGCCGGTCAAGTTCACCGAGATCGGCCGGGTCGCCTCCTACGGCTCGTGGATGAACTTCTTCCTCTGCCGAGCCACCCTGGAAACCACGCCCGCGCGCGGGGTGTACGTCCCGACGCCGAGGTGTGAGTCGTGAAGTCCTTCAAGGAGCGCAACCCGCTCGTGCTCGGGGTGGTCGGCAGCGTCGCGCTGGCCGCGCTGCTCACCCTCACGTTCAACTACGACAACCTGCCGATCGTCGGCGGCGGCACCACGTACGCGGCCGAGTTCTCCGAGGCCGCGGGCCTGCAGGCCGACGACGAGGTCCGGATCGCCGGCATCAAGGTCGGCGAGGTGCGCGACGTCGCGCTGTCCGACGACCACGTCCTGGTCCACTTCCGGGTCAAGGACGCCTGGGTCGGCGACCGCACGTCCGTCCAGATCAAGATCAAGACGTTGCTGGGCCGCAAGTTCCTCGCGCTGGACCCGAGCGGCGACGCGGTGCAGAACCCGGACCAGGCGATCCCGCGGACCCGGACCGTCACGCCCTACGACGTCACGGACGCCTTCAACGGCCTGGCGAACACCGTCGGCTCGATCGACACCAAGCAGCTCGCCGACAGCTTCACCACGCTGTCGGACACCTTCCGCAACTCCCCCGAGCACGTCCGCAGCGCGCTCGACGGCCTGTCCCAGCTGTCGAAGACGGTGTCGAGCCGCGACAGCCAGATCTCGGAGCTGCTGGCCAACGCCCGGACGCTGACCACGACGCTGGCGAACTCGAACGACGACTTCGAGAAGCTCATCGACGACGGCAACCTGCTGCTCACCGAGCTGAACCGGCGCCGCGACGCGATCCACGACCTGCTCACCGGCTCGGCGCGGCTGGCCGACCAGCTCAGCGGGCTGGTGCAGGACAACACCGCGCAGCTCAAGCCGGCGCTGGAGTCGCTCAAGCAGGTGACCGACCTGCTCAAGCGGCAGAACGACAACCTGACCAAGGGCCTGCAGCTCGCCGGGCCGTACTTCCGCGTCGTCACCAACACGACCGGCAACGGCCACTGGATCGACGCCTACCTCTGCGGCCTGCTGCCCGAGAACCACGACCCGTGCGTCCCGCCGAAGAACCCGGGAGGGACCAAGTGAGCGCGCTGACCACCACCAGGGCCGGGGTCCTGACCAGCCGGTTCATCGCCGCCGCCCTGCTGCTCGCGCTGGTCGTGACGGCCGCGCTGTGGTGGGTGTTCTCCGGCAGCGGCCAGCACCACGTCACGGCGTTCTTCTCCCGCGCGGTCGGCGTCTACCCCGGCTCCGACGTCCGCGTGCTCGGCGTCCGGATCGGCCAGGTCGACCAGGTCACCCCGCGCGGCGAGCAGGTGCAGGTCGACATGAGCGTCGACGGTTCGGTCGGCGTCGCGCAGGACACCACGGTGCTGGTGATCGCGCCCAGCGTCGTCGCCGACCGCTACGTCCAGTTCGCCAAGCCGGCCCGCGGCGGGCCGCGGCTGCCGGACGGCGCGTCGATCCCGGTGCAGCGCACGGCGACGCCGGTGGAGCTCGACCAGCTCTACGCCAGCCTCGACTCCCTGACCAAGGCCCTCGGCCCGAACGGCGCGAACTCCCAGGGCGCGCTTTCGGACCTGCTGAAGACCGGCGCGGCGAACCTGCAGGGCAACGGCCAGGCGTTCAACGACAGCGTCCGCAACTTCGCCCAGCTGGCCCGGACCCTGGCCGGCAACTCGGGTGACCTGTTCGGCACCGTCGACCAGCTGCAGAAGTTCACGACCATGCTGTCCACCAACGACCAGCAGGTCAGCAGCGTCAACCAGCAGCTCTCGCAGGTGTCGAGCACGCTGGCCGCCAACAGCGGCGAGCTCGCCCAGGCCCTCGAAGGCCTCGGCCGTGCGCTCGGTGACGTCCAGGCGTTCATCCGGGACAACCGCGAGGCACTCAAGTCCAATGTGGACAACCTGGTGACGACCACGCAGACCCTCGTCGACCAGCGCGCGTCGCTGGCCGGGACGCTCGACGCCATCCCGCTCGCGGTGACGAACGTGCTCAACGCCGTCGACCCGGACACCGGACGGCTGCTCGGCCGGGCGAACCTCGACTACTACCAGGAACTTCCGTTGCCGGTCACCGGGGACGTCTACACCAGCGGAGGTGGGCGATGAAGCGGGCCCTCGCCGCCGCGGCCGTCGGGTGTCTCCTGCTCACCGGCTGCTCCTCGGGTGAGTTCAAGGGCGTCTACGACCTGCCGCTGCCCGGCGGCGCCGACGTCGGCGACCACCCGTACGACGTGACCGTGCAGTTCGCCGACGTCCTCGACCTGGTGCCGCAGGCCGCGGTGAAGGTCGGCGACGTCCCGGTCGGGCGGGTGCGGGAGATCCGGCTGGGCAGCGACGGCTGGACGGCCGAAACCGTGCTGGAGGTCAACGGCGACGTCGCGCTGCCCGCCAACGCGGTCGCGCGGCTGCGCCAGTCCAGCCTGCTCGGCGAGAAGTTCGTCGAGCTGGCGCCACCGGACGGCACGCCGGCCGCGTCCACTTCCGGTCCTCGGCTCGCGAACGGCGCCACGATCACCCTGGACCGCACCAACCGCAACCCCGAGTTCGAGGAGATCTTCGGCGCGTTGTCGCTGCTGCTCAACGGCGGCGGGATCGGGCAGCTGCAGACGATCAACCGCGAGCTGTCGAAGGTGATGGACGGCAACGAGGAGCAGATCCGCTCGTTCCTCGGCGGGGTGAACACCCTGATGACCGACCTGGACGCGCACCGCTCGGACATCACCGAGGCGCTCGACGGCCTGAACCGGCTGTCGGCGACGCTGGCCAACCGGCACGAGCAGGTGTCCGGCGCGCTGACCGACCTGACGCCGGGCCTGCAGTCGCTGACCGAGCAGCGCACGCAGCTAGTCTCGATGCTGCAGTCGCTCGACCGGCTTTCGACGGTCGCCACCGACGTCGTCGACCGCAGCCGCGACGACATGGTCGCCGACCTGCGCGCGCTCGCGCCGATCCTGGGGCAGCTGGCGAAGGCCGGCGACGACCTGCCGAAGTCGCTGCAGATGCTGCCGACGTTCCCGTTCCCGGACTCGGTGCTCCCCGCCGTGAAGGGGGACTACATCAACGTCTACACGTCGATGATCCCCGCGGCCGGCGTGCCGCTGCCCCCGCCCGGCCAGGGTGTCCCGCCCGGCCTGCCGCCGCTCCCGCTGGGCAGCGACGACGCCCGCGTCTCCGGAGGCCGCTGATGCTGACGCGCAGAGTGCGGATCCAGGTGGTGCTGTTCGTCGTCATCGCCCTGGCCACCACGGCGTTCGTGGGGGCGAACTACGCCGGGCTCGGCCGGTTGTTCGGCTCCGGCAGCTACACGGTCAAGCTGGAGCTCGCCGAGGGCGGTGGCCTGTTCACCAACGGCGAGGTGACCTACCGCGGCGTCGCCGTCGGGCGGGTCGGCGAGCTGCGGCTCACCACCACCGGCACCGAAGCCGACCTGCTGATCGACGACGGCGCCCCGCCCATCCCGGAGAACTCCCAGGCCGTGGTGGCGAACCGGTCCGCGGTCGGCGAGCAGTACGTCGACCTGCAGCCGCGCACGGCCGACCGGCCCTACCTCGGCCAGGGTTCGGTGATCCAGCGCGAGTCGACGACGCTGCCGCTGCCGGTGAACAGCCTGCTGACGGACCTGGACTCGTTCACCGCGTCCGTGCCGACGCAGGACCTGCGCACGGTGGTGAACGAGCTCGACGACGCCCTGCGCGGCGCGGGCCCGGACCTGCAGACGCTGATGGACTCGGCGACGACGTTCACCCAGGAGGCGAGCACGCACCTGCCGCAGACGTCGAAGCTGATCGGCGACGGCGCGACGGTGCTGCGCACCCAGGTCGACTCCGCGGCCGAGTGGCGCTCGTTCAGCAGCAACGCCAAGGTGTTCGCGCAGCAGCTGGCCAGCTCCGACGGCGACCTGCGGCGGCTGATCGCGACCGCGCCGCCCGCGGCGACGGAGCTTTCCTCGCTGCTGAAGGAAAACGACCCCGGCCTGCCGATCCTGCTGGCCAACCTGCTGACGACGTCCCGGGTGTTCGCCACCCGCACGGACGCCGAGCAGCAGCTGCTGGTCAACACGCCGAAGGCGGTGGCCGCCGTGGGTTCGGCGCTGAACCCCGCGGGTGACCAGCTGCGGATGGGGCTGGTGCTGAACTTCGACGACCCGCCGCCGTGCCGTCAGGGCTACGAGGGCACCCCGCACCGGCCGAGCACCGACGTCACCCCGCTGCCGTTCCGCACCGACGCGGCGTGCACGCTGCCGTACGGGAACGAGAGCTCGGTGCGCGGCACGCAGAACGCACCGCACCCGCCCGTGCCGGCGCCGGCCCTGCCGGGCGGGCTGACCGGCCCGCTCGGGATGGGCACGCAGGCGACGTCGACGAGCCTCGAGGAGATGCTGTGGCTGCGGTGAAGTACCTGCCCGTGGGCTTGGTGGCGGCGGCCGCGGTGTTCGCGGGCGGCTCGGGCTACGCGTGGTACGCGGCGTCCCACGAGCCGGCCCTGACGTACGGGTCCGCGCGCGACGACGCCCTGGCGAGCGGCCGGACGTTGGTGGCGGAGCTGAGCAGCCTGGACTACCACGACGTCGACGGCGGCCTGGGCCGCTGGCTCGCGGCGTCGACGGGCCCGCTGCACGACCAGCTGGCCCACACGGACGACACGACGAAGAAGACCCTCGCGGCGAACGCCACGGTGGCGACGGGCCGCGTCCTGGACGCGGCACTGAGCGAACTGGACGAACACGCGGGCACGGCGAAGCTCCTGGCCTCGGTGGAGATCACGATGGCAAAGCAGGGAACGGCCCCGGCGGTGAAGCGCAACCGCTTCGCGGCGGCGCTGACCCGGACCCCGGAGGGCTGGAAGTTGAGCGCGCTGGACCAGCTGCCGGTGGGTGCGCGATGAGCAGGACGGAAGAGATCGAGACGGCGCGGGACGACCAGCCGGAGGTGACGGCGGCCGGATCACCCGCAGCCGCGCCCGAGGAGGCGGTCCACACCGCCGAGTCCGAAGCCACCGAGCTGAGCACCCCGGCGACCGAAGGCGGCTCCTCCGACCCGGCGGCCACCGATGCCGAGGCCGTCGAGGCCGAGGTCGAAGGCTCCTCCGAGGCAGCTGATGCGGACGAAGCCGAAGCCGCTCAACCCGCCAAGGCGCGTCCGGCCTGGCGGCGGCTTCCGGCTCTCCTGCTCGCCGCCGCCGTCCTGCTCGCCGGTGCCGGTGTCTGGTTCACCCTCGAAGCCCGGTCGGCCTCCTCGAACCCCGCCGCCGACAACCTCGCTCTCACCGATGTCGGGGCGACCGCCGATGTCACCTCGGCCGTCACGCTCGCCATGAACCGGATCTTCTCCTATTCCTACGACAAGACCGACGTCACCGAGAAGGCCGCCGCGGCTGTGCTGCGCGGCTCCGCGAAGGATTCCTACGACAAGCTCTTCGCCCAGGTCCGCGAGAAAGCGCCGTTGCAGAAACTGGTGCTCACCTCTCGCGTTTCGGCGATCGCCGTGCAGGATCTGCAAAATGGTCACGCGCGGTTACTCGTCTTTCTCGATCAATCGGCCGTCCGTGCTGACAACAATGCGACCGACAGTGCCGCGGCTCAGCTTTCCGTGACCGCGGAACGCACCGGTGACGGCTGGGTCGTCACCGAACTCGAACCGCGCTGACGCCGTTCCACCGAATAGCGCACTTCACCGGTTCCGGAAGCGTCCGGAACCGGCCGGGAAAATCGCAAGGGAGAACAACTATGTCCGTGGCAACGCAGCTGAAGAGACTGGCTGTGCTCACGTCGGCGGCGGCCGTCGTGCTGACCGGGGTCGCCGTGACGCCCGCGTCGGCCGACGTCATCCCGATCCCCGTGTCCTACAAGGTGACCGGCTCCACCACGGTCAAGAAGACCGGCAGCGCCATGAAGCTCGGCCCGGGCTCGCTCAAGGGCAACCTCCTGATCGACGACCAGACCGGGACGGTCGGCCTCAGCGCCGACCTGGTGCTCCCGCCGGCGCAGGCCGACATCTCCCTGCTGTCGGGGATCTTCCGCATCAAGGCGAAGGTGAAGGTCACGCCGCTCGGCCCGGCCACCGGCACGATCGCCGACGGCAACCTCGTCACCAAGGCCAAGGCCAACATGGAGATCTACGACATCTGGGCCGGCCCGATCATCCCGGTCATCCCGCTGCCGACCGTGCCGGGCAGCTGCAAGACGAAGACCCCGCTCGACCTGACGCTGGGCGCGCAGGACATCGACATCACCGCGCCCGCGATCACCGTGACCGGCACCTACACGATCCCGGAGTTCAACAACTGCTTCATCGCCGACATCGCGCTCGGCGCCCTGGTTTCCGGACCGGGCAACACGATTTCGCTCGACCTGGCCAACGACGCCACCTGAGCCGACCACGGGTGGCGGGCCCAGCAGGCCCGCCACCCGCCGGGCTCAGCAGGCCGCGTTCGGGTCCTCCTTGAGCGCGAAACTGTCGTTGTCCCCGGCCGAAACCGCGTAAACCGGCCCGCACCAGGGGAAGAACGTCTCCCCGACGAGGTTCGAGCCCCACGTCACGACCGAACCGTCGGCCTTGACGGCGACGTTGTGGTTGAACCCGGCGTCGACCCCGACGACGTCCGACAGGGCCTCCGGCGGCACCTCCGTCTGGTGGAAGTTGTCGCGGCCCCAGGCGTAGACGGTGCCGTTCTTGAGCGCCAGGCTGTGGTAGAAACCGGCGGACACCGAGGTGACGCCGGACGTGAGCGCGGCGGGCACCGTCGTCTGGCCGTAGGAGTTGTTCCCCCAGGCCAGCACCCCGCCGTTCTTGATGACCAGGTTGTGGTCGCCCCCGGCGGAGATCGCGGTGACGCCCGACTGCGCGGCGGCCGGCACGTCGGTCCGCGACCCCCAGCTGATCACCTGCCCGCCCTGCTTGAGGGCCAGGCTGTGCATGTTGGACGTCGAGATCGCGACGACCCCGCTGCTCACCGAGGCGGGCAGGGTGGTCTGGCCGTACCAGTTGTTGCCCCAGGCCACGACCTTGCCGTCCTTGAGGGCCAGTTCGTGGCCCCAGCCCGACGCGATCTGGCTGACCCCGGACGTCGCCGCGGCGGGGATCTGGTTGGCGCCCCAGTTGTTCGCGCCCCACGCGAGGACCGCACCGCCCTTCAGGGCCAGTGCGGTCGTGCTGCCCGCCGACACGGCGGTGACGCCGGCCAGCGCGCCCGGCGGCGGGATGGTGACGTCGTAGTCCGGCTTGCCCCAGGCGATCACGCCGCCGGCCGTGTCCGCGTGCGCGGGCACCGCGCACAGCGACACCGCCACAACCGCCGACACCGCGAATGCGGTCCCTCTGGGCGATAGCCGTCCACAACGGGAAGTAGCCGGCACGGTAGCCTCATTTCTCCGGTTTCGTTATCCGGGATTGCTTCGGCAAGATCACAAATGGTAGACCGTTCGGCACAGCGGTTCGCCGTCGCGGCCGCTCTTTGTCAAAATCCGCCAAATCCACGGCCGCTCGTGCGCCGCCGCACACAAGAAATCGATACACCCACGCGGTGCCTCACCCGCGCAAGCACGAAGTCTTGTTCCGTACTGAACTGGCGAGTAGCCTCGATTTCGGCAGATGGACCTCCACCTCGCAACGCCGGTGAATCGCGTCCCGCCGCCCGGGGCAATGGGGTCGGTCAACGCGATGGGGGCACGGCAGCGAGCAATCGATCAGCCAAAGCCGAGACTGAACTGAATCAAAGGAGATGACAGGTATGTCCCGACTCAGCAGGCTGTCCGCCGGTATCGCCACCACCGCGACCGCGATCGGCGCCATCGCGGTGCTGACCGCCGGCGTCGCGTCGGCCGCGACGATCACCTACACCGCCGGCGGCACGGCGGGGATCACCTACAACTGCACCTTCCCCGGCATTTCGCCGCAGCCGGTCGCGATCACCGCGCACCTGGACGCGCCCGACACGGTCGCGCACGGCACGTCCGTCACCCCGTCCAACGTCGGCGGCACCGCGACGATCAGCGCCACCGTCCACTCGCTGCTCACCGCGGTCGGCTACGACGGCATCCGGGGCAACGCGACGGTGCCCGTCTCGGTGTCCGCGGGCACGCTGTCGCAGCCGTCGGCCACCGGGCTGAACATCCCGGAGGTGATCTACCCGACCGGCGGGGCGATCACGGTGGTCATCTCGCAGGTCGCGGCGTCCAGCATCCCGACCTACACCGCGCCCGCCACCGCGGGCACCGCCACCCTGTCGCTGACGAGCGGGCTGTCGGCGAACCTGGAGTTCCACAAGAAGTCGAACAACACCTGGTCCCCGTGGACGATGAACTGCACCCTCAAGGTGACGAGCCCGGCGCAGAACACCGCGTTCAGCCCGAGCATCACCGTCTCCTGACCGGACGTCCCGGTGCGGGCCCCCTCGACGGGCCCGCACCGGGACCTCCCGCCCGCTCCCGAACCACCCGAGGAACCCGATGCCACGTCGAGTCCGGCCCCGCACCCTGACCGTTTCCGCGCTGTCGGCCGTCGGCCTGCTGTCCGCGGTGAACGGCGCGCTGACCGGAGTCGGCTCGGCCGCCCCGGCACCCGCGGTCCCGCCGGACACGAACGCGACGGCGTCGGTCTCGGTGACCTGTCCCTTCGCCGATCCGCTGGGCGCGCAGAAGGTCACCGCCGAAACGTCGGCAACGCTGCCGGCGCAGGCGAAGACCGGGACGTCGGCGACGATCCGCGAGTTCGCCACGAAGCTCACGCTCCCCCGTAACGTCGCGCTGTCCCTCCTGCCGGCCGGTACCACCACCGGGTCGCTGCAGGGCAGCCTGGACGTCGACCTCGCCGTGCACCAGGACGACCGCGCGGACAAGGTCCCGGTCCCCCTCACTGTGCCGGCCACCCCGCTGCCGGAGACCGGCGACGTCACCCTGACCGCCACCGGCGCCGTGCCGGAGATCGCGCTGAACACCGTCGGCGCCGTCACCTTCGACGTCACCGCGCCGACGCTCTCGCTGGCGGCCGTGCCGGCGCCCGGCACCGCGACCACCGAGCCGGCGCCGAAGATCGCGTGCACCCTGGATCCCGGCCAGGAGACGGCGCTGGGCAAGGTGCTGGTGCTCCCGCCGGTGACACCGGGGACGAAGGCGAAGGAGCAGTCCGCGCTCGCCGACGGTCCCGCCCCGGGTGACCCGCCGACCGAGGACGAGTTCGGCGTGCCGCTGAGCCTGGTCACCATCCTGGCGAAGTCGACGGTCAAGAAGCTCGGCGCGACGGTCACCAGCGACCCCGCGTTCCTGTTCAACGGGCTGTTCATCCTCAACCTGGTCACCAACGACTCCCGGGTCACCGGCTCGACCACGTTCAACCCGGCGACCACGACGTTCCTCGGCTTCGGTTTCGTGCCGGTGACCGCGACGGTCGAGTTCCTGCCGGTCGACTACCGCGACAGCAAGGTCATCGAGATCGCGGGCAACATCACCACCCACTCCGACGACCAGACGTACCTGCACACGACGCTGCAGGTGATGGCCCGCCTGAGCAACGCGAAGGTCAACGGCGTCCCGCTCGACCTCGGCCCCGACTGCGTGACGGCGGACAAGGTGACGCTCACCCTGGACGGCCCGTACGAGGCGTTCGGCGTCGGGCACATCCAGACGGACCCGGCCGTGGGCTTCCACCTCCCGGCGTTCACCGGCTGCGGCGCCGGCGGGCAGGACCTCGGGCCGCTGCTGACCGGCATGAGCTCCGGCGACGGCAACCAGGCCTATGTGGACACCTACAACCTGATCGTGTGCACCGACCCGGACAGCGCCCAGTGCCCGCCGGGCTCCGACGGGCCGCCGCCGGAAACCCCGGCCGCGGCGAAGAAGGCGGTCAAGAAACCGCGCTGAGGGGGACGCATGAGGATCGGCACGGCCGTCGCGGCGGCACTGCTCGCCACCGGCCTGGCGGCGGGCACCGCGAACGCGACGACGTACACCACGAATTCGGGCATGCTGACCTACAACTGCACGTTCCCCGGCGTGGCACCGCAACCGACGACGGTGACCGCCCAGCTGTCGGTGACCGAACCCCACGCCGGGCAGCCGTTCACCGTCACGCCGTCCGCCACGCAGACCTACACCGCCGCGGTGCGCGCGCTGCTGAACGCGGCCGGGTACGACCAGGTGCGCGGCTCCCTCGCCGCGACGTTCACCGTGTCGGGCGCGACACCGGCGTCCGGGACGATCGCGGGCAGCTTCCCCGCCCAGCCGTTCACGAGCGTCTCGGTGACCGGCTCACCGCAGGTGTTCACCGCCGGCGCGGCGTTCGCGGTCGGGTTCGCGATGGGCCCGGGCATCACCGAAACCCTGGAGTTCCACAAGGCGTCCACCGGAGCCTGGGTCCCCTGGGCGTCGAACTGCACGCTGAGGAGCACGAGCCCGGCGCAGAACACGTCGTTCCAGCCGAGCATCCCCATCAGCTGAGCCCGAGCCCGAGTCCGAGTCCTCGTTCCGTCCACAGTGGAGGATCCATGCCCGCTGCCCGGTTCCTGACCCCGGCCGCCGTGGCGGCGGCCGTCCTCGCCGCCACGGCGGGCCCGGCCCACGCGAGCACGGCGTTCGCCTCCGGCGCCCTCGCCTACACGTGCGGCTTCCCCGGTGGGTCCGCGCAGGCGGTGACCGTGACCGAGTCGTTCACCGGCCCGGACACCGTGGCGCCCGGTGCCGCGTTCTCGATCACGAACATCTCCGGCGCCATCACGCTGTCCCCGGCCGCGCTCGCCGCGCTGACCGGCGCCGGCTACGACGGCGTCCAGGGCGGGATCGCCGCGGCCGTCGTCGTGCCGGCCAACGCGACCCGGCCCCCGGACCCAGCCGGCGCCGCCACGGTCCAAGCCGGCACGTGGGGCCCCGCCCCGCAGGCGATCACCTTCCACGGCGGCCATCAGCCGTTCGTGGCGGGCGCTTCCGGAGTGGTGACGTTCGGCAGGACCACGTCGCTCTTCCTGCAGCTGACCTTCCACCTGGCGCCGGGCGCCACCGGCTCGACCGGGTTCGGCATGACCTGCACCCAGCAGGCCGGCCAGAACGCCGCCTTCACGCCCGCCCTGCCGATCCAGTAGCGGCGAACCCCTAGCTCGACGTCCACTGTGGACGAACGCTCGCCGCCCGCGGCACGGGCAGCAGGTCGCTCACCGGGTACCGCAACGGCAACGGCGCCGCGCCCGCGCGCAACGCCAGTTCCATCTCGAAGCGCGCGCCCGGGTCGCGGAGGCTTTCGCCGAAGGTGGCCTGCAGCTGGCGCATGCGGTAGCGGACCGTCTGGGGGTGGACGCCCAGGCGTTCCGCGATCTCGACCACGTTGCCCTGGCTGTCCAGCCACGCGCGCAGCGTCTCCAGCAGCCGCTCCTGCTGCTTGCCCGTCATGTCGGCCAGCGGGGCGAACAGGCGGTGCCGCAGCGTGCCGACCAGGCCCGTGTCGGAGTTGACGAGCAGCGTCGCCAGGTGCTCTTCGGCGCGCAGCACCGGGCGGGGCACCAGGACGCCGCGTTCGGCGAGCTGCAGCGCGTTCCGGGCCCAGCGCAGGGAATCCGCGACCGAGGCGAGCGGGACGCACGGGCCGATCGAGAGCCGGCAGTCCGGGAGGGCCACCTGCAGCGTCGCCAGGCGGGCGCCGCCCAGCTGGCCGGGGACCACCAGTTTCGGGTCGGGGGTGTCGAGCTCGGCGAGGACGTCGGCGTCCAGGCCCGCGTGGCGGCGGGCAGGGGCGACGCCGTCGGCGGGGCAGACGGCCACCGGGGTCGCCTCGGTCGGGACGCTCCAGCCGATCAGCTGGGCCAGCTCGGCGATCGCCTTGGGGGACGCCGGGGGTGTCTCGAGGATCAGGTGCAGCAGCTTGCGGCGCCAGGTGTCGAGCGCTCCCGCCGTGCGGGCCTTCGCCTCCAGGTAGCCGTCGAGGGCGACGGAGGCCAGTTCGTCCATGAACGCCAGCATCGCGTCGGCCAGCTGGGACATCACCGCCGACGAGAGCCCGCTCCGCCGTCCGACGCGCATGATCCGCCGCCACGACACCCGCGCGCCGACCCGGTAGGCCGACTGGAGCGTGTCGAGGCTGCGGCCTTCGCGCATCTCGTTCTGCCCGAGGCGGTGGTGGACGTCGTGGGACTGCTCCTTCGACACCGTCGGGTCGGCGATCTGCGCGACGAACAGCGTGATCGCGTACTCGACGCCGGCCCGGATCGACTTGCCGTAGGGCCCGTCGAGCGGGCGGGCGTAGGCCGGGATGGTCGCGCGGATCTCGTCGACGATCTCGGCGGCGAGGCTGGCCAGCTCGGGGCGGAGGATGTCGGCGAGCTTGCGGGGCAGTGCGGCGGGTTGCGCAGGGTGTTCGAATCCGCGCTCCACCGACATCGCAGCTCCTTTGCTCCGCCCCAGAGGCCCCGCTGACGCGCGGCCGAGCACCCCGCGCCTGGTGCGGGGTGACACCGGACACATCGAAAAACTAGCCCTGAACGTGTCACACCTTCGGAGGGAAACCGATTTCTTGTCATCTTCGTGACAAGTTCACGAGGACGGCATGCGAAACGCTGACAACTACCCCGCCGCCTGCGCACGTTTGTACGTACGAACGGACGAATCTCCCACCCGGCGCGCACCCGGCCGCGCCCGCTTGTATCGTGTGGTTGATACAAGCGGGAGGTACGACATGGCGTGGGACAACGTGCTCGCGGTCGGGATCTTCATGGGCCTGGTCGGCCTGGTCATCCTGATGCTCCTCTGGCCGAACGACAAGCGCGGGGCCCGGCTGCTCGCGCGCTGGGGCGTGCCGGACCCGGACACCGCCGAGGTGGCGCTCGCCGTCCGGTACCTCAAGCGGCGCCGGTTCTGGTACCCGTGGCTCTACCTGGCGCTGCCGCTGCTGTTCGGCGGGAACAACGACGGTGCCTCGATCGTCGGCACCCTCCTGCTCGGCGGGCTGATCGCCGAACTGCTGGCCCAGCGGCCCGCCCGCGGGCCGCAGCGGGAAGCCGTCCTCGCCCCGCGGCGGCTGCTGGACGTCGTCCCGGCCTGGGCACTGGTGCTCAGCGGCCTGGCGTCGGCGTCCGCGATCGTGCACCTGGCCCTGACCACGCAGTGGAAGCTGCTGGCGGTGGCCGCGGGCACGACGGCCGTCTGCTGGGCGATCACCCTGCTGGCCGTGCGGCGCCCGGCGACCGGTGAGCCGCGCGCGGACCTGGCCCTGCGCTGCCGCAGCGCGCGCGTCGCGATCGGGCTGGGCATCGCCACCTGCACGGCGGTCGGCTGGGCGGCGGGCACCCTCGCGGCGCTGCTGATCGTCGTGGCCGGCATCGCCGCGTTCCTGGCCGTCACCGCGCCGCTGAAGAGGCTCCCGGCCCCCGCGTGAAGATCGTCGTCGACACCGAAAACGGCCTGGCGCCCTGGCGGCAGGTGCACGACCAGATCGTCCTCGCGATCACGGCGGGCGCGCTCCCCGACGGGACGCGCCTGCCGCCGATCCGCCAGTTGGCCCGCGACCTCGGCCTGGCCTCGGGCACGGTGGCCCGCGCCTACCGCGAGCTGGAGACGGCGGGCTGGGTGCTGACGGCCCGCGCCCGCGGCACGGTCGTCACGACCCCCGCGAACCGCCCGGACCCCGCGGTGCTGCTCCTGGCCGCGGCCACCGAGTACGCCACCCGCGCCCGCGACCTCGGCGCGAACCTCGACATCGCGCTCGACGCCGTCCGCAAGGCCTACGGCGACTGAAGCAGCCGCCCGAGCGCGGCCAGCACCGGTTCCAGGACTTCCACCTCGCGCGCGGTTCCCACGCACTCGGTGATGCCCGCGCCGACGACGTCGTAGGCCGCCAGCGCGTCCAGGGACGACACCAGCCGCGCGATCGTCCAGCCGTCCGGTTCCGGATAGTTGAGACCGGCGAACTCGGACGGGTCCAGGACGTCGAGATCCACGTGGACGTACAGCTTTTCCGCGCCCGCCAAGGCATCGAGCGACGTGACGGCCAGGCCGCGGTCGACCGCCTCGCGCTCCCCGGCGTCGAACACCCGCGTGCCCGCCAGGACCGCGCGGCCCGGCTCCAGCGCGGGAGCGGCCGCGAACTCCGGGTCGCCTTCGCCGAACAGCGAGCGCAGCACCATGCCGTGGAACGCGCCCGAGGGGGACGTCGAAGCCGTGTTCAGGTCCGCGTGGGCGTCGAACCACGCGACCCCCAGGCCCGTCCCGTACCGGAACCGGGCCACGCCGATCGGGACCAGCTCGACGCCGCAGTCGCCGCCGATCGTCAGCACCGGGCCGCCCGGGGCCTCCAGGGCGGCCAGCTGGGCCGCCCGGTTCGGGCCGGTCAGCACGGCGCGGTTGGCGATCCCGCCGTCCACTTCGGACAGTTCCCGGCTCTGCGGGATGTGGTGCACGGGCCGGCCGAGCACGTGCCCGGCCAGCTCCGCGAGCGCCACACACCCGTCCGGCAGGTCCCCGGCCCGGGGACCCACCGCGCCCTGCCTCTGCGGAACGGCGTTGATCAGCATCCGGCGATGTTAGCGGTCACTCCAGGACGAGCAGAAGATCTCCGCCTTCGACCTGCTGGACGGCGTTGATCGCGCGGCGCGAAACCTTGCCCCCCGCGGACGCCGTGATCGAGGCCTCCATCTTCATCGCCTCGATCGTCGCGACCGTGGCGCCGGCCTCGACCGTGTCACCCTCGTTGACCTGCAGCGTCACCACGCCGGCGAACGGCGCCGCGACCTGCTTCGGGTTGCCCTTCTCCGCCTTCTCGGTCGCCGGGATGTCCGAGGCGATCGAGTGGTCGCGGATCTGGATCGGCCGCAGCTGGCCGTTGAGCGTCGACATCACCGTGCGCAGGCCGCGCTCGTCGGCCTCACCGATCGCCTCCAGCTCGATGATCAGCCGCACACCCTGCTCGAGGTCGACCTGGTACTCCTCCCCCGGGCGCAGCCCGTAGAAGAAGTCCTTGCTGGGCAGCACGGACGTGTCGCCGTAGGCCTCGCGGTGCGTCTCGAACTCCTTGGTGGGCCCGGGGAACAGCAGCCGGTTGAGCGTCCGCTGCGGCTCCGCGGCCAGCGCCGAACGGTCCTCTTCGGACAGTTCCGCCACCGGCTTCGCGTCCGCGCGGCCCTCGAGGGCCTTGGTGCGGAACGGCTCCGGCCAGCCGCCCGGCGGGTCGCCGAGCTCGCCGCGCAGGAAGCCGATCACCGAGTCGGGGATGTCGAACTTGTTCGGCTCCGCCTCGAAGTCCGCCGGGGAGACGCCCGCGCCGACCAGGTGCAGCGCGAGGTCGCCGACGACCTTCGACGACGGCGTCACCTTCACCAGGTGGCCGAGGATCTTGTCGGCCGCGGCGTACATCGCCTCGATGTCCTCGAACCGGTCGCCCAGGCCCAGCGCGATGGCCTGCGTCCGCAGGTTCGACAGCTGCCCGCCCGGGATCTCGTGGTGGTAGACGCGCCCGGTCGGCGAGGCCAGCCCGGCCTCGAACGGCGCGTAGATCTTGCGCACGCTCTCCCAGTACGGCTCCAGCTCGCCGATCGCGTCCAGGCTCAGCCCGGTCGTCCGGTCGGAGTGGTCGGTGGCCGCCACGATCGACGACAGCGACGGCTGCGACGTCGTGCCCGCCATCGACGACACCGCGCCGTCGACGGCGTCCGCGCCCGCGTTGATCGCCGCGAGGTAGGTGGCCAGCTGGCCACCCGCGGTGTCGTGGGTGTGGATGTGCACCGGCAGGTCGAACTCCTTGCGCAGCGCGGTGACCAGCCGGGTCGCCGCGGGCGCGCGCAGCAGCCCGGCCATGTCCTTGATCGCCAGGACGTGCGCCCCGGCACCGACGATCTGCTCCGCCAGCTTGAGGTAGTAGTCGAGCGTGTAGAGCTTCTCCCCCGGGTCCGACAGGTCCGAGGTGTAGCAGAGCGCCACCTCGGCGACGGCGGATCCGGTCTCGCGCACGGCTTCGATGGCCGGGCGCATCTGCTCGACGTCGTTGAGCGCGTCGAAGATCCGGAAGATGTCGATGCCGGTCTTCGTGGCCTCCTGGACGAAGGCGTTGGTCACCTCGGTCGGGTACGGCGTGTAGCCGACGGTGTTGCGCCCGCGCAGCAGCATCTGCAGGCAGATGTTGGGCACGGCCTCGCGCAGCGCGGCCAGCCGCTCCCACGGGTCCTCGGCGAGGAACCGCAGCGCGACGTCGTAGGTCGCGCCGCCCCAGCACTCCAGGGACAGCAGCTGCGACACGGTGTTCGCGACGACCGGCGCCACGGCCAGCAGGTCCTTGGTGCGGACGCGGGTGGCGAGCAGCGACTGGTGCGCGTCGCGGAACGTCGTGTCGGTGACGCCGATGTGCGGCGACTTCCGCAGCCACTCCGCGAACCCGCCCGGGCCCAGCTCGACGAGCTTCTGCTTCGAACCGGCCGGCGGCTGCGCGTCCTTCGGCAGCTTCGGCAGCTTCAGCGTGGCGTCCGGGGTCTTCGGGCGCTCACCGTGCGGCTTGTTGACCGTCTGGTCGGCGAGGTAGGTCAGCAGCCGCGTGCCGCGGTCGGCGGAGTGCCGCGCGGTGAGCAGGTGCGGGCGCTCCTCGATGAACGACGTCGTGACGCGCCCGGCGCGGAAGTCCGGGTCGTCCAGCACGGCCTGCAGGAACGGGATGTTCGTCGCGACACCGCGGATCCGGAACTCGGCGACGGCGCGGCGCGCGCGGCCGACGGCGGTCTTGAAGTCGCGGCCGCGGCAGGTGAGCTTCACCAGCAGCGAGTCGAAGTGCGCGCTGATCTCGGTGCCGGAGAAGGCGGTGCCGCCGTCGAGCCGGATGCCGGAGCCGCCCGGCGAGCGGTAGGCGGAGATCATCCCGGTGTCCGGGCGGAAGCCGTTGGCCGGGTCTTCGGTGGTGATGCGGCACTGCAGCGCGGCGCCGCGCAGGTAGATCTTGTCCTGGGAGAGGCCCAGGTCGTCGAGGGTCTCGCCGGAGGCGATCCGCAGCTGCGACTGCACGAGGTCGACGTCGGTGACCTCTTCGGTGACCGTGTGCTCGACCTGGATGCGCGGGTTCATCTCGATGAAGACGTGGTTGCCCTGCTTGTCGAGCAGGAACTCGACGGTGCCGGCGTTGCGGTAGCCGATCTGCTTCGCGAACTTGACGGCGTCCGCGCAGATCCGGTCGCGCAGCTCGGGGTCGAGGTTCGGCGCCGGGGCCAGCTCGACGACCTTCTGGTGGCGCCGCTGCACCGAGCAGTCGCGCTCGTAGAGGTGGATGATGTTGCCCGCGCCGTCGGCGAGGATCTGCACCTCGATGTGCCGCGGCTCGACGACGGCCTTCTCGAGGAACACCGTCGGGTCGCCGAAGGCGGACTCGGCCTCGCGCGCGGCGGCCTCGATGGACTCGCGCAGCTGGGCCGGTTCCAGGACCCGGCGCATGCCGCGCCCGCCACCGCCGGCGACGGCCTTGACGAACACCGGGAAGCCCAGCTCGTCGGCCGCCGCGACCAGCGCGTCGATGTCGCTGGAGGGCTCGGACGAGCCGAGCACCGGGACGCCGGCCTCGCGCGCGGCCTTGACCGCGCGGGCCTTGTTGCCGGTGAGCTCGAGGATGTCGGCGCTCGGGCCGACGAAGGTGATCCCCTCCTCCTCGCACGCGCGCGCGAGGTCGGGGTTCTCCGACAGGAAGCCGTAACCGGGGTAGACGGCGTCGGCCCCGGCCTTCTTCGCGGCGGCGACGATCTCGTCGACCGAGAGGTAGGCGCGCACGGGGTGACCGGGTTCGCCGATCTCGTACGCCTCGTCGGCCTTCAGCCGGTGCAGCGAGTTGCGGTCTTCGTGGGGGAACACGGCGACCGTGCCCGCGCCCAGTTCGAAGCCGGCGCGGAACGCGCGGATGGCGATCTCGCCGCGGTTGGCCACCAGCACCTTGCGGAACATGCCCGGTCCTTCCCGTATGGATCGGTAGTCAGCGCACGTTACCCGGTTTTTCCCGCTGGGCGGGAGTTGAGTACCAGGTGATGGACGTCATGCGGACCAGATGATTGACCGGTCGGCCCTGGTGGGCACCTCGTCAGGATCCCGAGGACACGTAGAGCAGGCGGTTGGCCGTGCCCTGCGGAACGCCCCTGAGCGCGTCCGGCGTCGCCGCCTGCACCAAGGCCTGGTCCACCTGCGCGGGCGACGTGCCGGGGTGCTGGGCCAGGTAGACCGCGGCCGCACCCGCCGCGAACGCCGCCGCCATCGACGTGCCGGACTCCGGGCCGGCGGTCGCGCCGCCGGCGATCGGGCCCGGGACGTCCACGCCCGGCGCGTACAGGTCGACGTCCTGGCCGAAGTTCGACGCCTTGTCCGGGTGGTCCTGACTGTCGATCGCCCCGACGGTCAGCGCCTCGGGCACCCGGCCCGGGGAGAAGCCGCTCGCGTCCGCCGTCTCGCTCCCGGCCGGGACGGCGATCGGCAGCACCACGGCCAGGCGTTTCACGGCCGCGTCGAGCTGGTCGTTCGGCACGCCGCCGATGCCGAGCACGGCGACCGCGGGCTGCCGGGCGTTCTGCGCGACCCAGTCGATCCCGGCGACGATCTGGTCGGTCGCGCCGCCGCCGTCCTTGTCGAGCACCCGCACGGGCACGATCTGCGCCCCCTTCGCGACGCCGTAGTCCTTGCCGGCGGCGATCCCCGCGAGCCGCGTGCCGTGGCCGTTGGTGTCGGCGGTGTCGATACCCCCGCCGAGGAAGTCCCGCCCGGGCGCGACCCGCCCCTGGAAGTCGGGGTGGTTGGCGTCGACACCGCTGTCGATCACGTAGATCGTGACGCCGGAAGCGTCGTCGGGGTAGCGGTAGGCGTGGTCGAGCCCGGCCCGCTGATCGATCCGGTCCAGCCCCCAGCTGGGCGGATCCTGCTGCACCCCACCGGCGGCGAGGGCGGGCGCCTGCCCGGCGAGCACGACGACGACCGCTGCTGCGAGACCACTGCGTAACCTCATGATCAGCGTGGTACCCGCGAGCCGGGGCGTCGACAACTCAGGACTGTCGCCCGTTCGGCTGATTCCGGCGGGCCTGGACCGCCTGGACCACGGCGACGATCGCAAGCAGCACGAGCGCCGTCATCGCGATCCCCTGGCCCACCTGGGTCAGGGAAGAGTGCTCCTGGACCGCGTCGGACGTCGGCACCATGACACCCACCAGCCCGGCGATCCCCACGGCCAGGACAGCGCGGCCCACCGCGGCCGGGCGCAGGATCGCGGCGACGCCGGGGACCGCGACGGCCAGCAGCGCGCCGAGCACGAAGTACGCCGCCGCGCGGCCACCGTCGCTGGTGTCGTACTCGGTCAGCTCGGCGAGCTGACCGAGCCAGCCGCCCCCGACCGTGACACCCAGGACAATCCCCACCCACGCCGTCCAGCCTTCGATCTTGGCGGCGCGCAAGGCGCCCGCGGGGTTCCGGCGAAGCACCGTCAAGGCGCCCAGCGCCATGGCCACCAGTGCGATGTGGCCGAGCAGCTCGAAGGTGTAGCCGGCCGCCAGATCCGTGTCCTCACCGTGCTGCGAGAGGGTCGTCGCCTCGCCGATGAAGCGCGCCAACCCGAAACTCGCGGCAAGCGCGGCACCGAGCAGCACCGCGGGACCGGTCCGCGCCCGGGTCCGCGGCACCAGGGTCAGCACCGCGCCGAGCAGCGCGCACGCGGCCACGATCGCGACCACCTGCTGCATGCCGGGCCGGTACTGGCCGAGGAGGTAGCCGTGGCGGTACTCGAGGAGCATCCCGATGACCACCAGCGCAACGCCGACGAACGCGGTGACCACGGCGAACCACCCCGCCGGATCCACAGCGGCGGCTTCCCGCGCAGCCGGCTCGGATTCCGGCGCTGCCTCGGGTGAGGGCTCAGCCCCTGCCGCCGTCCGCTCGCCCGCTGCCAGTGATCCCGGGTCGGCCACCAACGGCTCCGCTCCCGGCGCCACTGCCGAACCCGACCCGGCCACCGGGTTGGGCTTCACTCCGGGCTCGGCCGCCGGGCCCAGCGCGGTCTCGGCCACCACCCGCGACTCCGGCCCGGCTGCCGCTCTCGCTCCCATCCCAGGCGCAAGATCACCCACCACCTCGGGCTCGCGCTCAGCCTCGACAGCGGCATCCGGTTCCGCCACCACGTCGGCCACCGGCTCAGGCTCGACCATCGGCCCGGCGACCACTCGCGACGCCGGCTCAGCGACCACCCTCGCTCCTGGCTCGGCCACCACCCCCGGCGCAGGCTCGGCCAGCGGCTCCGGCGCCGCCGCATTCGCGTTCGGTTCGGCCACCGGCCCGGCGACCGTCCTCGACCGCGGCTCGGCCGCCACCTCTGGCTCGGGTACCACCCGCGACTCCGGCCGAGCCGCCGGGCCCGGCGCAGGCTCGGCCACCTCGGCCTCGGGCACGACCTCGGGCTCCGGAACCGCTTCGATCGCCACTGCGACCACCGTCTCGCCCGTGGGGCCCGTGACCACGACCCTGCCCCGTCGCACTCCCGTTTCTCCGGCCGTCACCGACAGTTCCGCGCCCGTCGCCGTCTCCACGACGGAAATCCACGCGTGCGATGCCTCGAACCGCACCTCCCGGGCCACCGGCGGGCCGGCCGGCCGCAACTCCTCGGCCACGACCGAACCCGGCGCCGCCGAAAGGCGCACCTCCGCAGGGTCGATCCGGACCGCAGCCCGGCCGAGGGCTTCGCCCGCCGCCTCGGCGACGTGCTGGACGTCCGTCGACGACATCACCTTCAGCGCCTCGAACGCCCCCACCGCGACCTCAAGATTCGCGCTCGTCAGCCGGCGCCGTAGCTCCGCCACCGCACCCAGGCGCGTGAACGGGTTCTCCGCCTCGATCGCGGCCGCCAGGTCGGCCGGGATCGGGGACGGCTTGATGCGGCGGCGACGGCTGCGGGCCAGGTACAGCTCGCCCTGCATCTCGATGTCGCGGCTCGGGGTCTGCTTCGGGTTGCGCTCGCGGACGCGGTCGAACAGGTACTCGTACAGCTCGCCCAGCGCGATCCAGCCGTCCTCGTCGCGGTCGGCTTCGCCCGTGCGCAGGCCCTCCACCAGTGCCGACGTGAACACCGACGGCTGGGCGACGCCGCCTTCGGCCAGCCGGGCGCCCTCGAAGGCGTACTCGATCGAGTTGGACGCCGTGATCACCGCGCGGCCGCGGCCGCCGCGGAAGCTGTCCAGGACGTTCGCGTCCCCCGACGCGCGCACCGCCACGCCCTGCCCGAACGCCCCGCCGTAACAGCAGTCCAGCAGCAGCACGACACTGCGCGAACGGCTCTGCCGCAGGCACTGCTGGACGAAGTGCGCGGGCACGGCCGTCGACCGGAGGCGGTCCGGGCGGGTGTTGCGGGCGGCGAAGAACAGCTGGCCCGTGTCGTCCTTCAAGCCGTGGCAGGAAAAGTGCAGCAGGAGGACGTCGTCGGGGCGGCCCTCGGCGCAGAGGTCCTCGACCTCCGCCTGCACGACGTGCGCGGTTTCGTTGCGCACCACCCGGACGTCGAAGTCGCTGATCGCGCGGTCGGACAGCACGCCGGCGAGGGCGTCCGCGTCCGCCGCGGGTGAGCCCAGCCGCTGCAGTCCCGCGTTGTCGTACTCGCCTCCTGCGACGATCAGCGCCCGCCTCCGCCCCGCCATACCAGGCAGGAAACGCTCCCGGGCCGGGTTACGGCAAGCGACCGAACGGGCACACGTACCGCACCGCCGTCCGGTGAATGGTTGCTGCCCTTTCGGGCGGGCATACTGGACGTCCTAACGCAACGGGAGTGGCTCTTGGAGACCGTCGGCACCCAACGTCCGGGTGGGCGCACCGAGCGGACCCGCCGCGCCGCCCTGGACGCGACGCTCGAGCTGCTCGGCGAACGCGGGTACGCGGAGCTGACCGTGGAGGCCGTGGCCGAACGTTCCGGCGTGCACAAGACGACGCTGTACCGCCGCTGGGAGTCCGCCGAAGGCCTGGTCGCGGCGGCGCTGCTGATGGGAACCGAGCAGGAGTGGACCGCGCCGGACACCGGTTCCCTCGAAGGCGACCTGCGCGAGGTCAACCTGGAGCTGGTGCACTTCTTCACCGAGCCGGGCCTGCGCGAGCTCCCGATCGCGTCGATCTCGGCCGCGTTCCTCTCGCCCCGGGCGGCCGACGCCCTGCAGGAGTTCTACGTCGACCGCCACGCCCGTTCGGCGGCGATCGTCGAGCGAGCCGTCGCGCGCGGCGAGGTCCCGGCGGGCACGGACGCCGTCGAGGTCGTGCGGGTCGCGTGTGGACCGGTCTTCTACCGCCTGTTCGTCTCCCGAGAAGGTGTGACGCCGCGGGACGCGGATGTCGCCGCCGCGGCGGCCGCGGCCGCCGCGAAAGCCGGGGTCTTCACGGCAGCGGACGCCTGAACCGCGCTTCCTCCAGCGTGACGCGGCCTTCGTCGATCGTCTCGGTCTGGGTGGCGCCGTCGGGCGCCCAGCCCTGCCGGACGTAGAAGGCCTTCGCCCGCTCGTTGGTCGACAGCACCCACAGGACGGCACTGTCCCGCCCGGCGGCGGCCAGGTCCTCGACGACGCGGTCGTGCAGCGACCGGCCGAGCCCTCGTCCCCAGAAGCGAGGCAGCAGGTAGAGCGCGTACAGCTGGCCTTCGTCAAGCCCGTACGCGGCGAACCCGGCAATGGTCCCGTCGTCCTCGGCGACCAGCACCCGGCCGACGTTGCCGCCGATGCGCCGGCCCCACGACGCCGCCCGCGCCTCGGCCGACAGCCGCGCGAGGTAGTCCTCCGGCATCAGGCCCGCGTACGCCGCCTGCCACGACGCCACGTGGACCTCGCCGATCGCGGGTGCGTCGGCGACGGTGGCAGACCGGAGGGCGGTCACGACTTCTCCAGGTATTCCGCGCGTTCGACGTCGACGACGTCGGCGACCATCCGCGCCAGGCCGGGGAACGTCGTCAGCTCCGGGTCCTCCGTCACGATCTCCTGCGCGCGCTTGCGCGACTCGGCGATCACGTCTTCGTCCTGCAGCAGGGAAAGCAGCTTCAGCCCGGACCGCTTGCCCGACTGCGCGGCGCCGAGGATGTCGCCCTCGCGGCGCAGCTCCAGGTCGAGGCGGGACAGCTCGAACCCGTCGGTGGTCGACTCGACCGCCGCCAGGCGCTCGCGGGTCGTCGTGCCGTCGAGGGCCTCCGTGACCAGCAGGCACAGCCCCGGCACGCTGCCCCGGCCGACGCGGCCGCGCAGCTGGTGCAGCTGGCTGATGCCGAACCGGTCGGCGTCCATGATCACCATCGCCGTCGAGTTCGGGACGTTGACGCCGACCTCGATCACGGTGGTGGCCACGAGCACGTCCAGCTCCGCCGCGGCGAAGGCCCGCATCACGGCGTCCTTGTCGTCCGCGGGCATCCGGCCGTGCAGCGCGGCGATGCGCAACCCCTTGAGCGGCCCCTCCACCAGTTGCGGCGCGATGTCGAGGACGGCGACCGGCGGCCGCTTGTCGCTCTTGTCCGACGGCGGCTCGTCGCCGATCCGCGGGCACACGACGTAGGCCTGGTGCCCCTTGGACACTTCTTCGGTCACGCGCTGCCAGACGCGCTCCATCCAGGCCGGTTTCTCCGCCACCGGGACGACCGTCGTGCTGATCGGCGACCGGCCGACCGGCATCTCGCGCAGCGCGGAGACCTCCAGGTCGCCGTAGACGGTCATGGCGACCGTGCGCGGGATCGGCGTCGCGGTCATCACCAGCACGTGCGGGCTGGTGCCCTCGCTGCCCCGGGTGCGCAGCGCGTCCCGCTGCTCGACGCCGAAACGGTGCTGCTCGTCGACGACGGCCAGGCCGAGGTCGGCGAACTGCACGGTGTCCTGGATCAGCGCGTGCGTCCCGACGATGATGCCGGCCTCGCCGCTCATGGCCTCCAGCAACGACTTCTTGCGTTCCTTGGCGCCCATCGACCCGGTGAGCAGGGTGACGCGCGTGGCCTTCTCGGCCCCGCCGAGCTCGCCGGCCTGCGCCAGGTCGCCGAGCATCTCGCGCAGCGAACGCGCGTGCTGCGCGGCGAGCACCTCGGTCGGCGCCAGCATCGCGGCCTGCCGCCCGTTGTCGACCACCTGCAGCATCGCCCGCAGCGCGACGATCGTCTTGCCCGACCCGACCTCACCCTGCAGCAGCCGGTTCATCGGGTGCTCCGAGGACAGGTCGGCGGCGATCTCGTCGCCGATGCCGCGCTGGCCCGCGGTGAGGTCGAACGGCAGCCGCTTGTCGAAGGCGTCCATGATCCCGCCGTCGACGTGCGGGTTCGGTTTCGCCGGCCGGGAGATCGCGGAATGGCGGCGCTGCGCGAAGATCAGCTGCACGGCCATGGCTTCGTCCCACTTGAGCCGCTTCTTCGACGCCTCCAGGTGCGCCCAGTTCTCGGGGCGGTGGATGCCGCGCAGCGCGTTTTCGAGGTCCCCCAGGCGATGCAGTCGTCGCAGCTCGGCCGGCATCGGGTCCTCGTCGACCTCGAGGACGTCGAGGACCTGGCGCACGCACTTGGCGATCGACCACGTCGGCATGCCCTGCGCCGCCGGGTAGACCGGGATGATGGCGGCCAGGAAGCTGTCCATGGCCTCGGCTTCGCGCTCGGCGTCGAACAGCTCGTACTCGGGGTTGGTCAGCTGCAGGGTGTCGCGGAACGCCGAGACCTTGCCGGCGAACAGGCCGGTCGTGCCCGGCACCAGGTCCTTCTCCCGCCAGGCCTGGTTGAAGAAGGCGCACGTGAGCCGGCGCTTCCCGTCGGTGATCACCATGTCCAGGATGGTCCCGTTGCGGGACTTCATCCGGCGCTTGCTCACCTTTTCGACGCGCGCCAGCACGGTCGCGTGCTCGCCGAGCTCGAGCCCGGCGATGTCGGTGAGCTCACCGCGTTCGGCGTAGCGGCGCGGGTAGTGGCGCAGCAGGTCGCTGACCGTCTCGATGTCGAGGGCCGTGGCGAGCGCTTTCGCCGTCTTGGCGCCCAGCAGCAACGGCAGCTTGTCGCGAAGTCCGGCCATCTCGCTATTCGACTCCCATCAGCAGCACGGCGTCCGCCTGCCCGCCCGCGTACCCGGCCAGCTCCACCTCGGGGTGCTCGAGCCGCAGCTGCTCCGCGAGCTCTTCGGCGACCCCGGGCGGCGCCGCGGCCCCGCTCAGCACCGTCACCAGTTCCCCGCCCAGCGCCAGCATCCGGTTCAGCACCTTCATCGCCGCCGCGACGAGGTTGGTCTCCGACGCCGGGGCGGGCTCGATGAGCACCACCTCGTCGTCGACCAGGCCGACCACGTCTCCGGACTGGGCCCGGCCCACCCAGGTTAGCGACTCCTCCTGCGCGATCCGCAGTTCGCCACGCCTGGTCGCCGCGGCCGCCTCGGCCATCGCGACGACGTCGTCGTTGGTGCGGCGGCCGGCGTCGTGCACCGCCAGCGCCGCCAGCACCTGCACCGGGGACGTGCACGGGATGACCACGACGTCCCGGTCGGCGGCCATCGCGTGCCCGGCCGCGGTGTCGGCCGCCGCGGTCAGCGCGACACCGCCGGGCAGCACCGTCACGTGCCGGCCGGCGGCCTCGTTGAGCAGGCCGATCATGTCCTCGACGCTCGGCGCCGTGCCCTCGGGCACCTCGAGGACCGGGATGCTCTCGGCGCGCAGGACCTCCGCCAGCAGGCGGCCGTGCACGACGGCGACGACGGTCCGGTCGATCCCGCCGCCCGGCTCGATCGGCGTCGGCGTGAGCAGCGGCTCGACGCGGATCCGGCGCGGGCGCCCCAGCGTGAGCCCGGCCTCGATGGCGGCACCGATGTCGGCGCAGTGGACGTGCACGGCGTGGCTGCCCGCGCCGTCGCCGGCCACCGTGACGCTGTCGCCGAGGCCGCTCAGCTCCTTGCGGAGGGTCGGCAGGCTCGTGTCGTCGACGCCGTCCAGCAGGTACATGACCTCCCAGGCGTAGGCCTGTTCTTCGGTCTCGGACGCTTCGAGCGCGTGGTCGTGCTCGACCGCGGTACCGGTGAGCACGCCGACCAGCGCGTCCAGCACGGCGACGAGCCCGCGGGCCCCGGCGTCGACAACCCCGGCCTTGGCCAGCGCGGGCAGCTGCAGGGGCGTCTTCTCGAGGGCGTGCGCGGCTTCCTGCGCGGCCTTTCGCGCGACTTCGCCGAGCGGGCTCGTCTCACCGCGGACGGCGAGGGCGACGGCGTGCAGCACGGTCAGGATGGTCCCGGCGACCGGGCGGCTCACGGCCCCGGTGGCGACCTCGTCGGCGTGGCCCAGCGCCCCGGCCAGCCAGGGCCCGTCCAGCTCGCCCTCGGCGTGGTCGGCCAGGCCGCGCACGACCTGGGAGAGGATCACGCCGGAGTTGCCGCGCGCCGAGGCGACGGCCCCGCGCGCGAGGACCTTCAGCGCGTCGGCGGCGGTCCCCGGCGCGGCGGTCCTGAGCTCGGCGGCCGCGCCGGTCATCGTGAAGAGCATGTTGGAGCCGGTGTCGGAGTCCGCCACGGGGTAGACGTTGATCCCGTCGATGGCCGGCCGCAGGCTCGCCAGGCTGTGCACACAACCCGCAGCCCAGGCCGACACCGCCGCCGCGTCCAGCACCCGCACCCCGTGACCTCCTCGTCCGTTCCGGGGCGAGCGTATCGACCCCGTGGGGACCCCGGCCGAGCCACTGGTTACTATGGTCGAGTTGCCCAGTGCATCTGGGCTCATCTCTATGACCCAGATCCAAAGGAGTTCGACGTGGCTGCCGTGTGCGACGTCTGTGGCAAGGGACCCGGCTTCGGCAAGTCGGTCTCGCACTCCCACCGGCGTACCAACCGCCGGTGGAACCCGAACATCCAGACCGTTCACGCCAAGGTGGGTATTTCCCAGCGCAAGCGCCTGAACGTGTGCACCTCGTGCATCAAGGCGGGCAAGGTCGTCCGGGGCTGACTCAAGGTTCGAAAATGGCGGGTGCTCTCCGGAGCACCCGCCATTTTCATGTCCTACTTGTAGAACTCCACCAGCAGGTCGCGCAGGGACTCCGGGTGCTGCAGCACTCCGTGGTCCTGCCCTTCCAGCGTCTCGTGGCGGGCGCCGGGGACCGCGGCCGCCGCTATGCGGGCTCCGGTCTGCAGCTTCTCCGGGCTCGCGCCGCCGCCGATGATCAGCGTCGGGGCCGTGATGAGAGCCAGGTTGTCCTTCCGCGGGCGGGCGCCCGGGCCGCAGATCGCCAGGTCGTACGGGAGCGTGTGCGCCAGGGACGTGAACCAGCCCCACACCGGGGCGTGCTTCATGCCCTCGATCACCTCCGCCGGGGTGCCCGCGACCTCGAGGAACGTCGCCGCCGCGGCGTCGCGGTCGCCCGCCGCGATCTGCCCGCGCACCTTCTCCGTGACGTCGTCACGCAGGTCCGAGTCGGGCGCGTACGGCGGCTCGTACGCCACGACCTTCTCGATCGGCAGGCCCGCGGCCGCCGCCTCCAGGGCCAGCACCGCGCCCGACGAGTGCCCGAAGACCGAAGCCGAACCCCCGACCTCGAGAATCAGCGCCGCGATGTCCTCGATCTCGCGTCCCATCGCGTACGGCGAGGTGTCGCCGCTGTCCCCCCGGCCTCGGCGGTCGTACGCGATGGTCGTGAAGTCCGCGGAGAGGACCTCGGCCAGGCCGCCGACCGTCGTCCGGTCGTTGAACGCGCCGCCGACCAGGATGATCGGGGCGCCCGTGCCGCGCTGGTCGTAGGCGATGGACGTGCCGTCCGCCGATGTGACGTTCATTTCTCCTCCAAAGGTTTCCCCCTGGTCGGAGCCGTCACCCCGATCCGGACACCGAACCTACGGGAGTTTCCAGTCGACCGGCGCCGCGCCCTGCTGCTCCAGCAGCTGGTTCGCCCGGCTGAACGGGCGGGACCCGAAGAAGCCGTTGTGCGCCGAGAGCGGGCTCGGGTGCGCGGACTCGATGCACGGCACCTCGCCGAGCATCGGGCGCAGGTTGCGGGCGTTGCGGCCCCAGAGGATCGCCACCATCGGCTCCGACCGGGCCGCGAGGGCCTTGATCGCCTGCTCGGTGACGTCTTCCCAGCCCTTGCCCTGGTGCGAGTTCGACTTGCCCGGCTGCACCGTCAGCGCCCGGTTGAGCAGCAGGACGCCCTGGTCGGCCCACGGCGTCAGGTCGCCGTTGGCCGGCAGCGGGTGGCCGAGGTCCTCGGCGTACTCCTTGTAGATGTTGATCAGGCTCTTCGGGATCGGCCGGACGTCCGGCGCCACCGAGAAGCTCAGGCCGACGGCGTGCCCGGGCGTCGGGTACGGGTCCTGGCCGACGATCAGCACCCGGACGTCGTGGAACGGCTGCTGGAAAGCTCGCAGCACGTGTTCACCCGCCGGGAGGTAGGTCCGGCCGGCGGCGATCTCCGCGCGGAGGAACTCCCCCATCGCGGCGACCTGCGGCGCCACCGGTTCGAGGGCCTCAGCCCAGCCAGCCTCGACGATGTCCTGCAGCGGTCGTGCGGTCACGGGCGGCGAGCTTACCGGCCGTGGCCACGGTCACTCGCGCGGGTCGAGCCGCCGCAGCTCGGCGCGGAACCGCTTGCCCCGCTCGACGTACGAATCCACCACGAGTGCGATGTTCTCCGCGCTGAACGACGTGTTCTCCCGCGTCTTCCCGGGCACGCCGAGCGCGATCTCGCCGGTCTTCACGTACGAGCCGTACGACAGCACCGCGCCGGCGCCGACCATGCCGCCGTCCTCGACGACCGTGCCGTTGAGGACCACCGAGCCGGACGCGATCAGGCAGCCGGTGCCGATCGTCGCGCCCTCGATGTGGACCGCGTGCCCGACCGCCGACGACGGCCCCAGGATCGTCGGGTGCCGTTCGGTGCAGTGCACGACGCAGCCGTCCTGGACGTTGGACCGCTCGCCGATCTCGATGTACCCGTGGTCGCCGCGCAGCACGGTCTGCGGCCACACCGACGCGTGGGCGGCGATCCGGACGTCGCCGATGACGGTCGCGTCCGGGTGGACGTAGGCGTCGGGGTGGATCGTCGGTTCGAGCGAACCGAGCGCGTAGATCGGCATGCCGCCTCCGGTGACTGCGGTTTCACGTGCCATGCGATTGGATCACGACATCGCCTCCGAGACGCACACCCGTCCGAGAAGCACGCTCCTCGTGCTCCTCCTCGTCGTGCTGGCCTGGCTGCTGAGCGTGCCGGTCGCGGCGGCGCCCGCGCTGGCGAACGGCCTGGCCACGACGCCGCCGATGGGCTGGAACAGCTGGAACCAGGTCCGCTGCTACGACCTCACCGAGGACGTCGTCAAGAAGGCCGCCGACGCGCTCGCGGACGACGGCCTGCGCGACGCCGGGTACCGCTACGTCGTCGTCGACGACTGCTGGCAGGCCCCCGCGCGCGCCGCCGACGGCTCGCTGCAGGCCGATCCGGCGCGGTTCCCGCACGGCATCGCCGACCTCGCCGACTACGTGCACTCCCGCGGCCTGCTGTTCGGCATCTACGCCGTGCCGGGCAGCCGGACCTGCGCGATGGCCAACGACGCCTACCCCGCCGCCGGCATCGGCTCGCTGGGGCACGAACGACAGGACGCCGAGACGTTCGACCGCTGGGGCGTCGACTACCTCAAGTACGACTGGTGCAACGCCGACACCGTCGACGGCCTCGACCGGCGGGCGGCGTTCGAGAAGATGCGCGACGAGCTGGCCGCGCTCCCTCGCCCGATCGTCTACGCGATCTCCGAATACGGCGTCTCGAGCCCGTGGACCTGGGCGCGGCCGGTGGCGAACCTGTGGCGCACCACCTACGACCTGATCCCGACCTGGGATTCGGTGCTCGCGACGATCGACCAGCAGGCCGCCGTCGCCGTCCACAGCGGCGCGCCCGGCGGCTGGAACGACCCGGACATGCTGCAGGTCGGCAACGGCACGCTGACCGCGGACGAGGCCCGCGCCCACTTCAGTGTCTGGGCGGTGCTGAACGCGCCGCTGTTCGCCGGGACCGATCCCGCGAAGCTGAGCGACGACGACCTCGCGACGCTGGGCAACCCCGAGGCCATCGCCGTCGACCAGGACTTCGCGAGCGGGCAGGGCCGTCAGCTGACGGCCGGGCCCGGCTACCAGGTGTGGGGCAAGCCGCTGACCGGCGGCGGGTTCGCGGTGGTGCTGCTCAACACCGGCACCACCACCGCGACGGTGTCCGCGACGGTCCCGGGCGCCTGGAACGTCCGGGACCTGTGGGCTCACCGTGACGTCGGGACGGCGGTGTCCGCGTCGCTGCGCCCGCACGCGGCCGCGTTGCTGAAGCTCACGCCCCGCTGAGGTCCTTGCCGTAACACCGGCTCGACTCCTCGTTCTTGTACACGCCGAACTTCGGGATCTCGGCGTAGCCCGAAGACGTGTAGAGCGCGATCGCCTCCGGCTGCTTGGTGCCGGTCTCCAGCACCGCGCGCTTGCGGCCGGACAGCGCCGCCGTGCGCTCCAGCTCGAACAGGATCATCCGCGCGAACCCGCGGCCCCGCGCGGAATCGGCGACGTACATGCGCTTGAACTCGGCGTCGCCGTCCTGGAAGTCCGGCGCCGGGCCGTCGTGGGCGCGCCACGCCCCGCAGGCGACGGCCTCCTCGCCCTGGTAGCCGACGAGGAACAGGCCCTGCGGCGGGTCGAACTGCTCGGGGTTCATCGGGGTGGCGTCTTCGTCGCCGTAGCGCTCGACGTACACCTGCTGCACCGCGGCCATGAGCTTGGCCGCGTCGGGATGGTCGTAGGGGACCGGAACGATTCTCACGTTCGCCGAGTTTAGTTCAGCGCCAATGCGTCCAGCCGCCTTCGCGTGCAGAAGGCTTGCCGTCCACGGTGATCCCCGAGTCCGGCATGGTCGCGACGCCGATGGTGCGCCAGCCCTCCGGCAGTTCGGCGAACGACGGGAAGGTCGCCACGAGCGCGTGGTCCTCGCCGCCGGTGAGGACCCAGTCGAGCGGGTCCGCGCCCAGCGCCGCGCCGACTTCGGTGAGCCGGGCCGGGACGTCGAGGTCGGCGGTGCGGACGTCGATGCCGACGCCGGACGCCTCGGCGATGTGCCCGAGGTCGGCCAGGAGCCCGTCGGAGACGTCGATCATCGCCGTGGCCCCGGCGAGCGCGGCCCGCGGACCGGCCTCGTAGGGCGGCTCCGGGGCGCGCTGGGCGTTGACGACGCCGACCGGCGAGCGGAAGCCGCGCCCGAGCACCGCGAGGCCGGCGGCGGCCCAGCCGAGCTTCCCGCAGACCGCGACGACGTCGCCGGGCCGGGCGCCCGAGCGCGTCACCGGTTCGCGGTCGCCGAGGTCACCGAGCGCGGTGACGCTGATCACGAGCTGGTCGGCGCGGACCATGTCGCCGCCGGAGACGCCGACGCCGGCGCGCTCGGCCTCGGCCCACATGCCGTCGACCAGGGCGGTGATCACCTCGCGCGGGGTGTCCGGCGGGCAGGCGATGCCGACGAGCACCGACGTCGGGGTGGCGCCCATGGCGGCGATGTCGGCCAGGTTGACCGCGACGGCCTTGCGCCCGACGTGCTCCGGGGCGGACCAGTCGAGCCGGAAGTGCACCCCCTGCACCAGGACGTCGGTGCTGGCGACCACGCGGCCGTCGGGGGCGGCGACCACGGCGGCGTCGTCGCCGGGACCGAGCAGCGTGCCCGGTGGCTGGCGCCGTCCTTCCGTGACGGCTCTGATGAGCTCGAACTCCCCGGTCTCGGCGACCGTAACGTCGTTCGGTGACACCCGTCACCTCTGCTTTCTGCACCGGGATAAAGATCGATCACCGATAGTCGGATGCCCTATGTTTTTCGGTGAGCTGGCTATACGTTCCTACCTGAGCTGACCGATCCCGACGAAAGGGCGCGCCGTGGTCCACGCATACATCCTCATCCAGACCGAGGTCGGCAAGGCGGCCGCGGTGGCGGCCGAGATCTCCAGCATCTCCGGCGTCACCAGTTCGGAGGATGTCACCGGACCGTACGACGTGATCGTCCGCGCGGCCGCCGACAGCGTCGACCAGCTGGGCCAGCTCGTGGTCGCGAAGGTGCAGAACGTGGAGGGCATCACGCGGACGCTGACCTGCCCGGTCGTGCATCTCTGAGCAGTGGTGTAGTGGTCGGGTGCCAGATTCCGACACTGGAGCACCGCCCAGGGTGGTGCTCGTCACAGCCGCCGTGCTCGCCGTGGCCTTGGCGGTCGCCGTCGCCGTCTTCGCGCTGACCCAGCACTCCTCGGACTCTGCGGCCGGCCCGCTGCCGCTGGTCCCCGTGCCCGCTCCGCAGGCCACGTCCCCGGCGTGCACGACGCTGCTGGGTGCGGCGCCGACGGAGCTGACGTCGAACGGCACCCAGCTGAAGGTGCGTTCGCTGGCCGACCCGGCGCCGCCGTCGACGATCGCGTGGGGCGACCAGGACCCGCTGGTGCTGCGGTGCGGGCTGGACCGGCCGCCGGAGCTGACCCCGACGGCGCAGCTGCGGCTGGTGAACGGCGTCCAGTGGCTGCAGGTCGGCGGCGAGGGCGCGTCGACGTGGTACGTGGTGGACCGCGAGGTCTACTCGGCGCTCACCGTGCCGGACAGCGCCGGCACGGGCCCGTTGCAGCAGATCTCGGACACGGTGGCCGCGAAGCTGCCGCCGCGGCCGCTGCGCTTCGGTTAGCTGCGTTTTGGTTGGCTTTGGTCAGCGCAGGCCGGTGCCGCGCGCGATCGCCGTCTCGATGAGCGTGGTCAGCAGGGTCGCGTAGTCGACGCCGGTGACCTCCCACATCTTCGGGTAGGCCGACTTGGTCGTGAAGCCGGGCATCGTGTTGACCTCGTTGATGCTCGGCTCGCCGTCGGGGCCCACGAAGAAGTCGACGCGGGCGAGGCCCTGGCAGTCGAGCGCCTGGAAGGCCTGCACCGCCATGGCGCGGAGCTTCTCGGTGACGGCGTCGTCGAGCTTGGCCGGGATGTCCAGCTCGGCGTCGTCGCCCAGGTACTTGGTTTCGAAGTCGTACCAGGCGTTTTCGTCCTCGGACAGGACGCGGATCTCGGCCGGGAGCGACGCTTCGACGCGGCCGTCGGGGAATTCGAGGACCCCGCACTCGACCTCGCGGCCGACGACGGCCGCCTCGACGAGGACCTTCGGGTCGGTGGCGCGGGCCAGCTCGATGGCGTCACCGAGGTCGTCCCAGGACGTCACACGGCTGATGCCGACGGACGACCCGGCACGCGACGGCTTCACGAACACCGGCAGGCCGAGGCGGGTCCGGTCGCTTTCGTCCAAAGTGGACTGTCCACGGCGGAGCGCGGCGAAGGTGCCGACCGGAAGTCCTTCGGCGGCCAGGAGCTTCTTCGCGGTCTCCTTGTCCATGGCGGCCGCGCTGGCGAGCACGCCCGGGCCGACGTACGGGATGCCGGCGAGCTCGAGCAGGCCCTGGATGGTGCCGTCCTCGCCGAAGGCGCCGTGCAGCACCGGGAAGACGACGTCCACCTGGGACAGCAGCTCGCTCTCCCGGCCGGGTTCGACGGCGACGAGCCCCTGACTGGAGGGATCACCGGCGAGCACGAGTCCCTGGCCGTCGTCCACGGACGGCAGTTCACGCCCGCGGATGGCGAGCTGCGCGGAGTCACCGGTCCCGAGCACCCAGCGGCCCTCACGCGTGATGCCGACCGGCACGGCTTCGAACCGCTCCGGGTCGAGGTTCCCCAGGACACTGCCCGCGGACAGGCAGGAGATGGTGTGCTCGCTGCTGCGCCCGCCGAACACGACCGCCACCCGGATCTTCTCGCTCATGGTGAGCCACCGTACCCGGTGACCTCGGCGAACAGCCCAGCCCCGTGCGCCGAGCGAGACGTTCCCCGCGCCCAACGCAACCCGCACGGACCCGGCACGTCGTTAGCTACGAGGGGCTTTGTCAGCGCAGCACCGAGACCAGCGTCGGCAGCGCCGCCACCAACGCCTCCCGTGTACAGCCCGCGTACCCGATCGCCACCCCGTGTGCCGTCGGTACCCCCGCGAAGTGCCGCGCCAGGCCGTCCAGCCGGATTCCGCGCCGCTCCGCCGCCGCGATCACCGATGCCTCCACCGAGGCCGACGGGAACGGCACCACCAGGTGCGCCCCCGCGTCGTCGCCGCGGACCGGGATGCCTGCCGTTGCCAAAGCCCCCGCCAACAGCGTCCGCCGCTCCGCCATCTCGCGGCGGATCTTGCGCAGGTGACGGCCCAGATCGCCGTTGCGCGCGAACTCGTACAGCACCCGCTGCCCCGCCGGCGACGGCCGCGTGCCCGTCAGGTCCCGGTACGCCAGCACCGCCGACGTGATGGCCTCCGGGGCCACCATCCATCCCGCGCCGAGCGTCGGCGTCAGGATCTTCGACGTCGTCCCCAGGTGCGCCACGACGTCGGGGGCCAGGGAAGCCAGCATCGGCAGCGGCGCCACGTCGAAGCGCAGCTCGCCGTCGTAGTCGTCCTCGATCACCAGCATCCCGTCAGAACGCGCCAGCTCCACCAGCGAAACCCGCCGCGCCGCGCTCAGCCGGCTGCCCATCGGGTACTGGTGCGCCGGCGAGCAGTACACCGCCCGCGCGCCCGCCGGGATCGCGTCCGGCCGCAGCCCTTCGAGATCCACCGGGACGCCGACCACCCGCATCCCCGCCCTCAGGAACGCCTGCACCGCACGCTGGTAACCGGGCTCTTCGACGGCGACGACGTCGCCCCGCTCCAGCACCGCCGAGGCCAGCTCGACGACCGCCGCGGTCGTCCCGCCGGTGGCCAGCACCGACCCCGCCGCCAGGCCGCGGTGGCGCAGCAGGTGCTCCGACACGGCCGCGCGGTACTCCGGCAGCCCCGCCCGGTGCGCGCGGATCAGCGGGTCCGGATCGGCCGCGGCGCGCCAGGCCCGCCGCCAGGCCGCGCGGTCCAGCCCGGCTGCCCACGGCGTGCCCGGGCCGAGGTCCAGCAGCGACGGCGGCTCGGCGTCGGGAGCCGGGACAGCGGGCGCCGGGACCTCCGCGGCCGAAAACGACGGCGGCGTCGTCACGTAGGTGCCCGAACCGTGCCGCCCGGCGATCCAGCCCTCGGCGTGGAGCTGCTCGTACGCCGCCGACGTCACCGTGCGGCTGACGCCGAGCCGGCCGGCCAGCGCGCGAGTCGACGGCAGCCGGTCGCCGCCGCGCAGGTGCCCGGACGCCGCCGCCTCGCGCAGCGCGTCCGCGAGCTGGACGGCGAGCGGCGTGACGGACGCGCGGTCGAGGCTGACCGGCAGCGCGGTGTCGGCGTGGGTCACGGGACCTCCTCAAGTGGACTTCCCAAGTGTACGAGAAGTGGCCGTTTTCGGATGCCACTGCCGGCGAGACGCTGGTCGCATGCTTTCCACCACGCCTCGCACCACGCTCGGCCGCAAGAAGCACCGGGCCGTCACCGACCGCGCCGTGCTGCACGCCGTCCTGGACGACGGCCTGATCTGCCACCTCGGCGTCGTCCGCGACGGCGTCCCGCTGGTCCTGCCCACCGGCTACGGCCGCGACGGCGACACGCTCTACCTGCACGGATCCACCGGCGCGGCGAGCCTGCGGAAGGCCAGCGAGGACCTCGACGTCTGCGTCACGGTCACCCTGCTCGACGGCATCGTCTACGCGCGTTCGGTGAACAACCACTCGATGAACTACCGCAGCGCCGTGATCCTCGGGAAGGCGAAGCTCGTCACTGATGCCGACGCGAAGATGCACGGCCTCAAGGTGCTCACCGACCACCTCGCGCCGGGTTCGTGGGAGCACGCCCGCGAAGTGAACGCGAAGGAGTTCGCCGCGGTGTCAGTGCTCTCCCTCGACCTGGCCGAGGCGTCGGTGAAGATGCGCGCCGAAGGCCCGGACGACGAGGCGGACGACGTCGGCGCGGACACCGCGTGGGCCGGGGTGCTGCCGGTGCGGACGGTCTTCGGCGCGCCCGAGCCGTCGGCCGATCTCTCCCCCGGCTGGGTGATTCCGCCACACGTCACCGATCGGGAGTAGCACGGTGTCGATCCGCGGGGTGGCCGTTCGTATAGGCGGCGACGGACCACTCAAGCGGAAGGAAACCCCATGCGCGCGATCAGCGTGACCATGAACGTCACCCTCGACGGCGTCGTCCAGGGCCTCGGCCGGCCCGACGAGGACACCCGCGGCGGCTTCACCCACGGCGGCTGGGGCGGCCGCTACCAGGACGACGTCCTGGCGCAGGAGATGAGCCGCGGCATGAGCAAGCCCGGCGACATGCTGTTCGGCCGCCGCACCTGGGAGGACTTCATCGGCGCCTGGGCCGGGCAGACCGACGGCAACCCGTTCACCACGCACATGAACGCCGCCACCAAGTACGTCGCCTCGACCACTTTGGACGACGCCGGCGCGTGGCAGAACTCCGTGCTGCTGCCCGGGGAAGCGGCCAAGACGGTGGCCGAGCTGAAGGCCACGCCCGGCAACGACCTGTCGGTCATCGGCAGCGCCGCGCTCGTGCGCGCCCTGCACGCGGCCGGGCTCGTCGACCACTACACGCTGCTGATCCATCCGCTGACGCTCGGCCGCGGCGCCCGGCTGTTCGACGCCGACGCGCCCTTCACCGAGTTCACGCTCACCCGCAGCGTCGCGACCACCAAGGGCGTGCTCATCGCGTACTACGAGCGAGCGGCAGCCTGACCGTGAACGTCGTGCGGCCCGGCACGGACTCTGCCGAGACCGTGCCGCCGTGCGCCGTAACCAGGGACTGCACCACCGACAGGCCGAGGCCGGTGCCGCCGCCCGAGCGGGTGCGGGAGTCGTCGACGCGGAAGAACCGGTCGAAGATCCGCTCCCGGTCGGCCGGGGCGATGCCGGGCCCGGCGTCGGTGACCCGCGCGACGGCGTCGGCGCCTTCGACCGCCACCGCGACGTGCACCGCGGTCCCCGGCGGGGTGTGCACGGCCGCGTTGGCCAGCAGGTTGTCGAGCACCTGCCGCAGCCGCAGCGGATCGGCGTCCACCAGGGCGGTGTCCAAGGACGTCGTGAGCGGGTGGTCGGGCCGGCCGGCGGTGAACGCGTCCGCCGCGTCGCCGGCCAGCTCGGCCAGGTCCGTCCGTTCGGGACGCAACGGCGTCTCGGCCGCCCGCGCGTCGAGGCGGGCCAGCAGCAGGAGGTCGTCGACGAGCACGGTCATCCGCGCCGTCTCCTCGCGGATCTTCGTCAGGTGCGCCTCGCGTTCCGCGGGCTCGTTCGCGGCCGCGTAGCGGAAGAGGTCGGCGTAACCGCGGATCGACGTCAGCGGCGTGCGCAGCTCGTGGGACGCGTCGGCGACGAACCGGCGCAACCGGTCGTTCGCCTCGGTCTTGGCCGCCAGCGACGTGTCGATGTGCGCCAGCATCACGTTGAACGCCGTCCGCAGCTCCTCCACCTCGACGCCGCCACCGCTGCCCGACGCGCGCACCGGCAGGGCGGGGTTCGCGGTGAGGTCGTGCGAGGCGATGTCGTGCGCGGTGCCGGCCATGTCGGCCAGCGGGCGCAGGCCGCGGCGCAGCACCAGCCGTCCGACGATCACCAGCACCGCCAGCGCGAACGCGAACGCGCCCACCTCGACCCAGACCAGCTGCCGGACCGTCCCGTTGAGATCCCCCTGCGGCGCGGCGCTCAGCAGCACCGAGTCGGTGTCGACCGGGCAGGCACGGACCCGGTACGGCCCGTCGTCGTGCAGGTAGATGTTGCGGGTGACGTCACCCGAGGCCGCATCGGCGGCGATCTTCGCGAGCTGCTGGGCGTCACCGGGCAGCATCCCGCCGGGCTCGGGCGTCGCGACGCCGTCACGCACCGAATACAGCGCCGAGTACCAGGAGTACACCGACTGCGGCGAGCCGTGCGTCTCGCGCAGCGTCGGCAGCTGGGTGTTCTGGCTCTTGGACAGCTGCTCGTCGAGCCGCCGGTCGAGGTAGCCGTGCATGATCCCGACCGTCGTGACGCCGACCGCGGCGAACACGACCAGGGCGAGCGCGCCGAGGCCGAGCGTGATGCGGGTGCCGAGCCGGGTGCGCTGCCAGGCCTCGTACCACCGGCGGGCCGTGCGCTTCACCGGGTGACCTGCCGCACGACGTACCCAACACCGCGCACGGTGTGGATCAGCGGCTCGCCCGAGCCCGCGTCGATCTTGCGCCGCAGGTGCGAAATGACCAGTTCGACCACATTGGACCGGCCGCCGAAGTCGTACTCCCAGACGTGGTCGAGGATCTGCGCCTTCGTCAGCACCGACGGCGAGCGGCGCATCAGGTAGCGCAGCAGCTCGTACTCGGTCGGCGTCAGCTCGGCGGGCGGCTGGTCGCCGCGGCGGACCTCGCGGGTGTCCTCGTCCAGCGTCAGGTCCCCGACGCGCAGCACGGCCCCGCGCGCCGCGGCCGGGAGCGCGGCGCCGGTCGTGCGGCGCAGCACCGCCCGCAGCCGCGCCATCAGCTCCTCGACGGAAAACGGTTTCACCAGGTAGTCGTCACCCCCGCGGGTGAGCCCGGCGATCCGGTCCGACGTCGCGTCCTTGGCCGTGAGGAACACCACGGGCACCGCGCTGCCGTTCTCGCGCAGCCGGTCGAGCACGGTGAAGCCGTCGAGGTCGGGCAGCATCAGGTCCAGCACCACGATGTCCGGCGCGAACGCCGCCGCCTCGCTCAGCGCGGCCCGGCCGGAACCGGCCGTGACCGCCTGCCAGCCCTCGTACCGGGCGACGGTGGCGACGAGGTCGGCGATGTGCGGCTCGTCGTCGACGACGAGCAGGCGCACCGGGTCGGGGGTCTGCACCACTCCATCTTCCGCGACGCACTCGCCGCGGGCGAACCGTGCCGCCGGGCCGACAGCAACCCGACAGCCGGCACCCAGACTCGCCACAGGCTCGGTGGCGAGGCTGGCCTTCGTGAACCGAACCCGAGGGGGATCCGTGTGACCAGCATGACGCAGACCGCCGAGGCCACGCGCCCGGCGATCCGCCCCCGGATCGCCGCGAAATCCGGCCTTTTCCTCATCCTGGGCGCCAACGTGGCCGCCGCGACCGTCCTGTTCGCGCAGGCCGGGCTCTCGCCCAACGTGCTGATCAGCATCGGCAGGCTCGCCGGGCTGTACGGCGCGCTCACGATGGCGTTCCAGCTGCTGCTGGTGGCCCGGCTGCCCTGGCTGGACCGGCGGATCGGCATGGACCGGCTCACGACGTGGCACCGCTGGACCGGCTTCACGATCCTGTGGACGCTGCTCGCGCACCTGGTCTTCATCGTCTTCGGGTACGCCGAGGTCGAGAGCCACGGCGTCGTCGACGAGCTGGTGGACATGGCGAACCAGCTGGAGGGCATCCTGCGCGCGCTGGTCGCGTTCGCGGTGATCCTCATCGTCGGGGCGGCGTCCGCGAAGTTCGCGCGGCGGCGGCTGGCCTACGAGACGTGGCACTTCATCCACCTCTACACCTACGCGGCGGTCTTCCTCGCCTTCACCCACCAGATCGCGCTCGGCACGTCGTTCGCCGGCTCGCCGATGGCCAAGGGCTACTGGTGGACGCTCTGGCTCGGGGCCGGCACCGCGGTGCTCGCCGGGCGCGTACTGCTGCCGCTGTGGCGGAACCTGCGCCACCGGCTGCGCGTCACCGCCGTGGTTTCCGAGTCCCCGGACGTGGTTTCGGTCTACATGAGCGGAAAGCACCTCGACCGGATGCCGGCCCGTGCCGGGCAGTTCTTCCTGTGGCGGTTCCTCACCAAGGACCGCTGGTACCAGGCCAACCCCTTCTCGCTGTCCGCCGCGCCCGACGGCCGCACGCTGCGCCTGACCGCGAAGGCGCTGGGCGACTCCAGCGCGTCGCTGCGCAACCTCCGCATCGGGACGCGCGTGTTCGCCGAAGGCCCGTACGGCGCGTTCACCACGATCCACCAGCAGCGCCCCGACGCCCTGCTCGTGGCGGGCGGGGTCGGGATCACGCCGATCCGCGCGCTGCTGGAGGACATCGAAGGCCACGTCGTCGTGCTGTACCGGGTGCGCACCCAGGCCGACGCGGTGCTGCTGCCCGAGCTGAACGAGCTGGCCAAGGCCCGCGGCGCGATGGTGAGTGTCCTCACCGGACCCGACCAGGCGGTCGGCCCGCGCGGCACGATGCTCGGCCCGGCGAACCTGCACATGATGGTGCCGGACGTGCACGAGCGCGACGTGTTCGTCTGCGGCCCGCCCGGGATGACGTCGGCCGTGCTGCGCAGCCTGCGGGAGCTGCGCGTACCCAAGGCCCAGGTCCACGCCGAACGCTTCAGCCTCGCGGCCTAGGGGGACGTTTTCCATGAAGAGAACCATCTTCGTCGTCGCGCTGTCGATCGCCGGGTTCATCGCGGTCTGGCGGTTCGAACCCGGGCCGCCGGTGCAGAACGCCGCCGCCCAGGCGCCGCCCGCCGTCGTCGCACCGTCCACATCGGTCCCTGCTCCGAAGACCGCACCGTCCACTTCGGCCGGTGGGCCGACCGGGGGCACCTCGAACTCCCCCACGACGTCGGCACCGCCGCCGTCCACTCCGGACAGTGCCGATGCGACGGTGACCACCCAGGGCACGCCGGAGTGGAGCACCTACGGGACCGTCCAGGTCCAGGTGACCTTCACCGGCTCCCGGATGGCCGCGATCACCCTGCTGCAGGCGCCGGACGGCGGCCGCGCCCTCACCGCCCTGCCGAAGCTGCAGGAAGAGGCGATCAAGGCGCAGAGCGCGAAGATCGACACGGTGACCGGCGCGACCGAGACGAGCGAGTCGTACAAGACGTCGCTGCAGGCCGCCATCGACGCCCGGGGCAAGCGATGACGAACCGCGTGGAGCAGGTGATGGGCCTGCCGATCTCCCTCGACCTGCGGGACGAGGGGGACTTCGCCGAGGTCGTCGAGGACGTCTTCGCCTGGTTCCGCGACGTCGACGCCCGGTTCAGCCCGTTCAAGGAGGACAGCGAGGTCAGCCGGTACGACCGCGGCGAGCTGCCACCCGAAGAGCTGAGCGACGACCTCATCGAGGTGCTGGAGCTCTGCGCGTACTACGAGCAGCTCTCCGGCGGCGCGTTCCGCGCGCGGCTGCCCGGCCGCGGCCTCGACCCGTGCGCGGTGGTGAAGGGCTGGGCGGTGCAGCGCGCCGCGGACATGCTCAAGGCCGAGGGCGCGACGACGTTCTGCCTCAACGCGGGCGGCGACGTCGTCACCGCCGGCGAGCCGGAGCCCGGCCGGGCGTGGCGGGTCGGCGTCCGCCACCCCGAGCAGCCCCTCGCGGTGTGCGCGGTGCTGGAGTCGCGCAACGGCGCCATCGCGACGTCGGCGGCCTACGAACGCGGCTCGCACATCCTCGACGGCCGCGACGGCACCCCGGCGACCGGCCTGATGAGCGTCACCATCGTGGCCGGCGACCTGGTCACCGCGGACGCGCTGGCCACCGCGGCGTTCGCGATGGGCGCCGAAGGCATCACGTGGGCGGCGGACCGGCCGGGCTGCGAGATCCTCATCGTCGACGACAGCCGCCGCATGCACCGGACCGCGGGGCTCCTGCTGGCTTCGTAAAACGAGTCGCTCCGGCACGGACGCTCCGCCAGACTCGGACACATGCCTTCCGCCGTGCTGAACGTGTCCGTCGACTGCGCCGACCCGTACACCCTCTGCCAGTTCTGGAGCCAGGTCACCGGGAAACCCATCCCCGACGGCGACCACCCGGGTGACGACGAGGTCGGCATCGAGCTGTCCGACGGCACCGCCTTGCTGTTCCTGAAGGTGCCGGAACCGAAGACGGTCAAGAACCGCCTGCACCTGTGCCTGCAACCGGACGTGCCGCGTGACGAAGAGGTCGCGCGCCTGATCGGGCTGGGTGCCACGCTCGTCCACGACCGGCGCAACGACGACGGCACCGGCTGGGCCGTGCTCGCCGACCCCGAGGGCAACGAGTTCTGCGTGCTGCGCAGCAAGGCCGAACGCCAGGCGACGCCGTGACCGACTCCTTCGCCGTCTCTTTCGGGGTGAACAAGGCCAACTGGGACGAGCGCGCGCCGCTGCACGCGGCGTCGCCGGACTACAACTTCGCCGACTTCGCCGCGGATCCGGCGTACCTCAGCCACGTGGTGCGGTTCGACCGGCCGCGCCTGGGCGACATCGCCGGGCTGCGCGCGGTGCACCTGCAGTGCCACCTCGGCACGGACACGGTGTCGCTGTCCCGGCTCGGCGCGCGGACGTCCGGGCTCGACTTCTCCGGCCCGGCGCTGGCCGAGGCCCGGCGGCTGGCCGAGGCGGCGGGTGCGGACGTCGACTACCACGAAGCCAACGTCTACGACGCCGTCTCCGTGCTCGGCGCGGAGCGCTTCGACCTGGTCTACACCGGGATCGGCGCGCTGTGCTGGCTGCCTTCGGTGGCGCGCTGGGCCGAGGTCGTGGCCGGTCTGCTGCGGCCGGGTGGGCGGCTGTTCATCCGGGAGATGCACCCGATGCTGGCCGCCATGGACGAGACCCAGAACCCGGCGGTGCCGCGCTACCCGTACTTCGAGCACGCCGAGCCGCTGGTGTTCGACGATCCGGGCACCTACGTCCAGGTCGACGGCGAACTGAAGTCCACGGTGACGCACGAGTGGGCCCATTCGCTGGGCGAGATCGTTACCGCGCTGCTGGCCAACGGGCTGACGCTGACCGGGCTCACCGAGCACGACAGCGTGCCGTGGAACGCGATCCCGGGCCAGATGGTGCACGACGAAGCCGCCGACGAGTGGCGGATGAAGGACACGCCCGAGCGGATCGCGGCGAGCTACACCCTTCAGGCGGTCAAGTGACCCTGATCGCGGTCGCCACCCTCGGCGGCACCATCTCGATGGCCCCTTCGAGCGGCTCCGGCGGCGCGGTGCCGCGGTTCGGTGCGGCGGAGCTGCTCGACGGCGTCGGCGACCTGCCGTTCGAGGTGCGGGCCGAGACGCTGGCCGCCATCGGCAGCGCGTCGATGGACTTCGCGACGCTGCTCCGGTGCCGCGACTGGGGTCTGGCCCAGGAGGCCGACGGTTTCGTGGTCGTCCAGGGCACCGACACCCTCGAGGAGACGGCGTACTTCCTGGACCTGTGCTGGCCGTCGGAGATCCCGGTGGTCGTCACCGGCGCCATGCGGAACGCGGGCCTGCTCAGTCCCGACGGGCCGGCGAACCTGCGCAACGCCCTGACGATCGCGGCCGACCCGCGCGCCCGCGGGCGTGGCGCGATGGTGACCTTGAACGACGACGTCCACGCGGCGCGCTGGGTGCGGAAGGCGCATTCGAGCCACTTGGAAGCGTTTTCGTCGGCGCCGGCCGGGCCGCTCGGCATGGTCGTCGAGCAGGCGGTGCACTGGTTCCACCCGTCACCGCCGCGGCCGCCGGTTCTGTCCGGCGACGACTTCGGCGGGCTGGTGCCGGTGGTCGAGTCCGGTCTGGACGATTCGGGCGCGGTGCTGGAGCTGGTCGCCGCGGATCCGCGCGTGCGCGGGGTGGTGCTGGCCGCGACGGGCGTCGGGCACGTCTCCGGCGGCGCGGCCGACGTCGTCGAACGGCTGGTCGCGCGGCTGCCGGTGGTGGTCGCGTCCCGCACGGGCGCGGGCCCGACCCTGCGCTCGACGTACGGTTTCCGCGGTTCGGAGTCCAGCCTGATCGCGCTGGGCGCGACGATGGCGGGCTGGCTGGACGCCCGCAAGGCCCGTATCCTGCTGCACACCCTGCTGGCCACCCACGCCGACCGCGCCGCCATCGAACGCGAGTTCCGCCTGCGCGGCGACCTCGACTGAACCGGCCGCGGCAGGTCAGTCGCGGATCGGGCCGTTCAGCGGGTCCAGGTGGAACGGGCGCATGGCGCGGGCCGCGTCGCGGTAGACGTGGATCGAGACGGCCGGGTCCGGGCCCTCGTTGCGGACCTCGTGGACGTACCCCGGGCCGAACACCCTCGACTGCCCGGCCACCAGCGAGTGCAGCTCGGTGATCGCGCGGCCGTCCGGGGCGCGGCGCGCCACCGCCTCGGTCAGGTGGCCGCTGACCACGGTGAACGCCCCGCTGGCGAACGCGTGGTCGTGCAGGTCGGTGCGCTGGCCCGGCAGCCAGCTCATCAGCCAGACCTCCTGCTGCTCGCCGCGGGAGACGAGCGTCGCGAAGCGCTCTTCGGGGTCGTAGCGCAGCAGGTGGCGCCACTGGTCACGGTCGGCGGCGACCTCCAGCGCGACGCGCACGGGGTGGCGCAGCGCGGGGTTCTCGGGACGCAGCAGGGTGTTGTCCGGGACGGCGAACATGAGGGTCCTCACGGGAGAAAAGGGGTGTCGAGCTGGGCCGGGGCGGGGTTCACCGACAACAGCGACACGCGCACACGACGGCGCGGAGGTCGTGACGACCCCGCGATCCGGTCATGGTGTGCGCGAACATGACGCACAATCTCCCAGCCGCCCGGAAGCCGGTCAAGACGCTCCCAGCATCCGGGCGGTACGCGCTCGGATCAGGACCACTCGTGTTTTTGCGAGCGCCCCAGCAGTTCCGCGCCGGCCTGGCGCGGGTCGACACCCTCGTGGCAGACGCGGTGCATCGCGTCCGTGATCGGCATGTCGACACCGAGGCTCTGCGCGAGCGCCCGGATCGACGAGCACGACATAACACCCTCGGCGACCTGCCCACCCGCAGCGGCCTGGGCCTGCTCCAGCGTGTCGCCGCGGCCGAGGTGCTCGCCGAACGTCCGGTTGCGCGACAGCGGCGACGAGCACGTCGCGACCAGGTCGCCGACCCCGGCGAGCCCGGCGAACGTCAGCGGGTCGGCGCCCAGCTTCGCGCCGAGCCGGGCCATCTCGGCCAGGCCGCGGGTGATCAGCGTCGCCATCGTGTTGGTGCCGAGGCCGAGGCCCGCGGCCATCCCGGTGCTGAGCGCGATGACGTTCTTGCACGCCCCGCCCAGCTCGCAGCCGACGACGTCGGTGTTGGTGTACGGCCGGAAGTAGGAGTTGGCGCTGGCGCGCTGGATCGCGACCGCGCGCTCGTGGTCGGCGCAGGCGAGCACGGACGCCGACGGCTGGCCGGCGGCGATCTCCTTGGCCAGGTTCGGCCCGGTGACGACGACGACCTCGCCGGCCGGGATTCCGGCGATCTCGGCGATCACCTCGCTCATCCGCTTGAGCGTGCCGAGTTCGACGCCCTTCGCGAGGCTGACGAGGATCGTGTCGGCCGGCAGCAGGGGGCGCCACTCCGAGAGGTTCGCGCGCAGGCTCTGGCTGGGCACGGCCAGCACCACGGCCTCGGCGCCGTCTAGGGCCTCGGCCGGGTCGGCGGTCGCGGTGATGCGCTCCGGCAGGCCGACACCGGGCAGGTACGCGGAGTTGGCGTGCCGCTCGCGGATGTCCGCGGCGACCTGCTCCCGGCGCGCCCACATCGTGACGTCGCGCCCGGCGTCGCCGAGGACCTTCGCGAAGGCGGTGCCCCACGAACCGGCCCCGAGCACGGTGACCCGCTGGACGTCGGCGCGCATCAGGCGGGGTCCCCCGGCTTCGCCGACGGCGGTTCCTCGTGCCGGATCTCACCGAGCAGCCGGGTCACGTCGTCCATCATCACCTTCGTGACCTCACGCAGCTTCGACGCGCTGCGCGTGTTGCCGTCGCGGTAGGCGGACAGGTCGAGCGGGTCGCCGACGGAGTGCGTGATGGTCTTGCGCGGGAACGGCGTGAACTTCTTCGTGTAGCCGTTGAAGATCTGGCTGGTGCCCCAGCGCGCGATCGGGATGACGGGGACGTCGTTCTGCAGCGCGAGCCGGGCGGCGCCGGTGAAGGACTCCTTCGGCCAGCCGGCCGGGTCCTTGGTGATGGTGCCCTCGGGGTAGATGACGACGAGCTTCCCCTGCTGCAGGGCGTCGTGCGCCGCCTTGAGACTGTCGCCGGCGGCGGCCGAGCCGCGCGAGACGGGGATCTGCCCCGCGCCGACGAAGATCTTCCCGAAGATCGGCGTCCGGGTCAGCGACTCCTTGCCGAGGAAGCGCGGCACGCGTTTCTGCCGGTGCACGAACACGGCGTCGACGACGGGGTCGAGGTGCGAGATGTGGTTCATCACCAGCAGCGCGGGCCCCTGCCGGGGAATCTTCTCGTTCCCGGCGTACACCCGCCGCCCGATCGCGGTCAGCGGGTAGAACAGTACGGCGGCGAGTCCCACCCAGAAGCCGCCCTTTTCACGCCGGGCCACAGTCTTCCTCCTCCACGAGCTCACGTCCGCCCTTGATCCTGCCGCGCCGGGGTCGGAGCGGTCCAGGGAGGGTGGCTCAGGCCAGGTGGAGCGACCCGGGTCGTGAGTGTTCAGAAGGGTTAGAACCGTCCTGAACACTCACGACAACCCGCACTCCCCCGAAGCCGAACGCTCGGCAAATCCCCAGCCCCAGGCCCCATTCCGCGCGCCGCCCGCCCCCAGAGAGAGCCCACCCTCCCTGGGGGCCACCCCGTCTCGACGCTATCGGCAGACCCCGACAAAACCCGCGCCCCGGCCACTCCCAGTCCCAAGAGTTGTCCACAACTCGGCGAGCCTGTGGACAACCACCCCGTCCCGGCCCGGGCCGACGGCGTTTCGGGTAAAGATGGACGGGTGGACGTGGACCTGGTCGTACCGATGAAACACCCCCGCGACGGCAAGTCGCGGCTGCGTGGCGCCGTGGAGGCGGACCGGCACCCCGCACTGGTACTGGCGCTCGCCGCCGACACGCTCGCCGCGGTCGTCGCGACCGCCCAGGTGCGGCGGGTGCTGCTCGTCGCCGCCGATCCGGCGGCCGTCGCCGAACTCCGGGACCTCGGGATCGAGATCGTCGGCGAAAGCGGCAAAGGTCTCAACCAAGCCTTCCGGCACGGCGCCGAGCTGCTGAGGAAGGACGACCCGGGCGGCGTGATCGGCGCCCTGCAAGCCGATCTGCCCGCCCTGCGCGCCGGTGACCTCGCCGCCGCGCTGGCCGAAGCCGCGGGGCGCCGAGCCTTCGTCGCCGATCGGCAGGGCACCGGCACCACCCTGCTGCTGGCCGCCCCCGGCGCGCCGCTGGACCCGCGGTTCGGACCGGGTTCCGCGCGGGCGCACCAGGCCTCGGGAGCGGTGGCCCTGCGCGGAGAACTCCCTTCACTGCGCAGTGACGTCGACACGCCCGAAGACCTCGCGCACGTCCGGAACCTGGGTGTCGGGAAACACACCGCCGCCCGGTTCGGCGAACCCTGTGCCACGCCTGGGTGAGGTGTTCATCTGACCTTCACCACGACCGGAGCAAATCCGTCTCTCTTAGTGAAGAATGGGCCCGGTGAGCACAGACGACGGCGGCACGCCCGCACCGCGGAGGCGACGGAACCCGGCAACCGGATCCGAAACGGCGAAGAAGACCACCGCGGCCAAGCCGGCCGCGGCGAAGAAGGTCCCGTCGAAGTCCACCGCGCGCGACACCGCCGCCCGTGCCACGGCCGGGAAGGCCAGAGTCCGCAAGAGCACTCCCGCCGCGTCGACCCCGCGACGCCGCAGCTCCGCGCAGGGCAACGCGCGCGGGGCCGAGGAGTTCCGCGCCGTCCCGTCGGCGCCGCCCGCCGTCACCGCCGCGCCCAGCGCCGTCGAGACGCTGCCGGACGACCGGTACTTCAACCGTGAGCTCTCGTGGCAGGACTTCAACGCCCGCGTGCTCGCGCTGGCCGAGGACGAGTCGCAGCCGCTGCTCGAACGCACCAAGTTCCTGGCGATCTTCGCGTCCAATCTGGACGAGTTCTACATGGTCCGCGTCGCCGGCCTGAAGCGCCGCGACGAGACCGGCCTGCTGGTGCGCAGCGCGGACGGGCTCACCCCGCGCGAGCAGCTCGACTACATCGCCAAGCGCAACCAGGACCTGGTCGAGCAGCAGACCGGCGCGTTCGAGAAGGGCCTGCGCCCGCTGCTGGCCGAGCACGACATCCGGATCGTCGGCTGGGCCGACCTCGCCGGCGCCGACCAGCTGCGCCTGTCCAGCTACTTCTCCGAGCAGATCTTCCCGGTGCTGACGCCGCTGGCCGTCGACCCCGCGCACCCGTTCCCGTACATCTCCGGCCTTTCGCTCAACCTGGCCGTCACGGTCCGGGACCCGGAAGGCGGCACCGAGCGCTTCGCCCGGGTCAAGGTGCCCAGCAACGTGCCCCGGCTGATGCGCGTCGAAAACGAGCGGACCAGCCGCACCGCGACCTTCCTGCCGCTGGAAGAGCTGATCGCGGCGCACCTGGGCGAGCTGTTCACCGGGATGGACGTCACCGAGCACCACGTCTTCCGCGTCACCCGCAACGCCGACTTCGAGGTCGACGAGGACCGCGACGAAGACCTGCTCCAGGCCCTCGAACGCGAGCTGGCCCAGCGCCGGTTCGGCCCGCCGGTGCGCCTCGAGGTCGCGCAGGACATGAGCGAGCACATGCTCGAGCTGCTGCTGCGCGAGCTGGACGTCGACCCGGCCGACGTCGTCGAGGTCCCGGGCCTGCTGGACCTGACCTGCCTGCACCAGCTGTCCGGGGTGGACCGCAAGGAGCTCAAGGACCGGCCGTTCGTGCCGGCGACGCACCCGGCGTTCGGCGAGCGCGAGACGCCGAAGAGCGTCTTCGCGACGCTGCGCGAAGGTGACGTGCTGGTGCACCACCCGTACGACTCGTTCTCGACGAGCGTGCAGCGCTTCATCGAGCAGGCCGCGGCCGACTCGAAGGTCCTCGCGATCAAGCAGACGCTGTACCGGACTTCGGGCGACTCCCCGATCGTCGACGCGCTGATCGACGCCGCCGAGGCGGGCAAGCAGGTCGTCGCGCTGGTCGAGATCAAGGCGCGGTTCGACGAGCAGGCCAACATCACCTGGGCGCGGACGCTGGAGCGCGCGGGCGTGCACGTCGTGTACGGCCTGGTCGGGCTGAAGACGCACTGCAAGGTGTCGATGATCGTGCGCCAGGAGGGCTCGACCATCCGGCGCTACTGCCACATCGGCACCGGCAACTACAACCCGAAGACCGCGCGGCTCTACGAGGACATCGGCCTGTTCACCGCCGACCCGAGCATCGGCGCCGACGTCACCGACCTGTTCAACGTGCTCACCGGCTACTCCCGCCAGGACACCTACCGCACGATCCTCACGTCGCCGCACGGCATCCGCCGCGGCATCGTCCGCGCGATCGGCGAGGAGATCGAGCTGGCGCGGGCCGGGCAGCACGCCGGCATCCGGATCAAGTGCAACTCGCTGGTCGACGAGCAGATCATCGACGCGCTCTACCACGCGTCGCAGGCCGGCGTCCCGGTCGAGATCGTGGTGCGCGGGATCTGCACGCTGAAGCCCGGCGTCGAAGGCCTGTCCGAGAACATCCACGTCCGGTCGATCCTCGGCCGGTTCCTGGAGCACTCGCGGATCTTCAACTTCCGCGCCGGCGGCACGCACTGGATCGGCAGCGCGGACATGATGCACCGCAACCTGGACCGGCGGATCGAGGCGCTGGTGCGGGTCAAGGACCCGAAGCTGACGCGCCAGCTCGACGACATCTTCGACTCCGCGCTGGACCCGGAGACCCGCTGCTGGGTGCTGACCGCGAGCGGCGAATGGGCGCCGTTCCCGGCCGAGGGCTCGCGCGTGCGTGATCACCAGCTCGAACTCGCCAAGCTGCACGGGGCCGCCGGATGACCCAGGAGGTACGGGCGGCCGGCGCGGTCCTGTGGCGCCACGCCGGGAGGGCGGTCGAGGTCGCCCTGGTCCACCGCCCGCGGTACGACGACTGGTCGCTGCCGAAGGGCAAGCTCGACCCGGGCGAGACGACGGCCGAGGCCGCCGTGCGCGAGATCCGTGAGGAGACCGGTTTCCGCGCGGTGCTGGGCCGGTACGTGGCCCGCAGCTCCTACGACGTGCCGGCGAAGCACGGGTCCGGCACGGTCCCGAAGACCGTCGACTACTTCAGCGCCGAGGCGGTGTCCGGCGGGTTCGAGGAGAACGACGAGGTCGACGAGCTGCGCTGGCTGGCCCCGACCGCCGCGGAGAAGCTGCTGACGCGGCACGAGGACGTCCGGGTGCTGCGCGTGTTCTGCCAGCTGCCGGTCGGGCTGACGACGTTGCTGCTGGTGCGGCACGCGAAGGCGGGCAAGCGCGACGGCTGGAGCGGTGACGACGACCTGCGTCCGCTGTCGGAAGCCGGGCTGCGGCAGGCGGCGGGGCTGCGGCGGGTGCTGGCGCTGTCCGCGCCGGACCGGGTGCTGTCGGCGCCGCGGCTGCGGTGCGTCCAGACGGTGAAGGGGATCGCGGAGGACATCGGCAGCGAGGTGCGGCACGAGCCGCTCTTCTCCGAAGAGGGCTACTGGCCGGACCCGGTGCTGGGGGTGGCGCGGCTGCTGGCGATCGCCGGTGACGGCGGGACGCCGGTCGTGGCCAGCCAGGGCGGCGTGATCCCGGACCTGGTGAGCGTCTTGGCGGACCGCGACGGCGTCGAGCTGAGCGCGGCGCGCGGCGGGGTCGTGCCGAGCAAGAAGGGCTCGTTCTGGGTCCTGTCGTTCCGACCCCCGACGGCCGAGGACGGCCCGATCCTGGTGGCGGCCGACTACCACCCGAGCGCCCTGCCCACCCCGGCTCCCAGCCACCACTGACCCGAACGCCCCAATGTGGCGTTGGGTGCGCTGGACGCACCCAATGTGGCGTTCGGTGCGTCTGACGCACCGAACGCCACATTGGGGCGCATGGGGCCGGCGAAGTCGTCGAAGACAGCGCCGTGACAGTGGATGTTGGTGTACTGGACCCGGCTCTCCGACGGGCCGCGCCGGGCTAGGGGTACGGCGCGTCCTTCGCCGGGGGCTCGTCTGGTGGCACCGTGGCCAGCAGTGCCTGGATCTCCGGGACCCGGGGATCTCCGAGGCGCTGGCTGACGGCCAGCGCCTCGGCCCAGTGGCCGCCGGCCTCGCTCGTCCGGCCCGTGTGGTGCTTGAGCCGCCCGAGCGTGATCTGGACGTCGATGGTGCCGTAGTCGGCGTTGAGCTCCTTCAGCTCGGCGAGGGCGTCGAGTCCCGCCTTCTCCGCTTCGTCGTGCCGGCCGGCGCCTTCGAGGGCTTCGGCGACGTTGCCCAGCGCGAGCGCCGCGTGGTAGCGGTCGCCGAGTTCGGCGAAGGCCTCGTGCGCGGCCTGGGCGGCTTCGGCGGCGTGGTCGTAGTCGTGCAGGCCGATGCGGCTCGCGCTGACGTTGAGCAGCGCGTGCGGCACGAAGGTGCGCTGGCCGCGGTCGCGGGCGAGGTCGACGGCCTTGAGGGCGTAGCGCTCGGCTTCGGCGTACTCCGCGCGGACGTAGTAGGCACCGGACAGGTTGGACAGGATCGCGACGGTCAGCGCCGTGTCGTTCCCGGTCTCGGACGCCGTCCGCGCTTCTTCCAGCGCTTCGAGGGCCTTGTCGGGCTGGAGGGTGCGCAGGTAGGCCGAGCCGAGGTTGTTGGCGCTGTACTGGAGGCCGGTGTTGTCCCCGGCGTCGCGGGTCGCGGTGACGGCGACCCCGGCCGTCGCGATCCAGTCGTCGCGGTCGTGGCGTTCGGCGAAGAACCCGCGCAGCAGCCAGGCGAGCTTCCACGCGTGGGCGACCCAGCCGCGGTCCGCGGCGAGGCCGACGAGTGCGGTGAGCGCCGGGCGTTCGGCGGTGTACCAGGCGATCGTGTCCTCGTGCTGCGCGAACCGGACGGCCGGGACCGGCGCGGGATCGAGCGTGATGTCGTCGGTGAGCAGGTCGGGCCGGACGAGCTTGTTGGCCTCGGCGACGCTCGCGAGGTACCAGTCGACGAGCCGCCGCAGCGCCGCCTCCCGTTCCGTCGTGGTCGTTTCCGTCTCGACGAGCTCGGCCGCGTAGACGCGCAGCAGGTCATGGAACTGGTAGCGGTCGGTGCCGGGCTGGTTGAGCAGGTGCGCGGCGGCGAGCTGGTCGGCGAGCTCACGCGCTTCGCGCAGGTCGGCGCCGGCGAGCGCGGCGGCCGACGAGAGACTGAAGGCCAGGCCGGGGTGCAGGCCCAGCAGCCGGAAGAACCGGGCGGCGGCCGGGCGCAACGCCTTGTAGGACCAGGAGAACGCGGCGCGCAGGTCGGTGCCGGCGTCCTGCGGGTCGCGCAGGGTGTCGAGCCGCAGCTTCTGGTCGCGCAGCTCCTCGACGATCCCGGCCAGCGAAACCCCGGAGAAGCGCGACGCGCGTTCGCCCGCCAGGGCCAGCGCCAGCGGGAGCCGGCCGCAGAGCTGGACGAGTTCGGCGACGGCGCCGGGTTCGGCGGCGATGCGCTGCGGCCCGACGCTCCCGGCGAGCAGCGCTTCGGCGTCGCGGTCGTCGAAGGAGCGCAGCGCGATGCGGCGGGCGCCGTCACGGGCGACCAGGCCGCGCAGCTGGTTGCGGCTGGTCACGACGACGAGGTTGCCGGCGCCGGGTAGCAGCGGGCGGACCTGGTCGGCGTCGCGGGCGTTGTCGAGCAGCATCAGCGTGCGGCTGCCGGCCAGCCTGCTGCGCAGCAGGCCGGAGCGTTCCTCCACTGTGGAAGGCCACGTCTCGGCCGGGACGCCGAGCGCGCGCAGGAAGCCGGCCAGCGCCGTCCCGGTCGTGACGGGGGTGCCCGCCGAGTGCCCGCGCAGGTCGAGGAACAGCTGGCCGCCGGGGAACCGGTCGCGCACGCGGTGGGACCAGTGCACGGCCAGCGACGTCTTGCCGACCCCGGCGGTGCCTTCGATGACGACGACCCCGGACGCGCCACCGGGCGGCAGCCGGTCCAGCTCGGCGAGCTCGGTGCCGCGGCCGGTGAACCCGGCGACGTCGAAGGGCAGCTGCCGCGGCACTTCGGTGCGGGCGGCGGGTTCGGCGTCGGCGGCGAGCAGCTCGGCGTGCAGGCGGCGCAGGTCCTCGCCGGGTTCGACGCCGAGCTCGTCGGCCAGCAGCGCGCGAAGCCCGGCGTAGCGGGACAGGGCCTCGGCGCGGCGCCCGGAGCGGGCCAGGACGCGCACCAGCCGTTCCCACAGGGATTCCCGCAGCGGGTGCTGCGAGACGAGGTCGGTGAGCTCGGCGACGAGCCGCGCGTCCGGCACGAGGCCGCCGTCGAGGTCGATCCGCTGCTCGACGGCGAACAGGTACCGCTCGGTCAGCAGCGGCCCCCATTCGGCGGTCAGCGTCGGTGATCCGACACCTTCGAGCGGGGTGCCGGCCCAGGCGCCGAGCGCGGTGGTGAGCAGGGCGCGCCGCGGCGCGGGCCCGGTGGTGGCCGCGGCCTGGTCCAGGGTGCGCAGAAAGCGCAGGGCGTCCACCCGGGACGGGTCCACGACCAGCCGGTACCCCTCCGGTTCGGTCACGACGGTGTCCTCGCCGCAGAGCCGGCGCAGGCGCATGACGTACGTCTGCAGGCTCCCCCGGATGTGCGCGGGCGGGGCTTCCCCCCACACCCCGCGCGCGAGGGTGTCGATCGAGACCAGGCGGCCCGCGGACAGTGCGAGTGTCGCGAGCAGCGCGCGCTGGCGGGAACTGGTCAGCAGGACCGGCGAACCGTCGACGAGCACCTGGAAGGAACCGAGAAGCCGGATGTCGATGGTGGTCGCCCCCAGGTCGCCTAGTCTCGGGCCCCGCCGGACGCGGGTCCCGAGAAACGCAGCGTGGCACCACTCGGCCGGGCGCTCAAGCAACTTTGCGAAATTGGGCGGAACCGGTCCCGGCGCCCTCGGGTAACCCGGGTGGCGGTGTGCCGCTTCCTTTCGGGAAAGCGGTCGTGCCGGTGAGTAACTCTTGCGTCGCAACCGAACGACCGGCCCGAGTACCCGAATCCTGCTCACATTCCCGGACTCGGCCACGGACTCGGACAGCCGGCTCACGCACCCGGACGGTCGGCTCGCACACCCGGGCAGTCGGCTCACGTACCCCGGACAGTAGCTCGCGTACCGGAAAGGCCGGGTCGCGTACCTGGATGGCCGACTCACGTACCGGAAGGATCGGTTCGCGCACCCGGACCACCGACTCACGTAACGGAAGGCCGGTTCGCGCGCCCCGAACGATCGGCTCGCCTACCGGAAGGGGTCTGCTCGTGCACCCGGACCGCCGACTGGCGTATCGGAAGAGTCGGTTCACGCACCCGGACAGTCGGCTCACGTACTGCAAAAGCCGGGTCGCACACCCGGATCGCCGACTCACGTACCGGAAGGGCCGGGTCGCGCACCCCGAACGATCGGCTCACGTACCGGAAGCATCGGTTCGCGCACCCCGATGGCCGACTCGCGTATCGGCAGGGTCGGTTCACGCACCCGGACCGCCGACTCACGTACCGGAAAGGCCGGCTCGCGTACCTGGATCGCCGACTCACGTACCGGAAGGATCGGTTCGCGCACCCCGAACGATCGGCTCACCTACCGGAAGGGTCGGTTCGCGCGCCCGGACAGTCGGTTCGTGAACCGGCCCCCGGGTACCCGAGCCGGCCTGGGCGCGCGAACCGACCCCTGGGCACGTGAACCGACTCTGGGTGAGCGAGCCGACTCCCTGGGTACGTATGCCGACCTGTCGACCGGTTTGCTTCTGGCACACCGAGGGCACGAAGCAGGCAGGGCCCCGCGCTCGGTTGCGCGGGGCCCTGCCTGGGAAAACTCCGTCGAACGCGGGTCAGCTCTTCTTGGCCGCGGTCGACGTCCGCCGGGCCGGGGCCTTGGCCGCGGCCGGCTTGCGGGCGGTGGTGGTGGTGGTGGTGGTGGTCTTGGCCGCCGCGATGCGGGCAGCGGCGGGCTTGCGGGCCGTGGTGGTCTTCGCCGTCGTGGTCTTCGCCGTCGTGGTCTTCGCCGTCGTGGTCTTCGCCGCCGTGGTCTTCGCCGCCGTGGCTTTCGGGGCCGCCTTTGCCCGGGTGGTGGCCGGGGCGGCCTTGGCCGCGGCCGTGCGGGTCGTGGCCGGCTTCGCCGCGGTGGTGCGGGTCCGCGTCGCCGTCGCGCGGGCGGTGGCGGGCTTCGCCGCCGCCGCACGGGGTGTCGTGGCCCGCGTGCTGGTCGTCTTGGCCGGTGCGGACGCCTTGGCCACCGACGCCCGGGTCGTCGTCTTGGCCGCGGTGGCGCGCTTGACCGGGGCGGCCTTGGCCAGCTTCTTCGCGCCCGAAACGACGTCCTTGAAGGTGGTCCCCGCACGGAAAGCGGGCACCGTGGTCTTCTTGACGCGGACGGCCTCGCCGGTGCGCGGGTTCCGGGCGGTGCGAGCCGCACGAGCGCGCTTCTCGAACACCCCGAAGCCGGTGATGTTGACCTTTTCGCCCTTGTTGACCGTCCGGATGATGATGTCGACCAGACCGTCGACCGCCTGCGAAGCCACCTTCTTGTCGCCCAAGCGCTCCGACAGCGCCTCGATCAGCTGAGCCTTGTTCGCCATCCAGTCCTCCCGGGAGGAGCAACGGCCACGTCGGCCGGCTGGATGACACGGTATTACCAACGCAGCCCAAACTCCAGACGTCCTGCCGGCTCTTTCCCTTGCCCCGAGGCGGGTTCCGCCGCGCAAAGCCCCCCTTCCGCCGCGGCACGAAAAAGGCGGGATCCCTTGCCGGACAAGGGATCCCGCCTTCGGTTCGGACTAGCTCGCGGCGATCGGCGTGGTCGTCGGCTTCCAGGACGGGCGGGTCGTCTCGAAGGCGTCGATCTCACCGGCATGGCGCAACGTGAGAGCGATGTCGTCGAGTCCTTCGAGCAGCCGCCAGCGGACGTAGTCGTCGATCTGGAACGGCGCGGTGAAGTCCTTGGCCCGCACGGTCTTGGTCTCGAGGTCCACCGTGACCTCGGTGCCGGGCTCGTTCTCGAGCAGCTTCCACAGCAGTTCGACGTCGTGCTGCTCGCACTGGGCGGCCACCAGGCCACCCTTGCCGGAGTTGCCGCGGAAGATGTCGGCGAAGCGGGCGGAGACGACCGCCCGGAAGCCGTAGTCCATCAGCGCCCAGACGGCGTGCTCGCGGGACGACCCGGTGCCGAAGTCGGGCCCGGCGACGAGCACGCTGCCGGTGTTGAAGGGCTCCTGGTTGAGGATGAACTGCTCGTCGCCGCGCCAGGCGGCGAACAGGCCGTCCTCGAAGCCGGTCCGGGTGACCCGCTTGAGGTAGACCGCCGGGATGATCTGGTCGGTGTCCACGTTGGACCGGCGCAGGGGGACGCCGACGCCGGTGTGCTGGGTGAACGGTTCCATGGTGGGTGCTCCTCTCGGGAGGTCAGGCGGTGACGAGGTCTTCCGGGGACGACAGCGTGCCGCGCACGGCCGTCGCGGCGGCGACCAGCGGCGAGACCAGGTGCGTCCGGCCGCCCTTGCCCTGCCGGCCCTCGAAGTTGCGGTTGGACGTCGACGCGCTGCGCTCGCCCGGCTTCAGCTGGTCCGGGTTCATGCCGAGGCACATCGAGCAGCCGGCCTGCCGCCACTCGGCGCCCGCGTCGGTGAAGACCGTGTCGAGGCCCTCCTCTTCGGCGGCCTTGCGCACCCGCATCGAGCCGGGGACGACCAGCATCCGGACCGAGTCCGCGACCTTCCGGCCGCGCAGCACCTCGGCCGCGGCCCGCAGGTCCTCGATCCGGCCGTTGGTGCAGGAGCCGAGGAAGACGGTGTCGACCGAGATCTCCCGCAGCGGCGTGCCGGGCTTGAGATCCATGTAGGACAGGGCCTTCTCGGCGGCGACGCGGTCGTTCTCGTCCACGATCTGCTCCGGGTCGGGCACCTCGGCGCCCAGCGGGAGCCCCTGGCCGGGGTTGGTGCCCCAGGTCACGAACGGCGTCAGCGCGCTCGCGTCGAGGTGCACCTCCTCGTCGAACTCCGCGCCGTCGTCGGTGCGCAGCTGCCGCCAGTTTTCGACCGCGGCGTCCCAGTCGGCGCCCTTGGGCGAGTGCGCGCGGCCCTTCAGGTACGCGAACGTCGTCTCGTCCGGGGCGATCATCCCGGCGCGGGCGCCGGCCTCGATCGACATGTTGCAGACGGTCATCCGGGCTTCCATCGACAGAGCCTCGATGGCCTTGCCGCGGTACTCCAGGATGTAGCCCTGGCCACCGCCGGTGCCGATCTTGGCGATGACGGCGAGGATGATGTCCTTGGCCGTGACGCCGGGGCGCAGCTCACCGTCGACCGTGATCGCCATCGTCTTGAATGGACGCAGCGGCAGCGTCTGGGTGGCCATGACGTGCTCGACCTCGGACGTGCCGATGCCGAAGGCGATCGAGCCGAACGCGCCGTGCGTGGAGGTGTGGCTGTCGCCGCAGACCACGGTCATCCCGGGCTGGGTCAGGCCGAGCTGCGGGCCGATGACGTGCACGATGCCCTGCTCGGCGTCCCCCATCGGGTGCAGCCGGACACCGAACTCCTTGCAGTTGCGGCGAAGGGTGTCGACCTGGGTGCGCGAGACCGGATCGGCGATGGGGAGCTCGATGTCCACGGTCGGGACGTTGTGGTCCTCGGTCGCGATGGTGAGGTCGGGGCGGCGCAGCGGCCGCCCGGCCAGCCGGAGGCCGTCGAAGGCCTGGGGGCTGGTCACTTCGTGCAGCAGGTGGAGGTCGATGTAGAGCAGGTCCGGTTCGGCGCCTTCCCCTCGGCGCACGAGGTGGCTTTCCCACACCTTCTCCGCGAGCGTGCGGGCCTTGCCGGTCGCGCTGGTCATCTCCGGCTCCTTCCACGGTCTGTCTGTTGTGGTGGTGGAACTCGGGCGCACACCTGCGGAACTGGTGCGAGCCGCGAAGGAGGGGCGCAGCTCGAGTTCAGGGTTTTCCCAGATGCTGGACTTCCCAAAGTGCGGGACGCTAGTATCGGGTCGTGGGACAGCATAGCGGTATCGGAGTACTGGACAAAGCAGTGGCCGTTCTGCAGGCGGTGGCCGACGACCCCTGCGGACTGGCGGAACTGTGCACGCGGACCGGTCTGCCGCGGGCGACCGCGCACCGGCTCGCGGTCGGTCTCGAGGTGCACCGCCTGCTGCGCCGCGGCCCGGACGGGCGCTGGCGCCCGGGCACGGCACTGGCCGAGCTCGCGGGCGGCTCGACCGACCCGCTGCTCGACGCCGCCGGTGTGGTGCTGCCGAAACTGCGCGACGTCACCGGCGAAAGCGTCCAGCTGTACCGGCGTGACGGCGTCCAGCGCGTGTGCGTCGCGACCGCGGAACCGCCGTCGGGCCTGCGCGACACGGTCCCGGTGGGCTCCCGGCTGCCGATGACGGCCGGCTCGGGTGCGAAGGTACTGGCGGCGTGGGCGGATCCGCACACGCAGCGCACGATCCTCGCGGACGCCGTCTTCGGCGAGCGCACGCTGCTGGAGGTCCGCCGCCGCGGCTGGGCCCAGAGCGTGGCCGAGCGCGAGCCGGGTGTGGCGAGCATCTCGGCGCCGGTCCGCGACTCCGCCGGCACGGTGGTGGCGGCGGTGTCGGTGTCCGGCCCGATCGAGCGCATCGGCCGCAAGCCGGGCGCCCGCTGGGCCGCGGACCTCCTCGCGGCGGCCGACGCGCTCCAAGAGCGCCTCTGACGCCCCAGGCGTCACACGGTGGCTACGCCTGGCCGGTCTCGAAGCGGGCGACCTTGCCGTCGCGGACGGTGAACTTCCAGCGGGTGCGCATCGCGCCCCACGTCGAGTTCGCGTAGTTCGCGACGAACGCGCGGCCGTCGTCGTCCGCCTTCTCGACGTCGAGGTGGCCCTGGCTGGAGAAGATCTCCCGCTCGGTCCACTCGCCGAGGTCGCGCTCGGTGCCGTCGTCCGACATCGTCGCGTCCGGGGTCAGGCAGGCGTGGAACGCCGCGCGGTCGCCCGCGTTCAGCGCGTCGATGAACGCGCGCACCGCCGGGTCGCCGATCTGGTCCGTCATGCCCCCATCCCAGCACGCCGCGTGTGCACCGTTCGGGGGAATCTGACGGCGGTCGCGTATTCGGTGACCGCGGTCACGTCTCCTTCCCGTCGGAACCATGGAGGGGGAACACCATGTCCACCACGCTGAACCGCCGGGCGCTCGCCATGCTGCGGGCCGTCGGGGCCGGGCGGGCCGAGCTGACCTGCAGTTGCGAGCCCGACCTGCGGATCGACGGCCTGCCGTGCTGCGACCAGGCGACCGCGCACGACCTGGCCCGGGCCGGGCTGATCCGGCCGGCGCTGGGCCCGGCCGTCGCCGTCGGGCAGTGGGCGCCGGCGGAGCTGACCGACGGCGGCCGGCTCGCCCTGGGTGAACCGCTCGCCGCCTGAGATGCAACCGTTCGGCCCCTTCGCGCGTGTACGCGGCAAAGATCGCCGCGAGGGGGCAATCATGAAGTTCGCCGCAGGCCTGCTGGCCGCCGGCCTGGTCTTGACCGCGTGTACCGGTCCCGGGACGGCCGCGCCGTCACCGGTGACGGTGACCGCGCCCGCTTCGTTCCCGGCGTCCCCGACGGCGGATCCGGCCGTGGTGAGCTGGGTGGACGGGTTCTGCGCCGCGGTCAACGGTTACCGCAAGCGCACCAACGCCGAGGCCGAGCCGGCCCGGACCGAACCGAAGACGGTCGCCGAAGCGCAGAAGGCGCTCAGCGCCGAGCTGGGCGCCCTCGCCGCGCGCACGGGCGAAGTGGTCGACAAGCTGACGGCCCTCCCGGCGGCGCCGGTCCCGCTGGCCGAGACGGTCCGGACGGGGTTCCTCGAGAAGTTCACGACGTCCCGCGACCGCGCGGCCGGCGCCAAGACCGCCCTGGACGGCGCCAAGCCGGGCGACGAGGCCTCCCAGACCCCGGCGGGCGAAGCCGTCGAGCAGGCCCAGCGGGACCTCGACGGCACCTACGACCCGGTGGCCCCACTGGCGGGATCGCAGGACCTGCTCATCGCCAGCGCAACGGCCCCCGGCTGCAAGATGTAGCGCGGCCTCGGTCGTGAGTGTTTGGGAGGGTTAGAACCCTTCTCAACACTCACGACCGGTGCTGCTGTGGCACGTGTGTCTCTTGTTGCGGCGGGCGGGGGACTCTCCGCGGTGCATTCGCTGCGACGCGCCCGGCTGTGAGGGGCGCGCCTGGGGCAGCCGAGCGGAAGCCGGGTAGCCGAGGGGGGAGCGGCTCAGGTTGGCGGCAGTGGGTGGCTTCGGTAGGCGGGGTCCGGGTCGCCGAACTCCAGGGTGTTCTCGTCCAAAGCGTTGGCCACCACGACCGCGCCGCCGTCGAAGGCGAAGCGGACCGCCGTCATTCCATCGCCCAAGTCCGCGCCCTTTCCTGCCCATTCCACCAGCTCCACCGAGCGCAGCTCGCGGCCTCGCAACGCGGCCAGGTCCGGGTCGGCGTCGTCACGCCAGGCGAGGCGGAACGGCGGTTCTCCTTCGGATTCCCAGCTGGGCCGGCCGATCGGGTCGACCGTGTTCCAGGTGATCGAGAAGTCCGTGAACTTCTGGTGGTTCAGCTCGACCTGCTCGCCCTCGAAGTCGAACAGCACCGGGCAGCCCGTGAACCACTCGTCGTCGTCGAGGTCCCAGGCGAGCCACGCGTGGTCGAGCCGTCGGCCCCGCAAGGACGCGAGCCGCGTGCCGTGGGCCGCCGTGATCGCGCGGCGGCCGTCGAGCCAGCGCGGCTCGTGACCTTCGATCCCGAAGTACGTCACCCGGCCATCATCGGCGCAGCGATGCCTGCAGCGGCAGTGATCGTGACGAGTCGCCCACCTGGATCGTGAAGCCGCCGTGCACCGGGGTCCACGCCTTGTCCCAGATCGAGAAGTCGCGCTGGTCCAGGTGGATCGTCACGCGCTGGGCCTGCCCCGGCGCCAGCTGCACCCGCTCGAACCCCTTGAGCTGACGCGGCGGCTCGCCCGCCGCCGCCGGGAAGCCCAGGTACAGCTGCGCGACCTCGGCGCCCGCTCGGCGGCCGGTGTTGCGGACCGTGAACGTCGCCGTCGCGCCGTCACCCGTGTTGCGGACCGACAGGCCCGAGAAGGCGAACGTCGTGTACGACAGACCGTAGCCGAACGGGAACAGCGGGGTCTTGCCCTGCGCGTCGAACCAGCGGTAGCCGATCTGCAGGCCCTCCGAATACGTGGCCACGCCGTTGACCCCCGGGAACTGCTCGGGCGTGTTGGCCGGGGTGTCGGCGTCGGCCGCGGGGAACGTGATCGGCAGCTTCGCCGACGGGTTGCTGTCACCGAACAACACTCCGGCCACGGCCGCGCCGTCCTGCTGGCCGGGGTACCACGCCTGCAGGATCGCGGGCACCGAAGACGCCCACGGCATGAGCACCGGGCCGCCGCTCTTCACGACGACCACCGTGTGCGGGTTGGCCGCGGCGACCGCCGCGACGAGCGCGTCCTGGGTGCCGTCCAGCGCCAGGCTCGTCCGGTCCTTGCCCTCCGCCTCGTTGTCGCCGACCATCACGATCGCGACGTCGGACGCACCGGCCAGCGTGGCCGCCCGTGCGGGGTCACTGCCGTCGTCGAGGGTCACCCGAGCGCCGGGAACCCGCTGCTGGAGCCCGGCCAGCGGGTCCACTGTGGACGTCGGGATGACCGCGGAGCTACCCCCGCCGCCGGTCTTGGCCTGGGTCGCGAACGGCCCCACCAGCGCGATCGAGCGCACCGAAGAGGAGTCGAGCGGCAACTGCGCGTGTTCGTTGCGCAGCAGCACCATGCCGCGCTCGGCGAACTGCTTCGCGGCCGCGTCGTGCTCGGCGGTCGGCAGCGGCGCGAGCACCGGCGGGTGGTCGAACTGGCCGAAGGCGAACATCGTCCGGAACCGCGGCAGCAGCAGCTCATTGACGCGCTGTTCGGTGACCTGCCCGGCGAGCACGGCCTGCTTCAGCTTGTCGCCGTACCAGGTGCCGTCGATCATCTCGAGGTTCATGCCCGCGTTCGCCGAGCCGACGGTGCTGTGCGCGGCACCCCAGTCGGACTGCACGAACCCCTTGAAGCCCCAGTCGTCCCGCAGCTTTCCCTGCAGCAGCGCGGGGTTCTCGCACGTGAACACCCCGTTGATCTTCGGGTAGGCGCACATCACCGACCCGGCCTTGCCTTCGGTGACAGCCTGCTCGAAATGCGGCAGGTAGATCTCGTTGAGCGTGCGCTCGTCGATGCGCTCGTCGACGCTCTGCCGCTGCGTCTCCTGGTTGTTCGCCGCGTAGTGCTTGACCTCGGCGATGGTGCCGTTCTCCTGGATGCCGCGGATGTCGGCGGTGGCGATCGCCCCGGCGAGCACCGGGTCCTCCCCCATGCCCTCGAACGTCCGGCCGTTGCGCGGGACGCGGGCCATGTTGATGTCGGGCGCCTCCGACACGTTGTGCGCCAGCGCGCGGGTCTCGCTGCCGATCAGCCGGCCGTAGCGGCGCGCGACGTCGGTGTCGAACGTCGACGCCAGCGCCATCGTGGCGGGCAGCGCGGTCGCCGGTTTCTGCGGTTTGTCGTCGGCCGGGCCCATGCCGGCCGGGCCGTTGGCGATCCGGAAACCGGGAACGCCGAGACGCGGGATCGGCGGCACGAACCGCTGGTGCTCGGTGTCGGGCTGCAGGTGCAGCTGGGAGATCTTCTCGTCCAGCGTCATCGCCGCGACCAGTTCCGCGGCACGGCGATCGGGCGACTGGCGGCCGTCGCGCCACGGTTGTGCGGCGGCCATCCCGGTGAGCGGGACCGTCAGTGAAATCCCCAGTAGGGAGGCAAGAACCATTCGGCCGTAACGCATCGAGTCTCCCTCGCCACTGAACGGGACCAAAGCCGGGTGAGAAAGTAACCCATACGTGGCACCAAAACATAGACTCGATGGTCGTTCATGTACATGAACATCCCGGGGACTCAACCGTTTCCGCGGCTCAAGCGTGGAGGAGGCGAGGAACGAGGGAGGACGAGGGATGTTCAAGAAAACACTGATCGGCGTAATGGCCGTGGGCGCGGCGATGCTGACCGTGGCGGCCCCGGCGAGCGCGGCCGGCGAAGTCACGTGGGGCATGACGACCGAGGTGGAGCCGGGCGGGCAGATCTACGCGCAGGTGCTCTCCGGGGTGGGCTACGGCTGCACCCCGACCGGCCCGGTCACCTCCAAGGGGTTCGCCGCCCCGCTGAGCTGGAGCGAGGGTGGCAACTGGGGCAAGCACGCCGGCTACACGACGGCGATCAAGACGCCGGGCAGGTACACCGCGTCGTTCCCCTGCACGGATGGCCGGACGGCGACGCAGGGCTTCACCATCCTGGGCACGCCGCCGCCCACCACGACGACCAAGCCGAAGCCGCCGACCACGAAGCCGAAGCCGCCGTCGACCAAGACGTCCAAGCCCGCCAAGCCGGCGAAGCCGCAGGTCGCGGTCAAGCCGGCCGGCGCGCCGCAGACCGGGGACGGGTCACTGAGCTGACCCTCCACAAAGGACACCCCGGGGCGGTGGTTTCCCAGGCCACCGCTCCGGGGCCCGGCTCAGCGTGACGCGGCCAGCCGCAGCGCCCGGTAGACGAACTGCTGGTCGCCCAGCCGGTGCCGCAGGTCGCGCTCCAGCCCGGCGATCGGGTACAGGTTCTGCGGCGCCCGCGAGTCCTTGTACGGGACCGACGCGAACCGCCCGAGCACCGACTGCGTGACGTTCGCCAGGTCCGTCACCTCTTCGCGCGCGAGGTGCGGCGCCGCCTCGACGCGCACCACCCCCGACCACGGCGGGCCGCCGGCCGAGGGCAGGCGCAGGTACCACGAGTGCCGGACCCACGTCGTGCCCATCAGGAACACCGGCGTGCGCTGGTGCGGGCCGAGCTCGCCGACCATCGCGTTGAGCTCGCCCGGCAGGTACGTCGTCTGGTGGCTCTTGATGAACCCGACGGCCCGGGGCAGGTGCGTGCGGCCGCTCAGCGGCCCGTCGACGACGAGCAGGTCGTGGCCGACGTGCCCGGCGATCGCCCGGCGCGCCTCCTCGGCCGTCTCCAGCTCGACGTCGGCCAGCTCGCTCTGCAGCGCCGACGACAGCACCACGGCGAGGGGCTTGTCGTCCTTGGCCGTCGCGCGGAACGCCTCGTACCGCCCGGCCGACGTCTCGATACCGGCGGCTTCCGGGGCCACGGTGAACAGCCCGCGCCGGACGTTGGCGCCGACGACGTGCGCCCGGCCCGCGCAGCAGCACACCACGCCGGCCGCGTAGGACGCGCAGATCCCGATGGACGCGGAGTTCGCGCCCTCCGGGTCGTCGATCCAGACGCGGGCGTCGATGCGGCGGACGCCGTCCACGAACAGCACCGCGTCCGGCGGCGACGGCACCGGCGACGGGTCGATCGGCGCCCACTCCGCGGCCGGGACCTCGACGTCGAGCTCGACCTCGGCCTGCGACCGGGCGAGCTCCTCGGCCTCCATCGAGCTGCCGTAACCGGGGTCCCAGGCGTCGATGTTGAAGCTCATCCCCGCCACCGCGGTCATGCGCCCTCCCTGCTGATGTGCGAGCCGCTGCCGTCCCGGGTGACCAGGAACCGCACCGGCACGCGCTCGGCCAGCGCCGGCACGTGCGTGATCACGCCGACCATCCGGGTGCCGGACGCGGACAGGTTCTCCAATGTGGACGCTACGACGTCGAGGGTGGCCTCGTCGAGCGTCCCGAACCCCTCGTCGAGGAAGATCGACTCCAGCTTGGTCGCGCCGGCCGCGGCCATCGCGCCGAGCTGCGACGACAGCGCGAGCGCCAGGGCCAGCGACGCCTGGAACGTCTCCCCGCCCGACAGGGTCTTCACCGGGCGGCGGGCGTCGGCCTCGTTGTGGTCCACCACCAGGAAGTCGCCCTTGTCGTGGGTCAGCTCGAACTGCCCGCCGGACAGCTCCAGCAGCGACGCGGACGCCTCGGCGACCAGCGTGTCGAGCGCCCCGGCGATCAGCCAGCGCGGGAACTTGTCCGAGCGCAGGAGATCCGCGAGCAGCTTCGCGACCTGCGACTCCGACTCGGCGCCCGCGATGTCGCCGCGCAGGCCTTCGACGTGGGCCACCCGCCGCCGCATCTCCGTGTGGTCGGCTTCGGCGCGGGCGCGCGCGGTGGCCAGCGCCACCGGCACCCGGTCGCGCACCGGACCCGCGGGCAGCGCGACCCCGAGCGCGGTGACGTCGTCGGCGACCTGCTGTTCCGCCTCCCGCAACGCTTCCGCGGCCGCACCCTCGGCGGTCTCCGCCCCCGCCAGCCGGTCCCGGCGATCTTTCGCCTGCCCAGCCGCCCAGTTCGTCAACGACGTCCAGGCGTCCAGCAGGCTCTCGCCGTCGATTGGCGGGGCGCCGAAACCGACGAGGGGATCGCGGGCGCGGGACAGGTTCTGCCGCTCGGCCTCGACTTCCTTGACGACGCTCGCCTGGCCGTCGGCCGCCTGCTTCGCCGCGGCACGCGCCTTGCGCAGGTCCGCGTCGGCGGCGCGCGCGGCTTGTTCGAGGGAAGCGACCTGCGCCAGCTGTGAGGTGACGACGTCGGCGGACGGCGCTTCGGCGAGCGTCACGACCAGTTCGTCCCGCCGCTGAGTGGTCGTTTCCTGCCGGGACCGCGCCGACTGCTCGGCCAGGCCCGCGTCGTTCGCCTGCGTACGGCGGGTTTCCGCGGCTCGCTCGGCCGACGCGAGGTCGTCGGCCGCGACGACGGCCTCTTTACCCGCGGCTTCGGCGGCCGCTTCGAGCGCGCCCAACGCGGTACGCCGGTCCTCGAGCGCCGAAGCCGCCCACGCGGTGAGACGCTGCCAGCCCGCCGCGACGTCGTCGGCGTCGACCGCGGGCACCCCCAGCTCCACCAGGGGATCCCGCGCCGCGCGCAGCGCTTCCCGCGCCGCCACGGCCGACTTCTCCACCACATCGGCGTCGCGCTGCGCCTGCGTGCGCTCGGCGCGGGCCGCCGCCAGTTCCGCGTCGGCGGCGCGCGCGGCCTCGATGACCCGGGCGCGCGCGTCGAGCGTCGCGGACAGCCACTCCCCCCGCTCGCGCACGGCGGTGATGAGATCGGTGAAGTCCTGCTCGGAAAACCCGGCCTCGACCGGGCGTCGCAGCAAAGCTGATTCCGGCGGCCCTTCGACGTCCGCGAGGGCCGCGCGCAGCTCTTCCGCCTGCGCGGCCGCCGAAACGGACTGGTCGGCGTCGCGGTCCACGGCCCGTTCCACCTGGCGGACGGTGGTTTCGGCCGCCGCGCGCCGCTTCTCCGCCTTGTCCTGGCGCTCGCGGGCTTCGGCGAGGTGCGCGTGGCCGTCGTGCGCCGGCACGACCGAAACCTCCTGCTCGCACACCGGGCACGCGTGCCCGACGGCGAGCCCGGCGCGCAGGACCAGCGCCTGCCCGGCGCGTTCGGCGTCGGACACCGCGGTCCGGGCCGCGGCGAGTTCCGCGTCGGCCTCGGTGAAAGCCGCCCGTGCCGCTTCGAGTTCGGTCCGGCGGGCCGCCTGCTCCGGCAGGGCCTTCCGCTGGGTTTCGCACACCGTATAAAGGGTGCGGGCGTCGGTACGGGCCGCGGTGAGCGCGGCGCCGTCCGGCTGGGCGGTGAGCGCGGCGCGCGCGTCGGCGTCGGCGGTCTCGGCCGCGGTCAGCCGGGACGCCGCGTCCGTCACGCGCTTCGCGACGCGCGCGGACTCCGCGGACAGGTCACCGAGGTCCGCCGGCGGCCGCACCCCGGCCAGCCGGTCCCGTTCCCCGCGGACGCGCGCGGCTTCGGCCGCGGCGTTCTCGGCCGCGCGGGCCGTCGTGTCGCGGGTCCGGCGCGCGGTGTCGACGAGGGACACGGCTTCGGCCACGGTGACAGCCGCAGCCTCCTTCGCCTGCAATGCCGTCTTCGCGGCTTTCTCCAGGCCGGGGAGGGCGGCCTCGGCGTCGGCGAGTTCCGTGCGGGCGGCGCGGATCCGCTCCAGCTCACCGCGGTCGGGCGCGGCGGCCAGCGCGGCGCGGGCCGCCTCGTCCGCCGTTTCGGCGGTGTCCAGGGTGGTTCGCGCGGCCGTGGCCGCCTCCGCCGCGGTCCGGCGGCGGGACTCGAGATCCTCGACGCCGCCGGGACGTTCCAGCGCGTCGAGGACGGCCAGTTCCCGTGCCAGCGTGGTGACGAGCTGCCGTGCGTCGTCGTGCGCGCGGGTCGCGTCGGTCAGTCCCGGCAGCGCCGCCTCGACCCGCGCGTCCAGCTCGGCCAGCGCGGTCATGCGCGCGGCCAGTGCTTCGACGGCTTCCTCGGTGGCGTCGGCGTAACTGCCGAGCTGCTCCTCCAGCACCTTCGCGCGCTGGGCCTGCTGCTCCGCGGTCACGTTGGCGCGGCGGCCGATCCGCTCGTAGACCTCCAGGCCCAGCAGCTTGATGAGGATCTTCTGCCGGTCGGCGGCCTTGGCGTGCAGGAACTCCGCGAAGTCGCCCTGCGGCAGCGCCACGCAGGTGCAGAAGTGCTTGAACGTCAACCCGAGCAGGCGTTCGATCGCCGGGGTCACTTCGGAGTCGGCGGCGATCGCGTCGGCCTCGTCGTCCGGGCCGCCGAGCGCGGCGTTGTCCGCGAGCCGTTCCAGGCGGACGTTCTTCACGCTGACCGTGGGTTTCTTGCCGCCGCTGCGCCGGACTTCCCGCACCACGTGGTAGCGGATGCCGCCCGCGTCGAAGACCAGCCGCACGGTGGCGCGGTTCGCCGTCGGGGCCAGCGCCGGGGCGACGAGCCCTTCGTGGTCCCAGCGGGCCACGGAACCGTAGAGGGCGAAGGTGAGCGCGTCGATGACCGTGCTCTTGCCGGCGCCGGTCGGCCCCACGAGCGCGAAGTAGTCCGTGTCCTCGAAACTGACTTCGGTCTTCTCGCGGAACGACGCGAAGCCGGTCATCTCCAGCAGTACCGGTCGCATGTCACACCCCGCTCGTCTCGTCGTCGTGCAGCCGCGCGAAGAGCGCTTGCACCCTCTTGTCGTCCACCGTGCGTTCCTCGCAGTAGGAGGCGAACAGCTCACCCGGTGACCGGTCCGCCACCGCGCGTTCGCTCCCCGACGCCGTGATCGGCGCCGCGAACTCCGGGTCGATGCGGATCTCCAGCGCGTTCGGCAGGGCTTCCTGGATCTCCTCGCGCAGCCCGGCCCTGGTCGCTTCCCGGACGTAGACCCGCAGGTAGTCCTCGCCGAACTCCTCGGCGCGGCCGACGAGTTCGGCCACCGTGCCGTGGACGGTCCGCAGCTTCCGCCCCGACGTCAGCGGGATTTCGGTGATCTTGGCCGGTGTGGTCGGTGTCACTTCCACCGACAGCACAACGCTCGTGTTGTCCTGCTCGCCGAAGTCGACGGGCATCGGCGCGCCGCTGTAGTGCACCGGGCAGGCCGCCGGCAGCGACTGGCGCCGATGCAGGTGGCCGAGGGCGACGTAGTGCGGGTCGGCGCCGAACGCCGTCGCCGGCACGTGGTACTCGAAGATGGACTGCGCCGCGCGTTCCCCGCCGCCCATCGCGCCGCCCGTCACCGTCAGGTGCGCCATGACGAGATGGACGGCGCCGTCGGTGAAACCGGACTTGAGGTGCTCCAGGATGTCGCGCACGCGCTGGTCGTAGTGGCCGACGTTGTCCGCCGGTGTCCCGGTGAGCAGCTCGGCGGCGCGCACCGCGTAGCGCTGGGAAAGGAAGGGCAGCACGGCGACGTCGACGCGCTCACCCGTCGAACGCGCGTCGAACGAGACGACCCCGCCGTCCGCGGCCGGGCGCGGGTCGCCGGAGAGCTGGATGCCCGCCGCGCGCAGCAGCGGCCGGTACGCCTCGAACGTCGCGGCGTGGTCGTGGTTCCCGGCGATCGCCAGGACCTCGGCACCGGTTTCGCGCAGCGCCATCAGGGCCCGCACCACGAGTTCCTGCGCGGCGGCCGACGGCGCCGACGTCTCGTAGAGGTCACCCGCGACCAGGATCGCGTCGAAGGCCTCCTTCCGCGCGATCCGGACGATCTCGCCGAGCACGGCGCGCTGTTCGTCCAGGCGGCTGCGGCCCTTGAGCGTCTTGCCGATGTGCCAGTCGGAGGTGTGCAGGAACTTCACGCGACGTCCTTCCGTTCTTCCGTTCGGCCGGTGGGGCTCAGAAAGGTGGTGGGTCGTCGCCGAACGGATCGTCGCCGCCGCGCGTCGGCAGGCCCGCGAAGGGATCGGCGTTCTTCGACCCGGCCGTCGCCGACGGTATTTTTCCCGCCTCGGAAAGCCGCGTGGCCCAGGCCGGGAACGGGAAGCCGACCGCGATCGGCACCGGGATCTCCGGCTGGCTCACGAACATCGTGCCGGGCGTCGCGAGCGTCGCGCGGACCCGCTGGCTGGCCGGGAGGAAGCCGTACTCGGGGCGCGAAGCCTCCGCGGCGTCGAGGCGCCCGACGATCCGGATCGAGCTGTTGCTGACGATCCGGCGCTCGACCTCGGACGCGGTCTGCTGCGCGCCGATCAGGATCACGCCGAGGGACCGGCCGCGTTCGGCGATGTCCAGCAGGACTTCCTTGATCGGGCTGCTGCCTTCGCGCGGCGCGTACTTGTTGAGCTCGTCCAGCATCGTGAACAGGAGCCCGCCGGGGCCGGCCGCTTCCTTGCGCGCGGTCTCCGCCGCGAGCGTCACGCCGACGACGAACCGCTGCGCGCGCTCGACGAGGTTGTGGATGTCCACCACGGTCACCTGCTGGTTCTCCGTGGACAGCTTGCGGGCGCCGTGATCGGTGAGGTCGCCGCGGATCAGGCCGCTGAGCGCGCGCTGGCTGGAGCGCAGGCGGCGGATGAACGCGTTGACGGTGCCCGCGCCGGTGACCGCACCCGCCCAGCTCGCGCGGGTTTCCTCGTCGGTGACGCGGTCGCAGACGACGTCGATCAGCTCGGCGTAGGTGCGGCACAGCACGCCGTCGACGTTGGCGGCGCCGTCCTTCCCGGCCGGGGTGCTGTCCAGCCGCAACCGGTTCGCGACCTGGTGGATGACCATCGTGTACTGGTTGCGCTCGTCCTCGGCGTCGGCGAAGACGTAGGGCAGCAGGTCGCCGGCGCAGAACTCCGCGATGGTCCACCAGAAGGCGCCGACGCCGGAGGTCCGCCCGGTGACGTAAGGCTTCCCCGTGGTGTCCGACGGCGTCGGCGGCGCGTAGAACCCGACCGAGGCGAAGGGCTCCGCGGGCAGGCCCAGCTTGGCGTACTCCTCCTGGAGCTTCGCGTCGAGGTGGATGTTGGGGGTGTCGAGGAACAGCAGGTCCTCGCCCTTGACCGAGAACACCAGGGCCTTGGCGTTGTGGGCGTTGGAGAGGGCGCCGCCGCGGAAGATCGAGTGCAGCAGGAACAACGCGAACGACGTCTTCGTGGCGACGCCGGAGACACCGCTGATGCTGACGTGCGCACCCCGCGTCCCGTCGAGGAAGTCCAGGTTGAGGTACACGGGTTCGCCGTCACGGCCCAGGCCGACGGGCACCTGCCGCGTCATGTTGTCGAAGTACAGCGCCTGCGCGCGATCCTCCCCCACGGCACGGGAGACCTCGGCGCCGGGCCGCGGCGGCACGTAGCACTCGGGCTCCACGCGGGTGGTGGCGATCTCGGCGATCTCCTGCACCTGCGCGGGCAGGACCCCGTCCGAGATCAGGAAGACGTCGCTGCCGAAGCTGGCGCCTTCGTGCCGCGCGCTCACCTGCGTGACCACGCCGTAGGAGACGACTTCGCCGCGCCCCGGCAGGTCCCGCCGTGTCACGACGACGTCGTCGAGCTGCAGATAGGCATCCGGATCGATGGCCACGCAGAACTGCAGCGGCGTCGAATCCTCGGTGCCCGCCACCCGTCCGACCACGGTGGTGAGAGTCTCCTGGTCCACGGTTCTCCCTGTCCGCCCGGCGCTTCCTCCGGCCGCAGACTAGCCCGCCGGAACTCCGTGGCCACGGCCAACACGGCGTTGCGGCTCCCGCGGTACCGGGACGTCACCGCACGCCACGGCTGGGCCGAACGAGTGAGTTCACCCTTCGGAGAAGATCTTTTAGTCACCACAGGCATTTCGGGCGGTGCCCCGTTCGCCGGGAAGGTCGTCCGGGCGGGGCTCGGTGTTACCGGCTTTCGCCTCGCTCCAGGGCGAAGCGGCGTCCCGAGGGCCGTCGCGGGGGTGCTTCGGGGGCCCACGCGGGGCTGTGCGGAGGCCTCCGGAGGGCCCGCGATCCCCGATCGCAGCGCGGGATCGGGGCCGGCGTGGCATCCGACACACGCCGGACGCGCCCTCTTCGGCGTGTCGGCCAAAAAGTCTTCGAAGACCCCGCCGGTCCTATATGGACGACCACTGTGGACGACACCGGAACCGGGTTTTGCCTGCTCAGGGCCATGGTCGGCATCCCAGGCCCGTTCCGGCCCGGGTCGGGAGCGGGCCTCTCCGGGGGCGGAACCCGCCCCCGTACAAGGAAATATTTCGACCCCCAGTTGGATTTTGTGCGGTATTGGTAATACCGTGTGCAGTGTCGGCCGAGATGGGCCGTGTACGAGTAGTTCCACTATGGAGGACTGGAATGACGAACAAGGCCCAGCTGATCGAGGCGCTGTCGGAGCGTCTGGGCGACAAGAAGGTGGCTTCGCAGGCCGTTGACGGTCTGGTGGACATCATCATCCGGACGGTCAACAAGGGCGAGAAGGTGAACATCACCGGCTTCGGCGTGTTCGAGAAGCGTGCCCGCGCGGCCCGCACCGCTCGCAACCCGCGCACCGGCGAGGCCGTCCGCGTCAAGAAGACCAACGTGCCCGCCTTCCGCGCCGGTACCACCTTCAAGGACGTCATCTCCGGCACGAAGAAGCTGCCCAAGGCCACGCCGGTCAAGCGCGCCACCGCGGCCAGCACGACCACTCGTGCGGCCACCGCCAAGGCGTCGGCCCCGGCCAAGACCACCAGCACGCGGGCCACCACCCCGCGCGCGGCCGCCGCCAAGCCGGCCACCGCCCGCGCGACGGCCACGCGGACCCGCGCCACCGCGGCGAAGCCGGCCGCCAAGGCCACCGCGACCAAGGCGACCGCCACCAAGGCGGCCCCGAAGACCGCGGCCGCCAAGGCCCCGGCCAAGGCCACCGCCGCCAAGGCGACCACCACGCGGGCGAAGGCCGCGGCCAAGCCGGCCGCCGCCGCCACGAAGACCGCCGCCGCCAAGAAGCCGGCCGCTGCCAAGGCCCCGGCCAAGCGCACGTCGGCTGCCAAGAAGAAGTGAAGTAGCTTCTACGCCGGAAGGGCCCCGCACCCAGTGGTGCGGGGCCCTTCCGCATTCCCGGGGCCGGCCCGTTCGACATTCGCACAGGCCCAATAACGGACTCGTTCCAAAACGGACGCAGAACCCGGAATCGGATCGGGCCACACAGCCACCACACGGTCAGCCAACAATTGGCAGCCCGGCAATCCCGGCGGGACCACGTTGCAGGTAGGGCTGGTCCGGGCGCTGTTCCCCTGGCCAGGACCCGAAGCCGGGTCCGTGGCTACAGCAGCTGAGGCGGGACACCAGGCCCAGACACTGCCCCTTCATCCAGAACCCCAAGCCGGTGAGGACTGCTCGCAGCCAGTCGCACCGCGCCGCGCGCAAACCACATCACGTGCGAAGCGGACCCTGGCCCAGCCTGCCTCACGGCCAGAACACGAAGCCGGTGAACGACTGCTCGGCCCCAGCCACGCCGGCCCTGTCGCTACAACCGGAATCACATCGCACGCGAAGCCGACCCCCTGGCCTGAGCCCGTGCACCACGACGAGCCGCACCAGCCACCCCGCCCCAGCCGCGCCGCTTACACAGCCTCACGTACCAGCGGGACGACATCGCGGCGAACCGGACCACCTGGCCCAGACCCTGCACCTCGGGCCAGACCCTGCACCTCGGGCCAGAATACGAGGCTCACCAGCAACTCCGCACTGCCGCTACACCAGCGGAGCCCCATCACCCGCGAAGCGAACCACCTGGCCCACACTCTGCACCTCCGGCCAGAACACGAAGCCGGTGAGCCACTTACCCGGCCGCAAGTCAGTCAGCCAGCCCGCCCCCGCCACCAGCGGAACCACATCGCGCGCGAAGCGGACCCCCTAGCCCAGCCTCTGCCTCCCAGCCAGAACAGGAGCCACACCAGCCAACCCAGCCCAGGCCGCGCCCTACACCGCCGCACGCACCAGCAGAACCACATCGCGGGCGAAGCGGACCCCCTGGCCCAGCCTCTGCCTCCCAGCCAGAACACGAGCCGCACCAGCCAACCCGCGCCGTCTGCACCGGCGGAACCACATTGCGCGCAAAGCGGGCCCCCTGATCCACACTCTGCACGTCCGGCCAGAACACGGAGCTGCTGAACCGCAAGCCCCACCAGCCAGTCCGCCCGCTGTTCCGCCGTTCCTCGCGCCGGGGCCGGGCCGTGGTCGACTCGCAGCTCTCCCACGGTGCCGGTGATCACGCCGACCAGCTGGGCGATACGGCGCCCATCCACAGCTCGGTTGGCACCGGGCCGCGCGCAGGATCGCGAACGACGTTCAACACCCAGGCGGGTTATGGCCCCAGCAACCGCGGGCGTCGGCACTAGCGAGAACCGGAGGTCAGTCCGCGACCTCGTAGGTCTCGACGACCCGGTGCGCGAGCCGCGGGACGATCTCGCCCAGGACCAGCTCCTTGAAGTGGCTGGTCTCCCGGTGGTCGTCGAAGGCTTCGCGTGAGGCATAACGCTCGAGCAGGACGACTTCCCGTTCGTCGTCCAACCGGTGGTAGGCCTCGAAGGCGAGGCAGCCGGGTTCCGTCAGCGCGGCTTCCACCAGCCTCGGGTAGAAGACGCGGATGGCTTCTTCCTGGCCCGGCGCGATCGTGTGCCGGGCGATCACCTGCAGTTCGGTCATGCAGCCGACGGTACTGCCGCGCCACTTCGGCGGACACCGAAGCGGCGCCGAAGCGGCACCGAAGCGGCGCGGCAGCGGTGGATCAGGAGAACGTCACCGGGATGAAGACGTCGGCCGTGCGGTCGCCGGCCGACAGGTGATCACGGCGCGAGACGATCGCGCACGTCACCGACGGGTCGCCGCAGTCCAAGCCGGTTCCGGCCCGCACAACACGGATCTGCGTGGTGAACGTGCCGTTCGCCGCGATCGGCGAGGTGCCGCCCGGTGAGTTCGTCACCCACGCCGACGGGCCGACGCCGGTGCCGCCCTGGCCGTCGCCGCCCGCGCAGGGGCTGGGCTTCGTGCCGTAGCTGTAGTCCTCGGGCACCCCGCACAGCGCGACGTAGTAGCCGTTCAACGCGCTGAAGCCGCTGCCCGTCACCGTGACCGTCTCGCCCGCGGCGGCGAGGCCGGTGGCGTTGGACGCGGTGAGCGTGAAGCCGTTGTGGGTGGCCGAGCCGCCGGCGGCGGACGCGGGTGCGGCGAGCGCGGTGACGGCCGCCGCGGCGGTGGCGGTGACCAGAGCGGCGCGGAGCACGGTGGATCTCTTCGACATGCGGGGATCGTCCCTTCGATCACGACGGGGTAACAGGATTAGGTAAGCCTTACCTATCCCGTTGGTAATATGGTTAGGCTTACCTAATGTTGTCAAGGGGGTTGCTCCTCGCTGCCGTCGTGCTCACCGTGGTGACCGGATGTTCCGTCCTGCCAACGACTTCCGCCCCGGCGGGCGGGCCCGTCGCACCACTCGCCGCACTGACGCCGTTGCCGGATCCGAAGGCGCGGACCGGTCCCGGCACCGCCGTGCTCGCCCAGCCGGACATCACCGCCGCGCCGCCCGCGCAGCACCTGCCGGTCACCGTCACCGATCACCAGGGCACGAAGGTGACCGTCACGGACGCCGGCCGCATCCTCGCCTTCGACATGGCCGGCACGCTCGCCGCGACGGTTTTCGGCCTGGGCCTGGGTGATCACGTCGTCGGCCGCGACGTCTCGACCGGTTTCCCCGCCGCGCGCAAGCTTCCGCTGGTCACGCGCAACGGCCACCAGCTCAACGCCGAAGCGATCCTCGCGCTGCGCCCGTCCGTGGTCCTGACCGACACCACCCTCGGCCCGTGGGACGCGGTGCTGCAGCTGCGCGACTCCGGGATCCCCGTGGTCGTCCTGGATTCCCGGCGCTCCATGGACAACGTCGGCGCGCTCGTCCACGACACCGCCGCCGCGCTCGGCGTCCCCGAAGCCGGGCAACGCCTTGCTGACCGGCTGACCGGCGAAATCACCGCCAAGCGCACCGAGATCACCCGGCTGGCCCCGTCCGACCCGGCGCGAAAGCTACGCACAGTCTTTCTTTACCTGCGCGGCCAGGCCGGCGTGTACTACCTGTTCGGCCGCGGGTCCGGCGCCGACTCGCTGATCACCGCACTCGGCGCGGTCGACGTCGCGAGCGAGGCCGGCGTCGAGGGAATGCGCCCGGTGAACCCGGAAGCGCTCGTCAAAGCCCGGCCGGAAGTGATCCTCGTCATGACCAAGGGCCTCGAATCGGTCGGCGGACCCGAAGGCCTGCTGCAGGTTCCGGGTGTCGCGCAGACGCCCGCCGGGCTGCACCGCCGGTTCGTCGACATGGCCGACAGCCAGATCCTCGGCTTCGGGCCGCAGACGCCGGGGGTGCTCGACGCGCTCGCCCGCGCCCTCTACGCGCCGGGGGCGGCCGGATGAGCCGTCCGGTCCGCGTCACCGCCTTGTTCGCCGGGCTCGGGATCGCCACCGTGGTCGTGGCGTGCGTGTCCGCCGGCGTCGGCCAGTTCGGCATCCCGCTCTCCGACGTCGTCGCGTCGCTGCTGCACCGGATCGGGCTCGGGCCCGGCCTGGCCGACCCGTTCGCCGAAGGGACGCTCTGGCAGGTCCGGTTTCCCCGCGTGGTGCTCGCTTTGCTCGTCGGTGGTGTGCTCGGCGTGTCAGGGGCCCTGATGCAGGGCCTGTTCGGCAACCCGCTGGCCGAGCCCGCGGTCGTCGGTGTTTCGGCCGGGGCCGCGGTCGGCGCCAGTCTGTCCATTGTGGCCGGCTGGGCGTTCCTCGGCGCCTTCACGACCCCCGCTCTGGGGTTCGCCGGCGGGCTGCTGACGACGCTGGCCGTCTACGGCCTTTCACGCTCCCGTGGCCGGTCCGAGGTGGTCACGCTCATCCTCACCGGCGTCGCGGTCAACGCCGTGGCGAGCGCGGTGATCGCCTTCCTGATGTTCTCCGGCGACCAGGCCGCGCGGGAGCAGATCGTGTTCTGGCAGCTGGGTTCGCTGGCCTCGGCGCGCTGGCCGTACGTCTGGTCGGTGCTGCCGCTGATGGCCGTCGGCGTCGTCGTGTCCCTGATGCTCGCGCGGCGGCTCGACCTGCTCGCGCTCGGCGAGCGCCCGGCTCGGCACCTCGGCGTGAACGTCGAAGCGCTGCGCACGACCGGGATCGTCGTGGTGGCGCTGATGGTGTCGGCCGCCGTGTCCTACTCCGGGATCATCGGGTTCGTCGGGCTGATCGTGCCGCACGGCGTGCGGATGGTCACCGGGCCCGGGCACCGGGTGCTGGTCCCGGCGTCACTGCTGGCCGGCGCGTTCCTGCTCGGTGTCGCCGATCTCGCCGCGCGCACCCTGTTCGACTACGCCGACCTGCCGATCGGCATCCTCACCGCGCTGGTCGGCGGGCCGTTCTTCTTCTGGCTCCTGCTGCGCACCCGGCGCCGGTCGGGCGGCTGGGCGTGACCGCCGCGGCCGAACTCGTCGGCGTCACCTACACGATCGACGGCAGACCCCTGGTGCGGGACGTCTCCCTCGACGTCCGGCCGGGCGAGGTCCTGGCGCTGGCCGGGCCGAACGGCGCGGGCAAGTCGACGGCGTTGTCCCTGCTCGCCGGGGACCTGACGCCGGACGCCGGGACCGTCCGGATCGCCGGCGCCGACCTGACGTCCTGGTCGCTCGCGGAACTGGCGCGCCGCCGGGCGGTGCTGCCGCAGCAGCACACCGTGACGTTCCCCTTCACCGTCGCCGAGGTGGTGCGGATGGGCCGGGCGCCGTGGCGGCGCACCCCGGCCGAGGCCGACGACGACACCGCCGTCGACGCCGCGCTCGCGGCGACCGACCTCACCGGCTTCGCCGAACGCCGGTTCACGACGTTGTCCGGCGGTGAGCAGGCGCGCGCGGCGCTTTCCCGCGTCCTCGCGCAGCACGCCGGGCTGCTGCTGCTCGACGAGCCGATCGCGGCCCTCGACCTGCGCCACACCGAACAGGTGCTGACGCTGGCCGCGCGGCGCGCCGGGCAGGGGGACGCCGTGCTCGTCGTGCTGCACGACCTCGGGCTCGCCGCCGCGCACGCCGACCGCGTCGCCCTGCTGCGGGACGGCTCGCTCGCCGCGCTCGGGCCGCCGGCCGACGTGCTCACCGAGACCGTGCTGAGCGACGTCTACGGCCACCCGGTCGAGGTGTTCCCGCACCCCAGGACCGGACGTCCCGTTGTCCTGCCTTACCGATCGGCGAAGGAGAGTTGATGCGCAGATCCGCTGCGAGTGCGCTGGTGGCCGGGCTGCTGCTGGCGAACGCGTCCCCGGCGCAGGCCGCCGGGGCGCGCGTCCAGGTTTCGCCGGCCACCGCCGACCCCGACTACGCGACGACGCTGACCCTGCGCGGCAGCGGGTTCCAGTCCGTCCCGAAGGGGTACGGCGGGATCTACGTGCTGTTCGGCTGGGTCGCCGACGGCCCTTGGCCGCCCAGCAAGGGCGGTGCCGCGGGCGCGACCTACCGGTACGTGCCGGACAAGGAGAGCAAGGACAACCGCGGCTTCCAGCGGTTCGTCGCGTTCCCGGGCAGCGACACGGCGTCGTCGGCCAACGGCGGGCAACTGTCGGCCGACGGCGCGTGGAGCACTCAGCTCGTGGTGCCCGGCGCCCGGTTCCGTTCGACCGACCGCGACGGCAAGGTCGTCGACGTCGACTGCCTCACTGTCCGCTGTGGACTGATCACGGTCGGCGCGCACGGTGTGGTCAACGCGAACAACGAGACGTTCACCCCGGTCGGCTTCGCCGTCCCCACAAAGACTGCGGCACCACCTCCGGCTTCACCCTCCACAAGCGACAGTCCAACACCGACAGTCGCGTCCCCGATGGTCACGACGCCGACGATCGCTTCACAGAGTCCGGTGTCGACCCCGACTCCGCAGCCCGCGGCCGCCGAGGCCCCGGCGTCACGCGGCGCGCTGTGGTGGGTGGTGGCCGCCGTCGCCCTGCTGGTGACGGTGGCCGCGCTCACCGTCCCGCCCCTCCTGCGGCGCCGCCGCCGGAGCTCCCCCGATCAGGAAGGAACCGGCTCGTGAACCTGCGAAGATGGGCCGCCGTGACGTTGGCCACTGCGGTACTGGGCTCTCTCGGCGCACCACCGGCCTCGGCCGCGACCACCCCCGCCGTCACCGTCACGCCCGCCACCGGGCTCGACCCGGCGGGCACGTCGATCACCGTCAAGGGCACCGGGTTCGCCCCGGACGCCAACGACGGCAAGGGGTTCGGCGTCCGCGTCGGCCCGGCCAAGGACGACGTCCGCACCCGCACCGCGACCGGCTTCCAGGTCAGCAAGCTGGTGAAGAGGGACGCCGTCGGCGTCCAGATCCCGCTGAACGCCGACGGCAGCTGGGAACTGACCGTCCCGGTCAAGGCCGAGTACACCTCGGCCGGCACCACTTACAACGCCGCGACGCAGCCGTTCAGCGTGTACGTGTTCGGCTGGGACACCCCGGACCTGACCTGGGACAGCACGACCGCGCTGAAGTTCACCGGCGCCGGTAACCCGCCGCCCGCGTCCACGACCGGCCTGGACTGGGGTCTCAAGCAGACCTGGCGCTCCTACGTCGAGCGGTTCGGCGGCACGGCGACGGCCGACCGGGGCGCCGCGGCCACGCCGTCCCCGTACCGCTGGCCGGCCGGAACGTCCACTTGGGACGGCAAGACCGGCAAGGGTTCGGTCGCCTTCGGCGGCCGGGTCACGTTCACCCTGGAACCGCACCTGATCTGGAACTTCGAGCTGTCCAACCCGAAGGTCACCTTCGCCGGTGACGGCACCGGGAAGCTGAGCGCGACCGTCGGCTACTCCTTCTACGGCACCAAGACCGCGCCCGAGCAGGTGCGCACTCCGTCCGAAGTGGACTTCGCGAGCCTGAAGTTCAAGGGAGCGCCGCGGCAGGACGGCGACAACGTCGTCGCCGACATCGAGACGGCCACGCTCACCGAGGCGGGCGCCGCCGCGTTCGCCGGGTTCTACCCGGCCGCGACGGACCTCGACCCGGGCAAGCTCGTGTTCCCCGGCGAGATCGGCGGCACCGAACCGCCGACGTCGACGACACCCACCACGCCCTCGGCTTGTGTCCTCTCCCCCGGCGCGCTCACGCAGGGAAACCTGGTGTGGGGCTTCAAGAAGAGCTTCCGCGGTTACGTCGGCGGCGGCACCGGCAACACGATCACCGCGTCCGGCGGCGCGGAGGTCACGAACCTGGACGAGGTGGCCGGGAAGCCGATCCCGACCGGCGCGTACCGCTTCCCGCTCGGCAGCGGGCAGTACACGGCGGCGGGCGAGTTCACCGCGCAGTTCGGCGGCCAGGTCGCGTTCAGCTACCCCGCGCACTTCTTCACCCTGGTGCTGGCCAACCCGAAGCTCACCATCGCCCAGGGCAAGGGCACGCTCTCCGCGGACGTCGAGCTGAAGACGACCGCCGGGGCACCGTCGCCGCCGGTGAGCAAACCGGGCGTGGCGCTGGCGAACCTCGACCTGGCCACGGCCACCACGACCCCGGGCGCGGGCACGCTCACGGTGTCGGCGATCAAGGCGGCCCTGACCAGCTCGGACGCCTTCGCGGGCTTCTACCAGGCCGGCGACGCACTCGACGAGCCGACCGTCACGCTCGCCGCGAGCTGCGCGACCCTCCCGCCCGCCGGCAACCCGGGCGGCCCGGGCGCTTCCGGCGGCGCGGGCCCGGACCTGGTCCCGGACGTCGCGTTCCGGCCGGGCGACCTGGCCTCGACCGGCGTGAGCCTGACCGGCGTCTACTGGGGCCTCGCACTCCTGGCCGCGGGCGGTTCCCTGCTGCTGTGGACGCGACGGCGCGCCATCCGCTCCACTCGGTGAAGTGGTCTGCCGCGGCCGGGTCACGACCGGCCGCGGCAGTCACTGGAACAGACCAATTTCGTCCCAGCTGAACCGAGCAAGATCTCCCGGCCCTACCGGCGGGTGCTAGCGGCACGCGATCCTCGGCCTCTCCGTCTTGACCCAGGGATGTGGCCATGAAACGGATCCTCCTCCGCGCCGCCGTCGTCCTCCTCGCGGCCGCCGCGTGCCTGCTCCCGCCGGCCGCCGCCGAAGCCGGGCAGACGAGCCTGCGGGCCGCCGATCCGAGCGTGCTGCGCGTCGGCTCCACCTACTTCGCCGCGCAGTCCACCGGTGGCGGGATCGCCGTCCGGGCCGGCTCCTCCCCCGACGCCGCGGCGAGCGCGGCCGCCCGGCAGGTCTGGTCCGACACCCGCGGCCGCGGCGAGGTGTGGGCGCCGGAGATCGTCGTCGACGGCGGCCGGTACTACATCTACTTCTCGGCCGGGACCGGGAACGCGCACCGGATGTACGTGATCAGCTCCGCCACCGCCGACAGCGGGTACACCGCAGAGACGCAGCTCGCGCTGCCCGACGGCAAGTGGGCCATCGACGGCACGATGTTCACCTTCGGCGGGCAGCGCTGGTTCGTCTGGTCGGGCTGGGCGGGCGACACGAACGTCGAGCAGAACCTCTACATCGCCCGGATGAGCAGCCCGACGACGCCGACCGGCGCGCGGTACGTCATCTCGCAGCCGCGCGAGAGCTGGGAACGGCTGGTGGGCACCCCGTTCATCAACGAGGCGCCCGCGCCGCTCAAGGACCCCAACGGGCAGCTGCACATCACCTACTCGGCCAACGGCAGCTGGAGCGACCAGTACTGCATCTCCGAGATCCGGCTGCGCGCCGGCGGCGACCCGACGTACGTCTGGGACTGGTACAAGGCGAACGGCTGCCTGTTCGGCTCCCACCGCGAGACGATGATGGCCGGCTGGGACCCGACCCTCTACGTCGACGGCCCGGGCAGCCACAGCTTCGTGCTGCTGAACGGCGACATCGCGACGAGCCCGCCGGCCGGGCCGAGGTTCCCGCTGGCGTTCCACGCCGTGCCCAAGGGAACGCCGTACTCGTGGGGGAACCGCTACTGGTACAGCGGCACGTTCTGCTGGTGGGGCTCGACGACCTACCGCCGGGCCAACGTCCCGGGCGCGACCACCGACACCGGCTGGAGCCTCAAGTTCTTCGAATGACCGTCCACGACTGGGGCGAGGGCTGTGAATGGTCCACTTTCCGACGTCCGCCTTGGACCGGTTCAGGCCAGCCGAGCGGCGATCAGGCGGTTGACGGAAGCGTGGTGCTCGTTCAGGTAGAAGTGCGCCCCCGGGTAAGTCCGCAGCTCGAACGCGCCCGACGTGTGGGTCGCCCATTGGCGGGCCTCATCTGACGTCACCTTCGGGTCTTGGTCGCCGATCAGGGCCAGGATCGGGCAGCTGACGTCCGGGCCCGGGCGGTAGCGGTAGGTCTCCGCGGCCTTGTAGTCGTTGCGCAGGGCCGGCAGGACCATGCGGATGATCTCGTCGTCCTCCAGGACCTTGGCGTCCGTGCCGCTCAGGCGCTTGACCTCGGCGAGCAGGCCGTCGTCGCTTTCCAGGTGGTAGCGCTCGTCGCGAAACGCCGAGGGGGCGCGGCGGCCCGAGACGTACAGGCCCAGCAACTGCGTGCCGCGGGCTTCCAGGCGGCGGGCGACCTCGAAGGCGAGGCTGGCGCCCATGCTGTGGCCGAAGAACGCCAGCGGGCCCGGCTCGGCGCCGAGGATCTCGGTCAGCTGGTCGGCGAGCACGAACAGGTCGTCCACCAGCGGGTCGTTACGGCGGTCCTGGCGGCCCGGGTACTGGACGGCGAGCACCTCGACCGACGGCGAAAGCGCCGACGACACCGGGTGGAAGTAGCTCGCCGAGCCCCCGGCGTGCGGGAAGCAGACCAGGCGGGCCTTCGCGGCCGGGGCCGGGTGGAACCGCCGGATCCACAGCTGGCTGTCCAGGGAGAGCGTCATGGCCGGTCCTTCCAGATGTCGGCTTACGAGCCGAATCTGTCAAACGGGCGAGCGTGGGTCGACCCCTAGGTTCCGGATCAGGGGTTCTGGGGGCCGGAAGGGCCAGTCAGGGGGCCGACGTGCTGGTTTGGACGTCGGCCGCCGGTTTGAATGACTTACCGGGAACCGGCATCCGGCCGCGAGGGGAACCCGCCGAAATAACACGATGGGGTGAGTCATGACCGCCACCGAAGATTTCGTTGTCGGTGACCTGCCGTCGCTCGACATCGAGGCGAAGGTCGCCGAGCTGGCCGAGCTGCGGGCGCACGCCGTGTCACCGTCCCAGCGCGCGACCGACCAGCAGCACGCCAAGGGCAAGCTCACCGTGCGGGAACGGATCGGCCTGCTCTTCGACGAGGGCACGTTCCACGAGATCGAGCAGCTGCGGCGCCACCGCGCCACCGGCTTCGGCCTCGAGGACCGGCGGCCCTACTCCGACGGCGTGGTCACCGGGTGGGGCAAGGTCTTCGGACGGCGCGTGTTCGTCTACGCGCACGACTTCCGGATCTTCGGCGGCTCGCTCGGCGAGGCGCACGCGGAGAAGATCCACAAGCTGATGGACCTGGCCGAGTCCGCCGGCGCGCCGCTGGTGTCCCTTTCGGACGGTGCGGGCGCGCGGATCCAGGAGGGCGTAACGGCTCTGGCCGGGTACGGCGGGATCTTCCGCCGCAACGTCAAGGCGTCCGGGGTGATCCCGCAGATCAGCGTGATGCTCGGCCCGTGCGCCGGCGGCGCGACCTACTCCCCCGCGCTGACCGACTTCGTGTTCATGGTCCGCGACATCGCGCAGATGTACATCACCGGGCCGGACGTCGTCCGCTCGGTCACCGGCGAGGACATCACCCACGAGCAGCTCGGCGGCGCCGACGTGCACGCCGGGGTGTCCGGCGCGGCCGGGTTCGTCTACGACACCGAGGAAGAGTGCCTCGAAGAGGTCCGGCACCTGATCTCGATGCTGCCGTCGAACAACCGCGAGCTGCCGCCGTCGCTGCCGCCCGGTGAGCCGGTGGACCGGCCGAACCCGGCGCTGCTGGAGCTGGTGCCGGTCGACGCGAACCGCGTCTACGACATGCGCGAGGTCATCGAGGAGATCGTCGACTACGGGCATTTCTTCGAGGTGCACGCGAGCTGGGCGCCGAACGTGCTGTGCGGGCTCGCGCGGCTCGGCGGCGAGGTCGTCGGGATCGTGGCGAACCAGCCGTCGTCCTTCGCCGGGGTGCTCGACATCCACGCGTCGGAGAAGGCCGCGCGGTTTGTCCAGACGTGTGACGCCTTCAGCATCCCGCTCGTGACGCTCGTGGACGTGCCGGGGTTCCTGCCCGGCCGCGAGCAGGAGCACGGCGGGATCATCCGGCACGGCGCGAAGCTGCTCTACGCCTACTGCAACGCCACCGTGCCGCGGGTGCAGGTCATCCTGCGCAAGGCCTACGGCGGCGCGTACATCGTGATGGACTCCCGCTCGATCGGCTGCGACCTGTCGTTCGCCTGGCCCACCAACGAAATCGCGGTGATGGGTGCCGAGGGCGCCGCGAACGTCGTGTTCCGGCGCGAGATCGCCGCGGCCGACGACCCGGAAGAGGCGCGCCGCCAGCGCATCAAGGAGTACCGGACCGAGCTGATGCACCCCTACTACGCGGCCGAGCGCGGCCTGGTCGACGACGTGATCGACCCCGCGGAGACCCGGCCAGTCCTGATCGAGGCGCTCGCGGTGCTGCGGGCGAAGTACTCGGCGCAGCCCGCACGCAAGCACGGGAACCCGCCGGTATGAGCGACCACTTTCTGAGTGTGTCGAGCGGTTTCCCGGACGACGAAGAGCTGGCCGCGGTGCTCGCCGTGTTCGGCGCGCTGGGCAGCGTGAAACGCCCGAAGCGGGACCTTCCGCCCGCCCCCGCACCGTGGCGCCGCGCCGCGGGGTACACCCCGCCGGGTTCCTGGATGAGCCGTACCCGATAAGTAGGGGTGCCCTCGCTCTTCCCCGCTGGTTAGCGTGGAAACATGAGCGACCAAGACGTACTCCGTGTGTCCAATCTGGACAGAGAACGCGCCGCGCGCCTGCTGCAGGACGCGCTCGGCCAAGGCATGCTGGAACTCGAAGAGTTCGCCCAGCGCTCGGCCGCGGCGGCGGCCGCGCGCACCCGCGGGGACTTGGCTCCCCTACTCGCCGACCTGCCCGCCGCCCACGAAGCACCGCTCGCCGCGATCGAAACGCCGCCGCTGGTGCTCAAGGCGGGCATGGGCGACGTCAAGCGCACCGGCCCGTGGGACGTGCCGAGCCGCATCGACGCCAAGTGCTCCTCCGGCGACGTCCGGATCGACTTCAGCGAAGCGACCTGCCCGCACCGGGAAGTCACGCTGAACCTGGACTGCGGCTGGGGCACCATCCTCGTCATCGTCCCGCGCGGCTGGACCCTGGTGTTCGAAGCCATGGAGACCGGCGCCGGCGACATCACGAACAAGGTCACCGCACCGCCCGAGCCCGGCCTGCCGGTGCTGCGCGCGCACTGCAAGGTGACCGCGGGCAACATCCGGTTCCGCCACCCGCGCTGAACCGCGAAAGGCCCGGCTCACCGAGTGAGCCGGGCCTTTGTCATGCGCTCAACGGGCCGCCGCGTGCTCGCGGCCGTTTTCCTTCTCCTCTTCCGGTTCTTCGGCTTCCTCCTCCGCCGCCAGGGCTTCCGCCTTGCGCTTGGCGACGCGGTGCATCAGCACGACCATGCCGAACGAGCAGGCGCCTAGGACGATCGAGCCGATGGCCACCAGCACCCGCAGCCCGGACGGCACGTGGGCGACCAGGAACCAGCCCGGCAGCGTCGCCCCGAACAGGCTCAGCCCCAGCGACACGAACCCCTGCGGGATCACCAGCAGGACGCCGAGCAGGACGAACAGCGCGACCGCGGCGTTCTGCGGGCCGCTGAGGTCGTCCTTCTTCTCCGGCGCTTCCTGCTCGCCCTCTTCCAGCTCGTCGGCGGAGACCTTGACCTCGGCCCGGACGCCCTTGCGCATCAGGTCGAGGATCTCCGGGCCCGCCTTCTCCAGGCGGCGGTAGGCGAGCCGGCCGAACAGCCAGTAGTAGAACGCGCCGGTGACCAAACCCGCCGCGACCCCCGCCCAGCCGAGCAGCGTGTTGCCCGTGCGGAACCCGATCAGCACGACGACCGCGGCCGGCACGGCCAGCAGGATCTGGCCGAACAGCATGCCGAAGATCTTCAGCCGGACCTGGTCACCGCTTTCGTCGGTGAAGCCGTCCATCGGGTTGCCGCCGGGGCGGTCCTGGAACGGCGCGACGCCGACCAGCGAGACCAGCGGCACCAGGCCCGCCGCCCCGCCGAGCATCGCCGGCAGCACGGCCAGCACCCACGGCCACGCCCAGCCCTGCCCGCTGACCAGGGTCAGCAGCGCGGTCAGCACGAGCACCGGGACGGCGACCAGCAGCAGCCACGCGACCTGCCGGGCGCGGACGTCGACGCGTTCGGACGCCGGAGCGACCAGGGTCAGCCACAGCGCGCCGGCGTCGAGGCCGTAGACGTTCGCCGACAGCGCGCCGGCGAACAGCGCGGTGATCACACCCGCGAAGGGCAGCATCACGGTGTTGCCGTCGAGCAGCGGGAACAGCCCGCTGAACAGGCCCGCCCAGAGCGCGATGCTCAGGAACCGGGCGCGACGCAGGTCACGGACCCACAGCCGCAGTTCCTTGCCCAGCACCCCGCCGAACGGCCCGCCGGGCAGGATCCGCTTACTGGCCAGGCTGTCGCCGCCGGTCTGCGTCGTGCCGCCGTCGGAGAGGCCCCGGACCAGCTGACGCGAAAGCAGCGCCGAGAACACGAAGAACAGCACCGCGCCCAGGACGGCGAGGCCGCCCAGCGAAAGCGCGACCGTGCCCCAGTTCCCCTGGCCCGCGGCGTCCACCGCGACGACCGCCCAGCTGGACGGGAGGATCCGCAGCACGATGCCGCCGCCGTCGGCCCAGCCGCCGCTGAACGTGCGGATCGCCAGGCCGATGTCCATCCAGCCGGTGTTCTGCAGGCCCAGCACGAACCCGACGACCAGCGACGAGAGCTCCCAGCCGAAGCGCGAGCGGACCAGCCGCCCCAGCGCCTGCATGCCGACCTTCGACAGCACGACGACGAACCACAGCTGCAGCAGCACGGCGGGGATCGCGACCAGCGCCGCGACCAGGCCGAGGTGCGCGCCGTAGACGATCAGCACGGCGAACGCGACCAGCGCGACCACCGGCGTGATGCCGACGAACCCGGCGCCGACCATGCCGATGGCCAGGGTGCGCGGGCGGATCGGCAGCAGGGTGAAGTACTCCAGCCGCAGCACCGCGTCGCCGCCGGTGAGCATCGGGCCGAACAGCCAGCCCAGCGTCCACACCATGAGCAGCAGCGACAGCACCGCGACCGCGGTTTCGGGTGAGCCGAAGTGCGAGAACCCGACCACGAGCGTGCCGATCGCGAGGACCAGGCCGATCGACCCGCCCGCGAGCATGCTGGCCGCGCGCTGCCCGCTCATCGAGCGCCGCAGCACCGCCAGCTTCATCCGGATCAGGACGCCAACCACGCCAGCCCCTCCATCCCCCCGGTGCGGGCGCCGACGAGCTCGACGAAGACGTCTTCGAGGCCGCGGCCGGCGCGGACCTCGTCCACCGGGCCGGACGCGGCGACCTGGCCGCGGGCGATCACCGCGACGTGGTCGCAGAGCTGCTCGACCAGCGCCATCACGTGACTGGAGAACACGACCGAGCCGCCGGAGGCGACGAAGCGCTGCAGGATCGTGCGGATGGTGGCCGCGGAGACCGGGTCGACCGCTTCGAACGGCTCGTCCAGCACCAGCAGCTTGGGCGCGTGCAGCAGCGCCGTCGCGAGGCCGATCTTCTTCCGCATGCCGGTGGAGTAGTCGATCACCAGGGTGCGGTTGGCCTCGGTCAGCTCGAGGACCTCCAGCAGCTCGCTCGCGCGTTCGTCGATCTGCGCTTCGGGCAGCCCGCGCAGCAGGCCCTGGTAGGTCAGCAGCTCACGGCCGGTGAGGCGCTCGGGCAGCGACATGCCGTCGGGCAGCACGCCGACGAGGGCCTTGGCGTGCACCGGGTCGGCCCAGACGTCCACACCGAAGATGTGCGACGCACCGGCGTCCGGGCGCAGCAGGCCCACGGCCATCGAGAGCGACGTCGTCTTGCCCGCCCCGTTGGGCCCGACCAGGCCGTAGAACGAACCCTTCGGCACGGCGAGGTCGACCCCGTCCACCGCGACCTTCCGGCCGAATCTCTTGCGCAACCCCGTCAGCCGGAGCGCGGGTGCACTTTCGTCGATCGTAGGCACGTGGATCATCCCCATGGTTCGGGCGGCCCGCCGGCCGCGCTTTACCGGGCACAGCGTAGCGGCCGCGCGGGGAAAAGAGAACGCGGCACAACTGAACAGTTCGTGTCCCCGGATAAGGGTGGGCATAGGGGTTACGAATCGGCGTGTCGCGCAAATAAGGTGGCAGCCAACTGCCAAGTCGACCAAACCGGCCGAATCAGACTAACCACCCCGGGCAGCAAAAGCAATTCCGAGCCGAGGGAAGAGCCGATGACGACATCGACCGACAGCGACCTGGAGGCCCAGCTCCGCACCGCGCGGGCCGGGCTGACCTCGCTCGGCGCGCTGGGCGACCGGATCGCCACGCTGATGCTCGGCCCGGAGGACCCGTACGCGGTGTATGCGCAGATGCGGGCCCGCGGGCCGGTGCAGAAGAGCCGGATCGGGATCTACGCGGTGCTCGGCCGCGACATCGCCGACAGCGTGCTGCGCGACCGCCGGTTCGGCCGCCGCACGCTCGGCGGTTACTGGCCGCAGGGCACGTCGACGTTCGACAATTCCTTCCTCGCGATGGACCCGCCGGAACACACCCGGCTGCGGAAACTCGCGATGCCGGCATTCAGCCCGAAGACCATCGGGGCGCTGCGCCCGGATATCGAACGGGCGTGCCGTGAACTGCTCGACGACGTCGATTCCAGCAAACCGTTCGACCTGATGGAGAAATACGCGAAACGCGTTCCGTGCGCGGTGATCGCGACGTTGTTCGGAATTCCGGAATCGCGCCAGGCGGAGTTCGACGAGCTCGCCGCCGGGCTCAGCCTGGTGCTCGACGGCGTCGTCTCGCTCGAGGAGGCCAAGCGGCTGCAGGACGCCGTCGACGGCATGACGGCGCTGTTCACCGAGCTACTCGCGATGCGCGTCGTCGAGCCGGGAGACGACCTGGTCAGCCGCCTGCTGCGGTCGGTGGACGGCGACAAGCTGACCGCGGGCGAGCTGGTCGCGATGTGCGGGATGCTCTCGCTGGCCGGCACCGAGACCACGGTCAACCTGATCGGCAACGGCACCCTTGCCCTGCTGGAGCACCCCGAGCAGTGGGACCTGCTGCGCGCCGAACCGGACCTCGCGCCGAAGGCCGTCGAGGAGGCGCTGCGCTACGACACGTCGGTGCTGATGCAGGCCCGGTTCGCGCACGAGGAGGTCGAGCTGGGCGGCAAGCGGATCCCGGTCGACAGCCAGGTGACCATCCTGACGGGCGCGTGCAACCGCGACCCGGAGGCCTTCGACCGCCCGGACGTCTTCGACCTGCGACGCGAGTCGGGCCCGGACCACATCTCGTTCTCGAGCGGCATCCACTACTGCGTCGGCGCACCCCTGGCCCGCCTCGAAGGCGACGTCGCGTTCCGCGTGCTGCAGGAGCGTTTCCCGACCTTGCGGCGGGCGGGCGAGCTGACGCGCCGGACATCGCCGTTCATCCGCGGTCTGCACGCTTTCCCGGTCACCGCCTGACCCTGCTTCCCCGAAGTCCGTGAAGGCCACATTGAGGGACTCTGAGTCCCTCGATGTGGCCTTCACGGCTTTCCGGCGTGCGCGGGAGCGTCTGGTGGGGGGGTGCTGGAACGGGCCTGCCCGCCGGTAGCCGGAATGCCCGATGTGGCCTTGGGTGCGCCCGGCGGCACACGCCGCTCCGCGCGGAATCGTTCGGCAGGGGGGGCATGGCCGCGAAGAGTCGATGGAGGCCTCTGCCGGAGCGCCGCGCGGTCCCCCCGGCGGAAAGGGAGGGACCCCGGCGCGGAGGGGCGCGCCGGGGTCCGAGGGGGAGGGTGGTCAGGGGGTGCGGAGCAGGTCCCGGACGTGGTCCGCGAGCTGGCCCGGCGTCGGCATCGAGAAGACGTCCGTGAGCTTCAACCCCACGCCCGTCAGGTCCTCGACGTGCTGCACCAGCTGGACGCCCAGCAGGGAATGCCCGCCGACGACGAAGAAGTTCGTGTCCGCCGCGACGTCCTGGCGGCCCAGCAGCCCGGCCCACAGGCCGATCAGCGTGTCCAGCAGGTCGCCGTCGGCGGCCGGGGAGCCCGGTTCCTGCCCCGCTTCGGTGCGCCGGTCGGCGGCCAGGCGGGTCAGGGCCGGGTAGTCGATCTTCTCCGTCACCGTGGTCGGCAGCCGGTCGATGGTGACGAACTCGTGCGGGACGGCGGCCCGGGGCAGCTCCGCCCGGGCGTGCTGCCACAGCCGATCGGCCAGTCCCGGCGAGTCCGGGCCTTCGACGAACGCCACCAGGATGCCGCCCGCGCTCGGCTCGCCGACCAGGACGACCGCGACGCCGGACACCTCCGGGTGCTCGGCCAGCACGGCCTCGACCTCGCCGAGCTCGATCCGGTTGCCGCGCAGCTTGATCTGCCGGTCGACCCGGCCGACCAGCTCCAGGCTGCCGTCGTGGCGCCAGCGGCCCTGGTCGCCTGTGCGGTAGAAGCGCCCGTGCACCGGGTGCTCGCGGAACTTGTCCGCGGTCAGCTCGGGCCGGTTGTGGTAGCCGATCGCGACCCCGCCGCCGGCGATGCACAGCTCACCGTGCACCCCCGGCGGGAGCTCGCGCCCGGCGTCGTCGGCGATGAACACCGTGGTGTTGCGGATCGGCCTGCCGACGACGACGGCGTCGTCCGGTGACGTCAGCCGCGCCGCGGTGGACCAGACGCACGTCTCGGTCGGGCCGTAGAGGTTGCGCAGCTCGCACCCGGTGGCGACGAGCCGCCGGAACAGCGCGGGCGGCATCGGCTCGCCACCGCAGACCACCTTGACCCCGGCCAGCAGGTCGGCGACGTCGTCCAGGACGAGCCGCCACGTCGTGGGCGTCGCCTGCAGGAAGTCGACGCGGTGCTCGGAAAGCACGGCACGCAGCGACTTGCCGTCGGTGCGGGCCTCGTCCGGCGCGACGACGAGCGTCGCCCCGGCGTACAGCGGCAGGAACAGGTCCATCACCGACATGTCGAACGCGAACGTCGTCATCCACAGCCCGCCGTCGCCCGGGCCCAGCCCGGTCTCGGCCTGGAAGTGCGTGACCAGGTTGGCGAGGTTGCGGTGCGCGAGGACCGTGCCCTTGGGCTTGCCGGTCGAGCCCGAGGTGTAGATCAGGTACGCGGGCGCGTTGTCCGCCTCGTCGCCCTCCACGACGAGGGTGTCCGGAATGGACGGTCCGTCGGCCGTGATGCCCGGCAGCGCCAGCACGGTCCGGCCCGCGAGATCGAGGGAGACGCCCTCGCCGGCCAGCAGCACCCGAGCGCCCGAGTCGGTGAGCTGGTGCTCGACGCGGTGCGCCGGGTGGTCGGGGTCGATCGGCAGGTAGGCCGCGCCGATCAGCCAGCAGCCGAACACCGCCGCGACGAGCTCGGCGCCGCGACGGCCGACGAGCCCGACGACCTCGCCGGGGCCGACGCCCTGACCGCGCAGCCGGTCGGCGGTGGCCTGCGCGGTGAGCCACAGCTCGCGGTAGGTCACCGCGCGGTCGCCGTCGCGCACGGCGACCGCGCCCGGCTGGGTGGCGGCGTGGTCGGCGACCGCCTCGAGGACCGTGCGCGCCCGAGTCGGCCGCCGGGTCTTGTTGGCCGCGTCGACCACGGCCCGGTCGGCGGGGCTGAACAACGGCAGCTCGCCCACCGACCGCCGCGCGTCGGCGCCGGCGGCGACGAGCAGCGCGTCGTAGCGCCGCAGCAACGCTTCGACGTCGGCGCGGGTGTGCGAGCCGGTCGCGTACCGTCCTTTGAGGACGGTCGCGTCGGCGTCTGCCTGCACCACCAGTTCCAGGTCGAACTTGCTGGTGCCGTTCTCGACGCTGACCGGCCGGGTGTGCACCCCGCCGATGCCGAAGCGGGGCAGCCCGCCGCCCGGCTGGTAGTTGAACAGGTGCCGGAAGATCGTGCTGCGCCAGTCGGAGCTCGCCCGCGGCAGCTCCGGGAGCAGCAGGTCGACCGGGACGTCGGCGTGCGCCAGCGCGTCGAAGTACACCGAGCGGGTGCTAGCGACGAGGTCGGCGAAGCCGGCGCCGAACTCGACGCCGACCCGCAGCGGGAGCACGTTCACGTGGTAGCCGATGGCGGACTGGGCGTGCGGCGGCCGGGTGTTGACCGGCGTGCCGACGACCAGGTCCGGCCCGGCGCCGTGCCGGGCCAGCAGCAGGTAGTAGGCGGCCATGTGGACGACCGCGTCGGGGGCTCGCAGCTCGCGCCGCAGGCGGTCGAGCGCGGCGAGGGCGTCGCGGGAGAGCCGGTGCTCGGCGAAGTAACCGTCCAAAACGGACCCGGACGGCTCGGGCGTGCCGACCGAGAGCTCGAGCGCGGTGGCGTCGAACCCGGTGAGGTGTTCGCGCCAGTAGGCGATCCCGGTCTCGGTCGGCACGACGTCGGGAGTGGCGCGGACCTCGCCGGCCAGCACGGCCGGGCACGAGCGCCCGACGGCCAGCGCCTCGTAGGCCTTCGCCAGTTCGGTGAAGAAGACGGCGGCGGAAATGGTGTCGAAGACGAGGTGGTGCGCGGACACGACCACCACGTCGCCGTCCGGGCAGCGGAAGTGCGCCAGCCGGATCGGCGGCGTCCCGCCGATCTCGAGCGGCGCGGCCGCGAACCCGGCGACCTGCGCGTCCACCAGCTCCCGGCTCGTGTCCACAGTGGACACGTCGAGCGTGACCGCGGACGCGGGCAGCACCTCGGCGGTGAGGCGGGTGCCCTCGTCGTGGAAGATCCGGCGCAGCCCGTGGTGCCGCCGCTGGACCAGCCGCGCCGCTTCCGCGAGCACCGCCGGGTCCAGCGCGACCGGCACCTCGAACCGCACCGCGACCGTGTTGACGCCGCTGCCGGGGACCAGGCGGTCCAGCAGCCACAGCGCCTCTTCCTTGGGCGTGACGCCGGCTCTCGCCGGCACTTCGACGTCCTCGCCCGGGCCCTTGCCGGTGAACGTGCGCATCGTGGGTTCTCCTACTTCAGCAGGCCCGACACGGCTTCGGCCACCGCGGAGCGGCGAAGCAGGTCGTGGCGGTCGAGGTCGAAGGAAAGCTCGGCGCCGGCCAGGTGGCGGCCGTCCGCGGGGGCGTCGGAGTTGATCACGGTGCAGGTGCTCAGGTCGGCAGCCGTCTCGACCTGGGTCGCGCCGACGAGGTAGTGCACGTAGGCGTCGAACCAGCTCATCATCTCGTTGCGGCGCGACTCGTTGAGGCCGAGCCGGCCGAGGCCGACGTGGCCGACCTCGCGGTAGAGCTTGATCAGCGAGTCGCCGAGGACCACGAGGTCGTCGGCGCCGTCGGCCTCGGCGTAGCCCTTGGCCTTGGACTCCTCGATCTCCTGCGGGGTCAGCACGCCGACGAGCTTGTCCAGCAGCTTGTGGAACTGCCAGTACAGCACGATCGAGCTGACCGGCTCCGGGTCGAACATGACGACCGCGGGCTGCTTGCCCCGGCGTTCGCCGATCCGGCGGGCCAGCGCCGAGGCGTAGACGCCGCCGACGCAGAACCCGAGCACCCCGCGGATCTCGCCGCCGGGCAGCGCGTCGAGCCACCGGTTCAGGTAGTCGTCACCGGTCATGTTCTCCTCGGTGCCCGGCTCCGGCTGCATCGTCTCCCAGACCGTGCTGGGCACGCTCAGCGCGGGCGCCAGGTCGGAGAACGTCGCTTCGGAGCGGCCGGGGGAATAGAAGTCGACCGCGAGCACGAAGTCGTTCTTCGCGCCGTTCTTCAGGATTCGCCATTCGGTGAAGTCATTCATTGCAGCTCCCCAGTAATCAGGAATTCGCGTCAAGCCTAAGTGGACGACCCCCAGGTCATTAACCCCTACCGGAGACCCTAGGGGTGCGAGATCTCCGGCAGGGCAGGGTGTTCAGGACAGCTGGACCAGCCAGTCGTTGACGTGCTTGGCGACGACCTCGGCGTGCTCTTCCAGCATCGTGTAGTGGTTGCCTTCGGCCTCCGCCTCGGTGGTGACGGAAACCCACTTCGACCGCCAGCCTTCGGCGGGCCATTCCGGCATCGGCTCGGCGGCGGTGACGAGCAGAACGGGAATGGTGACTTCGGGGGCGCGCCATTGTTCGAAAAGCCGGAAATAGGCGCCCATCGCGGTGAGCCGGTCGTCGTCGACCGGGGCGTACCGGCCGTCGCGGTCGGCCATGCCGCCCATCAGCCCGGGCAGCAGTGCGTCGATTCCTTCGCCGCCCGGCGCGTAACCGTCGAGGACGACCAGGGCCGCCGGGCGCAGCCCGCGCTGTTCGAGCCGCGCGGTGACGGCGTGGGCGAGGACCGCCCCCGACGAGTGCCCGGCCAGCACGAACGGACCGTCGCCGGCCCGCTCGGCGACCGCGTCGGCGAGCAGGTCGGCCACGGCGTCCGCCGAGTCTGGAAGGGCTTCCCCGGTCCCGAATCCGGGCACGGTCAGCGCCGACACCCCGCGCACGCCGCGCAGCGCGGCGCCGATCCCGGCGTACTGGTGCGGGCCGGAGATGGCGGTCATCGACGGGACGCAGATCAGGCTCGGCTCGGCGGTCTCCGGCGCCAGCCGCACCAGCGACGCGGCGGGCGCGCCGGTCGGCCGGAACTGCGACGCCGTCATCAGCATGCTGACGAAGTCACCGGCCTGGCCCTGTGCGCAGGCTTGCCGGAACAACGCGCCGAGCGTGCTTTCGACCGGAACGCTCGTGTTCGTGCCCGCGAGCCGCTCCGCCAGGTACCCGGCCAGCGCGGCCGGGGTGCCGAACTCGTAGACCAGCGCCGGCGGCAGGTCGAGGCCGGTCAGCTCGGTGAGCCGGTTGCGCAGCTCGACCGCGGTGAGCGAGGCGAACCCGAGTTCGAGGAACTCGCGGTCGCCCTCGACGGCGTCCGCCGAACGGTGGCCGAGCACGAACGCGGCCTGTTCGCGGACGACGCCGAGCAGGATCCCGGCGCGCTCGGCGGCGGTCGCCGAGCCGAGTCCCTCCAGCGCACCGAGGCGCGCCGGTTCCGGCTTGGCCTCGACGACTGGGGCCAGCACGTCCAGGAACGCGGCCGGCCGGCTGGCGCGCAGCCCGGGAGCCACGGCCACCCAGTCGACGTCGGCCAGCACGAGCCCACGCTCGCCCCGGCCCGCCGCGGCGCGCACCGCGGCCAGCAGGAGCCGCGGGTCGAGCGGAGCGACGCCCGGCGTGGTCGGCGTGCCCTCCCACGGCCCGGTGGCGACGCACAGGGTTCCGGCGCCCCGCTGCTGGGCGAGCGCGGTGAGCCGAGCGCCGGCCGCGGCGTCGACCGCCGCCCCCGCCCCGCCCCAGACGCACGCGCCCGGCACGAGCACCAGGAACGCCTCGACGCCCTCACCGACTTCGAGCGCTTCGGCGACCTGCTCCTGCACGGCCGCTTCGAACGCGCTCGGCGTAAGCGTGTCCAGCGGCGCGGGCGAGGACGGCGTCACGAGGTGGACGACCGTGCGAGCGCCCGCGGTGACGTCCCGGGTCGGCTCGGCGCCCAGGCTGGTGAGCCAGGCTTCGACCGACTCCGACACGGCCCCGGTGAGCAGCACCGGGCCTTCCGGTGTCCACGGAGTACCCGCGTCGCCGATCGGGGCGCGGACCAGCCGCCGGGCAAGCACACCCGCCGGGCGCACCGCTACCTCGTCCTCGCGGCCGCCGCCGGTGAGCACCGCGCCTGCGCGGCGCCAGTCGCCGGCCGTCGGCGCGGCCGGCAGGTCGAGCAGGCCACCCCAGCGGTGCGGGTACTCCTGCGCGGCCACCTGGCCGAGCGCCCAGACCTGGGCCGCACCGGGCGCGGGCACCGCGTCGGACGTCCCGGTCCGGACGCCTCCGCTGGTCAGGCACCACAGCGGTGCCTCGACACCGGCGTCGCCGAGGGCCTGGATCAGCGCGGTGCTCAGCGCGAGCCCGTGGGTCTCGTCGAGCGACAGCAGCGAAAGGACGCCGCCGACCGGGCCGTCGAGCACCGTGCGCAGGCCGCCCGCGAGCAGGTCGCGGTCGGCGTCGGTGTCGTCCAGCGCCACCCCGGCCGCCGTCGCGCCGAGGCTTTCGAGCAGCCGGACGGCCCCGGCGACGCGCTCGTCCTCGGCGTGCGCGGCGGGCGCCACGACGAGCCAGGTGCCGGACGTCATGCCACCGGCCGGTTCGGGGATCGAGTGCCATTCGGTGCGGTACCGCCAGCTGTCCACAGTGGACTCGGTGCGCCGGCGGCGGTGCCACGCGGACAGCGCCGGCAGCACGGTGTCGAGCGCGGCCCGGCCGTCCTCACCGACGTTCAGCGCTTCGGCCAGCGCACCGGCGTCGGCACGTTCGACCGAAGCCCAGAACGCCGAGTCCGGCGCCGCGGTGACGGCGGCGGGCGCCTCCGCCCGCAGCCAGTAGTGCTCCCGCTGGAACGCGTAGGTGGGCAGGTCCGCCCGGCCCGCGCCCCAGCCCGCGGCCCGCGCCGTCCAGTCGAGCCGGACGCCGCGGACGTGCAGCGCGGCCAGCACCGCGGCGAACGCGGCCGGTTCCGGCCGGTCGCCCCGCAGGGCCGGGACGGCCAGCACCGCCGGGTCGTGGTCGAGCGACTCGCGGGTGAGGCCGGACAGCGGCGCGTCCGGTCCCAGCTCGACGAACGTCCGGGCGCCCAGGTCGTGCAGCGCGGCGACGCCGTCGGCGAACCGGACCGCGGCCCGGACGTGCCGGACCCAGTAGCCCGCGTCGACCTCGGTGAGCAGCTCGCCGGTGACGTTCGAGACGATCGGCACCACCGGCGGGCCGTAGGACAGGCGTTCCGCGACCGCGCGGAACTCCTCGAGCATCGGCTGCATCCGCGCGGAGTGGAACGCGTGGCTCACGCTGAGCCGCTTGGTCTTGCGGCCCAGGTCACGGAAGTGCCCGGCCACCGCGAGCACGGCGTCCTCGTCGCCGGAGACCACAGTGGACTCCGGGCCGTTGAGCGCGGCGATCGCGACGCCGTCACCCAGGTGCGGGTGAACCTCGTCTTCCGTGGCCTGCAGCGCGACCATCGCGCCGCCCGCGGGCAGCGCCTCCATCAGCCGGGCGCGCGCGGTGATCAGCTCGGCGGCGTCGGCCAGCGACAGCACCCCGCCGACGTGCGCGGCCGTGATCTCGCCGACCGAGTGCCCGAGCAGGTACGCCGGGCGCAGCCCCGCGTGCTCGGCCAGCCGGTACAGCGCGACCTCGATCGCGAACAGCGCCGGCTGCGTGTAGCCGGTGCGGTCGAGCAGGTCGGGCTCCTCGATGATCGTCTTCAGTGGACGGTCCAGGTGCCGGTCCAGCGCCGCGCAGGCGTCGTCGAACGCGGCGGCGAACACCGGCTCGGTTTCATACAGCTCGCGGCCCATGCCGGCCCGCTGGCTGCCCTGCCCGGAGAACAGCACGGCCACCGCCCCGGCGTGCCCCGCCGTCCCGCGCAGGACGCCCGGGCCGTCGACACCCTCGGCCACGGCGCGGACGCCGTCGAGCAGCTCCTCGCGGCTCGTGCCGAGCACGACGGCCCGGTGCTCCCAGGTCGCGCGGTGCGCGGCCAGGGTGCGGGCCACCGCCGCGGCGGACAGCTCCGGTTCCCCGGCGACGCGGGCGGCCAGCCGGTCCGCCTGCTCGCGCAGCGCCGCCTCGCTCCGCCCGGAGATCAGCCACGGCAGCACCCGGGCGTCCTCAGTGGACTCTTCAGACACCGCAATGGCAGGCGCCTGCTCGATGATCGCGTGGGCGTTGGTACCGCTCACGCCGAACGACGAGACACCGGCCCGGCGCGGACGGCCGGTCTCCGGCCACGCGCGCTCCTCGGTCAGCAGCTCGACCGACCCCGCCGTCCAGTCCACTTGGGACGACGGCGCGTCGACGTGCAGCGTCTTCGGCAGCACGCCGTGACGCAGCGCCTCGACCATCTTGATGATGCCGCCGACGCCCGCCGCGGCCTGGGTGTGGCCGATGTTGGACTTCAGCGACCCCAGCAGCAGCGGCTCGCCGGAGCGGTCCTGGCCGTAGGTCTCCAGCAGTGCCTGGGCCTCGATCGGGTCACCCAGCTTCGTGCCGGTGCCGTGCGCCTCGACCGCGTCGACGTCCGATGTGGACAGACCGGCGGTCTCCAGCGCCTGGCGGATGACCCGCTGCTGCGCCGGGCCGTTCGGCGCGGTGAGGCCGTTGGACGCGCCGTCCTGGTTCACCGCCGTGCCGCGGACGACCGCGAGCACCTCGTGGCCGTTGCGCCGCGCGTCGGAAAGCCGCTCCAGCAGCAGCATGCCGGCGCCCTCGCCCCAACCTGTGCCGTCGGCCGCGTCGGCGAACGACTTGCACCGGCCGTCCGAGGACAGCCCGCGCTGGCGGGAGAACTCGATGAACACGTTCGGCGTGGCCAGCACGGTCACGCCGCCGGCCAGCGCGAGCTCGCACTCGCCGGACCGCAGGGCCTGCGCCGCGAGGTGCAGCGCGACCAGCGAAGACGAGCACGCCGTGTCGACGGTGACCGCCGGGCCCTCGAGCCCGAAGGTGTACGACAGCCGCCCGGACGCGACGCTGCCCGAGGTGCCGGTGCCGAGGTACCCCTCGACGCCCTCCGGCACGGACGCCAGCGAAGTCGCGTAGTCGTGGTACATCACGCCGGCGAAGACGCCGGTCCGGCTGCCGCGCAGCGTGCCCGGGTCGATCCCGGCGCGCTCGAAGGCCTCCCACGACGTCTCCAGCAGCAGCCGCTGCTGCGGGTCCATCGCGATCGCCTCACGCGGCGAGATGCCGAAGAAGGCCGCGTCGAACTCGCCCGCGTCGTACAGGAAAGCGCCTTCACGGGCGTAGGAGGTGCCCTGGTTGTCCGGGTCGTCGTCGAACAGCCCGGCGACGTCCCAGCCGCGGTCGGCCGGGAACACCGAAATCGCGTCGGTGCCTTCGGAAACCAGCCGCCACAGGTCCTGCGGGCCGCGCACGCCGCCCGGGTACCGGCAGCCCATGCCGACGATCACGACCGGGTCGTCGGCCGTGGTCGCCTTCCGGGCCACCGGCCCGGTCCGGACCACCCCGGCCAGCCGGCGGTCGAGCTCGGCGGCCAGCGCCGCGGGCGCCGGGTAGTCGAAGACCATCGTCGCGGGCAGCCGCAGCCCGGTGGCCGCGCCGAGCCGGTTGCGCAGCTCGACCGCGGTCAGCGAGTCGAAGCCCAGCTCGCGGAACGCGCGGTCCGGGTCGACCGCCTCGGCCGAGGCGTGCCCGGCGACCGCGGCGGCCTGGCCGCGGACCAGGTCCAGCAGGAACGCTGCGCGCTCGGCGGCGGGCAGGCCCGCCAGCCGCGCCTCGACCGAGTCGACCGCCGCCGCGCCCGCGAGCGCCGCCGTCCGCCGGCCCGGCGCGCGGACCAGGCCGCGCATGACCGGCGGGATCATCCCGGCCGCGGCCTGCTTGCGCAGCGCCGGGACGTCGAGCCGCATCGGCACGACCAGCGCGTCCGGCGAACCGATCGCCGCGTCGAACAACGCCATGCCCTGCGCCGACGACAGCGGGGCGACCCCGCCGCGGCTCATCCGGCGGACGTCGACGTCGTCGAGTTCGCCGGTCAGCGCGCTGCGTTCCTCCCAGAAGCCCCAGGCCAGCGAGACCGCCGGCTTGCCCTCGGCACGCCGGCGCTGGGCCAGCGCGTCGACCACGGCGTTGGCCGCGGCGTAGTTGGCCTGCCCGGCGCTGCCGAGCAGCCCGGCGGCCGAGGAGAACAGCACGAACGCGCGCAGGTCGCGGTCCGCGGTCAGCTCGTCCAGGTGCAGCGCCGCGTCCGCCTTGGGCCGCAGCACGGTGTCGAGACGCTCTTCGGTCTGCGCCTCGACAACGCCGTCGTCGAGCACCGCCGCCGCGTGGATCACCGCGGTCAGGTCGGGCACTCCGGCGAGCAGCTCGGCCAGCGCGTCGCGGTGGGCGACGTCACAGGCCGCGATGGTCACCTCGGCGCCCAGCTCGGTCAGCTCGGCGGCCAGCTCCGGCGCGCCCGGTGCCGCCCAGCCCTGACGGCCGGTCAGCAGCAGGCGGCGGACGCCGTGCCCGGTCACCAGGTGCCGGGCCAGCAGCGAGCCGATCGTGCCGGTGGCGCCGGTGACCAGCACCGTGCCCTCGTCACCCAGGACGTCCACAGTGGACTCCGCCGGTGCGAGGCGCGGCACCAGGACCTGGCCGCCGCGGAGGGCCCGCTGCGGCTCGTCGCCGGTCAGCGCCCCCTCCGGGAGGCCGCCGGCCGGGTCGAGGTCGAGCAGCAGGAACCGGCCCGGGTGCTCGGACTGCGTCGAGCGGAGCAGGCCCCAGACGGCGGCGGTGGCGACGTCGGGCGACTCGCCGTCGATCGCCACGGCGCCGCGCGTGACCAGCACCAGCCGTCCGGTGAAGCGCTCGTCGGCCAGCCAGCCGCGCACCAGTTTCAGCGCGCGCCCGGCGTTGGCGCGGACGTCGTCCGCCGCGAAGCTGACCAGCACCAGTTCGGGCTGGTCGGCCTCGGCGAGGGCGTTCGGAGTGTCGTGGCAGACCGCGCCGAACGCGCCGGCCAGGCCGAACGGGTCCTCGCCGAGCACCGCGACCGACGGCCTCTCTTCGGTGACCGGGACCTCGGTCCAGGTGACGCAGAAGAGCGAGTCCGCGGCGGACGAGCGGGCCGGGGCCGACATCGGCCGCAGCACCAGCGACTCCACCGTCACCACCGGCCGCCCGGCCGGGTCGGACGCCGACAGCGCGAGGCCGTCGCCGGACGGTGCGAGCCGGACCCGCAGCGAAGCGGCGCCGGAGGCGTGCAGGGTGACGCCGGTCCAGGCGAACGGCAGGTGCCCGCCCTCCACCAGCCCCAGCCCGGCGGCCTGGACGGCGGCGTCGAGCAGGGCCGGGTGCAGGCCGAACGCGGCCGCGTCGGCGCCGTCGGGCAGCGTGACCTCGGCGAACACCTCGCCGTCGCGCCGCCAGGCGGCGGTCAGGCCCTGGAACGCCGGGCCGTAGGCGAACCCGTGGTCGGCCATGACGTCGTAGTAGCCGTCCAGCGACACCGCTTCGGCACCGGCGGGCGGCCACTCGGTGTCCACGTCGAACTCCGTGACGCCGGACCCGAGCAGGCCGGACGCGTGCCGCGTCCACCCCTGCTCGTCCAGCGCGTGCTCATCGCGCGAGTACACCGTGAGCGGGCGCAGGCCGTTTGGGTCCGGCTCGCCGACGACGATCTGGAGCAGCACGTGGCCGGTCTCGGGCAGCACCAGCGGCGCGTGCAGGGTCAGCTCGTCCAGCCGGCCGCAGCCGGACTGGTCGCCGGCCCGGATGGCCAGCTCGACGAACGCGGTCCCGGGCAGCAGCACCGTGTCGCCGACGACGTGGTCGGCCAGCCACGGGTGCGTCTGCCGCGAGATCCGGCCGGTGCAGAGGTACCCGGCGTTCTCGGCGAGCCCGACCGCCGCACCCAGCAGCGGGTGCGCGACGGCGCCCAGCCCGGCCGACGACACGTCCGCGAACGCGGGCGCGGCCGGCTCCGGCCAGTAGTGCTCGTGCTGGAAGGCGTAGGTCGGCAGGTCGGCGCGGCGGGCGCCGGAGCCGTCGAACACCGCGGCCCAGTCGACGGTGACGCCGTGCGCGAACGCCTCGGCCAGCGCGAGCAGCAGCCGGTCGCGGCCACCCTCGTCGCGGCGCAGGGTGCCGCTGACGGTGGCCGTCGAGCCGGCGTCGTCGATGGTCTGCTGGATCCCGACGGTCAGCACCGGGTGGGCGCTGACCTCGACGAACGACTCGTGGCCCAGGGCCAGCAGCGCGCGGGTGACCTCCTCGAACCGGACCTGCTGGCGCAGGTTGCGGTACCAGTACGCGGCGTCCAAAGTGGACGTCTCGACCGGACCGCCGGTGACGGTGGAGTGGAACACCGTTTCGGTGTCCTTCGGCCGGATCGGGGCGAGCAGCCGCAGCAGCTCGTCCTCGATGGCCTCGACGTGCGCGCAGTGCGACGCGTAGTCGACCGCGATCCGGCGGGCGCGAATGTGGTGGCCGCGGCAGTGCTCGACCAGCTCGTCGAGCGCGTCGCCGTCGCCGGACACCACGGTCGCTTCGGGGCCGTTGACCGCGGCGACCGAGATCCGCCCGGTCCAGCCGGTCAGGAGTTCTTCCGCACCGGCGCGGGAAAGCGCGAGCGAGACCATCCCGCCGCGGCCGGACAGCGCCAGGATCGCCTGGCTGCGCAACGCGACGACCCGGGCGGCGTCCGAAAGGGACAGTGCCCCGGCGACGGCGGCCGCCGCGATCTCGCCCTGCGAGTGCCCGATCACCGCGGCCGGGCGGACGCCGTAGGCGCGCCAGACCTCGGCCAGCGAGACGTTGATCGCCCACAGCACCGGCTGCACGACGTCCACCCGCTCGAGCGGCTCGGCCGCGCGGACGACGTCCAGGAGCTGGAAGTCGACGAACGGGGCCAGCGCGGCGGCGCACTCGGCCATCCGCGCGGCGAACGCCGGCTCGGTCTCCAGCAGCTCGACGGCCATGCCCGGCCACTGCGAACCCTGGCCGGGGAACACGAACACCGGCCGCTCGCCGCGGGCGAAGCCCTGTGCGACGCCGTGCCCGGCGATGCCACCGGCCAGCGCGGTGAGCCGCTCCTTCAGCTCACCGGCGTCGCGGCCCACCACGACCGCGCGGTGCTCGAACACCGACCGCGTGGTGGCCAGCGCGTGGCCGACGTCGACCGGGTGGGCGTCCACAGTGGCCAGCCGGGCGGCCTGGGCCCGCAGCGCGCCTTCCGTGCGCGCGGTAAGGACCCAGGGAACAGCGCCCTGATAGGACGGCTCCGCCGTCTCGACGTCCACTTCGGACGGCGCCTCGATGATCGCGTGCGCGTTGGTGCCGCTGACGCCGAACGCCGAGACGGCCGCGCGACGCGGGCGGCCGGTCTCCGGCCAGGCCCGTTCCTCGGCGAGCAGCTCGACCGCGCCCGAGGCCCAGTCGACGTGCGGGGTCGGCTCGTCGATGTGCAGCGAGCGCGGCAGCACACCGTGCTGGATGGCCTGGACCATCTTGATCACACCGCCGACACCGGCCGCGGCCTGGGTGTGCCCGATGTTGGACTTGAGGGAGCCCAGCCAGAGGGGCTCTGAACGGTCGCGGCCGTAGGTGGCCAACAGGGCTTGTGCCTCCACCGGGTCACCGAGCGTGGTGCCGGTCCCGTGCCCTTCGACGACGTCGACGTCCGAAGTGGACAGTCCGGCGTTGGCCAGGGCCTGGCGGATCACCTTCTGCTGCGCGGGCCCGTTCGGCGCGGTGAGGCCGTTGGACGCGCCGTCGGAGTTGATCGCGCTGCCCCGGACGATCGCGAGCACCGGGTGCCCGTTGCGACGCGCGTCGGAAAGCCGTTCCACGACGAGCATCCCGGCGCCCTCACCCCACGAGGTGCCGTCGGCGGCGGACGCGTACGGCTTGCACCGGCCGTCCTTGGCCAGGCCGCGCTGGCGGGAGAACTCGACGAACGGCCCCGGCGTCGGCATCACCTGCACACCACCGGCCAGCGCCATCGAGCACTCGCCGCTGCGCAGCGCCTGCACCGCCCAGTGCAGCGCGACCAGCGACGACGAGCACGCCGTGTCCACCGTGACCGCCGGCCCTTCGAGGCCGAGCGTGTAGGCGATCCGGCCGGACATCACGCTCGACGACGTGCCGGTCAGCATGTAGCCCTCGGCGTTCGCCGTGCTGCCGGCCAGCACCGACGTGTAGTCCTGCGTCGCGCCGCCGACGAACACGCCGGACCGGCTGCCGCGCAGGGTTTCCGGGTCGATCCCGGCACGTTCCAGCGCCTCCCAGGCGATCTCCAGCAGCAGCCGCTGCTGCGGGTCCATGGTGAGCGCCTCGCGCGGGGTGATCCCGAAGAACCCGGCGTCGAACAGGCCCGCTTCGTGCAGGAAAGCGCCTTCACGGGTGTAGCTGGTGCCGGACGACTCGGGGTCGTCGTCGTACAGCGCGTCCAGCGCCCAGCCGCGGTTGTCCGGGAACGTCGAGATCGCGTCCCGGCCCTCGGCGACGAGGTCCCACAGCTGCTCCGGCGTCGAGATCCCGCCCGGGTAGCGGCAGGCCATCGCGACGATCGCGATCGGCTCGTCGGTGGCCCCCACCGCGGTGACCTGGGCGGCGTCGGCCGCGACCCCGAGCACCTCGGCCCGCAGGAACTCCGCGAGCACCCGGGGCGAGGGGTAGTCGAACACCAGCGTCGTCGGCAGGGTCAGGCCGGTGACGGCCGTGAGCCGGTTGCGCAGCTCGACCGCGGTCAGCGAGTCGAAGCCGAGCTCACGGAACGCCTTCTGCGCGCCGAGCCCCTCCGCGCCGGCGAAGCCGAGCACCGCGGCGGCGTGCTGCGAGATCAGGTCGACGAGCAGGTCCTCCTGGTCGGCGCCCGACATCCCGCTCAGCCGCGCGTGCAGCGCGGACGCCTCGGGCGTGCGCTCGGCGGCGGCCTGCTCGGCCGCCGCCCGGAGCGCGCGGACCGCGGGCAGCTCGTCCAGCAGCGGCCGCGGCCGGGCCGCGGTGAACGCCGGGAAGAACCGCTCCCAGACGACGTCGGCGACGGCCAGGAACGTCTCGTCGCGCTCCAGCGCCTGGCGCAGCGCGGCGATCGCGAGCTTCGGGTCCATGGCCGGGACCCCGCGGCGGCGCATCTGCTCCCCCGCCTCGCCTTCGGCCATGCCGCCGTCGGCCCAGGCGCCCCACGCGATGGAGGTGGCCTTGAGCCCGCGGGCGCGGCGCTGCTCGGCGAAGGCATCGAGGTAGGCGTTGGCCGCGGCGTACGCGCCCTGGCCACCGCCGCCCCAGACACCCGCATTGGAGGAGAACAGGACAAACGCGTCCAAATCGGGGAAGACGTCTTCGAGTGCGTGCGCGCCGGTGATCTTGGCGGTGGCGATCCGGGCCAGGTCGTCGAGGACGAGGTCGTCGACGGCCCCGGTTTCGCCGAGGCCGGCCGCGTGGAGGACCGCGGTGACCGGGCCGTCGAGGCTCGCGGCGAGTGCGGTCAGCGCGTCGCGGTCGGTGGCGTCGCAGGCCGCGACGGTGACGCGGGTGCCCAGCTCGGTCAGCTCGGCGGCCAACTCGGCCGCACCCGGGGCGTCCGCGCCGCGACGGCTGGTGAGCACGACGTGTGCCGCGCCGGCGGTGGCGAGCCAGCGCGCGACGTGCGCGCCGATCGCGCCGGTGCCGCCGGTGACCAGGACGGTCGCGCCGTCCGGCCGCCAGCCCTGGCGACGCGAGACGGTACCCGCGGCGGACGCGGGAACCAGGCGTCGGGCCTGCACGCCGTTGTCGCGGATGGCGACCTGGTCCTCGGTGCCGGTCAGCACGGCGGCGAGCCGGGCGGCGGCGCGGTCGGAGACCTCGGCGGGCAGGTCGACCAAGCCGCCCCAGCGCTCGGGCCGTTCCAGGCCGAACACCCGGCCCAGCCCCCAGACCGCGGCCTGGGCCGCGGACGAGACCGGCGCGACCGCGCCGGTGGTGGCGATCCACAAGGGAGTGTCGCCCAGATTACGCATCAGCTCGGCGGTGGCCGCGAGTCCCCTGGGAACGGACGCGGCGTCCGGGTGCGGACGCTCGTCGAGCGCCAGCAGGGAAAGCACGCCGTCGACGGGCTCGGTGTTTTGGTCGATCCCAGTCACGACGCGGACGTCGACACCGGCCGCACGCAGCGCCTCGGGCCACGCGGTCTCGACGCCTTCGGGGACGACGACGAGCCAGGTGCCCTGAGCGGTCCCAGCCGGTTCCGGCAGCGGGTTCCACGCGATCCGGTACCGCCAGCCATCCACGGTGGACTCATCGGCGGCCTGACTGTGCCACGCCGACAGGGCGGGCAGCACCGCGCTCAGCGGGTCGTCGGCGTCGACGGCCAGCGTTGCGACCAGTTCCCCCAGGTCACCGCGGTCGACCGCGGCCCAGAAGGCGGACTCCAGCGCGTTCGTGGCCCCGAAGGCCGCGCCGGCGGGCCGTTCCGGCGCGTCGAGCCAGTAGCGCGCCCGCTGGAACGGGTACGTCGGCAGGTCGACGCGCTTCGGGGTGATCCCGGCGAAGAGCGCCGACCAGTCCGGGGACGCCCCGGCCGCGATGGCCGCCGCGAGCGCGTGCCGCACGGTGGTCTCTTCGTCACGCGCCGCCCGCAGTGCCGGGACAGCGGTGACGACGCTCTTGAGGCACTCCTGCGTCATCGCGCAGAGGATGCCGTCCGGGCCCAGCTCGACGAGCGTCGTGACGCCGCGCTCCTCGAGCGTGCGGACACCGTCGGCGAACCGCACCGCGCGGCGGACGTGGCGCACCCAGTAGTCCGGGTCGGCCAGCTCTTCGGCCGTGGCCAGGCGTCCGGACACATTGGACACGACCGGGATGCGCGGCTCGTGGTAGGTCAGGGTTTCCGCGACGGCGTAGAAGTCCTCCAGCATCGCGTCCATGCGCGGCGAGTGGAAGGCGTGGCTGACCGTGAGCAGCTTGGTCTTGCGGCCCAGCGCGGTGAAGTGGTCGGCGACGGCCAGCACGGCGGCGTCGTCACCGGAGATGACGGTCGAGGACGGGCTGTTGAGCGCGGCGATGCTCACCGCGCCGGTCAGCAGCGGGGTGATCTCGTCTTCGGTGGCCTGGATCGCCACCATCGCGCCACCCTCGGGCAGCGCCTGCATCAGCTCACCCCGCGCGGCGACCAGCGCGACCGCGGACGGCAGGTCCAGCACCCCCGCGACGTGCGCGGCCGCGACCTCGCCGATCGAGTGCCCGATCAGGAAGTCCGGCGTGACGCCGAAGTGCTCGAACAGCCGGAACAGCGCGACCTCGACGGCGAACAGCGCCGCCTGGGTGTAGCGGGTCTTGTCCAGCAGCCGGTCGGGGTCCTCGAACAAGATCGTCTTGAGTGGACTGTCCAACCGGGACCCGAACTCGGTGCACACCGCGTCCAAAGCCTCGGCGAACACGGGCTGGGCGGCGTACAGCTCGCGGCCCATGCCGGCGCGCTGACTGCCCTGGCCGGTGAAGAGGAACGCGGTCTTCGCGCCGGCGACCCCGGTGATCGCGCCGGGCTCCCCCGCGGCGATCGCGTCGAGGGCTTCGAGGACCTCGCCGGGTTCGTCGGCGAGGACGACGGCGCGGTGCTCGTGCAGGGTCCGGGTGGTGGCCAGCGAGTAGGCGACCTCGGTGACGTCGAACTCGCCGAGGTGCTCGCGCAGCCGCGCGGCCTGGGCGCGCAGAGCCGCGTCGGACCGGCCCGAGACGACCAGCGGCACCCGCCGTCCGTCCGTAATGGACTCTTCGGCCTCGGCGGGCTCGGCCTGCTCGACGATCACGTGGGCGTTGGTGCCGCTGAACCCGAACGAGCTGATCCCGGCGCGCCGGGCGCGGTCGACGTCCGGCCACTCGCGCTCTTCGGCGAGCAGTTCGACGGCGCCGGACTCCCAGTCGACGTGCGGGGTCGGCTCGGCCAGGTGCAGGGTCTTGGGCAGGACGCCGTGGCGCATGGCCTCGACCATCTTGATGATCCCGGCGACCCCGGCCGCAGCCTGGGTGTGGCCCAGGTTCGACTTGATCGAACCGAGCAGCAGCGGGTCGCCGGTGCGGTCCTGGCCGTAGGTCGCGAGCAGCGCCTGGGCCTCGATCGGGTCTCCCAGCTGGGTGCCGGTGCCGTGCGCCTCGACGACATCGACGTCCGAAGTGGACAGTCCGGCGTTCGCCAGCGCCTGGTGGATCACGCGCTGCTGCGAGGGCCCGTTGGGCGCGGTCAAGCCGTTGGAAGCGCCGTCCTGATTGACCGCGGACCCGCGGACGACGGCGAGCACGGGGTGACCGTTGCGACGGGCGTCGGAGAGCTTCTCCAGCAGCAGCACGCCGGCGCCTTCACCCCAGCCGGTGCCGTCGGCGTCGGCGGAGAAGGCCTTGCAACGGCCGTCGGAGGCGAGCCCGCGCTGGCGGCTGAACTCGACGAACGCGCCCGGGGAAGCCATCACCGTGACGCCACCGGCCAGGGCGAGGGTGCACTCCCCGTTGCGCAGCGCCTGCGCGGCGAGGTGCACGGCGACCAGCGACGACGAGCACGCCGTGTCCACGGTGACCGCCGGGCCCTCGAGGCCGAGCGCGTAGGAGACGCGGCCGGTGACGACGCTGCCCGCGGTGCCGGTGGACAGGTACCCCTCGACGCCCTCGGGCACGGCCAGCAGCCGGGTCGCGTAGTCGTGGTACATGACGCCGGCGAACACGCCGGTTTTGCTGCCACGCACGGAAGTCGGGTCGATTCCGGCGCGCTCGAAGGCCTCCCACGACGTCTCGAGCAGCAGTCGCTGCTGCGGATCCATCGCGACGGCCTCACGCGGCGAGATCCCGAAGAACTCGGGATCGAACTGCGCGGCATCGTGCAGAAACCCGCCCTCACGGGTGTAGCTCGTACCCGCGGCGTCGGGATCGTCGTCGTAGAGCGCGTCGAGATCCCAGCCACGGTCGGCGGGAAACCCACTGACACCGTCCCGCCCCTCGGCGACCAGGCGCCAAAGATCATCGGGCGTCCGCACCCCACCGGGATACCGGCACCCCATGGCGACGATCGCAATCGGCTCCTGAGCACCGGCCTCGGCCTCACGCAGCCGGCGGCGCGTCTCGTGCAGGTCCGCGGTCACCCGCTTGAGGAAGTACCTGAGCTTGTCATCGTTCTGTTCGGTCATGTCAGCGCGCCCCTCAGCGTCGAACCGTCGAAGTCTGTGTGTCGCCGGGCCCCAGCCCCGGCGTGCAAGGTGGTCATGAGATACCGAACTCCTTGCCGATGAAGTCGAAGATCTCGTCGTCCGAAGCCACTTCCAGGTCTTCGGCGACCGACTTCTCCTCTTCCGGCTCCGGTTCGTCCCAAGCGGAGGCCAGACCACGTAGCCGGCCGGCGATGCGGGCTCGGCCGGATTCGTCCGGCACCACCTGTGTCAGCGCGGCGCCTAGCCGGTCCAGTTCGGCCAGCAGGGCGGTGACCGCAGCCGTGCCGTCCGGGGCCAGGTCCGCCGCGAGACGGGCGGTCAGGTCGACCGGGGTCGGGTGGTCGAACACCAGCGTCGCGGGCATCCGCAGCCCGGTGACCACGGCCAGCCGGTTGCGCAGCTCGACCGCCGTCAGCGAGTCGAACCCCAGCTCCTTGAACGCGCGGTCCGGTTCGACCAGGCCGGCGTCGGCGTGCCCGAGCACCGCGGCGACCTGCCCGCGGACCAGGTCCAGCAGGATCCGCTCGCGATCTTCGGGCGACGCCGTCGACAGCCGTGCGGCCAACGCGCCGGCTCCCGCCGAAACCTCGGCGCCACGCCGCGCCGGGGCCCGGACGAGGCCCCGCAGCAGCGCGGGCACCTCGCCCTGGGCGCGGGCCGCGGCGAGGTCGAGCCGCACCGGCACGAGCGCCGCGGCACCGGTCGCGACCGCGGTGTCGAACAGCGCCAGACCCTCCTCTGTGGACAGTGCCGCGACGCCGCCCCGGTTCATGCGCCGGACGTCGGCGCCGCCGGCCATGCCGTCGTCCCACAAGCCCCAGGCCAGCGACGTCGCCGGGAGCCCCCGGGCGCGCCGGTGTGCGGCCAGCGCGTCCAGGAAGGTGTTGGCGGCGGCGTAGTTCCCCTGGCCCGCGTTGCCGAACACGCCGGCCGCGGACGAGAACAGGACGAACGCGTCGAGATCACCGGTCAGCTCGTGCAGGTTGACCGCGGCGTCGACCTTCGGCCGCAGCACCGTGCCGACCCGCTCGGGGGTCAGCGCCGACAGCACGCCGTCGTCGAGGACGCCGGCCGCGTGTACGACGGCAGTCACCGGGTGCTCCGCCAGCACCGCGGCCAGCGCGTCGCGATCGGCGACGTCGCAGGCCAGCATCCGCACGTCGGCGCCCAATCCCCGCAGCTCCGCCGCCAGTTCCGGATCCTCGCCACGACGGCTGAGCAGCAGCAGGTCCCGGACGTCGTGCGCGGTGACCAGGTGCCGCGCGAGCACCCGGCCGAGCGCGCCGGTCGCGCCGGTGAGCAGCACCCGGCCACCCGGCCGGAACCGCAGCTCGGCCTCCGGCCGCGGCACCCGCGCCAGCCGCGGCGCGAAGACGTCCCCGGCGCGCACGGCCAGCTGCGGTTCGTCGGTGGCCAGGGCCCCGGCCAGGGCTTTCGCGGACTCGACGTCGTCGTCGAGGTCGGCCAGCCGGAACCGGCCGGGCTCTTCGGACTGCGCGGTGCGGAGGAGACCCCAGACCGCGGCGGCGGCCGGGTCCGGCACGGTGTCACCCTCGGCCGCGGCGACCGCGCCCCGGGTGAGCAGCACCAGCTGGGTCGCGGCGAACCGCTCGTCCGCGAGGACCGCCTGGACCACGGCCAGCGCGAACCCGGTGGTCTCGTGCGCGGCCGCGGCGGTGAGCCCGCCGATGACCGGCACGATCAGCGTGTCCGGCGCCGGGCCCTCGTCGTCGAGGACGTCGACGAAGTTCTCGTAGGCCACCGCGCCGATCGCCTCGGCCGCGGCCGGGTCGGCGGTGAGCAGCGCGACCTGCCGGACGCCGTGGGCCACCGGGGCAACCGGCTGCCAGCCGATCCGGAACAGCGACTCGACGTTCCCCCCGGACGGCAGCGCCAGCGGCCGCACCACCAGCGATTCGACCCGGGCGACCGGCGTGCCGGCGTGGTCGGTGACGTCGAGCGCGATCGCGTCGGCGCCGGCCGGGCGCAGCCGGACCCGCAGGGCCGTGGCGCCGGTGGCGTACAGGGAGACGCCGGACCAGGAGAACGGCAGGCGCGGCCCGCCGTCGCCCCCGGTCTTCGTGCTCCCCCGCGACATGGCGTGCAGTGCGGCGTCGAGCAGCGCCGGGTGCAGGCCGAACGCCGTCGCCTCGGCCTCGTCGGGCAGGGCGACCTCGGCGTAGACGTCCTCGCCGTCCCGCCAGATCGCCCGCAGGCCCTGGAACGCCGGCCCGTAGTCGAACCCGGCCAGCGCAAGGTCGTCGTAGATCCCCTCCACCGCAACCGATTCGGCGTCGGCGGGTGGCCACTCGGTGAGCATCTCCGGGACGGCTGCACCACTCGCGAGGGCGCCGGTGGCGTGGACGGTCCACGGCTCGCCGTCCCCGGTGCGCGAGTGCAGCGTGAGTTCTCGGACCCCGGACTCCCCGGGTGCCCCGACAGAAAGCTGCAGCTGAACCGCCCCCTGCTCGGGCAGGACCAGCGGCGCGGCGAGCGTCAGCTCCTCGACGCGATCGCAGCCGACCTGGTCACCGGCCCGCAGCGCGAGTTCGACGAACGCGGTGCCGGGCAGCAGCACAGTGCCACCGACAGCGTGGTCGGCCAGCCACGGATGGGTCCGGCGCGACAGCAACCCGGTGAACACGACGGCGTCGTCACCGGCCAGGTCGACGCTCGCCCCGAGCAGCGGATGCCCGGCGGCGCCGAGGCCCGCGGAAGCGACGTCACCGACCATCGCCGGCGGGTGCAGCCAGAACCATTCCCGCTGGAAGGCGTAGGTCGGCAGGGCAACCCGCCGCGCTCCGGTCCCGGCGAACACCTGAACCCAGCCCGGCGCGCCACCCGCGGCGATCGCGCCACTCGCGGCACCCGGCGTATCGCCCACAGCGAGCGTGGCGCCAGCGGCGATCGCGGCGCCGAGGGCGGTGACCGCCGCGGTGACCTCCGGGCGTCCCTTGCGCAGCGCCGGAACAGCCGTCGCATCGACGGTGTCCTGGGCCATCGCGGACAGCACGCCGTCCGGACCCAGCTCCACGAACGTCGTGACCCCGGCCGCCTCCAGCGTCCGCACGCCGTCCACGAACCGCACGGCCTCATGCACGTGCCGCACCCAGTAGTCCGCGTCGAACTCCGTGATCAGCGAGCCGGTCACGTTCGAGACGATCGGGATAACCGACTTACCGTAAGACAGAGACTCCGCGACACCGCGGAACTCCTCCAGCATCGGATCCATCAAGGGCGAGTGGAACGCGTGACTCACCGTCAGCCGCTTGGTCTTGCGATCCGCGAAGTGGGCGACCACGTCCAGCACCGCGGACTCGTCACCGGAGATGACCGTCGACGACGGGCCGTTCAGCGCAGCGATGGTCACACGGTCCGACAGATATCCCGAAACCTCGTCCTCGCTCGCCTGCAGAGCCACCATCGCCCCACCGGCAGGAAGGGCCTGCATCAGACGGCCCCTAGCCGCGACCAGCGTCACCGCATCAGCCAGCGACAGCACCCCACCGACGTGCGCGGCGACGATCTCACCGATCGAGTGCCCAGCCAGGTGCCCCGGCTTGACACCCCAGCTCTCGAACAGCCGGAACAGCGCCACCTCGAGCGCAAACAATGCGGCCTGGGTGTAGTCGGTCCGATCAAGGAGCGAGTTCTCTTCGAACAGAACCGTCTTAAGAGGAGTGTCCAAAGTGAACTCGGCACACACCGAATCCAGAGCAGCAGCGAACACCGGAAACGCGTCGTACAGCTCACGCCCCATGCCCGACCGCTGGCTGCCCTGCCCCGTGAACAGGAACGCCAGGCCACCCGCGGTCGTACCGGCCGAGACGGCATCCAAAGCGTCCAGCAGCGCCCCGGGCTCCTCGGCAGTCAGCACCACGCGACGCTCGTGCAGCGTCCGCGTCGTGGCCTGCGAAAACGCGACGTCGGCGACCCGGAAGTCCCTGCCCGCCAAGTGGTCGCGCAACCGCCGCGCCTGCGAGCGCAGCGCCGCATCGGTACGGCCGGAAACAACCACCGGCACCGCACGATCCACGCCCGGCACGACGCCCGAAGCCGCAGCAGGCGCCTGCTCGATGATCGTGTGCGCGTTGGTCCCGCTGAAGCCGAACGACGACACCGCCGCCCGCCTCGGCCGGTCGACCGACGGCCACGCCCGCTGCTCGGTCAGCAGCGAGACCGCGCCGGCCGACCAGTCGACGTGCGGGGTCGGCTCGCCGACGTGCAGCGTCCGCGGCACCATGCCGTGCCGCATTGCCTCGACAACCTTGATGATCCCGGCGACCCCGGCCGCGGCCTGTGTGTGCCCGAGGTTCGACTTGACCGAGCCCAGCAGCAGCGGCTCACCGGCGCGCTCGGCGCCGTAGGTGGCCAGCAGCGCCTGGGCTTCGATCGGGTCGCCCAGCGACGTCCCGGTGCCGTGCGCCTCGACGACGTCGACGTCCGAAGTGGACAGACCGGCGTCGGCGAGGGCCTGGCGAATCACGCGTTGCTGCGAGGGGCCGTTTGGCGCGGTCAGGCCGTTGGACGCGCCGTCTTGGTTGATCGCACTACCCCGGACCACCGCGAGCACCTCGTGGCCGTTGCGCCGCGCGTCCGAAAGCCGCTCCAGCAGCAGGACACCGGCGCCCTCGGCCCAGCCCGTGCCGTCCGCGTCGGCGGAGAAAGCCTTGCAGCGGCCGTCGGAGGCGAGCCCGCGCTGACGGCTGAACTCGACGAACGCGCCCGGCGTCGCCATCACCGTCACGCCGCCGGCCAGCGCCATCGTGCACTCGCCGGAGCGCAGGGCCTGCGCGGCCAGATGGACGGCGACCAAAGAGGACGAACACGCCGTGTCGACCGTGACGGCGGGACCTTCCAGACCGAGCACATAGGACACCCGGCCGGACGCGACGCTGCCCGACCCGCCGGTGCCCAGGTAGCCCTCGACGCCCGGCGGAACCGCGGGCAGCCGGGACAGGTAGTCGTGGTACATCACCCCGGCGAACACGCCGGTTTTGCTGCCGCGCAACGAAGTCGGGTCGATCCCGGCCCGCTCGACGGCCTCCCACGACGTCTCCAGCAGCAACCGCTGCTGCGGGTCCATCGCGATGGCCTCACGCGGCGAGATGCCGAAGAACGCCGGGTCGAACTCACCCGCGTCGTAGACGAACCCGCCCTCGGAGGCGTGGCTGCTGCCCTCGCGGTCCGGGTCGCCGCCGAAGAGCCCGGAGACGTCCCAGCCGCGGTCGTCCGGGAACGCCGAGATCGCGTCCCGGCCCTCGCGCACCAGGTCCCAGAGGTCTTCCGGGCTGCGCACGCCGCCGGGGTAGCGGCAGGCGGCCGCGACGATCGCGATCGGCTCGTCGACGCCGGTCTTCGCGGTGACCGCCTCGGCCTCGGCGACCTCGCCGAGCAGGTCGGTCCGCAGCTGCCCGGCCAGCGCGGCCGGGGTCGGGTAGTCGAAGATCAGCGTCGCCGGCAGCCGCAGCCCGGTGGCCGCGCCCAGCCGGTTGCGCAGTTCGACCGCGGTCAGCGAGTCGAACCCCAGGTCACCGAAGGTGCGGCTGACGTCGACGTCCTCGGCGGCCGCGTGCCCGAGCACCGCGGCGATCTGCGTGCGCAGCGTCGCCAGAACCAGCTCGGAACGGTCGGCCTCGGGCGTGGCCGCGAGCTTGCGCGCCAGCGGTGAGCCGGTCTGCCCGGCCGCCGCCGTCCGCCGGGTCGTCGTGCGGATCAGCCCGCGCAGCAGCGGCGGAACGTCCCCGCCGGCCCGGATGCCGGCCAGGTCCAGCCGGATCGGCACGACCAGGGCCCGCCCGGCGTCCGCGTCGAGCAGCGCCAGTCCGTCCTCCGTGGACAGCGCGGCGACCCCGCCGCGGCCCAGCCGTCCGACGTCGGCGCCGTCGATCATGCCGTCGTCCCACAGGCCCCAGGCCAGCGACGTCGCCGCCAGCCCCTGGGCGCGCCGGTGGGCCGCGAGGGCGTCGAGGAAAGCGTTTGCGGCGGCGTAGTTGCCCTGGCCGGCGTTGCCGAACACCCCGGCGGCCGAGGAGAACAGCACGAACGCGTCGAGGTCCTCGGTCAGCTCGTGCAGGTTGAGGGCCGCGTCGGCCTTCGGGCGCAGCACGGCGTCGAGGCGGTCGGCCGTCAGCGTCGACAGCACGCCGTCGTCGAGGACCCCGGCGGCGTGCACGACCGCGGTCACCGGGTGCTCGGCCAGCAACGTGGCCAGTGCGGCACGGTCGGCGACGTCGCAGGCCGCCACGGTCACCTCGGCGCCCAGCTCACGCAGCTCAGCCACCAGTTCGGACGCGCCGGGCGCGTCCGGTCCGCGACGGCTGGTCAGCAGCAGCCGCCCGACCCCGTGGGTCGTGACGAGGTGCCGCGCGACCGCGCTGCCGAGCGCGCCGGTGGCCCCGGTGACCAGCACCGTCCCGTCGGGCCGGAGCCCGGCGAACGTCCCGCCGGACGCGCTCACGCGGGTCAGCCGCGGCGCGAGCACGCGGCCGTCGCGCACCGCGACATACGGCTCACCAGCGGAAACGGCGATGTTCAGCGCGACCGAGCCGTCGGTGTCGACGAGCGCGACGCGGCCCGGGTGCTCGGCCTGCGCCGACCGGACGAGCCCGCCGGCGGCTGCCCCGGCGAGGTCGGTGACGTCCTCGCCGGGCAGCACCGCGGCGCCGCGGGTGAGCACGACCAGCGACGTCTCGTCGAAGCGCGCGTCGGTGAGCAGGGTCTGCAGCAGCGCCAGCGCGAGGTGCCCGCGCTCGTGAACGTCGCCGGTGAGGTTCAGCACCAGGACGTCCGGCGCCGCCTCGAGATCTTCGTCCAGCTCCAGGAAGTCGTCGTAGCGCTCGACGTCCAGCCCGGCGTCCGGGCCCAGCAGCGCCCAGCGGCCGTCGACGGTCGTCTCGGCGGGCACCGGCACCCAGTCGACACCGAACAGCGCGTCGGTGCCGCGTTCGACACTCGCCAGCGGGCGCAGGGCCAGGGACGACACGGTCGCCACCGGCGCACCCGCGCCGTCGGCGACGGTCAGCGAGACACCATCCACAGTGGACGACAGCCGGACGCGCAGCTCGGTCGCGCCGGTGGCGTGCAGCGCGACGCCGGACCAGGCGAACGGCAGGTGCGCGCGGCCCGGCTCGACGAAGGAACCGAGCCCGATGGCGTGCAGCGCGGCGTCGAGCAGCGCGGGGTGCAGGGCGAACCCGGCGGCCGCGCGCTCGTCGGGCAGCGCGACCTCGGCGTAGACGTCCTCGCCGCGGCGCCAGGCCGCGCGCAGGCCCTGGAACAACGGCCCGTAACCGAATCCGGCCTCGGCCAGCGCCGCGTAGTGACCGGACAGGTCGATCGCGTCACCGGCCGGGGGCCACTCCCCCAGCGGCTCGGCCGGGATCTCCGCCGCGGACAGGGTTCCCTCGGCGTGCTGGGTCCACGGCTCGTCGGCGAGCGCGCTCTCGAGTCGCGAGTGGACGGTCAGCGGGTACCGGCCCTGCTCGTCCGCGGCACCGACCCAGACCTGCACGTGGACGGCGTCGCGCTCGGGCAGCACCAGCGGCGCGTGCAGCGTCAGCTCCTCGACGCTCCGCGCGCCGACCTGGTCACCGGCCCGCACCGCGAGCTCGACGAACGCGGTCCCGGGCAGCAGCACGGTGCCGCCGACGGCGTGCTCGGCCAGCCACGGGTGGCTGTCCAGCGCGAGCCGGCCGGTGAGCAGCAGGCCACCGGCGGCCCCGGCGACGCCGACCGCGGCGCCGAGCAGCGGGTGGTCGGCCGGGCCGAGGCCGAACCCGCTCGCCGAGCCGGTGAAGGTCCGCGCCGGGTACAGCCAGAAGTGCTCCTTCTGGAAGCGGTAGGTGGGCAGGTCGACCCGCGCGTGGTCGCCGGGCAGCAGCCGCGTCCAGCCGACGGGTGCGCCGTTCGCCCAGGCCAGGCCGAGTGCGGCCACGGCGGTCTCGGGCTCGGGACGTCCGGCGCGCAAGACGGGCAGCGCCTGAACGCCTTCGACGGACTGGGAAGTGAGCGCGGACAGGACGCCGTCCGGGCCCAGCTCGACGAACGTGCGGGCGCCGGCCTCGTGCGCGGCGGTCACGGCGTCGGCGAACCGGACGGTTTCGCGGACGTTCCGCACCCAGTAGCCGGGGTCGGCCAGCTGTGCACCAAGTTCCACTGTGGACACCACGGGAATCCGCGGTTCGCTGTAAGTCAGCGACTCCGCGATCGCGCGGAACTCCGCCAGCATCGGGTCCATCAGCGGCGAGTGGAACGCGTGGCTCACGGTGAGCCGCTTGGTCTTGCGCTCGGTGAAGTGCGCGACGACCGCGAGCACCGCGTCCTCGTCACCCGAGAGCACCGTCGACGTCGGACCGTTCACAGCGGCGATCGCCACCCGATCCGTCAGGTGCGGGAGAACCTCGGCCTCGGACGCCTGGACGGCCACCATCGCGCCGCCCTCGGGCAGCGCCTGCATCAGCCGACCGCGCGCCGCGACGAGCTTGGCGGCGTCGTCGAGCGAGAGCACCCCGGCGACGTGCGCGGCGGCGATCTCCCCGATCGAATGCCCGATCACGACGTCGGGTCGCAGGCCCCAGTGCTCGACCAGCCGGAACAGCGCCACCTCGACGGCGAACAGCGCGGCCTGGGTGTACCGGGTCTGGTCCAGTCGGCCGTCGTCGCCGAACACCACGTCGTGATCCAGCTCGAGGCGCTCGCAGACAGTGTCGAACGCGGCCGCGAACTCCGGGTACGCGGCGTACAGCTCGCGCCCCATGCCGATCCGCTGGCTGCCCTGCCCGGTGAACAGGAAGGCCAGTTTCCCTTCTCCGGCACCACCCGTGACGGTGGTGTCGCCGACCAGCACCGCGCGCTGCTCGTGCGCGGCCCGTCCGGTCGCCAGCGCGTGGGCGACGTCGGCGGGGTCGGCCGTCAGCTCGCGGATCGCCTCGACCTGCGCGTCCAGGGCTTCCGGGGAACGCGCCGAGACGATCCGCGGCACCGCCGGGACGTCCACTCGCGACAGTGCGGCGGGCTCTTCCGCCGGGGCCTGCTCGATGATGGTGTGCGCGTTGGTGCCGCTGAACCCGAACGACGACACCGCCGCCCGCCGCGGCCGGTCGACCGACGGCCACGCGCGCCGCTTGGTGAGCAGCTCGACCTCCCCGGCCGACCAGTCGATGTGCGGCGACGGCTCACCGACGTGCAGCGTCTGGGGCAGCACCCCGTGGCGGATGGCCTGGACCATTTTGATCACGCCGCCGACACCGGCCGCGGCCTGCGCGTGCCCGATGTTGGACTTGAACGACCCCAGCCACAGCGGCTCGCCGGTGCGCTCGGCGCCGTAGGTCGCCAGCAGCGCCTGGGCCTCGATCGGGTCACCGAGCTTGGTGCCGGTGCCGTGCGCTTCGACGGCGTCGATGTCCGTCGTGGACAGTCGCGCGTCCGCCAGCGCCTGGCGGATCACGCGCTGCTGCGACGGGCCGTTGGGCGCGGTCAGGCCACTGCTGGCGCCGTCGGAGTTGACCGCGCTGCCCCGGATCACCGCGAGCACCGGGTGCCCGTTGCGGCGGGCGTCGGAAAGCCGTTCCAGCAGCAGCATCCCGGCGCCCTCGGCCCAGCCGGTGCCGTCCGCGTCGGCGGAGAACGCCTTGCAGCGGCCGTCGGCGGCCAGGCCGCGCTGGCGGCTGAAGTCGATGAACGCGGCCGGCGTGGACATCACCGTCACGCCGCCGGCGAGCGCCATCGTGCACTCCTCACGGCGCAGCGCCTGGCACGCCCAGTGCATCGCGACCAAAGAGGACGAACACGCCGTGTCGACGGTGACCGCCGGGCCCTCCAGCCCGAAGGTGAACGACACGCGGCCCGAGGCGACACTGCCCGAGCTGCCGGTGCCGAGGTACCCCTCGACACCCTCGGGCACCGCCGGCAGCCGCGACGCGTAGTCGTGGTACATCACGCCCGCGAACACGCCGGTTCGGCTGCCGCGCAACGAAACCGGGTCGATTCCGGCCCTCTCGAACGCCTCCCACGACGTCTCCAGCAGCAACCGCTGCTGCGGATCCATGGCCAGCGCTTCACGCGGGCTGATCCCGAAGAACGCCGGGTCGAACTCGGCCGCGTCGTGCAGGAACCCGCCCTCGGCCGAGTACGACGTGCCGGGGTGGTCGGGGTCCGGGTGGTACAGCTTCTCGACGTCCCAGCCGCGGTCGCGCGGGAACGGCGTCACACCGTCCACACCGGACTCGACGAGCCGCCAGAGGTCTTCCGGGCTCGTGATCCCGCCCGGGTACCGGCAGCTCATCGCGACGATCGCGATCGGCTCGGCCTCGACCTCCTGCAGCCGCTGCCGGGTCTGGGCCAGGTCGGCGGTCACCCGCTTGAGGTAATCGCGGAGCTTCTCTTCGTTCACCATGGCTGTGTCCCGTTCAGATGCCGAGTTGGTTGTCGATGAAGTCGAAGATCTCGTCGTCGCTGGCCGAACCGAGCCTCGAGACCGATTCGTCCACTCCGGACGCCGCCGGGGCGCACCGGCCGAGCAGTGCTTGCAGCCGGGCGGTGAGCCCGGCCCGGTCGCCGTCGTCCAGTCCGGCCAGTGCGTCCCCGAGTGCCGTCTCCAGACGGCCCAGCTCGGCGAACACCGGCGCCGGGCCGGCCGAGTCCGCAGCGCCCAGCTCCCCGGCCAGGTGCGCGGCGAGGACGTCCGGGCTCGGGTGGTCGAACAGCAGCGTCGCGGGCAGGCGCAGGCCGGTCGCGGTGCCGATCCGGTTGCGCAGTTCCAGCGCGGTCAGCGAGTCGAACCCCTGCTCGAGGAACCCGCGGCCGGGGACGATCGCCTCCGGTCCGCTGTGCCCGAGCACGGCCGCGGCCTGCGAACGCACCAGATCCAGCAACAGCGTGACGCGCTCCGCACCGTCCACTCCGGACAGTGCGGCGAGCACCGCGGCCGCCGGGTCCGCCTCGGCCGCCGCGCGGCGGGCCGGCGCCCGGACCAGGCCGCGCAGGACCGCGGGCACCCCGTGCGTCGCCGCGCGGGCCTGGACCAGCCCGGTGTCGAGCCGCATCGGCACGAACGCCGGTTCCCCGGACGCCAGCGCGGCGTCGAACAGCGCCAGGCCTTCGTCCTCGGTCAGCGCGGCCACGCCGCCGCGGGACATGCGCTTGACGTCGGCGTCGGCGCCCATGCCGCCGCCTTCGGTCGCCCACAGGCCCCAGGCCAGCGACGTCGCCGGAAGGCCGTGGGCCCGCCGGTGGGCGGCCAGCGCGTCGAGGAAAGCGTTTGCCGCCGCGTAGTTCGCCTGGCCGGCGTTGCCCATCGTGCCCGCCGCGGAGGAGAACAGGACGAACGCGTCGACGTCCCCGGCCAGTTCGTGCAGGTTCAGCGCCGCGTCGACCTTCGGCCGCAGCACGACGTCGAGGCGATCGGGGTCGAGCCCGGCGAACGTGCAGTCGTCGAGGACACCGGCGGTGTGCACGACCGCGGTCAGCTCGACCCCGGTGAGCAGGGCCGCCACGGCGTCGCGGTCGGCGACGTCGCAGGCCGCGAACCGCACCTCGGCACCCAGCTCCCGCAGCTCGTCGCCGAGCCCGGTGTCGGTGCCGCGGCGGCTGACCAGCAGAAGGTTCCGCACGCCGTACGCGGTGACCAGGTGCCGGGCGAACAGCCCGCCCAGCGCGCCGGTGGCCCCGGTGACCAGCACCGTCTTGGCCGGGTCGAGGGACGCGAGACCTTCGGTCGGCTCGGCACGCGCCAGCCGCGGCGCGCTCGCAACGCCCCGGCGGAACATCAGCTGCGGCTCGCCGGTGGCCAGCGCGGCGGGCAGGGCGCGCAGCGACGCGTCCTGGTCGTCGGCGTCCACCAGCACCAGGCGGTCCGGGTACTCCGACTGCGCGGACCGCAGCAGGCCCCAGACCGCGGCGTTCGCGAGATCCTCGACGTCCGGGCCGGCCGCGTGCCGGGTCCGGAACACGATCTTGGTGTCCAGCAACCGGTCGTCGGCCAGGGCGGCCTGGGCCTGGGCCAGCGCGCGGAAGACGGCCAGCCGCACCGCGCCGGCGTCGGCCGGGCCCGCCTCGCACGGCAGGAGCAGGACGTCCGGAGCGACCTCGTCGTCGGTGAAGGAGAGGAAGTCCTCGTACTCGCGGACTTCGACGCCGGTGGCCCGCAGGGCGTCCGCCAGCGCCGGGTCTTCGCCGGCGATCGCCCAGGTGCCGGGCTGCTGCGCGGCCAGCGGGACGCCGGACCAGCCGAGCTGGAACAGCGAACCCGAGCGGGCCGGGGCGAGCCGTCCGGCCGGGCGGAGCACCAGGGCGTCGATCGTGGCGACCGGGGCGCCGGTGGCGTCCGCGATGTCCAGCCGGACCGCGTCCTGGCCCGCGCCGCTCAGCCGCACGCGCAGCCGGGACGCCCCGGTGGCGTGCAGCCCGACCCCGGTGAAGGAGAACGGCAGGCGGCCGGTGCCGGTGTCCTCGACCAGCGTGCCGAGCCCGACCGCATGGAGCGCGGCGTCGAGCAGCGCCGGGTGCAGCCCGAACCCGGTGGTCTCCTCGGCGAGTTCGACTTCGGCGTACACCTCGCCGTCGCGCCGCCACGCGGCCCGCAGGCCCTGGAACGCCGGGCCGTACCCGAATCCGGCGCCGGCCAGTGCCTCGTACCAGCCGTCGAGGGGCACCTGTTCGGCCTCCGGCGGCCAGGACACGAGGTCCGCGGCGGCCGGTCCCGGCTCGGGGGTGAGGGTCCCGGCCGCGTGTCGCGTCCAGGGGTCCTCGGTGTTCTCCGGTCGCGAGTGGACGGTCACCGGGCGTCGGCCGGACGCGTCCGGCGCGCCGACGCCGACCTGCACCGCGACCCCGCCCTGCTCGGGCAGGACCAGCGGCGTCTCCAGGGTCAGCTCCTCGATCCGCGGGCAGCCGGCCTGGTCGCCGGCCCGCAGCGCGAGCTCGACGAAGGCAGTGCCCGGCAGCAGGATCACGCCCTGGACGGCGTGGTCCGCGAGCCACGGGTGGGTCCGCGTGGACAGCACGCCGGTCGCGACGAGGCCTTCGCCCCCGGCCAGCCCGACGGTCGCGCCGAGCAGCGGGTGGCCGCCCGGGGCGAGACCGAACGCACTCGCGTCCCCCGGCCTCGGCGCACCCGCCGACGGCCAGAAGCTCTGCCGCTGGAAGGCGTACGTCGGCAGCGGGACCGGCCGGGTCGTCGCCGGGCCGAACGGCCGGGTGACGTGCCCGCGCACCTGGAGGGTGCCCAGCGCGGTGACCGCGGCGAGCGGCTCCGGACGTCCCGAGCGCAGCGCGCTCACGAAGGTGCCGGTGGCGCTCTCCTGGGCCAGCGCGGTCAGGACGGCGTCCGGTCCCAGCTCGAGGAACGTCGTGACGCCCTGAGCAGTCAGCTCGCGCACCCCGTCGGTGAACCGGACGGCCGCGCGGACGTGGGTGACCCAGTGCTCCGCGTCGAACCCGGTCACCAGCTCACCGGTCACGTTCGAGACGATCGGGACAACCGGCTGACCGTAGGACAGAGATTCCGCTACACCGCGGAACTCGTCGAGCATCGGGGCCATCAGCGGCGAGTGGAAGGCATGGCTCACGACCAGCCGCTTGGTCTTGCGGTCCGCGAACTTCTCGGCCACGGCCAGCACGGCGTCCTCGTCGCCCGAGATGACCGTGGAGGCCGGGCCGTTCAGCGCGGCGATGGTCACCCGGTCCGACAGGTATCCCGAAACCTCGTCCTCGGTCGCCTGGATCGCCACCATCGCGCCGCCTTCGGGCAGCGCCTGCATCAGGCGTCCGCGGGCGGCCACCAGCTTCACCGCGTCCGCCAGCGAGAGCACCCCCGCCACGTGGGCGGCCGCGATCTCGCCGACGGAGTGGCCGAGCAGATGGCCCGGTCGCAGGCCCCACGACTCGAACAGCCGGTACAGCGCGACTTCCAGCGCGAACAGCGCGGGCTGAGTGTACTCGGTGCGGTCGAGCGCTTCCGCGTCCTCGAAGACGACCGTCCGCAGTGGACCGTCGAACTCCGCGCACACGGCGTCCAGCGCGGCCGCGAACACCGGGTAGGTCTCGTACAGCTCGCGGCCCATCTCGGCCCGCTGGCTGCCCTGCCCGGTGAAGAGCACGGCCAGTCCGCCGGTCGTCACCTCACCCTCCACAACGGACGGTGCGTGCTCCCCGCGGGCCAGCACGCCCAGCCCGGCGCGGAAGCCGTCGCGGTCGTCGGCGACGACGGCCGCGCGGTGGTCGAACGACGCCCGCGTGTCCGCCAGGGCTCGGCCGATCTCGGCGAGGCTTAGCTCCGGGTGGGCGTCGAGGTGGGCGCGCAGTCGCTGCGCCTGGTCACGCAGGGCCTGCGGCTCGCGGGCCGAGAGCACCCACGGGTGCGGCCCGGCGGCGTCCGCGACCGGCGGTTCCGCCGCGGCCGGGACCTGCTCGATGATCGTGTGGGCGTTGGTGCCGCTGAACCCGAACGACGACACCGCCGCTCGCCGCGGCCGGTCCACCGACGGCCACGCGCGTTGCTCGGTGAGCAGCTCGACGGCGCCGGCCGACCAGTCGATGTGCGGCGACGGCTCGTCGACGTGCAGGGTCTTCGGCAGCACGCCGTGGCGGATGGCCTGGACCATCTTGATCACGCCGCCCACCCCGGCCGCCGACTGGCTGTGCCCGATGTTGGACTTCAACGAGCCCAGCCACAGCGGCTCACCGGTGCGCTCGGCGCCGTAGGTCGCGAGCAGGGCCTGCGCCTCGATCGGGTCGCCGAGCACCGTGCCGGTGCCGTGCCCCTCGACGGCGTCCACATCGGACGGTGTGAGCCGCGCGTTGGCCAGTGCCTGCCGGATGACCCGCTGCTGCGAGGGACCGTTCGGCGCGGTCAGGCCGTTGGACGCGCCGTCGGAGTTGACCGCGGTGCCGCGGACGACCGCGAGCACCGGGTGGCCGTTGCGCCGCGCGTCGGAAAGCCTTTCCAGCAACAGCATTCCGGCGCCTTCGGACCAGCCGGTGCCGTCCGCCGCGGCGGCGAACGCCTTGCAGCGGCCGTCCTCGGCCAGGCCCTGCTGGCGGCTGAAGTCGATGAACGCGGCCGGGGTCGACATCACCGCGACCCCGCCGGCCAGCGCCAGCTCGCACTCACCCTGCCGCAGCGCCTGCGCCGCGAGGTGCAGCGCCACCAGCGAAGACGAGCAGGCCGTGTCCACGGTGACCGCCGGTCCCTCAAGCCCGAGGGTGTAAGCGACGCGACCGGACGCGACACTGCCGGACGTCCCGGTGCCCAGGTACCCCTCGGCCCCGGCCGGAACGGTGTGCAGCAGCGCGGAATAGTCGTTGTACATCACGCCGGCGAACACGCCGGTGCGGCTGCCGCGGGCCGCGTGCGGGTTGATGCCCGCCCGCTCGAACGCCTCCCAGGACGTCTCGAGCAGCAGCCGCTGCTGCGGGTCCATGGTCAGCGCCTCGCGCGGGCTGATCCCGAAGAACCCCGGGTCGAACTGGTCGGCGTCGTGCAGGAACCCGCCGTGGCGGGTGTAGCTCGTGCCGGCCTGGCCGCGGTCCTCGGCGTAGAGCGAGGCGAGGTCCCAGCCGCGGTTGGCGGGGAACTCCGAGACGGCGTCGCCGCCGGTCTCGACCAGGCGCCACAGCTCCTCCGGCGACCGGACGCCGCCGGGGTACCGGCAGGCCATGGCCACGATCGCGATCGGTTCGTTCACATGGGACGCCGCGGCGACGACCGTCTCCCGCTCCTGCGTGCCGAGCAGCTCGGCGGCGAGGAAGCCGGCCAGGACCTCCGGGGTCGGGTAGTCGAAGACGAGCGTCGCGGGCAGCCGCAGCCCGGTGGCCGCGTTGAGCCGGTTGCGCAGCTCGATCGCGGTCAGCGAGTCGAACCCGAGTTCGGTGAACGCGGTGCGCGCGCCGATCGCGTCCGGCGTCGTGTGGCCGAGCACCCCGGCGACCTCCGCGCGGACGACGTCGAGCACCAGCGCGTCGCGGTCCTCGGCCGCGGCCAGCCGCGCCGCGAGCGAACCGGGCTCGGCCACGGCGGCGGCACGACGGGCGGGGGCCCGCATGAGGCCGCGCAGCAGGGGTTGCACCGTCCCGCTCGCCGCGGCCTGCGTCCGGAGCACGTCCAGCACCAGCCGGACGGGCACCAGCTGGGCCTGGTCGGCCGCCAGACCGGCGTCGAACAGGCGCAGACCGTCCTCGGTGGACAGTGCGGCGACCCCGGACGACTCCATCCGGCGCAGGTCGGCCTCGTCGAGGGTGCCGCCCATGCCGCCGGTCTCGGCCCACAGGCCCCAGGCCAGCGACGTCGCGGGTTCGCCCAGCTCACGGCGGTGCGCGGCGAGGGCGTCGAGGTAGCTGTTGGCCGCGGCGTAGGCCGCTTGGCCCGCGCCGCCGAACACCCCGGCGGCCGAGGAGAACAGCACGAACGCGTCGAGGTCTTCGGTCAGCTCGTGCAGGTTGAGGGCCGCGTCCGCCTTCGGGCGCAGCACCGCGGCGAGCCGCTCGGGGGTGAGCGAGCCGAGGACGCCGTCGTCGAGAACACCGGCGGTGTGCACGACGGCGGTCACCGGGTGCTCGGCCAGCAGCGCCGCGAGGGCGTCGCGGTCGGCGACGTCGCAGGCCGCGAAGGTGACCTCGGCGCCCAGCTCCCGCAGTTCGGCGCCCAGTCCGGTGTCGGCACCGCGGCGGCTGACGAGCAGCAGGTTCCGCACGCCGTGCGCGGTGACCAGGTGCCGGGCGCACAGCGAACCGAGCGCGCCGGTGCCGCCGGTGACCAGGACGGTCCCGTCGGGCCGGAACGTCACCGGCGTCCCCGTGGTCTCCACGGCCAAGCGCGGCGCGAGCACCTTGCCCGCGCGGATCGCCGTCTGCGGCTCGCCGCTGCCGGCGGCCGCGAGGATCCGGGTGACGTCGGCGTCACCGGCGTCGACCAGGGTGAACCGGCCCGGGTTCTCGGTCTGGGCGGTGCGGATCAGTCCGATCGACGCGGCCGCGCCGAGGTCGGTGATCCGGTCGTCCGGCCCGGCGGCGACCGCGCCGCGGGTGACCACGACGAGCGCGGACTCCGCGAACCGGTCGTCGGCCAGCCATTGCTGGGCGAGTTCCAGGGTTCGGTCCACTTCGGACACCTCAACCACGACGGCCGGGGGCACCTCGCTCAGCTCGGCGAGGTCGGTCACCACGGCGTAAGCCGCCGGGTCCGGCTCGGCACCGGGAGCGACGGCCGTCCAGTCCACTTTGTACAGCGGCAGCCGGTCCCCGGCGAGCTGCGCGGCCTGGACTGGGCGCAGCACCAGGGAGTCCACGCTCAGCACCGGCTGCCCGGCGGGGTCGGTCGCCTCGATCGAGACGGCGCCGGTGCCCGCTGCGGCCAGCCGCACCCGCAGCGCGGACGCACCGGTGGCGTGCAGCGAGACCCCGGACCAGGAGAACGGCAGCCTCGCACCACCATCGGCGTCGAGCGCACCAAGACCGATGCCGTGCAGGGCAGCGTCGAGAAGGGCCGGGTGCGCCCCGAAGCGCGACGACTCGACGTCGGCGTCGAGCGCGACCTCGGCGAACACCTCACCGCCGCGCCGCCAGGCGGCCCGCAGGCCCTGGAACACCGGGCCGTAACCGAGACCGGTGGCGTAGAGCGCGTCGTAAAGCCCGGTGACGTCGAGGGGCTCGGCACCAGCGGGCGGCCACGCCGCATCGGACACTCGCGCCGCGGTCTCCGGAACCAAGGTGCCGCTCGCGTTGCGGACCCACGGCTCGCCGCCGATGCGCGAGTGGACGGCCAGCGACCGGCGGTCACCGAGGGTGGCGCCGAGGGTCAGCTGCACCGTGACCTCGCCGTCCGCGGGCAGGACGATCGGCTGCTGCAGGGTCAGCTCTTCGATCCGGGCGCAGCCGAGGTCGGCGCCGGCCCGCAACGCCAGCTCGACCAGCGCGGTGCCCGGCAGCACGATCGCGCCGTGCACCTGGTGCTCGGCCAGCCACGGCTGGGCGGCCACGGACAGCCGTCCGGTGAACAGCACACTGTCCACTTCGGCCAGTTCGACGGCCGCGCCGAGCAGCGGGTGCCCGGTCGCAACCAGGCCGGCGGCCGCGACATCGGCCGCGCTGACCGGGGCGTGCAGCCAGAACCAGCTGCGCTCGAAGGCGTAGGTGGGCAGGTCGACACGACGAGCACCGCCGAACAGCGCGGCCCAGTCGACGGGGGCGCCGGTCGCGTGGGCCACGCCGAGCGCGGCCACCGCGGTGTGCGCCTCGGGACGGCCCTTGCGCAGCGCCGGAACGAACGTCGCGTCGGGAACGATCTCCTGTCCCAGCGCCGACAACACGCCGTCCGGACCCAGCTCGACGAACGTCGTGACACCCCGGGCCGCGGCCGCGCGGACGCCGTCGAGGAACCGCACGGCCTCACGCACGTGCCGCACCCAGTAGTCCGCGTCGAACTCGGTGACCAGCTGCCCGGAGACATTCGAGACGATCGGGATGACCGACTTACCGTAAGACAGGGACTCCGCTACACCGCGGAACTCCTCGAGCATCGGGTCCATCAACGGTGAGTGGAACGCGTGGCTCACGACCAGCCGCTTCGTCTTGCGATCCGAGAACTTCGCCGCGACGGCCAGCACCGCGTCTTCGTCACCGGAGATGACCGTCGATGACGGGCCGTTGAGCGCGGCAATGGTCACACGGTCGGACAGATATCCCGAAACCTCGTCTTCAGTCGCCTGCAGAGCCGCCATCGCCCCACCCGACGGCAGCGCCTGCATCAGCCGTCCCCGCGCCGACACCAGCTTCACCGCGTCCGCCAGCGACAGCACACCCGCGACGTGCGCAGCGGCCAGCTCGCCGATCGAGTGACCGACCAAGACGTCCGGCCGCAGGCCCCACGACTCGTACAGCCGGAACAGCGCCACTTCCAGCGCGAACAGCGCCGCCTGCGTGTACTGGGTCTGGTCGACGTCGCCGTCGAGATCCAGACCGGCGGCGATCTCGTCGAACGCCGCCGCGAACACCGGATAGGCCGCGTACAGCTCCCGGCCCATCCCGGCCCGCTGGCTGCCCTGCCCGGTGAACAGGAACCCCAGCCCACCACCGGCCACGGCACCGGACTCGCCGCGTGCGACGGCTTCCAGCCCGGCACGCAGCTCGGCGACGTCCGCGCCGGTCACGACCGCGCGGTGCGCGAAGCGGACCCGCCCGGTCGCCAGCGAGAACCCGACGTCAGTGGGGTTCTCCTCGCCCAGGAAGTCCACAAGCGACTCGGCCTGCCCGCGCAGGGCCTCCGGCGTCTTGGCCGAAAGCACCCACGGCACCACGGGCATCGACACCGGCGGGGCGAGCGCCGGCTCCGGGTACTGCTCGATGATCGTGTGCGCGTTGGTCCCGCTGACCCCGAACGACGACACCGCCGCGCGCCGCGGCCGGCCCGTCTCGGGCCACGGCCGCTGCTCGGTGAGCAGCTCCACCGCGCCGGACGCCCAGTCCACGTGCGGCGTCGGCTCGTCGACGTGCAGCGTGCGCGGCAGGATGCCGTGGCGCATCGCCATGACGACCTTGATGATCCCGCCGACCCCCGCCGCGGCCTGCGTGTGCCCGACGTTCGACTTGAACGACCCGAGCCACAGCGGCTCGCCGGTGCGCTCGGCGCCGTAGGTCGCGAGCAGCGCCTGCGCCTCGATCGGGTCACCCAATGTGGTGCCCGTGCCGTGCGCCTCGACGACGTCCACATCGGACGGTGCGAGCCGCGCTTCGGCCAGCGCCTGCCGGATCACGGTCTGCTGCGCGGGCCCGCTCGGCGCGGTGAGGCCGTTGGACGCGCCGTCGGAGTTCAGCGCCGAGCCGCGGACCACGGCGAGCACCGGGTGCCCGTTGCGGCGCGCGTCGGACAGCTTCTCCAGCAGCAGCATGCCCGCGCCCTCGGACCAGCCGGTGCCGTCCGCCGCGGCGGCGAACGACTTGCACCGGCCGTCGAACGAGAGCCCGCGCTGCTTGCTGAACTCGACGAACGCCCCCGGCGTCGACATCACCGTGACGCCGCCGGCCAGCGCCAGCTCGCACTCACCCGAGCGCAAAGCCTTGGCCGCCCAGTGCAACGCGACCAGCGAGGACGAGCAAGCAGTGTCCACAGTGACCGCCGGACCTTCGAGCCCGAAGGTGTAGGCGACGCGGCCGGACGCGATGCTGCTGGACCCGCCGGTGCCGAGGTAACCCTCGACGCCGGGCGGGATCGAGTGCAGCCGCGAGGCGTAGTCGTGGTACATCACGCCGGCGAACACGCCGGTCCGCGTGCCGCGCACGGATTCCGCCGGGATCCCGGCGCGCTCGAACGCCTCCCAGGAAGTCTCCAGCAGCAGCCGCTGCTGCGGGTCCATCGCCAGGGCCTCACGCGGGCTGATCCCGAAGAACGCCGGGTCGAACTCCCCCGCGTTGTGGAGGAAACCGCCTTCCCGGACGTAGGACGTGCCGGCGGAATCCGGGTCGACGTCGTGCAGCGCGTCGAGGTTCCAGCCGCGGTCGGCGGGGAACGGCGAGATGCCGTCGCCGCCGTCGAGCACCAGCCGCCACAGGTCTTCCGGGCTCGCGATGCCGCCGGGGTACCGGCAGCTCATCGCGACGATCGCGATCGGCTCGTCGCTGCCGGACGTCGTCACCGCGACGCGGGCGCGGCTCGGGCCGCCGGACAGTTCGGTGCCGAGGTAGCCGGCGACCTTGGCCGGGTTCGGGTGGTCGAACACGAGGGTGGCGGGCAGCCGCAGGCCGGTCGCGGCGGCGATGCGGTTGCGCAGGTCGACGGCGGTGAGCGAGTCGAACCCGAGGTCCTTGAACGCCCGGCCCGGCTCGATCTCGCCCGCGTCGGCGTGCCCGAGGGCCAGTGCGACCTGCGTCCGGACCAGGTCCAGCAGCGCGGTTTCCCGGTCGGCCGGGGACAGCTCGGCGATCCGCGAACCCAGCATCGAGGCGGCCGCGGCGGTGTCCACCACGCGGCGGACGGGCACCCCGGCCAGCCCGCGCATGATCGGCGCGAGCGCACCGGTGGACGCCTCGGCCCGCAGCGCGGCGGGATCGATCCGCATCGGCACGAGGACGGCGTCTGATGTGGACAGAGCCGTGTCGAACAGTTCGGTGCCCTGCTCGGCGGAAAGCGCCAGCACGCCGGCGCGGTTCATCCGGGCGCGGTCGGCGTCGTCCAGCGACGCGGCCATGCTGCCGCCCGCCGCCCACAGGCCCCAGGCCAGCGACGTCGCGGGGAGGCCCTGGGCGCGGCGGTGCGCGGCGAGGGCGTCGAGGAAGGTGTTGGCGGCCGCGTAGTTGGCCTGTCCGGCGCTGCCGGTGATGCCGGAGGCGGACGAGAACAGGACGAACGCGCGCAGGTCGGCGTCCGCGGTCAGCTCGTGCAGGTTCAGCGCGGCGGCGGCCTTCGGGCGGGCCACCGTCGCGAGCCGCTCCGGGGTGAGCGCGGAGATGACGCCGTCGTCGAGCACTCCGGCGGTGTGCACGACCGCGGTCAGCGGGTGCGCGGCCGGGATCTCGGCCAGCACCGCGGCGAGGGCGTCGCGGTCGGCGACGTCGCAGGCGGCGAAGGTGACGCGGTCCCCCAGCTCGGCGGCCAGCTCGGCCGCGCCGTCGGCGTCGGCGCCGCGGCGGCTGACCAGCAGCAGGTGCCGGGCGCCGTGGCGCTCGGCGAGGTGCCGGGCGAACAGCTTGCCCAGCGCGCCGGTGCCGCCGGTGATCAGGACCGTGCCGTCCGGGTCCACTGTGGACGCCGGGTTCTCGTCGCGAGCGACTCGCGCCAGACGCGGGGCGAGCACGCCGCCGTCGCGGACCGCGGTCTGCGGCTCGCCGGTGGCGGCCGCCGCGACCAGGTCGCCGATGCCCGCGGCCGCGTCCAGGTCGACCAGGAAGAACCGGCCGGGGTTCTCCGACTGGGCGGACCGCACCAGGCCCCAGACCGGTGCCGCGGCCAGGTCGGTCACGCCCGCGTTGCCAACCGGCACCGCGCCTCGCGTGGCCACGACCAGCGCGGACTCGTCGAACCGCGCGTCGGTGAGGAACTCCTGGAGCACGGATAGGGCCCGCTCCGCCGCGCCGTCCCCGGCGAACCCGGCGACGACCACCTCCGGCACGTCGTCACCCAGCTCGACAGCGCCGCCGAGCCCCAGCTCGTCCGGGCCCATGAGGACGTACTCGTGCCGGGCCGGGGTGGCGGGGACGGCGGTCCAGTCGACGCGGAACAGGCTGTCGTGCCCCCGGGTCCGGGCGGCGGCGATCTGCTCGGCCGACACCGGCCGCAGCACCAGGGACCCGATCGAAGCGACCGGGCGCCCGTCGGCGTCGGCCAGGGTGAGTGTGATGGCGTCGGTCCCGGCCCGGCTCAGTCGGACCCGCAGCGCGGACGCGCCGGTGGCGTGCAGCCGGACACCGGTCCACGCGAACGGGAGACTGCCGCCGCCGGTCTCGGTGAGGAAGCGGCCCAGCCCGACCGCGTGCAGGGCGCTGTCGAGCAACGCCGGGTGCAGCCCGAACGGCGCGGCGGCCGTGCCGGCAGGCAGCGCGACCTCGGCGAACACGTCGTCGCCGCGCCGCCAAGCCGTCTTCAGGCCGCGAAAGACTGGCCCGTACCCGAAGCCGCGCTCGGCGGTGCGGTCGTAGAAACCGGTCAGGTCGACCGGCTCCGCGTCGGCCGGAGGCCACTCGACGAGTCCGTCCTGAGTGGACTCCGACGCAGTCGCCAGAGTGCCGGAAGCGTGGAGGGTCCAGGGCTCGTCGTCGAGTCGTGAGTGGACGGTCAGGCTGCGGCGCCCGTCGTGATCCGGCGCGCCGAGCGCGAGCTGGACGGCGACGCCGCCGGTCTCGGGCAGCACCAGCGGGGCCTGCAGGGTCAGCTCTTCGAGGTGGTCGCAGCCGGCCTGGTCCCCGGCGCGGACGGCCAGCTCGACGAACGCGGTCCCGGGCAGCACGGCCGAACCGGACACCCGGTGCTCGGCCAGCCACGGGTGCGAACGCAGGGAAAGCCGTCCGGTGAAGAGGAATCCGTCACCATCGGCCAGCCCGACGGCGGCCCCGAGCAGCGGGTGCTCGACAGCGTTCAGTCCGGCGGAGGTGAGGTCGCCGGGGCCGGAGGTGGCGAGTTCGGGCCAGTAGACGGACCGCTGGAACGGGTAGGTGGGCAGCTCGACGCGGCGGCCCTCGGGCAGCAGCGCGGCCCAGTCCGGCACCGGCCCGCGTACGTGGACCTCGGCGAGCGCGGTCAGCAGGGTGCGCTCCTCCGGCCGGTCCGCGCGCAGCACGGCGCTGAAGGAGCCGTCGGCACAGTCCGCGCCCATCGCCGACAGCACGGCGTCCGGCCCCAGCTCGAGGAACGTGTCGACCTCGTTCGCGCGCAGGGTGCGGATGCCGTCGAGGAACCGGACGGCCTCGCGGACGTGGCGGACCCAGTAGTTCGCGTCGAACGACGTGACCAGCTCACCGGTGACGTTCGAGACGATCGGGACAACCGGCGGACCGTAGGACAGCGACTCGGCGACCCCGCGGAACTCGTCGAGCATCGGGTCCATCAGCGGCGAGTGGAACGCGTGGCTCACGGTGAGCCGTTTGGTCTTGCGGTCGGCGAACTGCGCCGCGACCGCCAGCACCGCGTCCTCGTCACCCGAGACGACGGTCGAGTTCGGGCCGTTCAGCGCGGCGACGGCCACCCGGTCCGAGAGGTGGGGCGTGATCTCGTCCTCGGTCGCCTGGATCGCCACCATCGCGCCGCCGGTCGGCAGCGCCTGCATGAGACGGCCCCGCGCGACCACCAGCTCGGCGGCGTCGGCCAGGGACAGCACCCCGGCCACGTGCGCGGCCGCCAGCTCGCCGACCGAGTGGCCGAGCAGGAACCGCGGCTGCAACCCCAGGTAGGTGACGAGACGGAAGAGTGCGACCTCGACGGCGAACAGCGCCGGCTGGGTGTAGCGCGTCTGGTCCAGCAGCTCGGGGTCGTCCAGGACGGTCGCCAGCGGACGGTCGAGGTGGACGTCCAGCGCGGCGCTGACCTCGTCGAACGCGGCCGCGTACACCGGCTGGGTCCGGTACAGCTCGGCACCCGCCCCGACGCGCTGGCTGCCCTGGCCGGTGAACAGGAAGGCCAGCTTGCCGTCGGACGCCGTGCCGCGGACCTGGCCGGGACGCTCGGTGCCCGACGCCAGCGCGGACAGTGCGTCGGCGAACCCGGCGCGGTCCGCCTCGACGAGCACGGCCCGGTGCTCGTGCACGGTCCGCGTGACGGCCAGCGAGTGGCCGAGATCGTCGAGGCGGACGCCGGTGTCGAGCTGTCCGCGCAGGGACGCGGCGAGTTCGCGCAGAGCCGCGGCACTGCGCGCGGACAGCACCCACGGGCGCAGCGTCGGTTCTTCCTCAAGCCGTGCATCCGGCAAAGGAACCGGAGGCGCCTGCTCCAGCACGACGTGCGCGTTGGTCCCGCTCATCCCGAACGACGAGACCGCCGCCCGGCGCGGCGCCCCGGTCTCCGGCCACGGCCGCGCCTCGGTGAGCAGCTCGACCTCACCCGCCGTCCAGTCCACTTTGGACGAAGGCGCGTCGACGTGCAGCGTCTTCGGCAGCAGGCCGTGTTGCATCGCCTGCACCATCTTGATCACGCCGGCGATACCCGACGCGGACTGCGTGTGCCCGATGTTGGCCTTGAGCGAGCCGAGCCACAGCGGCCGTCCCGCGGGCCGGTTCCGGCCGTAGGTGGCCAGCAGCGCCTGCGCCTCGATCGGGTCACCCAGCGCGGTGCCGGTGCCGTGCGCCTCGACGGCGTCCACATCGGACAACGCGAGCCCGGCGGACGTCACGGCCTGCCGGATCACGCGCTGCTGCGCGGGGCCGTTGGGCGCGGTCAGGCCGTTGGACGCGCCGTCGGAGTTGACGGCCGAGCCGCGGACGACCGCGAGCACCGGGTGCCCGTTGCGCTGGGCGTCGGACAGCCTTTCCAGCAGCAGAACACCGACGCCCTCACCCCAGTTGGTGCCGTCGGCGGCCTCGGCGAACGCCTTGCAGCGGCCGTCGACGGCCAGCCCGCGCTGGCGGGAGAACTCGACGAACGCGCCCGGCGTCGACATCACCGCGACACCGCTCGCCATCGCCAGGCCGCACTCGCCGTTGCGCAGGGCCTGCACGGCCAGGTGCAGCGAGACGAGACCGGACGAACAGGCGGTGTCCACCGTGACCGCCGGCCCTTCCAGGCCGAGGGTGTAGGCGATCCGGCCGGAGACGACGCTGGCCGCGTTGCCGGTGCCGAGGTGGCCTTCCATGCCGTCGCGGGCGAGCAGCAGGAGGGTGGCGTAGTCCTGCATGTTGGTGCCCGCGAACACGCCGGTCTTGCTGCCGCGCAACGACTTCGGGTCGATCCCGGCGCGTTCGAGGACCTCCCAGGACGTCTCCAGCAGCAGCCGCTGCTGCGGGTCCATGGCGAGGGCCTCACGCGGGCTGATGCCGAAGAACGCCGGGTCGAACTCGGTGGCGCGGTCCAGGAAACCGCCCTCGCGGACGTAGCTGGTGCCCTGGTGGTCGGGGTCCTCGTCGTAGATCGCGTCGAGGTCCCAGCCGCGGTCGGCGGGGAACGACGTGATCGCGTCGGCCTCGTCGACGGCGAGCTGCCACAACGCCTCGGGTGTGTCGGCGCCGCCGGCGTACCGGCAGCTCATCGCGACGACGGCGATCGGCTCGGTGTCGGTCGATTCGGCCGCGGCCAGGCGCTGCCGGGTCTCGTGGAGATCCGCGGTGACCTTCTTGAGGTAGGTCACCAGTTTTTCTTCGGTCGCCATGTCAGGCCTGCCCCTCATTCCCCAGTGGACGGTTCGTGCCCGTCATGACATCCCCAGCTCGTTGTCGATGAATTCGAGGAGTTCGTCCGCGCTCGCGTCGCTCAGCTGCTGCGCGGCGGTCACCTTCGGCTCGGCGGCGCGGCGGTCGTTCCAGCGCGCCAGCACCGCCTGCAGCCGGGCGGCGACCGCGCCGTGCAGATCGTCCACACCAGACGGGACGTCGGCCGTGGCCAGCGCCGTCTCCAGCCGTTCCAGCTCGTCCAGCAGCGACGAGCCCGCGTCCGGAGCCAGTCCGTCCAGCAGGTGCGCGGCCAGCGCCGCCGGTGTCGGGTAGTCGAAGACCAGCGTGGCCGGCAGCCGCAGCCCGGAGGCCGTGGCGAGCCGGTCGCGCAGCTCGACCGCGGTCAGCGAGTCGAAGCCGAGCTCGCGGAACGCCCGGTTCGGGCCGACCTGCTCGACGCCGTCGGTGTGGCCGAGCACAGCCGCGGCTTCCCGCCGGATCGCGCCGGTGAGCGCGTCCTGCCGCTCGGACGCCGGGGCGTCGGCCAGCAAGCGACTGAAAGCGGTTTCGCCGGCCGCGACCGGTTCTTCGGCCGGCGCCATGGCTTTCGCCGCCTCCGGCACGCCGGTCAGCAGCGGGCGCGCCCGGCTCACCGAGAACGCCGGGGCGAACCGCGCCCAGTCGACGTCGGCCACGGTGAGCTGCGCGTCGCCGTCCGCGAGGGCCTGGCCGAGCGCGGTGATCGCCGCGTCCGGCGCGATCGCGGGCAGGCCGCGACGGCGGAGGTGCTCCTCCGGCGCGCCCTGCGCCATACCGCCGTCGGCCCACGGGCCCCACGAGACCGCGGTGGCCGCCAGGCCCCGGGCGTGCCGCGACACGGCGAGCGCGTCGAGGCTCGCGTTGGCCGCCGCGTAGGCCGGCTGGCCGCCGCTGCCCCAGATCCCGGAGATCGAGGAGAACAGCACGAACGCGTCGAGCGGGGTGTCGCCGAGCAGCTCGTCCAGGTGCCGCGCGCCGGCCACCTTCCCGGCCAGGACCTGCGCGAACAGCGCGGGCGTGACCTCGGGCAACGGCACCGGGACGTCCAGCCCGGCGGCGTGCACGACGGCGTTAGGCGGGTACTCGGCGACCAGCCTCGCCACGGCGTCGCGGTCGGCGACGTCGCAGGCGACCACGCTCACCCGGGCGCCCAGCTCGGTGAGCCCGGCGGTCAGTTCGGCCGCGCCGGGGGCGTCCGCACCCCGGCGGCTGGTCAGGACCAGGTGCTCCGCGCCGCTCTTCGCCAGCCACAGCGCGACCCGGGCGCCGAGCGCGCCGGTGCCGCCGGTGACGAGCACCGTGCCGCGCGGGGTCCAGGTGCCGGTGCCGGTGCGCGGCCGCCGTTCCAGCCGGCGGGCCAGCGTCCCGGACGGCCGGATCACGACCTGGTCCTCGCCGTCGCGGTCACCCGCGAGCACCGCGGCCAGGCGGGTCGCGGCGCGCTCGTCGAACCGCTCCGGCAGGTCGACCAGGCCACCCCAGCGCTGCGGGTACTCCAGCGCGACGACCCGGCCGAGGCCCCAGACCTGCGCCGGTTCCGGCCGGTCGACGCCGTCGCGGGTGACGATCCACAAGGGAGCGTCGAGCCCGATTTCGGCCAGGGCCTGGACCAGCGTGACCGTGCCGGCCACCGCCGTGGGCAGCACCGGGTGGTCCGGGTGCGCGCCCTCGGCGGTGCCGAGCAGCGAGAGCACCCCGGCGAAGTCGTGCCCGGCGGTGGCGAGCAGCAGCTGGTCGGCGAACGCCGCGTTCGGGTCGACGTCGACGCTGACGACCTTCGCGCCGTGCTTCTCCAGCGCGTCGGCGACCGAGGTGGTGCCCTCGCCGACGACCAGCCACGTCCCCTTCAGGACCGGCGAGGCGGTGGTCTCGAAGGGAACCCAGCGGACACCGTAGCGCCAGGAGTCCACCTTGGACTGTTCCTGACGGCCCTCGTGCCATTCCGACAACGCGGGCAGCGCCTCTTCCAGCGCGTGCGCGGGGAAGCCCGGCAGCGTCGACAGGTCACCCTGCCGCACGGCCGTCCAGAACTCGTCGTCGCCGGTGGACGCCTTCTCCGGAACGGGCGCGGCCGTCGGCCAGAAACGGGCGTGCTGGAACGGGTAGGTCGGCAGGTCGACGCGGCGCGGCGTGGTGCCGGCGAAGACGACGTCCCAGTCCGGGGCGAACCCGCGGACGTAGAGCCGGGCCAGGGCCGCGGCGAACGCGTCGGCCTCGGGCCGGTCGCCGCGCAGGGCCGGGGTCACGACCGGGTCCTCGGTCACGCCGGTGAACGACTCGGCGGCCATCGCGCTGAGCACGCCGTCCGGGCCGATCTCGGCGAACGTCGTCGCGCCGGCCGTCTCCAGGGTGCGGACGGCGTCCGCGAAGCGCACGGCCTCGCGGACCTGGCCGACCCAGTAGTCGGCGCCGAGTTCGGTCGCCGGTTCGCCGGTCACCGTGGACACCAGCGGGATCCGCGGCGGCGCGTAGGTGACGCGTTCGGCGACGGCCCGGAACTCCGCCAGCATCGGGTCCATCCGCGGCGAGTGGAAGGCGTGGCTGACGGTGAGCCGCCGGGTCTTGCGCCCGGTGGCCCCGAACCCGGCGGCCAGGTCCAGCACCGCCTGCTCGTCGCCGGACACGACCGTCGCTTGTGGACCATTGACCGCGGCGATCGCGACGCCGTCGGTGAGCAGCGGGACGACTTCGTCCTCGGACGCCTGGATCGCGACCATCGCGCCGCCGGTGGGCAGGGCCTGCATCAGGCGGCCCCGGGCCGCCACCATCGCCGCCGCGTCGGCGAGGTCGAACACCCCGGCGACGTGCGCGGCGGCCAGTTCGCCGATGGAGTGCCCGGCGACGAAGCCCGGCGTCACGCCGAAGCTCTCGAGGAGCCGGTACAGCGCGACTTCGAGGGCGAACACCGCGGGCTGGGTGTAGCCGGTGTTGTCGAGCAGCGCGGCTTCGTCCGAACCGGGCGCGGCGAACACGATCGTCCGCAGTGGATGGTCCAGGTGCTGGTCGAGGTGAGCGCAGACGGCGTCGAACGCGGTCGCGAACGCGGGGTGCGCCGCGTACAGCTCGCGGCCCATCCCGGCGCGCTGCGCGCCCTGCCCGGTGAACAGGAACGCCAGCGAACCGTGGCCGACCGTGCCCTCGACCAGGCCGGGCGCGGACGCACCGGCGGCGAGCGCGGTCAGCGCGGCGAGCCGCGCCTCCTGGTCGGCCGCGACGATCATCGCGCGGTGCTCGTGCGCGCCGCGCCGGGTGGCGAGGGCGTGCGCGAGGTCCAGCGGATCGACGTCGGCGACCAGTTCGGCAGCCCTGGCTCGCAGCGCGGGGGCACTGCGAGCGGACAGCACCCAGGGCATGAGCGCCGGCCGCGTCTCCGAGGCAGTGGCCGCGGGGGTTTCGGGGGCCTGTTCGAGGATGACGTGGGCGTTGGTGCCGCTCATGCCGAACGACGAGATGCCGGCGCGCCGCGGGCGGTCCACCGACGGCCACTCGCGTGCCTCGGTCAGCAGCTCGACCGCGCCCTCGGTCCAGTCCACCTTCGACGACGGCTCGTCAACGTGCAGCGTCTTCGGCAGAAGACCGTGCTGCATCGCCTGGACCATCTTGATGATCCCGCCGACACCCGCAGCCGCCTGAGTGTGCCCGATGTTGGACTTGAGCGAGCCCAGCAGCAGAGGCGTCTCACGGTCCTGGCCGTAGGTCGCCAGCAATGCCTGTGCCTCGATCGGGTCGCCCAGCGTCGTGCCGGTGCCGTGGCCCTCGACCGCGTCGACATCCGAAGTGGACAGACCGGCACTGGTCAACGCCTGCCGGATCACCCGCTGCTGCGCAGGACCGTTCGGCGCGGTCAGGCCGTTGGACGCGCCGTCCTGGTTGATCGCACTCCCCCGGACGATCGCCAGCACCGGATGACCGTTGCGCTGCGCGTCCGACAACCGCTCCAGGAGCAGCATGCCGACGCCCTCACCCCAGCCGGTGCCGTCGGCGGCCTCGGCGAACGCCTTGCAACGGCCGTCCGAGGACAGCGCGCGCTGGCGGGAGAACTCGATGAACGTGCCCGGGGTCGCCATGACCAGGACACCACCGGCGAGCGCGAGTTCGCACTCGCCCTGCCGCAGCGCCTGGGCCGCGAGGTGCACCGCGACCAGCGACGACGAGCACGCCGTGTCGACCGTCAGCGCCGGGCCTTCCAGGCCGAACGTGTAGGACAGCCGGCCGGAGACGACGCTCGCCGCGTTGCTGGTGGCGACGTACCCCTCGGTGTTCTCCGCCGCGCCGAACAGCAGCGCCGCGTAGTCCTGGCTGTTGGTGCCGGCGAACACGCCGGTCCGGCTGCCGCGGAAGGCCTCCGGCGGGATGCCCGCGCGCTCGAACGCCTCCCACGACGTCTCCAGCAGCAGCCGCTGCTGCGGGTCCATGGCGAGCGCTTCCCGCGGGCTGATCCCGAAGAACGCCGGGTCGAAGTCCGCCGCGCCGTTCAGGAAGCCGCCTTCCTTGGCGTAGCTCGTGCCGGGCGCCTCCTGGCTCGGGTCGTACAGCGCGCCCAGGTCCCAGCCGCGGTCGGCGGGGAACTCGCTCACCGCGTCGACCCCGTCGGCGACCAGGTGCCAGAGGTCTTCCGGCGACCGCACGCCACCCGGGTAACGGCAGCTCATCGCCACGATGGCGATCGGGTCGTCGTCCACGGTGGACACGGTCTCGACCGCGGCGGCCACCGTTTCCCCGACCAGTTCCGCCCGCAGGCTCGCGGCCAGCGCGGTGGTGTTCGGGTGGTCGAAGACGAGGGTCGCGGGCAGCCGGACGCCGGTCGCGGCGGTGAGCCGGTTGCGCAGTTCGACGGCGGTCAGCGAGTCGAAGCCGAGGTCCTTGAACGCCCGGCCGGGCTCGATCGCCGCGGCGCCGTCGTGTCCGAGCACCGCGGCCGCTTCAGCCCGGACCAGCGCGACGAGCGTCCGGTCCTGTTCGGCGCGGCCCATCCCGGCCAGCCGGGTGCGAAAGGTGTCGTCGCCGGTCACCGGCCCGGCCTCGGCCGCGACGAGAGCGGCCCGGGCCTCGGGCACGCCGTCGAGCAGCGGACGCGGGCGGACCGAGGCGAACGACGGCGCGAACCGCGTCCAGTCCACATCGGCCACGACGACGGCCGGCTCCTGGTTCACCGCCTGGGCGAGCGCGGCGATCGCCGCCTCCGGCCGCATCGGCGTGACACCACGGCGACGCAGGTGCGAGGTCGCGTCACCGCGTGAGGCCATGCCCCCACCGGCCCACGGCCCCCAGGCGACGGCCGTGGCCGGCACCCCACGGTCGCGGCGCGACTGGGCGAGCGCGTCCAGGTAGGCGTTGGCGGCCGAGTAGGCGGCCTGCCCACCCGCACCCCAGACGCCGGAGATGGAGGAGAAGAGGACGAACGCGTCGACGTCCCCGGCGAGGCTGTCCAGGTGGGCCGCCCCGAGCACCTTCGCCGACAGCACGCCGGCGAACGCCTCGGTGTCCACAGTGGTCAGGTCGGTCGGCAGGTCGACCCCCGCGGTGTGCACCACGGCGTCCACCGGGTACTCGGCGAGCAGCGCGGTGACGGCGTCGCGATCGGCGACATCACAAGCGGCGATAACGACGTCCACACCGGACTCGGCGAGTTCGTCACGCAGCTGTCCGGCGCCCGGCGCGTCGAGGCCCCGGCGGCTGGTGAGGACCAGCCGCTCGGCGCCGCTTTGAGCCGCCCAGCGGGCGACCTCCGCGCCCAGGGCGCCGGTGCCGCCGGTGACCAGGACGGTGCCGCGCGGGGTCCACGACGTGGTGACCGGACGCGGGGCCCGGACGAGGCGGCGCACGTAGACGCCGGAGCCGCGGACGGCGACCTGGTCCTCGCTGCCGCCGGTGAGGATCGCGGTGAGGCGGGCGCCGGTGCGCTCGTCGAAGTCCTCGGGCAGGTCGATCAGGCCACCCCAGCGCTGGGGCAGTTCGAGCGCGGCGACGCGGCCGAGGCCCCAGACCATCGCCTGGGTGGCGTTGCGCAGCCGGTCGGCCCGGCCGGTCGACACAGCGCCGCTGGTCAGCACCCACAGCGGGGCGTCGACGCCGGCCTGGATCGCGGTCAGCGCGGCTTTCACACTGCCCGGCATCGCGAGGTCGCCGTCGTCCTCGGTGAGCCCGGCCAGGACACCCGCCACCTCGCCGACGTCGGTGAGTTGCGCGGCGAGGGTGTCGTCCAGGGTGATCCGGACGACGTCCGCGCCGGCCCTGGTCACGGCGTCGGCCACGGCCGGGTCGCCGTCGGACACCAGCCAGGTGCCGGACAGCGTGGGCTCGCCGAGGTCGGTCCAGGGCTGCCAGGTCGTCCGGTAGCGCCAGCCGTCCACTGTGGACTCGGTGTGCTGCTGCCGCCGCCAGGCCGACAGCGCGGGCAGGACCTCGCTGAACGGCTCGTCGCCGGTGAGCGCGAGGGTTCCGGTGAGGCGGCCGAGGTCGGCGTTCTCGACCGCGGTCCAGAACGCGCGCTCGGCTTCGGTCCCGGCCACCGGCGCGGCCGGGGCCGCGGCCTCGGGCCAGAAGCGGCGGCGCTGGAACGCGTAGGTCGGCAGGTCGACGTGGGCACCACGGCCACCGGCCACGGCCGTCCAGTCCGGCGAAACGCCGTGGACGTGCGCGGTGGCGACGGCCGCGACGAGCGTGTCCTCCTCGGGACGGTCACCCCGCAGCACCGGGGCGAACACCCCGCCGGCCACGCAGTCCTGGGCGAGCGCGGTGAGGACGCCGTCCGGGCCCAGCTCGAGGAACGTCGTGACCCCGGCCGCTTCGAGGGTCCGCATGCCGTCGACGAACCGGACGGCCTCGCGGACGTGCCGGACCCAGTACTCCGGGTCGGTCACCTCGCCGGCCACGATCGGGATCCGCGGCGGGGCGAACGTCAGGGACCGGGCGACCGCGCGGAACTCGTCCAGCATCGGGTCCATCAGGGGCGAGTGGAACGCGTGGCTCACGGTCAGCCGCTTGGTCTTGCGGTCCGCGAACCGCGCGGCCACGGCCAGCACTTCGGCCTCGTCACCCGAGATCACGGTCGAGGCCGGGCCGTTCAGCGCGGCGATCGCCACCCGGTCCGACAGGCAGGGCGTGACCTCGTCCTCGGTCGCCTGGATCGCGACCATCGCCCCGCCGGACGGCAGGGCCTGCATCAGGCGACCCCGCGCGGCGACCAGCGTGACGGCGTCGGCCAGCGAGAGGACCCCGGCGACGTGCGCCGCGGCCAGCTCGCCGATCGAGTGGCCGGCCAGGAAGTCCGGCCGCAGGCCCCAGTGCTCCAGCAACCGGAACAGGGCGACCTCGACCGCGAACAGCGCGGCCTGGGTGTAGGCGGTCTGGTCGAGCAGAGCGGAGTCCTCGAAGACAACCGTCCGGAGTGGACGGTCCAAGTGGGAGTCGAATTCCGCGCACACCGCGTCCAGCGCGTCGGCGAAAACGGGGAACGCCGTGTACAGCTCGCGGCCCATCCCGGCGCGCTGACTGCCCTGGCCGGTGAACAGGAATGCCAGCCGGCCGCCGGACGCCGTGCCGGTCACCGTCGAGAGCCCGGCCTCACCGCGGCCGAGGGCGCCGAGCGCGGCGTGCAGCTCGTCCCTGCCCGTGGCCAGGAGCGCGGCCCGGGCGGGCAGCGCGGCCCGGCTGGTCGCCGACGCGACGGCCAGCTCGGCCGGTGTGACCTGCGGAGCAGCATCCCAGTGTGCGAGCAGCCGGCGAGCCTGAGCCCGGACGGCCTCGGCGTCGGTCCCCGACACCAGCAGCGGCACCCGGCCGACCGGCTGAGCGTCCGCCGTGAAGTCCGGGGCCTGCTCGATCACCGCGTGCGCATTGGTCCCGCTCATCCCGAACGACGACACCGCCGCGCGCCGCGGCCGGTCCACCACAGGCCAGTCGTGTGCCTCGGTCAGCAGCGAAACCGCGCCCGCGGTCCAGTCGACGTGCGGGGACGGCTCGTCGACGTGCAGGGTCTTCGGCAGCACGCCGTGCTGCATCGCCTGGACCATCTTGATGATCCCGCCGACCCCCGCCGCGGCCTGCGTGTGGCCGATGTTGGACTTCAGCGAGCCCAGGAACAGCGGCTCGACGCGGTCCTGCCCGTAGGTCGCGAGCACCGCCTGGGCCTCGATCGGGTCGCCCAGCACCGTGCCGGTGCCGTGCGCCTCCACCGCGTCGACGTCCGAAGTGGACAGGCCGGCGTTGGCCAGTGCCTGCCGGATGACGCGCTGCTGGGCCGGGCCGCTGGGGGCGGTGAGGCCGTTGGACGCGCCGTCCTGGTTGATCGCCGTGCCGCGGACCAGGGCGAGCACCGGGTGGCCGTGGCGGCGTGCGTCGGACAGCCGCTCCAGCAGCAGCATCCCGGCGCCCTCGCCCCAGCCCGTGCCGTCGGCGGCCGCGGCGAACGCCTTGCAACGGCCGTCCGGCGCGAGGCCGCGCTGGCGCGAGAACTCGACGAACGTGCCCGGCGTGGCCATCACCAGGGCGCCGCCGGCAAGGGCCAGCGAGCACTCGCCGTTGCGCAGGGCCTGCGCCGCGAGGTGCAGCGCCACCAGCGAAGACGAGCACGCGGTGTCCACGGTGACGGCCGGGCCTTCGAGCCCGAAGGTGTAGGCGAGCCGGCCGGAGACGACGCTGGCGGAGTTGCCGGTCGCGACGTGCCCCTCGGCGCCCTGCGGCGCGGTCATCAGCAGCGCCGCGTAGTCCTGGCTGTTGGTGCCGGCGAACACGCCGACCTCGGTGCCGCGCACGGACTTCGGGTCGATCCCGGCACGTTCGAACGCCTCCCAGGTGATCTCCAGCAGCAGCCGCTGCTGCGGGTCCATGCCGAGCGCTTCCCGCGGCGAAATGCCGAAGAAACCGGCGTCGAACTCGGCCGCGTCGTGCAGGAAGCCGCCTTCGCGGGCGTAGGACGTGCCCTCGCTCTCGGGGTCCGGGTCGTACAGCGCGTCGAGGTCCCAGCCGCGGTCGGCGGGCATCTCGGACACGGCGTCACGGCCCTCGGCCACCAGCCGCCAGAGGTCCTCCGGCGAGCGGACGCCCCCGGGGTACCGGCAGCTCATGGCCACGATCGCGATCGGGTCGTCGGCGTCGCGCACGGTGCTGACCGCGGCCCGCGCGACGACCTCGCCGCCGAGCAGCTGCGTCGCGAGGTGCGTGGCGAGCACGGACGGCGTCGGGTGGTCGAACACGAGCGTCGCGGGCAGGCGCAGGCCGGTCGCGGTGCCCAGGGCGTTGCGCAGCTCGACCGCGGTGAGCGAATCGAAGCCCAGCTCGCGGAACGCCTTTCCCGGTTCGACCTCGCTGACACCCGAGTGGCCGAGCACCGCCGCCGCGTGCGTGCGCACCAGGTCCAGCAGCACCCGCTCGCGCTCGGCGCCGGCCAGCCCGGCCAGCTGCCGGGCGAACTCGGACGTCTCGGCGGTCTCCTCGTCACCGGCCAGCGCGGCGGCGACCTCGGGGATCGTGTCGAGCAGCGGACGCGGGCGGGCCGCGGCGAACGATGGCGCGAACCGCGCCCAGTCCACGTCGGCCACGACCAGCGCGGTTTCACCGGCGCCGACGGCGCTGGCCAGCGCGCGGACCGCGAGCGTCGCGGACATCGGCTCGAGACCGCGGCGGCGGAGCTGGTCGGCGGCGTCGCCGCGCGAGGCCATGCCCCCGCCGTCCCACGGGCCCCACGCGACGGCGGTCGCCGTCAGGCCGCGGTCACGGCGGGTCTGCGCCAGCGCGTCGAGGTAGGCGTTGGCGGCCGAGTACGCGCCCTGACCACCGGAACCCCAGGTCCCGGAGATCGAGGCGAACAGGACGAACGCGTCGAGAGCGGTCTCGCCGAGTACGGCGTCGAGGTTCGCCGCGCCGGCGACCTTGGCGGCCAGGACGTCGGCGAACTCGCCCGCGTCGCCGTCGGCCAGAGGCGTCGGGCGGTCGACGCCGGCGGCGTGCACCACGGCGTCGACCGGGTACTCAGCGATCAGGGCGGCGACGGCGTCGCGGTCGGTGACGTCGCAGGCGGCGATCACGACGTCGACGCCGAGTTCGTCACGCAGGGCTTCGGCGCCCGGCGCGGCGAGCCCGGAACGGCTGGTCAGGACGAGCCGTTCCGCGCCGTTTTCCGCAGCCCAGCGGGCCACCTGCGCACCCAGCGCGCCGGTGCCGCCGGTGACGAGCACGGTGCCCCGCGGCGTCCAGACGTCCTTTGTGGACCTTTCGGCGCGAACCAGCCGTCGTACGTGGACACCCGAGCCGCGGACCGCGACCTGGTCCTCGGGGCCGGCCAGCACCCCGGCGAGCCGGGCACCGGCCCGCTCGTCGAGCACCTCCGGCAGGTCGACGAGCCCGCCCCAGCGCTGCGGCAGCTCGAGGCCGGCCACGCGGCCCAGGCCCCACGCGGCGGCCTGGCCGGCGGCGCGGACCCGGTCGGCGCGCCCGGTGGAGACGGCGCCTTCGGTCGCCACCCACAGGGGTGCGGCGACGTCGGCGTCACCCAGCGCCCGCAGCACGTCGAGCAGCTGCGCGGACGCGGTGGCCGGGTCGTCGGCCGTGACCAGCGAAAGCACCCCGGTGATCTCACGTTCCCAGACGGCACCGGCGATCTCGACGGCCAGCGCCTCGCGGGCCGCGGGCTCGACGACGACGGTGTCCGCGCCGTAACGGGTCAGCACCCCGGCCAGCGGGTGTCCGGCGGGAGCCAGCAGCAGCCAGGTGCCGGACAGCACCGGCGCGGGCAGGTCGGTCAGCGGCTGCCAGGTGATCCGGTAGCGCCAGGAGTCCACAGTGGACGTCTCCTGGCCGGACCGGCGCCAGTTCGCCAGCGCGGGCAGCAGCGTCTCGGCGTCGTGCTCGGTGATGGCCAGGGTCTCGGCGAGCGAGGCGACGTCGTCGGCTTCGACGACGCTCCAGAACTCGGCATCGCCCGAGGTGGCTTCGAAACCGTTGGGCAGCTCGACTTCCGGCCAGTAGCGGCGGTTCTGGAAGGCGTAGGTGGGCAGGTCGATCCGGCGGGCGCCGGCCAGGACGGTGCCCCAGTCCGGGACGTGCCCGCGGACGTGCGCCTGGCCGAGGGCGTGGGCGAACGCCTGCTCCTCGGACCGGCCGCTCCGCAGGACGGGGGCGAAGACGGCGTCGGCGACGCAGTCCTGGCCCAACGCGGACAGCACGCCGTCCGGCCCCAGCTCGAGGTACGTCGTGACGCCGGCCGCCTCCAGGGCGCGCATGGCGTCGGCGAACCGGACGGCCTCGCGGACGTGCCGCACCCAGTACCCGGGATCGGTGACGTCGCCGGCGAGGATCGGGATCTTCGGCTCGGTGTAGGTCAGGGTTTCGGCGACCGCGCGGAACTCGTCCAGCATCGGGTCCATCAGCGGTGAGTGGAACGCGTGGCTCACCGTGAGCCGCTTGGTCTTGCGGTCCGCGAACTGCGCCACGACCGCCAGCACCGCGTCTTCGTCACCCGAGAGCACGGTCGACGCCGGGCCGTTCAGGGCGGCGATGCTCACGCGCCCGGTCAGGTGCGGGGTGACCTCGTCCTCGGTCGCCTGGATCGCGACCATCGCGCCACCCTCGGGCAGCGCCTGCATGAGACGCGCCCGCGCGGCGACCAGCGTCACCGCGTCCGCCAGCGACAGAACCCCGGCGACGTGCGCTGCCGCCAGCTCGCCGACCGAGTGGCCCGCGAGGAAGTCGGGCCGGAGACCGTAGTGCTCCACCAGCCGGAACAGGGCGACCTCGAGCGCGAACAGCGCGGCCTGGGTGTAGGCCGTTTGGTCCAGCAGCGCGGAGTCTTCGAAGAGGACGGTCCGCAGTGGACGGTCCAAGTGGGTGTCGAATTCGGCGCAGACCGCGTCCAGCGCGTCGGCGAAGACCGGGTGCGCCGAGTACAGCTCACGGCCCATCCCGGCCCGCTGGCTGCCCTGGCCGGTGAACAGGAACGCCAGCCGGCCTTCCCCGGCGACGCCGGTCAGGGCCGACGGTTCGCCCGCGGCCAGAGCGGCGAGCCCGGCCAGCAGCGTCTCGCGGTCGGTGCCGAGCACGGCCGCGCGGTGCGGCTGCCGGGACCGGGTCGTGGCCAGCGAATACGCGACGTCCGCCGGTTCCCAGCCGTCGGTGTCCAGGTGCGTCAGCAGCCGGGTGGCCTGCTCGCGCAGGGCCTCGGCGGTGTGCGCGGACAGCGTCCACGGCGCCATCGGCACGGGGACGGCGAGTGCCTGGTCGGCGGGCGGCGCCTCCTCCAGGACCACGTGCGCGTTGGTGCCACTCATGCCGAACGACGACACGGCGGCGCGGCGCGCGCGTCCCACCTCGGGCCACGGGCGGGCCTCGGTGACCAGCTCGACCGCCCCGGCCGTCCAGTCCACCTGGGACGACGGCGCGTCGACGTGCAGCGTCTTCGGCACGGTGCCGTGCCGCATCGCCAGGATCATCTTCATCATCCCGGCGACACCGGCGGCGGCCTGGGTGTGCCCGATGTTGGACTTCAGGGAGCCCAGCAGCAGCGGCTCGCCGTCGCGGTCACGGCCGTAGGTGGCCAGCACGGCCTGCGCTTCGATCGGGTCGCCCAGCGTGGTGCCGGTGCCGTGCGCCTCGACGACGTCGACGTCCGAAGTGGACAGTCCGGCGGCCGCGAGGGCCTGGCGGATCACGCGTTGCTGGGCCGGACCATTGGGCGCGGTCAGGCCGTTGGACGCGCCATCGGAGTTGATCGCCGAGCCGCGCAGCACCGCGAGGACGGGGTGCCCGTTGCGACGGGCGTCGGAAAGCCTTTCCAGCAGCAGCATTCCGGCGCCTTCACCCCAGCCGGTGCCGTCGGCCGCGTCGGCGAACGCCTTGCAGCGGCCGTCCGCGGCCAGGCCGCGCTGGCGCGAGAACTCGATGAACGTGCCGGGGGTGGCCATCACCAGCGCGCCGCCGGCCAGCGCGAGCGAGCACTCGCCGGCTCGCAGCGCCTGCGCGGCCCAGTGCACCGCGACCAGCGAAGACGAGCACGCGGTGTCGATCGTCGCGGCCGGGCCCTCCAGCCCGAAGGTGTAGGCGAGCCGGCCGGACACGACGCTCGCGGCGTTGCCGGTGGCGACGTAGCCCTCGGCGTCCTGCCGCGCGACCATCAGCAGGGTCGCGTAGTCCTGGCTGTTCGAGCCGACGAACACGCCGGTCCGGCTGCCCCGCACGGACTCCGCCGGGATGCCGGCCCGTTCGAACGCCTCCCACGACGTCTCCAGCAGCAGCCGCTGCTGCGGGTCCATCGAAAGCGCTTCACGCGGGCTGATGCCGAAGAACGCCGGATCGAAGTCACCCGCGTCGTGCAGGAACCCGCCGGTGCGGGCGTAGGACGTGCCCGGGTGGGCGGGGTCCGGGTGGTAGAGCGCACCGAGGTCCCAGCCGCGGTCGGCGGGGAACTCGGTCACCGCGTCACCGCCGGAGACGACCAGGTCCCAGAGGTCCTCCGGACTGCGCACGCCGCCGGGCAGTCGGCAGCTCATCGCGACGACGACGATCGGGTCGTCGTCGGCGGACGTCGTGGCACCCGGCGGCTCGACTCCGCTGTGGACGGTGCCGAACAGCTCGGTGTCGAGCATCCGGGCCAGTGCCTCGGAGTTCGGGTGGTCGAAGGCCAGCGACGCGGGCAGCCGCAGGCCGGTCGCGGTGGCCAGCCGGGTGCGCAGGTCGACCGCGGTGAGCGAGTCGAAGCCGAGGTCGCGGAACGCGCGGGCGGGCGGCACGGCGGCCGGGGCGTCCGGGCCGGTGTGGCCGAGCGCGAGCGCGGCCTCGGCGCGGACGACGTCCAGCAGCGCACGCTGCCGTTCGGCGGCGGCCAGGGGCGCCAGCCGGGCGACCAGCGCCGGCCGGTCCCCCGCAGCCGGGGCCGTGTCCAGGGCGCGGACCTCGGGCAGGTCGCCGATCAGCGGCCGCGGCCGGGCCAGCTGGTAACCCGGCGCGAACCGCGCCCAATCGACGTCGGCGACCACGACGGCGGTGTCGCCGCAGGTCAGGGCGGTGACGGCGAGGTCGGGGGCGAGCGCCGGGAGGCCGCGGCGGCGCAGGTCGGCCTCGGCTTCGGCGCCGACCATGCCACCCTCGGCCCACGGGCCCCAGGCGATCGCCGTCGCGGTGACGCCACGGGCGCGACGCTGCTCGGCGAGCGCGTCGAGGTAGGCGTTGGCGGCGGCGTAGGCGGCCTGGCCGCCACTCCCCCACACGCCCGCGATGGACGAGAACAGCACGAACGCATCGAGTTCGGTGTCCCACAGCAGCTCGTCGAGGTTCGCCGCACCGGCGACCTTGGCCTCGACGACGGCCTCGAGCCCGTCCCGCGTCAGGTCCGCGAGCCGGGCCGGGTCGCCCGCGCCGGCCGCGTGCACCACGGCGTTGACCGGGTGCTCGGCCAGCAGCGCGGCGAGGGCGTCGCGGTCGGCGACGTCGCAGGCCGCGACGACCACGTCCACACCGGACTCGGCGAGTTCGTCACGCAGCTCGGCCGCGCCCGGCGCGTCCAGACCGCGACGGCTGGTCAGCACCAGCCGCTCGGCGCCCTCGGCGGCAAGGTGGCGGGCGACGTGCGCGCCGAGCGCGCCGGTGCCGCCGGTGACCAGCACGGTCCCGCGCGGGGTCCAGGCGGTGGTGGCGGGGGCGGCGTGCGCGAGGCGGCGGCCGAAGACACCGGTGGCGCGGATCGCGACCTGGTCCTCGGTCCCGTCGGCCAGCACCCGGGCGAACCGGGTGGCGGCGCGCTCGTCGAGCGTGGTGTCCAGGTCGATCAGGCCACCGCCGTGCTGCGGGTACTCCAGGCCGACGACGCGACCGAAACCCCAGGTCATCGCCTGGGTAGCGCTGCGCGGCCGGTCGGCGCGGCCGGTGCCGACGGCGCCCGAGGTGACCAGCCACAGCGGGGCGGCAACCTCGTGGGCGGCCAGGGTCTGGACCAGGTCGAGCGTCGCGGCGAGGCCGTCCCGCTCGTCCAGCGAGAGCAGGGAGACGACTCCGGCGACCGGGCCGTCGAGCGCTTCCGGGGTCAGCGGTTCGACCTCGGCGCCGTGCGCGGTGAGGGCGGCGGTGACGCCGAGAGCGTCGGGCCCGGCCAGCAACCAGCGGCCGGACAGCTCCGGGGTCGTGTCCGACGGCACCGGCAGCCAGTCGATCCGGTAGCGCCAGGAGTCCACAGTGGACTTCTCCTGGCCGCGACGGCGGTAGCCGGCGAGCGCGGGCAGGACGTCGGCGAGCGAGCCGGCGGGCAGGTCGAGGGTCGCGGCGAGCGCGTCCGCGTCCCCGGTTTCGACGGCCTGCCAGAACCCGGCGTCTTCGGTGCCCTCGACTTGAGCGATGGCCGGCTCGGGCCAGAACGTCGTGTGCTCGAAGGGGTAGGTGGGCAGGTCGATGCGGCGGACGTCGGCGCCCGCGAACAGGGCCGTCCAGTCGATCTTCGCGCCGTGTGCGTACGCCGTGGCCAGCGCGGTCGCGACGGTGTCGCGCTCCGGGCGGCCGGACCGCAGCAGCGGCGCGAAGGTGCCGTCGGCGACGCAGTCCTGGCCCATCGCGGACAGCACGCCGTCCGGACCCAGCTCCAGGAACGTCGTGACACCGCTGGCTTCGAGGGTCCGCATGCCGTCCGCGAACCGGACGGCGTCGCGGACGTGCCGCACCCAGTGCTCCGGGTCGGTGACGTCACCGGCGACGATCGGGATCCGCGGCGGGGCGAACGTCAGGGACCGGGCGACCGCGCGGAACTCGTCCAGCATCGGGTCCATCAGCGGCGAGTGGAACGCGTGGCTCACGGTCAGGCGCTTGGTCTTGCGGTCCGCGAAGTGCGCGGCGACGGCCAGCACGGCGTCCTCGTCACCGGAGACGACTGTCGCGTTAGGACCGTTGAGCGCGGCGATGCTCACGCGCTCGGTGAGGTGCGGCACGACTTCGTCTTCGGTCGCCTGGATCGCGACCATCGCGCCACCTTCCGGCAGCGCCTGCATCAGGCGTCCCCGCGCGGCGACCAGCGTCACCGCGTCGGCCAGCGACAGCACCCCGGCGACGTGCGCCGCGGCCAGCTCGCCGATCGAGTGGCCGGCCAGGAAGTCCGGCCGCAGGCCCCAGGATTCGACCAGGCGGAACAAAGCCACCTCGACCGCGAACAGCGCAGCCTGGGTGTACGCGGTCTGGTCCAGCAGTTCGGAGTCCTCGAACAAGATCGTCCGCAGTGGACGGTCGAGGTGGGTGTCGAACTCCGCACACACCGCGTCGAGCGCGTCGGCGAAGACCGGGTGGGCGTCGTACAGCTCCCGGCCCATCCCCGCTCGCTGACTGCCCTGGCCGGTGAACAGGAACGCCAGCCCGCCGCCCGCTTCGCCGCGGACGAGCGCGGCGTCGGATCGGTCCTCGGCCAGCGCGCGCAGGCCACGCTCGACGTCTTCGACGGTCTCGCCCGTGACGACCGCGCGGTGTTCGAGCGCCGCCCGTGACGTTGCCAGGGAGAACGCGAGGTCGCCCAGATCGGCGTCGACGGTCAGTGCCGCGGCCTGCGCACGCAGCGCTTCCGGGGTGCGTGCGGACAGCACGATCGGCGCCAGCGAGGGCTGCGCACCGCGGTCCAGAGCCGGCTCGGTGGCCGGGGCCTGCTCGATGATCGTGTGCGCGTTCGTCCCGCCGACGCCGAACGACGAGACGCCGGCGCGGCGCGGACGTCCGGTCTCGGGCCAGGCCCGAGCCTCGGTGAGCAGCTCGACCGCGCCGGACGTCCAGTCCACGTGCGGCGACGGCGCGTCGACGTGCAGCGTGCGCGGCAGGACACCGTGCCGCATCGCGAGGACGGCCTTGATCACGCCGCCGACGCCGGCGGCGGCCTGGGTGTGCCCGATGTTCGACTTCAGCGAGCCCAGCCACAGCGGCTCGCCGTCGCGGTCGCGGCCGTAGGTGGCCAGCAGGGCCTGCGCCTCGATCGGGTCGCCGAGCACCGTGCCGGTGCCGTGCGCCTCCACGGTGTCCACATCGGACGTCGTGAGGCCGGCCGCGCCGAGCGCCTGGCGGATCACGTTCTGCTGAGCCGGGCCGTTGGGTGCGGTGAGGCCGTTGGACGTGCCGTCGGAGTTGACCGCGCTGCCCGCGACGAGCGCGAGCACCGGATGGCCGTTGCGCTGCGCGTCGGAAAGCCGTTCCAGCAGGAGAAGTCCGGCGCCCTCGCCCCAGCCGGTGCCGTCGGCCGCGGCGGCGAAGGACTTGCAGCGGCCGTCGGCGGCGAGGCCGCGCTGGCGGGAGAACTCGGCGAACGCGGTCGGCGTCGTCATCACCGTGACGCCGCCGGCCAGGGCCAGCTCGCACTCGCCGTTACGCAGGGCCTGGGCGGCCAGGTGGAGCGCGACCAGCGACGACGAGCACGCCGTGTCGACGGTCAGCGCGGGCCCTTCGAGGCCGAACGTGTAGGCCAGCCGGCCGGACACGACGGCGGCGGCGTTGCCGGTGGCGAGGTAGCCCTCGCCGGCGTCGCCGGAGCGCATCAGCAGGGCCGCGTAGTCCTGGCCGTTCGAGCCGACGAACACGCCGGACCGGCTGCCGCGCACCGAACGCGGGTTGATGCCCGCGCGCTCGAACGCCTCCCACGCGGTCTCCAGCAGCACGCGCTGCTGCGGGTCCATGGCCAGCGCTTCACGCGGCGAGATGCCGAAGAAGGCCGCGTCGAACCCGCCGACCGCGGGCAGGAACCCGCCTTCGCGGGTGTAGCTGGTGCCCGGGTTGTCCGGGTCGGGGTCGTAAAGCGCGTCGAGGTCCCAGCCGCGGTCGGCCGGGAACGGGCCGATGCCGTCGACGCCGCCCTCGACCAGGCGCCAGAGGTCCTCGGGCGAGGTGACACCGCCGGGGTACCGGCAGCTCATCGCCACGATCGCGATCGGGTCGTCCACAGTGGACGTGCTGACGACGGTGGCGACCGGCGCGTCGCCGATCAGCTCGGCGTGCAGGTGCGCGGCGAGCAGCTCCGGGGTCGGGCAGTCGAACACCAGCGACGCGGGCAGGTTCAGGCCGGTCTCGGTGGCCAGGAGGTCACGCAGCTCGACCGCGGTGAGCGAGTCGAACCCGAGGTCGGCCAGCGGCCGGTCGTCACGGACGTCGGCCACGGAGGTGAACCCGAGCACGGCGGCGATCCCGGCGCGGACGATGCCGACGAGCACGCCGAGAGCGTCCTTTTCGGACGGTTGCGCGGCGAGCCGGGCGCGGAGTTCCACACCGGCGCCGGATTCCGTGCGGGCAGGGCCGCCGGTCAGGGCGGCGACCGCTTCGGGCAGCTCGGCGAGCAGCGGACGCGGGCGGGCCGCGGCGAACCCGGGCGCGAAGGACGCCCAGGTCACGTCGGCGACGGTCACCGTGGTCTCGTCCCCGTCGAGCGCCCCGGCCAGCGCGGCGAGCGCCGGCTCGGCAGCCATCGGCGGCAGGCCGCGGCGGCGCAGCTGCTGCTCGCCGTCACCCTCGACCATGCCGCCCCCGGCCCACGGGCCCCAGGAGATCGCGGTCGCGGCCAGCCCGCGCGAACGACGTTGCTCGGCCAGGGCGTCCAGGTGGGCGTTCGCCGCGGCGTACGCGGCCTGCCCGCCGCTGCCCCAGACCCCGGCGATCGAGGAGAACAGGACGAACGCGTCGACGTCGCCGGCCAGCTCGTCGAGATTGGCTGCGCCGACGACCTTGGCGCGCACCAGCTCTGCGAACCCGGCGAGGGACGTCTCGTGCAGCGGCGCCGATCCGGTCGCGCCGGCGGCGTGGAACACCGACGTCACTGGGTGTTCGGCGAGCAGCGCGGCCAGGGCGTCACGGTCGGCGACGTCGCACGCCGCGACGACGACGTCCACGCCGAGCGCGGTCAGTTCGTCACGCAGCTCGGCCGCGCCCGGGGCGTCCAGGCCACGACGGCCGGTCAGCACCAGGCGTTCCGCACCGGTGGCGGCGAGGCGGCGGGCGACCTGCGCGCCCAGCGCGCCGGTGCCGCCGGTGATCAGCACGGTGCCGCGCGGGGTCCAGGACCGCACCGGCGTCGCCGGGACTCGGACCAGACGGCGGGCGAACACGCCGCTGGCACGCACGGCGACCTGGTCCTCACCGGCGTCGGCGAGCACCGCGGCCAGCCGGGCACCGGCGCGGGCGTCCAGCTCGGCCGGGAGGTCGACGAGCCCGCCCCAGCGGCCGGGCTCCTCCAGCCCGAGCACCCGGCCCAGGCCCCAGACCTGCGCCTGCACCGGCGAGACGGCCCGATCGGCGCGGCCGGTGGCGACCGCCCCGGAGGTGGCGAGCCAGAGGGGCGCGGTGATGCCGAGGGCCTGGATCAGTTCGATCGTGCTGGTCAGGCCCGTGGTAAGGCCAGGGTGGGCGGGGTCGGGGGTTTCGTCGAGGGCGAGGAGGGAGAGGACTCCGGTGAACGATTCGCCGGACAGGTCGGTCGGGTCGGCGAGGCCAGCGGACAGTTCGGTCGGGTCGGCGGGGTCGCCAGCCAGCCCGCTCACACCAGCGAGGCCACTCCCGCCAGTGCGGTTGCCGCGGAGTTCGGTCGGGTCGGCGATCCAGCGGACTCGCGCGCCGTGGGCGGTCAGGGCCTCGACGACGGCGTCACCGAACATCTCCGGCGCCCCGACCACCAGCCAGGTGCCGGACAGTTCGGCGGCCGCGGTCGGCTGGGGTGTCCAGGAGATCCGGTACCGCCAGCCATCCACAGTGGATTCTTCACGGCGGCGGTCGCGCCAGGAGGCCAGGGCGGGCAGGACGTCACCCAGGGACGACGCCAGGTCCGTGTTGCCCGGGTCGAGGGTGGCGGCGAGCGCGGCCGGGTCGCCGGTTTCGACGGCCTGCCAGAACCCGGCGTCCTCGGCGGTGGTGGCCGGCGCGGAACCGCTCGGCTCGATCCAGTAGTGCTCCCGCTGGAACGGGTAGGTCGGCAGCTCGACGCGCCGGGTGCCCTCGAACAGCACCGGCCAGTTCACGGCGACGCCGTGCACGTGGACGGCGGCGAGCGCGGCCAGCGCCGAGCCGGACTCGGGACGGCCGGCCCGCAGCACGGCGGCGAACACCGCATCCGGGCCGGCGGACTCGCGCCCGAGCGCGGACAGCACGCCGTCCGGGCCCAGCTCCAGAAACGTAGTGACGCCCTTCGCGGTGAGCGCGCGCATGCCGTCGGCGAACCGGACGGCCTGGCGGACGTGCCGCACCCAGTACTCCGGGTCGGCCAGCTCGGCCGCGGTGGCCGGGGCGCCGGTGACGTTCGAGACGATCGGGATGACCGGCGCGCTGTACGTCAAGCTCGCCGCGACGGCGCGGAACTCGTCGAGCATGCCGTCCATGCGGGGCGAGTGGAACGCGTGACTCACGGTCAGGCGCTTGGTCTTGCGGCCGGCGAACTGCTCCACGACCGCGAGGACAGCGTCTTCGTCACCGGAGACGACGATCGCCTCGGGACCGTTGACCGCCGCGATGCTCACCCGGTCGGACAGATATTCCGCAACCTCGTCCTCGGTCGCCTGGATCGCGACCATCGCGCCACCCGACGGCAGCGCCTGCATGAGACGGCCGCGCGCGGCGACCAGGGTCACCGCGTCCGCCAGGGACCAGACCCCGGCGACGTGCGCGGCGGCCAGCTCGCCGATCGAGTGGCCGATCAGGAAGTCGGGCGTGACGCCGAGGTGCGCCAGCAGCCGGAACAGCGCCACCTCGAGGGTGAACAGCGCGGCCTGCGTGTACTCGGTCCGGTCGAGCAGACCGGTCTCGTCGAACAGGACCGTCTTGAGTGGACGGTCCAAGTGGGACTCGAAGGCGGCGCAGATCTCGTCCACCGCGGCCGCGAACTCCGGGAACGCGTCGTACAGCTCACGCCCGGCGCCGGCCCGCTGGCTGCCCTGGCCGGTGAACAGGAACGCCAGCCGGCCGCGCACGGCCGTGACCCCGCGGACCAGCCCGGGCGCGGGGGTGTCGCCCGCCAGCGCGGTGAGGCCGGTGAGCAGCGCGTCACGGTCGTCGGCGAGCAGGACGGCGCGGTGCTCCAGCGAGGAGCGGCCCGCGGCGGTCGAGAACGCGACGTCCGCGAGCCGCAGCTCGGGACGGGCGGTCAGGTGGGTGACGAAGTCCCCGGCGAGCGCGCGCAGGGCCTCCGCGCTGCGGGCGGACACCAGCACCGGCAGCGGCGACGGCAGCGGGCGCGGCGGGAGGACGACGACGTCTTCGGTGTCTTCGGAGACCGGTTCAGGTGCCTCCTCCAGGATCGCGTGCGCGTTGGTGCCGCTGATCCCGAACCCGGACACGGCAGCGCGCCGGGGACGTCCGGTCTCCGGCCAGTCACGCTCCGAGGTGAGCAGCTCGACCTCGCCCGAGGCCCAGTCCACGTGCGGGGTCGGCTCGTCGACGTGCAGGGTGCGCGGCATCTTCGCGTGCCGCAACGCTTCGACCAGCTTGATCACGCCGCCGACGCCGGCCGCGGCCTGGGCGTGGCCCAGGTTCGACTTCAGCGAGCCGAGCCACAGCGGCAGCCCCGGCTCGCGCTCCTGGCCGTAGGTGGCGAGCAGCGCCTGCGCCTCGATCGGGTCACCCAGCTTCGTACCGGTGCCGTGCGCCTCGAGCAGGTCGACGTGCGCGGCGGACAGCCGCGCGTTGGCCAGCGCCTGGCGGATGACCCGGCGCTGGGACGGGCCGTGCGGGGCGGTCAGGCCGTTGGACGCACCGTCGGAGTTGACCGCGGTGCCGCGCACGACGGCGAGGACGTCGTGACCGTTGCGGCGAGCGTCGGAAAGCCGTTCCAGCAGCAGGATTCCGGCGCCCTCGGCCCAGCCGGTGCCGTCGGCCGCGCCGGCGAACGCCTTGCAGCGCCCGTCCGGGGAAAGCCCTTGCTGGCTGTCGAAGGCGACGAACGTGCCCTGGTGCGCCATCACGGTCACCCCGCCGGCCAGCGCCATCGAGCACTCGCCGGTGCGCAGCGCGTGCACCGCCAAGTGAAGTGAAACCAACGAAGACGAGCACGCAGTGTCCACAGTGACCGCCGGGCCCTCGAGCCCGAAGGTGTAGGCCAGGCGCCCGGAGACGACGCTGGTCGCGTTGCCGGTGAGCAGGTGTCCCGCGAGCCCGGCCAGCTCCGCGCCGCTGCCCGCGCCGTACTGCGAGGACGCGGCACCGATGAAGACACCGGTGTCCGAGCCGCGGAAGGCGTCCGCCGGGATGCCCGCCCGCTCGAACACCTCCCACGCCACTTCGAGCAGAACCCGCTGCTGCGGGTCGACGGCCAGCGCCTCGCGCGGGCTGATGCCGAAGAACCCGGCGTCGAACTTCGGTGCGTCGTAGAGGAACCCGCCCTGCGGCACCCGCCCGCCGGGGCCGGGCTCGAGCTGCCAGCCGCGGTCGCCGGGGAAGTCCGAGATCGCGTCGCCGCCGGTCGTGACCAGCTCCCACAGGTCCTCCGGGCTGCGCACGCCGCCCGGGAAGCGGCAGCTCATCGCGACGACGGCGATCGGCTCGGTGTCCCGCTCCTCGACGTCGCGCAGCTGCCGGCGGGCGGTGCGCAGGTCGGCCGTGAGCCGCTTCAAGTACTCGAGGTACTTGCTTTCGTCAGGCATTCGAAGTCACCTCGGGGACGCGGGGGGAACGGGGGCTCGGGCGGGGGTTCACGACATGCCCAGTTCTTTGTCGAGCAGCTCGAAGATGTCGTCGCCGGTGGCCGACTCGAGCTCGGCGTCGGCGTTGTCCGCGCTCCGGTGCGCGTCGCTCCACCTCGCCAGCAAGCTCTGCAGGCGCAACGTGATCCTGGGGTGCTCGGCCTGGTCGTGGCCGGGCGCCAGCAGCAGCGCTTCGAGCCGGTCCAGCTCGCCGAGCACGGCCGGGCGGGCCGCGGCGACGGGCTCGTCCAGCAGTGCCTCGCGCAGGTACCGGGCCAGCTCCAGCGGGGTCGGCTGGTCGAACACCAGCGTCGCGGGCAGCCGCAGGCCGGTGCCGGCGTTGAGCCGGTTGCGCAGCTCGACCGAGGTCAGGGAGTCGAACCCGAGCTCCTTGAACGGCCGGGCCGGATCGACCTCGGCCGCCGAGAGGTGGCCGAGCACCGCGGCGACCTCGCCGCAGACCGTCTCGGTCAGCAGCTGCTCACGCTCTACTTCGGACATCGCGGCCAGCCGCGTCTTCAGTGCGATCCCACCGCCGGCGGAGTTCTCGGCGGTCCGGCGGGCGCGGTGGCGGATCAGTCCGTTGAGGACGGTCGGCACCCCGCCACCGGCGGCGCGGGCCCGCAGCGCGGCCAGGTCCAGCCGCACCGGCAGCAGCGCCGGTTCGGCCGAGACCAGGCCCGCGTCGAACAGCGCCAGGCCTTCGGCGGCGGTCAGCGGCGGAATCCCGCCGCGGGTCATCCGGCGCACGTCGGCCTCGGTCAGGCTGCCGAGCATGCCGCCACCCGCCCACGGGCCCCAGGCCAGCGACGTCGCGGGCAGGCCGGCCGCCACCCGCCGCTGGGCGAGGGCGTCCAGGAACACGTTGGCCGCGGCGTAGTTGGCCTGCCCGGCGTTGCCGAACGTGCCGGCGACCGAGGAGAACAGCACGAACGCGGCCAGGTCGGCGTCCGCGGTCAGCTCGTGCAGCCGTTGGGCCGCAACGGCTTTCGGTTCCCACACGGTGTCGAGCCGCTCGGGGGTGAGGGACTCGACGGTGCCGTCGTCGAGGACGCCGGCGGTGTGCACGACGGCGGTGAGCGGGTGCTCGGCGGGGATGGTGCCGAGCACCGCGCCCAGCGCCGCGCCGTCGGTGACGTCGCACGCCGTGACGGTGACTTCGGCGCCCAGCCCGGCCAGTTCTTCGACGAGGTCTCCGGCGCCACCGCTGCGGCTGAGCAGCAGCAGGTGCTTGACGCCGTGCGTGGTGACCAGGTGCCGAGCCACCAGCCGGCCGAGCGCGCCGGTACCGCCGGTGATCAATGCGGTGCCCGCCGGGTCGAGCTGCCGCGGGATCCGCAGCACGACCTTGCCGACGTGCTTGGCCTGGCTGAGGTGGCGGAACGCCTCCGGCGCGTGCCGGACGTCCCAAGTGGACAGTGGCAGCGGCTCGAGCGCGCCGCTCGCGAACAGCGCGAGGACGTCGGCGAACAGCTCGGCGATCCGGTCCGGCCCGGCGTCGATCAGGTCGAACGCCTGGTAGCGGACGTCGTGCGCGGCGGCCACCTGCTCCGGGTCGCGGACGTCGGTCTTGCCCATCTCCAGGAACCGCCCGCCGGGCGCGGTGCTGCGCAGCGACGCGTCGACGAACTCGCCGGCCAGCGCGTCCAGCACGACGTGCATCCCGCCGCCGAACGACTGCTCGAACTCGAGCGTGCGGGAGCTGGCGAGGTGCGCGTCGTCCAGGCCCATGCCGCGCAGGACGTCCCACTTGCCGGGGCTCGCGGTGCCGAAGACCTCGGCGCCGAGGTGCCGGGCGAGCTGGACGGCGGCCATGCCGACGCCACCCGCGGCGGAGTGGATGAGCACCCGCTCCCCCGCTTGCAGCGCACCGAGCTGGCTCAGCGCGTAGTACGCGGTCAGGAACACGATCGGCGCGGACGCAGCCTGTTCGAAGCTCCAGCCGTCCGGAATCGGGACCAGGTAACGGTTGTCGGAAACCGAGACCGGGCCGAACCCGCCCGCGAGCAGGCCCATCACGCGGTCGCCCGGCGCCAGCCGGGTCACCCCAGAACCGACCTCCAGCACGACCCCGGCGCCCTCGATGCCGAGCAAGCCGGCCTCGCCGGGGTACATGCCCAGCGCGTTCAGCACGTCGCGGAAGTTGAGCCCGGCGGCGCGGACACCGACCCGGACCTCGTGGCCGGCCAGCGGCGCGACGGCCTCCGCGCTGGGCACCAAGACGAGGTTGTCCAGCGTGCCCTTGGCCCGGGTGTCGAGCCGCCAGGTGCGGTCACCGGACGGCGGCTGAAGCGCCCCGCCACCCCGCGTGACCCGCGGGACGAACAGGTCCCCGCCCCGGACCGCGACCTGCGGTTCACCGGTGGCCAGGGCCGCGTCGAGCGTCTCGCCATCAGGCGCGTCGACGAGGACGAACCGGCCGGGGTGCTCGCCCTGCGCGGACCGGACCAGGCCCCAGACGGCGGCCACGGCCGGATCCGGCGTCTCCGTGTACACCGCGCCGGGGGTCCGCAACACCAGCTTGGCGTCGGCGAAGCGTTCTTCGGAAATCCAGCTCTGGACCAGTTCCAGGACGTCGGTGACGCTCTTCGCCTCGGCCACGACCAGCTCGGGCACCTCGTCGGCGACCTCGCTCAGCGGGACCGCGACGGCGACCGCGTCCGGCTTCGGGAACGGCGTCCAGGCGAGCCGGTACAGCGACTCGGGGGCCGCGGGACCGGGGTCCGCCACGGCCGAAACCGGGCGCAGCACCAGGGAGTCGACGGTGGCGACCGGTGCCCCGGACGCGTCCGCGACCAGCAGCGACACCGCGTCGTCGCCGGACGGGGTCAGCCGGACGCGCAGTTTCGCGGCGCCGGCGGCGTGCAGCGTGACGCCGGTCCACGCGAACGGCAGCCTGCCGGCGCGTTCTCCGGGCCGGGCGACCTGGTCGCCGGTGCCGAGGGCGAGCGCGTGCAGGGCCGAGTCGAGCAGCCCGGGGTGCAGGCCGAACTCCGCGGTGCCGGACGGCAGCGCGACCTCGGCGTAGATCTCGCCGGCCGTCCGCCAGGCCGCGGACAGGCCGCGGAAGCTCGGGCCGTAGCCGAACCCGGCTTCGGTCATCCCGTCGTACAGACCGCTGACGTCGATGGGTTCTGCGCCGGTGGGCGGCCACACGGCCAGGCCGTCGGACGGCGCGGCCGCGGCCGTCCCGAGCGCGCCTTCGGCGTGCAGGGTCCATTCGCCGCCGCCGGCCACGCGGGCGTGGACGGTCAGCGGGCGGAGTCCCCGCTCGTCGGTCTCGCCCACGCGGACCTGGACGTCGACCGCCTCGTCCTCGGGCAGCACCAGCGGGGCGTGCAGGGTCAGGTCTTCGATCCGGTCGTGGCCGGCCTCGTCCCCGGCCCGCACGGCGAGCTCGACGAACGCGGTGCCGGGCACCAGGATCGTGCCGCGCACGCGGTGCTCGGCGAGCCACGGGTGGGTCCGGACGGAGAGCCGTCCGGTGAGCAGGAACCCGTCGTCGCCGGCGGTCGCGACGGCCGCGCCGAGCAGCGGGTGCCCGGCCGCGGCGACGCCGAGGGCCGATGGGTCGCCGGTGACGGCCGCCCGCAGCGTCGGCCAGTAGCGCCGGCGCTGGAAGGCGTAGGTCGGCAGGGCGACCCGCGCCACCTTGCCGGGGAAGGCGGCGGACCAGGTGACCGGGGTACCGTGGACGAACGCCGTGGCCAGGCCGCTGAGCAGCGCGGACTCCTCGGGACGCCCGGCGCGCTGGGTGGGTGCGAACACGGCGTCGCCGGTTACGCAGTCCTGGCCCATCGCGGACAGGACGCCGTCCGGACCCAGCTCGAGGAAGCGGGTGACGCCGGCGGCTTCCAGCGTGCGGACGCCGTCGAGGAACCGGACGGCGTCGCGGGCGTGCCGGACCCAGTAGCCGGCGTCGAACTCCAGCACCGGTGCGCCGGTGACGGTCGAGACGATCGGGATGACCGGCCGACCGTAGGACAGGCTCTCCGCGATACCGCGGAACTCAGCCAGCATCGGGTCCATCAGGGGTGAGTGGAACGCGTGGCTCACGGTCAGCCGCTTGGTCTTGCGGTCCTTGAACTGCTCCGCCACGGCATTGACGGCGGCCTCGTCGCCGGAGATGACGGTCGAGTCCGGGCCGTTGAGCGCGGCGATGCTCACCGCGTCCGAAAGGTGTGGCGTGATCTCGGCCTCGGTGGCCTGGATCGCCACCATCGCGCCACCGGCCGGCAGCGCCTGCATGAGACGGCCGCGGGCGGCGACCAGCGTCACCGCGTCGGCCAGCGAGAGGACCCCGGCGACGTGCGCCGCGGCCAGCTCGCCGATCGAGTGCCCGGCCAGGAAGTCGGGCCGGACGCCGAAGTGCTCCAGCTGCCGGAACAGTGCCACCTCCAGCGCGAACAGCGCGGGCTGCGTGTACTCGGTCCGGTCGAGCAGCTCGGGTTCGCCGAACATGACCGTCTGCAGTGGACGGTCGAGGTGGGTGTCGAACTCCGCGCACACCGCGTCCAGCGCGGAGGCGAACACCGGGTGCGCCTCGTACAGCTCGCGGCCCATGCCGACGCGCTGGCTGCCCTGGCCGGTGAAGAGGAACGCGGTCCGGCCGGTCGCCGGCGCCGTCCCCTCGATCAGGCCGGCGAACGACTCGCCGCGGGCCAGCGCACCGAGCCCGTCGAGCAGGGCGGCGCGGTCACCGGCGAGCACGACGGCGCGGTGTTCGTGGACGGCCCGGGTGCCCGTCAGCGCGGCACCGAGACCGGTCAAGCCGAGTTCCGGCTGGTCGTCGAGCTGGGCGCGGAGGCGCTGGGCCTGGTCACGCAGGGCGTCGGCGTTGCGGGCGGACAGCACGAACGGGGCCGTCGACAGCTCGTCCACGGTCTCGGCGGGTGCCTCCGGCGGGGCCTGCTCGAAGACCGCGTGGGCGTTGGTGCCGCTCATGCCGAACGACGAGAGCCCGAACCGGCGGGGCGCACCGGTCTCCGGCCACGGCGTCGGCTCGGTCACCAGCGCGACCGACCCCGCCGACCAGTCCACATGGGACGACGGCGCGTCCACGTGCAGGGTCTGCGGCAGCACGCCGTGCTCGACCGCGAGCACCATCTTGATCAGCCCGGCCACCCCGGCCGCGGCCTGCGTGTGCCCGATGTTGGACTTGACCGAACCGAGCCACAGTGGACGCTCACGGTCGCGTCCGTAGGTCGCGAGCAGTGCCTGCGCCTCGATCGGGTCGCCCAGCTGGGTGCCGGTGCCGTGCGCCTCGACGACGTCGACATCCGAAGTGGACAGTCCGGCGGCCGCGAGGGCCTGGCGGATCACGCGTTGCTGCGACGGGCCGTTCGGCGCGGTCAGGCCGTTGGACGCGCCGTCGGAGTTGACGGCGGATCCGCGGAGCACGGCGAGCACCGGGTGGCCGTTGCGACGGGCGTCGGAAAGGCGCTCCAGCAGCACCATACCGGCGCCCTCGCCCCAGCCGGTGCCGTCGGCCGCGTCGGCGAACGCCTTGCAGCGGCCGTCGACGGCGAGGCCGCGCTGGCGGGAGAACTCGATGAACGCCGCCGGGGTCGCCATCACCGTCGCGCCGCCGGCCAGGGCCAGCGAGCACTCGCCCGAGCGCAGGGCCTGGGCGGCGAGGTGCACCGCGACCAGCGAAGACGAGCACGCGGTGTCGACGGTGACCGCCGGGCCCTCGAGCCCGAAGTTGTAGGCCAGCCGCCCGGACACGACGCTCGCCGCGTTGCCGGTGGCGACGTGGCCCTCCATCGCCTCGACCGAGGCCATCAGCAGGTTGACGTAGTCCTGGCCGTTGGTGCCGGTGAAGACGCCGGTCCGGCTGCCCCGCACCGTGCGCGGGTCGACGCCCGCCCGTTCGAAGACCTCCCAGGAGGTCTCCAGCAGCAGCCGCTGCTGCGGGTCCATGGCGAGCGCCTCGCGCGGGCTGACCCCGAAGAACGCCGCGTCGAACTCCTCGGCGCCGTCGAGGAAACCGCCCGAGCGCGAGTAGCTCGTGCCCTGGTTGTCCGGGTCGGGGTCGTAGATCGCGTCGGTGTCCCAGCCGCGGTCGGCGGGGAAGTCCGAGACGGCGTCGCCGCCGGCGCGCAGCAGCTCCCAGAACTGCTCGGGGGTGCGGACACCACCGGGGAAGCGGCAGCTCATGGCGACGATCGCGATCGGCTCGGTACCGTCCACAGCGGACTCGACGACGTCGTCCACAGCGGACTCGTCGAACAGCTCGGCGGCCAGCAGGTCGGCGAGCGCCAGCGGGCTCGGGTGGTCGAAAACCAGCGTCGCGGGCAGCCGCAGGCCGGTCGCGGACTCGACCAGATCACGCAGCTCGACGGCCATCACCGAGTCGAAGCCGATCTCGCGGAAGGCCCGGCCGGGCTCGACGGCGTCGGTCCCGGCATACCCGAGCACCCCGGCGACCTGGTGGCGCACGAGGTCCAGCAGGACGGCCGAACGCTCGGAAGCGGACGCGCCGGCGAGCCGGCGCCGCAAGGCCGAAAGCTCCTCGGGCTCGGCGGCGGGACGGCTGTCCAAGGCCGCCCGGACCTCGGGCAGCTCACCCAGCAGCGGGCTGGGCCGGGCCGCGGTGAAACCGGGCGCGAAGCGGGCCCAATCGACGTCGGCGACCGTGACCACCGGGTCGTCGCCGGCGACCGCACGGGCCAGCGCGGCGACCGCGAACCGCGGCGCCATCGGCGTGACACCGCGGCGGCGCAGGTGCTCGGCGGCGTCGCCGGTCGCCATCCCGGCCTCGGCCCACGGGCCCCACGCGACCGAGGTCGCGGGCAGTCCGGCGGCCTGACGGGCCTGGGCCAGCGCGTCGAGGAAGGCGTTGCCGGCGGCGTAGGCCGACTGGCCGGCGCCACCCCAGGTGCCGGCGATGGAGGAGAACAGGACGAAGGCGTCCAGCTCACCCAGCATTTCGTCGAGGTGGGTGGCCCCGGCGACCTTCGCGGTGACGACGTCGGCCAGGTCGGCCGGCGACATCTCCTCGAAGGCCTGGGCCTGGGCGACCCCGGCCGCGTGCACGACGGCGTCGAACTCGAAGCGGGCGACCAGCGCGGCGGCCTCGTCGCGGTCCGCGATGTCACAGGCGACGATCTCGACGTCCACATCGGACAGTTCCGCGCGCAGGTCCGCGGCGCCCGGGGCGTCCGGGCCGCGGCGGCTGGTGAGCACCAGCTTGCTCGCGCCGTTCGCGGCGAGCCAGCGGGCGACCTCGGCGCCGAGCGCGCCGGTACCGCCGGTGACCAGGATGGTCCCGCGCGGCGTCCAGACACCGTCGCGGCCGGTGGCGCGGGTCAGGCGGCGAGCGAAGAGACCGTTGGCGCGCACGGCGATCTGGTCTTCGGCCCCGAGCCCGGCCAGCACGCCGGGCAGCCGCAGCAGGGCGCGAGCGTCGAGGTCCTGCGGGAGGTCGACGCTCCCGGCGATCCGATCGGGGTGTTCGAGCGCAACCGCACGGCCGAGCCCGGCGACGGCGGCCTGGGCGGCGAACTGCCGCCTGTCCCCAGCCGGGCGGTCGGCCCGGCCGACGGCCACCGCACCCCGGGTGACCAGCCACAACCGGGCCGCACCGCCGAGCGCCGGGGTCGGCACGATGCTGTCCGGGACCCCGGCGTTCTCGCCGGCCGTGGCCGCCACGTCACCGAGCGCCTGGGCCAGGGCCGCGGTGGCCGCGACGCCGTCCGGAACCCCGGGGTTCGCGCCCGGCTCGGCCGTAGCGAGCAGCGACAAAACACCCGAGACCGGCACCTCAGCGAACACCTCGGCCAGCAACTCGGCGAAGATCGAGCGGTCGGCCGCCACCGGGACACGCAGGATCCGCGTCTCGGCGCCCGCCTCGGTCAGGGTGTCGACGACCGCGGCGAGGATCTCCTCCTCACCGTCCGGGGCGACGAGCAGCCAGGTGCCGGCGACCCGGTTCGCGGCCGCGGGCAGCGGCTGCCAGGTGACGCGGTAGCGCCACGCGTCCGCAGTGGACAGTTCGGTGCGGGCCCGGCGCCACGCCGACAGCGCGGAGACGACCGGGCCGACCTCGCCCTCGGCCAGGGTGAGCGTGCCGGCCAGCGTCTCGACGTCCTCGCGCTCGACGGCGTCCCAGAACCGCGCCTCGCCTTCGTCGACCGGGCCAGTCGAGGAGACGGCCGGGACGTCGAGCCAGTAGCGCTGCTCCTGGAAGGCGTAAGTCGGCAAGTCGACACGGGCGGCGGGGCCGAAGACGGCGGACCAGTCCACCCGGGCGCCGCCGGTGTGGGCGGCGGCGAGCGCGGTCAGCGTCGTCCGGGCGGCGGGCCGCCCTTCGCTCAGGGCGGCGGCGAAGGTGCCGGTGCCCTCCAGGCAGTCCGGGCCCATCGCGGCGAGCACGGCGTCCGGGCCCAGCTCGACGAACGTCGTGACCCCGCGCGACTCCAGCGTCCGCATGCCGTCGGCGAACCGCACGGCCTCGCGCACGTGCCGCACCCAGTAGTCCGCGTCGAACTCGGTGATCAGCGAGCCGGTCACGTTCGAGACGATCGGGACAACCGTCCGACCGTAGGACAGAGACTCCGCTACACCGCGGAACTCCTCGAGCATCGGCTCCATGAGCGGGGAGTGGAACGCGTGGCTGACGACCAGGCGCTTGGTCTTGCGGCCCAACTCGGCGAACTGCGCGGCCACGGCCAGCACCTCGGACTCGTCACCCGAAATCACCGTCGACGAAGGGCCGTTCAGCGCGGCAATGGCCACACCGTCCGACAGACGTCCCGAGACTTCGGCCTCGGTCGCCTGCAGAGCCACCATCGCCCCACCGGACGGCAGCGCGTCCATCAGCCGGCCACGCGCGGCGACCAGCTTCACCGCGTCGGCCAGCGAAAACACCTCGGCGACGTGCGCCGCGGCGATCTCCCCGACGGAGTGGCCGAGCAGGTGGCTCGGCCGCGCACCCCAGTGCTCGAAGAGCCGGTACAGCGCGACTTCCAGCGCGAACAGCGCCGGCTGCGCGTAGGCGGTGCGGTCGAGGAGCGCGGCGTCGGACGAGCCCGCCTCGGCGAACATGACCATCCGCAGCGGCCGGTCCAGGTAGGCGTCGAACTCCGCGCACACCGCGTCGAGCGCGGCGGCGAACTCGGGGTGGACGTCGTAGAGGTCACGGCCCATGCCGGGCCGCTGGCTGCCCTGGCCGGTGCACAGGAACGCGGGCGCGACGCCGGTCGCCGAGCCGCGGACGACGTTCGCGGCCGCCGCTCCCCCGGCCAGCGCCGTCAGGCCGCGGACCAGTTCGTCGGTGTCCTCGCCGACGACCGCGGCACGGACGTCGAACGCGGTGCGCGCAGTTGCCAGCGCGCGGCCGATGTCGTGCGGGTGCCCGGCGCCGGCGTGCTCCAGCAGCCGGGATGCCTGCGCTCGCAGCGCGTCCGCGGTCCGTCCGGAAAGGACCCAGGCCACCGGGCCGTCAGCGGGGTCAGACGTCTCGGGAGCCGGGTCACCCTGCTCCAGCACGGCGTGCGCGTTGGTGCCGCTGATGCCGAACGACGACACCCCGACGCGGCGCGGACGGCCGGTCTCGGGCCAGTCGCGCGTGTCGCGCAGCACCTCGACGGCGCCGTCCGCCCAGTCGATCCGGGTCGACGGCCGCTCGGCGTGCAGCGTCTTCGGCAGCGTGCCGTGCCGCATCGCCATGACCATCTTGATGATCCCGGCGACGCCGGCCGCGGCCTGGGTGTGGCCGAAGTTGGACTTGATCGAGCCGAGCCACAGGGGTTCCCCGGCGCGGTCGCGGCCGTAGGTGGCCAGCAGGGCCTGTGCCTCGATCGGGTCGCCGAGCGACGTGCCGGTGCCGTGCGCTTCAACGGCGTCCACATCGGACAGTTCGAGACCGGCCGCGGCGACCGCCTGGCGGATCACCCGCTGCTGGGCCGGGCCGTTCGGCGCGGTCATGCCGTTGGACGCGCCGTCCTGGTTGACCGCGCTGCCGCGGACCACCGCGAGCACCGGGTGCCCGTTGCGGCGCGCGTCGGAAAGCCGTTCCAGCAAGAGCATGCCGACGCCCTCGCCCCAGCCGGTGCCGTCGGCGCCGTCGGCGAAAGACTTGCACCGCGCGTTCTCGGCGAGACCGCGCTGGCGCAGGAACTCCATGAAGATCGTCGGGGTGTTCATCACGGACACGCCGCCGGCCAGCGCCATCGAGCACTCGCCGGTGCGCAGGGCCTGCGCGGCGAGGTGCAGCGCGACCAGCGAGGACGAGCACGCCGTGTCGATGGTGACGGCCGGGCCTTCGAGCCCGAAGGTGTAGGCGATCCGGCCGGACGTGATGCTGCCCGCGCCGCCGTTGCCGAGGTGGGCGCTGTACTCGTCGAGGCCGTCCGAGGCGTAGAGCCGCGAGCCGTAGTCGTGGTACATCACGCCGGCGAACACGCCGGTCCGGGAGCCGCGCGCGGCCGCCGGGTCGATCCCGGCGCGCTCGAAGGCCTCCCACGTCGTGGTCAGCAGGAGCCGCTGCTGCGGGTCCATCGCCATCGCCTCGCGCGGGCTGATGCCGAAGAACTCCGGGTCGAAATCGGCGGCGTCGTAAAGGAAACCGCCCTCGCGGGCGAAGCGGGAGCCGTCGCCGTCCGGGTCCTGGCCGTAGAGCAGCTCGGGGTCCCAGCCGCGGTCGGCGGGCAGCGCGCCGATGGCGTCGGTGCCCGAGGAGACCAGCTGCCACAGGTCTTCCGGCGTCCGGACGCCGCCGGGGTAACGGCAGCTCATCGCGACGATGGCGATCCGGTCGTCCGCGTCGTCCACAGTGGACTTGACGCGCCGGGTCGGCACGATCTCACCGGTGCCGAACAGCTCCCCGCGCACGTGCTTGGCCAGCGCCAGCGGCGTCGGGTGGTCGAACACCAGGGTCGCGGGCAGCCGCAGGCCGGTCGCGAGGTTGAGGCGGTTGCGGAGGTCGACCGCGGTCAGCGAGTCGAACCCGAGGTCCTTGAACGGCTTGGCGTCGCGCACGTCGTCGGCGGACGCGTGACCCAGCGCGGCGGCCGCGGTGGTCCGGACCAGGTCGAGCAGCTGCTGCTCGACCTCGGCCTCGCCGAGGCCGCTCAGCCGTTCGCGCAACAGGGACTCGTCCTCGGCGGCACCGGCCGCGGCGCGGCGCGCCGGAGCGCGGACGAGCCCGCGCAGCAGTGCCGGCACCGAGCCGGGCTTCGTGGTCGAGGCGGCCAGCCGGACCGGCACGAGCAGGGCGTCGCCGCTGCCGGTGGCCAGGTCGAACAGGGTGAGCGCGTCTTCGGTGGGCAGCGGCTCGATGCCGCCGCGGCTCATCCGGCCGAGGTCGCCGTCGTCGAGGTGACCGGTCATGCCGGACGCCTGGGCCCACAGGCCCCAGGCCAGCGACGTCGCGGCCAGCCCGGCGGCGCGCCGGTGCGCGGCCAGCGCGTCGAGGAAGACGTTGGCGGCGGCGTAGTTGGCCTGCCCCAGGCCACCGAAGGTCCCGGCGGCGCCGGAGAACAGCACGAACGCGCGCAGCGGCAGGCCGGCGGTCAGTTCGTGCAGGTTCGCGGCGGCGTCGACCTTCGGACGCAGCACGGCGGCCAGACGTTCGGGCGTCAAGGACTCCACAGTCCCGTCGTCGAGCACACCCGCGGTGTGCACGACCGCGGTGAGGTCTGACGTCCGCGCCAGCAGCGCTTCGACGGCGTCGCGGTCAGCGACGTCACACGCCGCGATCTCGACGTCGGCGCCCAGCGCGGTCAACTCTTCGGCCAGGTCAGCAGCGCCGTCGGCGGCGAGGCCACGGCGTCCGACGAGCAGCAGGCGCCGGACACCACGCTCGGCGACGAGGTGGCGGGCCACCAGCCCGCCGAGGGTGCCGGTGCCCCCGGTGATCAGGACCGTCCCGTCCGGACCGAACACCGTGTCGTCCACATCGGACACGGCGTGACGCGCCAAACGCGGGACGTACGCGATGCCGTCTCGCACGGCCAGCTCGGCCTCGTCGGCGGCGAGCGCGGCCGGCAGCAGGTCGAGCACGCTGTCGGGCGTGACGGCGTCGAGGTCGACGACGGCGAAGCGGCCCGGGTGCTCCGACCGTGCCACGCGCAGCAGGCCCCAGACGGTCGCCGCGGCGGGGTCGCCGCTGCCGTCCGGGCCGAGCGCGCCGCGGGTGACGAAGACCAGGCGTGAGCGGTCGAACTTCGGCTCCGCGAGCCAGGCCTGGACCAGGGCGAGGGTGTCCTGCGCGGCTCGGTGCGCGGCGGCCGCGAGACCGTCGCCCCCACCTGGGGAGACCACGACGAAGTCCGATGCGCCGCCATCGCTCGAGGCGGCGAGCGCGGCGAGGTCGGCCCAGGAGGCGACCGAGCTGCCCAGCGGCGTGCCGAGCTGCGCCCAGGTCGCTGAACCGTCCACAACGGACAGCGGCAGTTCCGTCCAGTCCACCCGGTACAGCGCGTCCCGGACCCGGCCGGCGTCACCGATGGCCGCGGCGTCGACCGGGCGGAGGACCAGCGACTCGACCGCGGCGACCGGGCGGCCGCTCTGGTCGGCGACGTCGAGCGAGACGGTGTCCGGCCCGGCCGGGCTCAGCTTGACGCGGATCGCGTCGGCGCCGGCCGCGAACAGCGTCACCCCGTTCCAGGAGAACGGCAGCAGCCCGCGCGCGGACCCGGTCAGGCCGACGCCGTGCAGCGCGGCGTCGAGCAGGGCCGGGTGCAGGCCGAACCGCCCGGCGGCCGGCTTGACGGCATCGGGCAGGCGGACGTCGAGATAGAAGTCGTCACCGGACCGCCAGGCCGCGTGCAGGCCGCGAAACGCCGGCCCGTACTGGAAACCCGCGGCGGCGAAGGCGTCGTAGAGGCCGTCGACCGGGACCACCTGCGCACCTTCCGGCGGCCAGGTCACGGTGTCGGCGGGCGCCGGGGTGCCGGACGTCGTGAGGGTGCCGGTGGCGTGCCGCGTCCACGGCTCGTCGAAGGCGGCGTCGGCGGGCCGGGAGTAGAACTCGATGGCCCGCGGGTCGCCGGCACCGACCGTCACCTGCAGCGTGACGCCGCCGCGTGCGGGCAGCACCAGCGGTGCTTCGAGGGTCAGCTCGGCCAGCCGGTCGCAGCCGGCCTGGTCCCCCGCCCGCACGGCCAGCTCGACGAAAGCCGTGCCGGGGAACAGGATCGTGCCGCCGACGGCGTGGTCGGCCAGCCACGGCTGGGTGTGCGCGGACAGCCGGCCGGTGAACAGGAAGCCCTCGCCGTCGGCCAGCGCGACGGTGGCGCCGAGCAGCGGGTGCGCGGCCGCGCCGAGCCCGGCCGAGCCGAGGTCGCCGGTGCGGACCGCGGAGACGTCCGGCCAGAACCGGCTCGGCTCGAAGGCGTAGGTCGGCAGGTCGGCGCGCTCGCCGGTGCCGTACAGCACGGCCCAGTCGGGCACGACCCCGCCGGCCAGCGCCTCGGCCAGCGACAGGTGGAACCGCGCGAGGCCGCCTTCACCGCGGCGCAGGGTCCGCAGGGCGACCGCTTCGACGCCTTCGTCCTCGAAAATCTCCTGCAGCCCCACGGTGAGCACCGCGTGCGGCGCGACCTCGACGAACGCGCTCAGCTCTTCGGCGAGCATGACGCGGACGGTGCCGTCGAACCGCACGGTCTCGCGCAGGTTGCGGAACCAGTAGTGGACGTCGAGGGTCGTGGTGTCGATCCGCTCACCGGTGACGGTCGAGTAGAACGGCCGGTCGGTGGCGCGCGGGCGGACCGGCGCGACGGCGCGTTCGAACTCCTCGCGCAGCTCCTCCAGCTGGGCCGAGTGCGCGGCGTAGTCGACGGCAACGCGCTTGGCGCGGACTCCGTCGCGCTCGCACCGGGCGAGCAGCTCGTCGAGCGCGCCGACGTCACCAGAGACAACGGTGCTGGTGGGGCCGTTGACCGCGCCGATCGACAGCGGGCCGTCCGCGATCAGGGCTTCGACGTCGGCCTGCGACAGCGCCACGGAGAGCATCCCGCCGCGGCCGGCCAGGTCCAAGACCAGGCGGCTGCGCGTCACGACGACCAGCGCGCCGTCCTCGAGGGACAGCGCGCCCGCGACGACGGCGGCGGCGATCTCACCCTGGGAGTGCCCGACGAACGCGTCGGCGGTCACGCCGTGCGCGCGCCAGACCTCGGCGAGCGAAACCATCACCGCCCACAGCACGACCTGCTGCACGTCCACCCGGTCCACTTCGGACGGTGCGCCCTCGGCACCGGCGACCACGCCCAGCAGCGACCAGTCGACGTGCGGCGCCAAGGCCGTCGCGCACTCCCGCATCCGGGCAGCGAAGACCGGGGACGCCGTCATCAGCTCGCGGGCCATGCCCTCCCACTGCGCACCGGCGCCCGGGAAGACGAAGGCGGTCCGGCCGGACGACGTGACCGCGGCGCGGGTGGCCGTCGTCAGGTCGTCCAAAGAGGACAAAAGTGCGTCCCGGTCGGAAGCTTCCACGACGGCACGGTGTTCGAAGGCCGCCCGTGTGGTGGCGAGGGTGCGGGCGACGTCCACCAGGGACAGCTCGGGGTGCGCGGCGAGGTGGTCGCGCAGGACTTCGGCCTGCCGGGTCAGCGCGGCCTCGGTGCGGCCGGACAGCAGCAGCGGCAGGGTGCCGCCGACGGGCGCCCGGTGCGGTTCGGGGGTTTCCTCCGGCTCGGGGGCCTGCTCGATGATGGCGTGCGCGTTGGTGCCGCTCATGCCGAACGACGAGACGGCCGCGCGGCGCGGTTCGCCGGTCTCCGGCCAGGTCCGCGCCTCGGTGAGCAGCTCGACGGCACCGGCCGCCCAGTCGACGTGCGGGGTCGGCTCGGTGACGTGCAGCGTCTGGGGCAGGACGCCGTGCCGGATGGCCTGGACCATCTTGATGATGCCGCCGACGCCGGCCGCGGCCTGCGAGTGCCCGATGTTGGTCTTCATCGAGCCGAGCAGCAGCGGGCGTCCGTCCGGACGGTCCTGGCCGTAGGTGGCGAGCAGCGCCTGGGCCTCGATCGGGTCGCCGAGCGAGGTGCCGGTGCCGTGCGCCTCGACCGCGTCGACCTGCCCGGCCGACAACCGCGCGTTGGCCAGCGCCTGCAGGATGACCTTCTGCTGGGCCGGACCGTTGGGGGCGGTGAGGCCGTTGGACGCGCCGTCGGAGTTGATCGCCGTGCCGCGCACCACCGCGAGCACGGGGTAACCGAGGCGGCGAGCGTCGGAAAGCCGGGCCAGCAACAGCATGCCTACGCCCTCGGCCCAGCCGGTGCCGTCGGCGGCGGCGTCGAACGCCTTGCAGCGGCCGTCCGGCGCGAGGCCGCGCTGGCGGCTGAACTCGACGAAGGCGCCCGGCGTCGACATCACGGTGACGCCGCCGGCCAGCGCGAGCGAGCACTCGTCCCGGCGCAGGGCCTGCGCGGCGAGGTGCAGCGAGACCAGGCTCGAAGAGCACGCGGTGTCGACGGTGACGGCGGGGCCTTCGAGCCCGAAGCTGTAGGCCACCCGGCCGGAGAAGACGCTCGCCGCGCTTCCGGTCGCGACGTGCCCTTCGACGCCTTCGGGCGCGTCGGCGAGAAGCGTCGCGTAGTCGTGGCTGGTGGTGCCGACGAAGACACCGCACTGGGTGCCCTTCAGCGAAGCGGGGACGATCCCGGCGCGCTCGAAGGCCTCCCAGGACGTCTCGAGCAGCAGCCGCTGCTGCGGGTCCATGGCGAGCGCTTCGCGCGGCGAGATGCCGAAGAACGCGGCGTCGAACCGGCCGGCTTCGCTGAGGAAGCCGCCTTCGTTCGCGTAGGTGGTGCCGCTGTGGTCGGGATCCGGGTCGAAGACGGCGTCGGTGTCCCAGCCGCGGTCCTCGGGGAACGGGCCGATGACGTCGCGGCCCTCCGAGACCAGCTCCCAGAGCTGCTCGGGGGTCCGCACGCCGCCGGGGTACCGGCAGCTCATCGCGACGACGGCGATCGGTTCCTGCGTCCGGTCCTCGAGGCTGCGCAGTTTCTGCCGGGTCTGGTGCAGGTCGGCGGTGACCCACTTCAGATAGTCACGGAGCGTCGCCTCATCGGCCATCGCCGCACACCTCACTTGTCGCCGTGTCTGCGTCCCCCCGGCTTCCCTCGGTGCGCGCGTTCCCCTGTTTCCCATGGTCACAGCGCCGCGCCGACGAACCGGTGCCAGGGAAACCTATGAATCCGCAGACTCCCGCGACAACCCTTAGCGACCCCCTAGGCCCCTAGTCGAACCCGCCTCCGACCTGCGGAAAAGCCCCGGGACGCCGCGCTTGCGCGAGGCGTCCCGGGGCCGGGTGCGACGAGGGTCAGGAGCGGCCCAGGTCCTTGTTGATGAACTCGAACAGTTCCTCGTCGGACGCGCCGTCGAAGACGCTCGCCGGGCTGTCCACCGCCTCCTCGTTCTCCCACTTGGCCAGCAGGGCCTGGACGCGGACCTTGACCTTGGCGCGGGTCAGCTCGTCCGTGGCGGCCGCCGACAGCACGGCCTCCAGCCGGTCCAGCTCGCCGAACACCGACGCGACGCCGTCCTCGCCGCCCAGCTCCCGGCCCAGGTGCGCGGCCAGGTCCTGCGGGGTCGGGTAGTCGAACACCAGCGACGCGGCCAGCTTCAGCCCGGTCCCGGCGGTCAGCCGGTTGCGGAGCTCGACCGCGGTCAGCGAGTCGAAGCCCAGCTCGGTGAACGCCTTGTCCGGCCCCACCGCGGCCGTGCCGCGGTGCCCGAGCACCAGCGCGACGTCGGTGCGGACCAGCTCCAGCAGCGTCCGCCGCCGTCCGGCCTCGTCCAGCTCCGCGAGCTTGCCGCGCAGCTCGGCGCCCGTGTCGGCCTCTTCGGCGACCTCCGCCTCGAGGACCGCCCGCACCTCCGGCAGGTCCGCGATGAAACTGTTCGGCCGCAGCGCGGTGAAGCCGGGCGCGAACTTCGCCCAGTCGACGTCGGCCACCGTGACCGCCGCCTCGCCGTGGTCGATCGCCTGGGTCAGCGCCGCGACGGCCAGGTTCGGGTCGAGCGCGGGGAGGCCGCGGCGACGCAGCTGCTCCTCGTGCTCCCCCTCGGCCGCCATGCCGCCGCCACCCCACGGGCCCCACGCGATCGACGTCGCGGCCAGGCCGCCCGCCCGCCGCCGCTGGGCCAGGGCGTCGAGGGCCGCGTTCGCCGCCGCGTACCCGGACTGGCCGCTGCCACCCCAGGTCGCCGCGACCGACGAGAACAGCACGAACGCGTCCAGCTCGCCGAACAACTCGTCCAGCGCGAGCGCGCCGGTCACCTTCGCGTCCACCACGGAGGCGAACTCCGCGACGCTGCTCGCCGCGATCGGCGTGCCCTGGCTGACGCCCGCGGCGTGCACGACCGCGCGCACCGGCTCGTCCAGCCCGCTGACCAGCGCGGCCAGCGCGTCCCGGTCCCCGACGTCGCACGCGGCGACGGTGACCTCGACGCCGGTCGCGACCAGCTCGGCCCGCAGCTCCTCGGCTCCCGGCGCGGCCGGGCCGCGCCGGCTGACCAGCACCAGGTGCTCGGCGCCGTGCTCGGCCAGCCACCGCGCCATCCGGGCGCCGAGACCGCCGGTACCGCCGGTGACCAGCACCGTGCCGCGTGGCTGCCACGGCTCGGACGCCGTCGTGGGCAACGGTGCCCGCGCCAGCCGCCGGGCGAAGACCCCCTCGGCCCGCACCGCGAGCTGGTCCTCCGCGCCGTCCCCGGCGAGCACGCCCGCCAGCAGTTCGGCGACGCGGTCGTCCAGCACCGCGGGCAGGTCGATCAGGCCACCCCAGCGGTCCGGGTGCTCCAGGGCCGCGACCCGGCCCAGGCCCCAGACCTCGGCACCGGCGATGTCGACGCCGTCGCCGTACACGGCGTCCCGGGTGACCGTCCACAAGGGAGCGTTGATCCCCGCCGCGCCGAGCGCCTGGATCAGCTCCAGGGTGCCCGCGACGCCGGTGGCGACCATGCCGTGCTCCGCGTGCGGCCGCGTGTCCACGGCCAGCAGCGAGAGCACCCCGGCCAGCGGGAGGCCGTCCTCGGTGAGGTTCGCGGTGCCGCGGACCGTGCGCACCTCGGCGCCGTGGGCCCGCAGCGCGTCGACGACCTGGCCGCACCACGCGGCCTCCGTCTCCGGCAGCACGACCAGCCAGCCGCCGGTGAACAACGGCGTCTCCGGCTCGGCCACCGCGGTCCAGGACACCCGGTACCGCCAGTCGTCCAGTGTGGACAGCTCACGACGTTGCCGCCGCCAGCCGGACAGCACCGGCAGGAGCGTGCCGAGCGACTCACGGTCGACGCCCGCCGGGAGCGTCCCGGCCAGCTCGTCGACGTCCTCGCGCTCGACGGCCGCCCAGAACCGGTCCTCGGCGGCGTCCCGCGGCGCGGGGGCGGCCACCGGCTCCGGCCAGTAGCGCTCGCGCTGGAACGGGTACGTCGGCAGCGCGACCACCCGGCCCGGCGTGAACAGCGCCGCCCAGTCCACGGCGACCCCGTGCACGTGGGCCGCGGCCACCGCGGTGAGCAGGGCCTCCGGCTCGGGACGCCCGCGCCGCAGGGCCGGCACCACCACGGGTGTGCCGCCGTCGACCGCGGCGCAGTCCTGCGCCATCGCCGTCAGCACGCCGTCCGGGCCGAGTTCGACCACAGTGGACACCCCGGCGGCGAACACCGCGCGGATGCCGTCGGCGAACCGGACCGCCGCGCGGACGTGGCGCACCCAGTAGTCCGCCGTGCGGAACTCGTCCGCCGTGACCGGCGCACCGGTCAAAGTGGACACCAGCGGAACCGTCGGCTCGTGGTAGTCCAGCCGCTGCGCGATCGCGGCGAACTCGGCCAGCATCGGCTCCATCCGCGGCGAGTGGAACGCGTGGCTGACGGTCAGCCGCTTCGTCTTGCGCCCCAGCGCGGCGAGCCGCGCCGCGACCTCGGCCACCGGTTCCTCGTCGCCGGCGATGACCACCGCGGCCGGGCCGTTGACCGCCGCGATCCCGACGACGTCCTCGAAGCCCGCCAGCAGCGGCAGGACCTCTTCCTCGGACGCCTGGACCGCGACCATCGCACCGCCCGAGGGCAGCTCCTGCATCAGCCGGCCGCGCGCGGCGACCAGCTCGACGGCGTCGGCCAGGGTGAGCACCCCGGCGACGTGCGCCGCGGCCAGCTCGCCGATCGAGTGGCCGACCAGGACGTCCGGCCGGACGTCCCAGCTTTCCAGCAGCCGGAAGAGCGCCACCTCCAGGGCGAACAGCGCGGGCTGGGTGTACACCGTGCGGTCGAGCAGGTCGTTCTCGGTGAACATGACCGTCCGCAGTGGAGTGTCCAACCGGGAGTCGAACGCGGCGCAGATCTCGTCGAGCGCCGCCGCGAACACCGGATGGGTCTCGTACAGCTCGCGGCCCATGCCGGCCCGCTGGCTGCCCTGTCCGGAGAAAGCGAACGCCAGGCCACCGGCCCGGGCCGTCCCGCTCGTGACGCCCGCCGCCGGAGCACCGGACGCGACCGCGTCCAGCCCGGCGAGCAGCTCGTCGCGATCGCTCGCGAGCACCACGGCGCGGTGCTCGAAGACGGACCGGGTGGTGGCCAGCGCGTAGGCCAGCTCCGCCGGTTCGCCGTCGTGGTCCCGCAGCCGGGACGCCTGCGCGGCGAGCGCGGCGGCGTCGTGGCCGGAGAGCACGACCGGCACCACGGCCGGACCCTGCACCTCAGGCAGGGCAACGGATTCCGGAGCCTGCTCGATGACGACGTGCGCGTTGGTGCCGCTGACGCCGAACGAGGAGACGCCGGCCCGGCGCGCACGGCCGGTCTCCGGCCACGCGCGCGGCTCGGTCAGCAGCTCGATCGCCCCCGCCGTCCAGTCCACCTGGGACGATGGCGCGTCGACGTGCAGCGTCTTCGGGAGCTGCCCGTGCTGCATGGCCAGCACCATCTTCATCACGCCCGCCACGCCGGCCGCGGCCTGCGTGTGCCCGATGTTGGACTTCAGCGAGCCCAGCAGCAACGGCGTCTCCCGGTCCTGGCCGTAGGTCGCCAGCAGCGCCTGCGCCTCGATCGGGTCGCCGAGCTTCGTGCCGGTGCCGTGCGCCTCGACCGCGTCGACGTCCGAAGTGGACAGACCGGCGGCGGACAGGGCCTGGCGGATCACCCGCTGCTGCGAGGGACCGTTCGGCGCGGTCAGTCCGTTGGACGCGCCGTCCTGGTTGACCGCGCTGCCGCGGACCACCGCGAGCACCGGGTGGCCGTTGCTGCGGGCGTCGGAAAGCCGTTCCAGCAGGAGCATTCCGGCGCCTTCACCCCAGCCGGTGCCGTCGGCGGCCTCGGCGAAGGACTTGCAGCGGCCGTTCATCGCGAGCCCGCGCTGGCGCGAGAACTCGACGAACACCCCCGGCGTCGACGTGACGATCACGCCGCCCGCAAGTGCCAGCGAACACTCACCGGCCCGCAGCGCCTGCGCCGCGAGGTGCAGGGCCACCAGCGAAGACGAGCACGCCGTGTCGACCGTGACGGCCGGGCCTTCGAGCCCGAAGGTGTAGGACAGCCGGCCGGAGACGACGCTCGCCGCGGTGCCGGTGGCCAGGTAGCCCTCGGCCTCCTCGGTGCCGGCGAGCAGCGTGCCGTAGTCCTGGCCGCTGGTGCCGGCGAACACGCCGGTCCGGCTGCCGCGCACCGACTGCGGGTCGATCCCGGCCCGCTCGAACGCCTCCCAGGTGATCTCGAGGAGCAGGCGCTGCTGCGGGTCCATGGCCAGTGCTTCCCGCGGGCTGATCCCGAAGAACGCCGGGTCGAACTCGCCCGCACCGGCCAGGAAACCGCCTTCGCGGATGTAACACGTGCCGCTGTGGTCGGGGTCCGGGTTGTAGAGCGCGTCCAGGTCCCAGCCGCGGTCCGCCGGGAACGGCGTGATCGCGTCCGTGCCCTCCGACACCAGCCGCCACAGGTCTTCCGGCGTCGTGACGCCACCCGGGAAGCGGCAGCTCATCGCCACGATGGCGATCGGGTCGTCGTCGATCGCGGTCGGTGCGATGACGTCGTCCGCTTCGTCGCCGCGCAGGTGCGCGGCGAGCACGGCCGGGGTCGGGTAGTCGAACACCAGCGTCGAGGGCAAGTTCTGCCCGGTCGCCGCGCTGACCCGCTTGGCCAGCTCGACCGCGGTCAGCGAGTCGAAGCCCAGCTCGCGGAACGGCAGGTCCGGTTCGACCTCGGCGGCCGAACGGTAGCCGAGCACGGCCGCCACTTCGGCGCGCACGAGGTCGAGCAGGGCCCGGGTGTCGCGCCGCTTCTTCTTGTCTATTGTGGACACTTCGGCCCGGCGGCGCGGGACGGTGACCAGACCGCGCAGCATCGGCGGCACTTCACCGGTCAGACTTGCCCGCAGGGCAGGCAGATCCAGCTTGATCGGCACGAGCACGGCATCCCTTGTGGACACTGCCGTGTCGAACAGCGCCATGCCGTCCGCGACGGACAGGGCCCCGATCCCGGCTTCGGTCATCCGCCGCAGGTCCGCGGCGGTGAGCCGGGCCGCCATGCTGCCGGCGCCGGACCACATGCCCCACGCCAGCGAGGTCCCCGGCAGCCCCGCGCTCCGGCGGCGCTGCATCAGCGCGTCGAGGAACACGTTCGCCGCCGCGTAACTCGCCTGCCCGGCCCCGCCGAGCACCCCGGCAGCCGAGGAGAAGACGACGAACGCCGTCAGCTCCCGGTCGGCGGTCAGCTCGTGCAGGTGCCAAGCCGCGTCGACCTTGGGCCGCAGCACGGTGGCGACCCGCTCCGGCGTCAGTGACGCCAGCATTCCGTCGTCGAGCACGCCCGCGGTGTGCACCACGGCGGTGAGGTCGGCGATCCCGTCGAGCAGGGCCGCCGCGGCTTCGCGGTCGGCGACGTCGCAGGCCACGACGTCCACCTCGGCACCCGCGGCGACCAGCTCTTCGGCCAGCTCGGCCGCACCCGGCGCGTCGGGCCCGCGGCGGCTGGTCAGCACCAGCTTGCGCACGCCCTGGGTCGTGACCAGGTGTTTCGCCAGCTCGGCGCCCAGCGCGCCGGTGCCGCCGGTGACCAGGACCGTGCCCTCGCCGATCTTCTTCGCTTCGGCGGGGACGGCCGCCCGCACCAGCCGCGGCGCGAACAGCTTCCCGTCGCGGGCGACGACCTGCGGTTCCCCGGTGGCGACGGCCGCGGCCACCGCGTCGGTGTCGTCGGTGTCGACCAGGACGAACCGGCCGGGCTGCTCGGACTGCGCCGAACGCACCAGGCCCCAGACCGCGGCACCCGCCAGGTCTTCCCCGGCGTCCGGTCCCGCCGCACCCTGCGTCACTACGACCAGCTTTTCGCCGGTCTGCAGCTTCGCGAGCACGTCGGCGACGATCCGGTGGACGTCCTCCGGGGACTCCCCGGCGGGCACCCGGTAGACCTCCTTGGCCTCACCGATCGGGCCCGCTTGGACGGGCACCCAGTCGATCCGGAACAGCGAGTCGACGGTCTTGACGGACTCCGCCGGCCGCAGCGTCACCGCGTCGGCAGTTACCACGGCCACGCCGTCGGCGTCGACCGCGTGCAGCGCGACGGTGTCGTCACCCAGGTCCGTCAGGCGAACCCGCAGGTCACGGGCACCCGAGGCGTGCAGCGCGAACCCGGACAGCGCGACCGGCGAGAGCCCGCCGAAAGCCGCGTCGAGCAGCGCCGGGTGCAGGCCGAACCGTCCGGGCTCGACACCTTCCGGCAACGACACCTCGACGACGTCCTCGTCCGTCCACTCGGGAACCTTCGGCGGCACGACCGCGAGCACACCCTCGGCGTGCCGGACCCACGGGCCACCGTCTTCCGGTCGCGAGTGGACGGTCACGTCCCGGCGGCCGGAGCCGTCCGGCTCGCCGACCCACACCTGCAGCTGGAGCGCCCCGCGCTCGGGGAGCACGAGCGGCGCGTCGACGGACAGTCGTTCGACCAGCCCGCAGCCCGCCTCGTCCGCGGCCCGTGAGACCAGCTCGGCGAAGACCGAGCCCGGCGCCGCGCCGCCCAGGAGCTGCGCGGACAGGCGCCCGGTGAGCAGGAACCCGTCACCGTCGGCCCGGGCCACCGCCGCCCGCAGCAGCGGGTGCCGGGTGGCGCCGAGGCCGGCCGCCGTGACATCGCCGCCCGTGCCCGTCTGCAGCCAGAAGCGCTGACGCTGGAACGGGTAGGTCGGCAGGTCGACCCGGCGCCGGGCGGCGGTGCCGAACACCGCGGCCCAGTCCGGTTCGACGCCGTGGACGTGCGCGCCGAGCACCGCGGTCAGCAGCGCCTCGGGCTCGGCGCGGCCGGCCCGCAGCGCCGGGACGAACTCGCCGTCGGCGCTCGCCTGGGCCAGCGCCGACAGCACGCCGTCCGGGCCCAGCTCCACGAAGACCGAGACGCCGCTCGCGGCGAGCGTCCGGACGCCGTCGGCGAACCGCACCGCCTCACGTACGTGCCGCACCCAGTAGTCCGCGGTGAACCGCGTCACCGGCTCGCCGGTGACGTTCGAGACGATCGGGACCGTCGGCGCCGCATAGGACAGCGTCTCCGCCACCGCCCGGAACTCGGCCAGCATCGGGTCCATCAGCGGCGAGTGGAACGCGTGGCTCACCGTGAGCCGCTTGGTCTTGCGGTCCTTGAACTGCTCGGCGACCGCGAGGACGGCGTCCTCGTCACCGGAGATGACCGTCGAGTCCGGGCTGTTCAGCGCGGCGATGCTCACCGCGGCCGACAGGTGGGGCGTGATTTCGTCCTCGGTGGCCTGGATGGCCACCATCGCGCCACCCTCGGGCAGCGCCTGCATCAACCGGCCCCGCGCGGCGACCAGCGTCACCGCGTCGGCCAGGGAAAGCACCTCGGCGACGTGCGCCGCGGCCAGCTCGCCGATCGAGTGCCCGGCCAGGAAGTCCGGCTGGAAACCGAAGTGCTCGAAGAGCCGGAACAGCGCCACTTCCAAGGCGAACAGGGCCGCCTGGGTGTAGGCGGTGCGGTCCAGCGGCTCGCCGTCCTCGAACAGCACCGTCCGCAAGGGACGGTCGAGGTGCGCGTCGAACTCGGCGCAGACCGCGTCCAGCGCGTCGGCGAAGACCGGGAAGGCGTCGTACAGCTCACGGCCCATGCCGGTCCGCTGGCTGCCCTGGCCGGTGAAGAGGAAGGCCAGCTGCCCGCGGTCACGGGCGACCCCGCTCAGTACGCCGGGTGCCGTGCCGTCCTCGGCCAGCGCGGTCAGCGCCGTCCGCAGGCCGTCAGGATCGGTGGCCAGCAGGGCCGCGCGGTGGTCGAGCGCGGACCGGGTCGTGGCCAGGGCGTACCCGAAGGCGTCCAGGTCCGGTGCGTCCGAGGCGGCCAGCGAAGCCGCCTGGGCCCGCAGCGCGGCGGCCGTCCGTCCGGAAAGGACGATCGGCACCGGCAGCGGCGACTCGACCACGTCGGCCGGTTCCTCGGCGGGGACGGCCTCGATGATCGCGTGCGCGTTGGTGCCGGAGACCCCGAACGCGGACACACCGGCCCGGCGCGGCGCACCGGTCTCGGGCCACGGGCGGGCCGCGGTGAGCAGCTCGACCGCGCCGGCCGTCCAGTCGACCTGCGTCGACGGCTCGTCGACGTGCAGGCTGGCCGGCAGCACCCCGTGCCGCATGGCCTGGACCATCTTGATCACGCCCGCGACACCGGCCGCGGACTGCGTGTGCCCGATGTTCGACTTCAGCGAACCGAGCCACAACGGCTCGGACCGGTCACGACCGTAGGTCGCCAGCAGCGCCTGCGCCTCGATCGGGTCGCCGAGCCGGGTGCCCGTGCCGTGCGCCTCGACCACGTCGACGTCCGATGTGGACAGACCGGCGTTGGCCAGCGCCTGGCGGATCACCTTCTGCTGCGCGGGACCGTTGGGGGCGCTGAGGCCGTTGGACGCGCCGTCGGAGTTCACCGCGGAGCCCCGCACGATCGCGAGGACCTGGTGACCGTTGCGCTGAGCGTCGGACAGCCGCTCCAGCAGGAGCAGGCCGACCCCCTCCGACCAGCCGGTGCCGTCCGCCGCCTCGGCGAAGGGCTTGCACCGGCCGTCCGCGGCCAGGCCGCGCTGCCGGGCGAACTCGACGAACCCGCCCGGGTCGGCCATCACGGCCACACCACCGGTGAGCGCCATCGAGCACTCGCCGGACCGCAGGGCCTGCGCCGCCCAGTGGAGCGCGACCAGGGACGACGAGCACGCGGTGTCGAGTGTGACCGCCGAGCCCTCGAGCCCGTAGGAGTAGGCCAGCCGTCCGGAAAGGACACTGCCGACGTTGCCGGTCAGCATGTGGCCCTCGACGCCGTCGGGCAGCTCACCGGCGCCCGCGCCGTACCCGGAGGCCGCCGCGCCGAGGAAGACCCCGGTGCGGGTGCCGCGCAGGGTCGCCACGTCGATGCCGGCGCGCTCGAAGACCTCCCACGACGTCTCCAGCAGCAGGCGCTGCTGGGGGTCCATCGCCAGGGCTTCGCGCGGACTGATGCCGAACAGGCCCGGGTCGAACTCGCCGGCGTCGTGGACGAAACCGCCTTCCTTGGTGTAGGTCGTGCCCGCGTGCTCCGGGTCCGGGTGGTACAGCGAGTCGAGGTCCCAGCCGCGGTCGGCCGGGAACGGCCCGATCGCGTCGTCACCGGCCGCGACCAGCCGCCAGAGGTCCTCGGGCGAGCGGACGCCGCCGGGGAACCGGCAGCCCATCGCGACGATCGCGATCGGCTCGTCGGACCCGGTGGTGACGACCGCGGTGGTGGTCGTTTCCGGCTCGGCGCCGAGCAGCTCGCCCAGCAGGAACGTGGTCAGGTCCAGGGGGGTCGGGTAGTCGAACACCAGGGTCGCGGGCAGCTTGAGCCCGGTGGCCGTGACCAGCCGGGTGCGCACCTCGACCGCGGTCACCGAGTCGAAGCCCAGCTCGCGGAACGCCCGGGCGGGCGGGACGGCGTCGGTGCCGGTGTGGCCCAGCACCGCGGCCGCCTCTGCGCGTACCAGGTCGAGCAGGACGCGCTTGCGTTCGGCCGCGGGGAGTTCGGCGAGGCGTCCGGCCAGTCCACTGTGGACTACTGCTGTCTCTTGGACGTCCAAAGCGGACACTTCGGGCAGGTCGGCGATCAGCGGACGCGCTCGCAGCGCCGTGAACGCGGGCGCGAACTTCGCCCAGTCCACGTCGGCGACCGCGAGGAACGTCTCGTCCGCGTCGAGGGCCTGCTGCAGTACCGAGATCGCCAGCTCCGGCGCCATCGGCCGCAGCCCGCGCCGGCGCATCTGCTCGCCGGCCTCGCCTTCGGCCATACCGCCCTCGGCCCACGCGCCCCACGCCACCGAAGTGGCCTTGGCACCGCGGGCGCGGCGCTGTTCGGCGAAGGCGTCGAGGAAGGCGTTGGCCGCGGCGTACGCGCCCTGGCCACCGCCGCCCCAGACCCCGGCGTTGGAGGAGAAGAGCACGAACGCGTCCAGCTCGGTGTCCGCGAGCGCCCGGTCCAGGTTGACCGCACCCGCGACCTTCGCGGCCGCGTTGACCGCGAGGTCTCCGGCGCCGGTCTCGGCCAGCGGCGGCGAGACCCCGACCCCGGCGGCGTGCAGCACCGCGGTGAACCGGTGCTCGGCGGTGAGGCGTCGCACCGCCTCGAAGTCGGCGACGTCACACGGGTCGACGGTGACCCGGGCGCCAAGGTTGGTCAGCTCCTCGACCAGCTCTTGTGCACCAGGCGAGCCAAGACCGCGACGGCTGGTGAGCACCAGGTGCTCCGCGCCGTTGCGGGCCAGCCAACGCGCGATCTGCGCACCGACCGCCCCGGTGCCCCCGGTGACGAGCACCGTGCCCCGCGGAGTCCAACCGGTGACCACGGGCCGCTCGGCGAGCGGAGCCCGCACCAGCCGGCGGGCGAAGACCCCGGACGGGCGCACCGCCACCTGATCTTCGTCGTGGTTGGCCAGCACCGCGACAACTCGGGCCGAGGCCCGCGAGTCGAGGTCTTCCGGCAGGTCGAGCAGGCCACCCCAGCGTTCGGGGTGCTCCAGCCCGGCGACCCGGCCAAGACCCCAGACCTGCGCCTGGACGGCCGAGGTCAGCCGATCGGACCGGCCCGCGGAGACAGCACCACGAGTGGCGAGCCACAGCGGAGCCGCAACGCCGTCGAGGGCGCGGATGAGCGCGGCGGTCAGAGCAAGCCCAGCCGGGACGACCGGGTGCTCGGGATCGGGCCGCTCGTCGAGCGCCAGGAGGGAGAGAACACCACGGAACTGCAGCGGCACGCCCGACTCCGCCGGAAGCGAGCCGGATGCATCGGCCGCCGAGAGGAGCGAGCTGGCGTCGGCCAATCCGCCCGACTCCACCGCGAGCGAACGGCCATCAGCCACCGCGCCGGAAGCCGCCGGGAGCGAGTCGGATGCAGCCACGCTGCCCGACTCCACCGCGATCGGCCGAGCGCCGGATGCATCAGCCGCAGCACTGGCCGCCGAGAGGAGCGAACCGACGTCGGGCGCCGTACCCGGTCCCGCCGGGAGCGGGTTAGCGCCGGATGCGTTAGTCGAGCCCACCGGAAGCGAACCGGGCGCGTCGGCAGCACTGACCGCGAGCGGGCCTGCACCGTGGGCGGCCAACAGCGCCGCCAGTTCCTCAGCCGACGTGCCCGGTTCGACCGGGACCACGTGCGGCCGGGCTCCATGGGCGGTCAGCAGCGTGGTGACCGCCTCGATCTCGGCGTGTGCACCTGCCGGGACCGGCACCAGCCAGTCGCCTTCCAACCCAGCCGCTGAGATGTCCAGCGAAGTCCACGCGATCCGGTACCGCCACTTGTCCACCGTGGACTTGTCGCGGCGGTTGCGGCGCCAAGTCGACAGCACCGGCAATGCCGCTCGCAGCGTCTCCTCGTCGGTACCGTCGATCTCCAACGCGGCCGCGACGGCGGCAGGGTCGTCGCTGTCGACGGCGTCCCAGAAGGAGCTGTCGGCGAATCCGTCACCCGTGGTGACCGTGTCGGCGAGTTCCGGCCAGAAGCGGCTGCGCTGGAACGCATACGTCGGCAGATCGATCCGACGGCCACCCGCGAACACCGTGTCCCAGGCCACCGTGGCACCACCGGTGTGGGCCTGGGCGAGCGAGGTGAGCACCCGGGCGAAGCCGCCCTGATCCCGGCGCAGGGTGCCGGTGACCGTCGCCGGGACACCCGCTTCCTCGAGGATGTCCTGCAGGCCGGCGGCGACCACCGGGTGCGGGCTGACCTCGACGAACACGTCGTGGCCGTGGCCGGCCAGCGCCTCGATCGCGTCGGTGAAGCGCACCGTCTGGCGCAGGTTCCGGTACCAGTACCCGGCGTCGAGGCCGGAATCCATCAGTGAGCCGGTCACCGTCGAGTAGAACGGGATCTCCGACGGGCGCGGGCGCACCGGGGCGAGCACGTTCAGCAGTTCCGTCTCCAGGGACGCGACGTGCGCCGAGTGGGACGCGTAGTCCACCGGGATCCGCTTCGCCCGGATTTCCTGCTCCTCGCAGCGGGCGAGGAACTCGTCCAGGGCATCCGCGTCGCCCGAGACCACGGTCGCCCGCGGCCCGTTGACGACGGCGATCGAGATCCGGTCGTCCCACGGCTCGATGGCGGCGGTGACCTCCTCCGGCGGGAGCGGCACGGAGACCATGCCGCCGCGTCCGGCCAGCGCGAGGATCGCCTTGCTGCGCAACGCGACCACCAGCGCACCGTCCTCAAGGGACAGTGCACCCGCGACCACCGCCGCGGCGATCTCACCCTGCGAGTGGCCGACCACCGCGGCCGGCTCGACGCCGTGGTGGCGCCAGACCGCGGCCAGCGAGACCATCATCGCCCACAGCGCGGGCTGCACGACGTCCACGCGTTCCAGCGGTTCGGCCGCACGCAGGACGTCCAGCAGGGACCAGTCGACGAACGGCGCCAGCGCCTCGGCGCATTCGGCCATCCGCGCAGCGAAGACCGGCGAGGTCTCCAGCAGCTCGACGGCCATCCGCGGCCACTGCGAACCCTGGCCCGGGAAGACGAACGCGACCTTCCCGGTGCCCGCCAGGCCGTGCACGGCGTTGGCCGGCTCCCCCGCGGCCAGCGCGGCGAGACCCGTGCGGGCCTCGTCGGCGTCCCGCGCGACCAGGACGCTCCGGTGCTCCATCCGGTGGCGGCTCTCGATCAGCGAGCGTGCGACATCCACCAAAAGCGGAGCATCCACCTCGAACAGGTCCAGCAGACGACCGGCCTGGGCGCGGACGCCGTCGGCCGTCTTCGCCGAAAGCACCAGGGGAGCCAGGACGTCTTCCTCCGCCGAGACCTCCACGACCGACGGAGGTGCCTGCTCGATGATCGTGTGCGCGTTGGTGCCGCTGAACCCGAACGACGACACCGCCGCCCGGCGCGGGCGGCCTGTCTCCGGCCAGGCCCGGGCCTCGGTGAGCAGTTCCACGGCGCCCGCGGTCCAGTCGATGTGCCCCGACGGCTCGGAGACGTGCAGCGTCTTCGGCAGGGTGCCGTGCCGCATCGCCATGACCATCTTGATGATGCCGCCGACGCCGGCCGCGGCCTGGCTGTGGCCGAGGTTCGACTTCAGCGAGCCGAGCCACAGCGGGTCGCCGACACGCTCGGCACCGTAGGTGGCCAGCAGGGCCTGCGCCTCGATCGGGTCGCCGAGTGACGTCCCGGTGCCGTGCGCCTCGACCGCGTCGACGTCCGAAGTGGACAGACCGGCGTCGGCGAGGGCCTGGCGGATCACGCGTTGCTGCGACGGACCGTTAGGGGCGGTCAAGCCGTTGGACGCGCCGTCCTGGTTGATCGCGGTACCGCGCACGACGGCGAGCACGGGATGCCCGTTGCGCTGGGCGTCCGAGAGGCGCTCCAGCAGGATCATGCCGGCGCCTTCGGCCCAGCCAGTGCCGTCGGCGTCCGCGGAGAACGCCTTGCAGCGGCCGTCCGGCGAAAGCCCGCGCTGCTTGCTGAACTCGATGAACGCGGCGGGCGTCGACATCACCGTGACGCCGCCGGCCAGGGCCATCGTGCACTCGCCGTTGCGCAGGGCCTGCGCCGCGAGGTGCAGCGCGACCAGCGAAGACGAGCACGCGGTGTCCACCGTGACCGCCGGGCCCTCGAGTCCGAAGTGGTAGGACAGGCGGCCGGTGACGACGCTGCCCGAGTTACCGGTGCCGAGGTGCCCGGCCACGTCGTCCTTCGACCGCTCGAGAAGGCTGACGTAGTCGTGGTACATCAGGCCGGCGAACACGCCGGTCCGACTGCCGCGCACGGCGTCCGGGTCGATTCCGGCCCGTTCGAAGACCTCCCAGGACGTCTCCAGCAGCATCCGCTGCTGCGGGTCCATCGCGAGGGCCTCACGCGGGCTGATCCCGAAGAACTCGGGGTCGAACTCGGTGACGTCGCGCAGGAATCCGCCGTGGCGGGTGTAGCTCGTGCCCGGCCGCGTGGAGTCGGGGTCGTACAGCGCATCGAGGTCCCAGCCGCGGTCCGCGGGCATCGGGCCGATCGCGTCCTGTTCGGACTCGACCAGCGCCCACAGCTGCTCGGGACTGGTGATGCCGCCCGGGAAGCGGCAGCTCATCGCCACGATGGCGATCGGCTCGTCGTCCCTTGTGGACACCGCCACGACGGCCTGCTCTTCGGTGCCGAACAGGCGTCCGACGATCTCCTCGGCCAGCGCCGACGGCGTCGGGTGGTCGAAGATCAGCGTCGCGGGCAGCCGCAGCCCGGTGGCCGCGTTGAGCCGGTTGCGCAGCTCGATCGCGGTCAGCGAGTCGAAGCCCAGCTCGGTGAACGCCCGGGTCGCGCCGACGGCGGCGGCCGAGGCGAACCCGAGCACCGCGGCGACCTCGTCGCGGACCAGGTCGAGGACCCCGTCCTGGCTCAGCCGCGAACCGGTCACGGCGACCGCGGTCCGCCGCAGCGGGGCGGTCACCAGGCCGCGCAACAGCGGCGGCACCTGGCCGGACGCCCGCACGGCGGCGAGGTCCAGCCGGATCGGCACCAGTACGGCGTCCTCCGTGGACAGTCCGGCGCCGAACAGTGCGAGACCGTCCTCGGTGGACAGTGCGGCGACACCCGCACCGGCGAGCCGGTCCAGGTCCGTGTCGCCGAGGTGCCCGGCCATGCTCGTGCCGGTCGCCCACAGGCCCCAGGCCAGCGACGTCGCGGGCAGCCCGGCCGCCCGGCGCTGGGTGGCCAGAGCGTCGAGGAACGCGTTGGCCGCGGCGTAGTTGCCCTGCCCCGCGCCGCCGAACACGCCGGCCGCGGAGGAGAACAGCACGAACGCGTCGAGGTCCGAGGTCAGCTCGTGGAGGTTCCACGCGGCGTCGACCTTCGGCCGCAGCACCGCGTCGAGCCGCTCGGACGTCAGCGACGACAGCACGCCGTCGTCGAGGACACCGGCCGCGTGCACCACGGCCTTGAGGTCGGTGATCCCGGCCAGCAGCGCGGCCAGGGCGTCGCGGTCGGCCGCGTCGCAAGCCACGATGTCGACCTCGGCACCGGCGGTGACCAGCGCGTTCCGCAGTTCCGCGGCACCCGGGGCGTCCGGGCCACGGCGGCTGGTCAGCACCAGCCGCCGCACGCCGCACTCGGTGACCAGGTACTCCGCCACGGCGGCGCCGAGCGCGCCGGTGCCGCCGGTGAGCAGGACCGTGCCGTCGGTGGTGAACGCCGGTGCGGACAACACCGTCGCCCGGGCCAGCCGCGGCGCGTACAGCTTGCCGTCGCGGACCGTCACCTCGGGCTCACCCGAAGTCAGCGCGGCCCGCAGGTCTTCAGGCCCAGCGAGATCGCCCAGGCTGACCAGCGCAAACCGGTCCGGGTGCTCGGTACGGGCCGAGCGAACCAGGCCGTGGACGGCGGCCGCGGCGAGGCCGGCGCCCCGCGTGACGACCGCGAGCCGCGCGTCTTCCGGCTTGGTCAGCCAGTCCTGCAGGACGGCCAGGACGCGGTGGGTGGCCGCGCGGACGTCGTCCGGCGTGTCACCGGTGCCGGTCTGGTCGTACACCTCCCAGTCCGTTGTGGACTGTCCACTGGGGACCTCCACCTGGTTGATCCGGAACAGCGATTCGGGCCGCTTCGCGAGGTCCTCCACCGCCATCGGACGCAGCACCAGCGTCTCGGCCGACACCACGACCGCGCCGGACTCGTCGGCGGCGGTCAGCGACACCGCGTCCGGACCCGCCTTCGCCAGCCGGACCCGCAGCGTGCGGGCCCCTTCGGCGTGCAGGCCGACACCCGCCCACGAGAACGGCAGGCGCGCCCGGTCGTCGTCGAGCAGGTCGCCCAGGCCGACCGCGTGCAGGGCCGCGTCGAGCAGCGCCGGGTGCACGCCGAAGCCGGTGACCTCGACGTCCTCGGGCAGGCTGACCTCGGCGAACACCTCGCCGTCACGCTGCCAAGCCGCGGTCAGGCCCTGGAACGCCGGGCCGTACCCGAAGCCGGCGGCGGCCAGGTCGTCGTACCGCGTGCCGACGTCGACCGGATGCGCGGCAGGCGGCCACTCGGCGAGCGTCTCCGGGACGACCGGAAGGTCAACAGCGAGCAGACCGTCGGCGTTGCGGGTCCACGGCAGGTCGGCCGCGTCTTCGGCCCGCGAGTACAGCGTCAGCTCGCGGCGCCCGGCCGCGTCCGCCGTGCCGACCCAGAGCTGGACCTGCACCGCGCCGCGCTCGGGGAGCACCAGCGGGGCCTCGATGGTCAGCTCCTCGACCTGGCGGCAGCCGGCGAGGTCGGCCGCGCGCACCGCCAGCTCGACGAACGCCGTGCCCGGCACGAGGATCGCGCCGCCCACCGCGTGCTCGGCCAGCCACGGGTGGGTCTGCGTGGAGAGGCGGCCGGTGAGCAGGAAGCCGTCACCGTCGGCGCGGCTGACCGCCGCACCCAGCAGCGGGTGCTCCGCCGCACCCAGGCCGAGACCGGTGGCGTCGCCCGTGGTGGTGCCCGGCCGCGGCCAGTACCGCACCCGCTGGAACGGATAGGTCGGCAGGTCCACCTGCGCGGCCACCGGGTAGAGCGCCGTCCAGTCGACGGCCGTGCCGTGGACGTGGGCCTCGGCCAGCGCCGTGACCAGCGTGTCCGGCTCCGGACGGCCCTTGCGCAGTGCGGGCGCGAAGGTCGCGTCCGGCAGGAGCTCGCGGCCGAGCGCGGACAGCACGCCGTCCGGGCCCAGCTCGACGAACGTCGTGACCCCGGCGGCTTCCAGGGTCCGGATCGCGTCGGTGAACCGGACGGCGTTGCGGACCTGGCCGACCCAGTAGTCCGGAGTGGACGGTTCGGCCGTCCCGCCCGTGGTGACCAGCGGGATCCGCGGCTCGTGGTAGGTCACCGTCTCGGCGACGGCGCGGAAGTCGTCCAGCATCGCGTCCATGTGGGGCGAGTGGAACGCGTGGCTCACGGTGAGCCGCTTGGTCTTGCGGTCCTTGAACTGCGCCGCGATGGCCAGCACCGCGTCCTCGTCTCCGGAGACCACAGTGGACTCGTCGCCGTTGAGGGCCGCGATGCTCACACGGTCGGTCAGCAACGGCGTGATCTCGGCTTCGGTCGCCTGGATCGCGACCATCACGCCACCCGCCGGGAGCGCCTGCATGAGACGGCCGCGAGCAGAGACCAGGCGCACCGCGTCGGCCAGCGAGAACACTCCGGCCACGTGGGCGGCGGCCAGCTCGCCGATCGAGTGGCCGGCCAGCTGGCTCGGTGTGACGCCGAAGCTCTCGAAGAGCCGGAACAACGCCACTTCCAGCGCGAACAGGTTCGCCTGGGCGTACTGCGTCTCGTCGACGTCACCGCCGTCGAGGTCGAAGTCGAACTCGGCGCGCACCGCGTCGAACGCCGCCGCGAACACCGGGAACTTCTCGTACAGCTCGCGGCCCATGCCGGCCCGCTGGCTGCCCTGGCCGGTGAAGAGGAACGCCGTGCCGCCGTCGGTGACTTCACCGGTGACGGCACCGGCGAGCCCTTCCAGACCCGCCGGGTCAAGGACGACCGCGCGGTGCTCGAACAGCGAGCGCCGGGTGACGAGCGCCGAACCCAGCTCGACGGCGTCCACTGTGGTCAGCGCGGTGCGCAGCCGTCCGGCCTGCTCCCGCAGGGCTTCCGGCGTCCGCGCCGAGAAGACCAGCGGCGTGACGACCGGAGCCGGCACCTCGACCGCCTCCGAAGCCGGGGCCTGCTCGATGATCACGTGCGCGTTGGTGCCGCTGAACCCGAACGACGAGACGCCGGCCCGGCGGGTCCGGCCGGTGTCCGGCCACTCCCGCGTCTCGGTCAGCAGCTCGACCGCGCCGGATGCCCAGTCGACGTGCGGCGACGGCTCGGTGACGTGCAGCGTCTTGGGCAGGACGCCGTTGCGCAGCGCCTGCACCATCTTGATCACGCCGCCGACACCCGCGGCCGCCTGGCTGTGGCCGATGTTCGACTTCAGCGAGCCCAGCCACAGCGGGTCACCCGCACGCTCGGCGCCGTAGGTGGCCAGCAGGGCCTGCGCCTCGATCGGGTCGCCCAGCGACGTCCCCGTGCCGTGTGCTTCCACCGCATCGACGTCCGAAGTGGACAGACCGGCGTCGGCAAGCGCCTGGCGGATAACACGTTGCTGCGACGGGCCGTTCGGCGCGGTCAGACCGTTGGACGCGCCGTCCTGGTTGATCGCACTGCCGCGGACCACTGCGAGCACCGGGTGACCGTTGCGCTGAGCGTCGGAGAGGCGCTCCAGCAGGATCATGCCCGCACCCTCGGACCAGCCCGTGCCGTCCGCGTCGGCGGAGAACGCCTTGCAGCGGCCGTCGGCCGAGAGCCCGCGCTGGCGCGAGAACTCCAGGAACGCGCCCGGCGTCGCCATCACCGTGGCGCCACCGGCCAGAGCCATCGTGCACTCGCCGTGACGCAGCGCCTGGACCGCCCAGTGCAGGGCGACCAGCGACGACGAGCACGCCGTGTCGATGGTGACCGCCGGGCCCTCGAGCCCGAAGGTGTAGGACACGCGGCCGGAGGCGACGCTGCCCGCGTTGCCGGTACCGAGGTGGCCGACGTAGTCCTCCGGCGCGGCCTCGAGGAGGTTGGCGTAGTCGTGGTACATGATCCCGGCGAACACGCCGGTCCGGCTGCCGCGCAACGCTTCCGGCGCGATGCCGGCGCGTTCGACGGCCTCCCACGACGTCTCCAGCAGCAACCGGTGCTGCGGGTCCATCGTGATCGCTTCCCGCGGCGAGATGCCGAAGAACTCGGGGTCGAAGTTCGCCGCGTCACGCAGGAACCCGCCTTCGCGGGCGTAGCTCGTGCCGACGTGGTCGGGGTCCGGGTGGTACAGCCCTTCGACGTCCCAGCCGCGGTCGGCAGGGAACGGCGTCATGCCGTCCACGCCCCGGGCGACCAGATCCCACAGCTCTTCCGGAGTCGTGACGCCGCCGGGGAAGCGGCAGCTCATCGCGACGATGGCGATCGGTTCATCGACGGCCAGCACGGTGTTGACCTCGGCCGGACCGTCCACTCCGAACAGTTCGTTCCCGAGGTAGGCGGCCAGGGCGTCCGGGGTCGGGTAGTCGAAGATCAGCGTGGCGGGCAGTCGCAGGCCGGTTGCCGTGTGCAGCTTGTTGCGCAGTTCGATCGCGGTGAGCGAGTCGAAGCCCAGCTCGGTGAACGTCCGCGCGGCGCCGACCGCGTCCGCCGAAGCGAACGCGAGCACCTGCGCGACCTCGGTGCGGACCAGGTCGACGAGCGCCCGTTCACGCTCGGCCGAGGCCAGCGCGCCGAGCCGTTGCTCCAGCGACGCGGTGACGGTCGAGACCGCGGCCCGCCGCTTCGGCGCGGGCACGAGCCCCCGCAGCAACGACGGCACGGCACCCCGGGCCCGGATCGCGGCCAGGTCCAGCCGCACCGGCACCAGCGCGGCGTCCCCTGTGGACAGTGCGGCGTCGAACAACGTCATGCCGTCCTCGGTGGACAGTGCGCCGATGCCGGCGGCGGACATCCGTCGCAGGTCGGCCTCGGCCAGGTCGGCGGCCATGCTGTCGTCGCCGGCCCAGAGGCCCCACGCCAGCGAGGTCGCGGCCTGCCCAGCCGCGTGCCGGCGGTGCGCCAGCGCGTCCAGGTAGGCGTTCGCGGCCGAGTAGCTGCCCTGGCCCGCGCCGCCGAACACCCCGGAGGCCGAGGAGAACAGCACGAACAGGGACGCGTCGCCGGCCAGCTCGTGGAGGTTCCACGCGGCGTCGACCTTCGGCCGCAGCACGGCGTCGACACGCTCGGGGGTGAGCGACGCCAGCACGCCGTCGTCGAGGACGCCGGCCGCGTGCACCACGCCGGTCACCGGGTGCTCGGCCAGCAGCGCGGCCAGCGCGTCCCGGTCCGCGACGTCGCAGGCCGCGACGGTGACGTCCGCGCCGAACCCGGTCAGCTCGGCGGTCAGGTCGGCCAGGGAGTCCGCGGTGGCGGACCGGCTGACCAGCAGCAGGTGCCGAGCGCCGCCTTCGGCGAGCCGGCGGGCGAAGACCGCACCGAGCGCGCCCGTCGCGCCGGTGACCAGCACCGTTCCGTCGAACGCCGCGGGCTCGTGGTCGGCGACCGCGGCCCGCGCCAGCCGCGGCGCGAGCACTGCTCCGCCGCGAACGGCGAGTTGCGGTTCGCCCGAGGTGAGGACGCCTGGCAGCTCGGCCAGGTCGGCCGCCGCGTCGAGGTCGACCAGCGTGAACCGGCCGGGCTGCTCGGCCTGGGCCGCGCGGACCAGGCCCCAGACGGCGGCACCGGCGAGGTCCGGCTCGTCGCCGTCCAGCACCGCGGCCGCGCCGCGGGTGACGACGGCCAGCCGGCCGTCCAGGTCGGCCTGCCGCTGGAGCGCGTCGAGCACGAGGTGCACGGCCGCGCGGACCTCTTCTGGGGTTTCCCCGCGCGGCACCAGCAGCACCGGGGTGTCCGGGTCGGTGTCGGCGGGCACGGCGACGGCCGTCCAGTCCACTGTGTACAGCGACTGGCGGACGACGTCGTCGACCGGAACGCCCGAAACCGGGCGCAGGGAAAGGGTTTCGACCGACAGCACCGGCTCGCCGGCGGTGTCGGCGGCGTGCACGGACACCGCGTCGGCACCCGCGACCGCCAGCCGGACCCGCAGCGTGCGGGCGCCGGTGGCGTGCAGCGTGACGCCGGACCAGCTGAACGGCAGCCGCGCCGTGCCGGTGTCCTCGACGAACGCGCCGAGCCCGACCCCGTGCAGGGCCGCGTCGAACAGCGCCGGGTGCAGGCCGAACCCGGTGACGTCGGTGTCGTCCGGCAGCGTGACCTCGGCGAACACCTCGCCGTCCCGTCGCCAGGCCGTGGTCAGGCCCTGGAACACCGGGCCGTAACCGAGCCCGCCGGCCAGGAGACCTTCGTACAGCGCGGAAACGTCGACCGGTTCGGCGCCGGACGGCGGCCACTCGGCCACGAACGGCGTCGCGGCGATCGCGCCGGGAGCCAGCTCGCCGGTGGCGTGGCGCACCCAGGGCGCGTCGCCGACGCGGGAGTGCACGACGAGCGAACGGTGGCCCGCCTCGTCTTCGGCACCGAGCGAGACCTGCACGACCACGCCTTCGGCCGGGACGGCCAGCGGGGCCTCGAGGACCAGTTCCTCGAGGCGGTCACAGCCGGCCGGCTCGCCGGCGTGCAGCGCCAGGTCGGCGAAGGCCGTCCCGGGCAGCACGACGACGTCGCGCACGGTGTGCTCGGCCAGCCACGGGTGGGACTTGAGCGAGAGCCGCCCGGTGAGCAGGAACCCGCCGTCGTCGGCCCGGGCGACGGCCGCGCCCAGCAGCGGGTGGTCCGCCGCGCCGAGGCCGGCCGCGGTCAGGTCGCCGGTACGGGTGCCGGGCTTCGGCCAGTACAGCTCGCGCTGGAAGGCGTAGGTCGGCAGGTCGACGTGCCGGCCGGCGCCGCCGAGGACGGTGGCCCAGTCGACGTCGGCGCCGTGGGCGTGCGCCGTCCCGAGCGCGGTGACGGCGGTCAGCGCCTCCGGCCGGCCCTTGCGCAGGGCCGGGACGAAGGTCGCGTCGGGGACGATCTCCTGGCCGAGCGCGGACAGCACGCCGTCCGGGCCCAGCTCGACGAACGTCGTGACGCCCTGGGCCGCGGCCGTGCGGACGCCGTCGAGGAAGCGGACGGCCTCCCGGACGTGCTGCACCCAGTAGTCCGCGTCGAACTCGGTGACCAGCTCGCCGGTCACGTTCGAGACGATCGGGACGACCGGCTGACCGTAGGACAGCGACTCGGCTATCCCGCGGAACTCGTCGAGCATCGGGTCCATCAGCGGCGAGTGGAACGCGTGGCTCACCTTGAGCCGCTTGGTCTTGCGGCCCTTGAACTTCCGGGCGACCGCTCGCACGGCCTTCTCGACGCCGGAGATCACGGTGGAGTCCGGGCCGTTCAGCGCGGCGATGCTCACCGCGTCCGAGAGGTGTGGCGTGATCTCGTCCTCGGTGGCCTGGATGGCCAGCATCGCGCCGCCTTCCGGCAGCGCCTGCATGAGCCGGCCACGCGCCGACACCAGCGTCACGGCGTCGGACAGCGACAGCACGCCCGCGACGTGCGCGGCCGCCAGCTCGCCGATCGAGTGGCCGACCAGCACGTCCGGCCGCAGGCCCCACGACTCGTAGAGCCGGAACAGCGCGACTTCCAGGGCGAACAGGGTCGCCTGGGTGTACTGCGTCCGGTCGATGTCCCCGTCGAGATCCAGTTCGGCGGCGATCGCGTCGAACGCGGCCGCGAACACCGGGTAGGTCTCGTACAGCTCGCGGCCCATACCGAGCCGCTGGCTGCCCTGACCGGTGAACAGGAACGCCGTCCCACCCGATCCGGCCTCGACGGCCTCGGCCGTGGCCAAGCCGGTCAGCAGCTCGTCAGGACCGGTGCCGGTGATCACCGCACGGTGCTCGAAGCGCGTGCGGACGTGCAGCGAGGCCGCGACGTCCGCCGGCTCGAACCCGGCCGCCAGGTGCTCACGCAGCCGCGCGGCCTGCTCGGCCAGCGCCGCCGGCGACTTCGCCGACAGCACCAGCGGGACCACCGCCGGCGCCGGGACCTGCGGCTTCGGCGCGGGTTCCGGGGCCTGCTCGATGATCGCGTGGGCGTTGGTACCGCTGAAGCCGAACGACGACACCGCCGCGCGGCGCGCCCGGCCGGTCACCGGCCAGGCCCGCGCCTCGGTCAGCAACTCGACCGCGCCCGACGCCCAGTCGACGTGCGGCGACGGCTCGTCGGCGTGCAGGGTCTTGGGCAGTTCGCCGCTGCGCAGCGCCATGACCATCTTGATCACGCCGCCGACACCCGCGGCCGCCTGGCTGTGGCCGATGTTCGACTTCAGCGAGCCGAGCCACAGCGGGTCGCCGGTGCGCTCGGCACCGTAGGTCGCGAGAAGCGCCTGCGCCTCGATCGGGTCGCCCAGCGACGTCCCGGTGCCGTGTGCTTCGACGGCGTCCACATCGGACGGTGCGAGACCCGCGTTGGCCAGGGCCTGCCGGATCACCCGCTGCTGCGAGGGACCGTTTGGCGCGGTCAGGCCGTTCGAAGCGCCGTCCTGGTTGATCGCGCTACCGCGCACGACCGCCAGTACCGGGTGACCGTTGCGCTGGGCGTCGGAGAGACGCTCCAGCAGGATCATGCCCGCACCCTCGGACCAGCCCGTGCCGTCGGCGTCCGCGGAGAACGCCTTGCAGCGGCCGTCGGCGGCGAGGCCGCGCTGGCGCGAGAACTCGATGAACGCGTTCGGCGTCGCCATGACCGTCACACCACCGGCGAGCGCCATGGTGCATTCGCCGTTGCGCAGCGCCTGAAGGGCCCAGTGCAGAGCGACCAAAGAGGACGAACACGCGGTGTCCACCGTGACCGCCGGGCCTTCCAGCCCGAAGGTGTAGGCGACCCGGCCGGAGGCGATGCTGCCCGCGTTGCCGGTGCCCAAGTGGCCTTCGTAGTCCTCGTCCGCGCCGTCGAGCAGCGCGGAGTAGTCGTGGTACATCACACCGGCGAAGACGCCGGTCTTGCTGCCGCGCAACGCTTCCGGCGCGATGCCGGCGCGTTCGAAGGCCTCCCACGACGTCTCCAGCAGCAACCGGTGCTGCGGGTCCATCGTGACGGCCTCGCGCGGCGAGATCCCGAAGAACACCGGGTCGAAGCCGCCCGCGTCGTGCAGGAACCCGCCTTCACGCGAGTAGCTGGTGCCGGGGTGGTCGGCGTCCGGGTGGTACAGCGCGTCGAGGTCCCAGCCGCGGTTGTCCGGGAACGTCGTGATGGCGTCCCCGCCGGCCGCGACGAGGTTCCACAGCTGCTCGGGGGTCGTGACGCCGCCGGGGTACCGGCAGCTCATCGCGACGATCGCGATCGGGTCGTCCGAGCCGGTGGCCGCGACGAAGACGGCTGTGTCATTGCCGCCGAACAGTTCGGTGTGGACGTGCCCGGCGAGCGCGTCCGGGGTCGGGTAGTCGAACACCAGCGTCGCGGGCAGCCGCAGGCCGGTGGCCGCGTGCAGGCGGTTGCGCAGCTCGATCGCGGTGAGCGAGTCGAAACCGGCGTCGCGGAACGCCTTGGCCGGGTCGACCTCGTCGCCCGAGTCGTACCCGAGCACGCCCGCGACCTCGCCGCGGACCAGCGTCACCAGCCGGTCGAGCTGCTCGCCCGCGGCCAGCCCGGACAGGGTTTCGGCGAACGCCCCGGCCGCGCCGGTCGTCGCCGCGACCCGCCGCGCCGGAGCGCGGACCAGGCCGCGCAGCAGCGGCGGAATCTCACCGGTGGCGGCGCGAATGGCCGCCGGGTCGAGGTGCACCGGCAGCAGGACCGCGCGGTCCGTCGCCAGCGCCGCGTCGAACAGCGCCAAGCCGTCCTCAGTGGACAGTGGTGCGGTGCCCGCCCGAACGAGCCGGGCGACGTCGGCTTCGCTGAGGCTGCCTGCCATGCCGCCATCCCACAGGCCCCAGGCCAGGGACGTCGCCGGCAGCCCGGCCGCGCGCCGCTGCTCGGCGAGCGCGTCGAGATAGGCGTTCGCCGCGGCGTAGTTCGCCTGGCCCGCACCGCCGAACGTCCCGGCGACCGAGGAGAACAGGACGAACGCGTCGAGGTCGGAGGTCAGGTCGTGCAGGTTCTGCGCCGCGTCGGCCTTGGCGGCCAGCACGGCCGCGAGGCGTTCAGGCGTCAGGGATTCGACGAGGCCGTCGTCGAGGACACCGGCGCTGTGCACGACCGCGGTCACCCGGTGACCGGACAGCAGGGCCGCGAGAGCGTCACGGTCGGCGACGTCGCAGGCGGCGAGCGTCACCGTGGCGCCGAGGTTCTCCAGTCGTTCGACGAGTTCGGTCGCGCCGGGCGCGTCCGCGCCGCGACGGCTGGTGAGCAGCAGGTCCCGGACGCCGTGCCGGGTGACCAGGTGCTCGGCGAACAGCGCGCCGAGCGCCCCGGTACCGCCGGTGACCATGACGGTGCCGTCTCCGAAGTGGACGTCCGTTTCGGACAGTGCGGCCCGCGCGAGCCGGGGTGCGGTGAGCACGCCATCGCGGACCGCGATCTGCGGTTCGCCGGTGGCCACCGCGGCGTGCAGCTCCGCGGGTCCGGCGGTCGCGTCCAGGTCGACCAGGACGAACCGGCCCGGGTGCTCGGCCTGCGCCGAGCGGACCAGGCCGTGGGCCGCCGCGGCGGCCGGGTCGGCGTCGCGGGTCACGACGACGACCGTCTTCTCGGTGGGCAGCCACGTCTGGACCACGGCGAGCGCGGACGCGGCGTCGGTGACCGGCTCGATGACCAAGCCGTCGGACTCCGGGACGGTCGTCCCCGGTGTCGGGACAGTCGTCCAGTCGAGCTGGAACAGCGAGCTGCGTGCCACCCCTCCGGTGAGCTGACCAGCGGAAACCGGGCGCAGCACCAGGGAGTCGGCCGAGAACACCGGCGCCCCGGCCGGGTCGGCGACGTGCACCGACACCGCCTCGGCGCCGGTCGCGGCCAGGTGGACGCGCAGCGCCCGGGCACCGGACGCGTGCAGCGAGACACCGGACCAGACGAACGGCAGGCGCGCGCCGCCCTCGGCCGGGAGCGCGCCGAGGCCGATGCCGTGCAGGGCCGCGTCGAGCAGCGCCGGGTGCAAGCCGAACCCGGAGAGTTCGGCGTCCTCGGGCAGGCTGACCTCGGCGAACACCTCGGTGCCACGGCGCCAGGCCGCGGTCAAGCCCTGGAACAGCGGGCCGTAGGCCAGGCCGGCCGACAGCAGGCCGTCGTACAACTCGGTGACGTCGACGGCGTCGGCGCCGGCGGGCGGCCACTCGGCCGGGGTCGCCGGGATCGGGGCACCGGTCGCGGCGAGCACACCACCGGCGTGGCGAACCCACGGTTCGCCGTCCGGTCGCGAGTGGACGGACAGGGTCCGGCGCCCGGAACCGTCGGCCGCGCCGACGGTGATCTGGACGGCGACGCCGCCCTGGGCCGGGATGACCAGCGGCGCTTCGAGCGTCAGCTCTTCGAGGCGGTCGCAGCCGACCTCGTCACCCGCGCGGATCGCGAGCTCGACGAAGGCCGTCCCCGGCAGCACGGTCACGCCGTGCACCGCGTGCTCGGCCAGCCACGGGTGCGTCTGCGCGGAGAGCCGCCCGGTGAAGACCAGGCCGTCGCCCTCGGCCAGCTCGACCGACGCGCCCAGCAGCGGGTGGTCGGCCTTGCCGAGCCCGAGGCCGGAGGCGTCCGCGGCGGACGCCGCGCTGTGCAGCCAGTAGCGGCGACGGCGGAACGCGTAGGTCGGGAGGTCGATCGTGCGCGCCCCCGACCCGGCCCACAGCCGGGTCCAGTCGACGTCGGCGCCGCGGACGTCGGCCTCGGCCAGCGCCGTGAGCAGCGTGTCCGGCTCGGTCCGGCCCTTGCGCAGGGCCGGGATGAACGCGGCGGCCTCGGCGATCTCCTGGCCGAGCGCGGACAGCACGCCGTCCGGGCCCAGCTCGACGAACGTCGTGACACCGCGGCTTTCCAGCGTGCGCACCGCGTCGAGGAACCGGACGGCGCCGCGGACCTGGTCCACCCAGTAGCCCGGCGACGTCGGGTTGCCGTCCACAGTGGACACGATTGGGATGCGCGGTTCGGCGAACGTCAGCGTCTCCGCGACCGCGCGGAACTCCTCGAGCATCGGGTCCATCAGCGGCGAGTGGAACGCGTGGCTGACCGTGAGCCGCTTGGTCTTGCGGTCCGCGAACTGCGCCGCGACCGCCAGAACGGCGTCCTCGTCACCGGAGATGACCGTCGACATCGGACCGTTCAACGCGGCGATGCTCACCAGGTCCGAGAGGTGTGGCGTGATCTCGTCCTCGGTCGCCTGGATCGCGACCATCGCGCCGCCGGTCGGCAGCGCCTGCATGAGACGGCCGCGCGCGGACACCAGCTTGACCGCGTCGGCCAGCGAGAACACACCGGCGACGTGCGCCGCCGCCAGCTCGCCGATCGAGTGCCCGGCCACGAAGTCCGGCCGCACGCCGAAGTGCTCGAGGAGCCGGAACAGCGCCACTTCCAGGGCGAACAGCGCGGCCTGGGTGTGCTGGGTCTGGTGCAGCTCGTCGGTGTCGAACGCGATCTCGAAGTCGAACTCCGCGCGGATCTCGTCGAACGCCGTCGCGAAGACCGGGTAGGTCTCGTACAGCTCGCGGCCCATGCCGAGCCGCTGGCTGCCCTGCCCGGTGAAGAGGAACGCCAGCGAACCCGGCGACACCGCACCCGTCACGACACCACCGGACTCACCGGCGGCGAGCGCGGCCAGTCCGCGCAGCAGCTCGTCACGGTCCACACCGGACACCACCGCACGCAGCGGCATCCGGCTGCGCGTGGTGACCAGCGAGTGGGCGATGTCGAGCGCGTCCTGCTCGGTGGCAACGGCGTGCAGGCGCGACGCCTGCTCGCGCAGGGCGTCCGCCTCGCGTGCCGACAGCACGAACGGCGTCGCGATCGCGGGCGTCTCCCCCTCGACCGGCTCGGCGAAGTCCGGTGCCTGCTCGATGATCGTGTGCGCGTTGGTGCCGCTGATGCCGAAGGACGACACCGCGGCGCGGCGCGGCCGTCCGGTCTCCGGCCACGGCGTCCGCTCGGTGAGCAGCTCGACCGCACCCGCTTCCCAGTCGACGTGCCGCGAGGGCTCGTCGACGTGCAGGGTGGCCGGCAGCTCGCCGTGCCGCATGGCCATGACCATCTTGATGATCCCGGCGACACCCGCGGCGGCCTGGCTGTGCCCGATGTTGGACTTGATCGAGCCGAGGTACAGCGGGTCACCGGTGCGCTCGGCACCGTAGGTGGCCAGCAGGGCCTGGGCTTCGATCGGGTCACCCAGGGTGGTGCCGGTGCCGTGCGCCTCGACGGCGTCGACGTCCGAAGTGGACAGACCGGCCGAGGCGAGGGCCTGGCGGATCACGCGTTGCTGCGACGGGCCGTTGGGCGCGGTCAAGCCGTTGGACGCGCCGTCCTGGTTGATCGCGCTGCCGCGGACCACCGCGAGGACCTGGTGGCCGTTGCGGCGGGCGTCGGAAAGCCGTTCGAGCAACAGGAGGCCGGCGCCCTCGGACCAGCCGGTGCCGTCCGCCGCCTCGGCGAACGACTTGCACCGGCCGTCGGCGGCGAGGCCGCGCTGACGCGAGAAGTCGACGAACGTCGTCGGCGTCGACATCACCGTGACACCGCCGGCCAGCGCCATTTCGCACTCGCCGTTGCGCAGGGCCTGCGCCGCGAGGTGCAGCGCCACCAGCGAAGACGAGCACGCGGTGTCCACCGTGACGGCCGGGCCTTCCAGCCCGAAGGTGTAGGCCAGCCGTCCGGAAAGGACACTGCCCGCGTTGCCGGTGCCGAGGTAACCCTCGACCTCCTCCGGGATCTCCGGCAGGCGCGCGGCGTAGTCGTGGTACATCAGGCCGGCGAAGACGCCGGTTCGGCTGCCCCGCAACGCTTCCGGCGCGATGCCGGCGCGTTCGAAGACCTCCCACGACGTCTCGAGCAGGAGCCGCTGCTGCGGGTCCATGGCCAGGGCCTCACGCGGGGAGATGCCGAAGAACTCGGCGTCGAACTCGTCCGCCTCGTGCAGGAACCCGCCCTCGCGGGCGTAGCTCGTGCCGCTGTGGCCGGGCTCGGGGTGGAACAGCTTCTCCAGGTCCCAGCCACGGTTGACCGGGAACGGCGAGATCGCGTCGGCCCCGGTCGACACCAGCCGCCACAGGTCCTCCGGCCCGCGGATGCCGCCGGGGTACCGGCAGCTCATCGCCACGATGGCGATCGGCTCGTCGACGTTCACCGCGCGGACCGGCGCCACCGCGACCGGCTCGGCCGAGCCGAGCAGCTCGGTGCGCAGGTACGCGGCGAGCGCCGTCGCGTTCGGGTAGTCGAAGACCAGGGTCGCGGGCAGCCGCAGACCGGTGGCCGTGTTCAGGCGGTTGCGCAGGTCGACCGAGGTCAGCGAGTCGAAACCGAGCTCTTTGAAAGCCTTTCCGGCGTCCACGGCGTCGGCCGAGTCGTAACCGAGCGCGGCCGCGACGGTCTGGCGGACGACGCCGAGCAAGGTGCGCTCGCGTTCCGCTTCGTCCATCGTGGACAGCCGGTCGGCCAGCGCCGAACCGCTTGCGACGACGTCCGCCGTCACCACCCGGCGGGTGGTGGTCCGGACCAGGCCGCGCAGCACGGCCGGCACCGCGGTGCCCGGGTCGCGCAGGGCGGCGGCGTCCATCCGCATCGGGACCAGGGCGGCCTCGCCGGACGCGAGCGCGGCGTCGAACAGCGCGACACCCTCGTCCGCGGTCAGCGCGGCAACGCCGGCGCGGTTCATCCGCCGCCGGTCCGCCTCGCCGAGCCCGCCGGCCATGCTGCCGCCGTCGGCCCACAGGCCCCAGCCCAGCGACGTCGCCGGCTGCCCGGCGGCACGCCGTCGCGCGGCCAGCGAGTCGAGGAACACGTTGGCGGCCGCGTAGTTCGCCTGGCCGGCGGCGCCGAACACGCCGGAGGCCGAGGAGAACAGCACGAACGCGGTCAGGTCGGTGGTGAGTTCGTGCAGGTTGAGCGCCGCGTCGACCTTGGGCCGCAGCACGGTGTCGATCCGCTCGGGGGTGAGCGTGCCGACGACGCCGTCGTCCAGCACACCGGCGGTGTGCACGACGGCGGTCAGCGGGTGCTCGGCCGGGATCGCCGCGAGGACCGCGGCGAGGGCGTCGCGGTCCGCGGCGTCACAGGCCGCGAACCGGACTTCGGCGCCCAGCTCGGCGAGTTCCGCCGCCAGGGCGTCCGCGCCCTCGGCGGCGGCACCGCGACGGCTGAGCAGCAGCAGGTACCGCGCGCCGTGGCGGGTGACGAGGTGGCGGGTGAACAGCGAGCCGAGCGCACCGGTACCACCGGTGACCAGCACGGTGCCGTTGGTGTCCAGAGTGGACTCTTCGGTGACCGGGAGCGCGGCGCGCGCCAGGCGCGGGACGTACGTCTCCCCCGCGCGCAGGGCGAGCTGCGGTTCGCCGGTCGCCAGGGCGGCGGCGACGGCCTGCTCGTCGTCGGAGTCGGTGTCCAGCAGGATCAGGCGGTCCGGGTTCTCGGACTGCGCCGAGCGGACCAGTCCCCACACGGTGGCGGCGGCCAGGCCGGGGACGTCGTCCTCCGGCCGAACGGCGACGGCACCGTGGGTGACCAGGACGAGCTTCGCCTCGTCGGTCCCGTCGATCCACTCCTGGACCAGCGCCAACGCCCGGTGCGCGGCTTCGTGGGCCTCGGCCGCCGAGTCCTCGGCGTCCACCGTGGCCAGCACGAACTCGGGCCGGGTGTCGCCGAGCCGGTCAAGATAGCCGATCTCGGCCGTTCCCGAAGGCTGGACCGAGGTCCACTCCAGACGGAACATCGACTCGGTCCGGGCGGTGTCGAGCGCGTCGGCCGAGACCGGGCGCAGTACGAGGGAACCGACCGTCGCGACCGGCTGCCCGGCGGCGTCGAACAGCTCGAGCGAGACGCCGTTGCCGGCCGGGGACAGCTTGGCCCGCAGCGCGGACGCGCCCGAAGCGTGCAGCGTGACACCGGTCCAGGCGAACGGGATGCCCGTGCCCTCGCCGGTGAGCCGTCCGCTCAGGCCGATCGCGTGCAGCACCGAGTCGAACAACCCGGGGTGCAGGCCGAACGAGTCGTCCACTTCGGACTCAAGCGCGACTTCGGCGTAGACGTCGTCACCGAGCTGCCACGCGGCACGCAGGCCGCGGAACGCCGGGCCGTAGCCGAAACCGGCTCCGGCGAGGTCGTCGTAAAGCCGCGACGTCTCCAGCGCCGTGGCGCCGGACGGCGGCCACTCGGCCAGCTCGGCGGGCGGTGCGGTGACGGCGGTGCCGAGCAGACCGGTGGCGTGCGTCGTCCACGGGTGGCCGAACGTGGTGCCCTCCGGTCGCGAGTGGACGGTCACCTCGCGGCGGCCGTCCGCGTCCGGCTCGCCCACGGTGACCTGCAGCTGCACGCCGCCGTCGGCGGGCAGCACGAGCGGCGCCTGCAGGGTCAGCTCTTCGAGGTGGTCACAGCCCACCTGGTCGCCGGCGCGGACGGCCAGCTCGACCAGGCCGGTGCCGGGCACGAGCACGGTGCCGTGCACGGCGTGGTCGGCCAGCCACGGGTGGGTCAGCGTCGACAGCCTGCTGGTGAACAGCACGCCGTCACCGCCGGCCAGCGAGACGGCCGCGCCGAGCATCGGGTGCCCGGCCGCGTCCAGGCCCAGCCCGGCGGCGGCGCCCCGGCTCGACGCGGTCGGCGTCGGCCAGAAGCGGGTCCGCTGGAAGGCGTAGGTGGGCAGGGAGATCCGGCGCGCGCCGGTGGTCAGCGCGGCCCAGTCGACGTCCGCGCCGTGGGTGTACGCCGTGGCGAGCGCGGTGAGCAGGGTCCGGCGTTCCGGCCGGTCGCCGCGCAGGACGGCGGTGAACACGGCGGGCTCGTCCAGGCAGTCCTGGCCGAGCGCCGACAGCACGCCGTCCGGGCCCAGCTCGACGAACCTGGTCACGCCCTCGGCGGCCAGGGTCCGCATGCCGTCGACGAACCGGACGGCCTCGCGCACGTGGCGCACCCAGTACTCGGCGTCGAACTCGCTGATCAGCGCACCGGTGACGTTCGAGACGATCGGGATAACCGTCTTACCGTAGGACAGCGACTCCGCAACGCTGCGGAACTCGTCCAGCATCGGGTCCATCAGCGGCGAGTGGAACGCGTGGCTGACGGTCAGCCGCTTGGTCTTGCGGTCCGCGAACTGCGCCGCCACGGCCAGCACTTCAGCTTCGTCGCCGGAGATGACGGTCGAGGTCGGGCCGTTCAGCGCGGCGATGGCCACCCGGTCCGAGAGGTGGGGCGTGATCTCGTCCTCGGTGGCCTGGATCGCCACCATCGCGCCACCGGTCGGCAGCGCCTGCATCAGCCGACCCCGAGCGGCGACCAGCGTGACGGCGTCGGACAGCGACAGCACGCCCGAGACGTGCGCCGCGGCCAGCTCGCCGATCGAGTGGCCGACCAGGAAGTCCGGCCGGAGGCCCAGGCTCTCCACCAGCCGGAACAGGGCGACCTCGACCGCGAACAGCGCAGCCTGGGTGTAAGCCGTCTGGTCGAGCAGACCGGAGTCCTCGAAGACGACCATCCGGAGTGGACGGTCCAGGTGGGTGTCGAACTCGGCACACACCGCGTCCAAGGCGTCCGCGAACACCGGGAACGCCGTGTACAGCTCGCGGCCCATCCCGGCTCGCTGGCTGCCCTGGCCGGTGAACAGCAGGGCGGTCGCGCCGTCGGCGACGACGTCGCTGACCAGCTGTGCGGCGGGTTCGCCGCGGCCCAGCGCGCCGAGGGCGGCGAGCAGCTCGGCCCGGTCGCCGGTCAGCACCGCGCGGTGCTCCTGCCGGGCGCGGGACGTGGCGAGCGAGAAGGCGACGTCGCCGACCTCCCAGTCCGCGCCGTCGAGCCGCGTCTGAAGACGAATTGCCTGGTCACGCAGGGCGTCGGCGTCACGGGCGGAGAGCACCCACGGTGCCGGTTCGCCGGCGGGCACGCGCTCCGCCTCGACGACCTCGGGCGCCTGCTCGAGGACGACGTGCGCGTTGGTGCCGCTCATGCCGAACGACGACACCGCGGAACGCCGTGGGCGGTCCACCGCCGGCCACTCGCGCGCATCGGTCAGCAGCTCGACCGCACCCGCGGCCCAGTCCACCTTGGACGACGGCTCGTCGACGTGCAGCGTCTTCGGCAGCACACCGTGCTGCATCGCCTGGACCATCTTGATGATCCCGCCGACACCGGCCGCGGCCTGCGTGTGGCCGATGTTGGACTTGAGCGAGCCCAGCAACAACGGCTCGATCCTGTCCTGACCGTACGTGGCCAGGAGGGCCTGCGCCTCGATGGGGTCGCCCAGCGTCGTGCCGGTGCCATGGCCTTCGACCGCGTCGACGTCCGAGGTGGACAGACCGGCGCTGGTCAGCGCCTGCCGGATCACGCGCTGCTGCGCGGGTCCGTTGGGCGCGGTCAAGCCGTTGGATGCGCCGTCCTGGTTGATCGCGCTGCCGCGCACGATCGCCAGGACGGGGTGGCCGTTGCGCTGGGCGTCGGACAGCCGCTCCAGCAGGAGCATGCCGACGCCTTCACCCCAGCCGGTGCCGTCGGCGGCCTCGGCGAACGGCTTGCACCGGCCGTCCTCGGCCAGCCCGCGTTGGCGGCTGAACTCGATGAAGGCGTTCGGTGTCGACATGACGACAACGCCGCCCGCCAGGGCCAGCGAGCACTCGCCCGCCCGCAGGGCCTGCGCCGCGAGGTGCAGCGCGACCAGCGAAGACGAGCACGCCGTGTCCACCGTGACCGCCGGGCCTTCGAGCCCGAAGGTGTAGGACAGCCGGCCGGAGACGACCGCGGCCGCGTTGCCGGTGGCGAGGTGCCCTTCGAGGCCAGGCTGGCCGGTCAGCAGCGTGCCGTAGTCCTGCAGGTTCGTCCCGGCGAAGACGCCGGTCCGGCTGCCGCGCACCGCGTGCGGGTCGATCCCGGCGCGTTCGAACGCCTCCCAAGTGGTCTCGAGCAGCAGCCGCTGCTGCGGGTCCATGGCGAGGGCCTCACGCGGGCTGATCCCGAAGAACCCCGCGTCGAAGCCGTCGACACCGTCGAGGAACCCGCCGGTGCGGGCGTAGCTGGTGCCGGTGTTGTCGGGGTCCGGGTCGAACAGCGCGCCCAGGTCCCAGCCGCGGTCGGCCGGGAAGTCGCCGATCGCGTCGACGCCGTCGGCGACGAGGCGCCACAGCTCCTCCGGCGACCGGACGCCACCGGGATACCGGCAGCTCATGGCCACGATCGCGATCGGGTCGTCGGCCACTACGGACACGACGTCGGTGCCGGAGGTTTCCTGACCACCGGTGAGTTCGGTGCGCAGGTGGCCGGCGAGGACGGTCGCGTTCGGATAGTCGAAGATCAGCGTCGCGGGCAGGCGGATGCCGGTCGCCGCGGTGAGCCGGTTGCGCAGCTCGACGGCGGTCAGCGAGTCGAACCCGAGTTCCTTGAACGCACGGCCGGGGACGACCGCGTCGGTGCCGGTGTGGCCGAGCACCGCGGCGGCCTCGGTCCGGACCAGGTCGACGAGCAGGCGGTCCTGCTCGGCCTCCCCCAGCCCGGCCAAACGACCCGCCAGCTCGGAGACGTTGGCGGACGTGGTGTCCACAGTGGATTCGGTGAGGACCCGGCGAACCTCGGGAACGCCGTCGAGCAGCGGACGCGGCCGGGCCGCGGTGAACGCCGGGGCGAACTTGGCCCAGTCGACGTCGGCGACCACGACGGCGGTCTCGTCCGCCCCGACCGCGCGGCCGAGGGCGGAGATCGCCGAAGCGGGCGCCAAGGGTTCGAGGCCGCGGCGGCGCAGCTGGTCGATCGCGTCACCGCGGGCGGCCATGCCACCCCCGGCCCACGGGCCCCAGGCCACGGCGGTGGCGGCGAGCCCGCGGGCCCGCCGGGCCTGGGCGAGGGCGTCGAGGTAGGCGTTCGCCGCCGCGTAGGCGGCCTGCCCACCCGAGCCCCAGATGCCCGAGATCGACGAGAAGAGCACAAAAGCGTCCAGCTCGGACTCGCCGAGCACGGCGTCCAGGTTGGCGGCGCCGGTCACCTTGGCGGACAGCACCTCGGCGAACCCGGCGACGTCCACAGTGTCCAGTGGCGTCGCCCATTCGACGCCGGCCGCGTGGACGACGGCGTCAACGGGGTACTCGGCGACGAGCGCGGCCAGCGCGTCACGATCGGTGACGTCCAGCGCGGCGATCACGACGTCCACATCGGACTCGGCGAGTTCGTCGCGCAGTGCTTCGGCGCCCGGTGCGGCGAGGCCGGCGCGGCTGGTCAGCACCAGCCGTTCCGCACCTCCGGCGGCCGCCCAGCGAGCGACCTCCGCACCCAGCGCGCCGGTGCCCCCGGTGATCAGCACGGTGCCGCGCGGGGTCCACGACGTGATCCCGGCCGGCAGCGGCGCGGGTACGAGCCGGCGCACGTAGACGCCGGAGCCGCGGACCGCGACCTGGTCTTCGGTGCCGGCCAGCGCGCCGGCGACCCGGGCGAGCGCCCGGTCGTCCAGCTCCGCGGGCAGGTCGAGCAGGCCGCCCCAGCGGTGCGGCAGCTCCAGGCCGGCGACCTGGCCGATGCCCCAGACCAGCGCCTGGGACGCCGAGCCGAGGACGTCGGCGCGGCCGGTCGAGACCGCACCGCGTGTCACCATCCACAAGGGAGCGTCGATCCCGGCTTCGCCGAGCGCACGCACCAGCGTGAGGTTCGCGGCGGCGCCGAGTGTGACACCCGGGTGCTCGGGGTGTGGCCGGTCATCGATGCCTAGCAGGGAAACCACGCCGTCGAACGCGGTGTCCGCGGGGATCTCGCCGCCGGTGACGACGACGTCGGCCCCGGCGCGGGTGAGTGCGCCGCACAGCGGGTGCTCGGTATCGCCGACGACCAGCCAGGTCCCACGCAGCACGGGGGCCGCGAGGTCGGTCACCGGCTGCCAGGCGACGCGGTAGCGCCAGCCGTCCACAACGGACTCGACGCGCTGCTGCCGGTGCCAGGCGGACAGGGCAGGCAGCACGGCGCTGAGCGGCTGGTCGCCGTCCAGGGCCAGGGTTCCGGTGACGGCGTCGAAGTCGGCGTTCTCGACCGCGGCCCAGAACTCGGTCTCGGCCGGGCTCGCCGACCCCGTCGTGACGACGGCGGTCGGCTGCTCCGGCCAGTAGCGCTTCCGTTGGAAGGCGTAGGTCGGCAGTTCTACGCGCCGGGACGGCACGCCCGCGAACACCGACGTCCAGTCGACGTCGGCGCCATGCACGTGGGCCTCGGTCAGCGCGGTCAGCACCGACACGGTCTCGGCGCGGCCGCCGCGCAGGGCGGCGGTGAAGTCGCCGGTGACGCAGTCCTGGCCCGCTGCGGTGAGCACACCCTCGGGACCGAGTTCCAGGAACGTGGTCACGCCCCGGGTGGCGAGCGTGCGCATCGCGTCGAGGAACCGGACCGTGCCGCGGACCTGGTCCACCCAGTAACCCGGGTCGGTCAGGCCGGTCGCCAACTCACCGGACACAGTGGACACGACCGGGATGCGCGGTGCGTGGAAGGTCAGGGTCTCGGCCACCGCGCGGAAGTCGTCGAGCATGGCGTCCATGCGCGGCGAGTGGAACGCATGGCTGACCGTGAGCCGCTTGGTCTTGCGGCCGTCGAACCGCGCCACGAGAGCCAGGACGGCTTCCTCGTCACCGGATACGACTGTCGACTCGGGACCGTTGAGGGCCGCGATGCTGACCGCGTCCGACAGCTGTGGCGTGACCTCGTCCTCGGTCGCCTGGATCGCGACCATCGCGCCACCGGTCGGCAGCGCCTGCATCAGGCGTCCGCGGGCCGAGACCAGCTTGACCGCATCGGCCAGCGAGAACACCCCGGCGACGTGCGCCGCGGCCAGCTCGCCGATCGAGTGGCCGGCCAGGAAGTCCGGCCGCACGCCCCAGGACTCGAAGAGCCGGAACAGGGCCACTTCCAGCGCGAACAGGTTCGCCTGGGCGTACTGCGTCTGGTCGAGGTCCCCGCCGTCGAGGTCGAAGTCGAACGCGGCGCGGATCTCGTCGAACGCGGCCGCGAACACCGGGTACGTCTCGTACAGCTCGCGGCCCATGCCGAGCCGCTGGCTGCCCTGACCGGTGAACAGGAACGCGAGGCCACCGCCGGTCGCGGTGCCGTGGACGCCCTCACCCCGGGCCACGGCGGCGAGCCCGGCGAGCAGGTCCTCACGGCTCGTCGCCAGGAACGCGGCGCGGTGCTCCAGCGCGGAGCGGGTGACCGCAAGCGCGGCTGCGGCTTCGGCCGTCTCGAATTCGTCGAAGGACGCGGCCAAACGGCGCGCCTGGGCGCGAAGTCCGTCTTCGTCCGCACCGGACACCACGACCGGCACGAGTGCGGGCAGCGTCTCCGCGGCCGGTTCCGGCGTGGTTTCGGGGGCCTGCTCGATGATCGTGTGCGCGTTGGTGCCGCTGAACCCGAACGACGAGACACCGGCCCGGCGCGGGCGGCCGGTCTCCGGCCAGGCCGTCTCTTCGGTGAGCAGCCGGACGGTGCCGGCCGACCAGTCGACGTGCGGCGTCGGCTCGTCCACGTGCAGGGTCCGCGGCAGGACGCCGTGGCGCATCGCGAGGACCATCTTGATGATCCCGCCGACACCCGCGGCGGCCTGCGTGTGCCCGATGTTCGACTTGACCGAGCCGAGCCAGAGCGGCGTCTCCCGGTCGGTGCCGTAGGTGGCGATCAGCGCCTGAGCTTCGATCGGGTCGCCCAGGGTGGTGCCGGTGCCGTGGGCCTCGACGGCGTCGACGTCCGAAGTGGACAGACCGGCGTTGGCGAGAGCCTGGCGGATCACACGTTGCTGGGCCGGACCGCTGGGCGCGGTCAGGCCGTTGGACGCACCGTCCTGGTTGATCGCGCTGCCGCGGACTACGGCCAGCACTTGGTGGCCGTTGCGCTGGGCGTCGGAAAGCCGTTCCAGCAGGAGCATGCCGGCGCCTTCGCCCCAGCCGGTGCCGTCGGCCGACGCGGCGAACGCCTTGACGCGGCCGTCCTCGGCGAGGCCGCGCTGGCGCGAGAACTCGACGAACGTGGCGGGCGTCGCCATCACGGCGACACCACCGGCGAGCGCCAGCGAGCACTCGCCCGAACGCAGCGACTGCGCGGCGAGGTGCAGCGCCACCAGCGAAGACGAGCACGCGGTGTCGACGGTGACCGCCGGGCCGGTGAAGCCGAAGGTGTAGGACAGCCGGCCGGACACCACACTGCCCGCGTTGCCGGTCGCCAGGTAGCCCTCGACGTCCTCGCCGGAGCTCTGCAGCAGCGTGGCGTAGTCCTGGCTGTTGGTCCCGGCGAACACGCCGATTTCTTGACCGCGCAACGACTTCGGGTCGATGCCCGCGCGTTCGAAGGCCTCCCAGGACGTCTCCAGCAGCAGCCGCTGCTGCGGGTCCATGCCCAGCGCCTCGCGCGGTGAGATGCCGAAGAACCCGGCGTCGAAGTCGGCGACGTCGTAGAGGAACGCGCCGTGCCGTGCGGCGGAGGCACCCAGGCCGTCGCCGAACAGCGCGTCGAAGTCCCAGCCACGGTCGCCGGGCAGCTCGGAGACGGCGTCGCGGCCGTCCACGATCATCCGCCAGAGGTCCTCGGGCGAGTGAATGCCGCCGGGGTACCGGCAGCTCATCGCGACGATGGCGATCGGGTCGTCGTCCTCGGCCGCGTGCGCCCGGACGATCGCACCGGCGGTCTCGCCGGCCAGCTCCGCACACAGGTGCTCGGCCAGCGCGGCGGGCGTCGGGTGGTCGTAGACGAGGGTCGAGGGCAGGGTCAGGCCGGTGGCCGCGGTGAGGCGGTTGCGCAGCTCGACCGCGGTGAGCGAGTCGAAACCCAGCTCGGTGAACGCCTTGTTCTCCGGCACGTCGGCGATCCCGGCGTGGCCGAGCACCGCCGCGACACCGCCGCGGACGAAGTCGACGACCAGCAGCCGACGCTCGGCTTCCGGCAGCCCGGCGATCCGCTCGGCGAGCGACTCGGGTTGCGCGTCGTCCACTGTGGACTTCAGCGCGCGAACCTCCGGGAGGTCGCCGATGAGCGGGCTCGGCCGTGCCGCGGTGAAGCCGGGCGCGAACTTAGCCCAGTCGACGTCGACGACGCAGACCGTCGCCGCGTCCGACGCGACCACACGGTCCAAAGCGGACAGAGCCAGCTCCGGGTCCATCTGCGGGACACCGGTGCGGCGCAGGCGTTCGCTGACGCCGTCGTCGGTGGCCATGCCGCTGCCCGCCCAGGCGCCCCAGGCGATGGACGTCGCGGGCAGGCCGTCGGCGCGGCGGCGTTCGGCGAGGGCGTCGAGCCCGGCGTTGGCCGCGGCGTAGTTGCCCTGGCCGGCCGCGCCGAACACCCCGGCGGTCGAGGAGAACAGCACGAACGCGGTGACCGGCAGGTCGCGGGTGAGCGCGTCGAGGTGCCCGGCGGCGGCGACCTTGGCGCGCGCGACGGTGGCGAACCGGTCGGCGTCGAGCGAGTCGACGACGCCGTCGTCGAGCACGCCGGCGGTGTGGACCACCGTGGTCAGCGGGTGCTCGGCCGGGATGGCGGCGACGACCTCGGCGAGGGCGTCGCGGTCGGCCGCGTCGCAGGCGGCGATGGTGACGGAGACGCCGAGCGCGGTCAGTTCGTCGCGCAGGTCGGCCGCGCCGGGCGCGTCGAGGCCACGACGGCTGGTCAGCACCAGGTGCTCGACACCACGTCCGGTCAGGTGGCGGGCCACCCGGGTGCCGAGTGCGCCGGTGCCGCCGGTGATCAGCGCGGTGCCCGTCGGCTGCCAGTCAGCAACCGGAGCATCGGTCGAGCGGACGATCCGGTGCCCGAAGACGCCGTGGTCGCGGACCGCGACCTGGTCTTCGTCGTGGCCGCCGGCCAGCACCGCGGCCAGCCGGGTGCCGGTCCGCGGGTCGAGCCGTTCGGGCAGGTCGAGCAGGCCGGCCCAGCGCTGCGGCTGCTCCAGCGCGGCGACCCGGCCGAGACCCCAGACCTGGGCCTGGCCGGCGTCACGCAGGGCTTCGCCGCAGGTGACGGCCCCGGACGTGACGGTCCACAGCCGCAGGTCGGAGCCCGCCTCGGCGAGTGCCCGCAGGGCCACGACCGTGTCCGGCAGACCGGCGTCGCCCAGGGGCAGCAGGGAAAGCGCTCCGGCGGCCGGTGTTTCGGCGAGCGCGACGCGGACCTGCGTGGCCAGCGTCTCACGGTCGGTCACGACGATCCGGCGCACGGTCGCGCCGTTCGCGGTCAGCGCGGAATCGACGTCGTCAACCAGTTCGTGCCCGGTCTCCGGGGTGAGCAGCAGCCAGTCACCGGTGAGACGGCCGTCGAGGGTCAGCGGAGCCCAGTCCGTGCCGTACCGCCAGTTGTCCACTGTGGACGCGGCAAGGCGGCGACGGCGCCAGTCCGCCAGCGACGGGACGAGGTCGGCCAGGGCGTCGGCGGGCAGGTCGAGAGTGTCCGAGACGGTGTCGAGGTCACCGGACTCGATCGCGGCCCAGAACCCGGCCTCGATCGGGTCGACAACCGCGTCGACCACGCGCTCACGCGGCCAGAAACGCCGGTGCTGGAACGGGTAGGTGGGTAGTTCGACGCGGGTACCGGCGCCGCCGAGGACGGCGTCCCAGCTCACCGGCACGCCGCGGACGTACGCCTGGGCCAGCGCCGCGACGGCGGCCTGCGGCTCGGGGCGTCCCCGGCGGGTGGCCGCGGCGAAGGTACCGCCGGACACGCAGTCCTGGGCCATCGCGGACAGGACGCCGTCCGGGCCCAGCTCGACGTAGGTCGTGACCCCGGCGGCTTCGAGGGTCCGCATCCCGTCGAGGAAACGCACCGCGTCGCGGACGTGCCGGACCCAGTACTCGGCGTCGAACTCGGTCACCAGCTCGCCGGTGACGTTCGAGACGATCGGGACAACCGGCACACCGTAAGTCAGCGACCCGGCGACACCGCGGAACTCGTCCAGCATCGGGTCCATCAATGGCGAGTGGAACGCGTGGCTCACGACCAGCCGCTTGGTCTTGCGGTCGGCGAAGTGCGCGGCCACGGCCAGCACCTCGGACTCGTCACCCGAGATGACCGTCGACATCGGACCGTTGAGGGCGGCGATGGCCACCCGGTCCGACAGGTGGGGCGTGATCTCGTCCTCGGTGGCCTGGATGGCGATCATCGCGCCACCGGTCGGCAGCGCCTGCATCAACCGGCCACGCGCGGCGACCAGCTTGACGGCGTCGGCGAGCGACAGCACGCCCGAGACGTGCGCGGCCGCCAGCTCGCCGATCGAGTGGCCGACCAGGTAGTCCGGCGTCACACCCCAGTGCTCGAAGAGCCGGTAGAGCGCGACTTCCAGTGCGAACAGCGCGGCCTGGGTGTAGCTCGTCTGGTCCAGCAGAGCCGCGTCCGGCGAACCGGCGTCGGCGAACATGACCATCCGCAGTGGACGGTCCACATGCGCCTCGAACCCGGCGCAGACCTCGTCCAGGGCGTCGGCGAACACGCCGAACGCGTCGTACAGCTCACGCCCCATCCCGGCGCGCTGGCTGCCCTGTCCGCTGAACAGGAACGCCGATCCGCCGGTCGCGGCGGTGCCGGAGACACCGGACCCGGCGGCCAGCGCGGCTAGGCCGTCCAGGAGTTCGTCCCGGTCGGCGCCGGCGACGACCCCGCGGTGCTCGAACCGCGCCCGCGTGGTCAGCGACGCGGCGACGTCCGCCGGCGCGACGTCCGGGTGGTCGGCCAGGTGGGTGTGCAGGCGCCCGGCCAGCGCGTACAACGCGTCCTCGGTCTTGGCCGAGAGGGTGAGCGGCACGATCGACGGCGCCGCGATGTCCTCTGCGGTCTCCGGTTCGTCGGGCTGTTCGAGGATGACGTGCGCGTTCGTCCCGCTGATACCGAAGGACGAGACGCCCGCGCGGCGCGGCCGTCCGGTCTCCGGCCACGGCGTGGCCTCGGTGAGCAGCGCGACCGTGCCGTCGCTCCAGTCGATGTGCGGCGACGGCTCGTCGGCGTGCAGCGTCTGCGGGAGCAGGCCGTGGCGCATGGCCAGGACCATCTTGATCACGCCGGCGACACCCGCGGCGGCCTGCGTGTGCCCGATGTTGGACTTGATCGAGCCGAGCCACAGCGGGTCGCCCGCGCGCTCGGCGCCGTAGGTGGCGATCAGGGCCTGCGCCTCGATCGGGTCACCCAGTGAGGTTCCGGTGCCGTGGGCCTCGACGGCGTCCACATCGGACGGTGTGAGCCCGGCGCCGGACAGCGCCTGGCGGATGACCCGCTGCTGCGAGGGGCCGTTGGGGGCGGTGAGGCCGTTGGACGCGCCGTCCTGGTTGACCGCGCTGCCGCGGACCACGGCGAGCACCGGGTGGCCGTGGCGGCGGGCGTCCGACAGGCGCTCCAGCACGAGCATGCCGACACCCTCGCCGGAACCGAACCCGTCGGCGGCCGCGCCGAACGCCTTGCACCGGCCGTCGGCGGCCAGGCCGCGCTGCCGGCTGAACTCGACCAGCATCTCCGGCGTCGACATCACGACGACGCCACCGGTGAGCGCCATCTCGCACTCGCCGTTGCGCAGCGCCTGAGCGGCGAGGTGCAGAGCGACCAAAGAGGACGAACAGGCCGTGTCCACCGTGACCGCGGGACCTTCGAGCCCCAGCGTGTAGGAGATCCGTCCTGACGCGACACTCGCGGTGTTGCCGGTGCCGAAGTAGCCCTCGACGTCCTCGTCGGACGCGTGCAGCCGGGTGCCGTAGTCGTGGTAGGTCAGGCCGACGAACACGCCCGACCGGCTGCCCCGCAGCGTCGCGGGGTCGATGCCGGCGCGCTCGACCGCCTCCCAGGACGTCTCCAGCAGCAGCCGCTGCTGCGGGTCCATCGCCATCGCCTCGCGCGGGCTGATCCCGAAGAACGCGGGGTCGAAGTCGGCGGCGCCGTCGAGGAAACCGCCCTCGCGGACGTAGCTGGTACCGGCCGCGTCGGGGTCGGCGTTGTACAGGGCGGCCAGATCCCAGCCGCGGTCGGCCGGGAACGGCCCGATGGCGTCGCCGCCGCCGGAGACCAGGTTCCACAGGTCGTCGGGGTTGCGGACACCCCCGGGGAACCGGCAGCTCATCGCCACGATGGCGATCGGCTCGTCGGTCGCGGCGGCCACGGCCACCGCGGCCGCCTGCGCGGGCGCGGCACCAGCCAGCTCGCCGCGGATGTGGCGGGCCAGGACGTCGGCCGTCGGGTAGTCGAACACCAGCGTGGCGGGCAGCTTCAGCCCGGTGGCCGCGGTCATCCGGTTGCGGAAGTCGACCGCGGTCAGCGAGTCGAACCCGAGGTCGCGGAAGGCCAGCCCGGCGTCGATCGTGTCGGCGGACGCGTGCCCGAGCACCCCGGCCGCCTGGCCGAGCACGACCTCGAGCACGGCCGCCTGCTGGTCCTTTTCGGACAGTCCGGCGATGCGCGCGGCCAGCCCGGTCGGGGCCTCGGCCGCGGCGGCCGGCTTCGCGGCCAGGATCGCGGCCGCCTCCGGGATTTCGCTGATCAGCGGCCGGGCGCGGCCGGCGCTGAACGCGGGCACGAACTTGTCCCAGTCGATGTTCGCGATCGCCAGGAACGTGTCGTCGTGGTCGAGTGCCTGCTGGACGGCGCCGATCGCGACGTCTGGTGCCATGTCGGCGCTGCCGCGGCGGCGCAGGACCTCTTCGACGACGCCCTCGGCCATGCCGCCGCCGGACCAGTGGCCCCAGGCGAGCGACGTCGCGGGCAGGCCGAGCGCGCGCCGCTGTTCGGCGAGCGCGTCGAGGAAAGCGTTTCCCGGTGCGTAGTTGCCCTGCCCGGCCAGGCCGAACGTGCCGGCGAACGACGAGAACAGGACGAACGCGGACAGGTCGAGCTCGCGGGTCAGCTCGTCGAGGTTGACCGCGGCGGTGACCTTGACGCGCAGGGTGCGCTCGTACTGCTCGACGGTCAGCTCGTCCAGGATGTTGTCGTCGAGCACGGCCGCGGTGTGCACCACCGCACTGAGATCGGGCACGGACCCGATCAGGGCGGCCAGCGCGTCGCGGTCGGCGACGTCGCAGGCCGCGGTGGTGACGCGAGCGCCGAGCGCGACGAGTTCGGCTTCCAGCTCCGGCGCGCCCGGGGCGTCGAGGCCCCGGCGGCTGGTCAGCAGGATGTGCTCGGCACCGGCCCCGGCGAGCCAGCGGGCGACGTGCCCGCCGAGCGCGCCGGTCCCGCCGGTGACCAGCACCGTTCCCTCGGGACGCCACTGCCGGGTGGCCGGCGGCCGGGCGTGGCTCGGGTCGCGGACGAGCCGGCGTGCGAACACCCCGGACGCGCGCAGCGCGACCTGGTCTTCACCGTCACTCGCGGCGAGCACTCCGGCCAGGCCGCGCAGGTCGGTGGCCCCGGCCAGGTCGGCGAGGCCGCCCCAGCGCTGGGGGTGCTCCTGGGCGACGACCCGGCCGAGGCCCCACAGCAGGGCCTGGTGCGGATTCGTCAGGGCGTCCGCCGGGTCGACCGAGACCGCGCTGCTCGTGGTGATCCACAGTGGAGCGTCGATCCCGGCGTCGCCGAGGGCCTGGACGAGGGTCAGCGTGCCGGCCACGAACGCGGGCACGGCGGGGTACTCGGGGTGCGGCCGGTCGTCGGCCGCGAGGAACGAGACGACACCGGACGGCACGGCGTCCGGGCAGGCGTCGCGCAGCAGGTCGGCCAGCGTGGCGCGGTCGATCGTGGCGGCGTCGACGACCACCGGCACCACCGTCACGCCTTCGAGCGCCGGGGTTTCACCGGCGGTCGGAACGACGGCGATCCAGATCCCGTTCGGCGTCGTTCTGCTCTCCGGCAACGGTTTCCAGGTGACGCGGTAGCGCCACGAGTCCAGTTCGGACCGTTCCTGCTCCTGGCGCCGCCAGGACGACAGTGCGGGCAGAAGCGCCCCGACGGCGCCGTCGTCCACGGCGAGGGTCCGCGCGAGCGCGTCGACGTCGCCGGAGTCCACCGCGGACCAGAACCGGGCCTCGGGTTCGGAGACGGTGACCGGCGCGACGGCGTCCGGGTCCTCCTCCAGCCAGAACCGCTCACGCTGGAACGGGTAGGTCGGCAGGTCGTGCTCCGGCACCGGCACCACGCCGAACGTGTGCGCCCAGTCGGGGGTCGCGCCGTGCACGTGTGCCTGCGCCAGGGCGCCGAGGAACTGGTCGGCGCCGCCTTCGTTGCGGCGCAACGTGCCGACGGCCGCCGCGTCCGCGCCGAGGTCGTCCACGGTGTCCTGGACGCCGACGGTGAGCACCGGGTGCGGGCTGCACTCGACGAACACCGAGTGGCCACGGGCGATGAGCTCCCGGGTGACCGGCTCGAAGCGGACGGTGTTGCGGAGGTTCTCGTACCAGTACCGCGCGTCCAGGCCGGTGGTGTCGATCGGCTCGCCGGTCACCGTCGAGTAGAACGGCACGTCGGCCTGGCGCGGCCGGATCGGTGCGAGCAGGTCGAGCAGCTCGGCTTCGAGGGATTCGACGTGCGCGGAGTGTGAGGCGTAGTCGACCGGGATCTTCTTGGCCCGGACGTCCCGCTCGGTGCAGTGCGCGACCAGTTCGTCCACCGCGTCGGCGTCGCCGGAGACGACCGTGGAGCGCGGGCCGTTGACCGCGGCGACCGACAGGCGCCCGTCCCAGGCCGCGACCAGCTCGACGACGGCGTCGTGCCCGAGCGGCACCGACACCATCCCGCCGCGCCCGGCCAGGGCGAGGATCGCCTTGCTGCGCAACGCGACGACCAGCGCACCGTCCTCAAGCGACAGTCCGCCCGAGACGACCGCGGCCGCGATCTCCCCCTGCGAGTGACCGACGACGGCCGACGGCTCGACACCATGCGCACGCCACAGCGCGGCCAACGAAACCATGACCGCCCAGAGCACCGGCTGGACGACGTCCACCCGGTCGAATCCCGGCGCGCCCTCGACACCCCGGAGGACGTCGAGCAGCGACCAGTCCACATGGGACGACAGGGCCGCCGCGCACTCCTCGATCCGCGCGGCGAACACCGGCGACGCGTCGATCAGCTCGACGGCCATGCCGACCCACTGCGAGCCCTGGCCGGGGAAGACGAAGACGGACTTGACGTCACCGCGCGCGGTGCCGGTGCCCAGCTCGCCGCGGGCGAGCGCGTCGAGGGCGGTAAGCGCTTCCTGGTGGTCGGCCGCCAGGAACGCGGACCGGTGTTCCAGCGCGGCCCGCGACACGGCGAGCGCTCGGCCCACCGACGTCAGATCGGCATCCGGGTAGCGGGTCAGGTAGGTGCGCAGCTGTGCGGCCTGCTCGGCCAGCGCGGCGGGGGTGCGGCCGGACAGCACCAGCGGCACAGCGCCGCCGACCAGGCCCGGCTCGGCGGACACCGGCTCGGTCTCCGGCGCCTGCTCCAGGATGATGTGGGCGTTCGTGCCGCTGACGCCGAACGCGGAGACCGCGCCGCGGCGGGCTCGCCCGGTCTCCGGCCAGGGAGTCCGCTCGGTGAGCAGCGACACCGCGCCCGAGGTCCAGTCCACGTGGGACGACGGCTGGTCGACGTGCAGCGTCTGCGGGAGCACGCCGTGTTCGAGGGCCTTGACCATCTTGATCACGCCGGCCACGCCGGCGGCGGCCTGGGTGTGCCCGATGTTCGACTTCACCGAGCCGAGCCACAGCGGGTCGCCCGGCCGGTCCTGGCCGTAGGTGGCCAGCAGGGCCTGCGCCTCGATCGGGTCACCGAGCACGGTGCCGGTGCCGTGCGCCTCGACGGTGTCCACATCGGACGGACGCAGCTTCGCGTTGCCCAGCGCCTGGCGGATCACGCGCTGCTGCGACGGGCCGTTCGGCGCAGTCAGGCCGTTGGACGCACCGTCCTGGTTGATCGCGCTGCCGCGGATGACGGCGAGCACGGGGTGGCCGAGCCGCTGGGCGTCCGAGAGCCGCTCGACGAGCAGCATGCCGACACCCTCGCCCCAGCCCGTGCCGTCGGCGCCCTCGGCGAACGCCTTGCAGCGGCCGTCCGGGGAAAGCCCGCGCTGGCGCGAGAATTCGACGAACGCCCGCGGCGTCGACATCACCGTGACACCACCGGCCAGCGCCAGCGAGCACTCACCGGTGCGCAGCGCCTGGACCGCGAGGTGCAGCGCCACCAGCGACGCCGAGCACGCGGTGTCGATCGTCATCGCCGGGCCCTCGAGCCCGAAGCTGTAGGCGAGCCGGCCGGAGACGACCGCGGCCGAGTTGCCGGTGGCGAGATAACCCTCGATCTCGTCGGCGACGCTGTCGACGACGCCCTGGTAGTCCTGGCCGTTGGTGCCCACGAAGACCCCGGCCCGGCTGCCGCGCACGCTGTCCGGATCCACCCCGGCGCGCTCGAACGCCTCCCACGAAAGCTCGAGCAGCAGCCGTTGCTGCGGGTCCATCGCCACGGCTTCCCGCGGCGACACCCCGAAGAACCCGGCGTCGAAGCGGTCCGCGCCGGAGATGAACCCGCCCTCGCGGACGTAGCAGGTGCCCGCGTGGTCGGGGTCCGGGTGGTACAGCCCGGGCAGGTCCCAGCCGCGGTCGGCCGGGAAGCCGCCGATCGCGTCACCGCCGGTGTCCAGCAGCTCCCACAGGTCCTCGGGGCTGCGGACGCCGCCCGGGAACCGGCAGCTCATCCCGACGATCGCGATCGGTTCCCTGGCCTTCTCGTCGGCCAGCCGCAAGCGGTCCTGCGCCTCTTGCAGGTCACGGGTGACCCGCTTGAGGTATTCGCGCAGCTTCTGCTCGTTCGCCATGTTCAGTCCTGTCGCAGTTCGTGGGTACGCCGGGCCGCCTCGGTCACGAGGTGCCGAACTTCTTGTCGATCAGCGCGAAGATCTCGTCGTCGGTCGCGTCGTCCAGCTCGTCGCCGAGGGCGGCGGGGACGTCCGCGGCCTGGTGCCAGGCCGTGCCCAGGTCCTTCAGCCGGGTGCCGATCCGGGTGCGGGTCTCGTCGTCGGGGGCCAGGTCCGCCAGCTCGTCCGGGCCGAGGGCGGCGAGCGCCGCCTCGAGCCGGTCCAGTTCGTCCAAAAGGGACACCGGGCCGGGGCCCTGCGCGGGCATCAGCTCGGCCCGCAGGTGCGCGGCCAGGGCCCGCGGGGTCGGGTGGTCGAACACGAGCGTCGCGGGCAGGGACAGCCCGGTCGCCGCGTCCAGCCGGTTGCGCAGCTCCACGGCGGACAGTGAGGTGAAGCCGAGTTCCTTGAAGGGCCGGGCGGGTTCGATCGCGCCGGTGTGCCCGAGCACGAGGCCGGCGGTCTCGCGGACGAGGTCCTCCAGCAGCCGGGTGCGTTCGGCGTCCGGCACGGCGGCGAGCCGTTCGGCGAACCCGCGTTCGTCCACCGTGGACACTTCCGGTTGTGGCGCGAGGTCGGCCAGCAGCGGGCTGGGCCGCGACGCGGTGAACCCGGGCGCGAACACCGGCCAGTCGATGTCCGCGACGGCGACGAGCGCGGACGGTTCGGCGACACCGAGCGCGGTGACGGCGACCCGCGGGTCCATGGCGGTGAACCCGGCGCGGCCGAGCCGGTCGCCGACCGCACCGGCGGCCATGCCCTCGCCGCCCCAAGCGCCCCAAGCGATCGAGGTGGCGGGCAGGCCGTCCGCGCGGCGCTGTTCGGCGAGCGCGTCGAGGTAGGCGTTCGCCGCGGCGTAGGACGCCTGACCGGCGTTGCCGACCGTCCCGGCGAACGCGCTGAACAGCACGAACGCGCTCAGGTCGCCGGTCAGCTCGTGCAGGTTCGCGGCCGCGGTCGCCTTCGCCGCCACGACGTCGGTGAAGCGGTCGGCGGTCAGCGCGTCGAGCACCCCGTCGTCGAGCACGCCGGCGGTGTGGACCACCGCGCCGACGGGGTGGTCGGCGAGGAACGCGGCCAGCTGGGCGCGGTTCCCGGCGTCGCACGCAGCGATGGTGACGTCGGCGCCGAGGCCGGTCAGCTCGGTTTCGAGGGCGGCCGCGCCAGGAGCGGCGGGGCCGCGGCGGCTGATCAGCAGGAGGCGTTCGACCCCCTGCCCGGCGAGGTACCGGGCGACGGCCGAGCCGAGCGCGCCGGTGCCGCCGGTGACCAGCACCGGACCGGCGCCGGCCCAGTCGACGTCGCCGCGTCCCGGGCGGGCCGGGGTGAGGCGGCGGGCGAACAGGCCGTTCGCGCGGAGGGCGAGCTGGTCTTCGCCGGTGCTCCCGGTCAACACCGCCGCGAGCCGCTGCGCGTCGACGTGCTCCGGCAGGTCGATCAGGCCGCCCCAGCGGCGCGGGTGCTCAAGGGCGGCGGTGCGGCCGAGGCCCCACAGCATGGCCTGGTCGAGCCGCGACGGCCGGTCGGCGGGGTGGGTGGCGACGGCGCCGCGAGTGGCGACCCACAGCGGTGCGTCGATGCCCGCGTCGCCGAGGGACTGCAGCAGCGTGGTGGTCACCTGCGGGCCGAGGCCGCCGAGGGCGAGCACGCCGTCGACGTCGTCGAGGGAGGCCAAGCGGATGGTCAGGGTCTCGCGGTCGGTGTCGTCGGTTTCGAGGACGGTGACCGAGCCGGCCTTGGCGAGCGCGTCGATCGCCGGATCGTCCGTCTCCCCCGGCGGGACGACCACCAGCCACGCGCCGAGGTCGCCGGGTACCGGCTCTTGCACTGGCTGCCAGGTGACGCCGTAGCGCCAGGTGTCCACTGTGGACGTCTTGGCGGCGCGGGGTGCGGTGGTTTCGAGCCAGAACCGTTCCCCCTGGAATGGGTACGTGGGCAGGTCGAGCAGCGGGCGTTTGCCGCCGAAGACGGCGGCCCAGTCCGGCTCTGTTCCAGCGATGAACAGCGTCGCCAGGGCGGTCCGGAGCGCGACGGGTTCTTCGCGGTCACGGCGTTGCGCGGCGACGAACACCGCGGGCGTCGTGACGCAGTCCTGGGCCATGCCGGTGAGCACGCCTTCCGGGCCCAGCTCGACGAACGTGTCGATGCCGGAGGCTTCCAGGGTGCGGACGCCGTCGAGGAACCGGACGGCTTCCCTGACGTGCCGGACCCAGTAGTCCGCGTTGAACTCGGCGATCGGTTCGCCGGTGACGTTGGAGACGATCGGTATGACCGTCTGACCGTATGTCAGAGACTCAGCTATGCCGCGGAACTCCGCCAGCATCGGGTCCATGAGGGGCGAGTGGAAGGCGTGGCTCACCGTGAGTCGCTTGGTCTTGCGGTCCGCGAAGTGCTCTGCCACGGCTTTTACGACTGCCTCGTCGCCGGAGATGACGGTCGAGTTCGGACCGTTGAGCGCGGCGATGGTCACACGGTCAGACAGGTGTGGCGTGACTTCGGCTTCGGTGGCCTGGATCGCGACCATCGCACCGCCTTCCGGCAGCGCCTGCATGAGACGTCCGCGCGCGGCGACCAGAGCCGCGGCGTCGGCGAGCGACAGGACGCCCGCGACGTGCGCCGCGGCCAGCTCGCCGATCGAGTGGCCGAGCAGCTGCTGCGGGGTGATGCCCCAGTGTTCGAGCAGGCGGAACTGGGCCACTTCCAGGGCGAACAGAGCCGCTTGGGTGTAAGCGGTTTCGTCGAGCAGGGTGCCGGCCTCGGCGAACATGACCTCCTTCAGTGGGCGGTCCAGGTGGGCGTCGAGGTGGGCGCAAACCTTGTCGAGCGCGTCGGCGAACACAGGGAACTCGCGGTACAGCTCACGGCCCATGCCTGGACGCTGGCTGCCCTGGCCGGTGAACAGGAACGCGATGCGGCGGCTCTCCGAAGCTTCGCCGGTGGGCACCGAAGCCGCGCCCTCGGCTAGGGCGGTCAGGCCGGCCAGCAGTTCGGTTCGGTCGGCCGGGACCAGTGCGGCGCGGTGCCGGTGTGCGGCGCGGGTGGTGCTCAGCGCGTACCCCAGCTGAGCCGGTGAAAGGTCCGGCGATGCGGTGACCTGCGCGGCGACGCGAGCCGCCAGCGCCCGTAAGGCCGGTGCCGATCGGGCGGACAGCACGACCGGGCCGTCCGAAAGGGACTCGCCGGGTACGTCGAGGGTCGGGGGCGCTTCCAGGACGACGTGGGCGTTGGTGCCGCCGATGCCGAACGACGACACACCCGCGCGGCGCGGGCGTCCGGTGTCGGGCCATGGCGTTGCCTCGGTGAGGAGCGCGACCGTGCCGTCGCTCCAGTCGACCTCGGGGGTCGGCTCGTCGACGTGCAGGGTCTTCGGCAGTACGCCGTGGTGCATCGCCAGAATCATCTTGATGACGCCGGCGACTCCGGCCGCGGACTGCGTGTGGCCGAGGTTGGACTTCACCGAGCCGAGCCAGAGCGGCGCGTCCGCGCGGTCTCGGCCGTACGTCGCGATCAGCGCCTGCGCTTCGATCGGGTCGCCCAGCGAGGTGCCGGTGCCGTGCGCCTCGACGGCGTCCACATCGGACGGTGTCAGGCCGGCGTCGGCCAGTGCTTGGCGGATCACACGCTGCTGGGACGGGCCGTTCGGGGCGGTCAGGCCGTTCGACGCGCCGTCGGAGTTCACCGCGCTGCCACGCAAGAGCGCGAGGACGCGGTGGCCGTTGCGCTGCGCGTCCGACAGCCGTTCCAGCAGGATCAGGCCGACACCCTCACCCCAGCCGGTGCCGTCGGCACCCGCGGCGAACGCCTTGCAGCGGCCGTCGGCGGACAGGCCGCGCTGGCGGGAGAACTCGACGAACGCGCCCGGCTTGGACATCACCGTCGCGCCGCCGGCCAGGGCCAGCGAGCACTCGCCGTTGCGCAGGGCCCGGGTCGCGAGGTGCAGCGCGACCAGCGACGCCGAGCAGGCGGTGTCCACCGTGACCGCGGGGCCCTCCAACCCGAAGGTGTAGGCGACGCGGCCGCAGACGACCGAGGCCGCGTTGCCGGTCAGCAGGTACCCCTCGACGCCCTCCGGCGATTCGTGCAGGCCGGGTGCGTAGTCCTGGCCGTTGGTCCCGACGAACACGCCGGTTTCGCTGCCCCGCAACGAATCCGGGTCGATCCCGGCGCGTTCGAACAGCTCCCACGACGTCTCCAGCAGCAGCCGCTGCTGCGGGTCCATCGCCAGCGCTTCACGCGGCGAGATGCCGAAGAAACCGGCGTCGAACTTGTCAGCGTCGTAAAGGAATCCGCCTTCGCGGGCGTAGCAGGTGCCCTTGTGGTCGGGGTCCGGGTCGTAGAGCGCGTCCAGGTCCCAGCCGCGGTTGGCCGGGAACGGCGCCATCGCGTCCCGCCCCGCGGCCAGCAGTTCCCACAGGTCCTCGGGACTGCCGACCCCGCCGGGATAACGACAGGTCATCGCGACGACGGCGATCGGGTCGTCGGCCACGGCCTTGACCACCGGCGCGACGGTGCTCTCCCCCGCCTCGCCGCCCAGCATCGCGGCCAGTTCGGCCGGAGTCGGGTGGTCGAACGCCACCGTCGCGGGCAGCTTCAGCCCGGTCGCGGCGCTGAGCCGGTTGCGCAGCTCGACCGACGTCAGCGAGTCGAAACCCAGCTCGCGGAACGCGCGGCGCGGTTCGATCGCATTCGGCGAACCGTGCCCGAGCACGCCCGCGACGTGCCCCCGCACCAGGTCGAGCAGGAAGCGCTCGCGGTCGGCGCCGGTCAGCGCGGCCAGCTGCCCGGCGAACCCAGCGGGCGCCGGGGCATCTGTGTTGGATGGTGTGAAGCCGCCGAGCAGAGGGCTCGGCCGGGACGCGGTGAACGCCGGGACGAACCGCTCCCAGTCCACGTCCGCGACCACCGAGACGGTGTCACCCTGCTCGATCGCCCGCGTGATGCCGGTGACGGCGAGCGCGGGGTCCATCGCAACGAGGCCGTCGCGGCGGAGGCGGTCGCCGCGCAGGGTGTCGTCGGCCAGGCCGCCGCCCGCCCAGTGGCCCCAGCCGATCGCGGTGGCCGGGAGCCCGTCGGCCGCGCGCTGCTCGGCCAGGGCCTCCAGGAACGCGTTCGCAGCGGCGTAGTTGGCTTGGCCCGCGTTGCCGACCGTGCCGGCGAAGGAGGAGAACAGGACAAACGCGTCGAGGTCGCCGGTCAGCTCGTGCAGCGCGAGGGCCGCGTCGAGCTTGGGGCGCAGGACGTCGTCGAAACGGCCGTCGGTCAGGGACGCGATGACGCCGTCGTCCAGGACGCCGGCGGTGTGCACCACCGCGGTGAGGTCCAGGCCGTCGAGCAGCGCGGCGAGGGCGTCGCGGTCGGCGACGTCGCACGCGGCGATCGTCACCTCGACGCCGAGCGCGGTCAGCCTCTCGCGCAGTTCTTCGGCGCCCGGGGCGGACGCGCCGCTGCGGCTGGTGAGCACGAGGTGCTCGGCACCGTTCGCGGCCAGCCACTCGGCGACCTGGCCGCCGAGCGCGCCGGTACCGCCGGTGACCAGCACCGTTCCCCGCGGCTGCCAGCCCTCGGCGGCCGGACGCGCCTTGGCCCGCACGAGCCGGCGAGCGAACACGCCGGAGTCGCGCACGGCGAGCTGGTCCTCGCCGGTTCCGGCCAGCGCCGCGGCGAGCCGGGCCGCGGCCCGCTCGTCGAGGGTCTCCGGCAGGTCGAGCAGACCACCCCAGCGGTCCGGCTGCTCCAGCGCCGCAACCCGGCCGAAGCCCCAGGCCAGGGCCTGGTCGGGGTGCCGGACGCGGTCGCCGCGGCCCGCGGTGACCGCGCCGGACGTGATCGTCCACACGGGAGCTTCAAGATCAGCCTGCAGCAGCTTCGTCGTGGCGGTGAGCGCTTCCCGGCCGTCACCGACCAGGGAGACGATCCCGGCCAGCGGTTCGTCGGTCGGCTCGCGGCGGACGTCGGCGCCGTGCGCGGTCAACGCGTCGGCGACGCCGAGGTCGTCCTCCCCCAGCACCAGCCAGACGCCGGACAGCTTCGTGCGCTCGACGTCGACCGGTTCCCAGGTGACGCGGCAGCGCCAGCCATCCACAGTGGACGAGTCCAGGTGACGGCGGCGCCACGCGGCGAGCGCGGGCAGCACGTCGCGGAGGGTGTCCTCCGGCAGGCCGAGGTCGAGGTCCGCGCGGTCGACGGCGTCCCAGAACCCACCGTCCGAGCCACCCGCGGTCGGCGCGGGGGCGTCCAGCCAGTACCGGTCACGCTTGAAGGCGTAGGTCGGCAGGTCGACCACCTGGCCGCCGCCGAACACCTTCGCCCACTCCGGCGAGATGCCGCGGACGTGGGCGTCGGCCAGCGCGGTCAGGAATCGGCGGAGGCCACCTTCGTCCCGGCGGAGGGTGCCCAGCGCGACGCCGAGATCGTCCACAGTGTCCTGGAGACCGATCGTCAGCACCGGGTGCGGGCTGCATTCGACGAACACCGAGTGGCCGCGGGCGAGCAGCGCGCGGGTGGCGTCCTCGAACCGGACCGTGTTGCGGAGGTTGTCGTACCAGTAGCGGGCGCCGACGATCGTGGTGTCGATCGGCTCGCCAGTCACCGTGGAGTAGAAGGGGATTTCGGACGTGCGCGGCTGGATCGGGCCGAGCACGTCGAGGAGTTCGGCTTCCAGGGACTCGACGTGCGCCGAGTGCGACGCGTAGTCCACCGGGACGCGCTTGGCGCGGATCTCGCGTTCCGCGCAGCAGTCCATCAGCTCGTCGAGGGCGTCCGCGTCCCCGGAGACGACGGTCGAGCGCGGCCCGTTGACCGCCGCGACCGAGATCCGGTCGTTGATCAGCTCGGTGACCTCGGCGTGCGGCAGCGGGATCGAGACCATGCCACCACGTCCGGCGAGCGCCAGGATCGCCTTGCTGCGGAGGGCGACCACGCGGGCACCGTCCTCGAGGGACAGCGCACCGGCGACGACCGCGGCCGCAATCTCACCCTGCGAGTGGCCGACCACGGCCGACGGCTCCACGCCGTACGACCGCCACAGCGTCGCCAGGGAGACCATCACCGCCCACAGCACCGGCTGCACGACGTCGACCCGGTCGAACCCGGGCGCACCCTCGACACCCCGCAGGACGTCCGTCAGCGACCAGTCCACAAAGGACGACAGAGCGGCTTCACACGACGCCATCCGGGCCGCGAACACCGGCGACTCATCGAGCAGCCCGACGGCCATGCCGGCCCACTGGGAGCCCTGGCCCGGGAAGACGAACACGGACTTCGCTCCGCCACGGGCCGAACCGCGCACCGCGGCCGGGACAACGTCGCCGCGTCCCAGCCCGGCCAGGACGTCGACGGCCTCTTCACGAGAGGCAGCCGCGAACGCGACCCGCTCCGGCAGCGCCGCGCGGGTCGTCGCCAGCGACCAGGCAAAATCGGGCAGTTCGACGTCCGGGTCGGCCAGCCGCTCGGCGAGCCGGGCGGCCTGCTCGGTAAGCGCTTCCGCCGACCGGGCCGACAACACGACCGGAACGACACCGGAAGCACCAGAAGCGAGAGTCTCGACGGAAGGCGCCTGCTCCAGCACCGCGTGCGCGTTCGTGCCACTGACCCCGAACGACGACACCGCCGCGCGGCGCGGCCGGTCGGCCTCGGGCCACGGCCGGGCTTCGGTGAGCAGCTCGACGGCCCCGGTGGACCAGTCGACGTGCGGTGTCGGCGCGTCGACGTGCAGGGTCCGCGGCAGCGCGCCGTGGCGCATCGCCATGACCATCTTGATGACACCGCCGACACCGGCGGCAGCCTGGCTGTGCCCGATGTTGGACTTCAGGGACCCGAGCCACAGCGGCGTCTCGCGCTCACGGCCGTAGGTGGCGATCAGGGCCTGCGCCTCGATCGGGTCGCCCAGGGTCGTCCCGGTGCCGTGCGCTTCAACGGCGTCCACTTCGGACGGCGTGAGCCGCGCGTTGGCCAGCGCCTGCCGGATCACCCGCTGCTGCGCGGGGCCGCTCGGTGCGGTCAGGCCGTTGGACGCGCCGTCGGAGTTGACCGCGCTGCCGCGGACGACGGCGAGGACCCGGTGCCCGTTGCGCTGCGCGTCGGAAAGCCTTTCCAGCACGAGCATGCCGGCACCCTCGGCCCAGCCGGTGCCGTCCGCGGCGGCGGCGAACGGCTTGCAACGGCCGTCGGCGGACAGCCCGCGCTGGCGGGAGAATTCGATGAACGTCGCGGTCGTCGACATCACGGCGACCCCGCCGGCGAGGGCGAGCGTGCACTCGCCGGACCGCAGAGCCTGGCCGGCCAGGTGCAGCGCGACCAGCGAAGACGAGCACGCCGTGTCGACGCTGACCGCGGGCCCTTCGAGGCCGAGGGTGAAGGCGACCCGGCCGGACGCGACGCTGCCCGCGCTGCCGTTGCCGAGGTAGGCCTCGACGTCGGCGGGCGCGTGCGGCAGCCGGGAGCCGTAGTCGTGGTACATCACGCCGGCGAACACCCCGGCGCGGGTGCCGCGCACCGACTCCGGCGGAATGCCCGCGCGTTCCAGCGCCTCCCACGAGACCTCGAGCAGCAGGCGCTGCTGCGGGTCCATCGCCAGCGCCTCGCGGGGCGAGATGCCGAAGAACTCGGCGTCGAACTCGTCGGCGTCGTGCAGGAAACCGCCTTCGCGGGCGTAGAACGTGCCCGCGTGGTCGGGGTCCGGGTGGTAGAGCTCGCCCAGGTCCCAGCCGCGACGCTCGGGGAATCCGCCCACCGCGTCCCGGCCCTCGTCGACCAGCTCCCACAGGTCCTCGGGCGAGCGAACGCCGCCGGGGTAGCGGCAGCTCATCCCGACGATGGCGATCGGTTCGGCGTCGCGCTCCCGCTCCTCGCGCAGCTCCCGCCGGACCTGCCGGAGATCGGTGGTCACCCGCTTGAGATAGTCCCGCAGCTTGTCCTCAGTGGACATTCAGCTCACCCCAGCCCGTCGGCATGTCGCCCATCCCTCACACAGTCCCGAGTTCGCTGTCGATCAGCGCGAACATCGCATCGTCGTCGGCGGTGTCGATCTCGACGTCGTCCGCCGGGTGCTCGTCTTCGGTCCATTCGGCCAGCAGGGCCCGCAGCCGCGCGGTGATCCGCGCGCGGTCGGGGTCACCGGAGTCCACCGTGGACAGTGCGCCGCGCAGGTGGTCCAGCTGCGCCAGCACCGGCAGGTCCGACACCGACGGCGCGGCCGGCGCCAGCTCGGTCAGCACGTAGCCGGCCAGGGCGCGCGGGGTCGGGTGGTCGAAGATCAGCGTCACCGGCAGGCGCAGGCCGAGCGCCGCGGTGAGCCGGTTGCGCAGTTCGACCGCGGTCAGCGAGTCGAAGCCGATCTCCTTGAACGCCTGGTCGCCGTCGATCGTCGCGGCCGACGCGAAGCCGAGCACGGTCGCGGTCTCGGCCAGCACGGCGTCCAGCGCCAGCTGCGGCCGGTCCGCGTCCGGGGCCGCCGCCAGCCGGCCGGCCAGCGACGCGGTGTCCACCTGGTCGTCGGCCCGGCGGGACGGGGTCCGGATCAGCTCCCGCAGCAGCGGCGGGACGTCCCCGCCGGCCCGCGCCCGGAGCGTGGCGAGGTCCAGCCGGGCCGGGACGAGCGTGGCGTCGGCCTGGCGCAGCGCGACGTCGAACAGCGCGAGTCCTTCGGCGCTGGGCAGCGCGCCCACCCCGGACCGGGTCATCCGGCTCAGGTCGGCGTCGGCGAGGTGGCCGGTCATCCCGCTGCGCTCGGCCCAGAAACCCCAGGCCAGCGCGGTGCCGGCCAGGCCGCGGGCCCGGCGCCGCGCGGCCAGCGCGTCGAGGAAGGCGTTGGCGGCGGCGTAGTTGCCCTGCCCGGCGGTGCCGAGTGTCGCGGCGACCGAGGAGAACAGCACGAACGCCGTGAGCGGCCGGTCCGCGGTCAGCTCGTCCAGGTGGACGGCCGCGTCGACCTTCGGCCGCAGCACGGCGGCCAAGCGCTCGGGGGTCAGCGAGGCGAGGACGCCGTCGTCGAGCACCCCGGCCGCGTGCACCACGCCGGTGAGGTCGGGCAACCCGTCGAGCAGTCCGGTCAGGGCGGTGCGGTCGGCGGCGTCGCAGGCGGCGATCGTGACGTCGGCGCCGAGCCCGCGCAGCCGCTCGGCCAGCTCCGGCGCGCCCGGTGCGTCCAGGCCGTTTCGGCTGGTCAGGACCAGTTTGCGGACGCCGTGCCCGGTGATCAGGTGCTCGGCCAGGAGTGCGCCGAGGGTGCCGGTGCCGCCGGTGACGAGGACCGTGCCGTCGAACACCGGCAAGTCACCTTCGACGGGCTTGACCCGGCGCAACCGCGGCACGTACGTCGTACCGTCCTGCACGGCGAGCTGCGGCTCCCCCGAGGCGAGCGCCCGCGGCAGGAGGTCTTCCTCGTCCGGGGTGACGTCGGCGAGCACGAACCGGCCGGGGTGCTCGGACTGCGCCGCGCGGATCAGGCCCCAGACCGCCGCGGCCGCCGGGTCGTCCGCCCGGGCACCCGAGGTCAGCAGCACCAGCTGAGCCGCTGCGAAGCGCTCGTCGGACGTCCACCGCCGGGCCAGGTCCAGCGCGCGGGCGGCGGCCGCGTGGGTCCGTTCCGCCAGGTCAGCCGCCTCCGGGGCGATCCGGACGACGACAAACCCTTCCGGTGCTTCTTCGAGGTCGTCACACCAAAGGACGGTGGAGTCCACTTCGGACGGTGCGAGTTCGGTCCAGTCCACGCGGAACAACGAGTCGGGCGCGGCGCCGGTGAGGGTCCGGGTCAGCGGGCGCAGCAGCAGGGAGTCCACTGTGGCCACGGGGGCGCCGGTCTCGTCGGCTACGGCGAGCGCGAGTTCCCCGTCGCCCACGGTCAGCCGGACGCGCAACGCGGTCGCGCCGGTGCGGTGCAGCGTGATGCCGCGCCAGGAGAACGGGATGCTGCTCGTGCCGTCGGCGCCGATCAGGACGTCGTGGCCGGCGGCGTGCAGCGCGGCGTCGAGCAGGGCCGGGTGCAGCCCGAACCGGGCGGCGTCGTCGGTCGGCAGGACCACCTCGGCGTAGACGTCCCGGCCGGAGCGCCAGGCCGCGCGCAGGCCCTGGAAGACCGGGCCGTAACCGAACCCGGCGTCCGCGAGGTCCTGGTAGAGCGCGTCGACGTCGATCGGCTCGGCCGCGGGCGGCCAAGCGGCCAAAGACACCGCGGTGGCGGCCGACGTGCCGAGGACGCCGGTCGCGTGCCGGGTCCAGTCGCCCTGGTCGTCCTGGCGGGAGTGGAAGGTGATCGCGCGGCGGCCGTCGTCGCCGGCCGGGGCGACCGCGACCTGCACGGTGACCGCGCCGCGCTCCGGCAGGAGCAGCGGGCCCTCCAGGGTCAGCTCTTCGAGCGCGTCGCAGCCGGTGTCCTCGGCCGCACGTAACGCCAGCTCGACGAACGCGGTCCCGGGCAGCAGAACGGTGTCGAACACGGCGTGGTCGGTCAGCCACGGGTGGGTCCGCTGGGCCAGCCGCCCGGTGTAGAGCAGGCCGCCGGTGCCGGCGAGCCGGACGGCGGCGCCGAGCAGCGGGTGCCCGGCCTCGCCCAGCCCGGCCGAGGACAGTTCGCCCGCGCCCGCACCGGCTTCGAGCCAGAACCGCTCCCGCTGGAACGGATACGTCGGCAGGTCTTCGACGATCCGGCCGCCGGGCAGCACCGTGCTCCAGTCCGGGGTGGCGCCGCAGACGTGGGCCTGCGCCAGCGCGGTCAGGAACCGGGTGGGCCCGCCGTCGTCGCGCCGCAGGGTGCCGACGGCGACCGCGTCCGCGCCGAGTTCGTCCACAGTGTCCTGGACGCCGATGGTGAGGACGGGGTGCGGGCTGCACTCGACGAACACCGAGTGGCCGCGCTCGGCCAGCTGGCGCACGACCGCTTCGAACCGGACCGTGTTGCGCAGGTTCTCGTACCAGTACCGGGCGCCCATCACGGTCGTGTCGAGCGGGTCACCGGTGACCGTCGAGTAGAACGGCACCTCCGCAGCGCGCGGCCGGATCGGCGCCAGGACGTCCAGCAGTTCGGCTTCCAGGGACTCGACGTGCGCCGAGTGCGACGCGTAGTCCACCGGGATCCGCTTCGCCCGGATTTCCCCGGTCTCGCAACGGTCCATCAGCTCGTCGAGCGCGTCGGCGTCCCCGGAGACGACGGTGGACCGCGGGCCGTTGACCGCCGCCACGGAGATCCGGTCGTCGATCAGCGCGGTCACTTCGTCGTACGGCAACGGGATCGAGACCATCCCACCTCGTCCGGCGAGCGCCAGGATCGCCTTGCTGCGCAACGCGACGACCAGCGCACCGTCCTCAAGGGACAGCGCTCCTGCGACGACAGCGGCCGCGATCTCACCCTGCGAGTGCCCGACCACAGCGGACGGCTCGACGCCGTGCGCACGCCAGAGCGCGGCCAGAGAAACCATCACCGCCCACAGCACCGGCTGGACGACGTCCACCCGGTCGAATCCTGGCGCGCCTTCGACGCCCCGCAGGACGTCGAGTAGCGACCAGTCCACATGGGACGCGAGTGCGTCCGCGCACTCCTCGAGCCGAGCCGCGAACGCGGGCGACGACTCGGCCAGCTCGACGGCCATCCCGGCCCATTGCGAACCCTGGCCCGGGAAGACGAAGACCGTCCGGCCGGAACCGCGCACCGAACCCGTCACGACGTCAGGCGAGCTGCCGCCGGCCGCCAGTGCGGCGAGCTGCTCCCGGAGGTCGGTACCGAGCAGCACGGCGCGCTGGGGGAACCGCGCCCGTGTCGACGTCAGGGTGTGCGCGATGTCCACATCGGACACCGTCGTGTCGTTGAGATAACCCAGGAGGTTCTTCGCCTGGTCCCGCAGTTCACCGTCGGTGCGTGCGGACAGGACAACCGGGAACGAACCGTCGATGGCCTGCGGCGCAACCGAATCGGGCGCCTGTTCGAGCACGGCGTGGGCGTTCGTGCCGCTGACGCCGAAGGACGACACCGCGGCCCGGCGCGGTCGGCCGGTCTCCGGCCAAGGACGCTCCTCGGTGAGCAGGGCGACGCTCCCGGCGGACCAGTCGACGTGCGGGGTCGGCTCGTCCACGTGCAGCGTGCGCGGGAGGACGCCGTGGCGCAGGGCCTGGACCATCTTGATCACGCCGCCGATGCCCGCGGCCGCCTGCGTGTGCCCGATGTTGGACTTCAGCGACCCCAGCCAGAGTGGCTCGGAACGGTCCCTGCCGTAGGTCGCGATGAGTGCGTCGGCCTCGATCGGGTCACCCAGGGTCGTCCCGGTGCCGTGGGCCTCGACGGCATCGACGTCCGATGTGGACAGTCCGGACGCGGCGAGCGCGCGGCGGATGACGCGTTGCTGCGAAGGACCGTTGGGGGCGGTGAGCCCGTTGGACGCGCCGTCCGAGTTGACCGCCGAACCGCGCAGCACGGCCAGGACTTGGTGGCCGTGACGCTGGGCGTCGGAAAGCCGTTCCAGCACCAGGACTCCGGCGCCCTCGGCCCAGCCGGTGCCGTCCGCGGCGGCGGAGAACGCCTTGCAGCGGCCGTCGGCGGACAGGCCGCGCTGGCGGGAGAACTCGATGAACATGCCGGGCCGGGACATCACCGCAGCCCCGGCGGCCAGGGCCAGCGAGCATTCACCGGCGCGCAGGGCCTGGGCCGCCCAGTGCAGCGCGACCAGCGAGGACGAGCACGCCGTGTCGACGGTGACGGCTGGTCCTTCGAGGCCGAACGTGTAGGCCAGCCGGCCCGAGACGACGCTGCCGGTGGTGCCGGTGAGCAGGTAGCCGTCGGCGCCGCCGGCCGCTTCGTGCAGCCGCGGGCCGTAGTCGGTCGCCATCGCGCCGACGAAGACCCCGGTGGCCGTGCCGCGCAGCCCGGCCGGGTCGAGACCGGCGCGTTCAAACGCCTCCCAGGTCAGCTCCAGCAGGACCCGCTGCTGGGGGTCCATCGCGACGGCCTCCCGCGGCGAAATGCCGAAGAACGCGGGATCGAAGTCCGCGACGCCGTCGAGGAACCCGCCACCACGGGCGTAGGTCGTGCCGGCGTGTTCCGGGTCGGGGTCGTAGAGCGCGTCGAGGTCCCAACCGCGGTCGGCCGGGAAGTCACCGATCGCATCGACACCCTCGGTGACCAGCCGCCACAGGTCTTCAGGGGTCCGGACGCCGCCGGGATAGCGGCAGCTCATGGCCACGATGGCGATCGGCTCGTCGCTCGCGGCGACGGCCTCCGCGGCGGCCTCCGGAGCGCCGGTCAGCTCGGTTTCGAGGTGCCGGGCGAGCGCGGCCGGCGTCGGGTGGTCGAACAGCACGCCGCTGCCGAGCCGCAGGCCGGTCACCTGGCCGAGGTGGTCCCGCAGCTCGACCGCGGTGAGCGAGTCGATGCCCAGTTCCTTGAACGTCCGGTCCGCGTCGACGTCGTTCGCCCCGGCGTAGTCGAGCACCAGCGCGACACCCGCGCGGACGACGTCACCGAGCCGGCGGTCGCGCTCGGCGGCGGGCAGATCCGCGACGCTCTGCGCCCACGACCGTTCGGCGGCGGGGACCGCGGTGCGCGCAGGGCCGTCGAACCAGTGCCGAGCGCGCTGGAACGGGTAGGTCGGCAGGTCGACGCGGTTACCTCGGTCGCCGTAGACCGCAGCCCAGTCGACGTCAGCGCCGTGGACGTGCAGCTGTGCCAAGACATTGTGGAAGGTGAACGTCTCGTCGCGGTCCCGGCGCAGAGTAGCGGCGAAGGTGCCGGAGACGCTCTCGCGGGCCATCGCGCACAGCACGCCGTCCGGTCCCAGCTCGACGAACACGGCGTCGCCGACAGCGCTTACAGCGTCGGCGAAACGGACGGCCTCGCGCACGTGGCGCGTCCAGTAACCCGCGTCGGCGAGTTCCTCTGCGGTGGCGAGACGGCCGGTGAGGGTGGAGACGATCGGAATCCGCGGCTCTCGGTAGGTCATCCTTTCGGCGACGGCACGGAAGTCGTCGAGCATGGCGTCCATGTGCGGTGAGTGGAACGCGTGGCTGACGCTCAGTCGCTTGGTCTTGCGGCCTTCGAACCGCGCGGCGAGGGTCAGAACCGCTTCCTCGTCACCGGAAACTACGACCGACTCGGGACCGTTCACCGCCGCGATGCTCACCGCGCCGGACAGCCACGGGGTGATTTCGGCTTCGGTCGCTTGGATCGCGAGCATCGCGCCGCCACCCGGCAACGCCTGCATCAGCCGGCCGCGCGCCGCTACCAGCTCGGCCGCGTCGTCGAGCGAAAGCACCCCGGAGACGTGGGCGGCGGCCAGCTCACCGATCGAATGTCCCAAAAGGACAGAAGGTCGGACGCCGAAGCTCTCCAGCAACCGGAACAGCGCGACTTCGAGGGCGAACAACGCCGGCTGGGTGTACTGGGTCTGGTCGAGCAGTCCCGTAGGCTCGAACAGTACGTCGAGCAACGGCACGTCGAAGCGCGCACAGACGTCGTCCAGTGCGGCGGCGAAGACCGGCTCGGTCGCGTAAAGCCCCTGTCCCGCACCGGTTCGCTGACTGCCCTGACCGGAGAACAGGAACGCGACCGGACGTGCGTCCCGCGTGGTCCCGCGGACCACCGAGCGCGACGCACCCCCGGCGGCGAGGACGTCGAGCGCCCCCGCGAGATCACCGTCCGGCACGACCACCGCGCGGTGGTCTAGGGACGCGCGCGTCGTCGCCAGGGAGTACCCGACGTCGACCGGGTCGTGCGCGGCCAGTCGCTCCCACAACGACTTCGCCTGCGCGGCCAGGGCTTCCGGTGACCGGGCAGACAGCACCAGCGGCAGCGGGTCGCCGCCGCCCGTGCGGCGCGCCGGCTCCGGGGCCGCGGCGAGCACGACATGGCAGTTGGTGCCGCCCATGCCGAACGAGCTGACCCCGGCCAGCCGGTGCGGCCCGGTCCACGGCGTCGGCTCGGTTGTCACACGCAGGTTCAACGCGTCGAGAGGAATGTCCGGGTTGGGCGTGGCGAAGTTGAGGCTCGGCGTGATCTCGCCGTGCCACAGGCACAGCACCGCCTTCAGCAGCCCGGTGATGCCCGCGGCGCCTTCCAGGTGGCCGACGTTCGTCTTGGCCGAACCGACGAGCAGCGGCGTGCCGCCCGCGCGGGCCGTGCCGATGACCGCGCCGAGCGCGGCGGCCTCGATCGGGTCGCCGACGCGCGTGCCGGTGCCGTGCAGCTCGACGTACTCGACGTCACCCGGCTCGGTGCCGGCCCGCTCGTGCGCCAGCCGCAGCACCTCGCGCTGCGCGGATTCACTCGGTGTGGTCAGGGTTTCCGCGGTGCCGCCGTTGTTCACGGCCGTGCCGCGGATGACGCCGTAGACGCGGTCGCCGTCGGCGAGGGCGTCGGCGAGCGGGCGCAGCACGACCAGGCCGCCGCCTTCGCCGCGCACGTACCCGTTGGCTCGGGCGTCGAAGGTGAAGCAGCGGCCGTCCGGCGACAGCCCGCCGAAGCGGGACGCGCCGACCGCGCTGCCGGCGATGAGGTTCAGGTTGACCCCGCCCGCGAGCGCCACCGCGGATTCGCCGCGGCGCAGGCTTTCGCAGGCCAGGTGCACCGCGACCAGCGACGACGACTGTCCACTGTCGACAACGAGGCTCGGCCCGCGCAGGCCGAGGGTGTAGGAGACGCGGTTGGCGATCACGCCGCGGTGCGAGCCGGTCAGCGAGTGCTGGGTGCTCACGCCGTGCTCGGCGAGCAGGTGGGCGTAGTCGTCCCAGATGGCGCCGAAGAAGACGCCCGCGTTCTCGCCGTCGAGGCGGGACGGCGGCAGGCCGGCGTCCTCCAGGGCCTCCCAGCTCAGCTCCAGCATCAGCCGCTGCTGCGGGTCCATCACCGCGGCTTCGCGCGGGGAAATCCCGAAGAAGGCGGCGTCGAAGCCGTCCACGTCGTCGAGGAAGGCACCGAAGCCGGTGCCGGGCGCGTCGTCCGGCCCGGTCCAGCGCCCGGGCGGAGTCTCGGTGACCGCATGCCGGCCGTGGCGCAGCAGGTCCCAGTACGCCCCCGGTCCCGGCGCGGCGGGCAGGCGGCAGGCCATTCCGACGATCGCGATGCCGAACTCAAGCTTGGACAAGGCGAGTCCTCCACAGATCGCGGACGGGCGGGAGCTGCCGCGACGAGCCCGTCACACGGCGTGCGAACGCCCGACGTTCGTCGTGAACAGGCAAAACGCTACTGAGCCCCGACCAGGCCAGAAACCCCTAGCGGGGCCCCTAGGCACCCTGCACGTCACCCTGCGGGACAAGGGAAAACGCCCGCTCGCCCCTGGGTCAGACGGCCTTGCCGCGGTTGAGGTAGGTGAGCACCGCGAGCACCCGCCGGTTGTCGTCGTTGGACGGTGGCAGGTTCAGCTTCGTGAAGATGTTCGAGATGTGCTTGCCGACCGTGCCGTCGCTGAAGTTGAGGCTCTGCGCGATGCCGGCGTTGGACCGGCCCTCGGCCATCATCTCCAGCACCTCGCGCTCGCGCGGGCTGAGCGTCTCGAAGGGCTCGTTACGCGCCTGGCGCGCCAGCAGCTTCGCGATCACCGTCGCGTCCATCGCGGTGCCGCCGGCCGCGACCCGCCGCACCGCCTCGACGAACTCCTCGGCGTCGCCGACGCGGTCCTTGAGCAGGTAGCCGACGCCGCCGGCGCCGTCCTGCAGGAGTTCGTTGGCGTACAACTGTTCCACGTGCTGGGACAACACCAGCACCGGCAGCCCGGGCACCTGCTTGCGCGCGGCCAGCGCGGCCTGCAGGCCTTCGTCGGTGAAGCTCGGCGGCAGCCGGACGTCGACCACGGCCACGTCCGGGCGGTGTTCCAGCAACGCCTTCAGCAATTCGGGCCCGGTTTCCACCGCGGCGACGATGTCGAAACCGTGCGACTGCAGCAGCAGTGTCAAGCCGTCCCTCAGGAGAGCGAGGTCTTCGGCGAGCACAACGCGCACGGGATCTCCAAACTCACGCGGGTCGGTCCGCCGGGCCGGCTGACGACGCTCAGACTACCGTCGAAGGCTTCGAGCCTTTGGGTGATCCCGCGCAGCCCGGACCCGGCGGCAAGATCGGCCCCGCCGCGGCCCTCGTCCACCACCGCGCCACTCAGCAGCCCGTCGGCGAACCGCAGCCGCACGGTGACGTCCCGGGTTTCGGCGTGCTTGACGACGTTGGCCAGCGCCTCGCACACGCTGAAGTACACGGCCGCCTCCACCGCCGGTTCGAACCGGCCGGGCAGCTCGATGTCCATGGTCGCGTCCAGCGGCAGGTCCAGCACGAACGCCCGCAGCGCGTCGCGCAGCCCGCGCTCGGCGAGCACCGGCGGGTGGATGCCGTGCACCAGGTCCCGCAGCTCCTGCAGCGCCTTGCTCGACGAGTCCCGCAGCTCGGTCACCAGCTCCTTGGCCCGGCTCGGGTCGCGGTCGATGAACTGGGACAGCGCGGCCAGCTTCATCCGCATCGCGACCAGCCGCGCCTGGGCGCCGTCGTGCAGGTCGCGCTCGATCCGGCGCAGCTCGGCGGCCTGCGTGGCCAGCGCGTCCGCGCGGGTGCGGGTCAGCTGCTGGACGCGGTCGTTGAGCTTCCCGCGGGGTCCCGGCTTGAGCAGCAGGGACGTCCACTCGCCGCGCAGCCGCAGCAGCGGTCCGGCGAAGGCGACCCCGGCGGCGACGCACGCGAGTCCGACGGCGATCTGCAGTGGCACCTCCGTGCCGCCCAGCCACGCAAGCTCGCCGACGACCCCGGCCGCCTGGCCTGCGGCCAGCACCACCGCGGCCAGCCCGGCCAGCACCAGCAGCACCGGGAACAGCGCGAGCGCGCCGCCGACCACCGGGTCGGCCAGCAGCCAGGCCAGGTCGCGCCAGGTCGCCGGGTCGCCCCAGATCCAGCGGACCCGCAGCGACACCGCCGCGAACCAGCGGCGCTTGTGGTAGTCCTTCCCGCTCCAGTACCAGCCGTGCTCGGTGCGCTCGAGGCTCGGCCGCGGCCGGTAGGGCACCGCCACGGGCACCCCGGACCAGCGCCCGGACAGCTCGCGCGCGGTGTTCGCGATCCGCCGGATCAGCACCGTGACCAGCAGGAACAGCGGGAACATGCCGAGCCCGAACCACAGCACCAGCGAGACCAGGGTGGCGATCGCGAGCGCCGCTTCGCCGAAGTTGAGCAGGCCGAGCGCGGCGCCGCGCGCGAGGTCCCGCGGCGCCTGCCGCAGCCGGGTGGCCACGGGCGCGCCCACGGCGACCGCCGTGTCACTCATGTCGGTACCTCCTCCGGGCGTGCCACCCGGTCAGTCTGACTCACGGAGTGTGTCCGGGCGGAGACGGATACCACCCCTGTCCGCATAAAGAAAACTCCACCTCGGTCGGGGTAGAAGAGGGGTTCTGACGAGATCCACGGGCTTCTAGGTTGGAAACACACCACCGACGACCTGGGAGAACCCGATGACCACCACCGCCCCGAAGTCCAGCGCAGCCGGCGCCATCGTGACCAACCTGGTCGTCGACCTGGTCGCCCCGATCGCCCTCTACTACGGCCTGCGCGCCGCCGGCGTCGACCAGCTGCTCGCCCTGCTCGCCGGCGGCGCCGCACCCCTGGTCCACGTGATCTGGCAGGTCGTGCGGACCCGCAAGGTCGGCGGCCTGGCGCTGTTCACCCTGACCATCCTGGTGCTGAGCGTCGCCGCGTCGTTCCTCACCGGCAGCGAGCGGTTCCTGCTGGCCAAGGACGGCTGGCTGACCGCCGTCGCCGGCCTCTGGCTGCTCGGCACGCTCCGCACGAACCGCCCGTTCATCTACGAGGCCGCGCGGCCGATCGCCGACGCCAAGGCGAAGACGCCCGAAGACACCTGGACCCACCGCTTCGCCACTTCGGAGAGCTTCCGCCACGGCATGCGCGTCGTCACCGCCGCCTGGGGCATCGCGCTCGTGCTCGACGCCGTGGTCCGCGGGGTCATGGCCTACACCCTGCCGGTCGACCTGGTCCCGGGCCTGGGTGGCGCGCAGTACGCCGTGCTCTTCATCGGCCTGCAGATCTTCGGCCAGGTCTACGGCCAGCGCACCGGCCTGATCGGCGACAAGAAGAAGAGCGCCGCGGCCGGCACCGTCACCGCCTGACCCGCCTCGCCCCGCCCGCCGGTGATCCGGACGAAACCTCCGAAAAGGAAGCAGACCATGTCCCGCCATTTCGCGTTCGTCACCATCCCCGCCCACGGGCACGTCAACCCCACCATCGCGGTCGTGGCCGAGCTCGTCGGCCGCGGCCACCGGGTCACCTACGCCGCCACCGCCGAGTTCGCGCCCGCCCTGCGGGCCGCCGGCGCGGACGTCCTCGTCGTCGACACCACCCTCACCTCGACCCATCCCGGCAAGAAGGTCACCGCCGACGACGTCGCGTGGCTGCCGCTGATCCTGCTGCGCGAGAGCGCGCAGCTGGCCCCGGCGCTGCTCGAGCACTTCGACGGTGACCTGCCGGACGTCATCGCCTACGACGTCACGATGTACCCGCTCGCCCGGATGCTCGGCCGCCGCTGGGACCGGCCGACGCTGGAGCTGTTCCCGACCTTCGCCGCCAACACCGAGTACTCCGTGGCCGAGGAGGCCGAGCGCATCGCCGGCGTGGCCGCCGAGCACCCGGCCACCGCCGCGTTCCGCGCCGAGTTCGCCGACTTCCTGTCCCACAACGGTTTCGAGGACGTCACCCCCGAGGACATCACGCGCGGCGAGCCGGACGAGCCGCGGCTGGTCTTCCTGACCCGCGAGTTCCAGTACGCCGGCGACACCTTCGACGAGCGCTTCGGCTTCGTCGGGCCGTGCCTGTCCGAGCGCGAGTTCCAGGGCGACTGGACGCCGCCGGAGACCGAGCTGCCGATCGTCTACGTCTCGCTCGGCACGGCGCACAACCTGCGCCCCGGCTTCTTCCGCGCCTGCGTGGCCGCCTTCGCCGGCCGCCCGGTGCACGTCGTGATGGCGATCGGCGACCGCGTCCCGGTGTCCGAGCTCGGCGAGCTGCCGCCGAACGTCGAGGTGCACGCCCGGGTCCCGCAGCTTTCCGTGCTGCGCCACGCGTCCGCGTTCGTCTGCCACGCCGGGATGGGCAGCACGATGGAGTCGCTGTACTTCGGCACGCCGCTGGTCGCGGTGCCGCAGATGCCCGAGCAGGACGTCGTCGCCCGGCGGATCGCCGAGCTGGGCCTCGGCCGGGCCCTGGACCGCGACGAGGTCACCCCGGAGAGCCTGCGCGAGGCCGTCGAAGCCGTGCTGGCCGACGACGCGCTGCACGCCCGGCTGCATGCGGAAAGCCACCGCGTCCGCGAAGCCGGGGGAACCCGGACCGCCGCGGACAAGCTGGAGACGTACGCCGAAACTGCGTCCCGCTGACGTCCGCGCCAAACGCCCGAAGGCCCGGCCACGCTGGAGAGGCGTGGCCGGGCTTCGGGGTGCCCGTGGCCGGGAGGGGGCCACGGTCAAGCCGTGCCGGCGACGGACGGCTCGAGCCCCGCGGGCAGGTCGGCGCGGTTGCCGACCTTCAGCTTCCGGTAGGTGCGGGTCAGGTGCTGCTCCACAGTGGACACCGTGATGAACAGCTTCCGCGCGATCTCGCGGTTGGTGTAGCCGTGCCGCGCCAGTGCGGCGGTGCGGTACTCGGCCGAGGTCAGCAACGCGAGCCGGTCCGTGTCGCCGGTTTCGGACGCCGGCTTGAGGTCCTCGGCGGACATGTGCGGCTGCAGCTCCCGGCACACGGCGTCGGCCCGGCAGTCCTGGGCGACGTGCCAGGCGCGGCGGACCACCATCCGGGCGCGGCTGGTCTCGTTCAGCTCGTGGTGCGTGCGGCCCAGGTCCGCCAGCACCTTCGCCAGCTCCAGCCGGTCGCCGCCGGCCTGGATCTCGTCGACGGCCTTCTTGAGCATCGGCGGCCGGTCGGCCAGCTCGTGGGTGTTCGCCAGCACCCGCAGCGTCGCCCCGAGCGCGGCGGCGTTGCTGTCGCTGACCAGGTTGAGCTGGGCGTCCACCAGTTCGGCGGCCTTCGCCCGGTCGCCGATCCGCTGGTACGCCTCGGCGCAGCCGGCCCGCCACGGGACCAGCGAAGGCAGGTCGATGCCCCACGCCGTCATCAGCTCACCCGCCGCCATGAAGTCCCGCAGCGCCGCGTACACCTGGTCCGTCGCCAGGTGGTGCCGGCCGCGGGCGTAGAGGTACGGCAGCGCGTGCACCGTCCGCATCATCGCGGCCGGCACGGGCTGGGCGAGCAGGGCCTCGGCTTCGTCGTGCGCCCCCATCTCGGTGCGCGCCAGGATCAGGCTCGCCAGCGGCGACCCGATCGCCACGCCCCAGCTCGGCGCCGAGATCAGCGCGAGGGCCTTCGTCCCGTGCTCCAGCGCGGCCGGGAGACCGCCCTGCCGCACGGCGATCTCCGCCCGCAGCGCGCTGAACACCGCCTGCCACGCCGGGGCGCGCCGCTTGGCCGCCTCCTCCAGCAGCCGTTCGCACCACGGCAGGGCGCGGTCGGTGCTGCCCGCGTACATCAGGGCCCGCAGCGCGAAGGTCAGCGGCTGGACGGTGGCGTCCGCCAGCCGCGTGCTCTGCAGGATCTGCTCGACCGCGACGACGACGTTGTCCCCGTAGCGGCCCCGCAGGACCGCCCTCAGGATGCGGGCCGAGCGCCACTGCGTGTCGACGACCGTGCCGCTGGGCACCGGGCGGGTGCCGGCGGGCCGGGCCGGGACCGGCAGCTGCTTCGCCAGCGCCGGATGGGTGCACGCGACCGAGAGGCACAGCGCCTCGGCGTCGAGCGACATCCCGGTGTTCTCGATCTGCTTGCCGAACCCCTCGACCGCTTCCTCGGCTTCGCCGTGCCACAGCAGGTGACGCACCGGCCCGGGGGCACTCGCGGCGACCCCGAGATCGGCGGCCAGGGCGCGGATCCGGCGTTCGGCCGCGACCGGCGAGACCCGCCATTCGGCGTCGGCGAGCAAGGTCGTGACGGCGACCCGCTGGGCGTCGTCGCCCAGGCGGCTCACCGGTTCGAGGTAGCGGACGACCTTTTCGACGTCGTCCTCGGCCAGCGCCTGCTCCGCGGCGGTGCGGAGCACGGTGGCGACCCACGGCTCGTCGAGGTCCTCGGAGGCGACCAGCATTTCCGCGACACTGCGGCTGTCGGCGCCTTCTTCGTAGAGCAGCCGGGCGGCCCGGCGGCGCAGCCGGCCCCGCCGTCCCGGTTCGATGGCCTCCAGCACCGCGGCCGCGCCGGCCGGGTGCCGGAACCGGCCGCCGCTCAGGATGCCGGCGGATTCGAGGTCGCCGAGGACGCGGACGGCTTCGTCCGCGCCGGCCCCGGCCAGGTCGGCGGCCCGGCCCGCGTCACCCAGCACGGCGACCGCCGCGGCCAGGTCCAGCGCGAGCGGGTCACTGCTGCGCAGGCAGCTCAGGACCGCGTTGCGGAAGGCGAAGCCCGGTGACGGCTCGGCCGGGCCGCCCGCGGTGCGGTGGTCCTCCAGCAGGGCGTGCACCAGCAGCAGGTTGCCGCCGGTGAGCTCGTGGTAGCCGGGCGCCAGCAGCCGGGCGGCGTCGATGCCCAGCTCCCCGGTGACCAGCTCGACCACGCCGTCCGCGGGCAGGGTGGTCAGCCGGATGCGGCGGCAGTGCGGCAGCCGCACCAGCTCGGCGTGGAACGCCGGGCCGACCGACCGGTCGCTGGTGCGCTCCCCCAGCGCGACCAGGATCCGGGCTGTCCGGATGCGCAGCATCAGGAAGAGCAGGCAGTGCAGCGAATCCTCGTCGGCGTGGTGCAGGTCGTCGACGACCAGCACCACCGGCGCCGTGCGGGACAGCTTGAGCAGCGCGGTGGCCACCGCCCGTGACGTGTGCTGCCGCGCCGCGTTCGGATCACCCGCGAGGGTGGTTGCGCCGTCCTCGATCAGGGCGGCGAACTCGTCGGCCATCCCGGCCGGGACCGCCGGGCTCTGCACCAGCTGCCCGAGCACCCCGAACGGGAGGTCCCGCTCCGAGTCGGACGCGATGGCTTGCAGGACGACGGCGCCGGAGTCCAGGGCGTGGTCGGCCAGCCTGCCGAGCAGGCTGGTCTTCCCGCTGGCCACCGGGCCGCCGATGAGCGCGACCCGGCCCCTGCCCTGGGCGACACCGTCGTACATTTCTCCTAAAATGGACATTTCGGCTCGATGGTGGACGAACTTCATTGCAGACCAGGCCCCTCATTCCCGGCGAGCGGCACGACGAACCAGCCGCGCAATTGCGGGGCGGATGACGCGGCGGTTTCGCAGAGATGAATTCCGGTGACCGCGACCGAATGTGCGTCCGGTGCGGTGGAGAAGAAAACGACTTCTATGCGACCCGGACTGGTGGCGACACGCATGTGTTCGATTCCCAGCCCTGGTTCGGCGAGCGCCCAGAGCAGGTCCACCAGCAGGTGCGGGTCCAACTCACGGTGTGTGGCCTCGCCCGACGCGGCAAGTGTGACGCTTGCCATGTACACGGGCAGTCTCCATGACTAGGGGCAGCCGAAGGCCAGCCCGCTGATGATGTTCTTGATGGTGTCCCAGTCGAAACCGTCGGGAGTCTCGGCCGGCTGTGCGATTTCTTGAACGTTCATGATGCATCCCCAGTGTGTTGTTCGGCTTTCGCTGACCACAGCTTGGCTCGGGTCGCCGGTGTCCCGGAAGGGGTCCGGGGTGGCACCAAATGACCTCGCACCTTGGTGCCAGAGCGGCCCTGAACAGCCTCCGACCACCGGGTACGTCACTGGTCGGGGTGTTAACCACCGTGTACGATCCGACCCGGAGGGGGTTACAGAGCAGGGAGCAGAGACTGGGGGTCGCAGCTTTCCATGCTGAAGCCACTGGGGGTGGACGCAACCGGCGAATTGGTCTACCGGACCATGGTCGCGCACCGTGATTGGGGCGTCGCCGATCTGGTCGCATCGCTGGGTCTGTCCGAAGAGCAAGTACGCACGACACTTGACCGTTTGGCCGATCTCGCACTGGTCCGGCCGTCCCGGGAGAACCCCGACGCCCTGCGGGCCGTCGATCCCGAGTTCGGACTGCTTTCCCTGGTGCAAATGCGCCAGGCACAACTGCAACGCAGCCAGCTGGAACTGGCCGAAAGTCACGCGGCGGTCTCGGACCTGATCGCCGGACTCCAGGAGACCGCGCCGTCTCTCGGACCGGACGAATTGGTCGGAATCGACGAGATCCAGCGCCGTATCGAGGTATTGGCGAGCCGGGCCAGCAAGGAATGCCTTTCCTTCATGCCCGGCGGCGCGCAGTCCGAGGCGAGCATCAATGCCGGAATGCCACTCAACCAAGCCGCGCTCTCACGCGGCGTGGCCATCCGGACCGTTTATCTGGACAGCGCGCGCAACGACGCGCGCACGCAGAAGTACGTCGACTGGCTCGTGGAGCACGGCGGTGAGGTCCGCACCCAGCCGACCCTGCCCGCCCGGCTCCTGCTGGTCGACCGGGAAACCGCCCTGGTCCCGCTGGACGCGGACAACACCCGCCAGGGCGCGATCCAGATCACCACGCCGGGCATCGTCGCGCTGATGAGGGCCTACTTCGAGCAGCTCTGGTACAGCGCGTCGCCGTTCGGCGCCGGCCGCACCCGGGACGACGAAGGCCTGACGGGCCAGGAGCGAGCCCTGCTGTCGCTGCTGTCCCACGGCATGACCGACGAGGTGGCGGCCCGCCGCCTGGGCCTCTCACTGAGAACGGTCCGCCGCATGATGGCCGACCTGATGGACCGCCTGGCGGCGAAAAGCCGCTTCGAAGCGGGAATGCGCGCGGCCCAGCGCGGCTGGCTGACCTGACGGGGAGGGAACGGCGGTTCTCTCCGCCGTTCCCTTTCCCCTCCGCGTGTCCACAGTAGACGGATCAGCTGTTGATCAGCTCTGCGGAGACGGCCCAAAGGCGCTCCGCGGTGGCGGGATCGAGGGCCCATTCCTTCACGCCGTGCGGATGGTCGGCGAGGACGGCGTCGTCGGGCACCGTGTACGCCTCCTGCGCGTCGTCGAGGTAGTGGCCGCCCGTCCGGGCGAACTGCGGCGCGACCGCGGCGACGACGGTGGTCGCGGCGCCCTGCCCGAGGGTCTTGTAGGTGAAGACGCCGGCGGCTTCGGCCGCGGCGAGGGACTCCTTCTGCGCCGGGGTGAAGTTCCGCTGCAGCCCCGTCGCGATCCCGCCGGGGTTCACGGCGTTCGCGAAGATGCCGTCGGCCGCCCAGCGACGGGTCGCTTCGACGGCGAACAGGGCGTTCGCGGTCTTCGACTGGGCGTACGCGAGTTGCGGGTCGTAGGCCCGGCGGACGAAGTGCAGGTCGTCGAAATCGACGCCCGAGCGCATGTGCGCGGTCGAGCTGACCGAGACGACGCGCGCTTCGCCGCGGTCCGCCGCCCCGCGCGCGAGCGCGTCGTGCAGGCCGGTGGCCAGCGCGAAGTGGCCGAGGTGGTTCGTCGCGAACTGCAGCTCCCACCCTTCCGGCGTCCGCTCCAAGCCGCCGGTGACGACGCCGGCGTTGGCGACGAGCAGGTGCAGCGGCCCGTCCCAGTCGTCGGCGAACCGCCGGACGGACGCCTGATCGGCCAGGTCGAGCGGCAAAACGCGAGTCGTGCCGGCGATGGCGTCGGCGACGGCTCGGCCGGCCGCCGTGCTCCGGACGGCGAGGGTCACGTCGGCGCCGGCGGCCGCGAGCGCACGGGCCGTTTCGGCACCGATCCCCGAGGACGCTCCGGTCACGATCGCGCGGACCCCGGAGAGGTCGACGCCCTCGAGCACCTCGTCCGCGGTGCTCGAGGCGGAGAACGGCGTGGTGATGAGTTCGCGAGCAGTCATGCCACGACTATACGCACTAGACGATTCTTGTATAGCTGGTCTACGAGCCGTAGGATCGGCGCATGGCCGCCCCCGAGAAGCCGACCACCCGTCGTGACGCGGTGCTCGAATCGGCGTTGCTCACCTTCGCCCGCCACGGCTACCGCAAGACCTCCATGGAGGAGGTGGCGCGCACGGCCCGGATTTCCCGGCCGGGCCTGTACTTCTTGTTCGAGTCGAAGGAAACGCTGTTCCGGGCCACGTTCACCCGGGCGCTCGAACAGGACCTCGCCGCGGCCGAGTCACTCCTCGCCGCCACGGACCGCCCACTGCCCGAGCGCCTGGCCGGCGCGTTCGACCACTGGGCCGGCCGCTACATCGGACCGCTGGGCCGGGACATCACGAGCGTCATCGAGCAGAACCCGGACCTACTGGGCGAGATCGTCGAGACCGCCCCGATCCGCTTCGCCGACCTCGTCACCAACGCGATCGCCGAGACGTCGAACCGGGCATCCGCGACCCAGGTCGCACAAACGCTGATCAGCGTGTCGATCGGCCTGAAGCACCAGGTCGAGACGCGGGAGGCGTACCTCGAACGCCTCACCACCGCAATCGGCCTCCTCGTCGAGTGACGCGGCCGACGGGATGACATCCACAGAAACCAAAAAACGCAGCTGACCGGAGTCAACTGCGTTCGGGTGGAACTGCTGGTACCCCCGACGAGGTTCGAACAGCATCCACCCGGCTGGACAGCCCTCTGAGCTGCAGATATCCGCGACCCTGACCCTTGTCGAGTTCGGCCGCGGCCGCCGGGAGCGATCATGACGCCGACTCCCCGGCACGACCTGGCACTCGGCATTCAGTGCTTCTTCACCGGCCTCGTGGCCCTCGGCGCAGCCTTCGCCTCTTACCGGCACGGCCTCCACTTCGCCATGCGCTTCGGCGCCGACGAGACAACGGCCTGGATCTGACCCTGATCATCGACGGCTTGCTCACCATTGCGACCGTCGAACTCTGGAAGGCCGGACCGGGGGCAAGGGCAGGCATGGCTTGCGTTCACGTTCGGTGTTTCGCTGTCACTCTGCGCCAACATCGCCTCGGCCGCCGAGCTGAGCGCCTTCGGCATCATGGTCGCGGCTTGCCCGCCCCTTGCCCTCCTACTCTCTGTCGAGCTGCTGAATCGCGCACTGAAACGCCGACGCTCGTCACAACCTGCCGAGACACGCCCGGAGCAAGCTCCGGACACGTTGTCCACAGGGTCGGAGCAGCCTGTGGACAAAACCGCCGAACAGCGGATGTGGGAGTTCTACGAGGCCGAGTGCCGACAAGGACGCACCCCCACCGGCGCAGATCTCGACCGGATCGCCGGCACCCACAACTACGGCCGCAGCATCCTGCGCAAATGGCGCGCCGCAGACCTGTCGCCTCAAGCGCGCGAGCCGGACGACCAGCGAAGCCCAGATGCTTCGCGGAGTTCCTGAAGAGAGGAATGGGGCGGTCAGCACAGCACCCTCCGGTGGTCAGACGGCCAAGGACCTCGACGGAGGTAGGTCAGCCGGCTCAGACACTTCAGCCAGCAGTCACGCAGCCCGCTTCGCGCCCAAGCCGAGGCCCCTGACCAGGCGACCAGCGGGAGCCCGACCAGGTGACAACCGTGGCAACAGAGCACCTATCGGCGGGACCAGGTCGCCCATGAGCGCGATCGCGCCGCGGGAAGCAGGAGTCCAGCGAGTTCACGCCACTGGCGGCGTCTGCTGGATGTGCGGGCGCCCGGCCGTGTCCGGGGAACCGGGCTCTGACTAACAAGGCAGCTTTCCGGCGACTGGTCATGCTCGTGCTGGTCACAGCGCGCGGGCAAGGACATCGCGTTGTGGTCGGCGATAGCCGCGAGCAGTGTTCCCGCAGTGCGGGCGATCCGCCGAAAGCCAAGCCGTACACGACGCGGGTGGTGATCGTGGTGGTGGAGAAGCCGGGCCAAGCGTTCACCGACCGCGCGGCCTGACGGTCTCCGCGCTGCTCGACCAGGAAGCAACGGTGTTCACCAGACCACGGCAGCTTTCCTCGGCGACGAGTTCGGCTGCAAGGGCGAGTTGAAGGCCCTTCCCAGGTGGCTGCTTGAGATGCTCGACGGTCGTTGACCGGCCGCGAACGGTTGGCACTGTCGTCGGTGAAACGTGTCCGGGGTGTCGCGCGACTGTTATCCGGGGTGGAGGCGGAAAAGCGAGGAGCGCGGAATGCACCGGATCATGCCGATGTACTTGGTGGTGAACACCTCGCGATCGATGGCGGGACGTCTGACCGAGGTCACGCACGTCCTGGACGCGCTCGCCGACGAGCTGGGGGAATCACCGATTCTGGCCGACAAGATCCGGGTGTGCCTGGTGAGCTTCGCCGAACACGCGCGCTGCCTTCTCCCACTCTCAGACCTGACCGAGCAGCCCGTGATCCCCCCTCTCCCGGTCGGACGGGAGACTAGGTTCGAACCGTTGTTCCGCCTTCTCGCCAGGCTCACCAGCGGCGACGCGGCTGCCCACCTAGCAGCGGGGTTCGCCTTCTACCGGCCGCTGGTCGTCCTGGTCACCGACGGGGTGCCTGCCGACCGGGGATGGCAAGCCGCTTTCGACCAGTTCTACCGACAGGCGCATCCCCGCATCATCCTTATCACCGTCGGTGTCGAGAGAGCACAGCTGCGAGACATCGTCGGACCGATGCGGGTCGCCGAGGTACGGGTGCTCGACGACTCCCCGGACCAGCCGCTGGCCAGGCAGATCATGACCGACCTAATGTTGTACGCCGAGCTACTCGTGACCTCCCGTGCGGTGGACCGTGAGGAGATCGACTGGACTGCATCACCCGAGGACTTCGCGTGAGCACCGAAGCGTGGCCGCCGGTACCTGCCCGGATCACCGAAGCCGAGGTCGGGATCGGCGAGCAGCTGGCCCGCGGTGGCGCGTCGACGGTGTTCTCGGTCCTCGGGCAGCGAAAGACGTTGTTGTACAAGAGGTACAACAAGCCCAGAAACGCTGTCGACCTCGACCAGCTCGTCGGCGCACTCGGCGGCTGGGGCGAGAACGCGATCGACCACGTCCGGGGCACTCTCGCCTGGCCGGTCGCGACAGTCGTCGACGGCGACCAAGCCAGCGGCGCGCTGGTGGTGCGTGCTGCGGCCGAATTCCACCTCACCCTGCCCTCGGGCCGGGTCAAGGTTCGCGACTTCAACTTCCTGCTGTACGAGAAGCGAGCTGAGAAACTCGGCGTGCCGCGGGCCACCGACCGGGAGAAGGTCGACCTGCTCCGCGGTCTGCTCGACGTGCTGCTGTGGCTCGACGAGCACGGCTTCGTGCACGAGGACCTCGCCTCGCACAACCTGCTGTGGAAGCTCGATCCTCCTGAGGTGTTCGTCCTGGACTGCGACTCGCTGCGCCCGCTCGCCGGCGACAGCCGGTCACCGCTCTACACCACAGTGGACTGGACCGACCCCCGCGTGCTCACCGCGGAGGTCGAGCGCCCGGACCGCGCATCGACGTCGTACGTGCTCGGGCTGCTGGCACCCCGCACCCTGGTCTCGCCCTACTGGTATCCCGGCGATCCGCTGCCGGCAGAGCGGTTCCCCGCTGCGCTTACCGAGCTGGTCGGCCGCAGTTGCGGTCCGGCTGCGTCCCGGCCGTCGTTGACCGAGTGGGGGCGGGGACTGGACGCGGCGTCGGCCCAGACCACCGGCACCGTGGTCGAACCGGCGCCGGTTCGCGACCCGGCTGTCGTGCGGCTGGCGGACCGCTGGGTGTTCGCGGGCGGACTGCTGTTCGGTGCGCTCGTGGCGGTGTTCGTGCTGGTGAGTTTCGTATGAGCGCGTCGAGGCTGGCGGGGGTCTCGGAGTGGGCGGCGCAGGTCGCGCAGGTCACCACCGGCGTGGCCGGCTTGTCCTACGCGTTCGGCTGGCTCTTGATGGCCCGCTTCTACGGCGCGCTAGGGGTTGAGCCGGAGGACGCCGGGGTCACGTTCACATGGCTGGTCGTGCGGGCGTTCCTGGTCGGGATGCTGGCGCTGGCCGCGTTGCTGGCGGTGCGGTGGCTGCAGAACCGGGCGACGTCGGTGCAGACGACACGGCTCACGCTGTCCATCGGCACTGACGTGGGCGCACTAACGGAAGTGCGGTTCTCCCTGCCCGGCCGCTACCTGCTCCGCGGCGTGGCCGGTGTGCTGACCGGGTTCGTGGTGGTGTTCCTGTTGGTCGCACCCTTCCGGCTGGGTGACCGGTTCGCAGACGACGTCGTGGCCGGGCGTCCGGTTGACTTCGGTGTGCTCGGCACGTCGGTGATCAGTGTGCCGGAAGTCCGGTTGTCGTCAGCCGACCCGACCAAGCCGTCGCCTGCGGCCGGGTGCGTGCTGCGGCTGGGCGGGAACGCGGGGACCTCCCTCTTCGTTGTCGGCGGACGCGTGATCCGCGTGTCCGACCAAAACGTGACGGTCTCGTCGTCCTGCACCCCGCCGAGCGGCTGAGCCGGGCCAGCTTCAGCCGAACGTGAACGAGTACGCCTGCAACCCCGGGCTCAGCTTGAGCGCCACCGTGCCCTGCTGAGGCGCCGACGTCTGCACGACGGCATGAATGTCCGGGCTGCCGGACACCGGGATCGTCTTCGTGACGCCGCCCACGGTCGCGGTGACGGTGCCCGTACCGCCGACGTCGAGGTAGACCGTCGAGGCGTTGTAGGTGAGCGTGTGGGAGGCGTTGTCGTCGGCGGTGAGAAATTCCGGCGCCGTCGTCCACGCACCCTGGAGATCGACCGGACGCCGCGCTCGGAGCCGAGGTAGGTTTCCGGGCTCTGCAAGGGATTCGTGGGGGTGTCGTCCGCGACGTCGGTGCGCGGGGGCAGCGTCCGGGCCGGGTCGGCGGTCGTGAGCAGCTCGCGGATGAGCGACTCGGTGCCGTCGTAGTCGCCTTCGCCGAGGGAGACGTGGCGGACCTGCCCGGTGGCGTCGGCGAGGTACTCGGCGGGCCAGGACTGGTTGCCGAACGCGTTCCAGGTCGCGTAGTCGTTGCCGATCGCCACGGGGTAGGTGATGTGCTGGCGGGTGGTGCCGTCCGCGACGTTGACCGGGACGTGCTCGAACGCGTACTCCGGCGTGTGGACACCGACGACCTCCAGGCCCGCGCCGCGGTAGCGCTGGTCCCACGCCTCGACGTGCGGGATGGCGCGCTGGCAGTTGATGCACGAATAGGCCCAGAAGTGCCGACAAAGAAGCACCCCACCGGCGCAGACCTCGACGGATCGCCAGCGCAAAGCCGAAACGCTTCGGTCGTGCCCGGCGACTCCGGTCATGTCCATCATGCTCACCGGAAGGGGCATCCCACGCTCATGGCGAAATACGTCTACCTCATGGGCAGCGGGTTCCTGTGCCTGATCTCCTTCGCCATGGTCGCCCGGCGCCGGGATCTCGTTCCGTGGACCCTGCTGTACGGCAGCATTGGTGGTCTCGTCCAGGTGGCGACGTCGTTCCTGTACGTCCGGGACTACTGGAGGCCACCGACCGTGTTCGGGACCGCTGTCTCCATCGAGGATTTCCTCTTCGGCTTCGGAGTGACGGCCTTCCCGTTCCTGGCGTACCCGGTCTTCGCGAAGAAGAAGTTCACTCCGTCGGATCATCCGGCACGTCTGGGCGTCTACCTCGGATTCGCCCTGGTCGCGGCCCTCGTACTCTTCGGCGGGACGTTGGCTCTGGGCTGGAACTCCCTGGTCGTGTCGCTGGTGCTCCTCGCGGCCTTCACACTCTGCGTGTGCGCGATACGACCGGACCTCGTCAAGGGTGCTCTCTTCGCCGTCGGAATCGTGACCGCCTGCCTGGTGCCGGTCTACGTCCTCATGTTCGACGTCATCGCGCCCGGCTGGTGGGATCGATACTGGCTGCTCGCGGGATCCGGCATGGACCAGCGGTTCTTCGGCGACGTGCCGGTTCTGGAGCTGCTGTGTTACATCACCTGGTCGGGCTTCGCCGCCACCGGGCACCCGTTCATCGTCGGCCACGCTTTCGCGGCACGGGATCTCGAGCCCCGGGCGCAGCCGTGAGGTAGTCCTGCAGTTCGGCGTGACGGAACTGGAACAACGTCCCGGCCTGCCGGAGCAACTGCCTTTCGTACATGTCCGCGAGCACCGCCATCGGTTTGCGCGGGATCCGCCCGAGTGCGGCAAGCGGGGCTGTGACGATCCGGAACGCTGCGACCTGCGACGCGGTGACCGCCCCGGCGACACCCGCGCTCACTGCCGTCGCGATGCCGATGAGCAGGCCGCGCTCGGCGCCGAGAGCCGCAGCGGCGCCGACGCCGATGCCCAAGCCGCTGAATAGGCCGGCGATAACGCCGAACAGAGCACCGCCGCCGCGGTCGCCCTTGTAGGAAGCCACGACGTTGACCTCGTCGGCGGGATGCGGCACCGGGCGGGTCCATGACACGGTGAGCATGATCCCGGCGCCGCCGACAACCGCCACGATCAGTTGCGCGGTGGTGTCGAAGAACGGCGACGTGGCCAGCCCGGTCATTCCGCCGGTCATCGTGCCCACGGCCATCTCGGGCCACTTCGGCCACCGCATCCTGCTGACGAGCGGGCCGTCGTGGAGGCCGACCAGGCCAATGAGGAGACCGCTCGTCGCCCCGAACAGCGCTCCGAATCCTGCACCGTAGGGCGCGCCCAGAGTTGTCCCGTTTCCCAGGCCGGACGCGAGGACCCGGACGAGCGCAACGCCTCCGCCGAACATCAGGCCCAGGCCCGCCGCGACCCCCAATCGCGGCACCGTGCCACGCAGGGACACGCTGCGGCGGGCGCCCCGCACGACGATCAGCCCGCTGACCGCGCTGCCACACAGGAACCACATCGCGCCGAACACCACCCCGAACAGCGAATTGCCGGTGACCGCACCGATGAGCACACCGAGCAGACCGAACATGGCCGACGCGGCCGCGGGCGGCAGCCAGGGCGAGGTCCAGTACTTGATGCGCCACCACGCGATGTCCCTGAGGTGCCGTTCGGCCATCCGCTGGGCGATCCACACCAGGAATCGCCGCGCTTCGTCGCCCCGGGCTTCGTCCGGATAGGCGATGGTGAACACCGCACTGACCAGGTGGTGTCCCACGTCGTCCGGCGTGGTGAACTCGGCCGGTCCGAACAGCTCGTTGGGGTTGCGCTCGCCGACGTAGTTCCTGCGAGTCAGCGAGAGTGCCAATGGGGTGCTGAGCGCGACCGCGACGTTGCCCGCCGGCTCGGCGGCGAGCCGGTCGACGAACTCCTGCCAGACCGGTTTCCGGTCGGCCCGGATCCCGGCGAGGAGGTACTCGGCGGCGGACTTCCGGTCGACGGGGAGCAGCTCAACGGTGGCGGCGTGTGCGAACTCCGTCACCGTGACCGCGGATTGGTACTCGGCCGCGCGGCTGGTCAGCACGATGCGCAGTCCGGTTTCGGTGTTGAGGGAGGCAAGGGCAGCTGCTCTGAGGCTCTCCGGGATCTCGTCGAAACCGTCGAGGAAGAGGCTGAGACGGCCGTCGCGGAGGAGGCTGGGGACGGCACCGCGTCCGTATGCCGAAGCCTTGAGGTATGGGTGATCGCGCAGGATGGACGCCTCCGCCCATTCCAGAATGCTCGAGGAGCGGGGATCCCACCCCGCCATGGGAATGAGCACGGGAACCGGAACGGACGACCGCTCGCCGGCGTCCACCTTGGCGCGGTAGTCCATGACGCCGAGCAGCAGGAGGATGAGGGTCCCGGTCTTTCCGGCGCCGCTCCCGCCGACGAGAACCAGGCGGCCCCAGCCGAGCCTGCGGTACAGGTCGAGGAGCTGGGCGAGCCGTCCGCTTCGAAGCAGCCGGGGCTTGCTTCCGATGTCGGGGATCGGCTGCGGCCCGGTGCCGGGAGGTGGCGGTGCCGAAATGTCGTCGGCGGCGGGAGCGCCCTGGATGGAGGTCGCCCACCGCCACGAGACCCGCAACGCGACCCCGGTGGTGATCCCCTGGCGGAACGCCTCGTTGCGCCACGCACTCTGCGAGTGCCGGACGAGTTCGGTCACTGCCGCGTCCAGTTGGGCGTCCATGGCTCGCTCTCCTCGGTTCCGGAGCCCGGCCCAGAGCACGCCGATGCTGCCGGCGAGAATCGCCAGGGGGGACAGCAGCCCGCTTGCGATGTTGGCCGCGTCGACCTGCTTCGGATTGCTCAAGATGTAGATCGCCACGACGACGACCAACAGGGCCAGTGCCGCGATCGCCACGATGCGGATGATCTGTTTCCGGCGCTCGGATCCCGGCGTGGTCATGGGGCGATCTGGCTCTGAGACCTACGGCGAGCGGCATGAACCCGTTCGGCCACAGGCTTCCATTCCGACCAGGCCTGCCACGGGTCGGCGAACGTCGTCTGCCACAGCTCCCCTTGCGTGTCGAGTGCGAGGCATTGCAGGGTGTCGGCGCTCGTCGTGCCGGCGGCCACGTCGACCAGGTCCCCGGGTGTTGGGCTCACAGCCCAGTCCGACCACGTCTGGCCACCGGCGTGCCAGCGGTGGAAGAGGTCGCCGGCCTTGCCGACGAGGAACATCTCCTGGAGATCGGTCGCCTTGCGGAACGAGGTGAGGGCCCGGCCCGCAGATCCGGGGTGGCCCCAGTTCTCCCACTCGTGCCACTGGTCCCACCAGAACCACCGATGCCGGACGTCGCCGTCGCGATCGACGACGAAACACTCGATGAGGTCGTCTTTCGGTGAGCAGGCGGCCACGTCGACGCATTGCTTGAGTCCGGTGTTGTTCCAGCTCGACCAGTCCTCGTTGTCCCAGCGCCACACGTGCACCAAGTGCCCCTTGTCGGTGACCGCGAAGATCTCCCGATGGCCGGCCTTCACACTCGCTGAAGCGATACGCATCGGCCGGCCGTCGACGGCCCCGCGGGGCTTGACCACCCGCCATCGGGACCACTGGCCGCGGTCGCGCCGCAGTATGTGCAGCGTGCCGCGCTCGTCGACGACGAAACACTCCAGGGACCCCAGCGTCGGGACGACGGCAGTCACGTCCCACGCGGCGGTAGGTGCGTCCAGATCGAGCCACTCCGACCATGCGCCGTGCTCGTGGTAGCTCGCCCACAGAACCCGGCCGGATCGTGTCACCGCAACGACGTCCATCGCGCCTTCGCCCGTATCGGCAGCGGCGACCGCGCGGAAAACCGGACGCCACTCGCGTCGCCGGTGCCGCGACACGACCGGGGCCAGGAATCCCACCAGCACCAGCGCGGTCAGCCACCAACGCGACTGATGAACCCATTCCTTCTCGGCGAGTGACGTCAGCAGGTTGACCCCGGCCGAGGCCACGGCCCCCAGCCCGACGATGCTCACATCGCCGGCGAACCGGCGTACAGGTCCACCTGGCGACTCGTTCCGCATGAAGCAGTCGTCGCGCCGGACACGGCTGCCGTTACCGCCAGGACGCCGAGGTGTCGTGGCAGTTCTCAATGATCAAGGTGGAACGTCACGTCACCCCTCGGCGAGATGTCGATGACCGCGACCGCCCGGGAGCCCGACTCCAAGGTGTATTCGTACTTCACGCTGACCACGAACGGGTATCGGCCGGCCAGGGATCCCTTGACCGGCCGGTATTTCACGTACTGGCTGACCTTCACCGGGGTCCCGGCCTTCACGTTCAACCGCCCGGTCTGCTTCGCACCGACGCGCGCGAATCCTTCGGTGCTGCCGCTCGCCAGCAGGTTCGCTGCCTCGTGCGGTCCGTAGGCGAGCCCCGCGAGGGTCTCGTCGCCGAAAATCGGGCCGTACACGTGCATGCGCGCCATGCCCTGCAAGTTGGGGTCGTCCGTCAGAGTTCCGATGCTCGGCAGGACCTTGTCCATCTCGGACTCGGGCATCCGGGCGGTCTCGGGGCCGGTGACCCCTTCGGCGACGATGCATTCGTCCCACACTCCGCCGGGCACCGTCGGATAGACCTTGGTAATGGTCGCGATCCGTCCCCCGGCTCGGCGAGTCCCCGGCGCCGCGGCCAGTTTGATCGGCGCCCCCTGTTTGTCGGCCGCCTCGATGGCCGCTTTGCGTGCTCGGGCGACCTCTCCGAGAACAGCGTCCGGTGCCTTCTCGAGGGCCTCCGTGTCCAGGCCGCTGGGAACCGTCACCGGTTTGGCAGGCAGTGGAGGCGGCTCCGTCACGAACTTGCCGCTCGTCGTTCGCCACGTCGGGCTGCCCGTGAGGCCGGCCTTCTTCGGATCCGGTCGTTTCACCGGAACCGGCGTCCCGGGCTTCGCGGGGAAGAAGGACTCGCCCCAGATCACCGGTGAGGTCGGAGAGCCGTCGTGGAAGAACACCCAGGTCCCTCCCTTCGCCGGGGCCGTCGAGACGATGACGGACGAGCCGTGCTCGGCGGAGAACTCCGCCTGCGCGTCGGCGAGCAGCTCCCGTCGCCGTTGCGCCGTACCGGGAGACATCTTGACGAGCTCTTCGCGCAGGGCGTCGAGAAGCTGCTGGCGTTCGACGGCGCCGAGCGCTTCGACCGCGCGTCCGGCGAGTTTCTCCTCGGCGATGGCGACCAGCCGTGCCGAGTCGCCGGCCGGAACCGCCGCACCGATGTCCTCGAGCGCCCGCTCGAGAGCGGCGTGGTCGACGACAGTCCGCACCGCGACCGGGACGGCCCCTTCAGAAGGAGCGTGGGGCAGCTCACCGCCGGCGTGCCCCGGTGGTTCGGGCCCGACCTTGGCCGGCGCCACGTGCGGGTGGGTCGCCACTTCCTCCGCCGCCTTCTCGAGCTTGCTCACGAAGTCGGTCATTTCCGCCCGGTTTCCACCGTGAGCAGCTGCAGGCGGCGCAGCTCCCGTTCGACCAGGGCCGCATTCGCGGACACCACGAGGCCGGCCACGTTTGTGGCGTGCTGTCCGGCGGTCAGCACGGTCTTCACGCGCGTGGCCGCGATGACCCGCGTGGTCGGGCGGAGCACGGTCTTGCCGAGCAGCTTGCCGACCACCGGTAGCGCGATGTCCGCGGTCAGTGAGAGGACGTTGCAGAGTAGACCGATCGCGTCCGGCTCGGGGACGTCGTAGCGGGCCGCTTGCTGCCCGAGCGCCTGGCGGGCGATCGTTTCGGACGCGTACTTCTGGGCCTCTTCCAGCGTCTGGACGGCGGTGATCGCGACCATGGCGGCCAGGGCGAACTCGCCGATCACCGGGATCAGGGTGAGCACGCCGAACCCGATCGACGCCCAGCCGAGCATCCGGTCGATGTCGGCCGCTTCCGCCCGGCTCCGTTCCTGGGCGGCCATCGCCGCGTAGAGGGAGTCGATGCCGACGGCGTAGCCGTGGTCACCAGGCCGGTAACCCTGTTGTTCCAGCGCGGACTGGACCAGGAACCGGTGTTTCCACAACGGGTGCAGCTGTCCCAGGACTTCGGCGGGTGAGTCGTCCCAGTACCGGGTGACGGCCGACCTGGCCGCGGCCAGCGCCCGGTCGGCGCCGGAGACGATCTTGTCCCGGTACTTCGGCTGGCTCTCCCGCAGGTCCTTGAACGCCTGGAGCAGAGTGGTCCGGATGACTTCGTCGAGCCGGGTCTCGTTGCCCGGATCGGCCTCCCAGCGCTCGATGTCGGTCGAAGACTCTCCGGCCAGTTTCTTCAACAGCTTCGGAGCATTCGGGGCCAGCGCCGGGTACAGCTCCGCGGCGGCTTTCAGCCCCTCGGTGTACGGCCCGAGTGCGTACTCTTCGAACTGGCGTCGTGCGGTGGAAGCGTCCGGCGGAATGATGAAGTTCCACAGCTTGACGTTGCGGCGCAGTACGTCCAGCTCGGCGACCACCGACCGGAGCCGGCGGTAGTTGTCGTGGTCCGGGCCCTCGGCCGCGACGGAGGTGTTGCCGTCCTGGTCGACGTCGAAGCCGAACTTCTCCGGCCGCGACTCGACCGCGGCGACGGTCAGGTCGTACTCGAACAGCTGCCGGGCGGCCACGTCGAGCGCCTCCAGGTAGGTGATCGACTCGGCCCGCAGCGAGGTGGTGTGCCGCTCGAGGATCCCGAGCGCCTCCGTTGCCCGGACTGCCTCGGCGTAGGGCGCGTCCCGCGTTCTGTCCCCCAGTGCGTGGCTGAACTCCCTGACGAGGGCCTCCCCGCCGACGCGGTGGAGCGTGTCCGCTACTTCGCCGACCCCGGCTTCGGTGACGTCGATCTGGACGGCGCGAGTGTCGGCGAACGCGACCGCCAGGTTGATCGTCAGCGGCTTGACCGCCTGCTGGGTCGCCTCACCGGGCACTTGCACGACGAGGTCGGCTGTCTCGGCCATCGCTACGCCTCGTCGTCACCGAGGAGCGGGTCAGGTGGTTCGTGAGGCGGCTTTCCCAGACGGGCCATCGGGTTGAGCGGCAGACCGGTGGCCTTGTCGTCCAGCCACTGCAACGTCGTCGGCAGCGCGACCTCCCAGCTGTCGCCGGGTTCTCCGTCCGGCGGCGGCATCATCTGGTCGCGGATCTCCCGGGCCACCGACAGGTACATCGGCTCGCCGGGTACCGGCGCGCACGCACCGCCGAGCCACGGCTGACGGAAGGTGAGCCAGTGCAGGACCGCCGCGCCGAACCCGATCCGGGCCGGGACGACGACCCGGATCGAGCCCGCGCGCAAGAAGGTCCCCAGGTCCGGATCGACGGTCTCCAGGTCCATCAGATCCGGCCAGCGGTCCCGGCCCGCCCAGTAGTAGGGGTAGGCGACCCACGCGAGATTGGCCCACTCCAGCGCCTGCTCGAGGAACTGGATCGTGTCGGCCGAGCCCAGCGCGGCGGGGATGTTGACGTCCGGGGTGTTGTCGCGTGCGGGAGGTACCGCCTTCGCGGGGACGGCGTTCCGGCCGTCGAACGGTGACTCCCCCAGCAGCCACGTGACGACGTGCCGGCGTACTTCGTGCTGCATCATCTCCGCGTTGCGCGACGGAGAGCGTTCGTCCAGCGTCGCAGGACTTCCCGCCAGAGCCTGCTCGGCACGCCACTCGCGGAGCCACGTGTCGTAGGCGGCGCGCACGACGTCGTAGACACCCTGCACCCACGCGTCCTTCGCCTGCTGGGTCAGCTCGCACTTCAGGTCGACGCCGACGTTGCCGGCCCAGGCACCGACCAGGCACACCGAGATCGGCAGCTTCACGACGACCGGGTGGGCGAGCGCCTGCTCGGCACCGGCGTGGTGCAGGTGCCCGTCCAGGAACTGCACGAGGTGGTCCTGGGCACCCGAGGACATGATGCTGTTCGTGCCGCCACCCGGCCCCGCTTGACTGTCGAAGATCATCTGGTCACCGGCGGCGACGGTCGCGGTGATCGTGTGCAGTGCCTCCTGACGGTCGTAGCCGCCGTGCGCCGACGTCTCCCGCTCCCAGATCGCGTGGAACGGCGTCACCTCGACATTGGCCGTGATCGCGGTCACCGCGTAGCCGGGCGGTACCGCCACTTCCACGGCCTGCGCGAGCACCGGCGCGTTCCAGAGGTCCCCGTTCGGTGCCAGCCCGGCGTCCTTGGCCATCAAGGCCAGCGCGGCGGAGGTCCCCACCGTCGGCTGCGGCGGCTCCGGCATCCCGGTCGCCCCGTAGGTCGCCGCCAGTCCCAGGTAGTTCTCCGGCGTGATCCCGCCGTCGGGAAGCACGAAATCCGGCGGCCTGCCGACCGAACCCGAGCGCGCCGGCGGGGCGCCCAGCTGCTCCAGCAGATACCGCCCGGGTTCCGGGATCTCGAACTCCAGCTGCAGGCGGTCCGGGTAGCGCCAGACCTGGAACCGGTCGACCCGCGCCACCCAGCGGTAGACGCCGCGGACGTGGTCCGAGGAGGGATTGTCGAGCTTGTGCTGCTCGCGCAGCTCGGTTCGGGTGAGCGTCCGCCGCGTCCGTTCCTGCCGGGTCTGGGTCTCGATCTTCGACGCCGCCCGCGCGACGGCCTTCTTCGCGATCTCCGTGGTCCGGTCGGTCGAGTCCTTCAGCGAGAAGTCGGCGGAGAACCCGGCGGACACGTCGAGCTTCACCGAGCTGTACTGCGCCGAGACGTCGACCTGCCCCTTGGCGTTGATCGCCAGGTCCAGCTCCCGCTTGCTCTGCTCGGTGAACGTCGACTCGTCCGACGTCTCCGAGGACGTCTCACTGCTCGAATCAGTCGACGAGCTGGTCGTTTCGACGACTTCGGCCTCGTCGATCCGGGTGAACCGCATGTCGTGGTGCTCACCCGCCAGCACGTTCCGGATGTCGGCGATCTCGTCCGCCACGTACCCTCGCCACTCCTTGCGGACGACGAACAGGTCACTTGTCGTCGCTCGCCGGACCAGCTTGACCTGGTCAGCCGGCAGCACCTCGGGAAACGGCGGGTCGGGCAGCACCGGCGTGCGGCACGCCAGCAGTTCCGAAATCTCCCGCGTGGTCAACGGCCGTCGGTAGGACGAGCGGCGCTCGACCAGCCCGGCGACCAGCAGCAGCCGGTTGAGGCGCTGCGCCAGCTCACCCTGCCGCGGCAACAGCAGTGCCGCGGCCAGCGAATCCACCAACCGCGACCAGGACGCCCCGAGCAGTCCGTGCAACCTGCCACGGGACTCAAGGTCGTCCCGCTGCTCACCGTCGCCGCCGTCGAGCGGACCATCCGCGGCCTGCTGCGGCGCGGCACCACGAAGCCGCTGGTCGAGCTCGGCCGGTTCGGGCTCGTTGTCCTGGGTGACCAGCCACCGGTCGATCCGGTCGATCATCGCCAGGCCGGGCTGCCCGGGGATGGGCACGGGTTCCCCGCCATCCTCGCCCGGCATCGTGGCGGCCGGGTCGATGCCGCCTCGGAGAGCGAGCACCGTGACCGCAGTGGGCCTCAGCAGGAACGACTCGGCCAGAGCCGGGGCTTGCCCGGCCGGGTTCTCCGTGTTCGCCACGAGATCGCGCAGCTCGGGCACGAACTCCGTGCCGCCCCAACGCAGGTGCTGAACGTGGGTGTGGACGTCCGGATCCACCTCGGACCATTCGGTGACCAGGGTCGAGTCACCGGCCACCACGGTCCGGCGCGGCGCACGCACGGCTCGCAGTGCGTAGATGTCCGTCATGCCAACCTCCCGAACAGGTCCGGCCGAATACGATCAGCCGGCCGGCAGGACCAGGCGAATTTGCCGTAAGGTGTTTCAAGTGAAATCGCACCGCAAAGCAGAATGCCCGGCATCGGCCATGAACACCAGAGGCAATCAGATTTGTGATCGTTTACCGGCGGCGCGATAAAGTCGGATACTTTCCAGGTTTATCTGATCCATTCGGGACAGAGCGGCTCGAGGGAACGAGGCACGACATGAATCCGATCACGGTGAAATGGATCGTCGTGGCCGCGGCACCGGACGCACCCGCGAGCTCTGACCGGGGCACAAACCCTCCAGGCGACCAGCATCCTCGCCGGCGTGGTCGCGGTGTCCGGAGCGACCATCATCTGGGCTCGCTTGCGCAGCACGCTCGTCGGAGCCCTTGGCCGCCGGCACCGGCGGTTGTCGCCAATTACTTCGCTTCCAAAACTTCGGACCAGGCTCAGCAGGCCATCCCGAACAGCCACCATGAGCAAGGCGTCGTTCCGCCTCGAGATCGACCCGGCTGCGAAACCCGCGGCCAACACCGCAACGGTCGCTTTCCAACATCCACCGTGACGGTCGGGTTCTCGCCTTCCGCACCGAAATGACGAGAACGACACCGCAGGGCCGCACAACGTCCGGTCTTGCCGTTCAGACGATGTCGAGCCTCGGCGCGGCGGACGCTGATTCGGCCGCGTCGACGAGGGCGTGTGCGTCCGCCGCGTTGGCCACCCGGACGGCCATCGCCGGGACCGCGCGTTTCGTCGGCCGGGTCGTGTAGACGGCGAGGGTCTTGGTGATCCGGTAGACGTGCGGTGCGCTCATGGTCGGCTGGGGCGCCCTTCGGAAGCGTAGGTGATCGGTTCGAGCACGCTAGCCGAGCCACCGCGTCGACAACGACCCGATAAACCTCCAACGTCCTCTCATGCCGCTGACCGGACGTTCACCAACACGGCTGGCCAGGAGACTGCAAGAAGACCTCGCCGATCACGTCGACACCGCGGAAGCTGCTGCCCGAGCGCGGCGCCATCACCACCTCCGAGCTGGCCCAGGTCGAGGACGGGACGCGGGTGTGGGTCGGCAGAGCGGTCACCCATCGGCAACGGCCCGCCACGGCGGGCGGGATCATGTTCCTCAACCTCGAAGACGAGACCGGCATGGCCAACGTCCTCGTCCCGCCCGGGTTGTTTCACCGGTTCAGGCAGACATTGCGGTACCCAGCTGTCTTGGTGCACAGCCTGGCTGATGGCGCGGGTTGGCGCCACTGACGTGCCGCAGTGTTTCTCCTGCGGGAGTGTCGCGCCTCTCGCAGAAATCCCAGTCTGCCGACTCCAAGCCGGGATCAGGCGGAATTGTCCTCTTGGATCAGAAAGGAAACGGATCGCGATGAGTACCGTCACCGAGTCCGTCGATGTCGAGACCGACGTCACGACCGCCTACAACCAGTGGACCCAGTTCGAGTCCTTCCCCCACTTCATGGAGGCGGTCGACGAGATCCGGCAGCTCGACGACAAGCACACGCACTGGAAGGTCAGCGTCGGCGGGGCCACCCGCGAATTCGACGCCACGATCACCGAGCAACACCCGGACGAGCGCGTCGCGTGGCGCTCGGATTCCGGGCCGCAACACGCCGGTGTCGTGACGTTCCACCGGCTCGGCGACCAGCGCACCCGGGTCACCGCCCAGATGGACATCGATCCGGAGGGCTTCTTCGAGAACGTCGCCGACAAGCTCGGCATCCTCGACCGTCGCGTCAAGGGAGATCTCGGCCGGTTCAAGACCTTCATCGAAGAGCAGGGCGGCCGCGAGACCGGTGCCTGGCGCGGTGAGGTCGACCGCCCGGGCAGCTGAGCACCCGGCCGTCGGTTCAGCCACACTGTTCCGATGGAGTCGCCCGGCACCGCCCCCGCCGTCCAGGTCGTGACCTGGCCTGCGGGGGCGGTCGCGCGCATGCTGGACTTGCCGCCGTCCACGCTGCGCGCGTGGCATCGCCGGTACGACCTTCCCCTCTCCGCGCCGCAGACCGGCGCGCACCGCCGGTACGGCAGCGCCGACGTCCGCGCGCTGGTGCGGATGAAGCACCTGATCGAGCAGGGCTTCAGCGCCGGCTCCGCCGCCTCCCGCGCCTTCGACCCCGGCCGCGGCGCCGACGTCGAACTGCTGCTGGACGCGGTGACCCGGCTGGACACCGAGACGTCGATCGCCCTGCTCGAAGCGCAGCTGAACGCCGATGGCGTCGTCGCCACCTGGGACGGCCTCTGCCGCCCGGCGCTCGAAGCCCTCGGCGGCCCGGCCACGGCCGATCCCGACCACTGCATCGATCTCGTGCACGTCCTGACCTGGGCGATCACCGTCGCCCTGCACCGCGTTCCGGCCCCGGTCGGCACCGGGGCCATGGTGCTGCTCGCCTGCGCCGACGGCGACCGGCACACCCTGCCGCTCGAGGCCCTGCGCGCGGCCCTCGCCGAGCACGGCCGGGCCGCACTGCTGCTGGGCGCCTCGATCCCCGAAGGCGCCCTCCGCGACGCGATCCAGCGCACCCACCCCGCGGCCGTCGTCGTGTGGAGCAGCCAGCCGGCGCAACCCCCGCGGCTGCGTGACAAGGCCCGGCTGGTGCTGGCCGGGCCAGGATGGCCGGCCCGCGGGCCGAGGGCCAGGCGCCCGGAGTCGCTCGGCGACGCGGTCACCCTGCTCACCGCGCGGGAGTGAGCCGCCCGCTGCGAGCGGCGAGCCGGTCGAGCAGGGCTATCCGGCCGTGGTTGGGCACCGAGCGCAGCGGGTGGCCGGTCAGCCCCCACCTCCGCAGCAAGGTGTTCGCGGCGGTCCAGCCGGTCGTGGCCGCGCGTTCCATCAGCGCGACCGGCAGGTCGATCCGGATCGCGTCCCCGGCGAGCACCAGGCCGGGCTGCGGAGTCACGACCGCGGGCCGGCGGGCGAAACCGCCGACCGGGAACAGCGGGCAGTCCTGCCGCACGAGCGTGATCGCCCCGGCCACGCCGGCGTTGGCGGTCTCCGGGTAGAGCCGGTGCAACATCCCGTCCAGCTCCTTGGCGACGCGGTCGGTGTCCGTTTCGGACGCGTAAGCGTGCAGCTCGACGACCGAGCCGTGGTGGCGGCGGGCCCACCGGCGCGCCTCGCCTTCGTAGCGGTCCAGGACGCTGATGTTGTCCAGCGGCGGAAGTCCGCCCGTCCCCAGGAACGCCGGGCGCGCGGGATCGACGGGACGGTCCAGCCACAGCCGGCGGACGACGAACGGCGGTGCCGTGCGCAGGTCCGCCACGATCTGCCGCCAGTCCGGGGTGCCCAGCCCGGCGGAGGCGGCCACGACGCGCTGCACGCCCGGCACGTCACCGGCCAGCACGACGGCGTCGAAGAACTCGCCGTCGACCCGGAACCCGTCGGCTTCGGGCTCGACCACCCCGACCGAGACGCCGGTGCGGACGTCGGCGCGCCGCGCGGCCAGGTACTCCCTCAGCGGGTTCCACAGGGCCTGCGGGAACGGCTCGGCCGGGACGTCGAACAGCAGTCCTTCGGCGGAGCCGAGGAAGTACAGGTGGAACATCGTCGCCAGCTCGGCCGCCGACAGCTCGCCGGGGTCGGCGAAGAAGCTGCGGGAGAACACGTCGAAGGCGAGGTGCCGGGCCGCGGCGGGGAAGTTGATCGCGGCGAGGAACGTCGCGGCGTCGACGCCGTCGAGCTGCTCGTAGATCCGCGGCACGGCGACCCCGGCCAGCGGCAGCGCACGCCGCCCGTCGAGCCGGAGCAGGTCGCGCGCCCGGAACGTGGGGCTGCGCAAGGCGAACGCGAGCGCGTTCACCGGCGGGGTCAGGGGCAGCCCGGCGAAGGTGTCCGTGCGGCCGTGGGCGTCGACCAGCGGGTAGTCCGCGACCGCGGTGAGCCGGTCGAGGCCGGGATCGGTGCGGGCGAGCAGCGCGCGGAGGTTGTAGTACTGGCGGAAGAACGCGTGGAAGCCGCGGCTCATGGTGACCTCGGTGCCGTCCGGCAGCCGCTCGCCCCAGCCGCCGGCGCGCCCGCCGAGGTGCCGCTCGCGCTCGAAGACCGTGACCTCGACGCCGCGCTCGGCCAGGCCGGTCGCGGCGGTCAGCCCGGCGATCCCGCCGCCGACGACGGCGGCGCGCGGACGGCGCCCGAGCCGCCCGGCGTCGGTCAGCCCGCCGGGCGCCGGGTGGGTTTCGATGCGCCGGTCGCGTCCCGGCTTCACGGGCGGGTCCCCAGGACGGTGTGGACGATCCCGCGCTGCCAGCCGGGCATGGTGCCGGTGCGGACGTCGGTGAACCCGGCGCCGGTCAGGCGGGCGCAGAGGTCGGCGACGCCGTCGAAGGCGAGCACGCTGCGGCGCAGGTGCCGGTACAGCGTCGCGTCGCCGGTGGTGAGCCGGCCCGCCGGGATCACGATCGCGCCGCAGACCGCGTTCCACACCCGCTGGGCGCGCCGCGAGTCCCGCACCGAGTACTCGTGCACGGCGATGCGGCCGCCCGGCCGCAGCAAGCCGTGCAGCTTCTTGAGCTGGGTATCGGGATCGGCCAGGTTGCGCACCAGGTAGGCGGCGAAGATCGCGTCGAACGGGTCTTCGTCCGCCAGGTCCTCGACGGGCGTGTGCACGAAGTCCACCGTCGCCGGCCACCTCTTCGCGCGCGCCCGGGCCAGCATCTCGGCGGAAGCGTCGATCGCGGTGATGCGGGCGTGCGGGACCGCCGAGAGCAGCGCCGCCGTCGAGGCGCCCGTGCCGCATCCGGCATCGAGGATCCGCGAGCCGTCGGCGGCCCCGAGGCGCCGCGCGGAGATGCGCAGGTGCCGGTGGTAGCCCGGGTTGACGCCGACGAGCCGGTCGTAGGCCGCGGCACCGCCGTCGAACGCGGCCGGCACCTCGTCCCGGGGCAACCCGTTGCCGGACAACAAGCTCATGCACTGTCCTTTCGCGACTTCCCGCGTTCCCACAGCAGCAGGACCGCGGTGACGAGGGCGTACCCGAAGAGGAAGTCCTCGACGGGGATGTCCCACGGGAACCGCCAGCCGGTGATGCCCCCGGGCGCGTACCGCACGATGGGGGCGGACAGCTTCGTCAGCCACCCGTCCACCGGCACCTGGAAGGCGGTCACGATGGCCATCGTGACCCAGTAGGCGGGCCGCCGCAGCAGCCCGGTGCGCAGCACGAGCAGTTCGGCCGCGATCACCACGACGACGGCGGCCACGGCGGGCACGGTGTAGCCCCACGGCATCAGCGCGGCACCCGCTGCCGGCGCCGCAGGACCCGCCCCACCAGCCGGCCGGTGAGCTGCACGCCCTCGTAGGTCAGCAGCCCGCAGATCGGGACGACGACGAAGAACAGCACCTCCTCCAGCGGGATCCCCAGCGGCGCGCGCAGCCCGGTGACGAACGCCGGGTCGAAGTCCCAGACCCCGGCGGCGACGGCGACGGCGTCCCAGACCAGGAACACCGCCGCGACCGGCAGCACCGCCCGGGCTAGCCGGCGCGGCCGCCGGTACACCCGGGCCCCGGCCAGCTCCAGCGGCAGCGTCACGACCACGCACGCGGCGAGGACGATCAGGTACTCGAACCGGCCCACCTCAGGCCACCGCCACCGGGTGGCGGCGCCGCGCCCACTGCGCGCGGACGAGAGCGTCCCCGGCCGCGAGCAGCCGGCGGTGCCGCGGCACCGCGGCGCGGCCGGCGAAGACGTTGTGGTCCGCGGCTTCGATGCGGTCGAGGATGCCGCCGTAGAGCGTGAAGGCGGTCCACACGCACGGCCGGGACGCCGGGTGCAGCATCGGGATGCCCGGGCGGGCCTCGGCGTAAATCCGCCGGGTCCGCGCGACCTGGTCGGCCAGCGCCCGCCGCACCGCCGGGTCGACCTGGCGGGTCCGCGCGCACCAGGCGAGCCGGTCGCGGTCGACGCCCTCGGCGGCCAGTTCGTCGGCCGGCAGGTAGACCCGGCCGCGGTCGAGGTCTTCGGCGACGTCGCGCAGGAAGTTGGTCAGCTGGAACGCTTTCCCGAGCGCGGCGGCGCGCGGGGCAGCCTCCGCCCGCGGCACGACGGTGCCCAGCACCGGCAGCACCTGGAGCCCGATGACCTCGGCCGAGCCGTGCACGTAGGTGTCGAGCGCGGCCCGGGTCGGGTAGGCGGTGACGGTGAGGTCCATCCGCATGGACGTGAAGAAGGCCGTGAAGTGCGGCTCGGGAATCTCGAGGCGGGCGGCGGTGTCGATCACGGCGGTGCGCAGCGGGTCGTCGCTGCGCCCGGCCGCGAGTTCGGTGCGGAAGTTGCGTTCGACCTCGTGCAGCGTGGCGGCGAGACCTTCCGGGGTGGTGCCGGGTTCCGGCTCGTCGACGAGGTCGTCGAGGCGGCGGGCGAACGCGTAGAGCGCGTGCACGGCCGGGCGCTGAGCGGGCGAAAGCATGCGCGTGGCCAGGAAGTAGGTCCGGCCGTGCCGGGCGTTGACCTCCCGGCACCGCCGGTAGGCCTCGCGCAGCCCGGGTTCGGTGATGCCGGCGGCGTCGAGTTCGCGGCTCGTCATCGGTGTCCTTCCGCGGCGAGGTCGAGGGTGGTGGTCCCGGTGCGGTGGCTGCCGGTGACCCGGTCCGCGGCGAGCCGGCCCGAGAGCAGGACCGTCGGGACGCCGACGCCGGGGACCGTCCCGCCGCCGGCCAGGACGACGTTCTCCGTGCCGGGCGGCAGGTTCCGCGGCCGGAACGGTCCGGTTTGGACGAACGAGTGCGCGTAGCTGAACGGCGTGCCGGCCACCAGGCCGCGGCGCTGCCAGTCGGCCGGGCTCAGCACGTAGGACAGTTCGGGGGTGAAGCCGGGCAACAGCCGGGTGCGAACGTGCTCGAGGATCTCCTCGGCGTACGGCGCAGCGTCGGCGTCCCAGTCGCGGGGTCCGCGGTCGAGGTTCGGCACCGGCGCCAGGATCGAGTACAGGTCGCGGCCCGGCGGGGCCAGGGACGGGTCGGTCGCCGTCGGGCGGGTGATCAGCAGCGACGGGTCGCTCATCCGCCGTCCGTCGGTGATCAGCTCGCGGAACGTCGACGCCCAGCCGTCCCCGAACGAGATCGTGTGGTGCCCGAGCGCCGGATCGGCGCGACCGCCCGCGTGCAGGACCAGCGCCGACGGCGCTGCGCGCAGCTTCACCGGGCGGCGCGGCGCGCGGCCGAGCAGCCGGTAGCTCTCGTGAGGTTCCGTGGTCAGGACGACCGCGTCCGCTCCGATCCGCTCGCCGCCCGCGTGCACGGCGGTCACCCGGGTCCCCCGGCGTTCGAGTGCGGTCACCGGCGCGCCGAAGCGGAACTCGACCCCGGCGTCGGCGGCCACGCGCGCCATGGCCCGCGGCACGGCGGCCATCCCACCTTCGGGGAAGTACACGCCGCCGACGGTGTCCATGTAGGAGATGACCGCGTAGAGGGCGAGCGCCCGCATCGGCGACTCCCCCGCGTACAGCGCTTGGAAGGTGAAGACGCGCTTGAGCCGCTCGTCGGTCAGGAAGGCGCCGATCCGGGCGTCCAGGCGCCGGAACCCGCCGAGCGCCACGAGCCGGGCCAGGTCCGGGGTGAGCAGCCCGAGCGGCGAGTCGAAGTTGGCCGCGACGAACCGGTCGAACTCGGCGCGGTACAGGCGGGTCAGCCAGTCGCGCAGGCGCCGGTACCCGGCCGCCTCCGCCGGTCCGGCGAAGTCCCGGACGGCGTCGGTCATCCGGACCGGGTCGGCGTGCACCGGCAGGACGGATCCGTCGGCGAACCGCGCGGTGTAGGCGGGTTCGAGCCGGGTCAGCCGCAGGTGCGCGGCCAGGTCGGCGCCCACGGCGGCGAAGGCGTCGCCGAGGATGGCGGGCATGGTCAGGACGGTCGGTCCGGTGTCGAGATGGTAGCCGTCGAGGTCCACACGCCCGGCTCGGCCGCCGGGGCCGGGATCCCGTTCGACGACCACGACCGAGCGGCCCCGCCCGGCCAGGTGCAGGGCGGCAGCGAGGCCGGCCAGCCCGGCGCCGACGACGACCACGCGGTCGGTGCGCCCGGTGACCGTCTTCATCGGACCCGCTCGGTGCACCGCAGCGCCAGCGTGGTGAGGGCGTCGGCGGGTTGGTGCGGGAGGTCGGCCAGGTCGGTCACCTCGAGGGCGTGGTGGACTCGTTCGTCGATGAGCTTCTCCAGCTGGTCGCGGGCGCCGGTGGCGGTGATCAGCCGCTGCCAGCGCTCCACCGCGGCGGTGTCGACGACGTCGAGGTCGAGCAGGCCGGCCAGCTCGGCGCGCTGCCCGCGGTCGGCCAGCTCGGCGGCGAGCACGACCACCGTGGTGGCCTTCCGCTCGCGCAGGTCGTCCCCGACCGGCTTGCCGGTGACGGCGGGGTCGCCGAACGCCCCGAGCAGGTCGTCGCGGAACTGGAACGCCTCGCCGACCAGGCCGCCGTACGTGCCGAGGGCGTGCACGACCTGCTCGTCGCAGCCGGCGAGAGCGGCGCCGAACTCGAGGGGACGCCGCACGGTGTAGTTGCCCGACTTGCGCCGGACCACGTCGAGGACGTCGCCCCAGGCGGGCAGCGCCCGGGCCTCGTTGACGAGGTCACCGAGCTGCCCGACGGCCAGTTCCGAGCGCAGGTGGTCGTAGATCGGCCAGCCACGGGCGAGGATCCCTGCAGGCAGGCCGCTGCTGCGCAGCAGCTGCTCGGACCAGACGAGGAACAGGTCGCCCGCGAGGATCGCGGCCGACTCGCCGAACCGCTCGGCGGATCCGCCGAGGCTCTCGGCTTCGTGCCAGCGCGCGAACCTGACGTGCAGGGCCGGACGGCCGCGCCGGCGCTCAGAGCCGTCCATGACGTCGTCTTGGGCCAGGGCGAAGCAGTGCAGCAGTTCGAGCGCGGCCGCGGACCGCAGGGCAGCCTCGTCGTCCGGCTTGCCGCAGCACCAGCCGGTGTAGGCGAACAAAGGCCGGAGGAACTTGCCGCCGGCCACGAACTCCGGCAGCGCGGTGCTCGCCGGGGTGCCGGCGGCGCGTCCGGTGAAGTGCTCCCGCACCCGTTCGGTGACGAAGCCGTGGACGTGCTCGGCGCACCGGCGACGCAGCTCGTCGAGCCAGGCCGCCGGACCGGCGTCGGGGATGACTGCCATCCGGGCTCCTCCGTCGTCGCCACATTCGATGTCCAAACGATGCACCGTGTGCCTTTACCCTGCACCACGAGCGGCAAACCCGCGACCGATGCGGATCAGCCGCCGTGCGCGTTCGCCGCCGGTCCCCGACGATGGGTCCATGACCGCCAGCCAGCGCGTCGCCGGGCTGTGGCCGCGGCGATGGCCCATCCAGCCGTTTCGCGAGCCGCGGTGGGCGAACCAGGAACCGACCTATCGGGACTGTCCGCCCGCGCTCATCGAGGCCGCGGGCAAGCGGGCTTCGGCGCGGCCGTCGGGCAACTGGTTCGTCATCGGCGCCAGCCGGTCGGTGCGGAGCGACCGTCCCTTCGGTACGACCGTGGGCGGGACGGAACTCGTCGCCTGGCGCGGCGAGGACGGCGAGGTCCGGATCGGCCCCGGCGCCTGCCCGCACCTGGGCGCGCCACTCGCCGACGCCCGGATCGACCGGGGCGACCTGCTCTGCCGGTGGCACGGACTGCGGCTCGACGGCGAACGCCGCGGCACCTGGTCACCGGTCCCGGCCCACGACGACGGCGTGCTCGTGTGGGCCCGCCTCGACCTGCTCGGCCGCGAGCAGCCGACGGACCGGCCGGTGGTGCCCGAGCGGCCTGACGCGGAGGTGCGCATCGACGCGGTCGCGACGCTCACCGGGATCTGCGAACCCGAGGACGTCGTGGCCAACCGGCTCGACCCGTGGCACGGCGCCTGGTTCCACCCGTACTCCTTCGCCCGCCTCCGCGTACTCGAAGCACCCCAGGGCCTGGACGTCCCCGACGACGAGGACCGCTTCCTGGTGGAGGTGACGTTCCGGCTGGCCGGCCGGTGGGGTGTGCCCGTCCTGGCCGAGTTCGTCTGCCCCGAGCCCCGCACGGTCGTCATGCGGATCGTCGAAGGCGAAGGCGTCGGCAGCGTAGTGGAAACCCACGCGACGCCCCTGGGCCCCGGCCTCGACGGCCGTCCGCGCACCGCGGTCGTCGAAGCGACGATCGCAGCTTCCGAACGTCCTGGTTTCGCGGTGGCCACCAAGCTCGCACCGGCGATCCGGCCGCTCATGCGCCACACGGCGACCAGGCTCTGGCGCGACGACCTCGCCTACGCCGAGCGCCGCTACGCGTTGCGATCAGACCATCGCGCCGGTGCGGAGCCGCGATCCGAGTAGGGCGGTCAGCAGGTTCCGGGCCGAGGCCGCCACGGCCACCCCTGCCGGCTCGACCTCCAGCAGCGGGCACCGGAACCAGAACCCCTCGGCGATCCAGTTCACCGCCCTGACCTCTTCGAGATCTTTCCGCCCCACCGGATGCGGCCCCGGAGCGACAACCGGCGGACGAGGCGCAACTGTCGTTCGCTCAGCTGCCCCAGGATGTTTTCGAGGTCGTCGCGGACGTCGTCGGTGTCGAGCCACTCCCTCGTTCCCGCTGCCATCGGCACGCCCTCCCTGTCTTCGAGACGACATCGACCCCTTAAGCGACACCGTGATACTCCGCTTGCGGCCGTCTCATACATTCGACTCCACTCGAGTCGACAGTGGAATGAAGCGGATCAGGCGGGGTACCCGAGGCTTCCCTTCACTTCGGTTCTGGCCCTCGGCGCCCCAGACGGTCTCACTACTGCGTTCCATCGCGAAAGACGACGCGGAATGGGTCGTCCGCCTGGCTGCGGTCCAGGCACTGGCCAGTGCAGGTCCCCTCGACACGGGCACCGCGTCCGTGCTGTTCGATCGCGCCGAACAGGACCCGGAACCCGACATTCGCCAGGTCGCCATCCAGGTGCTCTTGGTGCACCACGGCTCCGACGACAACTCCGACCACGACCCCGCAGTGCTCTCGACGGTGCCGCAAGCCCTGGTGGCTCACTGGCCCGACCGGCCAGCTGTACGGGATGTCGTCACGGCCGCCTACGCCCAAGGCGACGTCTCGATTCAGCGCTTGGCTCTCCGGCTGCTCGTCGAGCACTGGCTCGACGAGCAGCCGACCCGTTCCCTTCTGATGGACGTGGTGACGAACGCGCACGACCAAGAATGCCTGCGCATCGCCGCCCGCGGTTTCGCCGCGGCCAAATCCGGTGGTGAAATCGGGCAAACCCAGCTCCACCATCGCGTAGTCGACGACGAGGAACCGAGGGTTCGACTCGCCGCGCTCGAAGTGATCACGACTACCTGGCCCGCGGCCGAGTCCACCCGCGTTGCTGCACTTGCTTACCCGGCCCGAGGAGCGGAAGACGAAGCCTGGCGACGGGAAACGCGAAGAGATCGTCAGCGGCGACTTGCGTCGGGTGGCGGTGCAGGCGCTGGTGGAGTGCTGGCCGTCGACCCCCGAAACCCACGACGTGCTGCGCACCCTGGCCGTGAGGGATCGCGAACCGACGCTGCGCCTGGCCGCCGTGATGGCTCTCGGCTCGTACACCGCCGTTGAGGACGACGTCATCACCCTCATAGTTCGCCTGACCGGCGCACACCACTCGGACGATATCCGCGTGGCAGCGATCGCGGCTCTGGGCAGCATCCGACCGGTGACCGATAGCGCGTTGTCGAGGCTGAAAGAGCTGACGAACGGGGAGGACAAGGCGAGCATCAGGCGAGCGGCGACCTCAGCACTCGCCACCGCAGAATCGACCGAAATAGTCGAAGCATAGGTCACCGGGGTGTCCACCCCGGGAGGCACCCGAACTGACTTCGATAGCTTCGCGTCGTCGTATGCCGCAGCCCGGAATCGCCGTCCGCCGAGCGCGGGTGGACATTGTCGTCGTGGCCGGATCCGCGGACGATTTCGTGCACCTGCACCGCTTGGACAACAAACTTCCTACGCTCGCGGACGTACGGGAGTTCTGCGTCCCGGGACGCGGGAGGCCGGCGAGGTGTGTTCGCTGGTTTCGTCGGTTCCCCCGTACGGATTTGCCGAACTCGAGGAAGCGACGAACATTGCTGGTGGGATTCGCGCCGTCGAAGCTCGGCGCAGCTGTATGCCGAGCGTGCGCGATTGACCTGAAGCCGCCAGCTTTCAGCCGTTACGGAACCGGCCGACGGCAACTTCGGACGTTCACTCTTCGGCATGAGCGCGCGTCGCGGGCATCGCCGCGGCGACTTCGGCCGCGGCGGCGTCGGGGATCTTCCGCACGAGCGCCTCGCATTGTCGACCGGGAAGAACCGATCGTGACGGCTGTGCACCCGAGCGTTCGGTCTTGCCTATCCCGGCCATTCCGCTCGCTGCGGCGACAGTCGCGGCGTCCGGAGCGAGAAATTCGAGCAGCCGCGTCAGATCTTCGCCGCGGCAGGCGAACGACGGCTCTCCGGTAGCAGACCTGACACCTATCTCGTCCGTCATACCCCCGTTGCCGTCGAAAGACGCGTGAGCGTTGCGGGGCGGTTCCAACCACCTTGGACGCTCACAAGTCGTTCCTTACGCGGGCACGATGCCGAACCCGAGCACCACGGCCGCTGACACCACCACGTGGCCAGGGGCAAGGTCTTCCGCCGTGGCGGCGCTCTCGGCCCCATGACCGCGGTACTGCGGCCTCTCGTCCGGGTTAACGTCATCGATGTGCACCACCGCGCCCAGCCGGACACCAGCCGCCTCGGCGTAGAGTTCGGCCTTCGCCCTGGCCGCCGCGACCGCCTCGCGCCGGGCCCGGGCACGGAGAGCCGGTTTGTCCAGGACGTCGAAGTCGACGCCCTCGATCTCGTTTGCACCGGCGGAGACCAGGTCTGTCAGCAGCGATGGCAGATCGTCCAGCGTCGCCGACTCCACGACGAACGACGCCGAACTCTCATAGCCCAGGAACTTCCGCTGCTGGCCGTACTCCCACTTGCCGCCGAGTTCGATCCGCGAGCTCTCGACGCCGGCGTCCGGGACGTTGTGCCGCCGCAGCGTCGAGCGGATCTCGTGCACGGCCAGCCCCGCGGACTCGAAGGCGTCCGACGGTTTCTGCTCCAGGCACACGACCTTGAATCGCGCCCGCACCAGGTCCGGGGCCGCCTTGACGCTCGCGGCACCGTGCACCGTCACGCCCCACGGACGTTCGATCATCTGCATGGGCCGAGTCAACCACGAATCAGCGCGGGCTGAACGCGCCAGCGAGGAAGTGCAGAGACCGCCGTCTACGTACTCGGCCACCGCATCAAGGCGATGCGGGCATGCCGGCCATCTACTCGGCGTTCCCCAGCGACCTGTCGCCCAGCGCCTCCGCCTTGGCCAGCGAGTAGGCGCGGCCGTGCCCACCTCGACTGTTCAGGCGCCGTCGTCGGGCTGGGAGCCATGCCGTCAAGCTGCAGCTTTGCTTCGGCGGCAGCTCGAAGGACGTTTGACGAACGCGACTAGCGCTTGGCCCATGTCGTTGCGGGCTGGGGCCAGTGCGGCGAGATCGTCCTACGACTGATCACCGGCGGACGCTGTGTCGCTCTCCCACTCCCGGGGTATCCCATCGACATGAACGCCCGGATCATCGCCGTCACGGTCGACTGCCACGACGCCGAGCAACTGGCCGATTTCTGGCGGCAGACGCTCGGCTATCCCCAGATCCAACGCTGGCAAGACGGCCACGGAATGACGTACGTCGAACTCAGTCGCGACGGCGAAGTGCCGCTCTTGTTCCAACCCGTCGGCGAGAACAAGCAGGTGAAGAACCGCGTGCACATCGACATTGCGCCCACCGAACTCGCCCAGGATGCCGAGATCGAGCGGTTGGTCGCGCTCGGAGCCCGGGTGCTCACCGAAGACCCGGCGGAACGCTTCATAGTGCTCGCCGACCCGGAAGGCAACGAGTTCTGTGTCCTCCCGCAGCGCGGGTAAACAGGCGGAGCATCCCGCCGTCGACGACTGCCTGAACGGCTGCGGCAATGGCAGCAGCGCATCAGATTGTCAGTGGCCGTGTCGAAACACCGTTGCTCACTCGCATGCAGGTTGCTTCCACTTGATCGTCGCGCGCGGCAACGTGGATCAGTCGTTATCGTCGTAGGAGGTCCAGCCGCCCTGGCCTTGAGCTGCCTCGACGTCGGCGTCGGCACTGGCCGCGTGGGTGATCGCCGCCACCGTCTGCTCGAGCCCCTGCTGGACCTCGTCAGCATCCGCCTCGCGGACGCTGTTCAGCGTCACGGTGATCTGCGCGGCCGCCGGTCCGGCTTCGTCGATGCGCAGCTCACCACGGTAGTCGTCCGGGCCTTCCGCGCCCCATTTGAGCGAACGAGTGGCGGGGTCAGTGCGTAACCAGGCTTCCCCTTCGACACGCTCACCGTGCACGTCCGCCTCGACGTGCACGCTCTCGCCACCACGTGACTCGGCGACCTTCATCTGCGGAAAGTACCGCGGCAGGTTCTCCGGATGGCTCAGGAACGCGTACAACTCGTCGGCGGAGATGTCGGCGGTCGCGGTGTGCTGGTATTCGGCCATCGTCTGCTCCTTGGTATGACGGTAGCGACCCGGTTACCCAGCTGCGGCGCCACCACACCCAGCGCGCTCAGACCGGGTGAATCTTGTCGGGGTGGTGCACTGCCGTCTTACCGGTCTTCTCGCTACGCACCGGATACTGCGGCTCTTCCTTCGATGCCTTGACATGCCGGCCACCGGCTTCGGCCTCGCTCGTGATCACGTCTTCAACCGTGCCGACGGAGCTTTCGTTGCCGGCGTCCCCACCGGACGCGATCACCTTGAGCGAATTTTCGAGTCACGCTGACCGAGTAACCACCGAAGGAGCCGGGTAATCACGCAATGTCGGCTGTCCGCCCGAAAGGGGAGGAACGTGAATGGGTGTCGTGATGGTCGGCGGTGGGTTCGCCGGGTATCACGACGTACGGATCGGGTACGACCGGCTGGTACTCGCCGCCAGCACCGTCAGCAAGCTGCTGCCGACCTCGAGTAGCTCACCCATCTGCAGGCGCGCTACCGATCGCCGCGACGCTGGCCAGGCGCATGATGTCGTGCGTGACAACGACACCCTGGACGACACCGCAGCTGACTGTCCTTCCTCAAGGACCAACGTTTCGCTATCGATCAGCTGGCCGCTCCGATGGGGACGGAGGTGCTGATCGATCCGCAGGCAAGAGCGGTTACCGGTGCTCGTCCAGCTGCGAGTGCGGGGTTTCAGGTCAGCAGAGTGCAGGATGTTCCCGACCGCCCCAGCACCTGCGTCACCCACTGTATCGGCCCACGACCGTCCCGCGTGGCGATCCACGCGTGGGCATCTCGTCGGCAATCGCGGACTCGGTCCAGCTCGGTCAGGATGTTTCGGCGAATCGTGGCACCAGTTCATCAGCGAGTACCGCCACGCCAGGTGGCGATGGATGCAGCCCACAACGGGGCGCATGTGCTCGCAGTCCAGCTCGTTCAGATCGGCCTTCTTGGTGCCGAGGGTGGCGACGATGCGGCGCCCGGACTGGTGTCCGATCGATTCAGCCTGCGTGCATTGCCCGAAGCGTTTCGATTCGTCGGTCTGCAGCCGTTCACGCAGCTCGGCTACCAGGTCTTCAACCGCCGTGCCACGACGTCCAAGCGCGGCCGGGTCAACGAGCCCTACAAGTGGATCTGGTCTCCGCAGCCGGTCCACGAGCCGCTGGTCGAGAAGTGGATGTTCGACGAGATCAACAAGAACCGCAGCGAGAAGCGCGGGTCGCGCGACGACGACACGCTCAGCAATCATCCGCAGACCAAACGCAAGTACGTCCTTCGCGGACGAGTGGTTCACAGCTGCGGCCGGCGCATGACCGGCGACATGAAGGCCAGCGGTGTGGCGTACTACCTCTGCTGGCCCCGCAAGAACAACCGGGCCACACCCCACCTGCATCCCGGCTTGCCGTCGTCTGTCCGCCTGCGGGAGGACGAGCTTCTGGAAGCCATCTGCCGCTTCTACGCCGACCGGCTCTTCGGACCTGAACGGCGAGCGATCCTCGAGGCGGAGCAAGGAGGCGTCGACGACCATGCCGTCCGGGCACGAGAGGCCGAGCGGACCCGCCGGCAGAAGCTTCTGGCCACGATCACCCGCCAACAGGACTCGATCATGAGACAGGCCCGCGAAGGCGACCCGGATGACCCCTTCACCCAGGGGCTCCGCCAGAGCTACAACGACCTGGAACGCGAGAAGAAGGCATCGCTATCCGCCATCGCCGAGTTGGATGAAGCCGACGAGAAGACTGCTCCGGTTGCAGCCGACCTCAGTCGGCTCGACGCGCTTCCTTATCTCGCCGTCCACCTCGCGAGGGCGCCGCGTGACCTTCTGTACGAGCTGTTCGAGGTCACCTAGCTCAGCGTTCATGTTCACGGACTCGGTGACGAGGTCACGATCAAGGTTAAACTGCCTGGTGATCAGCTGCCCAAGACGGCGGAAGCCGCGGAAAGGATCTCCGACGCGATGACATCCATGGAACCAAAAAACCCAGCTGACCTGGGTCAACTGGGTTCGGGTGGATGCTGTTTGTACCCCCGATGGGATTCGAACCCACGCTACCGGCGTGAGAGGCCGGCGTCCTAGGCCGCTAGACGACGGGGGCTTAGGAACTTCCCTGGTTTCCCAGGGGCTTTTCTGTTTTTCTTGCTGGAGAGAACTTACCAGAGGCGATTGCTCGCTCTGCAGGGGGGTCACTCTCCGCAGCTGGGGTACCAGGACTCGAACCTAGACTAACTGGACCAGAACCAGTCGTGCTGCCAATTACACCATACCCCAGTGAGGTACCGAGCCAGCTGGCTGGTTCAGCACCGCACGAGGAGAAATACTAGAGCACGCCGTTCCGGACGGTGAACGCGGGGGTGTCGGTTCGGCGCTGGGCCGGGACGCCGATCGTGGCGTACTCCGAAACCAGCAGCTCAGGCAGCTCGGCCAACCCGGCGATCGTGTGGACGCCTTCCGGGGCGCGTTCGGCGATGCCGTCGCGGTCGAGCCAGACCGCGCCGAGGCCGGCGTCGCGGGCGCCGATCGCGTCCGTGTCGAGTTTGTCCCCGACGTGAACGGCCTGGGCAGGTGCGCAGCCCAGGCCGAGGCAGACCGTGTGGAACATCACCGGATCGGGTTTCGCCACCCCCAGCTCGCCGGCGATGGCGACGTGGTCGAAGAACGGCGCCAGGCCGAGATCGGCGATTTTCTTACGCTGGTGGACACCCGACGCGTTCGTCACCGCGGCCAGCACGAGACCGGCGGCGCGCAACCACTCCAGGCACTCGAGGACGTCGTCGAACAGCTGCCACGAAGTGTCGAGCAGTTCCCGGCGGCGCCGTTCGAAGGACAGCACCTGCTCTGTGTCGGCGAGGATGCCGAGCTCGGCGAGGAAACAGCCGGTGCGGCGCTCGTGCATGGTCGGGTAGTCGATCTCCCCGGCGACGACGAGCGCGACGTGCTCTTCGGTGATCAGGTCCCACAGCGGCCACAGGTCGCCGCGGCCGGTGAGGATGTGGAGGACGCGGCGGATCGCGGCGGTGCAGTCGATCAGGGTGTCGTCGATGTCCAGGCACACCAGCCGGAGCGCCGGCGGCGCCCAGGGCTCGGGCGCCGCCTCGGCGGGGGCGGTTCGCGACGGGGTCCGGGGTGCCAAAGCGAAATCCACCCAGTGAGGCTAGGGCAACCACAGCGTTCGCGACGCTGCCAAAGAGGTGATTGCGACTCGCCTGTTCCGGCCCTCCGGCTCTACTCCCAGTTGGCGAACCGTCTTCTTTCGGTTATCCGACCACTGCCCGGCGCAGCCGTCCCAATGAGACGTCGCGGCCGAGCAGCTCCATCGACTCGTACAGCGGCGGGGAAACGGTCCGTCCGGTGATGGCGACGCGCACCGGCGCGAAAGCCTTGCGCGGCTTGAGACCCAGACCGTCCACAAGGGCGTCTTTCAGGGCCTGCTCGATGGCCGCGGTCTCCCACGACGGCAGCGCCTCGAGCGCCGACAGCGCGGCCGTGATCACGGGCTGCGCGGGCTCGCCGAGGTTCTTCGCCGCCGCGTCTTCTTCCGGCGCGAACGTCTCTTCGTCGGCGAACAGGAAGCGCACCATGGGAGGCGCATCCGAAAGGACCGTTACACGTTCCTGCACCAGCGGCGCGATCGCACTCAACCGGGCCAGCTGCTCGTCGCTGGGCGAGTCCGGAAGAACCCCCGCGGTGACGAGGTAAGGCGTGACGCGGCTCACGAACTCGGCCGCCGGCAACGCCCGCACGTGCTGGCCGTTGATGGCTTCGGCCTTCTTGACGTCGAAGCGCGCCGGGTTGGCGCTGACCTTCGTGACGTCGAAGGCTTCGACCAGCTCTTCGACCGAGAACACGTCGCGGTCGTCGGCGATGGACCAGCCCAGCAGGGCCAGGTAGTTCAGCAGGCCCTCGCGGATGAAGCCGCGGTCGCGGTAGTTGAAGAGATTCGACGAAGGGTCGCGTTTGGACAGTTTCTTGTTGCCCTCGCCCATCACGTACGGCAAATGGCCGAACTGCGGCGTGAACTCCGCCACGCCGACGCGCTCCAGCGCCGCGTACAGCGCGATCTGCCGCGGCGTCGAAGGCAGCAGGTCCTCGCCGCGCAGCACGTGCGTGATCTTCATCAGCGCGTCGTCGACCGGGTTGGTCAGCGTGTACAGCGGTTCGCCGTTGGCCCGCACCAGCACCGGGTCCGGGATGGTGCCGGCCGGGAAGCTGATGTCGCCGCGCACCAGGTCGGTCCAGGCGAGGTCGATGTCCGGCATGCGCAGCCGCAGCACGGGCGCGCGGCCCTCGGCGCGATAGGCGGCACGCTGCTCGTCGGTGAGGTCGCGGTCGAAGTTGTCGTAGCCCAGCTTCGGGTCCAGGCCGGCCGCCTTGCGCCGGGCCTCCACCTCTTCGTTGGTCGAGAACGCCTCGTACAGCTCCCCCGCTTCGAGCAGCTTCGCGGCGACGTCGGCGTAGATCGCGCGGCGCTCGCTCTGGCGGTACGGCCCGTACTCGCCGCCGGCCTCGGGACCCTCGTCCCAGTCGATGCCGAGCCAGCGCAGCCCGTCGAGCAGCTGCTCGTACGACTCCTGCGAGTCGCGCGCGGCGTCGGTGTCCTCGATCCGGAACACCAGCTGACCCTGGTTGTGCCGGGCGAAGGCCCAGTTGAACAACGCCGTGCGGATCAACCCGACGTGCGGGGTGCCGGTCGGCGAAGGACAGAAGCGCGCGCGAACCACCGATGTCTCACTCATAGCCCGATCAGCGTATCCGTCGCCACATCGCTTGACGCACGGACCGGGCCGGGTGCATCCTCGTCTTATTCAACAGGCGATGAAATAGATGGGGAGATGGTGGAGATGACCGAGCGCACGGGCTGCGTCGTCATCGGTGGCGGGCCGGCCGGGATGGTCACGGGGCTGCTGCTGGCCCGCGCGGGCGTCGAGGTGACGGTGCTGGAGAAGCACGCCGACTTCCTGCGGGACTTCCGCGGCGACACCGTCCACCCGTCGACGCTCACCCTGCTCGACGAGCTGGGCCTGGGCGAGCGGTTCCACGCGCTGCCGCACAGCGAGCTGACCGCGGCCGGGTTCCCCCAGGAGAACGGCGAGCTGATGAAGCTGGCCGACTTCACCCGGCTGAAGGTCCCCCACCCGTACATCGCGATGGTGCCGCAGTGGGACTTCCTCGACCTGCTCGCCGAGAGCGCCCGCAAGGAGCCGACGTTCGTCCAGCGCATGGAGACCGAGTGCACCGGCCTGGTCCGGGAGCACGGGCGGGTCGCGGGCATCACCTACCGCACCAGCGCCGGGGAGACCGGGGAAATCCGCGCCGACCTGGTGATCGCCGCCGACGGCCGGTGGTCCCTCGCCCGTCGCGAAGCGGGTCTGGTCCCGCACGAGTACGACTGCCCGTTCGACGTGTGGTGGTTCCGGCTCTCGCGCGGCGAAGGCGAGGAAGGCGGCATGCTGCTGCCGAAGATGCGGGACCGCCGCTTCGCGGTGCCGCTCCCCCGGCCGGACTTCTACCAGGTCGCCTACCTCGCGCCCAAAGGTGAGGACCTGCGTGCCCACGGCATCGAGGCGTTCCGCGAGAACGTGACGCGGATCTGTCCCGAGTTCCACGACCGCGTGGACGAGCTGAAGACGATGGACGACGTCAAGTTCCTCGACGTGCGGCTCAACCTGCTGCGCAAGTGGCACGTCGACGGGCTGCTGTGCCTCGGCGACGCCGCGCACGCGATGTCACCGATCGGCGGGGTCGGCATCAACCTGGCGGTGCAGGACGCGGTCGCGGCGGCGACGTTGCTGGCCGAACCGCTGCGGCGGGGTCGCCCTTCGGAGGCCGACCTGGCGAAGGTGCGCTCGCGGCGGCTGGCGCCGACGCTGCTGGTTCAGGGGCTGCAGCGCCTCATGCACCGGACCGTGGTGCGCGGTGTGATGAGCGGCAAGCGCAACGGCCCGCCGGCGCCGATGATCAAGGCGTTCGCGCGGTTCCCGCGGCTGTCGTACTTCCCGGCGCGGCTCCTCGGCCTCGGGCTGCGGCCGGAGCACGCTCCGGCGTTCGCCCGGCGGCCGATGGAGCCGGTCGCCCGCGGTTAGACGCTCTCGACCGGGTTGGTCAGGGTGCCGATGCCGTCGATGGTGATAGAGACGCTCTGGCCGCCCTCGATCGGGCCGACGCCCTCCGGGGTGCCGGTGAGGATGACGTCGCCAGGCAGCAGCGTCATCACGCCGGAGACGAACTCGACCAGCTCGGGGATCTTGTGCACCAGGTCGGACGTGCGGCCGTCCTGCTTGAGCTCGCCGTCGACCTCGGAGCGCAGCGCCAGGTCGGACGCGTCGAGCGACGTCTCGATCCACGGCCCGAGCGGGCAGAAGGTGTCGAAGCCCTTGGCGCGGCCCCACTGGCCGTCGGACTTCTGCAGGTCGCGGGCGCTGACGTCGTTGGCAACGGTGTAGCCGAGGATGACGCTCGCGGCGCGCGCGGCCGGCACGTTCTTCACCGGCTGGCCGATCACGATGGCCAGCTCGCCCTCGAAGTCGACGCGGCCGACGCCGGACGGGCGGCGGATGGCCGCGTTCGGGCCGATGACCGTGGTCGACGGCTTGAGGAACAGCATCGGGGCGCTGGGCACCTCGTTGCCGAACTCGGCCGCGTGCTTGGCGTAGTTGCGGCCGACGGCGATCACCTTGGACGGCAGGATCGGCGCGAGCAGCCGGACGTCGGCCAGCGGCCACCGCTTGCCGGTGAAGTTGGGCTGGCCGAACGGGTGCTCGGCGATCTCCAGGACCTGGGCGTCGTCACCGTCCCCTTCGACCGAAGCGAACGCGACTCCACCGGGATGAGCAATACGGGCTAGGCGCACGCGGCCAGTCTACGTGCGCCCAGCGCGTGACTCAGGCCACGGTGGTGCTCTTGTGCACGAGCGCGTCGCAGAGGGCCAGCCAGCTGGCCTCGACGATGTTGCCGTGCACCCCGACGGTCGTCCATTCGCGTTCGCCGTCGGTGCTCTCGACCAGCACGCGCGTCACCGCGTCGGTGCCGGGGTGGCCCTGCAGGATCCGGACCTTGTAGTCGGCCAGGTCCACACTGTCCAACCAGGACAGGTGCGGGCTCAGCGCCTTGCGCAGCGCGGCGTCGAGGGCGTGGACCGGGCCGATGCCCTCGGCGGTGGCGATGACGCGCTGGCCGCCGACGTGCACCTTGACCGTCGCTTCGGAGACGACCTCGGCGTCGGCGCGGTGGTCGAGCACCACGCGGTAGGACTCGAGCTCGAACGGCGCCTCGGCCGGGACGTCGGCCTCCTGGCGCAGCAGGAGTTCGAGGGAGGCGTCGGCCGCTTCGAAGGACCAGCCCTCGGCTTCGAGGCGCTTGACCTTCCGCATCGCGCTCGTCAGCGCTTCGGGCCGGCCGGCAAGGTCGACCCCGAGCTCACGTCCCTTGAGCTCGAGGCTGGCCCTGCCGGCCATCTCGGTGACCAGTACCCGCATGTCGTTGCCGACGGAAGACGGATCGATGTGGTTGTACAACAACGGATCCACCTTGATCGCGCTCGCGTGCAGTCCCGCCTTGTGAGCGAAAGCCGACGCCCCTACGTAAGCCTGGTGGGTGTAGGGGGCGAGGTTGGCGATTTCGGCAAGGGCATGGGAGACCCGGGTGAGTTCGGCGGCGCCTCCGGTCGGGAGGACGTCCATGCCGAGCTTGGTCACCAGGTTTCCCGTCACGGCGAAGAGGTCGGCGTTGCCGGCCCGCTCCCCGTAACCGTTGGCGGTGCACTGGACGTGCGTCACGCCGGCCTGCACCGCGGCGACGGAGTTCGCCACGGCGCAGGAAGTGTCGTCCTGACAATGGATCCCGAGCCGGAATCCGGTCTTGTCCTTGATGGTCCTGACGGTCTCGGCGAGCCCCAGCGGCAGCTGCCCGCCGTTGGTGTCGCAGAGCACGAGCACGTCGGCACCGGCGTGCGCGGCGGCGTCGAGGACCTTGAGCGAGGTTTCGGGTGAATACGCGTAGCCGTCGAAGAAGTGCTCGGCGTCGAGGAAGACCCTTCGGCCTTCCTTGACGAGGAATTCGACGGTGTCGCGGACCATCGCGCAGGCTTCGCCGACGTCGACCCGCAGAGCGCGTTCGATGTGGCGCAGGTCGGACTTCGCGACGAGGGTGATGACGGGCGCCTCGCTGTCGAGAAGGGCCCGCACCTGCGGATCGACGTCGGCGGTGGTGCCGGCCTTGCGAGTGGCACCGAACGCGACGAGCGCCGCGTGCTTGAGCTTCAGCTCGCCTTTCGCGGCGCGGGCGAAGAACTCGGTGTCCTTGGGGAGCGCACCCGGCCAGCCACCCTCGACGAACCCGACACCCAGCTCGTCCAGCAGCCGCGCGACGGCCAGCTTGTCCTGGACGGAGTAGGAGATGCCCTCGCGCTGCGCACCGTCGCGCAGGGTCGTGTCGTAGAGGTGGAAGGCGTCGCCGAGGGGGGTATCGGCGGGCTCCTTGCGGGTCACGGTGTTCTCCTCGGGCCGGGTCAAGTCGTTTCTGGTCGTTTCTGGGCAACAAAAAAACCTCCCGCAGGGGTGCGAGAGGTTGCGCGCCGGGAGCTCTTCTGGAGCTATCGTCCGGCGCGCTCGGCGATAATGATCGCGAAGCTGGTCACGACCGCATCATGCCACAGGGTTTCGGCGGAAGTCCACAACCTGGGTCAAGCTCCCACCATCCGGGACGGCCGGCAAACATCCCCCGCCACTCCCTGGGGGCCGGCCCCGCACCCAGTTTACCGGCGCCCGCGGACACAACCGCCCGGAAGACCGTTCCGCGACTGGGTTGTCCACATCACGGCGGTGCTGTGGATAACCCGCGACCGGCCGGTGCAGTACCGGCGTGAGCGACGCGAACGGACCGTTCGCGACCAAGCTCGCGCGAGTGGGCCAGTCGTGCGGCCGAGAGCACCGATGGACCGCTCGCACCCCGACGAGCACGAACGGCCCGTTCGCTCCGCAAACAGCACCGACGGACCGTTCGCGATGCCCAGCACCGCACGAACGGGCCACTCGCACCAAACCCGCACCCAGAGGGCCACTCGCGGGACCGAGGACCAAGGGCCGCGCCCCAACCCGCGACGGCGGCCTTTTCGCACCACGAAACAGCACCAACGAGACCGTTCGCAACCGAACCCCTCGAAAGGGCCACTCGCGCGACCAAGAACAACCAACGGACCGCTCGCAACCTGCCCCGCACTAGCGGCCCGTTCGCACCACAAACTGCACCAACGGACCGTTCGCGACGCCCAGCACCGCACGAACGGGCCACTCGCGCCAAACCCGCCCCCAGAAGGCCACTCGCGCGTCCGAGAGAGCACCAAGGGGCCGCTCGCACCCCAACCGCACCAGTGGCCCTTCGCACCACAAACAGCACCAACGGACCGTTCGCAGCGCCCAACACCGCACGAACGGACCACTCGCAACCAAACCCTCACCCAGAGGGCCACCCGCGCGACCGAGAGAGCACCAAAGGGCCACTCGCAACGCCCAGCACCGCACGAAAGGACCGTTCGCGCGGCCAAGAAGCACCAACGGACCGTTCGCGCCCCCAGGACACGAAAGAGCCCCGCACCTGAACAGCAGTGCGGGGCTCCCCGTCAAACAGAAGGCCGTTCTCAGCCGGTACGCACGTTCGAAGACACCAGCGCCGCCAACCGGTCACCGATCGCCGTCGTAGCACCCGGCGACGCCTGGTCCCGGGTCGCCAGATCGAACGCCACCGAAGCCTCGATCCGCCGCGCCGCTTCCTTCTGGCCCAGGTGGTCCAGCAGCAGCGAGACCGACAGCACCGCGGCCGTCGGGTCGGCCAGGCCCTGGCCCGCGATGTCCGGCGCCGAACCGTGGACCGGCTCGAACATGCTCGGGTTGCGGCGGGTCATGTCCAGGTTGCCGCTCGCCGCGAGGCCGATTCCGCCCGTCACCGCCGCCGCGAGGTCGGTGATGATGTCGCCGAACAGGTTGTCCGTCACGATGACGTCGAACCGGGACGGGTCGGTCACCAGGTGGATCGTCGCCGCGTCCACATGGGAGTAAGCGACCGTCACCTCCGGGTGCTCCAGCGAAACCTCTTCGACGATCCGCGACCACAGCGACCCGGCGAACGAGAGCACGTTGGTCTTGTGCACGAGCGTCAGGTGCTTGCGCGGCCGGGCCTCGGCCCGGTTGAACGCGTCCGCGACGACGCGGCGGACGCCGAACGCCGTGTTGACGCTGACCTCCGTCGCGATCTCGTGCTCGGTGTCCTTGCGGATCAGGCCGCCGGTCCCCGCGTACGGGCCTTCGGTGCCTTCGCGCACGACGACCATGTCGACGTCGCCTGCGTCGGCCAGTGGTCCCCGGACACCCGGGTACAGCCGCGCCGGGCGCAGGTTGACGTGGTGGTCCATTTCGAACCGCAGGCGCAGCAGCAGGCCGCGCTCCAAGATGCCGCTCGGCACCGTCGGGTCGCCGACCGCGCCCAGCAGGATCGCGTCGTGCTGCCGCAGTTCGCCGAGCACCGACTCCGGGAGCAGCTCGCCCGTCGAGTGCCATCGGGCGGCGCCGAGGTCGTAGTTCGTGATCTCCGCAGTCGGCGCCACTTCACCGAGCACCTTCAACGCCTCGGAGACCACCTCGGGCCCGATCCCGTCTCCTGGGATCACAGCGAGCCGCATCCACACACCTCCGTCGACCAGGCCACCGGCCGCACCGATGGCCCACCGCAACAAAACGCCAGCAGCCGGAAGGTTACCGGCCGTAGACAAACGGCCGTAGCCGCACCACCCTTATGCCGCATCCTCCCGCAGGGTGAGACACCCGATTGGGTGAACAGCAGCGGGGCGCCCCCAGCGGATACCCGCCGGAGACGCCCCTGAACCTGCACAGATCGATCTTGCGGCCCGCTACGAGCGGCCCGCCCCGATCGGCTGACGCTCGTTCCCCGGCCGGGCACCCTGGGCCGCGTCCACCTTGACCACGTTCGCCCGGTTCCCCGCGGCGTTGTGGTGTTGGATGGCGAGCAGCCCGAGGGCGTTGTCGGCCGCGGCCGAGGCCGCGTTCCGGGTGACGACCAGCGCCGTGCCCGGCTTCGCGACGTAGCCCAGGGCGGCGTCGCCGCCGCCCTGCACCGCGTAGCCCGGCGCGAGCGCGTCGAACGAAAGCGGCGTGCCGACGTAGTCGATCAGCCCGTTCGTCGTGCCCGGAGCGACGTAGAAGCCGCTGACGCCCACCGTGTACGAGATGCGGTGGGTGTCGGCGTTCGCGTCGATGCCCAGCGCGGCCAGCGAAACCGGCAGCGTGATCACGTTGGTGTCGAACACGTTCGTGTCCACGTCGCCGAGCTGCCCGTTGACGGCCTGGACGTCCACCTGCGGGAAGCCCGGGGTCAGCGCGACCGTGACCGCGATCAGGACATCGGTCGCCGTCGCCTTGGTCACGTAGGTCTCGAAGTCCGGCGTACCGTCCCCGGTGGTGTCGATGTCGACGAACGGCGAGGTGTTGCTGCCGATGTTCGCCCAGTCGCCCCAGGTGGACAGGCCGAACGCGAGGATCGCGTTCTCCGGCTCACCCTGCGCCTTCGCCAGCGGCGCGGTGGAAGACGCGCCGACGTAGCGGAGGTCGCCGCCCTTGGCGGTCTTGTTCACCGTGCAGTCGGTGACCACGTCCGCGTCGCACTCGGGCAGCTGCGGGGACTCCGCCTGCAGCTCGAGCACGCTGATCAGCGAGCGGTAGCGCTGCGCGCCCGTCCCCTGGTCCACACCGCGACCACTCAGGTTCAGCACGGCCTGGGTGGCGTCCGGGGCGAACTTGACCGACGACGGCGTCGAAATCGCCGACACCGGCTTCGGCGCCGCGTAGACCGAAACCCGCAGCGGCACCTTGGCCCCGCTCTTCGGGGTGAAGGCGACGCGGCCGGAGGCGTCCGCGACGAACTGGCGGGCGAGCCCGGCCTGGACGGCCTGCATGGTCGGGTCCATGACCTTGCGCAGGGCCTTCGGGTCGGTGATCTTCAGCGTCACCTTGACCTTGGCGGTGCCGCGCGGCGAGAGCTTCACCGACGGCGTGTCCACTGTGTACTCGACGCCCGGCAGCGCGTTGACCGCCTGGTAGGCCACCGAGTACTCGACCGGCGTGACACCCTTGTTGACCAGCTTGATCGTCTTCGACAGCGTGACCGGGCCACCGGCCTCGACCGTGCCGAAGCTGACGCTGACCGCACCCGGGTCGTCCTGGACGTAGGCGAGCACCTGGTTGTCCAGCGCCGCCTTGGCGTCGATCCGGCCGCTGCCGACGCGCTGCGGCGCGAAGGTGTGGCCCGCGCCGTCGGTCACGTCGTGGCCGGCGGTGTCGATGACCGAGGCCTTGACCTCCTCGACCGACCAGTCCGGGTGGGACTGTCGGACCAGCGCCGTGATGCCCGTGGTGTGCGGGGCCGCCATCGACGTGCCGGACAGCACGGTCCTGCCGTTGCCGCTGCCGCGGAACGCCGAGGTGATCGTGTCACCGGGCGCGGCCACGTCCGGCTTGAGCGCCGGGCCGCGGGTGCCGCGCGAGGTGAACGAGCTCGGGGTGTCGACGATCTTCTTGTCGTACGTCTGGATCGACGCGCGACCGGTGCCGTACAGGCGCACCTGCAGCGTGCCCGCGGTCAGCGACGCGCGCAGCGGCGCGGTCGCGGAGCCGGTGAACTGGAACATCGGGATCGCCGCGTTGCCCGCGATGCCCGCGCTGAAGTGCTCCAAAGTGGACGACAGGAGCGCGCCCTTGGCCCCGGCGGCCTGGGCGTTGTTCGCCCGGACGGCCGAGCCGCACGCGCGGGTCGAGTCGTTGTCGTCCCACTCCAGCCAGACGAACTTGCCGGCCGCCTTCGCCTTGTCCGCCGCGGAGTACGCCGCGCAGCCCGCGTTGTTCGCCGCGGACAGCGCGACGACCGGAGCCGTCAGGTTCAGTGTGTCGTAGCCGGCGTAGTTCTGGCTGTACTGGCCGGTCTTCGGGCCCTTGGCCGCGGTCGGCGCGGTGACCTCGGCGGCGTCGCGCAGGACACCCGCGTCCCGCGTGCTGGCCACGGTGAGCGCTTCGGGCGTGTTGCCGGGCGAGCCGGCGATGTCGTTGATGTCGCCGCCGTTGCCCGCGGAGATCACCGGGAGCACGTTGTTCGCGGCGAGCTTGCGCACGAACAGCGAGTCCGGGTCGTCCGGCGCGCCGAAGTCGGAGCCCAGCGACAGGTTGACGATGTCGAGGTGGTCGGTGAAGTCGCCGTCGCCGTCCGGGTCGAGTGCCCAGTCCAGCGCCTGCGAGGTGACGTTCGTCGAGCCCGCGCAGCCGAACACCTTGATGGCGTAGAGGAGCGACTTCGGCGCCGTGCCCGGGCCGATCTGCATCGCGTCGACCTTCTTGGCGTCCAGCTTCTTGTAGTCGCCCTTGAAGGTCTTGCCGTCGGCGGTGACGCCGAAGCCGCCGATGGTGCCGGCGACGTGCGTGCCGTGCTCACCGCAGGCCAGCGGGTTCGGGTCCGGCTTCGGGGTGGTCTTGCCGGGCGTCGCGGCGTCGTAGTCGTCGCCGACGAGGTCGGTGCCGCCGACCACCTTGGCGCTCGGGAACAGCGGGGTCGGCTTGGTGCTGTCGACGCTCTTGTAGGCCGCCTGCGTGCCGGGGCCGCCGAAGTCGGCGTGGGTGTAGTCGATGCCGTCGTCGATGACGCCGACGCGGACGCCGTCACCGAACTTGCCGGTCTGCTGCCACGCGGCGAGCGTGTTGGTCAGCAGCTCGGCGCTGGCGTTGGTGCGGGTCTTCGGCACGACCGTGCGCACCGAAACGACGTCCGCGCGCTTCGCGACCTCACGCAGCTTCGCGGCGTCCGCGGTGACGACCACGCCGGGGACGGCGTTGGCGGTCTGGGTGACGGCCTGCGGCTGGGCGCCGGCCGTGCGCAGCTGGCCGAGCACGGAGGTCACCGCGGCGGCGGTGTCGTCCTTCGCGGCGCGAGCGGCCCGCTTCGCCTGCTCCTTGCCCCGCGGCTGGGCGTCGGTGAACGCGTCGACGGCGGGCTTCTTGGCCAGCTCGACGAACGCGGTGACGCGGCCCTGCGCGGCGGCCAGCCGCGGCGCGACCTTGCCCTGCAGCTTCGTGTCGTCGATCTTCGCCGAGCTCACGCCGTCGGCCAGCGGTACATCTTGATTAGGCACAGTGGCCGCACTCGCCACCGGCGCGCCGAGCGCGGCGGCCAGCACCACGGCGAAGGCCGCCGTCGTGGCGCGGGCGGGTAAGCGGGATCTGCTCATGAGTCGGCCCCTTACTCGAGGTCTGGACCCGAACCTGCCAGCCGCTCCTAGCACCCCCGACGGTGAAGCACGGCGACCGCGCCGTGCCCTCGACGGCGCGTGGTTCAACCTCGCGGAGAGAACCTAATGCCCCAAAACACCTACTTAGGTAGGCAAAGAAGTCCGTTATGTGAATGTGATTGCCGATGGGCTCGGCAGTCGTGCACCGCAACGACCTCGCGTTAAGTCCGCTGCGCGACGGTCCGGTGACGCTGTTCTGGCGGCCGCGGCTGTGGACGTCCGATCGCGACATGCATGCCGCCGGGCTCGCGATCGTCTTCACCGGCTACGACGCGTACGTCCTCTTCGAACAGGTCGGCGCTTCGCCGGTGGGCTGGAACCGCGCCGAGTGGGCGAACGCGAACCGAGGGCCCGGAAAGCGCCGGAAGGCCCCCGCACCTGACCGGGTGCGGGGGCCTTCGGAAAGCGCGGAACGTCAGCCGAGGTCGACGGCGCGGATCGTGTGCGCGCCCACCGAGGCGCCGATCGGCTCCAGCAGGTGCGCGTCGATGTGGCGGTCGACGCGCAGCAGCATCACGGCGTCGGAGCCGTCGGTCGTCTGGCTGATCTGCGCGGCCTCGATGTTGATGCCGGCCTCGCCGAGCAGCGTGCCGACGCGGCCCATCACGCCCGGGCGGTCCGGGTACTCGACCAGCAGGACGGTGCCTTCGGCACGCAGGTCGAAGCCGCGGCCGTTGACCTCGACGAGCTTCTCGACCTCGTCCAGGCCGGTGACCGAACCGGACACCGTCAGCGCCGTGCCGTCGGCGTACGCCGAGCGGACGGTGACCAGGCTGCGGAACTTGGGGCTCTCCGGCTCGGTCGTCAGGTGCACCTGGACGCCGAGCTTCTCGGCGAGCTGCGGTGCGTTGACGAACGTGACCTGGTCCTCGACCACACCGGTGAACACGCCGCGCAGCGCGGCGAGCTGCAGCACGCCGGTGTCCTCGCTGGAGATCTCGCCCTTGACGACGACGTCGACCGTGCTCGGTGCCTTCGGGTTCAGCGCGGTGAGCAGCATGCCGAGCTTCTGCACGAGCGACAGGTACGGGCGGACGTGCTCGCCGACCGCGCCGCCGCCGGAGACGTTCACCGCGTCCGGCACGAAGTCGCCGCGCAGGGCCAGCAGCACCGACTTGGCGACGTCGGTGCCCGCGCGGTCCTGCGCCTCGGCGGTGGAGGCGCCCAGGTGCGGGGTGACGACGACGTTCTCCAGCTCGAACAGCGGGCTGGACGTGGTCGGCTCGGTGACGAAGACGTCGACCCCGGCGCCGCCGACGTGGCCCGAGCGCAGCGCGTCGGCCAGGTCCTGCTCGACGATCAGCCCACCGCGGGCGGCGTTCACGATGATGACGCCCGGCTTGGTCTTCTTCAGCGCCTCGGCGTCGATGAGGCCCTTGGTCTCCGGGGTCTTCGGCAGGTGGATGGAGATCGCGTCGGCGCGGGTCAGCAGCTCGTCGAGGGTGACGAGCTCGATGCCCAGCTGCGCGGCGCGGGCGGCCGAGACGTAGGGGTCGTACGCGATGAGCTTGGTGTCGAACGCGGCGAGGCGCTGCGCGAACAGCTGGCCGATCTTGCCGAGGCCGACCACGCCGACGGTCTTGCCCTGCAGCTCGACGCCGGAGAACGAGCTGCGCTTCCACTCGCCGCCGCGCAGGCTCTGGTCGGCGGCCGGGATGCGGCGCGCGACCGAGAGCAGCAGCGCCACGGCGTGCTCGGCGGCGGAGACGATGTTCGACGTCGGGGCGTTCACGACGAGGACACCGCGCTCGGTGCCCGCGGGCACCTCGACGTTGTCCAGGCCGACACCGGCCCGGGCGACGACCTTGAGCTGGGTCGTGGCGGCGAAGACCTCGGCGTCGACCTTGGTCGCGGACCGGACCAGGAGCGCGTCGGCGCTCTTCACCGCCTCCAGCAGCGCGGCTCGGTCCGTGCCGTCGACGTGCCGGACCTCCACCTCGTCACCGAACACACTCAGCACGGAGGGGGCGAGCTTCTCCGCGATGAGGACGACGGGTTTGCTGGGCTTGCTCACGATGCGGCTCCCACTATCTGGTCATTTCCAGGACGCTCTGTGGTGACAGACGGTCTCAGCACGTCGTTGTGCCCCGGTCGAGCGGGAGTTTAACGCGCAGGACCACGTCCTGGCTTCCCATGGTGTTAACTCGCCCGTAATCCCTCGAAAACAAGAGCCAGGAGGCGCTGCATGCCCGCGTCGCCGGGCAGGTGCGGCCCCGCCCAGGATGCCGCGTGCAGCAACAGAAGCAGCTCGTGCGTGGTGACGTCGGCGCGCAGCTCCCCCGCCGCCTGCGCACGTTCCACCAGCTGGGACGCCGCGTCCCGCATGGCGTGACACGAAGCGTACAAGCGGGACGTCTCGTCGTTGAGCGCGTCGGCGGTCAGCTCGGCCAGGCCGCGGAAGGTGCCGGTGGTGTCGCCGAGCCCGAGCAGCCACGCCTGCAGCGCCTCGAGCGGCGCCGGGTCGGTGAGCAGCTCGCGCGCCCGCTCGGCCTGACCGTCGAACCGGGCCCGCAGCAGCGTCTCGAGCAGGGCGTCCCGGGTCGGGAAGTGCCGGTAGAGCGTGCCGATGCCGACGCCGGCCCGGCGGGCGACGTCCTCCAGCGACGCCTCGACGCCGTGTTCGGCGAAGGCTCGCTGCGCCTCCTCCAGGAGGCGTTCGTAGTTGCGGCGGGCGTCCGCGCGCATCGGCTTGACTTCGGTCATCGCCCTTCCGAGCCTACCGGGTAGCCAATCGGAGGCTGCCTCCGTATATTAACCGGAGGCAGCCTCACATTACTGGAGGGAACGAGGATGACCCTGATCGAAGACACCCGGGCGCGGCTCGGCGCCATCGGCGCCTGGTTGCCGAGCGCCCCGCTGGCCCCGCCACCCGACGTCGAGCGCGCGGCCACCCGCCGGCTCGCCGAGCTCGGCTACCGCTCGGTCTGGAGCGGCGAAGGCCCCGGCAGCCGCGAGGTGTTCGCCCACTTCGGCGACCTGCTCGCGTCGGTGCCGGACGTCGTGCTCGGTACCGGCATCGCCAACCTCTGGGCCCGGCCCGGGATCACCGCCGAGAAGGGCGGCGCCACGCTCGCCCAGGCCCACCCCGGCCGGTTCGTACTCGGCATCGGCGTCGGGCACCGGTTCCAGGCCACGAAGCTCGGCGAGGAGTACCGGCCGCTCGACCGGATGCGGGCCTACCTGTCCGAAATGGACGCGGTCGCCGCGGAAAACCCTTCCCCGGTGGCGTTTCCGCGGGTGCTGGCCGCCGTCGGGCCGAAGATGCTGGCCCTATCCCGCGACCAAGCCGACGGCGCACACCCGTTCGCCCAGCCCGTCAGCCACACGCCGTACGCGCGGGAGATCCTCGGACCGGACAAGCTGCTGATCCCGCAGCAAACGGTGCTGCTCGGCACCCGCGAGGACGCGCGCGCAAGCGTCCGGAAGCGCGTGGCGCTCTCGCGCGAGCACCGCATCGAGGCCTACCTCGCGGGCTGGAAACGGCTCGGGTACACCGATGCCGACATCACCGGCCCGAGCGACCGGTTCGTCGACGACCTCGTCCTGTGGGGTGACGCGGGAACCATCGCGAAACGCCTGGACGAGCTGCTCGACGCGGGCGCGGACCACGTGCTGCTGACGCCGTCCGCGGCCACCTTCGAGTCCACTGTGGACGTCCTGGCCGAGCTGGCCCCGGCGGTGGTCCGGTGAGCGTCGGAATCTGGCAGTTCTTCGACGGCGACCCGATCGGCGCCGTGCGCGAGACGGCCGCCGAGGTCGAAGAACTCGGCTTCACGCAGCTGTGGTTCGGCGAGTACGCCGGGAGGGAGGCGTTCACCCAGGCGGCGCTGCTGCTCGCGGCGACGTCGGAACTCGTGGTGGCCACCGGGATCGCCCGGTTCGACCAGCGTTCCCCGCTCGCCGCGGAAGGGGCCGTCCGGGCGCTGGGCGAGGCCTATCCTGGCCGGTTCATCGCGGGCATCGGCGGGCACCGCCCGGGCCCGCGGCCGCTGGCCGCGATCCGCGACTACCTGGACGGCATGGACGCGGCCGAGCTGCCCGGGCAACCACAGCCGTCACCGCGGCCGCTCAGGCTGCTCGCCGCGCTCGGCCCTCGCGCTCTCGACCTGTCGGCCGAGCGGGCGGACGGCGCCCACCCGTACTTCGTCCCGCCGGAGCACACGGCGCTGGCGCGGGAGCGGCTCGGCCCGGGCAAGTACCTGGCCGTCGAGCAGGCCGTGGTCCTGGACGGCTCGCGGGAGGTGGCCCGCGAGCACGTCGCCGGGTACCTGCAGCTCGCCGCGCACCACCGGTCGAACCTCCGCCGGCTCGGCTTCACCGACGAGGACCTGACCGGCGGCGGCAGCGACCGCCTGGTCGACGCCCTGGTCGCGACGGGCGAGCAGGCCGCGGCCGACCGGATCCGGGCCCACCTCGACGCCGGCGCCGACCACGTCTGCGTCCAGGTCCTGGCCCGCACGGAAAAGTCCTACCGCCACCTGGCCACCCTCGTCCCGTAACCGAACGGACGACACGCGTACGCGCGCGGACGACACGCGTACCCGGCTGGACGACACGAGGCAAGCGGGCTCGCGGACCGTGTCGTCCGCCTGCGTACGCGTGTCGTCCGGTCAGGTGCGCGTGTCGTCCATCGGGGTACGCTGGCGGGACGCGGTGAGGGCCGCGTCCCGTCCGCGGAAAGGGCCGAGCCCACCCCCGCACCACCGCACCACCAGCTCCGCACCTCCTTTCCTGCCCGGTGCCGGCGGACCACGGGCGTCGAGGGAAGGAAGGCACCATGGGCACGCTGCCCGCCAAACCCAGCCTGGATCAGCTGCGCAAACGCGCGAAGGACCTCGCACGCGCCGAAGCCGTGAAGCTGTCCGAAGCGCAGTTCCGGATCGCGCGGGAGCACGGCTTCCCGAGCTGGCCGAAGCTGCAGGCGTACGTCCGGCGCGTCATCGAGCACGGCGAAACCCTGCAGCACCCGTACCACGAAGACGTCGAGTACTACGCCGGGCGCGCGGTCGGCCTGCTCGCGTCCGCCGAGGACGAGACGCCCGGCGCGCGCGAGCCGTTCGACCGCTGGAACCAGCCACTGACCCGGGACGGCGCCCGCGTGGTCGTCGCCCGCGAGCATGGTTTCGTTTCCTGGAAGACACTCCGCGAGTACGTCAAGTCTCTTGTGGACAGTGGCGAGCCGTTCGCACGGGCGTACCGCGCGGTCGAGGCGAAGGATCCCGAGGCTCTCGAAACGCTCCTCGGCGAGTTCCCGGGCCTCGTCACCGCGCGCGGCACCAACGGCAACGACCTGCTCGGCATGGCCGGCGCGACCGGCGACGAGCGGCTCAGCCGGGTCCTGCTCGACCACGGCGCGGACCCGTCGCACGGGAACGTTCACGGCTGGACGCCGCTGCACCAGGCCACCTACAGCAACCAGGCGCGGCTCGTCGACCTCCTGCTCGACGCGGGCGCGCCGGTCGCCGTCTCCGCGCGCGGAGACGGCGGCACTCCCCTGGTCGTCGCGTTGTTCTGGGGGCACCGCAGGGCGGCGGAGAAGCTGGCGGCCCGGGATCTCGCCCCCGGCAACCTGCGCGTCGCGGCCGGGCTCGGCCACGCCGCGCTCCTCGACGAGCTGCTGAAACCGGACGGGACGCTCAGCCGTGCCGCGGGTGAGCACCGCGGGTTCTACCGCCCGCACAGCGGCTTCCCGGCCTGGCGCCCCGGCGACGACCCGGCGGAGGTCCGCGACGAAGCCCTGGCCTGGGCGGCCCGCAACGACCGCGCCGACGCCCTGCGCACGCTCGTCGCCCGCGGCGCCCGCCTCGACGCCGACGTCTACCGCGGCACGGCCCTGACCTGGGCAGCCGCGTTCGGCAAGCTCGCGGCGGTCCGGACGTTGCTCGACCTCGGCGCCGACGTGAACCACGCGGGCACGTTCGGCGGCCCGAGCCACGGCGAAGGCGCCACCGCCCTGCACCTGGCCGCGCAGTCCGGGCACCTCGACGTGATCCGGGTGCTCGTCGAGGGCGGCGCCGACCTCACCGTGCGGGACGCGCTCTTCGACAGCACGCCGGAGTCCTGGGCCGAGCACTGCGACCAGCCGGCCGCGAAGGAGCTGCTGCGGTCCCTGTAGACAACCGGAGTCTGTAGTCCGTATCGTCGAGACGGACTACAGACTCCGTTTTGCCCACTGGGAGGACCCATGACCACACCCCGCGACGTGTTCGCCGCGCTGTCCGACGGCATCGCCGAAGGACGGTTCAGCGAGCTTTCCGCGCTCTACGCCGAGGACACCGTCGTCGAGCACCCCCAGGCCGTGCCGCGGCCGACCCGCCTCGACGGCCGCGCGGCCGTCCACGAGCGGTTCACCGGCGCCCTGGCCGGGGCGGTCCGGCTCAAGCGCAAGAACGTGGTCGTCCACGAGACCACGGACCCCGAGGTGATCGTCGCCGAATACGACTACGACGCCGAGTCGGCGGAAACCGGCAAGACCGACGTCACGGCCAACATCCAGGTCCTGCGGATCCGCGACGGCCTGATCGTCCATTCCCGCGACTACCACGACTACCTGCGGCTCGCCGCGATCCGCGACGGCGTCGGCCAGCTGCCGATGGCCTACGAACAGGCGCCGCCGCGCGAGCTCTCACCGGTCACCCCGGAGAGCGCGAACAGCGTGTTCGAGCAGCTCGTGTTCGGCGTCGCGGGCGCCCGGTGGGACGAGCTGCCCGAGCTGTACGCCGAGGAAACCCACGTGACGCACCCGTTCCTGCCGGGCTCGGGCGTGGTGCGGACGCGCGACGAGCTGCGCGAGCACTTCGAGGCGGGCAAGAAGCTCAACCCCGGCTTCTCGGTGGCGGACCTGGTCACCTACCGGACCACGGACCCGGAGGTGCTGGTCGGCGAGTTCGCCTACCAGGGCGAACACGCGGGCCGGCCAGTGCGGATCGCGAACATCTTCGTCCTGCGGATCCGTGACGGCCTGATCGTCGAATCCCGCGACTACGGCGACCACCTCGGCATCGCCGGGGACCTCGGGCAAATCCCCGAGCTGGCCGCCCGCCTGGGCGCCTAGGCCTCCGGGAGCTCGAACTCGCCGTCGCGGACGCCCAGCACGAACGCTTCCCACTCCGAAGGGGTGAAGACGAGCACCGTGCCGTCCGGTTCCGTCGACTTCCGCATCGCGACGTAGGTGACACCGTCGGTGTGCGGGACGAACGCGTATTCGACGACCTCGTCGAGGGTGACGCCCTCGGGCTCGGCGCGGATCCACTCGGCCTCGGTGAAGTCCAGGTGGTGCCGGATGTGCGCCTTGTCGTCGGCCGGCTGCTCACTCATGCCACCAGCGTAACCACCCGGGCACCGAACGCAGTGAAGGGGACGCCCGACCCGGACGTCCCCTTCACCGAGCTACGACACTCAGGCGGTCTCGGTGATCGGCCGGTCCACCCACGACATCAGGTCGCGCAGCTTCTTGCCGGTCGCCTCGATCGGGTGCTGGTTGCCCTGCTCCTCGAGCTTGGTGAAGTTCGGCCGGCCGGCCTCGTCCTCGGCGACCCACTCGCGGGCGAACGTGCCGTCCTGGATCTCGCCGAGGATCTTCTTCATCTCTTCCTTGACCGCCGGCGAGATGACGCGCGGGCCGCGGGTCAGGTCGCCGTACTCGGCGGTGTCGGAGATCGAGTAGCGCTGGCGCGCGATGCCGCCCTCGTACATCAGGTCGACGATCAGCTTCAGCTCGTGCAGCACCTCGAAGTAGGCGATCTCCGGGGCGTAACCGGCCTCGGTGAGCACCTCGAAACCGGTCTGCACCAGCGCGGACGCGCCACCGCAGAGCACGGCCTGCTCGCCGAAGAGGTCGGTCTCGGTCTCCTCGGTGAAGGTCGTCTTGATGACGCCCGCACGCGCGCCGCCGATGGCCGCGGCGTAGGACAGGGCGAGCGCCTGCGCGTTGCCGGTGGCGTCCTGCTCGACCGCGATGAGCGCCGGGACGCCCTTGCCGTCGACGAACTGGCGGCGGACCAGGTGGCCCGGGCCCTTCGGGGCGACCATGGCGACGTCGACGTTCGCCGGCGGCTTGATCAGGTCGTACCGGATGTTGAAGCCGTGCCCGAAGAAGATCGCGTCGCCGTCCTTGAGGTTCGGCGCGATGTCCTGCTCGTAGATGAAGCGCTGCTTCGTGTCCGGCGCCAGGATCATGATCAGGTCGGCCTCGGCCGACGCCTCGGCCGGGGTGAGCACGCGCAGGCCCTGCTCCTCGGCCTTCGCCCGCGACTTGGACCCCTCGGGCAGGCCGATGCGGACGTCGACGCCGGAGTCGCGCAGGCTCAGCGAGTGGGCGTGGCCCTGGCTGCCGTAGCCGATGACAGCGACCTTGCGCCCCTGGATGATCGAGAGGTCGGCGTCGTCGTCGTAGAAGATTTCCACTGCCATGGGGGTTACTGCTTCCTTTCCTGACTTACTTTCTCAACGCGGTGATGTGGCGGTGATGGAACGGGCGCCCCGCCCCACCGCGACCATGCCTGACTGCACCAGCTCGCGGATGCCATACGGCTCCAGCATCCGCAGCAGCGCACCGATCTTGTCGGACGTCCCGGTGGCTTCGACGGTGAGTGCCTCCGGGGAGACGTCGACCACCTTGGCCCGGAAGAGCTGGACGGTTTCGAGGACCTGGCTACGCACGGTGTTGTCGGCGCGCACCTTGACCAGCAGCAGTTCGCGCTGCACGGCGGTCGACTGCTCCAGCTCGACTATTTTGATCACATTGACCAGTTTGTTGAGCTGCTTGGTCACCTGCTCGAGCGGTAGCTCTTCGACGGCGACCACGATCGTCATGCGGGACACCTCGGGGTTCTCCGTGGGCCCGACGGCGAGGGACTCGATGTTGAAACCGCGCCGGGAGAACAGGCCCGAGACGCGCGCGAGCACACCCGGCTTGTTCTCGACCAGGACACTCAGCGTGTGGACGCTCATCTCAGCGCTCACCTTCCCCAGCGGCTTCCGCGGCGGCCTCGGTCGTCTCCACCGAAACCTCGTCGTCGTCGAACAGCGGCCGGATGCCCCGGACCGCCATGATCTCGTCGTTGCCGGTCCCGGCCGCGACCATCGGCCACACCTGGGCATCCTTCCCCACGACGAAGTCGATCACGACGGGGCGGTCGTTGATCTCCATCGCACGGCGGATGGTGGCGTCGACGTCTTCCTTCGTCTCGCAGCGCAGGCCGGCGCAGCCCAGGGCCTCGGCCAGCAGCACGAAGTCCGGGATCCGGTGCTTGTGCGTGCCGAGGTCGGTGTTGGAGTACCGCTCCGAGTAGAAGAGGTTCTGCCACTGCCGGACCATGCCCAGGTTGCCGTTGTTGATGACGGCGACCTTGATCGGCGCGCCCTCGATGGCGCAGGTGGCCAGCTCCTGGTTGGTCATCTGGAAGCAGCCGTCGCCGTCGATCGCCCACACCGGGGTGCCGGGGACGCCGAACTGCGCGCCCATCGCCGCGGGCACCGCGTAGCCCATGGTGCCGAGGCCGCCGGAGTTGATCCAGGTGCGCGGGTTCTCGTACTTGACGAACTGCGCGGCCCACATCTGGTGCTGCCCGACGCCGGCGGCGTACACCGCGTCCGGGCCGACGAGCTGGCCGATCCGCTCGATGACGTACTGCGGCGACAGCGAACCGTCGTCGGGCCACTCGTAGCCGGCCGGGTAGTTGGTGCGCCAGTCCTCGGCCTGGGTCCACCAGTCGGCGAGGTCGGGCTTGCCGCCGTGGTCGAATTCCGACTGCACGGCGGTGATCAGCTCGCCGATGATCTCCTTGCAGTCGCCCACGATCGGGACGTCGGCCTTGCGGTTCTTCGAGATCTCGGCCGGGTCGATGTCGGCGTGCACGATCGCGGCGTCCGGCGCGAAGGAGGACAGCTGGCCGGTGACGCGGTCGTCGAACCGGGCCCCGAGCGCGATCAGCAGGTCGGCGCGCTGCATCGCGGCGACCGCGGCGACCGTGCCGTGCATGCCCGGCATGCCGAGGTGCTGCGGGTGCGAGTCGGGGAACGCGCCGCGCGCCATCAGCGTGGTGACGACCGGGATGCCGGTCAGCTCGGCGAGCTCCTTCAGCTGCTCGTGCGCCTCGGCCTTGATCACGCCGCCGCCGACGTACAGCACCGGGCGGCGCGACTTCGCGATGAGCTTCGCGGCTTCGCGGACCTGCTTGCCGTGCGGGCGCAACGTCGGGCGGTAGCCCGGCAGCCGCAGCTCGGTCGGCCAGGAGAACGAGGTCATCTCCTGCAGCACGTCCTTGGGGATGTCCACCAGGACCGGGCCGGGCCGGCCCGTGGACGCCAGGTGGAACGCCTCGGCGATGGTCCGCGGGATCTCCGCGGGGTCCGTGACGAGGAAGTTGTGCTTGGTGATCGGCATGGTGATGCCGCAGATGTCGGCTTCCTGGAACGCGTCGGTGCCGATCAGCGCCCGGCTCTGCTGGCCGGTGATGGCCACGACCGGGACGGAGTCCATGTTCGCGTCGGCCAGCGGGGTGACCAGGTTGGTCGCGCCGGGGCCGGAGGTCGCCATGCAGACGCCGACCTTGCCGGTGGCCTGCGCGTAACCGGTGGCCGCGTGGCCGGCGCCCTGCTCGTGGCGGACCAGGATGTGGCGGACCTTCGTCGAGTCCAGCAGCGGGTCGTAGGCCGGCAGGATGGTGCCGCCGGGAATGCCGAAGACCACCTCGGCGCCGACCGCCTCGAGCGAGCGCACGAGGGACTGCGCGCCGGTGACGCGCACCGGGGTTCCCGCCGGTGGCGCCGGCTTCGGACGTGCTCCGGGCGCGCCGGGCGTGGGGCCCGGCTTCGTCGGATTTGTGGCACTGGTCATCGGGTCTGCCTCGTGGGTCTCGGTGTCACTCGTTCGGGTCGGTTTTGTGCGGTGGGGCCAGGAATCTCTTGCCTCGGGCAACAAAAAACCCTCGCCGACCGTAAGGTCGCACGAGGGTCGCGCGTCGACGCAGCGGAAAGTCTTCCCTAAGCGTCGACGCGCTTGGGAAGTACGAGGCCGGTCAGCGGTGTCACGCTGGTGACGCTAGTCCGAAGGTCTCTCAGGTGTCAACTCTGCGGGACGGTGAGTCCGCATGGTGGACACGAGCGCGGCGCGTGTCACGTCCGCGCCGACCCGGTTCCCGGTGCTCAGGCCGGGCGGTGCACCATTTCGGCGTGGCCGAAAAAGAGCAGGACGAAGGCCGGAAGGCCGTCTTCCGCATCCCCCGCACGTCGTTCATGGCGATCGCGCTCCTCACCGTCTGCGTGACGCCGATCGCGCTCGGGGAGATCCCGTACCTGCAGTGGCTGTACGTCTTCCCGATCGCGCTGGCGGTGTTCGTGATCCGCACCCGCACCGTCGCGACCCGCAAGGGCCTGGCGACGCGCACGATGTTCGGCCACCGAGACGTGCCGTGGTCGGCGTTGAAGGGCCTGGCGATCACGAAGCGGGCGCGCGTCCAGGCCGTGCTGACGGACGACACGAAGGTGCCGCTGCCGACCGTCCGTACCCGGCACCTGCCGGTGTTGTCGCTGGTGAGCGAGGGCCTGGTCGCCGACCCGAGCGGCCTGCTGGACGCGCAGGACGTCAAGCCGGCCAAGCCCGAGACGTCGCCCAGCGAGTAACCCCACGGCGGGGCGGCCTCGCCCGAAGGTCTAAATTGGTAGGACCAGTTTCTGCGGAGCGTCCCGAACCTCCGCCTGGCCACCATCCGACCTGGGAGTTCGCCGTGCCGCCTCTCCGTTCCCGGACCACCACCCACGGCCGCAACGCGGCGGGCGCGCGCTCGCTCTGGCGCGCCACCGGCATGACCGACAGCGACTTCGGCAAGCCGATCGTGGCGATCGCCAACTCCTACACGCAGTTCGTGCCCGGCCACGTGCACCTCAAGGACCTCGGCGAGATCGTCGCCGGCGCGGTCAAGGAGGCCGGCGGCGTCGCGCGCGAGTTCCACACCATCGCCGTCGACGACGGCATCGCGATGGGCCACTCCGGCATGCTCTACTCGCTGCCCTCGCGCGAGATCATCGCCGACTCGGTCGAGTACATGGTCAACGCGCACCAGGCCGACGCGCTCGTCTGCATCTCCAACTGCGACAAGATCACCCCGGGCATGCTGAACGCCGCGATGCGGCTGAACATCCCGGTGGTGTTCGTCTCCGGCGGGCCGATGGAGGCCGGCAAGGCCGTCGTCGTGGGCGGCGTCGCGCAGGCCCCGACCGACCTGATCACCGCGATCGCCGCGTCGGCCAGCCCCGAGGTCGACGAGGACGGGCTCGGCATCGTCGAGCGTTCGGCTTGCCCGACCTGCGGTTCGTGCTCCGGCATGTTCACCGCGAACTCGATGAACTGCCTGACCGAGGCCCTCGGGTTGTCGCTTCCCGGCAACGGCTCGACGCTGGCCACGCACGCCGCGCGTCGCGCGCTGTTCGAGGAGGCCGGCCGGACGGTCGTCGAGCTCTGCCGCAGCTGGTACGAAAACGACGACGCCTCGGTGCTGCCGCGCTCGATCGCGTCGAAGGCGGCGTTCGAGAACGCGATGGCCCTCGACATGGCGATGGGCGGCTCGACCAACACGGTGCTGCACATCCTCGCCGCCGCCCAGGAGGGCGAGGTCGACTTCACGATCGACGACATCGACGCGATCGGCCGCCGGGTCCCCTGCCTGTCCAAGGTGGCACCGAACTCCGACTACCACATGGAAGACGTCCACCGCGCCGGCGGAATCCCGGCGATCCTGGGCGAGCTGTACCGCGGCGGGCTGCTCAACACGGACGTCCGCTCGGTGCACTCCCCCGACATCGAGTCCTGGCTTTCCGCCTGGGACATCCGGGCCTCGTCGCCTTCTTCTGAAGCCGTGGAGCTGTTCCACGCGGCACCGGGCGGCGTCCGCACGACACAGGCGTTCTCGACGTCGAACCGCTGGTCGTCCCTGGACACCGACGCGGCAGGCGGCTGCATCCGCGACGTCGAGCACGCGTACACGAAGGACGGTGGCCTGGCCATCCTGCGCGGCAACCTCGCCGAGAACGGCGCGGTGATCAAGTCCGCGGGCATCGACGAAGAGCTGTGGCACTTCGAAGGCCCGGCGCGGGTGCTGGAGAGCCAGGAGGAGGCCGTGTCGGCGATCCTCAAGAAGGAGATCCAGCCGGGCGAGGTCCTGGTCATCCGCTACGAAGGCCCCGCGGGTGGCCCGGGCATGCAGGAAATGCTGCACCCGACGGCGTTCCTCAAGGGTTCGGGCCTGGGCAAGAAGTGCGCGTTGATCACGGACGGCCGCTTCTCGGGCGGCTCGTCGGGCATCTCGGTCGGCCACATCTCCCCGGAGGCGGCGGCGGGCGGCCTGATCGCGCTGGTCGAAACCGGCGACAGGATCGTCCTGGACGTCCACGAGCGCCGCCTGGAACTGCTGGTGGACCCGGAAATCCTGGCGGAACGCCGCTCGAAGATGGAGACGTCCGAGCGCCCCTGGCAGCCAAAGGAGCGCGAACGCCCGATCACGGCCGCCCTGCGCGCCTACGCCCGCATGGCCACCTCGGCCGACACGGGCGCGGTCCGCGACCCGAACAAGTAAGCCTCAGCTGCGTGAAGGCCGTCCCGGTTCCCTGGGGCGGCCTTTGCTCTTTCTCGACCACTCCTGGAGCCGCGCAGTCCGGCCGCCCCTGGCCAACGGGGCGGCCTTTCGCAGTGCCCGAGCTTGTTCCTCGGCCAGCCTTCGCGGGTTCCAACCGCCGTCACGCCGCCCGGGCACCCTCCTCGGCCGAATTCTCAGCCCGGCGCCGGGGGGACCCCCGTTTTCCACGCTACCGGCGACCACCGACGAATCCGCGCCCAGCAGCCGAGTTGTCCACAGCCCGCGATCGCGACCCGGACTTGTCCACAGGGCTACCGGGTCAGCACGATGACCACGACCGAAGCCGCGGCGGCGAGCAGCAGGCTCACCAGACCCAGCGGCAGCGGCCGTCGGCGCCACGGCGTGTTCCGCTCCAGCGAGATCGGCCCGGCCCCGGTGAACAGCAGGCCCAACGCGCTGAGACCGAGCACCAGCTCGAGTTCGAAGCCCTGGCCCTGTCCCTCGAAGAACCCGCCGTGGAACTTCGCGTACACGGCGTTCGCGGCCACTCCCAGCAGGCCCGCCGCGGCCAGCGGCGTGAACAGCCCGACGACCACGAGCACCCCGCCGCCGAGCTCGGTGATGCCGGTGATCCACGACAGCAGCGTCGTCTGCTTGTGGTAGCCGAACGTCTCCAGCATCCGCGCGAACCCGCCGATGCCCGGCCCGCCGAACAGACCGAACAGGTGCTGCAGACCGTGCGCGCCCATGGTCACGCCGAGCGCCAGCCGCAGGATCAGCAGGCCGAGCCCCAGCCCGCCCTGGCGAGGACCGTCGTCGGCCGGCCCGTTGTCCTCGACCCCCGACAGGACGCTGGTGGGCTGCTGCGAGTAGTCGTCTGCACTGGTCACGCGCGAAGGGTAGGGGATCCGCGCGGGCCTGGCGAGGCAGCGCGCCGCGCTCAGTACTCCCCGTGCACGAGGTTGTCCGGAAGTTCACCACCGGCGTACCGCGCGATCTCGGCCGCGGCGACGGCGTAGGACCGCCCCCGCACACCGCGCACGGACCCGCCGATGTGCGGCGTCAGCAGTAGTCCCGGAACGGTCCACAACGGGTGCCCGGCGGGTGGCGGCTCCGGATCCGTGACGTCGAGCGCGGCCCGCAACCGGCCCGTGGTCAGTTCGGCGACCAGGGCGTCGGTGACTACGACGCTGCCTCGCGCGACATTGACCAGCACCGCGCCGTCCCGCATCTCGGCCAGGAACCCGGCGTCCACCATCCCGCGGGTCCGCGAGGTCAGCGGCACCATCAGCACGACGGCGTCGTGGAGCCCGAGCAGCCCGGGCAGCTCCTGGACGCCGTGCACGCCCTCCCGGGCGGTCAGCCCGACCATGGTGCAGCGCGCGTCGAAAGGTTTCAGCCGGCGCCGCAGGTGCTGCCCGAGGTCGCCGGCGCCGATGACGAGCACGCGTTTGCCCTGCAGCGTGTCGGCGGTCTGCCGCGCCCAGCGTCCCTCGCGGCGGGCGTCGGCGAAGACGTCGAACTTGCGATAAATCGACAACAGCGCGGCGACGACCCATTCGGCGGTGCTGCCGCCGTGCGCGCCCCGGCAGGTGGAGAGCAGGACGCCGTCGGGCACGTTGCCGATCCAGTCCTCGGCACCGGCGGACAGCAGCTGGATCAGCTTCAGGTTCGGCAGTGTTCGCCACAGCTCGTCGCCGGCGCGGTGCTTGCCCGGGATGAGCACCTCGGCCTTCGCGGCTTCTGGCGGCACCGGCTCGCCCCACTGGTAGCGAACCGGGAGCACGCGCGGCACCTCGGCCAGCACGGACAGCCCTTCGTCGTCGGGCACCAGCACGGTCAGCGTCATGATCGCCACGGTAATCGAGGAGTACTCACCCATGGTTCACGCACCGGCACCTAGGCTTGGGGATCATGCGAACCCCGTACCGGTCGGCTCTGCTGGCGATCCTGGCTTGTGGCGCCCTGCTGCCCGCCGGTTGTGCGCGGTTCGACGACACCGCGGCGGGCCAGACGTTCAGCCCCGCCCCCGTGGCCAGCCCCGAATCACCCCCCGAGGTCCAGGGCCCGGGCGCGGACTCCGGCGGCGACGGCAGGCAGAGCCGCCCGGGCCAGCCGTCCGCGACGATCCCGCCGCCGCAGGGTTGCAAGGATTTCGACGAGACGGTGATCGCGACCTGCCTGGACACGGTGGCCGCGGTGGCCGGCCTGCCGGGTGACGGGTCCACGCCGAGCGCCCTCGCGGGCGAGCGCAAGAGCGGCCGCGTCATGCTGGCCACCGCCGGCAAGGACGCCACGGAGTTCGCGAAGCTCGACGTCCAGGCGGCCGGCGACGGCGGCCTGACGGGCCTCGCCCTTTCGCCGTCGTACGTCGAGGACCAGCTCGTGTTCGCTTATGTGACGACGGCGACGGACAACCGCGTCGTCCGCTTCGCGAAGGGCCAGGCGCCGAAGCCGGTGCTCACGGGCATCCCGAAGGGCGCGACCGGCAACCGCGGCACGCTGGCGACGGACAATCGCGGCGCCCTCCTGGTCGCGACGGGCGACGCGGGCAACCCGAATGCGGCGGCCGACCCGGCGTCGCTGGCGGGCAAGGTCCTGCGGATCGACACGTCCGGCAAGGCAGCGGCGGGCAACCCCAGCGGGGCCTTGGCGGTGGCCGCGGGCCTCCATGCCCCCGGCGGCCTCTGCGCCTCGGCCGACGGCGGCCGCGTCTGGGTCACCGACCGGCTCGCCGACAAGGACGCCCTGTACCGGGTCCAGGCCGGCCGGCCGCTCACGGCCCCGGCGTGGACGTGGCCGGACAAGCCGGGCGTGGCGGGTTGCGCGGATTTCGTCGACGCCAACGGCTCGGTCTCGGTGGGCATGTCCCTGGCCGGCAACCTCCAGAACCTCCCGGTGACGGCCGACGGCGCGGTCAGCGGCAAGCCGACGATCAGCCTCGACGGCAAGACGGGCAAACCGCCGGTCACGTACGGCCGCCTCGCGGGGATCAGCATGATCAACCCGCAGATGGCCGTGGCGGGAACGGTCAACAAGGACGGCGGAACCCCGGTCTCGAGCGACGACCGGGTGGTCCTGATCACGCCGTCCACCTCCGGCGGCGGCAACGGCAAGGACTGACCCGTCCGGGCCAGATCACTGCACCAGCAGCGGTGCGGAACACCCCAAGCGACCTCGTCCGCACCATCGTCGGCTAAATCGGTTCGGCCTGCGTTCCCGGCTTCGCAGCGGCCCACCGCGCGGCGGCGGGATACTGCCTCAACGCCGTCCAGTACGACCGATGGGGCAGCGAGCTGGCCGACAAGGCGTACGAAATGCACCACCGGCCCGATGTAAGGTGCCTCGGTGACCGACCCGTTCCAGTTCGAGAAGGCCGCACTCCTCACCGACGACCCGATGTTCTGCGCGCCGGACGAGGCGGTGTCCGCCTGGCGGGAACTGGCCGAGGCAGCACGGGCGGAGCTCACCAGGATGGGGTTCGCGGCAACCGTCCTCGACCGGTTCAGCGCGGGCCGGCCGCCGGCCGGCGCGCAGATCCTCGTCAACGACATCCAGCCGTTCGGCGTCACGCTGGATTGGCACGCTCCGGTCGAAGACGAGGAGTCCTACCGCACGCACCTGCTGCGGCAGGACTCCGAAGATCCGTTCGTCGGCTACGTGATCACGGCAGGCGAACTGATCGCCCGCTCGTTGCTGGAAGTCGTGCGGGCGGCCGGCTTCCGGACGCTCGTCGACCATGAAGAGCGCCAGACCTACCACTACCGCGTCCTCGAAGCACCGCGGTTCCCCCTGCACTGACCTACGCCAGCGGCTTCAGCTCTACGCGCCGTCCCTCCGCCGACGACGTCAACCCGGCCTCCGCGAGCTGCAACCCGCGTGCCGCCGAGAAGAAGTCGTAGCGGTGCTGCCGCCCGGCGACGACGTCCCGGACGAACTCCTCCCACTGCGCCTTGAAGCCGTTGTCGAACTCGGCGTTGTCCGGCACCTCCTGCCACTGCTCGCGGAAGGGCTCGGTGGCCGGCAGATCCGGGTTCCACACGGGCTTCGGCGTCGCCGAGCGGTGCTGGACGCGGCAGCGCCGCAGCCCGGCGACGGCGCTGCCCTCGGTGCCGTCGACCTGGAACTCGACCAGCTCGTCCCGGAACACGCGCGTCGACCACGACGAGTTGATCTGCGCGATCGCCCCCGATTCGAGTTCGAAGATCCCGTACGCGGCGTCGTCGGCCGTCGCCGCGTACTCCTCGCCCTGCTCGTCCCACCGGCGTGGGATGTGCGTGGTCGCTTTCGCGGTCACGGCCGAAACCCGGCCGAAGAGGTTCTCCAGCACGTAGTTCCAGTGGCAGAACATGTCGAGCACGATCCCGCCGCCGTCCTCGGCTCGATAGTTCCAACTGGGCCTCTGTGCATCTTGCCAGTCGCCTTCGAACACCCAGTAGCCGAATTCGCCGCGAACGGAAAGAATCCGCCCGAAAAAGCCGCCATCCACCAGTCGCCGCACCTTCCGCAGCCCGGGCAGGAACAGTTTGTCGTGCACGACGCCGTGACAGATCCCGGCGTCCCGCGCCAGCCCCGCCAGCTCCAGCGCCGCCGGCAACGTCTCGGCCAACGGCTTCTCGGCGTAGACGTGCTTGCCCGCGGCGATCGCCGCGCGGACCGACGGCTCACGCGCCGACGTCAGCTGCGCGTCGAAGTAGATCTGCACGTCGTCGAGGGCCGAGGCGACGTCGGTGGTCCACGCGGTCAAGCCGTGCCGGTCGGCGAGCTCCTTGACCCTGGCGGCGGTGCGCCCGGCGAGGATCGGCTCGAGCTGCACCCGGGTGCCGTCCGGCAGCGCCACGCCGCCCTGTTCGCGGATCGCCAGCACCGACCGCAGCAGGTGCTGCCGGTACCCCATCCGGCCGGTGACCCCGTTGAGCAGCACTCCGATGGTCTGGTTCATCAACTACGGCCTTCCACGTCGATGGCTGAACCCCCGCCGTACGGCGCGGTCACACCGGGTATGTCGTATTCGGCGCGCCGTCCGCACATGCCGTAGCCGTCGGGATTGGACGGCGTCGCGACCCGGACCCCCGACTGCTCGAGGTGGCTCCCGTCGCCGTCGGCGAGCGCCTTGAGGTGCGCGCCGGTCAGCTCGGCGGCCTTCAGCGCCCCGGCCTGCCACCGCGGCACCCACTCCCCGATCTTCGGCGCGACGAGCGCCACGGCCGCTCGGTGGAACGCCCGCAACGGCTCCGAGTCGCCGTCCAGCAGCGCCTCCCGCAACGGCAGATAGCCACGAATCGCCAGGTCACGGCGTTGCCGAGCCGCGTCGTCGGTTTTCGGCAACGCCGCGGCCTCGGCGTAGGCGGCGGGGTCGGCGAGCACCGTGGGCGAAAAGGTGAACACGGCGTCGCCGGCCTCGGGCAGGCCGCTGTTCTGCATGAGCACGGTGACGCGCAGGTCGCCGCCCTGCACCATCCGGTGCACGGTGCCCGGCGCGAACCACGCGATCACCCCGGGCTCCAGCGCCGTTTCGTCGTAGCCGCCGACGCTCAGCGTCTGGACGGCGCCACGCCCACCCGTGACGACGTACGCCTCGGTGCACGCGAGGTGCAGGTGCGGGCTGCCACCGCAGACGCCGTCTTCGGCCGCCCAGTCGTAGGCCCGTAGGTGGGAGACGCCGATGCCACCCGGAAGGGGGAATTCGTCCATGACTGCCTTTCAGAACCCGTGGGTGTCGAGATAGCCGGTGACGCGGTCGCGGTCCCAGGCGCCGTCGGCGACGACGACCCGGTACCGATAGGCGAAGCTCTCCCCCGGCGGCAGGGCGAATTCCTCGAAGAACGCCCACGAGAACGCCACGGTGGGCGTGTCCCGGGAACGGACGAACCAGTGCGACTCGTGGATGGCGGCGTCGTTCTCCGGCGCGTGCGCGAACACGAGCGTCGAATGCGCGTCGACGTCGTCGTGTTCGCCGACGAACGCCAGCCACGGCGCCTGCCGGCCCATCATCTCCTCGCCGCCCAGGTCGCCCGGCCCGAGGATGCGGCCGCCGCTGAACTCGCGCGGCCCGCGCCAGTGCAGCCCGGTGTATCCGGCCATCTCGCGGCCGGCGGTGGTCGGGCTGCCGAACGCGAGCGGGGTGTCGCGGATGTTGGTCAGCTCGATCGCCCAGTCGATGGCCCAGGCACCCTCGTCCGGCTCGACCGAGTGGACGACGATGTCGCGCCGCTCGCGCGCCCACTCCTCGCCGCTGTTGGCGACCCAGGTGAGCTGCTCGGTGAAGGTCAGCCGATCGCCGTCGACGGTGAAGCCGGCGAACCCGTCGTGCCGCATCGAGCCGACGCGTTCCGGCAGGTCCTGGTACCAATCGCCGGGCACGTAGGTGTGGCCGCCCCAGAAGTTCTGCCCGGACAGGTGACTCGACGTCATCTGCAGGCCCTTGTGCCAGCGGTGATCGGCGGGGCGGTACCCGCTGACGCGCCGCCCGCCCAGGGTGCGCAACGGGTGGGTGTAGGGCTTTCGGGACTCGTAGGCCACGGGGTCGGGCTTGTACACATAGGACATCAGCTGGACCCCGCCGGCTTCGACGGCGACGTGGTCGCCGTGCCGATGGGTGACGGTGATCGCCGCACTCACACGCGCGCTCCTTCCCTCTCGACTCCCTGACCGATGCCGGCCATCGACCGGTAGAAGGGATCACCGGGCACGATCTCGCCCCGGCACACCCCGGCTCCGGTGAAAGCCGACTTGTAGAGCGCCGCGACGAGCTCCAGCACCTGCCGCCCGTCCGCCCCGCTACAGGGCGGCCGCCGCCCGGCCCGGTAGGCGGCCAGGACCGGCGCGAACGCGGCGGTGTGCGAGCTGGCGACGTCGTCAGGCGGGCTGGACCAGCGTGTCGTCCGATCGGCGACCACGTGCGGCGCCGGGGTGTAGCGCCAGTCCTTGCCGCGGTAGCCGTAGAGGTGGGTGAGCTCGACGGTCGCGTTCTCACAGTCGATCCGGATCCGGCTCACCTCGTCCGGGGACAGCACGCTGTTGACCACGGTCGCCAGCGCGCCCGACTCGAACCGGACGAGCGCGGTGGAGACGTCCTCGGTCTCGACGTCGTGCACCAGCCGCGCGGTCATCGCCCGCACTTCGGCCCAGTCGCCGAGCAGGTGGAGCAGGAGGTCCATCTGGTGGATCCCGTGGCCCATGGCCGGACCGCCGCCCTCGGTCGCCCACTTCCCCCGCCACGGCACGGCGTAGTAAGCGGCGTCGCGGTACCAGGTCGTCTGGCAGTGCGCGACAAGCGGCCGGCCGAGCTCCCCGTCCGCGAGCAACGTCCGGAAGTGCGCAGCGGCAGAGCCGAACCGATGCTGGAACACGAAAGCGGCGTACGGCCCACCTTCCCGCTCGGCGGCGACGATCTCGTCGTACTCGGCCAGTGACCGGCACGGCGGTTTCTCGCACCACGCCCAGGCGCCGCTCTTGAGCACCTTCTTGACCTGCTCGACGTGCAGCCCGGGCGGAGTGCAGACCGAGACGAGGTCGGGCTCCTGCTCGGCAAGCAGGGTGTCGAGGTCCTGATAAGGCACGGCGCCCACGGCCTCGGCACAGAACGCGGCGGCGCGCGTTTCGTCGACATCCGCGACAGCCACCACATCGACGTCGTCACGATGGGCTTCGTAAGCAGCCCAGTGACTTTTCGCGATCCCACCAGCACCGACGACGGCGACGCGTAAGCGCTTTCCGTCGGGCATCTCGGACCTCCTCCCTCGACGACGACGTCCGGCAGACACACTCCGCACTCCCCGCAGCGCAGTCCCTTCGACCGTCGCAGAAAGCGCTTTCTCACGCAACAGCCCAATACACTGTCAACGTTGTCAGCACCTGCCGCACAACCGGAACGGACGAGACCTGACCCGAGCGTGATCGACCGGCCACGGCTCCAGCGGCAGAAGCTATGTCCGGCGATCACCGACGCATGCAGCGGACGGCGTTTTGCGAGCCGTAAGGACGTCTACGTGAGCTGGGAAAGGCCGGGTCGCCGGCCACTTGTCGTGCTGGCTGAACTCCCGGCTCGTGCGTCCAGCCACACTCGCGGTGCCCCACGATCCGATCTCTCGGGCGTTTGCGGGTCATCCAGCCAGCCACCGCGGTCCGTCTCATCGACAGTCAGCGACGGCTACCCGCGAGAAGGCACCTTGGCCGTTCAGCGGCTCTTGCCGCGCAGGCTACGTTTCCGCGGCTGCCGGCTTTCGGCGCGCATCGCCCGCATGTCCAGGAAGGCGACCACGCCAGACGCGACAGCGGCAAACATCCCGAGGAACCGGCCGAAGCCGGGGCCGATGGCGATGCCGGCGGCGTCGAAGATGCCGCGCTGGTCGGCGTCGAACTCCCAGTCCAGGGTGAGCCAGCCGATCACCATCAGCAGCACCGACGCCGCGGCGACGACCAGCCACAGGTGCGGCAGGCCGCTGATCCGCACCCGCCGGACTCGCCCGAAAACGACCACGGCCAACCCGGCCAGAAGTAACGGCAGTGGCGGGCACCAGGCGAAGAAGCTCGAGTCCCACGCGTCGCGGACGACCTCGTTGTGCGGCAGCTGCGAGAGGATGTCCTCGATGTCCGGCTTGTTGGTGCTGAGCGTGGTCCACGGCAGGAACGTCGAACCCAGCGCGAGCAGCCCGGCCGCCAAGCCGAGCCACTCGCGCCAGGTGACGCTTTTGACGGAAAACGGCTGTGTCATGAAGCGGTCAGGAACCGACGCGCTCGATGATCAGCTCGCGGACCCGCTTGGCGTCGGCCTGCCCCTTGGTCGCCTTCATGACCGCGCCGACGATCGCGCCCGCCGCGGCCACCTTGCCGCCGCGGATCTTCTCCGCGACGTCCGGCTGCCCGGCCAGTGCCTCGTCGATCGCCGCGAGCAGCGCCGAGTCGTCCGAGACGACCTTCAGCCCGCGCTTCTCGACGACCTCACGCGGCGAACCCTCGCCGGCGAGCACGCCCTGGACGACCTCCTTGGCGAGCTTGTTCGTCAGCTCGCCGGACGTCACCAGCCCGATGACCTCGGCCACTTGCGCCGGGCTGATGGCCAGATCGGCCAGCTCGACCTCGCGGGTGTTGGCCTCCTGGGCGAGCGTGTTGACCCACCAGCCGCGGGCCTCGTCCGGCGTCGCGCCGGCCTCGACCGTGGCCGCGACGAGGTCCACCGCGCCGACGTTCAGCAGGTCACGCAGGGCTTCGTCGGAAAGCGACCACTCCTGCTGGATCCGCTTGCGACGCTCGGACGGCATCTCCGGCAGCGTCCCGCGCAGCTCCTCGACCCACTCTCGCGACGGCGCGATCGGGACCAGGTCGGGCTCCGGGAAGTACCGGTAGTCCTCGGCGGTCTCTTTGGTGCGGCCGGGCGACGTCGAGCCGTCGGCCTCCTGGAAGTGCCGCGTCTCCTGCTTGATCGACCCGCCGTCGGCGAGGATCGCCGCCTGCCGGGTCATCTCGTACCGCACCGCGCGCTCGACGCTGCGCAGCGAGTTGACGTTCTTCGTCTCGGTGCGGGTGCCGAAATCGGTCGCGTCCTTCGCCATCAGCGAGACGTTCGCGTCGCAGCGCAGCGAGCCCTGGTCCATCCGGACGTCGGACACGTCGAGCGCGCTCAGCAGGTCCCGCAGCGCGGACACGTACGCCCGCGCGACCTCGGGAGCCCGCTCGCCGGTGCCCTCGATCGTCTTGGTGACGATCTCGATCAGCGGCACGCCGGCCCGGTTGTAGTCGAGCAGCGAGTGCTCGGCACCGTGGATCCGGCCGGTGGCGCCACCGACGTGCAGCGACTTGCCCGTGTCCTCCTCCATGTGCGCGCGCTCGATCTCGACGCGCACGATCTCGCCGTCGTCGAGCGTGACGTCGAGGTAGCCGTTGAACGCGATCGGCTCGTCGTACTGCGACGTCTGGAAGTTCTTCGGCATGTCCGGGTAGAAGTAGTTCTTCCGGGCGAACCGGCACCACTCGGCGATCTCGCAGTTCAGCGCGAGGCCGATCCGGATCGCACCCTCGACGGCCTTGCCGTTGACCACCGGCAGCGCGCCCGGCATGCCGAGGCAGGTCGGGCACACCTTCGTGTTCGGCTCGCCGCCGAACTCGTTGGCGCAGCCGCAGAACATCTTCGTGTTGGTGTTCAGCTCGACGTGCACTTCGAGCCCGAGCACCGGGTCGAAGCGTTCGATGACGTCGGCGTAGTCCATCAACTCGGCCACGGCAGTCACTTCGTTCCTCCCAGCTCCGGGACCTTGTGGACCAGCGAACCACCGGCGGCGGCGTCGCGGGCGGCCTCGTAGGCGGCGCCGACCCGGTAGAGCCGGTCGTCGGCGAGCGCCGGGGCCATGATCTGCAGGCCGACCGGCAGGCCGTCCTCGTCGGACAGCCCGCTCGGCACGCTCATCGCGGCGTTGCCGGCCAGGTTCGACGGGATGGTGCACAGGTCGGCGAGGTACATCGCCATCGGGTCGTCGACGCGCTCGCCGATCTTGAACGCCGTGGTCGGCGTCGTGGGCGAAACAAGGACGTCGACCTTCTCGAAGGCCGAAGCGAAGTCACGCGTGATCAGCGTGCGCACCTTCTGCGCCGAGCCGTAGTACGCGTCGTAGTAGCCCGACGACAACGCGTACGTGCCGAGCATGATCCGGCGCTTGACCTCGGCGCCGAAGCCCTTCTCGCGCGTCAGCGACATGACCTCTTCGGCGCTGTGCGTGCCGTCGTCGGCGACGCGCAGGCCGTAGCGCATGGCGTCGAACCGGGCCAGGTTCGAGGAGCACTCGCTCGGCGCGATCAGGTAGTACGCCGGCAGCGCGTAGGTGAAGTGCGGGCACGAGACCTCGACGACCTCTGCACCGAGCGCGCGCAGCTGCTCGACCGCGGCCTCGAAGGATCGCAGGACGCCCGGCTGGTAGCCGTCGCCGCCGAACTCCTTCACGACGCCGACGCGGACGCCCGACAGGTCGCCGTTCGCACCCTGCCGGGCCGCGGCGACGACCGGCGGAACCGGCGCATCGATGGACGTCGAGTCCATCGGGTCGTGACCGGCGATGACCTCGTGCAGCAGCGCGGCGTCGAGCACCGTGCGGGCGCATGGCCCGGCCTGGTCGAGCGACGACGAAAAAGCGACGAGGCCGTAGCGCGACACGCCGCCGTAGGTCGGCTTGACGCCGACGGTGCCGGTGACCGAGCCGGGCTGCCGGATCGAGCCACCGGTGTCGGTGCCGATGGCGAGGGCGGCTTCGAAGGCCGCGATCGACGCCGACGAGCCACCGCCGGAGCCACCCGGGATACGGGCGTGGTCCCACGGGTTGTGCGTCGGGCCGTACGCCGAGTTCTCGGTCGACGACCCCATGGCGAACTCGTCCATGTTGGTCTTGCCGAGGATGACGACGCCGGCTTCGCGCAGCTTGCGCGTCACGGTCGCGTCGTACGGCGGGATCCAGCCTTCGAGCGTTTTCGAACCACAGGTCGTCGGGATGCCCTCCGTGGTGAGGACGTCCTTCAGCGCGAGCGGCACACCGGCCAGCGGCGACGCGGGCGCCTGGCCTCCGGCGATGCCCTCGTCGACGGCCTTGGCCGCGGCCAGCGCGCCTTCGGTGTCGACGTGCAGGAACGCGTGGACGTGGTCGTCCACCTCGGCGATCCGGTCCAGGTGGGCCTGCGTGACCTCGACCGCGGACACCTCGCGCGTGTGGATCTTCTCCGCCAGCTCCGCGGCGGTCAGCTTGATCAGCTCGGTCACTGCTCTTCCCCCAGAATCCGCGGCACCCGGAACCGGCCCTCTTCGGCGGCCGGCGCGCCGGCCAGGGCCTGCTGCTGCGTGAGCCCGGGACGGACGACGTCCTGCCGGAAGACGTTCGTCAGCGGCACGGCGTGCGACGTCGGCGGCACGTCGGCGGCGGCGACCTCGCTCACCTTGGCCACCGAGTCCAGGATCTGGTCGAGCTGGCCGGCGAAGACGTCGATCTCGTCGTCGGTCACGGCCAGCCTGGCCAGCTTCGCGAGGTGCGCGACCTCGTCTCGGGAAATGTTGGGCACGCGGGTGACTCCCGGGTTGTGCTGTGCGGGTTGTCTCGGAAGCTGCAAGTCTATGGTGGCGGCGTGGGCGGACTCGACTGGGTTACGCCCGGCGCAAACCGAGTGCCGTCCGGCGACACCGACGTCCCGCCCGGCGGACAGTGGGTCCCGCGGGCCGGGTGGGTCTGTCACAATCGGCGACCGGCATCGAGCGTCCCACGGCAAGGCTGGGACGCCAGAGGTGAGAGGGGCGCGTGGTGTCGTTCCTGATCCGGGTCCTCCTTCCGGACAGCCCGGGGACCCTCGGCGCGGTCGCCACGGCCCTCGGCACGGTAGGCGCCGACATTCTCAGCGTGGACGTCGTCGAACGCGGCACCGGCCTGGCCGTCGACGACCTGGTCGTCGAGCTCCCCTCGGGCCGGCTCCCCGACGCGCTGATCACGGCGGCGGAGAGCGTCGAAGGCGTCGAGGTGGACGCGGTCCGCCCGTACGCGGGTGTGCTCGACACCCATCGTGAGCTCGAACTCGTCGAAGAGATCGCCGCGCGGCCGAAGACCGGCCTCGACATCCTCGCCGAGGGCGTGCCCCGCATCGTGCGCGCCGGCTGGGCGATGGTCGTCGAACACGCCGAAACCGGCGCGGTCCGGCTGGCGTCGTCGAGCGCGGCTCCCGAAACGCCGATCACCGACCTGCCCTGGCTGCCGCTCGAGCGCGCGACGGTGCTCGACAGCGAGGAGGCCTGGATCCCGGAGACGTGGAAGGAGCTCGGCACCGAGCTGGCCGCGACCCCCCTCGGCAAGCCGGGCAAGGCGCTGCTGGTGGCTCGCCCCGGCGGCCCGAACTTCCGCGCCGCCGAGGTCGCCCGGCTCGCCCACCTGGCGGGAATCGTCGCGGTCGTCCTCGACGGCTGAGCGCCGTAGCCCGAAACGACGACACCGAGCCCTCGGCATGTCCGCGGCCGGTTTTCGACGACGGCTCGCCAGGCCCTGATCAGATGTCGATCTGGTACGCGATCAGCGTGATGTGCGGGAACGGCCGCCAGTCGCGCTCGGGCAGGCGCGTGAACCCGAGACGCTCGTAGAGCCGGTGCGCGGCGTGCATGCCGTCGAGGCTGCTCAGCACCACCTTCCGCAGTCCCGACGCCCGAGCGCGATCGAGCACGGCCTTCGTCAGCGCCTCCCCGACCCCGCGGCCACGCGCGGACGGCGCCACCGCGAGCATCCGGAACTCCAGCTCACCCGCGCGTGAGATCTCGGCGTACGCCGAGCCCGGCCGCACGATGGTCACGCAGCCGAGCACCTCCCCCGCCGCGGCGACGGCGACGAGCACCTCGGCCAGCTCGACCCGGCGCGCGATGTCCCGCAGCTCCGCGTCGTACCCGACGTCGCCGGCCAAATGGCCGTCCACGTCGTAGGCCTGAACCGTGACCTCGCCCGCCGCGCCGTACTCCTCCGGCCGCGGCGGCCGGATCTCGACGTCACTCATCCGTCTCCCCAGACTCGTCTTCGGTGGTCTCGTCACCGGTGGGCAGCGCCACCTCCTGCGCCGCCTCGGGCCCGCGCTCCAGCAGGACGCGGAAACCGGACTCGTCCAGCACCGGCACCTTCAGCTGGACCGCCTTGTCGTACTTCGAACCAGGCGCGTCCCCGACGACGACGAACGCCGTCTTCTTCGAGACCGACCCGGCCGCCTTGCCGCCGCGGGCCATGATGAACTCCTTGGCCTCGTCGCGGGAGAACCCGTCGAGCGAGCCCGTCACCACGATCGACAAGCCCTCGAGGTTGCGCGGGATCGACTCGTCACGCTCCTCCTCCATCCGCACGCCGGAGCGTCGCCACTTTTCGACGATCTCGCGGTGCCAGTCGACCTCGAACCACTCCAGGGTCGCGCGCGCGATGGTCGGGCCGACGCCGTCGACGTCCGCGAGCTCCTCCTCGGTGGCCTGCTCGATCCGCTCGACCGAGCCGAACTCGCGGGCCAGCGCCTGCGCCGCTGTCGGCCCGACGTGCCGGATCGACAGCGCGACCAGCACCTTCCACAGCGGCCGGTCCTTCGCCGCGTCGAGGTTGGCGAGCAGCTTTCGCGCGTTGGCGGACAACTCGCTGGCCTTGGTGCGGAACAGCTCGACCTCGGACAGGCTGTCCTCGTTCAGGTCGAAAACGTCACCCTCGTCCGCGACCACCCTCGCGTCCAGAAGCGCGACAGCCGCCTCGTAACCGAGGACCTCGATGTCGAAAGCGCCGCGGCCGGCCAGGTGGAAGAGCCGCTCCCGCAGCTGCGCCGGGCAGAACCGGGTGTTCGGGCAGCGGATGTCCTTGTCGCCTTCCTTCTGGTAGGCGAGCTCCGTGCCGCATTCCGGGCAGTGGGTGGGCATGACGAACTCCCGCTCGTCGCCCTTGCGCGCGTCGACCACCGGCCCGAGGACCTCGGGGATGACGTCGCCCGCCTTGCGGATGACGATCCGGTCGCCGATCAGCACGCCCTTGCGCTTGACCTCCTCCCCGTTGTGGAGGGTGGCCCTGGCGACGGTCGACCCCGCGACCTTGACCGGCTCGGTGACCGCGAACGGCGTCACGCGCCCGGTCCGGCCGACGCCGACCTGGATGTCCAGCAGCGTCGTGATCGCCTCTTCCGGCGGGTACTTGTACGCGATCGCCCATCGCGGCGCGCGCGACGTCGTGCCCAGCCGCCGCTGCAGCGTCACCTGGTCGACCTTGATGACGACGCCGTCGATCTCGTGCTCGGCGTCGTGGCGGTGTTCGCCCCAGTAGGCGATGTGCTCGGTCAGCTCGTCAGCCGTCGTCAGGACCTTGCTGTGCGGCGACACCGGCAGGCCCCACGCGGCCAGCGCGTCGTACGCCTCCGACTGGCGCTGCGGCTCGAAGCCCGCGCGCTTGCCGAGCCCGTGGCAGATCAACCGCAGCCGGCGCTCTCTCGTGATCTTGGGGTCCTTCTGCCGCAGCGACCCGGCCGCGGTGTTGCGCGGGTTCGCGTACGGCGGCTTACCCGCTTCGACCATCTTCGCGTTCAGCTCGAGGAAGTCCTCGACACGGAAGTAGACCTCGCCGCGCACCTCGACCAGGGCGGGCACCGGGAACTGGTCGGTGGCGGTGAGCGTCTCCGGCACCTGCTCCAGCGTGCGCATGTTCAGCGTCACGTCTTCGCCGGTGCGGCCGTCACCCCGGGTGAGCGCCCGGGTGAGCTGGCCGTTTTCGTACAGGAGGTTGATCGCCAGGCCGTCGATCTTCAGCTCCGCGAGGAACTCGGTGCGGCCGACCTCCTTCTCGACGCGCTCCACCCACGCCAGGAACTCGTCCCGGTCGAAGACGTTGTCCAGGCTGAGCATGCGCTCGAGGTGGTCGTACGCGGTGAACTCGGTCGAGAACGTGCCCCCGACCCGCTGCGTCGGCGACTCGGGGGTGACCAGCGCGGGATGCGCGTCTTCGATCGCCTGCAGCTCGCCGAGCAGCTCGTCGAACTGCCCGTCGGAGACGATCGGCGAGTCCAGGACGTAGTAGCGGAACTGGTGGTTGCGCAGTTCCTCGGCGAGCGCGCTGTGGCGCTCACGCACGTCGGCCGGGACGTCGGTGACGTCCTCGGCGGCCTCCGGGGCGTCCACCGCCGCGATGTGGTCCTGGGGAAGGTCTGTGCTGCTCACGGGTGGTAACCCTAGTCGGCGGCACCGACATTTTCGGGCGTCCCGCCGCCGAGCGCGCGAACCAGTTCACGGAACTCCAAAAGGGTGATCGCGCCCGCCGGCTCGGTCTCCGCGGTCTCGACACGCCGTAGTCGTTCGGCGGCCAGACGTTCACCCAATGTGGCGTCGAGGGGCAGGAACGTCATGGTCAGCCGCGCGGCCTCGTCGAGGTGCCGGAAGCCGGGGTGGAAGACGGCGACGTCGACGACGTCGTCCTCCACCTGAGCGACGACCCGGACGTCGGCCAGCGAGATCCGGTGCTCACCGAGGTTGACGGTCACCTCGGTCGGATCGGGCACCGGCGGGACCGAGTCGTGGTACTCCCAGATGGCGTCGTCCGGCGGCGCGGCGGCGCGCCACGCGTCAGTGAACGGCCGCAGTTCCGGGTCCTCCTGGCCGGTCACGACCAGGGCGTAGATCGACCGGCGACCACGTTCGAGCGAGAAGTGCAGCCGGGGGTGCAGCGCCTCGACCAGCTGGCAGAGCTCGTGCTCGACCCGGTGCGGCTCGCCCCCGCCGAGCGCCGCGCTGACCATCGGGAGCAGGTCGTACCAGCCCTGCCAGAACGTCTCCGCGGCGACCGCCGGGTCTTCCGGCACGTGCTGCTCCGGCCACGCGGTGCGCGGGTCGGGCGGATCGGCGGCGGTGCTCTTGCGGCGGAACAGGCGCATGGCTATCGGTGATCCTCGTTCGGTCGGCTTCCCGCCACGCTACTTGGCGTGCCGCGCCGACGTCGGCGAGTTGCCGGATTCCGTCACCACCCTTCCGGTGGCTCCACGAAGGCCTTGCCGAGGTCGCGGGACAACGCGAGAGCCCGGCGCATCCAGTCCGGCGTCGCACCGGCGAGACCGCAGGCGGGGGTCGGCACGGCGCGTTCGGCCAGGACGCTGCGGTTGAAACCGAGCCGGCTCGCCAGCCGGAACGGCGCCTCGCCGACGTCCTTCAGGGTCAGGGGGGTGGACGGGGCCGTGGTCGGAATCGCGCCCATGAACAGCGTCGCGCCGCTGTCCCACACCTCGCCGATCTCGTCGAGGAACGCGGCGGACGAGCCGTCGAGTGCCCTGAGGTCGAACGCCAGGGCGTCCGCGCCGGCCTCACGCAGCAGACCGAGCGGCGGTTCCGCGGCGCAGCAGTGCACGATCACGGGCTGGCCGGTGATCGCACGCGCGCCTTCGATGACGGTGGCGAGCAGGTCACGGGCCTCGGGCTCAGGGACCGCCGCGACGTTCCCGTAACCGGACGGCGTCGACAGCCCTCCGGCCAGCACCGTGGGCAGCGAGGGGTCGTCGAACTGGACGACCACGGGTGCGCCGGTCCTGGACCGGACCTCCTCGACGTGCTCGGCGAGGCCGTCGAGCAGGGAGGCCGTGAAGTCCCGCAGCGCGCCGCGGTCGGTGAGGACCCGGTGGCCGCGGGGTAGCTCGATCCCCGCGCCGAGCGTCCAGGGCCCGGCGAGCTGGACCTTGAAGACCGGCGGCGTGACCCCGGCCTTCTCGCGGGCTTCCTGCACCGCGTCCAGATCCCAGCGAAGGAGGTCGACGGCCCGGCGGTGGTCGTGCCCCGGCCGCGCGGCGACGCGGTAGCCGCTCGGCACGACCTCGACGGCCAGGTCCACCAGCAGCGCCGCCGTCCGCCCGAGCATGTCCGCGCCGACGCCACGGGCGGGCAACTCCGGCACGTGCGGGAAGTCCGGCAGCTCGCCGAACACGACCGCCGCCGCCTCCGCGGGGTCCGTGCCGGGCATCGAGCCGATCGCCGTTGCGGCCCCGCTGGGCCAAAGTCGTTCGCTCACAACCCGGATTGTGGTCGACCACCGGCCGCCGACGCCGACCGGGCCACCGCACCGGATCCCGCGGAGGCGGACATTCGCCGCATTTCTCTTTCCCCGACCCGTGAGCGCGCCCACGCGGATAGGCTGCCCGGTCATGACGAGTTCGCCACCGCAACCGGGCTGGTACCCCGACTCGCGGGACCCGCGGCTGCACCGCTGGTGGGACGGCCAGGCCTGGACCGCCAACACACGTCCGGCCCAGCAGGTGCCGCCGAGCGACTCCGAGCCGATCGAGCTGGACATCGAGCGAGCCCACGACCCGGCGCGCATCCAGAACCAGGTCGGCCGCGCCACCCGCGGCCGCGGTGGCGCGCGGACCGGCGGCGGGACGCTGTTCACCGAGCCGGTCCTGGTGGTGAACCAGCGCGCCAAGCTGATCGAGATGGCCAACGAGTTCGGTGTCTTCGACCAGAACGGCACCCGGATCGGCGGAGTCGTCGAGGTCGGCCAGAGCACGCTGAAGAAGGCGATCCGGCTCCTGACCAACTACGACCAGTTCCTGACACACAAGTTCGAGGTCCGCGACGCCAACCACAGCACGGTGCTGAAGGTGACCCGGCCGGCCAAGGTGTTCAAGTCCCGGTTCCTCGTCACCCGAGCCGACGAGACCCCGATCGGCGAGATCGTCCAGGAGAACGTCTTCGGGAAGATCCGCTTCGGCTTCCTCGTCGACGGCCGTCCGGTCGGCGGAATCTTCGCCGAGAACTGGCGGGCCTGGAACTTCTCCATCCGGGACCACGCCGACACCGAGGTCGCTCGGGTGACCAAGACCTGGGGCGGGTTCATCAAGGCCGCCTTCACCACGGCCGACAACTACGTCGTCGAGATCCCCCACCCGCTGCCGGATCCGCTGGCCAGCATGGTGGTCGCCGCGGCCCTCACGATCGACACCGCCCTGAAACAGGACACCGACTGACCTAGTGACCGGCGTCTCATCTCCTCCCGGTGGACAGCGGGCCCGGCACGGCTCAGGGTGAAGAAAAGGCCGGGACGCCGGAGTCTCGCCGGGACGGAGGTCACCGTGGAACCGTTGCCGGAAAGCAGCGACCGGATCTGGACCGAACCCGGGATCTACGAGGTGTCGGCGGGCGTCTACCGGATCCCGTTGCCGCTGCCCAACGACGGCCTTCGTGCGGTGAACGTCTACGCGGTCACGGACGGCAAGAAGCTGGTCCTGGTCGATTCCGGCTGGGCATTGGACGTGGCCCGTCAACAGCTGACGGACGCCCTCGGCGGGATCGGTGCCGAGCTCGCCGACGTCAGCGAGTTCCTGGTGACTCACGTCCACCGCGACCACTATTCGCAGGCGGTCGTGCTCCGCCGTGAGTTCGGTTCGAAGATCGCGCTCGGCCAGGACGAAGAACCGTCGCTGAAGGTTTCCGGCAACCCCGACCGGCTGCCGATGGAAGCCCAGGTCGACCTCCTCTTCAAGGCCGGCGCCGCCGGTGTGGTCGAAGCCCTGGGCCGCGAGTTCGGCACCAATCGGCGCCACCGGGAAGCCGATCTGTGGGAAGCGCCCGACGAGTGGCTGACACCAGGCCGCCGATCGATCATGCCCGGACGCGAGTTCGACATCGTCGCCACCCCGGGACACACGAGCGGACACGTCGTCTTCGTCGACGACACGGCCAACCTGTTGTTCTCCGGCGACCACGTGCTGCCGCACATCACTCCGTCCATCGGGTTCCAGCCTGTGCCGGCCGAGTTGCCCCTGAACGACTTCATGGATTCGCTGCGCCTGGTGCGCTCCATGCCTGACCGTCGCATGCTTCCCGCCCACGGTCCGGTGTCCGAGAGCGTGCACACACGTGTCGACGAACTGCTGGAACACCACCGCGAACGCCTCGAGACCATGGGCGGGCAAATCGCTGCCGGCGCGAGCACCGCGTTCGAAGCCGCCGACCGGACCGGATGGACCCGCCGCAACCGCAAGCTGTCCGAAATGGACTCGTTCAACCAGATGCTCGCCGTCCTGGAAACCGCGGCACATCTCGACCTCCTGGTTTCGCAGGGCAGACTGAACGCGCAGACGGTCGACGGAGTCCGGCACTACACGGTGCCCTGAGGACTTCCTGCATACTGGGCGCAATGGATGTCATAAGACGCGCGAGGGCGACGGACATCGAGGCGCTCGTGCGCCTGTTCGACGCACCGGGCGGGCCGCTGGCAGCCGCACTTCGCGAGCTCACAAGCACCCCGCACGTCACGCTCGTCGTAGCGGAGGACGACAACGGCGTCGTCGGCACCGCGCAACTGACGGTGACGCGCGGGCTGGCCTGGGACGGCGCGACCCGTGGCCACCTGGAAGGCATCCGCGCCGCCCGCCGGGGAGTGACGAGCGCCCTTCTGAGCTGGGGCATCGACGAAGCCCGCCGACGTGGCTGCACCCGCCTCCACCTGGACTCGGGCCTCGCCCGCGCCGACCTGCGAGACTTCTACGCGCGCTTCGGTTTCGAACACAGCTATCAAGGATTCACCCGCGCGCTGTGATACTGACACTGTGACCGACCACATCATCCGCAAAGCACGGCGCGACGACGTCGAAGCGATAGTGCACATGCTGGCGGACGACCAGCTCGGCGCGACCCGCGACGATCCCGCCGATCTTGTCCCGTACCTGCAAGCATTCGACGACATCGACGCGGATCCGAACCAGCTCCTGGTCGTCGTCGTGTCTGGTGACCAAGCCGTCGGAACGCTGCAACTCACCATGATTCCGGGCTTGGCGAGGCGCGGTGCCCTGCGCGGCCAGATAGAGGCTGTGCGAATCCGCGCGGATCATCGGGGATCCGGCCTCGGCGCCGACCTCATCCAGTGGGCGATCGACGAATCGCGCCGACGCGGGTGCGCTCTTGTTCAGCTCACCTCGGACACCTCCAGGACACAGGCACACCGATTCTACGAGCGCCTCGGTTTCGAGCCGACCCACACCGGGTTCAAGCTGAAGCTCTGAACGGCCCTCAGCTTGATTGTCCAAATAGGACAATAGGCAGTCATTGCGCTCTCCAATGCGGGACGAAACAGATCCACACACGCCGACCATTCCGAACTGGTCCCGGCCTGTCAAGCCGCGGAGAGCGCGAAAGGACCGTTCGTGCCCTCCGCGGTAATTTCCTTGAAAAGTGCCGTACGGTCGCACTCATGTCACCTTCGCAGCCACTTCACAAGCTCAACTCCGCGACCGATTCCCAGCACGCCGACGACGCCTTTCCGTTGGTGCTGAGGTTGGTTCGCGCGAACCCGGATACGTTGCAGCACATGAAGGACGACCAAGTCGTCGACCTGATTCGTGACACCGACGCCGAGATCTCCAAGCTTCAAGCACTACAGCTGAGAGCCATCGCCGACCTCAGCGTGCGTCGGAGACGGGCGCCCAGCACAGCTTCGGAGGTGGCGTTGGCTTTGTCCATAACGGAACACCGGGCCAGCGCCATCGTTTCCGCGGCCAACGCGCTGATCGCCCGGCTTCCCCGCATGCTCAACCTGATGGACGACGGCAGGCTGGACCTCTATCGCGCCATGAAGGTCACCGACGCCACGGCTTGGCTTTCCGGCGACTACGTGCGTGTCGTCGATGAAGCGCTCGAAGAACGGGTTCCTGGACGGAACGCCACCCAAGTCCGCCGGGCGGCGGCCTACGCCGCCGCGAAAGCCGACCCTCAAGGCGCCGCAAGCCGCACCGAGCAGAAACTCATGGAACGACGATTCAGCCTGCACCACCAAGACGCCGCAGTGACTCACCTGTCGATCAACAACGCTCCGACCGAGAGGGCGACCGCCGCCTACGCCCGCATCGACCAGGCTGCCCGAGCGCTGAAGACGCCCGGAGAGACGCGAACGCTGGACCAGCTCCGAGCCGACGTTGCCATGGACCTGTTGCTCAGCGGCACGGGTGGGCCGACCGCGCGGACCGAGGTGTTCTTGCACGTGGATCTGGCCACCTACCTGAGCCTGAACGACCTACCGGCAACGTTGGCCGGCCGCGGCCCGATCGCGGCATCGGTTGCCCGTCGCATCATCAGTGGGCCCGGCACAACGCTGAGACGGGTTCTCACCGACCCGCGTACCGGTCAGGTGGTCGAGCTGTCACCGACGCACTACCCGCTCGATCCGGCACACGACGAGTTCATCCGCGTCCGGGACCAGGAGTGCCGGCAGCCCGGGTGCACACGCCCTGCCCAGAGCTGCGGAATCGAGCCGACTCAAGCATCAGGTGGGGGTGAGGTCGTCGCGTATCAGCCGGTCACCTTCTGCTCCCGCCATCGCAAGCTGAAGGATCAGCCCGGCTGGAACTACGAGGTCGCCCCCGACGGCACGGTAAAAGTCGCGACACCGACCGGCCGCGTTCGCACCACAACGCCACCGTCGATGCATCCGACCCGCCGACGAGCGAGCCGATCCCACAAGAAGCCGAGAACGTGACGAGACGTCAGCGCGTACCCGAGATCTTCGCGCTACCCAGGACGATGTCGCCGCCTTCGGCATCCGGCCGGTAGAGCACGGCAACCTGGCCGGGAGCGACCCCGCGCAAAGGTTCACGGAGCTGCAGGGTCATGGTGTCCGAGTCCACGTCGGCGACGGCATCGACGATGCCGCCGTGAGCCCGCACCTGGACGACACACTCAGTCGGCTCGGTCAGCGGACGTCCGCTCGGCCAGATCGCCCGATCCGCCTCGATCACCTTGATGCCGAGGCCGGCGGCGGAACCTACCTTGACTGAACCGGACACCGGCTCCAAGGACAGGACGTAGCGAGGGCGACCGTCCGGCGCCGGGGCGTCGATACCAAGCCCCTTGCGCTGACCAATGGTGAACCCGTGCACGCCTGTGTGCTGGCCAAGCACTGCGCCGGTCTCCGCGTCGACGAGCTCGCCGGGTCGCTGCCCCAGCCGGTTCTCCAGGAACTTCTTGGTGTCGCCGTCCGGGATGAAGCAGATGTCGTGACTGTCGGGCTTGTTCGCGACGGACAGGCCCCGCCGCTCCGCCTCGGCCCGAACGTCGGTCTTCCACGAGTCGCCGAGCGGGAACATCGCGTGACTGAGCTGGTCCGGAGTAAGAGATGCGAGAACGTAGGACTGATCCTTGCCACTGTCCGCACTGCGGCGCAGCTCAGGCACGCCGTCTACCACGGACAGGCGTGCATAGTGACCGGTCGCGACCGCGTCGAAGCCGAGGGCCATCGCCTTCTCGAGGAGAGCTTCGAACTTGATCTTCTCGTTGCAGGTGACGCAGGGATTCGGGGTACGGCCGGCGGCATATTCGCCGACGAAAGTCTCCACGACCTCTTCGGTGAACCGCTCCGCGAAATCCCAGATGTAGAAGGGGATCCCGAGGATGTCCGCGGCCCGCCTGGCGTCGTGCGAATCTTCGATCGTGCAACACCCGCGCGAACCGGTTCGCAGAGTGCCGGGCTTGGCCGACAACGCCAGGTGTACGCCGACGACGTCGTGCCCGGCGTCGACCGCGCGCGCCGCGGCGACCGCCGAATCCACTCCTCCGCTCATCGCGGCCAAAACCCGCATTGCCTTACACCTCTTGCTTCTGGGTCTGCTTGCGCATTCCGGCGAGCCCGGCCTGCCGTGCGCGTGTGACGACACCGCCGATTTCGGCTGCAACCGCCTCGATGTCGGCGGCGGTGGACGTGTGGCCGAGAGAGAACCTGAGCGAGCCACGGGCAGCTGCTGGGTCGGCGCCCATAGCGAGCAACACATGGCTCGGCTGCGCTACGCCTGCGGTGCAAGCCGATCCCGTCGAACACTCGATGCCCTTGGCGTCGAGCAGCATCAGCAGGCTGTCGCCGGCGCATCCGGGGAAGGTGAAATGGACGTGACTGGGAAGCCGCTCGCCCTCTCCCCCGTTGAGGACGGCGTCGGGCACCTCGCGGTGGATCGCCTCGATGAGCCCATCGCGCAGATCCTCGACACGCTTCGCATATTCGGCCCGGGTAGCGCTGCTGGATCGGACCGCGGCTGCGAAGCTAAAGATCGCGGGGACATCCAAGGTGCCGGAGCGGACGCTGCGTTCCTGGCCACCACCGTGCAACAGGGGCACGCAGGTCACATCGCGGCCGAGAAGGAGGGCTCCGATGCCGAAGGGACCGCCGAGCTTGTGGCCGGTCAATGTGAGCGCAGCAGCTCCGCTGGCCGTGAAATCGACCGGGACCGCGCCGACCGCCTGGACAGCGTCCGTGTGCAGCGGAATGTCGAACTCGGCGCAGATCGCGGCCAATTCCGGGATCGGATTGATCGTGCCGACCTCGTTGTTCGCCCACATCACCGTCGCCAGGGCCACGCTTTCGGGATCCGTGGCGATAGCGGCGCGGAGCACGTCGGGCGACACACGGCCTTGGCTGTCCACGTCTAGCAGAGTGATCTCGGCGTCGCAGCGAGCTTCGAGCCATTCCACGGTGTCGAGCACCGCGTGGTGCTCGGCGGCACCGCACAGGATGCGGCGGCGCTGCTCCTGCTCGTCGTGGCGGGCCCAGTAGATGCCCTTGAGGGCGAGGTTGTCGCTTTCGGTGCCGCCGCCGGTGAAAATCACCTCGGAGGGGCGGGCTCCCAAAGCGTCGGCGATCGTCTCGCGGGCTTCCTCGACCATCCGGCGAGCGCGCCGGCCCGAGGAATGCAGCGCTGAGGCGTTGCCCACGGTGGACAGCGCCTCGGTCATCGCCGCTATGGCTTCGGGCAACATCGGAGTGGTCGCCGCGTGGTCGAGATAGGTCATCGCTCCTTCAGGGTAGTCCGCTCCAGCGCGTGACGATGCTCGCCCTGGACCCTGAAGTGGGCTGTCACACCTTCGACGGCCAGCGCCCGGTCAGCCGGACGCCCACCAGAGCGAGCGCCACCAAAGCGACCGTGAGCAGGGCCATCGCCGGCGATGGGTTGAGGACTGACCCCACCAGGCCGAGCAGAACGCCGCCCAGGCCGATGAGCAGAGCACAGCCGACCCAGTCCGCGAGCTGCATCGCCGAGGTGTTGAATCCGCGCTCACCCTCGGGCGAGTAGCGGAGCAGGAGAACCGAGATCGCGGGCATCGCGGTTCCCATGCCCGCGCCGCCGACCGCGCAGGCCACGAACGCCGTCCAAGCGGGGAACCAGGGCTGCGAGACCAGGCCGAAGCAGACCAGGCCGGCAGCCACGAGCCAGAAGCCGGTGCGCAGTGATGCCTCCTTCGACCAGTTGAGGTAGCGGCCTTGGGCTGCCGATGCCGCGGACCAGCCCAGCGCCGTGATCGTCAGGGGCAGGCCGGCGAGGGCTGGGCTGTAGCCGTGGACCGCGCTCATCGTCAGGGGCAGGTATGCCTCCATCCCGGCGTACGCGCCGGCGATCAACGCCCGGGAGGCGACGACCGTCGGGAGGCCTCGGCGGGAGGTCAGCGTCCCCGCCGGGAGCAGCTTGCGGAGGGCGTAGCCGAGGGCGATCAGCCCGACCGTGCCGTAGCCGAGCGCGAGGAGTGACTGGTGCTGAGCGGCCCAGGTCAGGGCGGCGACGCCGATGGCGGCGATGACCGCCTGGATCACGCCGGCGCGTGGGCCGCCCGTGGCGGGGACGTGCGCGGGCAGGCGGCGGACGACCACCATCAGCATCGTCACGCCGATGACCACGAGCGGGACGAGGCCGAGGAACACCCAGCGCCAGCCGACGCTGACCGTCAGGAACCCGGCCACCGACGGGCCGATGACCGCGGGTAAGACCCAGGCGGCGGCGTTCGCGGCGTAGATCACCGGACGCTCGCGGTCGGTGAACGTCAGCGCGATCAGGAGCGAGACGGAGACCAGTAGCAGCCCTGAGCCGAAGCCCTGGAGAGCGCGGCCGAGCAGCAGCGTCGGCATGCCGGTCGCCGTCCCCGCGACGAGCAAGCCGGCCGCGAACAGAGCCGGACCTGCGAGCAGAGCCGGTGCCGGGCCTCGGCGATCACCGAGTCGGCCTGACAGGACCGTCGCGACCACGCTCGAGATCAGGAAGATTGTGAACGGCCACGAGTACAGGGACTGCCCGTGCAGGTCGGCGACCAGGGTCGGCATTGCCGTCGCAACGCCCATGTTCTCGAACGCGACCAGGGTGACCACGAGCAGCAGCGCGATGGTGGTCAGCCGGTGGTCGGCGCTCCAGAGCACACTGCGGCGAACGGGTGCGGGGTCGACGGTCGAGGTCATGATCAGCAGCCTGCAACCTCCAGCCCCCTGGAGGTCAAGCCGATTTCAGGCGGAGTACCGCGTCGGCGGCTCCAGACGCAGGTCGCGGGCCAGGGCAGCGGCCTCGCCGCGGGAGGTCACGTCCAGCTTGTCGAGGATGTTGCGGACGTGGAACTTCACCGTGTGCTCGCTGAGCTGCAGCTGCTCGGCGATCTGCCGGTTGCGCAGGCCCTGGGAGATTCCCGACAAGACCTCGAGCTCGCGCGGGTTGAGCCGGTCGAGCGGGCGCAGTTCCGGTGGTTCGGCCACGCCGAGGGGCAGGACCGCGGTGACCGTCGTCCCCCAGCCCGGGACCGCGTCGACCTCCCAGTGGCCGCCCAGCGTCGTGAGGCGTTCCGTCAGGCCGCCGGCCGGGACCGCGGCGGCGACCTCGGGGTTGTCGTCGCGGACCGTGATGCGGACGACCGAGCCGTCCAGTCGCCAGGACGCCCGCAGGCGCGTGGTCGCCGGACGGTCCAGGGCCGTGAGGACCAGGCCGCGGGTCAACGTCCGGGCGGTGTGGGCGATGTCCTGGGCGAGCGAGCCGTCGCCGACCGGGCTGACCAGGTCGATGTCGACGTCCGTGTGCCGGACCAGGTCGGCGAGCTGCTCCCTGAGCACGGCGAACGCCGTGTCCGCCGGCTCCGCGGACAGGGCCTGGTCGCGGTCGACGACGCCCTTGAGCTCCAGCAGCGCATCCGCCGCGAGGTCGACCGCGGTTCGCCGGGCGGCGGCGTCGGGCAGGCGGCTGGACCGGAGCACCGCCAGGAGGGTCGTCAGGGTCGTCGCGTGGGTCTGGCCGAGGTCGGTGATCGCCTGCGCCCGCGCGCCGGCCGCGGCGAGGTTGCTGGCCAGAACCTCCGGGCCCGGATCCGTCGCGCGCTGGCCTGCGTCCGTGCTCAGGATGTGCCACAGCCGGGCGGCCAGCTCCAGCTCGGTGGACGGCGGCTCCATGGCCGTCGGCACCACGGCGAGCACCGCTCCCCGGCCGACCGGCGGCGACGACGCGAGCAGGACGAGACGGCGTTCGACGCCACCCAGGACGCCGTCGACGACCAGGGCCGTGCCCGGCTCGCTGCGGTCGACCAGCCGCTGCAGCTCGGCGCTCGTCACCGCCTGGGCGATCGCCGGGTCACCGACCACCTTGAGCGGACTGCGCGGGCAGTCCCCCGTCTGCATCGCCGCGGCCCGGTGCGGGACCAGCCCTCCCAGCTCGATGGAGAACTGGGTGAGCAGCTGGGGGCGCGGCGCCGACAACAGCCGTTCGACGACGTCGAGCACGTGTCGCGGATCCGACCAGGAAGCGTCCATGGCTCCAAACTAGGCGCGCTCGCGCACCAGCCGCCTGCTCGTCCGGCTAGTGAACACTGCTCGTCCGAGTGGTTCGGCGAGGACGCCGGGCGAGTTGACTCTGCGGAGAGGACATTCGAACCGAAGGTCCCGAAATCGAGGAGCGCAGACGACACCATGCGAGCTATCACCTTCGCCGAGTACGGCGGGCCGGACGTCCTGAAGCTGTCGGAAGTTCCGACGCCGGAGCCCGGTCCCGGGCAGGTACGGGTGGCCGTGCGGGCCGCCGGGATCAATCCGCTCGACTGGAAGATCCGCGGCGGCGGGATGGCGCAGAACTTCCCCGTCGACTTCCCCCACACCCCCGGGTTCGAGGTCGCCGGGGTCGTCGACGCCGTCGGTGACGGCGCCGGCTTCGCCGTGGGCGACGAGGTCTTCGGCTGGTCCGAGACCGGGTCCTACGCCGAATACGCCCTGGGGAAAACGCTTGCGCCGAAGCCCGCGAGCCTCTCGTGGGCCGACGCCGTGGCGCTGCCGGTCGCCGGTGAGACGGCCCTTCGCGTCCTGAACCTGCTCGAGGTCCGCGAGGGCGAGACGCTGCTGATCCACGGCGCCAGCGGCACCGTGGGCCGGTTCGCGGCGCAGGTCGCCATCGCGAAGGGGCTGACCGTCCTCGGCACCGGTGGCAGCCGAAGCCTCGACGACCTGAAGTCCCTCGGCGTCGTCCCGATCCTCTACGGCGACGGCTGGGAGGAGCGGGTCCGCGAAGCCGCGTCGGGCTCGGTCGACGCCGTTTTCGACACCTCCGGGCACGGCGTCCTGCCGGGCTCGGTCGAGCTGCGGGGCTCCCAGGATCGGATCATCACGATCGCCGACGCCGCGGCGTTCGAGCTGGGGCTGACGTTCTCCAGCGGCGGCGAGCAGTCGCGTGAGGTCCTCGAGGGAATCGCCGGCTGGGTGACCGATCGCGGCGTCACCATCGCGCACGGCAAGAGCTACCCGCTCGCCGACGCGGCCGCCGCCCAGACGGAGAGCGAAGGCGGGCACCCCGGCGGGAAGCTGACGCTGACCGTCAGCTGAACGCGAGACGGGCCTGTCGCCGGATATCGGCAACAGGCCCGTCCGCAAGCCGACCAGGGCCTGCCGCCGGATCGCGGCGGCAGACCCCGGATCACTTCGCGGGAGGCGAAGCCAGGGAGGGCGCGGCGTGAGTGGCCGCGGCCCGGGGAACCACCACGTCGGACGACGCGGCCGGAGCCGAAGGCGCGACCTGCGGACGCGGGGTGCGCCGACGCTGCTGGCCCGGGATCTTGACCGTTCCGAGTGCGGAATGAACGGCCGCCTCCGCCAGCGCGGCCAGTTCGTGGCGGGTCTCCGCGCGGCCCGGCGCGATCTCCGGGCAGATGTGGACCTCCAGCACCAGGCCGCGCAGCGCGGCGACCCGGCGCAGGGACGCGATCAGCGACTCCGGCCCGATGAACGCGGGGCGGCTGGTCTCGCGGCCGTCGGCGAGGCGGTAGCGCAGGGCGATCGGGCGGACCGGGACACCGCCGTCGATGGCCGCCTGGAACGTCGCGGTCGTGAACCGGCCGGACGCCAGCCCGCACCACGTGGTGCCTTCGGGGGTGACGCTCACCAGCGAGCCCGAGCGCAGCGCGTCGGCCAGCTCGGCCATCGTGGCGGGCAGCGTCCTCAGCCGCTCGCGGTCGAGGAAGATGCTGCCGCCGCGGCGGACCAGGCCGCCCAGCACCGGCCAGCCCGCGATCTCCTTCTTGGCCAGCGCGCGCATCGGCCGCAGGGCGTTGATCGCGACGATGTCCAGCCAGGAGATGTGGTTGTTGACCACCAGCGCGCCACGGCCGGCGGCCGCGGTGCGGAAGTCTTCGCCGCCGCGGATGTCCAGCCGCACGCCGAAGGCGCGCAGCACGCCGTGGAAGATCAGCCGGACCAGCCGCTCGCGGCCTCGGCCGCGGGCGACGAGAAGCAGCGGCGAGGCCAGCATCGCCGAAAAGACGACCACGATCGCCGAGACGAACCGCAGCACTCGTCGCGGGAAAGCGACCACGGGGTCGCCACCGGTCAAGCAGTCGTCGCCACAGGGCGACGTCGGCATCCAGGAGTGGCTCATACCTGGACCCCGAGGAAGAACTTCAGGTAGCGCTCGTCGACGTTGTGCAGGTCGAGCACGACGAAGAAGTCCGCGACACCGAAATCGGCATCGAGCGCCGGCGGACCGTAGACCTTGGCGCCGAGCCGGATGTACCCCTTGATCAGCGGCGGCAGCGTGGCCCGCGCCGGGCGTTCGATCCCGGACGTGTCCCACGGGATCAGCGGCGAGACGCGCGTCGCCTCGTCCGAGTAGTGCTTGGTGCGCAGGACGTCCCAGACGCCCGCGGCGAACGAGCCGCCGTCCACCAGCGGGACCGACGCGCAGCCGGCGAGGTAGCGGTGACCCGACAGCAGCATGTACCGGGCGATCCCGGCCCAGACCAGGCTGACGACGGCGCCGCTGCGGTGGTCGGGGTGCACGCACGAACGGCCGGTTTCGACCAGGGAGGGCCGCAGGGCGTCGAGCGCGCTCAGGTCGAACTCGCTGTCGGCGTAGAGCTTCCCGGCCTGGACGGCGCGGTCCGGCGGCAGCATCCGGTAGCAGCCGACGATGTCGCCCGTGTTGTCGTCGCGGACGACGAGGTGGTCGCAGAACTCGTCGAACTCGTCGATGTCGAGACCGGGGCGCGGGGAATGGAGCTTCGCGCCCATCTCCTCCGCGAAAACCTGGTGCCGCAGCCGCTGCGCCGCGACCACTTCGTCGTTCGCGTGGGCGACGAGAAGGGAGTAGCGAGGGGCGTCCGCGGGAAGCTCGGAACCCGCCTGATCAGTGCTGACGAGGAGCTGTGACGTCGTCATGGTCAAGGTGTACCCGGGCGTAGGAAACCGCGGAGAGTGCCATCCGATGACCGATTAGTGCACGTTCAGTTAATTGCGGGTTCTCAGGCTCTTCTCAGGTCCTGGAGACGCGCGAAGGGCCTTCCAGGACGTCCCGGAAGGCCCTTCTGGACCGAGGATCAGCCCTTGCGCTTCTCGACCGCTTCGGTCAGCTGCGGCGCGACGTTGAACAGGTCGCCGACGATGCCGAAGTCGGCGATCTCGAAGATCGGCGCCTCGGCGTCCTTGTTGACGGCGATGATCGTCTTCGACGTCTGCATGCCGGCGCGGTGCTGGATCGCGCCGGAGATGCCGAGCGCGATGTACAGCTGCGGCGACACGGTCTTGCCGGTCTGGCCCACCTGGAACTGCGCCGGGTAGTAGCCGGAGTCGACGGCGGCACGGGAGGCGCCGACGGCCGCGCCGAGCGAGTCGGCCAGCTTCTCGACGACGTCGAACTTCTCCGCCGAGCCGACACCACGGCCACCGGAGACCACGATCGAGGCCTCGGTCAGCTCCGGACGGTCACCGCCGGTCACCGGCTCGATGCCGGTGATCTTGGTGGCCTTCGCCGCGTCGGTTGCGGGAATCTCGACGGTCTCCACGGCCGCCGCACCCTCGGCGGGCTCGGCCTCGACGGCACCCGGGCGGATCGAGACGACCGGGACGCCCTTCGACGCCTTGGACTTCACCGAGAACGCGCCACCGAAGATCGACTGGTCGATCACGCCGTCGCCGTTGACGCCGACGGCGTCGTAGATCAGGCCGGAGCCGAGCCGGACGGCCAGGCGCGCGGCCACCTCCTTGCCCTCACCGCTGGCGGTGACGAGCACGGCGGCCGGGGACGCCTGCTGCGCCAGCGCGGCGAGCACGTCCACCTTCGGCGTGACCAGGTAGTTCGCGGCGTCGTCGCCTTCGGCGACATACACCTTGGCGGCGCCGTGCGCGGCCAGGGACTCCTTGGCCTTGGCCGCGGTGCCGGTCGGGCCGACGACGACGGCCGACGGCTCACCGAGCGCGCGGGCCGCGGTCAGCAGCTCCAGCGTGACCTTCTTGACCTCACCGTCGACGTGGTCGACGAGGACGAGTACTTCAGCCATTGTTCTACTTCCTCCTCGAACCCTTGTCAGATGAGCTTCTGGCCGACCAGGTACTCGGCGACCTTCGTGCCGCCGTCGCCCTCGTCCTCGACCTTCTCGCCGGCGGTGCGCGGCGGCTTCGGCGAGGCTTCGGTGACCGTGGACCAGGCGTTGGCCAGGCCGACCTCGCCCGCGTCGACACCCAGGTCGGCGATGGTGAAGGTCTCGACCGGCTTCTTCTTCGCGGCCATGATGCCCTTGAAGGACGGGTAGCGCGGCTCGTTGATCTTCTCGCCGACGCTGACCACCGCGGGCAGGCTCGCCTCGAGGCGGGTGAGGCCGTCCTCGGTCTCGCGGACGGCCTTAATGGTGGTGCCGTCGACGGTGACCTCACGCGCGTAGGTGACCTGCGGCAGGCCGAGCAGCTCGGCGAGGATCGCCGGGACGGCGCCGCCGCGGCCGTCGGAGGACTCGTTGCCGGCGATGATCAGGTCGTAACCCTCGACCTTGCCGATCGCGGCGGCGATGACCTTCGCGGTGGCGATGGCGTCGGAGCCGTGCAGCGCCTCGTCGGAGACGTGGATGGCCTTGTCGGCGCCCATGGACAGCGCCTTGCGGATCGCGTCGGTCGCGCGGTCGGGGCCGACCGAGATCACGGTGACCTCGCCCTCGCCGGCTTCCTTGATCTTCAGGGCTTCTTCGACGGCCTTCTCGTTGATCTCATCGAGCACGGCGTCGGCGGATTCACGGTCAAGGGTGTGGTCGGCCCCGCTGAGCTTGCGCTCCGAGTAGGTGTCCGGTACCTGCTTGACCAGGACAACGATGTTGGTCATGGGTCTTCTTCGACCTCCCGGTTGTGGCCCGCGGACGCACCACGGGTCAGTGCTCTACTGGCCGGTAGATTAGGGCCATTCCGCCGTCAGGACCCGCCGAGGTGACGCCATTCACCTGGATGCGCAATCTAGTGGGACCATCGTCCCAGTAGTCGACCGGTTACCCCACCTGAACCGCCGTTCGTCCGATCGGACCAACCTCGGCCTACTCGCAGTAGGCCGTTAGGGGTTAACCTCCGGCACCATGCCAGCGCGCATCGCCGTCGTCACCGACTCCAGCTCGTGCCTTCCCGACCTCGTCGCCGCCCGCTGGGCCATCGGCGTCGTGCAGATCCAGCTCAACATGGGAAGCCACTTCGACGACGAAAACCGCTTCGACCGCGGCAAGGTCATCGACACGATGAGAGCCGGGCAGGTGATCACCACGTCGCCCCCGGATCCGGGGGCGTTCTTCTGGACCTACCAGGAGGCCGCGGCCTGCGGCGCCACCGCGATCGTCAGCATCCACCTCTCCGGTCGCATGTCCGACACCGTCCGCGCGGCCCGGGAGGCCGCCCAGCAGGTCCGCATCCCCGTGCACGTCCTCGACAGCCGCACCACCGGGATGAGCCTCGGCTTCGCGGCCATCGCCGCGGCCCGGGCGGCCGCCTCCGGCGGGGACGCCGCCCGGGTCATCGAAGCCGCGGAACGCCGGTACCTGACGAGCACCGAGTTCATCTACGTCGACACGCTGGAGTACCTCCGCCGCGGCGGGCGGATCGGCGCCGCGCAGGCGACGGTCGGTACCGCGTTCTCCATCAAGCCGCTGCTCACGGTCAAGGACGGCGAGGTCGCGCCGCTCGCCCGCGTCCCCGGCACGCGGCGGGCGCTGGCCAAGATGGTCGACCTCGCGGTGCGGAAGTCGGGCGGCTTCCGCGTCGACATCGCCGTGACCCGGTTCGGCGCCAGCGATCACGAACTCGAGATCGGCCGGCAGATCGAGCGTCGCGTGTCCGGGATGGCCGAGAGCATGGTCGTCGAAGCGAGCACGGTGATCGGCGCGCACCTCGGCCCGGGCGCGCTCGGCATCACGGTGTCGCCGGTGGACTGACCCGGCGCGCGGGGATCAGCAGCAGCACGATCGGCACCACGGCGCCCAGTCCCGTCGTCGCGATGATGAGAACCTGATCAATTTGATCGAAATGCGACACGTGGCCGAGGTGGTAGAGGAAGTGCGGCAGGCCGAACAGCAGGGCCGCGACCCCGGCCAGCCGCGCCACGGCTGTGGTGCCGATCACGGCGGCCCCGATCAGCAGCGCCGCGAGGGCCAGGTTGAGGCCGCCGAAGTCGCGCAGGAGGTGCTCGTTGAAGGGCCCGTCCATCGAGACCCAGCCCGTTCGGAAACCGGGAAAGTCCTGGTAGAAGCCGGTCGGCGTGATCAGTGGCCAGATTCCGGTCACGGCCTCGACGACGCCGAAGAACACGAGGAGTACGCGGGTGATGGTCCGTTGCATGACCACGGAACGAGACGGCCGTGCCGGACGTGACACCGCTAGGGTCGCGGACGTGACCACCCCAGCCACCCGGGCCGAGGCGCTGCACCTGACCGGCGAACGGACCGTGCCCGGCATCGCCGTCGAGAATTACTGGTTC
>NZ_JAYFSI010000009.1:0-396687 GCF_034929455.1 Amycolatopsis heterodermiae
ATGGTTCTCCCGGCCGGGCCCTTTTCCTTATGCCTGCACACGGTTGTGTGTCGTCCCGGCAATCACGCGTGTCGACGTTCTGGTCACGTGTCGGCTTCCGAATCACACGTGTCGACTCTCCAATCACGCGTGTCGACTCTCGGATCACGGGTGTTGGCCTTCTGATCACAGTTGCCGGCTCGCTGGGTCACGCGGGCCGGCGCTCGGATCTCGCGAGTCGGGCCCCCCGTCGCGAGCGTCGGGCTCGCTGATCACGCGTGTCGACCGTTCAGCCACTCGAGCTGGCCTCCCGGCATCCAAGTAAGCGAGCTGGTCCTGCAGGCGCGGGAGCGGCCGGCCGGGTACACCAACCGGCAGTGCAAGGTTCGCGAGTTCCGCCTTCAATCACGCGAGACCCGCGCGGGATCACGCGAAACCCGCATCCCAACTCGGAGTGATGCCCGTCCAGTCACGGGTGATGCCCCGTGGATCACGTGAGATGCCTCTCCAGACACCCGATGCCTCAACCGAGGTCTTGCCGCCCCCGCCTAGCCAGCGGTCGCCGGCGCAGCGGTGACGACAGCACCAGCGATGTCGTCGTCTCCCCGTACCGCTGCACCTTCTCGACCAGCTCCTCCAGCTCCGCCGTATTCCGGCACAGGACCCGCAGGATCCAGCACTCGTCGCCCGTGATGTGGTCCGCGGCGATGATCTCCGGCAGGGGCAGGACCGCTGTCCGAAAGCGAGGGGTGTCCAGACTGCGCACCCGCGCTCGGACCAGGGCCTCGATCGGCAGGCCCAGCTTCGTCGTATCGACACTCGCTGCGTAGCCCGTGATCACTCCGCGTTCCTCGAGACGGCGGACTCGTTCCGTCACCGCCGAGCCCGACAGCGATACCCGGCGCCCGAGTTCCGTGAAGCTCAGCCGGCCGTCGGCCTGGAGGAGCTCGATCAGGTGCCAGTCGACGTCGTCGAGGTCCACCGTGATTCTCCCAACCAGGCAAAGACAGAACAGGGAAATCCCCGGCTGAACCGGGGCCACACCCCGATTCTGCCCTGTGTCCGCGACGCCGTGATCAGCAGGATTACGCCTATGACACGCACACTCGCCTTCCCCGCCCCGGCTCCCGCCGACGCCGTCGCCTACTTCGGCGCGGAGCTCGGTTTCGAGGTCGATCCGGACGACCTCGCCCGGGACCTGGACGCCGGCCGCACCGCCGGTTACGTCGTCGTCGAGACCCGGGCTCCGGAGGCCTTCGCCGCGGTGCACATTCCCGGCGCGGTCAACCTGCCCTACCGGGACATGACGCCCGACAGCACCGCTCACCTCGACCGCGACCTCGTTTACGTCTGCTACTGCGAGAGCAGCAACTGCAACGCCGCCACGAAGGGCGCGCTCAAGCTCGCCGAGCTCGGCTTCAAGGTGAAACGGCTCTCCGGCGGCATCACGAGCTGGATGGCCGCCGGCTATCCCGTCAACACAACGGACCAGGCGGCGGGCGGAATTCGCTGCGCCTGCTGACGCACCTACCCTGGAAGACGTGACACGACTGCTCATCATCCAGCCGGACGCCTCGGACCCGCTCGGCGCCCTCGGTGACTGGCTGACCGAGGCCGGCGCGGAGCTCGACGTCCGGCTGCTACCCGGGCAGGACCTGCCCGCCGATCTCGACGGTTACGCCGGTGTCGTCTGCCTCGGCGGCGGCATGGGGGCGGAGGACGACGCGAAGCACCCGTGGCTCGCCGACGTCCGGCGCCTGCTGGCGAAGGCGGCGTCGAGGCCGTTCCCGACCTTGGGGATCTGCCTCGGCGCCCAGCTGCTGACCGTCGCGACCGGCGGCCGCGTCGAGGTCGGCAAGGACGGGCCCGAGGTCGGCCCGCACCTGGTGTCGAAGAAAGACGCCGCGTGGACCGATCCGCTCTTCGCCGAAATGCCGCTCATGCAGGACGTCCTCCAGTTCCACAACGACGCGATCACCCGGCTCCCGCCGGGCGCCGAGCTGCTCGCCTCCGCTCCGCGCTACCAGCACCAGGCGTTCCGGTTCAACCGGTGTGTCTACGGTGTCCAGTTCCACATCGAGACGACACCCGAGATCGTCGAGAGCTGGGCCGCGGACGAGCCCGGGATGGCGGAGTTCGCCCGGCCGGGATCACTCGAACACGACAAGTTGATCACGGTGCACGACGACATCGCCGAGACGTGGCGTCCGTTCGCGCAGCGGTTCGTCCGATTGGCGTCCGGGGAGCTGCAGGCCGCCGCCGACAGTCAACGCTCGTTACCGCTGGCTTAACGGAAAGCGTCACCCTCCACAACGGGCTGTTAACAACCGACGTCACTCGTCAGGTACCTTGCGGGTAAGTCCCCACAAGGGTTCGGAGGTCGGGGTGGAGCCCTCGTTGCTGGTCGTGCTCGTCGTCGTCACGGCCCTGGTATTCGATTTCACGAACGGGTTCCACGACACCGCGAACTCGATGGCGACGTCGATCGCGACCGGTGCGCTCAAACCCCGGGTGGCCGTCGCGATCTCGGCGGTGCTGAACCTGGTCGGCGCGTTCCTGTCGGTCGAGGTCGCCAAGACGATCTCGAGCGGCCTGGTCGACGACACGAAGATCGGCCCGTCGATCGTGTTCGGCGGGCTGATCGGCGCGATCGTCTGGAACCTCGTGACGTGGTTCGTCGGGTTGCCGTCGAGTTCGTCGCACGCGCTGTTCGGCGGCTTGATCGGCGCCACCTGGGTTTCGGCGGGCGCCGACTCCGTCCACTTCGGAAAGATCGTCGAGAAGGTGCTGATCCCGGCGGCCGCGTCGCCGGTGATCGCCGGTGTCGTGGCGATGGCCGCGACGTACCTCGTGTACCGCTTCCTCGTCCGCAACCGGCCGGCCACGCGCGGGTTCAAGGTCGGCCAGATCGTCTCGGCGTCCCTGGTCTCGCTGGCCCACGGCACGAACGACGCGCAGAAGACGATGGGCGTGATCACGCTCACCCTCGTCACCGCCGGTAGCCTCCCGCCCGGCGCGGCCCCGCCCGTCTGGGTGATCGTCAGTGCGGCCTGCGCACTCGCCGCGGGCACCTACCTCGGCGGCTGGCGCATCACGCACACCCTCGGCAAGGGCCTGACCGACATCGAGGGCCCGCAGGGCTTCGCCGCCCAGACCAGCTCGGCGCTCGTCATCCTGGTCTCGTCGCGGCTCGGCTTCCCGCTGTCGACGACGCACGTGTGCTCCGGCGGGATCGTCGGCTCCGGCGTCGGCCGCCGCGAGGCGCCCGTCCGCTGGCGGATGGCCGGCCGGATGGTGCTCGCCTGGCTGTTCACGTTGCCCGCGGCCGCGATCGTCGGCGCCATCTCCGGCAAGATCGCGTCGCTCGGCAGCGCGGGCACCATCGCGGTGGGCGTGGTCGGGATCGGTGTGGGTGCCGGGATCTGGCTGCTTTCGCGCCGCCATCCCGTCACCGCGCACAGCTTCCAGGTCCCCGAGCCGACCCCCGCCGACACCGAGCCGGGACGCCTCGCCGCCTGAGCCGGAATCGGGCCGCCGCAGCAGCTACGGTGGTTCGTGATGGCAGACCGCGCGCGAACGACCGCTTCGGCGGCGAGGTACGGCTTCACCGACGCCCGTGCCGAGGGTCAGTTGCGCGCGGCCGGCTGGTGGGACGACGCCGGTCCGGTCGCCGCGGCGGCCGACGTGCTCTCCGCGTTGTCCCGCACCGCCGATCCCGACCTCGCGCTGCGCGGGCTGGACCGGATCCGCGAATCCGACGACGCCGAGTGGAGCCGGCTCGAAGAACAGCTCCGCGAGAACCGGACCTTCCGCGGCCGCCTGCTTTCCGTGCTCGGGACGTCGAGCGCGCTGGCCGACTTCCTGTGCGCGAACCCCGCGGAGTGGCACGCGCTCACCGGCAAGAAGAGCACGAACCCCGCCGAGTACCGGGAAGTCCTGCGCGCCGCGCTCGTGCGTGAGGACGGCTCGGTGATCACCGGGCTCGAGGCCGAGCACGTGCTGAAGGTCGCCTATCGCGGCCTGCTGCTCGGCATCGCCGCCGCGGACCTGGGGCACCTCGTCGAGGCCGGGCTCGAGCAGCCGCACTACGCCGAGGTCGCCGCGCAGCTGACCGAGCTGGCCGAGGCCGCGCTGGCCGCCGGGCTGGTGGTCGCCGAGGCCGAGGTCGGCGCGTCCGCCGAGGAGTCGCTCGCGATCATCGCGATGGGCAAGTGCGGTGGCCGGGAGCTGAACTACGTCAGCGACGTCGACGTCATCTTCGTCGGCGCGGGCGATCTCGGCGTCGCGACGCGGCTGGCGAGCACGATGATGCGCGTCACCGGGAAGGCGTGTTTCGACGTCGACGCGGCGCTGCGCCCGGAAGGCAAGGCCGGCGCGCTCGTCCGCACCCTCGAAGGCCACCAGAGCTACTACCTGAAGTGGGCCAAGACCTGGGAGTTCCAGGCGCTGCTCAAGGCCCGCCCGGTCGCCGGCGACGCCGAGCTCGGGCAGCAGTACGCCGAGATGGTGGCGCCGCTGGTGTGGTCGGCCGCCGACCGGGACAACTTCGTCGCCGAGGTGCAGCAGATGCGCCGCCGCGTCGAAGGGCACGTGCCGTCCGAGCACGCCGAGCGCGAGCTCAAGCTGGGCCGCGGCGGCCTGCGTGACGTCGAGTTCGCGGTGCAGCTGCTGCAGCTCGTGCACGGCCGGGTCGACGACGAGCTGCGGTCACCGTCCACGATGGACGCCCTCGCCGCGCTCGGCGAAGGCGGTTATGTGGGCCGGCAGGACGCCGCCGAGCTGGGCGCGTCGTACGAGTTCCTGCGCATGCTGGAACACCGGCTGCAGCTGCGGCGGCTGCGCCGGACGCACCTGTTCCCCGCGACGTCGGACACCGTCGAGCTGCGGATCCTCGCGCGGGCGAGCGGGATCAAGCCGGCCGGCGGCAAGAGCGAAGGCGAAGCGCTCCTCGCCGAGTTCCGCAAGCACGGCAAGGGCATCCGGCGGCTGCACGAAAAGATCTTCTACCGGCCGCTGCTGCAGTCGGTCGCGAACGTGCCGACCGAGGCGCTGCGCCTGACGACCAAGCAGGCCGCCAGCCGTCTGGCCGCGCTCGGCTACACCGCGCCCGACGGCGCGCTCCAGCACATCAAGGCGCTCACCTCCGGCGTCTCCCGGCGCGCCGCGATCCAGCAGGCGCTGCTGCCCGTGCTGCTCGACCTGCTCGCCGACACCCCGGACCCGGACGGCGGGCTGCTGTCGTACCGGAAGGTTTCCGAGGCCCTCGAAGACACGCCGTGGTACCTGCGGGTGCTGCGGGACGAAGGCACGGTCGTCGAACGGCTGGCCACCCTGCTCGGCACGTCGAGGCTGGTGCCCGACCTGCTGGTCCGCGCGCCCGAGGTGCTGCAGCTGCTCGGCGACCCGGCCCGGCTGCTGGGCCGGACGCCGGCCGAGGTGGCGACGTCGCTGCGGGCGGCCGTCCGGCGGCAGCCCGGGTTGAACGCCGCCGTGACGACGGCTCGATCCCTGCGCCGGCACGAACTGCTGCGCGTCGCGTGCGCGGACCTGCTCGGCCTGCTCGACGTCCCGGCCGTGTGCGCGGCGCTGTCCAGCGTCTGGGTCGCGGTGCTGCAGAGCGCGCTGGCGTCGGCGTTCCGGCAGCGCCAGGCCGAACTGGGCCGGACGCCGGCGCGGATCGCCGTCATCGGCATGGGTCGGCTGGGCGGCGCCGAACTGGGCTACGGCTCCGACGCCGACGTGCTCTTCGTGTGCGAAGCGAATGAAGGCGTCTCGGACTCCGACGCGGTGAAGTTCGCGTCGTCGGTCGCGGAGACCGTCCGGAAGATGCTGGGCGCGCCGAGCCCGGACCCGGCGCTGGTCGTCGACGCCGACCTGCGGCCGGAGGGGCGCAGCGGGCCGCTGGTGCGGACGCTCGAGTCGTACCGCGCCTACTACGCGCGGTGGGGTGAGGTGTGGGAGGCGCAGGCGCTGCTGCGCGCCCGGTTCATCGCCGGCGACGACGACCTCGGGCACCGGTTCATCACGATGATCGACCCGATCCGCTACCCCGAAAGCGGCCTGGACGGAACGAAGGCCCGCGAGATCCGGCGGATCAAGGCGCGCGTCGAGACCGAGCGCATGCCCCGCGGAGCCGACCCGACCCGCCACACGAAGCTCGGCCGCGGCGGCCTCGCCGACGTCGAGTGGACAGTGCAGCTCCTGCAGCTGCAGCACGCCGGTTCGGTTCCGGAGCTGCGGACGACGTCCACCCTGGACGCCCTGGCCGTGCTCCCCGGCGCCGGCCTGGCCGAGCAGTCGGAGGCGGATTCCCTGGCCGAGGCGTGGCTGCTGGCCACCCGGGTGCGCAACGCCGGGATGCTGGTGCGTGGCAAGGCCGTCGACGAGGTCCCGAGCTCGGGCCGCGACCTGGTCGCGGTCGCGCGGGTGCTGGGCCAGACCGCGGAGGACGACCCCGGCGAGTTCCTCGACATGTACCGCCGCATCACCCGCCGGGCGCACACGGTGGTGGAGCACCTGTTCTACGAGGCTGATTAAGGTGGGGCGCGTGACCGATCGAGAGCCGTTCCGGACCCGGATCAAGGTCCGCCACTACGAGCTGGACACCCTGGGCCACCTCAACCACGCCGTGTACCACTCCTACGGCGAGGTGTCGCGGCTCGAGCTGCTGGAGAAGGCCGGTGCCCTCGGCGGCCTGTCGGGTTTCGCGGCGGTGCTGCTCGAGTCCCACATCGTGTTCCGGCGGGAGATCCGCGCGAGCGAAGAGCTCGACGTGACGTGCGACGCGAAGTTCGGCAGCGGCAAGACGTTCTCGATGGACACGAACATCTACAAGGCCGACGGCACGCTCGCCGCGGAGATCACCTGCACGCTGGGGCTGATGGACCTGGAGCGCCGCAAGCTGGTGGCGGACCCGCGTGGCCGGTTCGCCGAGGCGGGCGCGGACCTGAAGCTGCTGTCCACCGCGGAAGGCGATTGACGTCAGGAGCAGCAGCCTTCGGCCCGCTCGGTCCGTGAGTCGGCCTTGACGGTGTAGACCTCCCACGGTTCCTGGCCGGGGCCGTGCACCCACACCTTGTCCTGCACGGCGTAGCAGCACGTGGTGTCGTCTTCGGTCAGTGTCTCCAGGCCTTCGCCGGTGAGGCGCTTGCCGGCTTCGCTGACCTGCTCGGTGGACTCGACCTCGACGCCGAGGTGGTCCATGACGGTCGCCTGGCCGGGTTCGCCCGCCAAGAGCACGAGCTTGAGCGCGGGCTCGGCGATCGCGAAGTTGGCGTAGCCGGGCCGGAGCTTGGCCGGCTCGGTGCCGAACAGCTTGGAGTAGAAGTCGATCGAGCCTTCGAGGTCCCCGACCCGCAGTGCGAGCTGTACACGTGACATCGCCGTCCTCCTTGGATAGATGTTCGTCAAAGCAGCAGATTGCTCCTTGTGTAGACGTCTGTCAACATAGACGTATGTCGAATCAGCTGAGTGCCTGCTGCTCGCCGCTCGCCCGCGAGCCGCTGACGGAGCCGCAGGCCGTAGAGCTGTCGAGGTTGTTCAAGGCGCTGGCCGACCCTGTGCGGTTGCGGCTGCTGTCGCTGATCGCCTCCCACACCGGCGGCGAGGCGTGCGTGTGCGACCTGACCGACGCGTTCGACCTGACCGGCCCGACCATCTCCCACCACCTGAAGGTGCTGCGCGAGTCCGGCCTGATCACCGGCGAACGCCGCGGGACCTGGGTGTACTACCGCGTCCACCCCGAGGTGCTGGCCCGGCTGTCGGCGGTGCTCGTCCCCGGCGACGCGGTCGTCACGTCGTGACCACCCCGGAGGTCCTGTTCGTCTGCGTCCACAACGCCGGCCGCTCCCGGATGGCCGCGGCTTTGCTGCACCACCACGCGGCCGGCCGCGTGGTGGTCCGCTCCGCGGGCTCAGCCCCGGCGGACGAGATCAACCCGGCCGTCGTCACGGTCATGGCGGAGCTCGGCATCGACGTCTCCCGCGAGTTCCCCCAGCGTCTGACGACCGAGGCAGTCGAAGCGGCGGACGTCGTGATCACCATGGGCTGCGGAGACGCCTGCCCGATCTTCCCCGGCAAGCGCTACCTCGACTGGCAGCTCGACGACCCGGCCGGCCTCCCAGCCGACCGAATCCGCCCGATCCGTGACGAGATCGACCGCCGCGTCCAGGCCCTGCTCGCCGAACTGGTACCCGGCTCCGCCTGACCGCGCCGGCCGGGACACAAAGAACGGGACGGCGGCCGGGGCTTTCCCCTCGGCCGCCGTCCCGTGTCAGGGAGGCCGTCAGCTGACGGCCCGGCTAGCGTCGATCACACGTCGTAGTACAGGGCGAACTCGTACGGGTGCGGGCGCAGGCGCAGCGGGTCGATCTCGTTCTCGCGCTTGTACGAGATCCACGTGTCGATCACGTCCGGCGTGAACACGCCACCCTCGAGCAGGTAGTCGTGGTCGGCTTCCAGCGTGTCGAGGACCGTGCCCAGGTCGCCCGGGACCAGCTTGACGTTCTTGGCCTCCTCGGGCGGCAGCTCGTAGAGGTCCTTGTCGATCGGGTCCGCCGGCTCGATCTTGTTCTTGATGCCGTCGAGCCCGGCCATCATCATCGCCGAGAACGCCAGGTACGGGTTGCCCGAGGAGTCCGGGCAGCGGAACTCGGCGCGCTTGGCCTTCGGGTTGTTGCCCGTGATCGGGATGCGGACGCACGCCGAGCGGTTGCGCTGCGAGTACACCAGCGAAACCGGGGCCTCGAAGCCCGGGACCAGGCGGTGGTAGGAGTTCACCGTCGGGTTCGTGAAGGCCAGCAGGCTCGGGGCGTGCTTGAGCAGGCCGCCGATGTAGTGGCGCGCCGTGTCGGACAGGCCCGCGTAACCGGACTCGTCGTGGAACAGCGGCGTGCCGTCCTTCCACAGCGACTGGTGGCAGTGCATGCCCGAGCCGTTGTCGCCGGCGAGCGGCTTCGGCATGAACGTCGCGGTCTTGCCCGCGGCGAACACGGTGTTCTTCACGATGTACTTGAACAGCTGCAGGTCGTCCGCGGCGTGCAGCAGCGTGTTGAACTTGTAGTTGATCTCGGTCTGGCCGGCGGTGCCCACCTCGTGGTGCGCGCGCTCGATCTCGAAACCGGAGCCCGTCAGGTTGCGGACGATGTCGTCGCGCAGGTCGGCGAAGTGGTCGACCGGCGGGACGGGGAAGTAGCCGCCCTTGAACTTCGTCTTGTAACCCTGGTTGCCGCCGACCTCTTCGGTGCCGGTGTTCCACCAGCCCTCGACGGAGTCGATCTCGTGGAACGAGGCGTGCTCGGCGGAGTCGAAGCGGACCGAGTCGAAGATGTAGAACTCGGCCTCGGGGCCGAAGTACACGTTGTCGGCGACGCCGTACTCCGCGATGTACTGCTCGGCCTTGCGCGCGATGTTGCGCGGGTCGCGGCTGTACGCCTCACGGGTGAACGGGTCGTGCACGAAGAAGTTCAGCGAGAGCGTCTTCGCCTTGCGGAACGGGTCGATGCGCGCCGTCTCGGGGTCCGGCAGCAGCAGCATGTCCGATTCGTGGATCGACTGGAAACCGCGCACCGAGGAGCCGTCGAACGCGAGTCCCTCTTCGTAGGCCTCTTCGGTGAAGGCCTTGGCGGGGACCGTGAAGTGCTGCATCACGCCGGGCAGGTCACAGAACCTGACGTCGACTACCTCGACGTCTTCGTCCGTGATGAGGCGCTGGATGTCGTCTGGAGTAGTGGGCACCCTCGGTGACTCCTTCTCGTTCGAGCTCGTGCGGCAGTGCTCTCTTCGGCTCACGCTAAAAGCGCGGTGTTGCCCGACCGTCACCCGTATGTTTCGCGGGTGTTAACGGAGGGTCGATATCGGGTATCCGACCAGGTGGGATGTGCTCTGCGCCACCGGCATACCCTGGACGGGTGGCGAGATGGACCGGCGAATGGCTGCCCGGCACCGGTGACGGTGCACAGAGTACCGACGAGGGTGGATCACGCTGGCCGGGTGAACGGCTCGGCCTGCCCGAGTCCGGCGTCGGCTCGGCGGCGAGCGGCGGGTCCCGGCTGCTCGGGCTGATTGTCGACCTCGTGATCGCGGCGCTGGTCACGGCCATCTTCGTGCGCCCGGACCTGCAGGACCCGGTCGCCATGCAGCACTTCAACCTGTGGTCCGGCGGCGTCTGGGCGGTCATCTCCGTCGTGTCCGCCGGCTTCTTCGGCTTCACCCCCGGCATGGGCGTGGTCGGCGTCCGCGTCGCGCGGCTCGACGGCGGCACGCTGGTCGGCCCGCTGCGGGCGCTGGTGCGGGCGGTGCTGACGTTCGTGCTCATTCCGGCCGCGGTTCGCAACGCCGACGGCCGCAGCTGGCTCGACCGGCTGACCGGCACCGTGGTGATCAGACTGCGCTGAAACGGCGAAAGGCCCCGTCCACCGGACGGGGCCTTTCTCGTCTGCGCGGGTCAGCGGCGGCGGATCGTGCGCTGGACGTTGCGCATCTTCGCGCCGGCGGGCATCGGGCCCTTCGGCATCGCGGCGCCGCGGTTGCCGAGCGCGGCCAGCTTCGCCTCGAGGGCGTCGACCTGGGCCGGCTTGAGGTTGCGCGGCAGCTTCATGAGGAAGCCCTGCAGCTTCTTCAGCGGGATCTGGCCCTCTTCGTGGCCGATCGTCACGTCGTAGATCGGGGTGTCGCCGATCAGCCGGGAGACGCGCTTCTTCTCCTGGGCGAGCAGCGTCTTGACGCGGTGCGGCGCACCCTCGGCGACGAGCACCACGCCCGGGCCGCCGAGCACGCGGTGCACGGCGTCGAGCTGGGTCGTCGCGGCGACGGTCGGCGTCACCTTCCACTTGCCGCGGAGGTTCTCCAGCGCCCACGCCGCCGCGCCGGGCTGGCCGTCGGCCTTCGAATAGACCGTCTTCTGGACACGACGGCCGAAGATGATCATGGCGAGGAGCGCGCCGAGGATGATCCCGAGCGGGAGCAGCACCCACTGCGAGTCGAAGAAGAAGCCGATCCCGAAGGCCACACCTGCGACGACGACGATGGAGCCGACCATCCAGGGGATGAGCCAAGGGTCTTCCTTGCGCTGCATCTTGAAGGCCTCGAAGAGCTGGCCACGCCGGGCCTTGCTCGCCGCGCGCTTCTCCTTCTTGGCCTGCTTGGCCGCTTCCTTGTCCTGCTGTCCCGCCATATGACCAGGATACGGCCGCGTGCCCCTGCCCGGATTCCCCGTCCCCCTCTGCGAGGATGCGGGACGTGACTGGCGTACTTTCCCCGAAGAGCCGCACCCGTCTGCTCGATGGTCTCGACCCCGAGCAGCGCGCCGCCGCCAGTGCCCCGAGGGGGCCGGTCTGCGTCCTCGCCGGCGCCGGCACGGGCAAGACCCGCACGATCACCCACCGCATCGCCCACCTGGTCATGTCCGGGCACGTTTCCGCTGGTCAGGTGCTCGCTGTCACGTTCACGACGCGGGCCGCGGGGGAGATGCGCGCCCGGCTGCGCGGCCTCGGCGTCGACGCCGCGCAGGCGCTGACGTTCCACGCCGCGGCCCGCCGCCAGCTGCGGTACTTCTGGCCGCGCGTGGTCGGCGACCGGCCGTGGGACCTGCTCGAAAACAAGTTCCGCTACGTCGGCCAGGCCGCGACCCGGGCCAAGCTCGGCACCGAGATCGAGGTCCTGCGCGACCTGGCGAGCGAGATCGAGTGGGCCAAGGCGTCGCTGATCACCCCGGACGACTACCCGGCCGTCACCGCGCGCCTCCAGCGGGACATCCCGGCCCCGGCCCCGCAGGTCGCCGAGGTCTACCGCAACTACGAGCAGCTGAAGACCGCTGCGCAGGTCCTCGACTTCGACGACCTGCTGCTGCACACGACGGCGGTGCTCGAGGAGCACGGCGTCGTGGCCGAGGAGTTCCGCGACCGCTATCGGTGCTTCGTCGTCGACGAGTACCAGGACGTCACGCCGCTGCAGCAGCGCCTGCTCGACGCGTGGCTCGGCGGCCGCGACGACCTGACGGTGGTCGGCGACGCCAACCAGACCATCTACTCCTTCGGCGGCGCGTCGCCGAAGTCGCTGCTGGAGTTCACGCGGCGCTTCCCGGAGGCGACCGTCGTCCGGCTCGAGCGCGACTACCGGTCGACGCCCGAGGTCGTCTCGCTGGCGAACCAGGTGATCGGCGCCGCGCGCGGCCGTCCCGCCGGTTCGCGGCTGAAGCTGATCGGCCAGCGCCCGCCGGGCCCGCAGCCGCGGTTCGCCGAGTTCGACGACGAGGCCGTCGAGGCCGGCGCCGTCGCGCGCCGGGTGCGCGAGCTGCTCGACGGCGGCGTCGCGGCGAGCGAGATCGCGGTGCTCTACCGCGTCAACGCCCAGTCCGAGGCCTACGAGTCGGCGCTGGCCGAGGCCGGCATCCCGTACCTGGTCCGCGGCGGCGAGCGGTTCTTCAACCGGACCGAAGTCCGGCAGGCGATGTCCGCGCTGCGTGCCGCGAGCGGCGAAGGCAGCTCCGACCTGGTCACGACCGTGCGCTCGGTGCTCTCCCGCGTCGGCCTCACCGAGTCGCCGCCCGCCGGCGGCGCGGCCAAGGAGCGGTGGGATGCGCTCCTGGCGATCGTCGAACTGGCCGAGGAGCTCGCCTCGACGGTGGCCGACGCGGACCTGCCGCGGTTCAACACCGAGCTGGACCAGCGCGCGGCGGCGCAGCACCCGCCGACCGTCGAGGGCGTGACGCTCGCGTCGCTGCACGCGGCGAAGGGCCTCGAGTGGGACGCGGTGTTCCTCGTCGGCCTGGCCGAGGGCACGATGCCGATCATGCACGCCGACGGCGACGAGGCGTCGATCGAGGAAGAGCGGCGGCTGTTCTACGTCGGCGTCACCCGGGCGCGTGAGCACCTGTGGCTGTCGTGGGCGCTGGCCCGCACGCCGGGAGCGCGCCGCAACCGGCGGCGCAGCCGGTTCCTCTACGGCCTGATCCCGGAGGACCACCCGGCGGCCCGGGCCGCGCGGTCGCCGCAGAAGCCCGCGGCGCCGGTGAAGACGCGCTGCCGGGTGTGCGGCGGCCCGCTGCTGGAGACCCTCGACATCAAGCTCGGCCGCTGCGGCCGCTGCCCGTCGTCGGTGGACGAGAACCTGTTGGAGCGCTTGAAGTCCTGGCGCGCCGACCGCGCCAGGGAGCTCAAGGTGCCGCCGTTCGTCGTGTTCACGGACGCGACGCTGATGGCCGTCGCCGAGCAGCGTCCGCTCGACGAGGCGGCGCTGGTGTCGATCTCCGGGATCGGCGCGACCAAGCTCGAACGCTTCGGCACCGGGATCCTCGGCGTCGTCCGCGCGTCGGCTTCGGAGTCCTGAAGATCCGGAAGGTCCTGATGATCTTGATGTGGTCTTGACCGCGTCGGGACCATGATCCACGCGGCGAACCCTCTGCTCAGGGGCGATCTTCGTAACTTCGAGGATTTTCCCGTAATTAAGTTGCCCCGGTGTGGTGAGGGGCAATAACCTGCCAGTACCGAGCCGGAACGGCTCGGCTGGGGATCCACGTGAGTGCCGCTCCGTGGCCACGTGTGCAGAGTACAGACGAAGGAGGTGCCGGTGAAATGACCATCAATCTGACGCTCACGAACCCGGGCACCCGTCTGTCCTGCGCCGCGGAAGTTGCGGCTGCTTCGCGCCCGGGCACCGGTGTGCCCGTGAGCGCGCACGGGATCCGTGGCACGCGCCGCGTCATGCGGACGTGGGCCACCGGCGATGTCGTCGTCTTCGGGATCGAGGGCGGCGTTCTCGCCGCGTACCCGCAGGCCGATCTGCCGACCATCAAGCAGTTCCGTGTTCCGTTGTCGATACGGGAGCGAAGTTCCTGACCCAGTCAGGACACTGAGGCTCACGAAGGCCGCGGAACCGGAAAACCCGGATCCGCGGCCTTCGTGTTTTTGGCTGCACAACCCAAGAGGAACAGCTTTGCCCAGCCCCATGTCTCAAACCGAAACCCGTACGACACAAGGAGGAACTCACATGTCTTCGGCCATCGCCTACACCGCGGGTGAGGCAATATTCGCCGACCTGCTCGACCCCGTCACCGTCCCGGACGTGGCTCTGCCCTGCCGCTCGGGCGACGCGGACCTCTGGTTCGCCGAGTCCCCGGCCGAGCTCGAGCGCGCCAAGGCGTCCTGCGCCGACTGCCCGGTTCGCGAGGCCTGCCTGGCCGGCGCGCTGGCCCGGCGTGAGCCGTGGGGCGTCTGGGGTGGCGAGATCTTCGAGCGCGGTGTCGTGATCGCGCGCAAGCGGCCCCGTGGCCGTCCGCGCAAGAACGCCACCGTCGAGCCCGCCGCCGCCAAGAGCGGCGACCACCGGAGCGCCGCCGCATGAGCGTCGAACCGGTCACCACGAGGGATCACGAAGCACGCACGCGCGTGCAACTGCAGCTGACGAAGACCGAGATCGAGGAGATCAGCGAGATGTTGCTTTACGAAGAACTGTCCAGGGCCCGAATACGGGATCTGGAGGAAGGGGTCCGCGCCCAGCGGGCCCGAGGTAGCGCCCGTGCCGTCCGCCGGTGGAGCCGAGTAGCCCGATGGGCGGCTCAGCGAGCGGAGCGGTACCAGAACCAGAGCTGAGCGCAGGCCCCTGCCGCCTTCGGGTGGCAGGGGCCTTCGTGCTGGGTTTCCGCTGGTCGGGTGGCGGTGTTGAATGGGGTGATGTCCGTACACACCCACGACGACATCGACTGGGCGGATCGCCTCGCCCAGCTGCGCATGGCCGACACCCTCGACGCCGAAGCGCTGGCGCCCGTCGCACGGCGGCTCCTTTCCGGGTCGGCCGCGCGGCCGACCGTGGTCGACGTCGGGTGCGGCGCCGGTGGGATGAGCGTGCACTTCGCGCGCGAACTCGCCCTCGGCGACGGGGGCACCGTCGTGCTGCTCGACGCCACGCCCGCGCTGCTCGCCGAAGCGCGGCGGGCGGTGGGCGCGGTTGCCGGCGAGCGCGTCGAGGTCGTCGGCGTGCACGGCGACCTCGCCGACCCCCGGCTGGCCGACCGGGTGCCCGCGGCCGACCTCGTCTGGGCGTCCGGCGTGGTGCACCACGTCGGCGATCAGCAGGCCGCCCTGCGGACCTTGGCCGGGTTGCTGCGGCCGGGTGCGGTGCTCGCCATTTCCGAAGGCGGGCTCGAAATGCGTTGCCTCCCTTGGGATCTCGGGATCGGACGGCCCGGTCTTGAGCAACGGTTGCTCGCCGCACGGGCCGAGTGGTTCGCCGGGATGCGTGCCGGGATCGCCGACAGCGTCGCCATGCCCTACGGCTGGCCGCGCGCCCTTCGCGAGGCCGGGCTCGAGGACGTCGAGTCGTTCGGTGCGCTCATCGACCACCCGATGCCGGGATCGGACCGGCTGCGCGAGTACGTGGTGCACCGCGTCGGCTGGCTCGCCGAGTCGGTGGGCGACCGGCTCGACACCGACGATCGCGCGACCATCGCCGCCCTCGTCGATCCGGACGGCCAGGACTTCCTCGGCAACCGCACTGACCTGTACCTGTTCGGCGCCAAGGCGATCCACAGTGGACGCTCGCGGTGAGCACGCCCGAACCCGTCGGCTGCACACGCTGTGGACGCACCCGAAGCCCGGACGACGACCCGGCTACGGCGCTCGCCTGGGTGTCCACCCGCGAGCGCGGCACCGTGCGGTGGCTGTGCCCGGACTGCGCACGGCAGCACGTGCGCGACATCGAGGGCAAGCTGCCGGACGAGTACTGGTGAGCCTCCTGGCTGGTGTCGTGGAGCCGTGTCGAACGCCCGGCCTCGCCGCCAGCCGGGGCTGTTCATGCTGCGCCGCCGATCGTGGGTAGGGGTAGCGCGGACTCGGAGCCGCGGCTCGTCGCTTGCCGGCACCGGTCATGCCACGCCTCCGATCGAGGTCAGGGGCAGCACCTGGCCTCGAGGACGATGGGGATCCGGGCGCTGCTCGCTGGCGAGGTCATGCCGCACCTCCGAGGGAGGCCAGGGTCGGCCTCCGGACTCGCAGTCGAGGGGTGGTCCCGGCGGGGCACGGCTGCTGCTCGCTGGCGAGGGTCATGCCGCACCTCCGAGCGAGGCCAGGGTCAGCCTCCGGATTCGCAGTCGAGGGATGGTCCCGGCGGAGCAGTGCTGCTGCTTGCCGATGGGAGTCACGCCGCGCCGCCGATCGGTGAGTAGGGGCAGCGCGGACTCGGAACCGAGGAGCGATCCCGGTGGCTTGGCCTGTCCCTGCCGATAGGTGCATTCCGCGCCGCTGATCGTGGGCGGGGTCAGCGCCCGACTTGGGGCCGCGGGGTGGTCCCGGCGGGGTGCGGTTCGCCGCCTGCCGACGCTGGTCATGCTGCGCCTCCGATCGAGGGGTGGGTCAATGCGCGGACTCGGGGGCGAGGGGTGCGGGCTGCGTCGCCGTAGGCCTGGACCAGCTCCTTCGCCACGTCGCGGGGGACCTTGCGTAGCTGGTGGACCGTGCAGCGGACCAGGACTATGCCCGTCGCCGCCAGGGCCAGGTGTGAGAAGCCGCCGGCGGTGCCTGGGCCGCAGCGGTATTGCCAGGCCAAGCCGATCTCGTCCCACCACGCGTCGGCCTCGCCGATGCGGCGGCCGCGGCGGTCGCAGATCGTGACGTCCCAGGCCGGCGGTGGGAGCAGCGCCGCGTCGAGGACTCGCGTTGCCAGGCCGTGCGCCCGGATCGGGCCCTCGTCGAGGCGGCGCAGCACCTTCCGCACCGCCGACGAGCCACGCTGGGGACCCGCCTCGAGCTCGGCCAGCAGCTGCTGCCGGTCGCACAGGCCCCAGTAGAGCGGCAGCGTCAGCAGCTGCCGGATCTGTGCTGGGTCGGACTCCGCCCTCGCCAGGTCGAGTGCCGCGCGGGCCGGCGGGGCGAACGGCAGGCCGTCCACCAGCACCGGGTCCGGCATCCGGGACGTCCGGGTCGCGCGGATCCCCGACCTGGCCGTGACGCGGCAGAAGTCAGGCACCAGCAGCTCGATTTCGCCCGCCGCCGGGCACTTCACGCCGTGGGCCCGCAGGGCGTCGGCGCCGGTGATCACCACCTTCGACCCGTACCGCACGATCGCGGCGTGCAGCAGGTGCTGCCGGGTCGGATTGGTGTTGCGCAGCAGGACGACACCGGGGTGCAGGCGGCGCCACGGCCCACCGGGGCCGCAGAGCCGCCGGGTTCTTCGATCGGACACTCCGGCCCTGCGTAACTGTTCGAGGTTCATCACCTCGCACGTGTCAGGATTACCGAGGGCGAGTGGATCGGTGCGATGAGTAGCGGTCATGAACCGAGCATGACCGCTCCGCCAACCGGGTGGAACCCCGTTTCCCGCAGCTGTGGACAACTCGCCCGGAATCCACCGTTGGCGGCCCGGCCTGTGGACAACTCAGGCAGCGAAACCGGGCTGCCAGCGCTCCACGATGGCTCGCGCCGGGATCTCCGCGTCGAGCTGGCAGAGGATGCCGGTCGAGCCCGCCGTGACCCGGTGGATCATCAGGTACTCGGGCGGCAGGTTGAGCGAGCGCCCCACGCGGAAGTCGTTTCCGCGGCTGTCGCCGACCCGCCAGGCCTGCCGCTGCATCCACTTGCGCGTGAAGTGGAACGTCGGCTCGGCCAGCGGCTCGGTGAACGGCGCCAGGTAGGCGAGCACCTCGTCCGCGGACAGGTCGCTGTCCGGCCGGATGAACCGGTTCTCCCGCAGCAGGCGCATCAGGTCGGCGGACTCGCCGTCGAGGGCCAGCCGGGTCATCTCGCCCAGGTGGCGGGGGATGCCCTCGGGCAGGCGCGCCACGCCTCCGAAGTCGATGACGCACAGCCGCTCGTCGGGGGTGATCATGAAGTTGCCCGGGTGCGGGTCCGAGTGCAGCAGGTGGACGCGCTCGGGGGAGGAGTAGTGGAACTCCGCCAGCAGCCGGCCGGCCAGGTTCCGCGTCTCGCGGTCGCCATCGGCGATCACCGTCGACAGCGGCGTGCCGCTGACCCACTCCGTCACGACGACCTTGGGCGCGCTCGCCACGACGCGCGGCACCAGGATGCCGGGGTCACCCTCGAACGCCTTCGCGAAGGCCCGCTGGTGCTGGGCCTCGGACTGGTAGTCGAGCTCCTCGTTCATCCGCGCGGCGAGCTCGGCCAGCAGCGGCTTGACCTCGGTGCCGGGCACGAACGCCTGGAACAGCCTGCTGAACCGCTGCAGCTGCCGCAGGTCGCTGCGCAGTGCCTCGTCGGCCCCCGGGTACTGGACCTTGACCGCGACCTCGCGGCCGTCGTGCCAGACCGCGCGGTGCACCTGGCCGATGCTCGCGGCCGCTGCCGGCTGGTCGTCGAACGAGGTGAACCGGCCGGCCCAGCCGCGGCCGAGCTGCTCGGCGAGCACCCGGTGGGTCTGCCGGGCCGCCATCGGCGGCGCCGCGGCCTGCAGCTTCGTCAGAGCTTCGCGGTAGGGCTTCGCCATGTCGTCCGGCACCGCCGCCTCGAACACGCTCAGCGCCTGGCCGAACTTCATCGCCCCGCCCTTGAGCGTGCCGAGCACCTCGAACAGCTGCTCGGCGGCCTTCGCCGAGAGCGCGGCGTTCACCTGCTCCGCGCTCTGGCCCGCGAGCCGCTTGCCCCAGCCGCCCACCGCCCGCCCGGCGATCCCGAGCGGGAGGCTGGCGAGCTTGGCGGTGCGGGCCGCACCCTTGCTCGGCATCGCGGTGTCACGATCGGCGGCGTCGCGGAAGTCGGTCACCTCGTCGATTCTGCCTTGCGCGCACGGCCACGCGCAGCCCGCTCGCGGCGTCTTAGTGGGCTACGTCTCCTGTGGTGGGGGAGGCGGACCACATCCGCACCTCGGGTGTGGTGGCCAGCCGCGGTGGCGGATGCGGCCGTCGAAGGCGTCGATCTCGAGGGTCGCGTTCCACGACGGTGGCGCCAGCTCGTGCGGTGAGAGCACCCGCATGGCCTGCGCGACGGCCAGCGACGCGCACGCCTGGACCGCCCCGAGGTCGGGCCGCTGGTGCCGCCCGGCGAGCTGACCGGCGACGCGCGGCCAGCACGGGTCGAGATCGGTCCGGTGCAGGTCGGCGCAGCGCAGGCACGAACTGCGACCCGGCACCACCAGCGGTCCGACGATGCCGGTCCCGTCGCGCACCCGGACCGCCAGGTGCGGAACGCCGTCCTCCATCAGCTCGGCGACGACCTCCGGTGCGGGCACGATCGCGTCGGTGAGCAGCACCAGGTCGGGGTACCGGTCGTGGAGCCGGGTGACGCGGACCCGCGGGTCGACCCGGCGGAGCAGCTCGGCGACGGCCTGGCCGCGGGGACGGCCCAGGTCCGCGTCGGTGAACCCGGTGCCGACGTCGTGTTCGGTCACGACGCCGGGCAGCCGCGGCTCGACGTGCCCGATGCCGGCGTTGGCCAGCAGCACGGCGACGGCGACCGCCAAGCGGCCGTCACCGTGCACGGAGATCGCCGTCGTGCGCCGCCGGTCGGTCAGCGCGGTCTGGTGGTGGCGGGCCCGCAGCGACCACATACCGGTTTCGCCGCGGGGGCCGGCGGCGCCGGGTGGGCCGGCTTCGGTGACCAGGCCGAGGGCGGTCAGCTGGAGCAGGAGCGTGCGCAGCTGATCACGGTGTTCGCTCTCGGCGAGCAGGACCCGCTCGACGGGGTGCTTGCCGTCGAGCAGGCGCAACCGCGTGACGAGGTTCGCGGGCAGGCCTTCGATGGCCACGCCGTGGCGCGGGTCGAGGCCGATCTGGATCTCGTCCGGGCCGCGTTCGAGCACCGTCAGGCCCGGGAGCAGGGCGGGAAAGGCGGGCAGCAGCACCGGTGGCATGTCCGCGGTCGAGAGGAGCATGTCCGCAGGATCGCACCCGCCGCCGACCCGGAAGCCCCGAAAGAACCCGGAACGGCCGAGTTGTCCACAGGTGGGAGTAGTTGTGGACAACTCACGGCTGTGACCTTAAGGCGCTCGGGATTGTCGGTGGGTGGCCTTACCGTTGTCGAGTGGTCGAAGCACGGATGCCCTCACTGAGGGGCCGGGGGGAAACGAACCCCCCGTCGGACACACCTGAACACAAGGTCGAAGTGCGGCGCAGCCAGCGCCGGCACCGGACGGTCACCGCGTACTGGAACGACGACACGCTCGTCGTGCTCATCCCGGCGCGGATGACGAGGGCGGAGGAGAAACACTGGGTCGCCGAGATGGAGCGCAAGCTGCAGCGCTCGGAACCACGTCGGCCGGCGTCCCCCAAGGCGTCGGACGAAGCCCTGCTGGCGCGGTGCGCGCAGCTGTCGGGCAAGTACTTGGGCGGCACCGCGGTGCCGGCGAGCGTCCGCTGGGTGCCGCCGATGCGCACGAGGTGGGCGTCCTGTACCCCGGTCGACGCGACCATCCGGGTCAGCGACTTCCTGCGGAAGGTCCCGCCCTGGGTGCTGGACTACGTCCTGGTGCACGAGCTGGCGCACCTGCGCGAGCCCGGGCACGACGCGGCGTTCTGGGCGCTGGTGCAGCGGTACCCGAAGGCGGAACGCGCGATCGGGTACCTGGAAGGGCTGTCGGCGGCAGCCGGGTGGGGGATCTCCACCGAGGACTGACCGGGTGATGGTTCCGGACGGAACCGGGGTGATTCGCTGGTGCGGGTCACCCCGGTTCTTTCTGCTCGGGTGCCTGGTGGTCGGGTTTGTGCGGGGGCCGGAGGGCGGCTTGGTGCGTTGGTGGCCGGTCGCGTGCTTGCGGGTCGGTTCGCGTATCTGGGCGGACGACTCGCGTGCCTGGGCGGGCGGCACGGGTGCTTGGTTTGGGCGACCGCGTACTTGACGGTCGGCTTCCGCGGCCGGGGAACCGGTTTGCGTGCCTGGCGGGCTGACTCGCGTGCCTGGGCGGACGACTCGCGTATCTGGGCGGACGACACGCGTACCTGGATGGACGACACACGTGCCTGGATGGACGACTCGCGTAGCCAGGGGGCGGCTTGCGCGGTGGGTCGGCTTGCGCACCTTGAGTCAGTTCGCGTGCCTAGGCGGACGACTCGCGTGTCTGGAGGGTCGGCTCGCGTGATTGTGGGGTCGACACGTGTGACTGGGAGGTCGACACGTGTGATTGGGGGGTCGACACGGTAGGTGGGTCGACACGGTGGGTCGGTGGGAAGCAGACCGGGCGTCTCGCTTTGCGAGACGCCCGGTGGTGAAGCTGCTGCTCAGTCGGTTGGTGGGTCGTCCGTGGACGGGGGGTTGGACTTCTCCCGCTCTTCGCGCTCGGTGCGCTCCAGCTCGGCGATCGGGTCCAGGTCGTCCAGGGAACCGGACTCGCCTACTCGGGCCGAGAAGTCCAGGGGCTCGTCCAGGTCCTCGGCCGTCGGCATCAGGTCCGGGTGGGACCACAGGGCGTCGCGCTTCTCGATGCCGTGTTGCTCGCCCACCATGTTCCAGAGCGTCGACGCCGCGCGCATGCGGCGGGGGCGCAGCTCCAGGCCCACCAGGGTGGCGAACGTCTGCTCGGCCGGGCCGCCGGTCGCGCGGCGGCGGCGCAACGTCTCGCGCAGGGCGTCCGCGCCCGGGAGACGATCGCCGACCGCCTCGGCCACCACCACGTCGACCCAGCCCTCGACCAGGGCCAGCAGCGTCTCCAGGCGGTTCAGCGCGCCCTTCTGCTCCTCCGTCGTCTGGGGCTCCAGGAGCCCCGACGACATGGCCTCTTCGATGCTCGCCGGGTTCGCCGGGTCGATCTGGCCGGCCAGGGACTCCAGCGCCGACGTGTCGACCGAGATCCCGTGGGCGAACTCCTCGACCGTCGCCAGCAGCCGCTGGCGCAGCCACGGCACGTGGGTGAAGAGCCGCTGGTGGGCCGCCTCGCGGGCGGCCAGGAAGACGAGGATCTCGCTGTTCGGTAGCTCCAGGCCTTCGGCGAACTTCTCGATGTTCGCCGGCAGCAGCGCCGACGTCCCGGCCGGGGCCAGCGGCAGGCCGATCTCGCTGGAGGTCAGCATCTCCGACGCGAGTTGGGCCAGCGCGCTGCCGAGCTGGGAGCCGAAGGCCATTCCGCCCATCTGCCCCATCATCTGCATCAGGGGGCCGGCGGCCTGCTTGGCCTCCTCCGGCAGCGCCTGCATCCACGCGCCCGAGATCTGCTGGGCGACCGGGTCGCAGAGCCGCTGCCACGTCGGCAGGGTCTTCTCCACCCAGGTGCGCGGTGACCAGGCGACCGTCGACGTCGCGCCCGCGGGCAGGAACGTCGCGGGGTCGAGCCACATCTCCGCGAGGTGGGCGGCGTCGCGCACGGCGGCGTTCGAGTCGTCTCCACCCGAGAACCCGAGCTTGCTCTCGCCGGTGTTGCCGGCGCTGCCCAGGTTCTGCAGGGCGATCTGCTTGGCGAGGTCGTAGTTCACCGGCCCGCTGGAAGTACCGGCCTGACTGAGCATCTGGCCCAGTTGGCTCAGCATCTGACCGAGCTGGTTGAAGGCCTCGGCGCCGGACTGCTGCCCGCCCTCCGAGGGATCGTTCTCACCTCGTTTGTCGGGATCGGAAGGTCCGAAGCCGAACGGGGGTTTGCTCATGGGTCCACCGTACGCGGGTCGGGCGCCCCGGAGCGCGTCAACCGGACCCATGTGCGTGGCCTTCACCGAGAAGCGAACACGGTCACCGTACGCTGTCGGGCGTGACCAAGTCCTCCGAGGAGACAGCCCCCGCGACGAGCCTGCCGGAACCGCCGTCGGAGCCGGCCGGAGAGACCCGGCGGATGACCCGCCGGGGCTGGACGCTCGTGGTCAGCGGCTCGCTGTTCCTGGTGTTCGTCGTGCTCGGCTCGGTCGTGCCGGTGCCGTTCGTGGCGATCAGCCCGGGCCCGACCTACGACACGCTCGGTCGCGACGCGGCCGGCAACCCGGTCATCCAGGTCGCCGGTCACCAGACCTTCCAGACCACCGGCGAGCTGCGGATGACGACCGTCTCCCTGCACGACGGCGTCACCCTGTTCCAGGGCCTCGGCTTCTGGGCGAGCGGCCGGTACGCGCTGGCGCCGCGCGAGGAGTACTTCAAGCCGGGCGAGACGAACGAACAGGTCAAGCAGGAGAACATCCAGCAGCTGCAGGACTCGCAGACCAACGCCCAGGTCGCCGCGCTGCGCAAGCTCGGCTACCCGGTGAAGGTGGTGGCGAAGGAGATCGTCTCCGGCAGCCCCGCCGACCACGTGCTCGCGCCGGGCGACAAGCTGATCACGGTCAACAACAAGAAGGTCGCCGAGGCCGGGGACGTCCGGGCCGCGCTGGCCGGCACCCTGCCCGGCCAGACCGTCCAGATCACCTTCCAGTCCGACGGCCAGCCGGAGCGGACCGTGCCGCTCACCCTCGCCTCGCGTCCGGACCGCAAGGAGGGCTTCATCGGCCTCACCGCGGTCGACCGCGCCGACGCGCCGTTCAACGTGACGATCTCGCTGCAGGACGTCGGCGGCCCGTCGGCCGGGCTGATGTTCACCCTCGCGATCATCGACCGGCTCCAGTCCGGCGACCTGGCCGGCGGGCGGCACATCGCCGGCACCGGCGAGATCACCGAGACGGGTGAGGTCGACCCGATCGGCGGGATCTCGTTCAAGGTCGTCGGCGCCCGGGAAGCCGGCGCGACCGACTTCCTCGTGCCCGAGCACAACTGCGCCGAGGCCAAGACCACCGCGCCGGCCGGGCTGAACCTCATCAAGGTGTCCACACTGGACGACGCGCTCGCCCAGCTGGCCAACCTCAAGGCGGGACGGCCGACCGCGTCGTGCTGAGCGTCAGGGCAGCAGGGTCGCCTTCAGCGCTTCGACCAGGTTCGGGGCCAGGTCCGGGCTTTCCACGATCTCGTCGACCGTCTCGTCGCCGTCCTCGGCCGTGCCGATCCCGCGCAGGCGCATGACGCACGAGCGCTCGCCGTCGCGCAGCACCGCGGCCACCAGCCGGGCTTCGGTCCGCTGGGGGTGGTCGGCGGCGGCGCGCCGCAGGCTGTCCGCGTCCGCCTCGGCGACGTCCGGCAGCTCCGACTCCGAGCCCGGCGGCAGCACGATGATCTCCTGCGCCAGCGCGCACCCGATCACCAGATCGGGCCAGGCGATCCGGCCGAGTGCCTCGGCCAAGTCGCCGTCGGGCAGCGCCTCCTGCGCCACCGGCGTCAGCGGGTTCGCCCGGTCCAGCTGCCCGGCCAGCTCCGGCTGCTCGTCCAGCAGCGCCGCCGTCGGCACCAGGGCGAACAGCTGCGGCGGCTGGTCCCAGCCGGCCGCGGCCATGAAGTCCTCGATCTCACGGGCGAGTGCGGCGACACCGGGGACGGCCGGGTGCGGTTCGTTCATGCGCACATGGTGGCAGGCGCCCCGCGCGACGCCGTCGCGAGTCCGGTTTGGGCGGGTCCCGGGAACTTCACCCGGCATCCGTAGAGTTAGGGAATCAGGGGGCGCTCGCGCCTCCGCAAGCATTGACGAAGACAGGAGCGTGTCGTGGCGACTCGGCCCCCGGTGAGCCTGCCGAAGCTGTCCCGGCGCAGCCGGATCCTCCTCATCATCGCCGCGGTGATCGTGCTCGCGCTGTTGCTGGGGGCCCGCCTGCTGGACACGTACGTCGACTGGCTGTGGTTCGGCGAGGTCGGCGCGCGGTCGGTGTTCACCACCCAGGTGATCACGCGCGTCATCCTGTTCTTCGCCGTCGGGTTGCTCGTCGGCGGCGCACTCGCGATCAGCCTGATGATCGCCTACCGCACACGCCCGGTGTTCGTGCCGATCTCCGGCGCCGACGACCCGCTGGCGCGCTACCGCTCGGCGATCGTCGCCCGGATCCGGCTCTTCGGCATCGGCATCCCGGTGCTCACCGGCCTGATCGCCGGCCTGTCCGCCCAGGGCGACTGGCAGGTCGTGCAGCTGTTCCTCAACGGCACCACCTTCGGCCAGACCGATCCCGAGTTCGGCAACGACGTCGGCTTCTACGCCTTCAGCCTGCCCTTCTGGAACTGGCTGCTCGGCTGGCTGTTCATCACCGTCGTCATCTCCTTCTTCGGCGCGCTGATCTCGCACTACGTCTTCGGCGGCATCCGGCTCGCCGGCAAGGGCGGCCAGCTCGCTGGCCCGACCCGCGCGCAGCTCGCCATCACGGTCGGTCTCTTCGTGCTGCTGAAGGCCGCCGAGTACTTCTTGGACCGGTACAACCTGCTGTTGTCCGACCGGGGCGCGCCATTGTTCATCGGCGCCACCTACACGGACCTGAACGCGGTGCTGCCCGCCAAGCTGATCCTGCTGTGCATCTCGGTGATCTGCGCGATCGCGTTCTTCGCCGGCGCGTTCCTGCGCAACCTGCAGCTGCCGGCCATCGCGCTCGTGCTGCTGATCCTGTCGAGCATCCTGGTCGGCGTCGCCTGGCCCGCCATCCTCGACCAGTTCTCGGTCAAGCCCAACGCGAACGAGAAGGAAGCGACGTCCATCCAGCGCAACATGGACGCCACCCGCAAGGCGTTCGGCCTGACGGACGTCCAGTACCAGCAGTACTCGGGCAAGTCCGACGCGACCGCGAGCGAGGTCAAGGCCGACACCGGGACGATGTCGAACATCCGGCTGCTCGACCCGAACGTCCTTTCCGACACGTTCACCCAGCGCGTCGGCCGTGAGAACTTCTACGGCTTCCCGGCCAAGCTGGACATCGACCGCTACACCGTCGGCGGCACCACGCAGGACTACATCGTCGCGGCCAAGGAGATCAAGACCGAGGGCCTGACCGGCAACCAGACCAGCTGGATCAACAAGCACCTCGTCTACACCCACGGCAACGGCTTCGTCGCCGCCCCGGCCAACACGATCGACCGCGCGGTCAAGGACGCCAACTCCGACGGCGGCTACCCGATCGCCACCACCAGCGACACCCAGAACCCGACCGGCGCCGGCGCCAACGGCAACGCCCCCGGCATCGAGGTCAAGGAACCCCGCATCTACTACGGCGAGCTGTCCGCCGCGGACTCCGACTACGCCATCGTCGGCGGCACGTCGGGCAACGCGCCCGGCGAGTACGACACCGCCACCGACCGCTACACCTACAAGGGCACCGGCGGCGTCCCGATCGACAACTGGTTCAACCGCCTCGCCTTCGCCGCCGAGTACGGCGAACGCAACATCCTGTTCTCCGACGCCATCGGCGACAACTCCAAGATCATGTACAACCGCGACCCGCGCGAGCGCGTCAGCAAGGTCGCGCCGTGGCTGACCCTCGACGGCGACCCGTACCCGGCGGTCGTCGACGGCAAGATCCAGTGGATCATCGACGGCTACACCACCATCAACAACTTCCCGTACTCGCAGCAGACGCAGCTCGGCGCGGCCACCAACGACTCCCTCAACGGCGTCGCCCGCCAGGGCAACAGCTCCATCAACTACATCCGGAACTCGGTCAAGGCCACGGTCGACGCCTTCAACGGCACCGTGAACCTGTATTCGATCGACGACAACGAACCGGTCCTCAACGCCTGGGAGAAGGTCTTCCCCGGACTCGTGAAGCCCAGTTCCGACATCTCCCCGGACCTGCGGTCCCACTTCCGCTACCCCGAGGACCTCTTCAAGATCCAGCGTGAGCTCCTGTCCCGCTACCACGTGAGCAACCCGCAGGAGTTCTACTCCCAGCAGGCCTTCTGGAGCGTCCCGCAGGACCCGACGGCCGAAGGCGGCGCCAACCCGGCCGCGGCCGGGGCCGCCAACCAGCCCGGTTACTACGTCCTGGCCGACACGCCGGGCCAGACGAAACCGACGTTCCAGCTGACCAGCTCCCTGACCGGTCTCCAACGCCAGTACCTCGCGTCCTGGATGACGGTGTCCTCCGACCCGCAGGACTACGGCAGGATCCGCGTCCTCCAGCTACCCAGCGCGGCCACCGGGGCGACCCAGGTCGACGGCCCGGTCCAGGTCCAGAACCGGTTCCAGAGCGATCCACGCGTCGCGCAGGACCGCACGCTGTTCAACAACCCCAACGTCATCCCCATCTACGGCAACCTGATCACGCTGCCGGTCGCCGAAGGGTTCCTCTACGTCGAACCCGTCTACATCCGGCAGCGCAACCAGAACAGCTACCCGCAGCTGGCCCGCGTCCTCGTCTCCTACGGACCCAAGGTCGGCTACGGCGCCACCCTCCAGGAAGCCCTCGACCAGGTCTTCGGCGCCGGCACCGGAGCGGCCACCACCACACCGCCCCAAGCCGGCCAGCCCACGACGACCACCCCGACGACGACGCCGACCACAACCCCGCCCAACACCGGCGGCGGCAACGCGGCCCTCGACAAGGCGGCCGCCGACATCGAATCGGCCATCACCAAGCTCCAGGCCGCCCAGAAATCCGGCAACTTCGCCGACCAGGGCGCGGCCCTCGCCGCCCTCGACGCGGCCGCGAAGGCCTACCAGGCAGCCAAGGCACAACCGGCCACAACACCCACGACGACACCCACCAGCCAGCCCGGCGGGTGACGTCCATTACCCAACGGCCCCCTGCTTTGCGCCTCCCGGAAACCAAGGCGTAAAGTAGGGGACACGACGCGGGGTGGAGCAGCTCGGTAGCTCGCTGGGCTCATAACCCAGAGGTCGCAGGTTCAAATCCTGTCCCCGCTACAGAGGTTGGGAGGGGTGTGCTGGCGGAAAGCGCCAGCACACCCCTCCTTCGCATTTGCCCCTGGGGGTCGAACCCCCAGACCCCCGCCAGGGGGGCTTCGCCGCCCCTGGACCCCCCTTCGGGTGGTTCCGTTGTCAGGCCAGCCAACTCTTCGTCTCTCCCGTTGTGTTTGCTACGTAGCCGTCTGGGCGGATTAGGGCCCTTGTGACGTCGTGCCAGGGGAGTTCGTCTACCTGGGCTACTTCTACTTCTGGGTGGGGTTTTTCTGTTGGTTGGGTTGTCAGTAGGACGAACTTTCCTTTGTGGAACCAGGTGCTTGCGTGGCCTTCTTTTGTTTTGAAGTCTGGTAGGCGGGTTCCTGTTGCTGGGTGGTCCTTGTCTTTTCTTGGGTAGGTGATGCTCAGGCCTGAGACTAGGCCTGACAAGTGGTGTTGGGCTTCTGGGAGTTCTGATAGTGCTCTAAAGATTGTTCGTAGGGCTAGTAGTTCTGGGGTTGCTGGGATCAGGGCTGACTGGGCTGCTACGTTTTGTATTACTGCTTCGGCTACTGGGCGGCGTTCTTGTTCGTAGGTGTCCAGTTGGCCTTGTGGTGCTCGTCCTTTTATTTGTGCTGCTAGTTTCCAGCCTAGGTTCATGGCGTCTTGGATTCCCAGGTTGAGGCCTTGGCCTCCTGCTGGGAAGTGGGTGTGGGCTGCGTCGCCGGCCAGGAATACTCGGCCTGCTCGGTAGCTTGCGGCCAGTCTTGAGTCGTCTCCGAAGCGGGATGCCCAGCGGATCTCTTCGACCTTCGTCTCTTCGCCGTACGTCTTGGTGATCACGTCGCGGACTTCTTCGTCCGTCACCTCGGCTCGGAGGTTTGCCGGGCGGTTCAAGCGGTCTCCGTAGGCCAGGCGGTACAGGTTCGGCTCCGACAACGGGATCAGGCCCGTGTACTTGCCGATGCCGTCCGTGGTGACGATGTTGCGCATCGAGCGCCACTCGCTTTGGGCTCCCGGTGGGGTGGCCGCGAACCGGACGTCCGCCACCACTCCGTGGCCCCGGCCGTCGATCCCTTCGAACGGCAGCCCCAGTGCTTTGCGGACTGTGCTTCTTCCGCCGTCGCAGCCGGCCAGGTAGGACGCTCGGATCCGGGTGTCTGACGTGGTGACTGTGACGCCGTCGGCGTCCTGGGTGAACGCTGTCAGTGCTTGGCCTCTGAGGACCTCGACGTCCTGTTCCGCCAGTCGCTCCTCCAGCGCCGCCTCCACCTGGACTTGGGGGATGGCCAGTTGGTACGGGTGGCGGGTGTTCCAGCTCGCGTAGCTCACCGGGATCATCGCGAAGTGGCCCTCGGGCACCGTTGCGAATGATCGCTCCTCCGCTCGGCCCAGCAGGCCTCGGAGGTCCAGGACCTCCGCTGTACGTGGCTGGAGGTTCAGGGCCTTGGACAGGCCCGTGCGCTCCGGCAGGCGCTCCAGAACCACGACGTCCACGCCGGCCAGTGCCAGTTCGTTCGCCAGCATCAGGCCCGTCGGGCCGGCTCCGGCGATCACCACCTCGGTGGTCAGCTCGTTCACGGTCTCCCCTTAACAACGTTAAATTGACGTACCCCGAGAGTGCCCTTAACATCGTTAAGCTGTCAAGCGCGGGAGCTGAGGAGATCTTCACCATGGGCCTGACCAGGCGGGACATCGCCCGCGCCGGGCTGAAGCTGCTCAACGAGGTCGGGCTGAACGGGCTCACGCTGCGGCTCATCGCCGCCGACCTCGGGGTCAAGGCGCCGGCGCTCTACTGGCACGTGAAGAACAAGCAGGAACTGCTCGACGAGATGGCGACGCAGATGTACGCCGACGCGGACCGGGAGCCACCGGAGCCGCTGGAGGAGTGGGACGCCGTCGCGTACCGCGCCCGGGCCCTGCGCCGGATGATGCTGGCCCACCGCGACGGCGGGAAGGTCTTCGCCGGGACCTACCTCGGCGACCTGAGCCTGGTCGGGGAGCACCCGTTCCGCCGGAGCATCGACGCCGGGCTGGACGAGCGCCGGGCCGGGCAGGTGCTGTTCACCGTCTACAGCTTCGTCGTCGGGTTCACCATCGAAGAGCAGGCCGTCTACCCGATGCCGGGGCAGCTGGACGAGCGCTACCGCGGGGCGCCGGGCGGCGAGGTGCTCCGGAACGTCGACGACCGGTTCGAAGACGGCCTGGAGATCGTCCTCGGCGGGGCGCGTCAGTGGCTCGGGCAGGCATAACCCCAGGTCAGCGGCTTTGGCACCCCCCTGTAAACGCCTTGAACGCACCGTGTAATCTTTCTCAAGTACCACAACGGCGCGGGGTGGAGCAGCTCGGTAGCTCGCTGGGCTCATAACCCAGAGGTCGCAGGTTCAAATCCTGTCCCCGCTACCATCAGGAGGCGCGTTCTCGGGAAACCGGGAACGCGCCTCTTTTGTCATGTTCGGACGACTTTCGCCGCCGACTTTTCCGCGAAACTGTCGAATCGCTACGGATTCCGCCATGTGAACTCTGTTTTCGGGTGGTAGCGGTGCGTGTCCACAGTGGGCCAGCCGGGGAGGGGTGCCTCGAGAACTCACCTGCCTGGTGGTTGTGAGGACCGTCCGGATGCGGCTGGTCGGACCAATGTGGCGCCACAGTGGTAGCGCTGCGTGTCCGAGGTCCACTGTGGACCAGAGCGGATTGGGCCGAACGAGGGGATCTCACTAGCCACAATGGACAGATCCGCTGACCACTGTGGACACAGGCGCCGATAAGTGGGAATGTAGAGGACGTGTCCGAATTGAATGCAACAGCCGCCGCCCTGCTCGGTCTGCTCCACGACGGTCCCGCCACCGGTGGGCAGCTCGTCGCGGGCGCCGGTGAGCGCTTCGGTGCCTTCTTCAGCGTCACCCGCAGTCAGGTGTACCGGGAGCTCCCGGCGCTGTCCAAGGAAGGTCTCGTCCGGCTCGGCAAGCAGGGCCCGCGCTCCAGCCAGCAGTACCTGATCACCGCGGCCGGCAAGAAGGCCTTCAAGGCCTGGCTGACGTCCGAGGCCGGTCCCGACCACCTGCGCAGCCCGCTGATCCTGCGGCTCGTGCACGCCGGGTCGTTGACCGCGAAGCAGCGCGTGTCGCTCCTCGAGACGGCCCGCACCAGCTACGGCCAGCAGCTCGACGACGCGAAGACGGCCACGAAGTCGGCCGAAGGGCCTTACGAAAAGGCCGTCGCCGAGTTCGCCCAGGCTCAGGCCAAGGCCGCGCTGAAGCTGCTCGACGCCATCCCGTCGGCCTGAGGTTCGACCGCCCACGACCGGTGCTCGCGACCGGTCGTGGGTTTTGCCGTAACCTCGACAAACGTGAGTGATGAGTTCGACGCGGCGCTGAAGGACCTGACCGGCAAGCTGACGCAGATCGAGTCGGTGATGGACCTCGACGCTTTGCGCGCGCAAGTGGCCGACTTGGAGAAGCAGGCTTCGAGCCCCAACCTCTGGGACGACCCGGAGGCGGCGCAGAAGGTGACGAGCCAGCTGTCCCATCGGCAGAGCGAGCTGCGGCGGGTCGGTGAACTGCGCCAGCGGCTCGACGACCTCGGCGTGCTGTACGAGCTCGCCGGGGACGAGGGTGACGCCGGCAGCATGGGTGAGGCCGAGAGCGAGCTGGCCGAACTGGGCAAGGCCATCGACGGCCTCGAGGTCCGCACCCTGCTCTCCGGCGAGTACGACGACCGCAACGCCGTCGTCACCATCCGCTCCGAGGCCGGCGGCGTCGACGCCGCGGACTTCGCCGAGATGCTGCTCCGCATGTACATGCGCTGGGCCGAGCGCCACGGGTACCCGACCAACGTCTACGACATCTCCTACGCCGAAGAGGCGGGCATCAAGTCGGCGACGTTCACGGTGACCGCGCCCTACGTCTACGGCACCCTCTCGGTCGAGCAGGGCACCCACCGGCTCGTCCGGATCTCGCCGTTCGACAACCAGGGCCGCCGCCAGACCTCCTTCGCACACGTCGAGGTGCTGCCGGAGGTCGAAGAGGTCGACCACGTCGACATCGCGGAGAAGGACATCCGCGTCGACGTCTACCGGTCGTCCGGCCCGGGCGGGCAGAGCGTCAACACGACCGACTCCGCGGTGCGCATCACGCACCTGCCGACCGGCATCGTCGTCTCCTGCCAGAACGAGAAGTCGCAGCTGCAGAACAAGGCCGCCGCGCTGAAGGTCCTCCAGGCCCGGCTGATGCTGCGCAAGAAGGAAGAAGAGCGCGCCGAGATGGACGCGCTCAAGGACGGCGGCTCCAGCTGGGGCAACCAGATGCGCTCCTACGTGCTGCACCCGTACCAGATGGTCAAGGACCTCCGGACCGACTTCGAGGTCGGCAACCCGTCGGCGGTGCTCGACGGCGAGATCGACGGCTTCCTCGACGCCGGCATCCGCTGGCGGAAGCAGTCGGCGGCCGTTTAACGGCGCAAGGGGTGTTCGCGCGACCGCTCACCGTGCGCAAACGCCCCTTGCTCCACCCGGGTGGCACAGGCAACCGGGGCTTCACGAGACCGGTGGGTAGTATGCCGAATCGTGATCCGGCTCGAAGAGGTTTCCAAGGTCTACAAGACCTCGACGCGGCCCGCGCTCGAGCGGGTGTCCGTCGACATCGAAAAGGGTGAGTTCGTCTTCCTCATCGGTCCTTCGGGATCGGGGAAGTCGACCTTCCTCCGGCTGCTGCTGCGCGAAGAGACGCCGAGCAAGGGCCGCGTGATGGTGTCCAACTTCGACGTCGCCAAGCTGGCCCGCCGCCGGGTCCCCCGCCTGCGGCAGACCATCGGCTGCGTCTTCCAGGACTTCCGCCTGCTGGCCAACAAGACCGTGGCCGAGAACGTCGCGTTCGCCCTCGAGGTCATCGGCAAGCCCGGCCCGACCATCAAGAAGGTCGTCCCCGAGGTGCTCGAGCTCGTCGGCCTCGACGGCAAGGCGGACCGGCTGCCCAACGAGCTCTCCGGTGGTGAGCAGCAGCGCGTCGCGATCGCGCGCGCGTTCGTGAACCGGCCGCTGGTGCTGCTCGCCGACGAGCCGACCGGGAACCTGGACCCCGACACCAGCCAGGACATCATGCTGCTGCTGGAGCGGATCAACCGCACCGGCACGACCGTCCTGATGGCGACCCACGACCACGGCATCGTGGACTCCATGCGGCGCCGCGTCGTCGAGCTGCAGCTCGGCCGGGTGGTCCGCGACGACGCCCGCGGCGTCTACGGCATCGGCCGCTGACCGCCCACCCCCGCACGCCCCCGACCCCAAGGACCTGCACCCGACATGCGCGCCAGTTTCGTCTTCAGTGAGGTAATCACCGGCCTGCGCCGGAACATCACGATGACCATCGCGATGATGCTGACCACGGCCGTGTCGCTCGCCATGCTCGGCGGCGGCCTGCTGGCCGTGCGGACGATCGACAAGATGAAGTCCAACTTCCTCGCCGACGTCGAGGTTTCGGTCTACCTCACCGACGACATCAGCGCGAACGACAAGAACTGCACCCAGTCGCTGTGCCAGTCGCTGCGCTCGGACCTGCAGGGCAACGACGGCGTCGAGTCGGTCGTGTTCGAGAACCGCGACCAGGCCTTCGACCGGTTCAAGAAGATCTTCGAGAGCCAGCCGGAGCTGGTCGCCCTCACCGGGCCCGAGTCGCTGCCCGCTTCGCTGCACGTGAAGCTGAAGGACCCGGACCGCAGCGAGTCGATCGTGCAGGCCTACAGCACCAAGCCGGGCGTGCGGAAGGTCGACGACCAGAAGAAGTTCCTCGACCGCGTGTTCAACGCCTTCAACGGTGTCCGCAACATGGCCTTCGGTGCCGCGCTCATCATGGCCATCGCCGCGCTGCTGCTGATCGCGAACACGATCCAGGTGTCCGCGTTCACCCGGCGCACCGAGGTCGGCATCATGCGGCTGGTCGGCGCGACGCGCTGGTACACGCAGCTGCCGTTCCTCCTGGAGGCGGTGGTCGCCGGCGTGGTCGGCGCGGTCCTCGGGATCATCATGCTGGTGCTCACCAAGGCGAGCTTCCTCGACTCGGTGTTCACCGGCGACGTGTTCCCGAAGATCACCATGCTGGAGCTGCTGTTCCCGGTCGCGCCGATCCTGCTCGGGGTGTCCGTGGTGATCTCCGCGCTCACCGGTTACGTCACGCTGCGCCTGTACGTGCGGCACTAGGTTTAACCAGCTGCTCGTCGTTTCGAGAATCACGTAGAGTGGTCGTATGCCCAAGGAACGTGGCCAGAAGGTGATCGTGTCGAACCGCAAGGCGCGGCACGATTACTCCATTCTCGACACCTACGAGTGCGGTCTCGTGCTCGTCGGCACCGAGGTGAAGAGCCTGCGCGAGGGCAAGGCGTCCCTGGCGGACGCGTTCGCGACCGTCGACGACGGCGAAGTCTGGCTGCGCAACGTGCACATCCCGGAGTACACGCAGGGCACGTGGACCAACCACACCCCGCGGCGCACCCGGAAGCTGCTGCTGCACCGGCGGGAGATCGAGAAGCTCATCGGCAAGACCAAGGAGAGCGGGCTCTCGCTGGTACCGCTGTCGATGTACTTCAAGGACGGCAAGGTCAAGGTCGAAATCGCGCTGGCGAAGGGCAAGAAGGCCTACGACAAGCGGCAGACGCTGGCCAAGCGGGACGCCGAGCGGGACATCAGCAAGGCGATGGGGCGCGCGCTGAAGGGCCGGTTCACGGAGTGACGGCCGGGCCTGCCGACGACGCCGACGTCGCACGCTGGACGTCTTCGCTCGGCCTGCCGGGCCTGGTCGACCTGCACGTCCACTTCCTGCCGAAACCGGTGATGGACAAGGTCTGGGCGTACTTCGACCGGGCCACCACGCACTACGGCACCGAGTGGCCGGTGCACTACCGCACCGACGAGCAGGACCGGATCGCCACGCTGAAGACCCTCGGCGTGACGCGGTTCGCGCCGCTCGTCTACCCGCACAAGCCGGGAATGGCGCAGTGGCTGACCGAGTGGGCGCTGGAATTCGCCGCGCGCGTCCCGGACGCCGTGCCGACCGGGACGTTCTACCCCGAGCCGGGCGCGGGGTCCGCTGTGGACAGTGCGCTGCGGGCGGGTGCTCGTGTCTTCAAGGCGCACGTCCAGGTCGGCGCGTACGACCCGCGTGACCCGCAGCTGACGCCGGTCTGGGGCGCGCTGGCCGACGCGGGCGTGCCCGTGGTCGTCCACTGTGGACACGGTCCGTTGCGGGGCGACTTCACCGGGTTGCAGGTGTTCGAAGAAGTCCTGGAGCGGCACCCGAACCTGACGGCGGTGCTGGCGCACTCGGCGATGCCGGAGTTCGGCGCCGCGTTCGACCTGCTCGCGAAGTACCCGCGGGTGCACCTCGACACGACGATGGTCGGGGTGCCGTTCGCCGAGGCGATGTCGCCGTTGCCGCCGGACTGGACGTCGCGGCTGGCGGACGTCGCCGACCGCGTCGTGCTGGGCACCGACTTCCCGAACATCCCGTACTCCTACGCGACACAGCTGCAGGCGATCGCCGGCTGGGCAGCCGACGATCGCCTGGGGGAGCCGTTCCTGCGGGCCGTCCTGCACGACACCCCGCTGCGGTTGCTCACCGCCTGACGGTGGCCCGTTCCGTGACGGCGACCGCGCGGCCCAGCAGCCGGGTGCCCAGGTCCGTCACCGGGATGTGCTTGCCCGCCAACAGGAACCCGGCCGTCGCGAGCACCACCCACGGCACCGGGCCGTGCGCGATCCCGTCCGAAAGCGGCGCGAAGCCGTGGGCGGCGAGGCCGAGCAGGCCACCCGACACCATCAGCCCGGCCACGATCAGCTGCGGCAGCTTCGCGGTGACGGCGAAGGCGTCGCGCTGCGTCTCGAAGTGGGCGAACAGCCGCAGCAGGCCCAGCAGGACCATGCCGCACACGGCGAACCACGCGGGCGCCATGACCAGCCAGAGCACCGTGCCCGGCGCGGGGGTTTCGTAGCCGAGGCCGTAGACCGTGACGCCCGCCACCACGATCAGCGCCGGCATGTGCCACAGGTAGACGCTCATGAACCGCGCGCCGAGCCAGCTGAGCGCGTTCCCGATGCCCGGCCGCTCGGCCAGCGCGTTGAGCTGCGGGCGGAAGGCGAGCAGCAGGCCGATCTGGCCGACGGCGAGGAAGGCGAGCAGCACGGTCGGCGGGCTCATGTTCGACACCGGCGCCCCGGGCATGCCGATCATGCTGGCCGGGTAGGGGCCGAACGCGACCATCAGCGCGGTGATGCCGAAGCCGGCGGCCGACAGCGTCAGCGCGCCGCGGCGGGTCAGCGAACCGAGGCGGCCTTCGACGTAGTGGAAGCCGAGCTGGTGCACCGCGACCCAGACGAAGATCGCGTTGGCGTAACCGATGTAGCCGAGGTCGTTGAAGCGCGCGACGTCGACGAGCACGCCCGCCACGGCCATCACCAGCGGCACCTTCAGGCCCCAGCGGCGGTGTGCGGCGACCATCACCGGCGTGAGCAGCACGACCAGGACGTACACCGCGAGGAACCACAGCAGCTGCGCGGCGATCGCGCTGCCGACCTGCAACGGCTGCGGCGGAACCCCCATGCCGCGCAGGAAGTCCGGCACGACCAGCCAGACCGCCATCAGCGGCAGCACCGGCACCATCAGGCGCCGGATCCGCGCGGCGAGCCACTTGCGCGGCGACTCGGCGCGGCGCAGCGAGATGAGGTTGGCGGCGCCGCCGGCGAAGAAGACCAGCGGCATCACCTGCGACAGCCAGGTGACGACCCACCAGCCCGGCGTCGCCAGCGCGTTGCCGGTGGCGAGATTGCCGTCGGAGTAGGAGAGCACCGGCATGACCCAGTGCTGGGTGATGACGGCGAGGATGGCCCCCGCCCGGACGACGTCGAGAAACCTGTCCCGGCCGCCTCGTGCGACCCCCTGGCTTGTTTCCATGCAGTAGAGCTTGGCCGCTTCGACCTGCTGGAACAGCGGTGCTGACCGCCCTCTTCGGGGTCCTGTTCACCCCCGCGGCGTGCGGGGGTTCTCCCTACCGCCGGACGGCCTCAGGATTCCCGGATGCCGTCGGGTTCGGCCTCGCTGCGCGAAGGCGCGGCGACCCGGTACTCCCAGCCGTCCTCGGTGAGGCCGAGCTCGTAGCGCGTCTCGATCTTCGGGCCGGCGTGCAGGTGGATGTGCCGGATGACGGTGCCGGGCACCGGCTCGGCGTCCCCGAGCTCCTGGACCCGGCCGTCGAGCGGACCGCCGAAGAAGCGGACGCAGCGGGTTTCGTCGGACATCCGCGCGCTCCTCTCTCCTGCGGGTCCGCTCATGGTAGGTGAGCGGACTCGAAGGCGCCGCCGTCAGAACGGGTGACCCAGCGTCCACCTTACGGGACTTTTGGTCACCGAACGTCCGCTCAGCGGCCGAGATAGGTCAGGACAGCACGGACGCGACGGTGCTCCTCCGCGCTGGCCTCCAGGCCGAGCTTCGAGAAGATGTTGCCGATGTGCTTCTCCACCGCGCCGTGCGACACCACGAGCGAGTTCGCGATCGCCGTGTTCGAGAGGCCCTGGGCCATCAGGCCGAGGACCTCGGATTCGCGGGCGGTCAGGGCGTCCAGCGGGTTGCGGCGGCCGCGGGCCATCAGCTGGGCGATGACGTCCGGGTCGATCGCCGTGCCGCCGTTGGCCACCCGGCGGACCGCGTCGAGGAAGTCCGCGACGTCCGCCACGCGCTCCTTCAGCAGGTAGCCGACCCCGCCGGCGCCGCCCGAGAGCAACTCGACCGCGTACGACTCCTCGACGTACTGCGAAAGCACCAGGACCGGCAGGCCCGGCAGCTCCTTGCGCGCCGCGAGGGCCGCGCGCAGGCCCTCGTCGGTGAACGTCGGGGGCATGCGCACGTCGACGATCGCCAGGTCAGGACGGTGTTCCTGGACCGCGCCGAGCAGGTCGTCCCCGTTGTCGACGGCCGCGACAGTCTCGATGCCCTCGTCGGCGAGCAGGCGGGTCACCCCGGCCCGCAGCAGCACGGCGTCCTCGGCGATGACTACCCGCATCCGGCCCCCAGGTTCGTGGATGAACGGGGTCCAGCCTATTCACCATTCACAGGGGAGGTCAGCCCGGATTACGGTCGGGCCGCCGAGGGGGCTGACCACGGTGATCACGCCGTCGATCGTCGCGGCGCGGTCGGCCAGCCCGGCCAGCCCGCCGCCGGGACGCACCTCGGCGCCGCCGTGGCCGTTGTCGGTGATCTCGACGACGACGTGGTTGTCGGTCCGCCACACCTTCACGCCCGCTTCGGTCGCGCCGGAGTGCTTCGCGATGTTCGTCAGGGTCTCGCCGACGATGAAGTACGCCGTCGTCTCCACCGCCGCCGGCGGCCGCGGGTTCACGTCCACCGTGACGTCCACCGGGATCGGCGACTTCGCCGCCTGCGCCGACAACGCCGCGTCCAGGCCACGGTCGCCCAGCACCGCCGGGTAGATCCCGCGCGCCAGGTCCCGCAGCTCCGAGACCGCGAGCTTCGCGTCCGCGTGCGCCTCGTCGATCAGCTCCCGCACCCCTTCGGGGTCGTGGTCGAACTTCGACTTCGCCCGGCCCAGGCTCATCGCGACGGCCACGAGCCGCTGCTGCGCGCCGTCGTGCAGGTCACGCTCGATGCGGCGACGTTCCGCCTCGGCCGCGTCGACACCCCGCGCCCGCGACGCCTGCAGCCGCTCGGCCTTCTGCTCCAGCCGCTTCGTGCGGTTCGGGCCCAGCAACGCGATCGCCAGCTCCCCGTGCAGCCAGCCCAGCCACGGCGTCACCCACACCGCCATCGGCAGCAGCACGATCGACGCCAGCGCGATCCCGACCTCCACGCACGCCAGCGGGAACGCCGCCATCAGGTACGCCAGGTCCCGCCACGTCGTCGGGTCGCTCAGCCGCACCATCCACCGCCGCAGCAGCGGCTGGCCCTCTTCGTACGGCCGTCGCTCCACCGGCGGCAGCGGCACCCGCAGCATCGTCCCGGCCCAGCTCCGCTCCCGATCCGCCGACCAGCGGACGAAACTCGTCGTCGCCAGCAGGATCGGGAACCCGACCCACACCACCGCCGTGCCGACACCCACCGAAATCCCGGTCACGATCAGCACGAACTGCAGGATCCGGAAGAAGAAGCTCAGGATCATGTACCCGATCGTCCGGGCCGGGTGCGGCCGCGGGTGGTCCAGCTGCTGTTGCTCGGAGCTCATCCCGCCACCAGGTTCTTCTCTTCCGCGTCTTCCCACCAGCGCTCCATCCGACGGCGCTGAGCCACCGTCGGGCCCAGCAGCGCGTTCGCGAGCCGGGCGTGCGTCCCCGCCAGCGCTCTCGTCAGCGCCACCGACAACGCGATGAACAACACCCCCAGCGCCGCCCACGGTAGCGCTTCGACCGTCGAGTCCACGGTCAGCCAGCGCAGATCGTCCGACGGGAAGTAGTACGCCCCACCCGGCAGCCACCGGAAGTAGATCGGCAGCCCGGCCAGCGCCAGGCTCGTCGACCAGAACGCCGTCACCAGCGTGAACTCGATCAGCCCCAGCGGGAACAACACGAAGAAGTACAGCAGGTCACGCCACGTCGACGTGTCCTTCAACCGCGCCTTCCACCGCAGCGACTGCTTGCCGGCGGGCAGCGGCAGGTACGGCAGATCGATGTACCGGTCCAGCAGCGCGTACACCCGCGCCCGCTCCATCCGCGCGGCACCCCGCACCGCGAGCACCAGCAACGCCAGCAGGCCGACACCCACCCACACCACGGCCGTCCCCAGACCGGCCGCCGTGAACGACGTCAGCACCGTGAACGCCGCCACCCCCAACGGCAGGTTCATCAGCAGGAACACCACCGAACCGCCGAACGGCGGATCCCGCCTCTCGCTAGCCATGACCTGGCTCCCTTCATCCCACGATGGCTCCCAGCCTCGCGTTTCCGGAGCGCGTCCGACATGGTGCGCGCGGGCATCCCACCGGTAGGGCTGGCCCTACCCCGGCGGGGAGTAACCGAGTGGCGCCACGCGTTATGATGTACAGGTTGTGTCCCACCAAGGGGGTGAACGGTTTCGACTTTGGACGTTGAGTCAGGAGAAGCGTGCCGGTGCAGGCGAGAGACCACCGTAAGCGTCATCGCAATCGAATAAGCGCCGATTCCAATCAGCGCGAGTACGCCCTCGCCGCCTGAGCGAGTGCGTCTCTGTCGGCCCGGGTGTGCCTCCGCCCCGGGTACCGGCATCAGCTAGGAGGCTCAGCGGCAGTCCCGGCCACGGGGACCTGCCGTGAAGCAAACAGTGGCTGGGCCCGTCACTTCAGCTTGTTCGCGTGATTGAAGGGGTCGAGTAGAGACGAAGCGGACTGCGCACGGAGAAGTCCTGTCGATACGCCAGAGGACCCGGGTTCAATTCCCGGCACCTCCACTTCGAGAAGGCCCTCGCCCCTTCGGGGCTTGGGCCTTCTCTTCGTTTCGTTCATCGTCTCTGGGGGTCGAACCCCCAGACCCCCGCCAGGGGGGCTTCGCCCCCCTGGACCCCCGTTCGGGGCTTCGCCCCTGTTTCGGGATTTGGGGCTCATGGGCTTCGCCCTTTCGCCCTTGGGCTTCGCCCCTCCTGCTTGGGGCTTCGCCCCTTGCCCCCGCTTCGCTTTCTCGGGACTGGGCTCATGGGCTTCGCCCGTTCGCCTGACGCTTCGCTTCTCTGACCTGGGGCTTCGCCCCTTGCCCCTGCTTCGCCACCCCGGGTCGGCCCGGTGGTCAGGTCGAACCCGGACTCCACCGTCGCGCCGAGGCCTGTGATCGCGGCCGCCGTGACCCGCTCGCGCACCCTTGGCTCCGCCGGGCCGTGTTTGCTCCTTGCTACGGGTTCTCCGCCCGGGCCAGTTTCGGCCCCTTGTGCCCTGGCCTGATTCACCCGTCGTGCTTGGGCTCCGACCTTGCCTCTCGTGGCCCGTGCCGCTCCTTGTGCCTGGGTTTCGCCCCGACCTCGCTTCGCCCGTGTTCCTGAACACCGCACTGGCTCTGCTTCCCCACCTCGTGCCGGGGGCTCCGCCCCTGGTCACGGTCCGCATGTCGTAGCCGGACCCTCGCCTCGGTCCGCGTGCCTAGCCTCTGCCTTGCTTCCCGTCTCGTGCCGGGGGTGCCGCCCCTGGCTACGGTTCGCATGTCGTGTTCGGGCTCTGCCCTAATCCCAGGTCGCTCCGCATGTCTGGGACTAGCTCGCGACCCTCGGCCCGCCTCGCCTCTGTCCTGCGTCGCAGTTCGTGTGGGCTCTGTTCGTTGCGCGCTTTCTTCCTCGTGTCCGGGCTCCGCCTGGCCCGGTTCGCTCCGGGTGCCTGGGTCTTGTCCCGCATCGCTCCGCGTGTCTGCTCCGCGGCCCCTACCCACTTGGTGCCTGGACTCCGCCCTGGCCTGGTTCGCTCCGCTGGCCTTGGCCGCGTCCCCAGTCAGCGTCACCTCGCCTTCCTGGGCTTCGCACCCACCCGGTTCCCACCATGTGTCTGGGGCTCCACCTCCCGTCCTCCGTCCACACCTCCGCCTCGACAGTGGGTCTCATCAGGGTCTGTTGTCGATCTTTCCTGGGGCCTTATCGCGGCCAGTTTGGGTTGTGGCCGGGTGGTTACGGGGGGTGTTGTGGGGGGCCTCCTTGTGGGTGATTTCACTCGGGGTGTCATGCTGTGGGTCGACGAATGGTTGTGGGTTCTCGGTCGGTCTCGGCCGGGGATGCCCGTGCCGGAAGTAGGTGCCAGATGACCTGGGCCCGATCCAATGGCAGCTCCACCGCCAACGACGAAGACAGCCGGATGGGTGTTATCCGGGCTGAGGAAGCCGAACGGCTTGCTGAGCAGAACGACAAAGCTGTTATCACTGTTGCCGGGCACTCGTCGGATGTGACCGAGTGTGCTGAGCTGCTCGCTATGTTGGGGCTTGATGCCTCTTCCGGGCGGCGCCGGTTCGTTCGGGCCTCATGATCATTCGCTAGACCAGGTCCGCTACGTGGACCACCTTGTTCCTCCCGGTGGCTTTTGCGTGGTAAAGGGCGGTGTCCGCGGCGTCCAGCAGTCTCTGCAGGACCGTTCCCGCCGTGGGGTATGCGGCTATGCCTATCGACACCGACAGGCCCGTCACCTTCAGCTGACCCACCGGGACGGTCAGGGCGCTGATCGCCCTGCGGATGCGCTCGGCCACCGGGGCGATGTCCTGGTGGGCGATGCCGGGTAGCAGGACCACGAACTCCTCGCCGCCGAAGCGGCCGACCGCGTCGCCTCGGCCGCGGACGGCCGCGATGATCGCTTCGGCCACCGCGCGGAGGACCGCGTCGCCCGCCAGGTGGCCGTGCGTGTCGTTCACCTGCTTGAAGTGGTCCAGGTCCAGCATCAGGAGGCCGAACGTGCCGCGCTGGCGGGCCGCGCCCGCCAAGGTGCGTTCGGCCAGGGCGTGCCAGCCGCTCGTGTTGTACAGGCCGGTCTTGTCGTCGCGGTGGGCCGCCACCTCCAGCTGCCTGACCAGCACCGTCCGGTGCAGCAACAGCAGCGGCGGCAGGACCAGCACCACCAGGCCCGGCAACGTCGCCACCGCCAGCGCGTTCAACGCGCCCAGGCAGAGCGTCGCCACCTCCAGGCCGTTGTCCGCCCACGTGCCGAACAGCGCCTCCGGGGTCCGGCCGATCTCGCGGCGGGCCGGGAGCACCAGCAGGGCGTTCACCACGAAGAACGTCACGCCGGCCGCGGCCACCGCGAACGTGCCCGCCCAGCCGTGCGTCATCGCCGAACGGACGTCGTCGAGACCCGCCAGTCGCAGCACCCCCTGAGCCGCGTAGCAGGACAGCAGGATGATCGCCGCGTTGCTGACCGTCCGCGACGCCGGGACGCGCTGCAGCCGGTACCAGCTGCGCATCGCCAGGTGCAGGTACAGGCCCGTGACCAGCACCGCGAGCAGCGGCGGCGGGAGCAGCAGCACTCCGGCGAACGTCCACACCGACGTCATGTTGATGTGCGGTGTGCTCGCCACGCGGCGGCGGATCCGCTCGACCCGGCGGCCCGTCTCCGACTGCAGCACCCCGAGCGCCAGCAGCACGCCGAGGATCGCGACGGTCCGGCGGTCGACCTCGATCGGCGACGGCCGCAGCGTCAGCACCACCGCCAGTGTCTCGCTGACCAGGTAATACGTGATCACGCGCGGGCCCTGCCGCCAGAGCGCCCACCGCGTCGGCGGCACGAAGACAGCGCGCGGGGCGGCCCCGCCGCGCATACTCATGGTGTCCGCCCGGTGACGGAGGCGGTACCGGTCGAGCCGGCGAAAGGAGGCGCGCCATGTGCGGTCGCGACAACTGATGTCATCGCTCCTCCTCCGAGCCGAGCAGCCGGACCCGGCGCCACGCCCTCGCGATCGGCACGGCCACGGCGGCCCCCGCCGCCCCGGCCAGCGCGATGGTGTGCGCCGGGCTCAGCACGTCGGCCAGCACGCCCGCGGCCGCGGCGCCGACACCCTGCACGGTGATCAGCCCGGCCGAGTTCACGCCGGCGCACTGCGCGCGGTGCTCGTCCGGCACCCGCCGCATGAACGAGACCGTGCCCTGGATGTTGTAGCCGGTCGCCAGTAACCCGGACGCGGCCAGCAGCACCACCGCCGGGACCAGCCCCGGCCGCACGACGAACACGACCAGCGGCAGCCCGGCCGCGATCCCCAGCCAGCCGAGCAGCCGGACCTGCGTGGCTTCCGGGATCCACTTGCCGAAGGCGAACCCGCCGAGCACGCTGCCGGCCGGGTCGGCGGCCATGATCAGCCCGACCAGCGTCGCGCCCGCGCCGATGCCCGCCGCGTACGGCGCGGCCAGCGCCTCCGGGACGATGTAGAACCCGGCCAGCCAGTTCAGCGCCACCAGCGTCCGCAGCGCCGGGTCCCGCCAGATCAGCCGGGCGCCGGCCGTCGTCGACACGAGCCAGGTGCGGCCGCCGGTCGTCGTCGTGGTGGCCACGGCCGGACGTCGTCGGACACCGGACGCCAGCAGCGCGGCCGACAGCAGGAAGGTCACGGCGTCCAGGGCGAGGGCCGCCGTCGGGGCGAGGGCCGTGATCAGCAGCCCGCCGCCGGCGAACCCGGCCAGCTGCGCGCCCTGGATCGTCACGTTCCGCAGGGCCATCCCGACCAGGTAGCGCTCGCCTTCGAGGACCGACGGCAGCAGCGCCTGCTGCGCCGCCTTGAACGGCCCGCCCAGCATCGTCATCACCGCGACCAGCACGCAGAGCACCCACAGCGGGACGCCGGGGATCGCGATGACGGCGACCAGCGCGGCGCGGGCCAGGTCGGAGACGATCATGACGTCGCGGCGGGGCCACCGGTCGCCCGCGCCGGCCAGCAGGACCCCGCCGAGCAGCGACGGGACGTAGGTGAGGGCGTAGGTCAGGCCGGTCAGCGCGGCCGAGTCGGTCCGCTGGAACACCAGGACGGCGAGCGCGACGCGGGCGAGCTGGTCACCGCAGATCGACAGCAGCTCGGCGGTCCACATCGCGCGGAACTCGGCGACGGCCAGCACCGCGCCGAAACCCACCCGGGTCACCATCGGTGCCCCGGGCGCCGGGATGCCACCACGTCGTCCATCCGCCGGTTCCCCTCGTGCCCCCGAAACCGTTGTGAGCCACGGTAATCACTGAGCGGAGTGGAATCGAGGCGTTCGGTGACAGTTGCCCCGATCGCACCAGCCCGGTGACTCCGGGTGGCGGTCAGCCGGGGTGGCCGCCGATGCGGGTGGTCAGCTCCGACGCTGTGGCCGCGACCTCGGCCGCCAGCTCCGGCCACGTTTCTTCGCACGGCTCCGACGTGCAGTGATGGCGCAAGGTCACGCTGATCGCGGCCAGTGGGCGGGCGCCGTGGTCGAAGACCGGGCAGGCCACCGAGGCGAAGCCGTCCGTGACGTGGCCGTCTTCGATCGACCAGCCGAGGTGGCGTTCCGCGGTCAGCGTGCGGCGGAGTTCGGCCAGCGTGCGGGGGCCGCGGCCGGTGCGGAGCACGAACGTCGAGGCCGACGGGAACAGCGCCCGGACGTGCGGGGCGGGCAGGTGCCGGAGGATCGCGCGGCCGGACGCCGTCAGCTGGGCCGGCAGCCGGACGCCGACCTCGGTCACCAGCGTCTCCGGGCGGGCCGGGCGTTCCTTGATCAGGTAGAGCGACTCGTTGCCGTGCAGCACGCCGAGGTGCGCGGTGTGCCCGGCGCGATCGACGAGCTTGCGCAGCAACGGCCCGGCCAGCCGCTCGAGCGGGTCGTGGCGCAGGTACGCCGAGCCCAGCTCGAACGCCGCGATGCCCAGGCCGTAGCGGCGTTCCGCGGGCAGGTGCACGACAAAACCGGCGGCCTCCAGCTCGTTGAGCAGGTGGTACGTCGTCGAGCGGGGGAGTCCGGCTTCGCGGGCGATCGCCGACGCCGTGACCGGGCCCGGGCGGGTCGCCAGGAGCCGCAGCACCGCCAGCCCGCGGCGCAGGGCCGGGACCTCACTGCTCTCGCCCACGCTCACCTCCCGTTCGTTCGGGATCAGGCTAACCCGAGTGTCTGAGATCCCAGACGGAACCACTCCGTGGGGTAGCCCACCAGCGGTAAGCGCCGTGTCCAATGGGCTCATGCCGGAAAAAGTGCTCCTGGGCCCCGAACCCATGACCGCCGCCCAGGTCGTCGACGTCGTCCGCGGCCACGTGCCGGTCGGGCTCACGGACGCCGCCGAGAAGAACCTCGCCGCGACCCGCCAGCACATCGAGGACCTCGCCCACGCCGTCTCGCCGACGTACGGCGTCTCGACCGGGTTCGGCGCGCTGGCCACCCGCCACATCCCGGTGGAGAGCCGGACCGCGCTGCAGCGCAGCCTGATCCGCTCGCACGCCGCGGGCGCCGGGCCGGCCGTCGAGACGGAGGTCGTCCGCGGGCTCATGCTGCTGCGGCTGCGGACCCTCGCCAGCGGGTACACCGGCGTCCGCCCGGGCACCGCGCAAACGCTTGCGGCCCTGCTCAACGCCGGGATCACGCCGATCGTCCACGAGTACGGCTCCCTCGGCTGCTCCGGCGACCTCGCGCCACTGGCCGCCGTTGCTCTCGCGCTGATGGGGGAGGGCGACGTCGAGGTCCGCGGTGAAGTCATGACCGCCGGGGAAGCGCTCAAGCGCGCCGGGATCGAGCCGGTCGTGCTCGCCGAGAAGGAGGGTCTCGCGCTCACCAACGGCACCGACGGCATGCTCGGCATGCTGCTGCTCGCCGCCGCCGACCTGCACCGGCTGTTCGACATCGCGGACCTCACCGCCGCGATGAGCGTCGAGGCGCTGCTCGGGACCGACCGCGCGTTCGCGGCCGATCTGCAGTCGCTGCGGCCGCACCCCGGCCAGGCGAAATCCGCCGCGCGGATGTGGGAAGCGCTGCAGGGCTCCAAGATCGTCGAGAGCCATCGCGGCCCGGACTGCAACCGCGTCCAGGACGCCTATTCGCTGCGCTGCGCCCCGCAGGTCCACGGCGCCGCGCGCGACAGCCTCACGCACGCCGAACTCATCGCCGAGCGCGAGCTGGCGTCCGCTGTGGACAATCCCGTCGTGCTGGCCGACGGCCGGGTCGAGTCCAACGGCAACTTCCACGGCGCGCCCGTCGCGTACGTGCTGGACTTCCTGGCCATCCCGATCGCCGACCTGGCCAGCATCGCCGAGCGCCGCACCGACCGGATGCTCGACAAGGCCCGCTCGCACGGCCTGCCGCCGTTCCTCGCGCACGACCCCGGCGTCGACTCCGGGCACATGATCGCCCAGTACACGCAGGCCGCGATCGTCAGCGAGCTCAAACGGCTCGCGGTCCCGGCGTCCGTCGACTCGATCCCGAGCAGCGCCATGCAGGAGGACCACGTCTCCATGGGCTGGTCGGCCGCGCGGAAGCTGCGCAAGGCCGTCGACGGCCTGACGACAGTCCTGGCCATCGAGCTGCTGACGGCAGCCCGGGCGCTCGACTTCCGGGCGCCGCTCGAGCCGTCGCCGGTCACCGGCCGCGTCCGGGACCTGCTCCGCACCAAGGTCGAGGGCCCTGGCCCCGACCGGCACCTGGCGCCCGAGATCGCGGCCGCCGAAGAACTCGTCCGCTCCGGCGCCGTCCTCGACGCCGCCCGTCTGGAGGTCTGAGCATGTCCCGTGTCGTCCGTGCCGCCCGCGGCACCCAGCTCACCGCGAAGTCGTGGCAGACCGAAGCCGCGCTGCGGATGTTCCACAACAACCTCGACCCGGACGTCGCCGAGCGGCCCGAGGACCTGGTCGTCTACGGCGGCACCGGCAAGGCCGCGCGCAACTGGGCCAGCTTCGACGCGATCACCCGCGAACTGACCACTTTGGACGTCGACGAGACGCTGCTCGTCCAGTCCGGCAAGCCGGTCGGGGTGTTCCGCACGCACGAGTGGGCGCCGCGCGTGCTCATCGCGAACTCGAACCTGGTCGGCGACTGGGCCACCTGGCCCGAGTTCCGCCGCCTCGAGCAGCAGGGCCTCACGATGTACGGCCAGATGACGGCCGGGTCGTGGATCTACATCGGCACCCAGGGCATCCTCCAGGGCACCTACGAGACGTTCGCCGCCGTCGCCAAGAAGAAGTTCGGCGGGTCCCTGAAAGGCACGCTGACGGTGACCGCCGGCCTCGGCGGCATGGGTGGCGCGCAGCCGCTCGCTGTGACCATGAACGACGGCGTCGCGCTGGTCATCGAGTGCGACCCGCAGCGCGCGCACCGCCGCGTCGAGACGCGTTACCTGGACGAGGTCGCCGACGACCTCGACGACGCGATTTCCCGTGTCACCAAGGCGAAGCAGGAGAAGCGGGCGCTGTCCGTCGGGGTCGTCGGCAACGCCGCCGAGGTGCTGCCGGAGCTGCTGCGCCGCGGGGTCGAGGTGGACATCGTCACCGACCAGACGTCCGCGCACGACCCGCTGTCGTACCTGCCCAAGGGCGTCGACGTCGCGGACTGGCACGACTACGCGGCCAAGAAGCCCGACGAGTTCACCGACCGCTCGCGCGAGTCGATGGCCGAGCACGTCGAGGCCATGCTCGGCTTCCTCGACAAGGGCGCCGAAGTCTTCGACTACGGGAACTCCCTGCGCGGCGAGGCGAAGCTCGGCGGCTGCGAGCGCGCGTTCGACTTCCCCGGTTTCGTGCCGGCCTACATCCGCCCGCTGTTCTGCGAGGGCAACGGCCCGTTCCGCTGGGCCGCGCTCTCCGGTGACCCGGAGGACATCGCGGCGACCGACCGCGCGATGCTGGAACTGTTCCCGGAGAACGAATCCCTGGCCCGCTGGATCAAGCTGGCCGGCGAGCGCGTGGCGTTCCAGGGCCTGCCGGCGCGGATCTGCTGGCTCGGCTACGGCGAGCGGCACCTGGCCGGCCTGCGGTTCAACGAGATGGTCGCCAGCGGGGAGCTGAAGGCCCCGGTGGTCATCGGCCGCGACCACCTCGACTCCGGCAGCGTCGCCTCGCCGTACCGCGAGACCGAGGGCATGGCCGACGGCTCCGACGCGATCGCCGACTGGCCGCTGCTGAACGCGCTGGTCAACACGTCGTCCGGCGCCAGCTGGGTGTCGATCCACCACGGTGGCGGCGTCGGCATGGGCCGCTCGATCCACGCCGGGCAGGTCAGTGTCGCCGACGGGACGGCCCTGGCCGCGCAGAAGCTCGAGCGCGTGCTCACCAACGACCCGGGCATGGGCGTCATCCGGCACGTCGACGCCGGTTACGATCGCGCGGCCGACGTCGCCGACGAGCGGGGCGTGCGGGTGCCGATGCAGGGGGATGCGTGACCGCTTCTGGCTTCCTGGAGGAAATCGCCGACGTCGGGCGCGACCCGCAGCGCGGCGGTTACTCCCGCCACGCCTTCGACGCGCCCGAGTACGACCTGCGCGAGTGGTTCGTCGACCGGGCGCTGGGGCTCGGGCTGGACGTCGAGACCGACCGCAACGGCAACATCTGGGCCTGGTGGGGGCCGCCGGGGCGCAACGCCGTGGTCACCGGCAGCCACCTCGACTCGGTGCCCGGCGGCGGGGCGTTCGACGGCCCGCTCGGTGTCGCGAGTGCGCTGGCCGCCGTGGAAGCCCTGCAGGAAAAGGGTTTCCGGGCGCGCAGGCCGATCGCCGTCGTCGTGTTCGCCGAGGAGGAGGGCGGCCGGTTCGGCGTCCCGTGCCTCGGCTCGCGGCTGCTCACCGGCACCATCGACCCGGACAAGGCGCGCGGCCTGCGTGACGCCGACGGCGTCACGTTCGCGGAGGCGGCCAAGAAGGCCGGCGTCGACCCGGCGCGGATGGGGCCGGACGAGGAGCGGCTCGACAAGATCGGGCGGTTCCTCGAACTGCACGTCGAGCAGGGCCGCGGGCTGATCGACCTCGGCGCGCCGGTGGCCGTCGGCAGCACCGTGATCGCGCACGGACGGTGGCGCTTCTCCTTCTCCGGCCAGGGAAACCACGCCGGCGCGACGCTCTTGGGCGACCGGGCCGACCCGATGCTGCCGGCCGCGGCGACCGTCACCGCCGTCCGGCGGCTGGCGGCGGGCGTGCCGGACGCGCGGGCGACCGTCGGGCGGCTCGTGCCGACCCCCGGCGGCACCAACGTCATCGCGTCCACAGTGGACCTCTGGCTCGACGCACGGGTCCCCGGTGAAGGAACGCCGGGGCTGGTCGCCGAGATCAGCCAGGCGGCCTCGGCCGCGGCGCGGGAAGAAGGGTGCCAGCTTCAGGTGACGCGGGAGTCGTACTCCGGCGACGTCGTGTTCGACGACGCGCTGCGCCACGCCCTCGGCGGCTGGCTCGGCGGCGTGCCGGAGCTGCCGACCGGTGCCGGGCACGATGCGGCGATCCTCGCCGGGTTCGTCCCGGCCGGGATGCTGTACGTGCGCAACCCGACCGGCATCAGCCACTCGCCGGAGGAGTTCGCCGAGGCCGCGGACGTCGAGGCGGGGGCGCAGGCGCTGGCCACCGCGCTCGAGCAGCTGGCGCGATGACGTACTGGTGCGAGCATGCCTGGCTGCCCGGCGGCATCGCCCGCGGAGTCCGGATCGAGGTCGCCGGCGGGCAGATCACGAGCGTGACGCCGGACTCGCCGCGTGCCGGAACCGTCCTGAACGGACTGACGTTGCCCGGCTTCGCGAACGGCCATTCGCACGCGTTTCACCGGGCGTTGCGCGGGCGGACGCACCACGAGCGCGGCACGTTCTGGACGTGGCGTGAGCGGATGTACGCGCTCGCGTCGCGGCTCGATCCCGACACGTACTACCGGCTGGCCCGCGGGGTCTACGCCGAGATGGTCTTGGGTGGGTACACGAGCGTAGGCGAGTTCCACTACCTGCACCACACGCCCGGTGGCAAGCTGTACGCGTCGCCGAACGCGATGGGGGAGGCGCTGCGGGAGGCCGCGCGGGACGCCGGGATCCGGCTGACCCTGCTCGACACCTGTTACCTGGCGGGCGGCATCGGCGTCGAGCCCGACGAGGTGCAACGGCGGTTCTCCGACGGCTCGGCCTCGGCGTGGGCCTCGCGGGTCGCCTCGTTGAAGGAAGACGAGCTGTTCCGCGTCGGCGCTGCGATCCATTCGGTGCGCGCGGTCCCGGCCGACCAGTTGTCTCTTGTGGACAGTGCGCGGATCGTCCACATTCACCTTTCCGAGCAGCGGGCCGAGAACGAGCAGTGCCGGGCCGCCTACGGCCGCACGCCGACGGAACTCCTGGACGACCACGGCGCGCTGACCGATCGCCTGGTCGCCGTGCACGCCACGCACCTGACGACGTCCGACATCACCCGGCTCGGCACCGCCCGCGCCGGGGCGTGCTTCTGCCCGACCACCGAACGCGACCTCGGCGACGGCATCGGCCCGGCCCGCGCACTGCGAGACGCGGGCGTGCGGCTCAGTGTCGGCAGCGACAGCAACGCCGTTGTCGACGCCTTCGAGGAGACCCGCGCGCTCGAACTCGACGACCGGCTGGCTTCCGAGGAACGCGGCCGGTTCACCGCCGAGGAACTCCTGGCCGCGGGTACTGACCACGCCACCGTCGGGTGGCCCGAGGTCGGGCGCATCGAGGAGGGCGCGGGCGCGGACTTCGTGACGGTCGCGCTGGACTCCGTGCGGACGGCCGGGATCGAGCCGTCCGGGGTGGTGTTCGCCGCGTCCGGGGCCGACGTCCGGCACGTCGTCGTCGCGGGCCGGGACGTCGTCCGCGACGGGGTGCACCAGCTGATCGAACGACCGGAAACCGTTCTGGCGAAGGAGATCGAGGCACTGTGGCTGTCGTGATCACGGGGATCGGCGAGCTGACGACCAACGACGCCGAGCTGGGCCGCCTGACCGACGCGGCGCTGGTGCTCGACGGCACCGAGGTCGCCTGGGTGGGCCCGTCGTCCCAGGCGCCGGACGCCGACGAGCACGTCGACGTCGAGGGTCGCGCGGTCCTGCCGGGCTGGGTCGACAGCCACACCCACCTCGTCTTCGCCGGGGACCGGACGGCCGAGTTCGAAGCCCGGATGGCCGGGAAGCCTTATACCGCAGGCGGAATCGCGATCACCGTCGGAGCGACGCGCGAAGCGTCCGACGAGCAGCTGGCCGCGAACCTGCGCCGGCACGTCGACGAGGCGGCCCGGCAGGGGACGACCTGCCTGGAGACGAAGACGGGCTACGGGCTGACGGTCGCGGACGAAGCGCGCAGCGCCCGGATCGCCGGGGAGGTCGCCGACGAGGTGACGTTCCTCGGCGCGCACCTGGTGCCGCCGGGCGCCGACGCCGAGTCCTATGTGGACCTCGTGTGCGGTGAGATGCTCGACGCGGTCGCGGAAAGCGTGCGCTGGGCCGACGTCTTCTGCGAGACGGGCGCCTTCGACGAGGCCCAGTCGGCGCGGGTCCTGAAGGCCGCCGCGGAGCGCGGGCTGGGCCTGCGGGTGCACGGCAACCAGCTCGGTGAAGGCCCCGGTGTCCGGCTGGCGGTCGAGCTGGGCGCGGCGAGCGTCGACCACTGCACGTACCTGAGCGATCCGGACGTCGAGGCGCTGGCTGCGTCCGCAACCGTGGCGACGCTGCTGCCCGCGTGCGACCTGTCGACCCGGCAACCCCTGGCCCCGGCGCGGCGGCTGCTCGACGCGGGCGCGACGGTCGCGCTGGCCAGCAACGCCAACCCGGGCAGCTCGTACACGACGTCGATGGCCTTCTGCGTCGCGACGGCGGTGCTGCAGATGCGCATGACGATCGAGGAGGCCGTCTGGTCGGCGACGGCGGGCGGCGCGAAGGCGTTGCGCCGCGACGACGTCGGTGTCCTGCGGCCCGGCGCGCGGGCGGACGTCCACGTGCTCGACGCACCGTCCGTCACACATCTGGCCTACCGGCCCGGAGTACCGCTCACCAAAGCCGTGTGGCGCGCCGGAGTTCTGGTGCGCTAACGTCGGGAGCGAGGACGCGCGAAGACACAGTCCGGTATGGGTTAGTCCGGGCAGCGCAGTGCAGTCTCAGGCGCAGTGCAGGCTCACCTGTGCGTCCCTTCATCGGAAGCGACGAAGGGACAAGTGTGTCTGTTGTCATCATCGGTGCCGGTCTCGGCGGCCTGAGCCTCGCCCAAGGACTGCGCCGCGCCGGGATCCCGTGCCAGGTCCACGAACGCGACACGGCACCGGACGCCCGGCTGCAGGGCTACCGGCTGCACATCAACGGCGCCGGGGACACCGCGTTGCGCGAGGTGCTGAGCCCCGGACTTCACGAACTCTTCCGCGCCACGGCCGGCCGGGCGCTGCCGCGCACGAACGTCTACGACGAGCAGTTGCGCCTGGCCACGACCCTCGTCGACAAGGGCACCCACCTCAACGTCAACCGCTTCACCCTGCGGCAGATCCTGCTGCACGGCCAGGAAGTCCGCTACGGCAAGCGGTTCACCGGTTACGACCTCGACGAAGACGGCGTGACCGCGCACTTCGCCGACGGGACCTCCGCGCGGGGAACGGTGCTGGTGGGAGCGGACGGCGTCCATTCCCCCGTGCGGCAGCAGTACCTGCCGCACGCCGAGGTCGTCGACGCCGGGCTCGTGCACCTCTACGGCCGGATCCCGCTCACCGACCGGACGCGCGCGTTGTTCGACCCCGAGATGTTCGCGGTGTTTTCGATGGCCATCGGGCCGGACCGGACGATGGCCGGGTTCGCGCCGGTCGACTACCCGGAGCCGGTCGCCGAGGCGTGCGCGCGCCTGGTGCCGGACCTGCGGCTGCGCGACCACGAGCCGTACATGACGTGCGCGGTCGGTGCGCGCCGCGTGGTGCTCGACCGGTCCGACGCCGAGCTGGCCGCGATGTCCCCGGCCGACCTGCGGGAACTCGCGCTCGGCCTGGTCGAGGGCTGGCACCCGCGGGTCCGCGCGATGGTCGAAAGCTGGGACGCCGGGGCGACGTTCCCGCAGCCGATCCGCACGAGCGTGCCGATCGGGCCGTGGACGCCGTCGCGGGTGACGCTGGTCGGCGACGCGATCCACGCGATGAGCCCGGCCGCCGGCGCGGGCGCCAACACCGCGTTGCGCGACGGTGCGGCGCTGGCGTCCGCGCTGGCCGGGGCCCCGCTGCTCGACGCCGTGGCGAAGTACGAGTCCGCGATGGTGGACTACGGCTTCGCGGCGGTCCGGGAGTCCGCCGAGAACGGGCGCCGGTACATGGGCCAGCACCCGTTGCCCGTCACAGCGGCCGGTGACGCCCGCGGCTAGGTGGTGATCACGACCCGGCGGCACTGGGTCACCGAGCCGGCCTGCTCGTTGATCTTCACCCCGGCGCTGGTGCCGGTCAGCGCCGAGTTCTCGGCCGCCGTCAGGTCGTAGTGGATCAGGGTTTCGCCGTTGACCGCGGCGATCACCGTGCCGGCCCGGACGGTCGCGGTCAGCGTGTGGAACCCGCCCGCGTTGACCGGCTTGCCGGTCGCCAGCACCAGCTGGGTGATGGTGCCGCCGATGTTCTTGTACAGCCGGATGTTCACGCCGCCGGTCTCCGGGGTGAACAGCAGGTAGTTCGACGCGTCGGTGTACCGCAGGAAGACCCCGAACCCGGCCTGGCCGGTCCACAGGAAGTCGGCCTCGGCCCGGTGGTCCAGGCTGCCCGTCTCGACGACGCCGTTGTCCGCTACGTTGTCGGCGCTGGCGGACCGCAGCAGCCCGTCCGTCACGGTCAGCGCGCCCGCGGCGACCCACCAGGGGATGGGCGGGGCGCCGTTCGGCTGCTGGAACGACGTCGCCAGCACGACCTGGTCGTAGCCGGCCTGGACGGCCGCCTGCTCGCCGGGCACGAACCCGAGCGGCGTCTGCTGCGCGCCGACCCCCAGGTAGGTGAACGCGAGCCGCGACTCCGTGCTCGGGGCGTCTTCGGTGGTCATCACCGTGAAGACCTGGCCCGGGGTGGTTTCCAGCATCGACGCGTAGGTCGTCATGCCGCCCTTCGCCGGGATCTGGACGACGTAGGGCGGCAGCCAGCTGGTGCCGCGGTCGCGCGTCGCGCGCAGCACGAACCGGCCCGCGCTGTCGCGCACGTAGACGACGACGGTGTCGTCCGCGAGCCACACCGACGACGGCCGCCCGGTGCCGGTGAACGCGGCGGCGGGCGTGGACCACGTGGCGCCGTTGTCGGTGGACAGGGCGGCGCCGATGGACGCGTTGTTGCCCCACCGGAACGTCAGGAACAGGGCGTTGCCCCGGTTCACCAGGTACGGCTCCTGGTAGTCGCGGCTCGCGCTCTGGCCGTTGACCACCCGGGTCGAGGTCCAGGTGGCGCCGTTGTCGGTGGAACGGGCGATCCACGCCGAGTCGAACGTCTCGCCGCTGCTCTTCGAGTAGTGCGGCGCGAGCAGCGAGTTGTCGGCGAGCTGGACGACCGGCGCGGAAATCGCCGACGACGGGAGGCTCGCGTCGATCCGGACCTCGCTGCCCCACGTCGCGCCGCCGTCGGCCGACGAGCGGAAGAAGGAGCCGGCCGCGCCGACGGTCGTGGTGGCCTTGAAGTAAGTCAGGTAGAGCTTGGTGCCGTCGCGGCTGAGCGAGATGGACGGGTCGCGGAAGTCGGTCCCGGCGGAGGCCGCGATCACCGTGGCGGGCGCGCTCCACGTCCGGCCGTCGTCGTGGCTCGCGGTGCTCCGGATGAAGCCGTCACGGTTCGTGTAGTGGTTGCTGCCCTGGCGGTACACGACCAGGAGCGTGTTGTCGGGCAACCGGGTGACGCTCGGGAACGCCGAGTGCTGGGTGTCCTGCCCATAGGCGATGGCGGGCTTGGCGGGCCGGATGGTCCGGAGGACGCCGGCGGGGCTGTCGGGTGGACGCAGGGTCATGCCCCGACCGTAGCGTCCTCGGCCCTTGCCGTAGCGGAGGTTTCGCCGGTTCGCCGGACGGCCGTGACGATCCCGCCGATCGCGAGCAGGCCGCACAGCCACGCGAACCAGTCGCCGAGGCGGGCGTACGGCGTGGCGCCGCTGCCCAGCGGGACGTCCGCGGTCACCACCGAGAACGGCTGCGCTCCCGTGCGGGTGTCGGCGAGGACGCGGCCGTGGGCGTCGGACAGCATCGGCGTGCCGCGGGCGGCGCTCCACGCCACCGAGAACCCGTTCTCGACGCCGCGGATCAGCGCGGTGCGGCTGTGCTCCCAGCCGTCGGCGTCCTCATCGGACGCCGGGATCAGCACCAGGCCGGTGCCCGCCTCGCCGTAGCCGCCGCTGGGGTCGGCGAAGTTGACGTCCATGCAGACCAGCAGGCCGATCTTGGCCGGGCCCGCGAGGTACGCGAGGTCCGTGCCGGACGCGATGTTCTTCGAATCCCCGTTGTGCCACTTGCGGAACTCGACGGGCGGACCGGACGGCGGGACGTCGAGGGCCGCGTTGAATCGCCCCTGCGGCGTGGTGTCGTAGACGCCGGTGACCACCTCGACGCCGGTGCGGCGCAGCCGCTCGACGAAGCCGGCCCGGGAGGCGTCGTCCACCGCGAAGGCGGCTTCCGGGAGTACCACGACGCGGACGCCGTCAGGCAGCGCGCCGATCTGGTCCACATAGGACTGCAGGAGCGCGGCGCCCTGCGGCGTCGTGACGTCCGTGGCGTAACCCGCCTTCGCCGGGACGACCAGCGCGACCTTCGCCGTCGTCCCCGCGGGACTGCTCAGCCGGGCGGTGCTCCAGAAGAACAGGCCGGTCAGCACGGCGGCGACCGCGATCACCGAGACCAACCGGGAGCCGGCCCGGATGCCGGGCGCGCAGATCGCGGCCACCGCGGCCGGGACGGCCAGCACCAGGAACTCGACACCCCAGCCGCCGGTGACGGACGCGAGCTGCAGCACGACCGGCCGGTCGGCCTGGGTCGTCATGAACGTCCCCATCAGACCGGTCGGGTTCAGCAGGGAGACCGCGTAAAGCGCGACCGTCCACAGTCCGGCCGCAGCGAGCACGGCCAGCACCGCGTGGTGGCGTCGGACGAGCAGCCGGAACAGCCCGGCGGACAGGGCGAACAGCAGCGCGCTGCCGGCGAGGATGGCGATCCCGGCCGGGCGTGGGACCGAGAGCGAGTGCCAGAAGTAGCTCCAGCTCGGGATGCCGCCCGCGGCGTAGGCGACGAACGCGCAGAGCAGCGCCGTCACCCCGGACACCCGCGGCGCGAGCAGCAGGATCGGCAGCGGTGCGCACCAAGCCAGCTCGGGAACCGGGTCCAGGCCCGTGCCGAAGAAGAACAACAGTCCCGATGCCACGGTCGCGGCGATCGGCCAGCCCGGCCCCAGTCTGCTCATGACCCGACGTTCGCAGGGGCGGGGGCCGGGCACACTGGGCTGGACCACCGTCTTCGTGGTCGGGTTGGCCCTACCTGCCGGAAATGCGAGGTTCCTCCCGGAAAGCGCATCCCGGTTCATGGAGAGTTCAGGGAGCCGTCACACCGCAGGGATCGGGTTCCGGTCGGGCGATCCGTAGCGTTGCTCAACGAACAGCCTCCGGCGACGGAAATGAGCCACGCATGGACTTCTCGCTGATCGTGCTGGTGGTGATCGTCGCGGCGTTGGCCTTCGACTTCACCAACGGCTTCCACGACACGGCCAACGCGATGGCCACGTCCATCGCCACCGGCGCACTCAAGCCGCGGGTCGCGGTGGGGGTGTCCGCGGTGCTGAACCTCGTCGGCGCGTTCCTCTCGGTGGAGGTCGCGAAGACGATCTCCGGGGGGATCGTCGACGACACCAAGGTGACCCCGGTCATCATCTTCGCCGGACTCGTCGGGGCCATCGTGTGGAACCTGGTGACCTGGCTGATCGGGCTGCCGTCGAGCTCCTCGCACGCGCTGTTCGGCGGGCTGATCGGCGCCACCTGGATCGCCTCGGGCTCGGACGCCGTCCACTTCGGCAAGGTCGTCGAGAAGGTCCTCATCCCGGCGCTCGCCTCGCCGATCGTCGCCGGGATCGTCGCGACGCTGGGCACCTTCCTCGTCTACCGGATCACCAACCGGGCGAAGCAGGACACGGTGGGCCGCACCTTCAAGGCCGGCCAGATCGCCTCGGCCTCGCTGGTGTCGCTGGCGCACGGCACGAACGACGCGCAGAAGACGATGGGTGTCATCACGCTGACGCTGATCGCGTCCGGCTCGCTCGCGCCGGGCTCGAACCCGCCGATCTGGGTCATCCTGACCGCGGGCACGGCGATCGCGCTCGGCACCTACCTCGGCGGCTGGCGGATCATCCAGACGATGGGCAAGAAGCTCACCGAAATCCAGACGCCGCAGGGCTTCGCGGCCGAGACGAGCGCCGCGGCGGTCATCCTGACCTCGGCGCACCTCGGCTTCGCGCTCTCCACCACGCACGTCTGCTCGGGCGGCATCATCGGCTCCGGCCTCGGCCGGCGGCTCGCCGAGGTCCGCTGGGGCGTCGCGGGCAAGATGGTGATCGCCTGGGCGCTGACGCTGCCGGCCGCCGCGATCGTCGGCGCGGTCGCCGCCGAGGTCTCGACGCTCGGCACCTGGGGCACGGTCCTGATCGGCCTCGCCGGGGTCGTCGTCGCGGTGGGCATCTACCTCGCGTCGCGGCGGAACCCGATCAGCGCCAACACCATCAACGAGCCCGAGCCGGCCACCCAGCCGGCCAACGCCTGAGGAGCGCCGTGAACATCGATTGGGGTTCCCTCGGTCTCGTCTTCGTCGTCGCGCTCGCCTCGGTGGTCGTGCTGACGAGCCTCTTCTCCTTCGGGGTGGTGGGGCTCTCCCAGCGCGAGTCGGCCCGCGAGGCGGGCGGCTCGGGCACCGGCCCGCTGGCCGGCGCGATCCTCTGCTTCGTCGTCTGTCTGGCGATCGTCGGCTACGGGATCTACTTGATCGTCGCCTGAGCCCGTTCCCGGAGGCCGTCCGGGAGTGCGCCGAGCATCGGGGCCAGCGTGCCCCGGCGCTCGGCGCTCAGGTGGTTCAGCAGGTCCAGCGCCGGGACCCAGAGGTCCTCGTCGGCGCCGGCCGCGGTGATCACGCGGCCCAGCCGGTGGGCCGGGAGCAGGCCGACGACGTGGTCGACGCGGCTCTTGTCGTCGAGCACGAACGCGATCCGCAGCAGGCCGGGATCGTCGATCTCCTCGAGGCAGCGCCGGACCGTCGGGTCCGGGAGGTGCCCGACGAACCGGCCCAGGGTGATCCAGTCCGCGCGCCCGGCCAGCTCGCCCGCGACCGCCAGCACGGTGTCCAGGGGGATGCGCGAGATGATCGCGCTGGCCCGGCGCGGGTCGAGGTCGGCGGCGACCTCGGACAGGAACCGCGGGCTCAGCCGCTTGGCGACGTCGACCCCGCGGGCCACGTCGACCACCCCGGCGATCCGCGCGCACAGCAGCGGCCCGAACACCTTCTCGGCGATCTTCGCCAGCACCCCGCCCGGCAGCAGCCGCGCGGCGAGCGCCATCCGCTGCAGCACGGCGATGTTCGCGTCGAACAGCGTGTCGGTGACGCGCTCGCGGAACGCCTTCAGGTCGTCGGCGTCGACGCGGGCGAGGTACTCGAGCCGTTCGGGTTCGACGCCGAGGACGCGGGCCAGCTTGAGGATCTCGGCTTCGGCTTCGTAGTTCGCCGTCACAGTCCGACCGCCTTCCGGACCGCGCCCCGCAGCAACGCCGGGACGTACCGGAGGCCCTCTTCGCCGGCCTCGGCCAAGGCCTTCGCCTGACGACGGCGCGCGTCGCGCAGCGCGTCGGCGAGGTCCTGCCGCTCGTGCTCTTCGAGGGCCTCGATGCCTTCGGGGAGGTAGCCGCCCAACTGATCGGCGAGGGTGCGCTCGGCCATGGTGGATCATGATGCATCACCCAGGGCGCTACCGTGCGGATATGAGCATCGAGACGTCCACCACCCGTGTCGGCGACCTCTCCGCGTACCTGGCCCGCCCGGACGGCGGCTCCGAGTTCGGCATGCTGCTGCTGCCGATGATCACCGGCATCGGCGAGCAGGTCCGGGCCTGGGCCGACGAGCTCGCCGGCCGGGGCATCACGACGTTGACCTGGGACGTCTTCCACGGCGCGAGCACCGACAACACCTCCCGCGACATCCTCGGCGAGAAGCTCGGCGAGCTGCGTGACGACGTCGCGCTCGCCGAGCAGACGGCGCTGCTCGACCACCTGCTCGGCGAGCTCGGCTGCACGTCGGCCGGGGTCATGGGCTGGTGCCTCGGCGGCCGGTTCGCGCTCCTGTTCGCCGCCCGTGACCAGCGGGTTTCCGGCGTAGTCGCGTACCACCCGACGATCCGCGTCCCGGCGCCGCCCAGCCACGACCTGGACGCTGTCGCTTTGTCGACAGAGATCACCGCGCCGGTGCTCGTCTCCTACCCGGAGGCCGACGTCGTCGTCTCGCACGAGACGTTCGACCGGCTCCAGGCCGCGCTGCAGTCCCGGCCGCGCGGGGCGACGTTCAGCCAGCACTTCCCGGGCGCCGAGCACGGCTTCACCGACTCCTCGCGGCACGGGACGGCGGTCAACGCCGAGGCGTTCGCGCTGTCCTGGCCGCAGACCCTGGCGTTCCTGGACACGCTGAAAGGTTGACTTTCGGCAGTGGTCGCCGCCGGTCACGCCTTGTAGCTTCGATCCTGTGCAGGAGGTGACGAAGCGCAGGTGGCGGGTGGTGCTCGACGTCACCCTCGCCCTGTTCCTGGCGTTCATCGTCGTCTCGGACACGGTGCAGGCCCGGGCGTACGGCGAGATGGCCGGGGGCTTCGCGGTCGTCCTGGTCTCGGTGGCCACGGCCCGGCGCCACCCCGTCGTCTCGCTCGCCGTCGCGCTGGCGGGCACGCTGGCCGTGCCGTTCCCCTACGGCAACCGCGTGCCGGTCTGGATGATCTTCGTGCTGGTCGCGATGAGCTACCAGGCCGGGCTGCGGATGCCGCGGGCCCGGCCGGGCCTGCTGGTCGGCGGTGCCGTCGCGGTGCTCGCCCTGCCGGTCTCGCTGGTCTTCGGCGACGACGCGCTCGGCGACTGGGCCGAGGTCGTCGCGGTCCTGGTCTTCGCCGGGCTGTCGCCGTGGCTGCTCGGGCGTTACGTCCGGCTGCGCGGTGAGCTCGCCCGCACCGGCTGGCGCCGCGCCGAAGAGATGGAGAGCCGCCAGCGCCTGATCGCCGACCAGGCCCGGCTGCGCGAGCGCGCGCGGATCGCCAGCGACATGCACGACTCACTGGGCCACGAGCTGAGCCTCATCGCCGTCCGCGCGGCGGCTCTCGAAGTCGCCGGTGGCCTCGACGACGACCAGCGCGGCGCGGCGGCCCAGCTGCGGACCAGCGCCGCGGCCGCCACCGAGCGGCTGCGCGAGATCATCGGCGTGCTGCGCGAGGACGCCGCGCCCGTCGAGCCGGTGCAGGGTGACCTCGGCGAGCTGATCACGCGGGCGAGGGCGTCCGGCCTGCTCATCGACTCCACAGTGGACAGTGCGCAGGCGCCGCCGATGGTCGCGCTCGCGGCCCACCGGGTAGTCCAGGAAGCCCTGACGAACGTGGCCAAGCACGCGCCGGGCGCCGCCGTGACGGTCCGGGTGACCAGCTCCGGCGCGCAGACCGAGGTGAGCGTCGTCAACGCGCCGCCACCCGCCGGGCCGCTGCCGGGGGCCGCGTCCGGGCACCGCGGGCTGATCGGGCTGCGCGAGCGCGTCCGGCTGGTCGGCGGCACGCTGCGGACCGGGCCGCACGAGGGCGGGTTCGCCGTCACCGCGACGCTGCCGCACGACGCCGCGCCGGTCGAAGAGAGCCCTGAACTGCGGGAGGCCGCCGACGACGCCGTCGGGCAGTCGACGTCCGCCCGCGCGCTGGAACTGGCGCGCCGCGACGTCCGGCGCAGCCTGGTGCAGGCGGTCGCCGTCCCGCTGGGCCTGTTCGCGGTGGTCGTCGGCGTCGCCGGAATCGTGTTCCTGTACCAGTGGACGTCGTCGGAGCTGCCGCCGCGGGTGTACGACGGGCTGCGGGTCGGGCAGCCGCGCGCCGAGGTCGCGCCGCAGCTGCCGGGCAACCAGCGCGTCGCGCGCCCGGTGCGCGGTGAGCCGCCGCTCCCGCCGGTGCCCGGGGCCGCGTGCGAGTACTACGGCACCGGAAGATCGTTGCTGGACAACGACTACGCGGCGTTCCGGCTGTGTTTCGCCGGGGGCAAGCTGGTTTCGAAGGACAGGTTCGCCGAGGGGGATGCGTGATCAGGGTGCTGCTGGCCGACGACGAAGCGCTGATGCGGGCAGGGGTGGCGGCGATCCTAAGTGCGGACGGCGGCATCGAGGTCGTCGCCGAGGCCGGGGACGGCCGTGCGGCGGTCGACCAGGCGCTGGCCACGCACCCGGACGTCGTGCTGCTCGACATCCGGATGCCCGTCCTGGACGGGCTGGGCGCGGCGGCCGAGATCCGGCGGCTGCTGCCCGCGACCGGCGTCATCATGCTGACGACGTTCGGCGAGGACGACTACATCGAACGCGCGCTCGGCCTCGGCGCGGGCGGGTTCCTGCTCAAGTCGGGCGACCCGCGCGAGCTGCTGGCGGGCATCCACGCCGTCGCCGACGGGGCCGCGTTCCTCTCGCCGAAGGTGGCGCAGCGGGTCATCGCGCGGCTGTCCGGCGGGCAGCTCGCGCGCGCGTCGGCGGCCCGCTCGCGCATCGCGTTGCTGACCAACCGCGAGCGGGAAGTGCTGACGTTGCTGGGTTCCGGACTGTCCAATGCGGACATCGCGGCGAGGATGTTCGTCGTGGAGGGCACGGTGAAAGCGCACGTCAGCACGATCCTGACCCGGCTCGGCGCGAAGAACCGGGTGCAGGCGGCGATCACGGCGTACGAGGCGGGGCTGGTCGGGGGAGATCCGGCGGACGCCAGCCACTGACCCCGGCGCCGATCCTGGCCGTCGCCTTGGCGGGGGCCATTCTCAGGAGCGTGTTCCTCACCGTCGTGGCGACGGGGTTGGTCAGCTGCGGGCCGATCTTCCCGGCCTGTACGGAGTCCCTTGCGACCTTTTGACTGCGCTGGCGTCTCTCCCGGTCGTACCTCTCGAGTGCCTTGGGAACGGTGTCCTCTGTGGACACGGAGTGGGCGAGCACGACGGCGTCTTCGAGAGCCTGGCAGCCGCCCTGGCCGAGGAACGGCGGCATCGCGTGGGCCGCGTCACCGAGGAGAGCGATCCGTCCGCGGACGTAGCTGGTCAGCGGTGTGCCCAAGTAGTAGAGGTCGTGGTGGAGGATGTGCTCGGCGGGCGTCGCGTCGATGAGCGCCGGGATCGGGTCGTGCCAGTCGCCGAAGTGCTGCTTCAGGTAGGCCTTGACGTCGGCCGGCCGTTCGCCGGCGCGGACGACGTAGGAGATCCACCAGTAGACGTCGTCGCCGGTCAGCGGCAGCACGCCGATCTCGGCGCCGCGGTCCCAGCTGGTGCTCAACGGCGTCCCGGGTCGGCAGGCCACGCCGCGGAAGGCAGTGCTGCCGCTGTAGACCGGCGGTGGTCCGTTTCTGATCCGGCTGTTGATGCCGTCGGCGGCCACGACGAGGTCGGCCTGGAGTTCTCCGCCGGTGTAGCGCACGAAGCCGTCTTCGCGGACTTCGGTGACTTCGGCGCCGGTCTTCCTGGTCTCTTCGGGCAGCGCTCGTGCGAGCGCGTCGACGAGGTCCCGGCGGTGGATCGCGGTGAGCGGCAGGCCGTGGTGACGTTCGAAGGCGGCCGAGTCCCAGCCGGTGATGCGGCGGCCCTTCTTGTCCCTGAGGCCGCCGTCTCGCTGCTTCTTGAGGGGAGCTTGGACGCCGAGGACGTCCAGGCAGCGCTGGGCGTTCGGCCAGAGGGAGATCCCGGCGCCGGCGCCGGTGATCTCGGGTGCCTTTTCCAGGACGGTCACGTCCCACCCGGCCCGGCGCAACCCGACCGCCGCCGCGAGCCCGCCGATCCCGCCGCCGACCACCACCGCGTCCATGTCTCCTCCTCTACAGCTGTAGAGTACTCGTTCGTGGAGCGTCTTGCGGCCATCGGCGACGCGGCGATCGAGGTGATCGCCGCGGAGGGTATGCGCGGCCTGACCCACCGCGCGGTGGACCGGGCGGCGGGGTTGCCCCCGGGCTCGACGTCGTACTACGCGCGGACCCGGGCGGCGCTGCTGGAGCTGACGATCACGCGGATGGTCGCGCTGGACAACGTCGACCTGGAGCCACCACCGGGCCGGCTGCCGGAGTTCCTGGCGGGTTTCGTCCACGCGGCTATCACTTCCGGCCGGACGCGGATGTTGGCACGGTACGAGTTCGCCTTGGAGGCGACCCGGCGCCCGGAGCTGCGCTCGGCGTACGACAAGGGCGGCTTACTGATCCGCCGCCGTTGCGCTTCGGTCCTGGCGGCCGCGGGTTCCTCCGAACCGGAACGGCACGCGTCGGTGCTGGTGGCCTGGCTGGACGGCGCGATCTTCGACGCCATCGCGGGCACGGGCTCCCTCGCCCCGCCTTCCCGGGCCGCACTGACTCTCGGGGCCCGGGAAGTGCTCACCGGCCTGGGCATCTCCCCAAGTCCGTGAAGGCCACATTGAGGGACTCAGAGTCCCTCAATGTGGCCTTCACGGACTTCAGGCGTCCCGGCGGCGTAGCACCGCGTTGCCCGCCAGCAGCGCCGCCGTCGTCCACGCCGCGCAGATCAGCAGGCCCACCCAGGGCGCGTAAGGGGCGATCTCCATCGTGATCGGGTTCGGGTGGCCCGCCTCGACCATTGCGTTCAACCCGGCGATGCCCGGGAAGTACGGCACCAGGCCCGGCAGCCCCAGCGACGACACGATCAGCGGCAGCGGCACCAGCAGCACGATCACCGTCACCAGCGTGCCCGCCGCGCTTCGCAGGGCCCAGCCCACCCCCGTGCACAGCAGTCCCAGCAGCGCGAAGTAGCCGCCCATACCCACCGACGTCGTGAAGGCGCCCGCGAAGGACGTCGGCAGGCCGTGGCCGTCCTTCAGCAATCCCGCCACGGCCATTCCCGTGCCCGACAGCGCCACGCCGTACCCGAACAGCACCGGCAGCAGCACCGCCGCCTTCGCCAGCACCACCCGCCGCCGCACCGGGGTCCACAGCAGGGTCGAACGGATGCCGCCGCCGGCGTACTCGCTCGTCACGAACAGCGTCGCCAGCGCGATCACCGCGAACTGGGTCAGGTAGAAGCCGCCGCCGAGGGCGATGGTGTTCGCGCCCAGCGGGTCGTCGCTGTCGAAGCGCTGCGAGATCGCCGAAACGACGCTGTAGAACGCCATCAGCGCGGCCCCGGCGATCCCCGTCCACCACGTCGCGCGGACCGACCAGAACTTCGTCCACTCCGAGGACACCACAGCCACCGCCGCCGTCATGCCGACACCCCGTACTCCACCGAAGAAGCGGTCAGTTCCATGTACGCCTGCTCGAGCGACGCCGTCCGCTCGGCGAGACCGTGCACGCGGATCCCGAGTTCGTGCGCCAGGTCGCCGACGCGGGTGACGTCGACGCCGTCGACCACCAGCTCGCCCGCCTCACCGGGGTGCGTGCGCCCGCCTTCGGCCCGCAGCCGCCGGTCCAGCGTGTCGCGGTCGGCGTCGTCCGGGACGCGCACCGAGACCGTGCTGCGGGAGTTGCCCGCGATGAACTCGGCGACCGGCGCGTCCGCGAGGAGCTTGCCCCGGCCGATCACCACGAGGTGGTCGGCGGTCAGCTGCATCTCGCTCATCAGGTGGCTGGAGACGAACACCGTCCGCCCCTCGGCGGCCAGCGAGCGCATCAGCTGCCGCACCCAGCGGACGCCGTCCGGGTCGAGGCCGTTGACCGGCTCGTCGAACAGCAGCACCCCGGGGTCGCCGAGCAGCGCGCCCGCGATGCCCAGCCGCTGTCCCATGCCGAGCGAGAACTGGCCGGCCCGCTTGCCCGCGACGTCCGAAAGCCCGACGGTCGCGAGCACTTCCTCGACGCGCGATGCCGCGATGCCGTTGCTGCGGGCCATCGCGAGGAGGTGTTTCCCGGCGCTGCGGCCGGGGTGCAGGGCCTTGGCGTCGAGCAGCGCTCCGACCTCGCGCAGCGGGTGCTCCAGCTCGGCGTAGCGCCGCCCGCCGACCAGCACTTCGCCTGCCTGTGGGTGGTCGAGCCCGACGGTCATCCGCATGGTCGTCGACTTCCCGGCGCCGTTGGGGCCGAGGAACCCGGTGACCCGCCCGGCGGCGACGTCGCAGGTGAGCGCGTCGACGACGGTCTTTTCGCCGTACCGTTTCGTGAGTCCTCTGAGCGTGATCATGGACCCAGTCTGGGTTTTCCGGAGCGCCGGAACATCGGCCGAGCGTCGCGGGCCGACCCCGACTTTCGTCAGGCCCGGCGGCGGGTGTGCCGGGTCGGGACGGCGGTGGCCGGGTCCTCGGGCCACGGGTGCTTCGGGTAGCGGCCGCGCAGGTCGGCGCGGACGGACGGGTAGCCGCCGGTCCAGAACGACGCCAGGTCCGCGGTGATCGCGGCCGGGCGGCCGGCGGGGGAGAGCAGGTGCAGCACGACCGGGACGCCGGACAGCGACGGCGTTTCCGTCCAGCCGAAGGTCTCCTGCAGCTTCACGGCCAGCACGGGCTGGTCACCGCCGTAGTCGACGCGGACGTGCGACCCGGAGGGTACTTCGAGCCGGTCCGGCGCGAGTTCGTCCATTTTGGACGCCGCGGGCCAGGGGAGCAGCGCCTTCAGTGCGGTGCCCGCGTTGAGGTTCGCGAGGTCCGCGCGGCGGCGGATGCCGGAGAGGTCCAGCCAGCTGTCCACATCGGACAGCAGGCTCTTGTCGTCCACGGCGGGCCAGGGCGCGCCGAGGGTGCGGTGGAGGAACGCCATCCGCTCGCGCAGCCGGGTCCCGTCGGCGGTCCATTTGAGGAGGCCGAGGCCTTCGGCTTTCAGGCCCGCCACCAGGGCGTCGTGGACGTTCGGGTTCTTGAGCGGGCGCGAGGAAAGGGTGATGGCGCCGAGCTTCTTGACGTGCCGGGCGACGACATCGCCGTCGGCCCAGGTGATCTCGTCGGTTTCGGAGGTGGGGGCGGCCCGGGTGGCGAGCTGCTCGTCGGCGGCCGCGGCGAGCCGGATGGTGCCGTGCACCCGCCCGGGATCCCGCGTCGCCTCGGCGACGGCCAGCCACTCGGAGTCGAGACCGCTGCCGGGCGGGAGTTCGGCGGCGGTACCCCCGGCCATGAGGTAGACGGGCTCCCCACCGGGACGCCGCCGCGCAAGCCGCTCGGGATGAGCGAGGGCGACGATGAGGGCGGGATCAGGCCGACCCGAACCGGTGACGAGCTTTGCGAGGCGCTGGACTTCGCGGTTCCACCGTCGGGCCGCGTCATCGTTTGCCCCGCGTAGGCGGCGCAGCTCCGCGTCCACGTCCGTCAGCTTGCCGCCCGTGTCCAGTAGCGCTACCACCTCCGCCGCGTTGCGCGCGCCCACCGCCTCCGCGCCGTCCAGCAGCGCGCGGGCCAAGCGCGGGTGCAAGCCCAGGTCGGCCATGCGGCGGCCGCGTGCGGTCACTGTTCCGTCCGAAGACGTCGCGCCCAGCGTCGCCAGCAATGCCCGGCCCGCGGCCAACGCTCCTTCACCCGGTGGGTCCCACCACGCCAGGCCGGTGCCGTCCGGGGTCGACCAGCACGCCAGCTCCAAAGCCAGCCGAGCCAGTTCCGCCGTCCTGATCTCCGGCTCGGGGTACGCCGGCAGCGTGCCCTGCTCGTGCTCCGCCCAGCAGCGGTACACCCGGCCCGGCGCCTCGCGCCCGGCGCGGCCCGCCCGTTGCGCCGCCACTGCCGCCGAGACCCGGACCGTGGCCAGGCCCGGCAGGCCGCGCCGGTGGTCCACGCGGGGCACTCGCGCCAGTCCCGAGTCGACTACCGCGCGCACGCCCGGGACCGTCAGGCTCGACTCGGCCACCGCTGTCGCCAGCACCACCCGGCGCCGGTCGCGCGGCCGTAGCGCGTCGTCCTGCTGTGTCGCCGTAAGCCGGCCGTGCAGGGGTAGGACGTCCACATTGGACAAATGCAGAAAGCCGGAGGTGCGGGCGATCTCGCCTGCCCCGGGCAGGAACGCAAGGACGTCACCGTCCCCTTCGGACAGTGCCGTCCGGACCGCGCGGGCCACCGCGGCCTCGGCGCGCTCGCCGCGGGCGGGTGGCAGGTACGCCGTCGAAACCGGGTACGTCCTCGCGGACGCCTCGATCACCGGCGCGTCGCCCAGCAAGGACGCGAGCCGGCCGGAGGCCACCGTTGCCGACGTCGCCAGGAGCCGGAGGTCCTCGCGCAGCCCGGCGCGGACGTCCAGGAGCAGTGCCAGCAGCAGGTCCGCGTCCAGGTGCCGCTCGTGGCACTCGTCCAGCAGGATCGTCGACACCCCTGGCAGCTCGGGGTCGCCCTGGACCCGCCGCACCAGCAGGCCCGACGTCACGACCTCGACGCGTGTGCGCGACGACACCTTCCGGTCGCCGCGCACGGCGTACCCGACGGTCTCGCCCACCGGCTCGCCCAGGATCGCCGCCATCCGGCCCGCCGCGGCGCGCGCGGCCAGCCGGCGCGGCTCGGCGACGACGACCCGGCCGTCGCCGGACATCAGCGCGAGCGGGACCAGCGTCGTCTTGCCGGTGCCGGGCGGCGCGACGAGCACCGCGGTGCCGTGCGCGTCCAACGCCGAAAGCACGTCGGGCAGCACGGACCGGACCGGCAGGTCGGGCAGTTTCACTTCTCGGTGACCTCAGGAGGCGGGGGCAGCTGGTAACCGGACGGGCCGATGTTCGTGTTGAGCGAGCGCAGCCACTCGCCCGTGGAGATCATCTTGCGGATCGCGTCGTCGACCGCGGTCACCCCCTGGGTGTCGCCCCGGCGCAGGCCGACGCCGTAGTTCTCCTTCGAGAACGGCTTCCCGACGACCTTCAGCAGCTCCGGGTCGCGCGCGACGTACCCGGCCAGGATGACGCCGTCGGTCGTCACGGCGTCGATCTGCCCGGCGAGCAGCGCCGTCACGCAGTCCGGGTACCGCGGGTACTCGACCAGCTCGACGGCCTGCGCGAACTTGTCCTTGACCTGCTGGGCGGGGGTCGAGCCGGTGACCGAGCACAGCTTGCGCGTGTTGAGCGCCTCCGGGCCGGTGATGTCGGCCGACGTGCGCCGGACCAGCAGGTCCTGGCCGGTGGTGAAGTACGGCCCGGCGAACGACACCACCTGCTTGCGCTTGTCGGTGATCGAATAGGTCGCGACGACCAGGTCGACCGCGCCCGAGGTGAGGTCCGTCTCGCGGGTCGACGGCGTCGTCTCGCGCCACGTGATGTCCTTCGGGGCGACGCCGAGCTCACCGGCGACAAACGTCGCCACGTCGACGTCGAAACCGACGAACCTCCCGTCCACGGTGTGCTCGGAAAGGCCGGGGGCGTCGAACCGGATGCCGATGGTCAGGTGATCCGCCGCACTGGCCCTGGCCACCACCGAGTCGGTCGGCGAGACCTTGCCCGGCCCGCACGCGGTGGCCGTGACCAGCAGCAACGCGGCAGCGAAGAGCGTGCGCCAGCGCATCCGGCCGCTCCCTCCACCGCCGTCGAGCCCTCACGAAGTTCTCAGGTCCTCCCGTTAGCCTAAGTGCGTGGTGCGACTGTCCCAACCCGTGCTGGACGCCGTCGGCACGCTCGCCCGGCTCGGGCTGGCTGCCGTCTGGCTCGTTTCGGGTGCCGTGAAGCTGGCGGATCCGGGGCAGACGTTGATCGCCGTCCAGGCGTACGACGTGCTGCCCGCCGGACTCGTGAACGTGGTGGCCGTCGCGCTGCCGCTCGTCGAACTGGTGCTCGGGCTGTTCCTGCTCGCGGGCCTGCTGACCCGCTGGGTCGCCGGCGCCGCGCTGGTGCTGCTGCTCGTGCTCATCGCCGGCATCGCCCAGTCGTGGGCGCGCGGGCTGAGCATCGACTGCGGGTGCTTCGGCGGCGGCGGCCAGGTGGCGGCGGGGCAGACCGCGTACCCGCAGGAAATCCTCCGCGACTCCGGTTTCGCGCTGCTGGCCGTCTGGCTGCTGGCGCGGCCGCGCACCTGGCTGTCGGTCGACGGCTGGCTGGCGCGAGGTCGCGGGAACAGTGGCGGGAACTCTGTCGAGCCCGAGCCCGACTACTCGGGTATCGCGGAAGGGAACTGATACACAGTGGGTGGAGCTGAGCGGACGGCTCGGAAGCGTCGTCAGGCCGCGCAGAGCGGGGGAGCGCGGGTGGTGGCCCAGGCCAGGGGCGCGTCCGGTGACCGGCGGAAGTGGATCATCGGGATCGCCGCCGTGGTCGTCGTGGCCGCGCTCGTGATCGGCGGCGTGATCTGGACGATCTCCGACAAGAACAAGACCGAGGGCCAGGTCATCAACCCGGGCCAGACCACCAGCTCGCTGGCCGCGGACGTCACGCAGAAGCGCGACGGCGTCGTCGTCACCGTCGGCAAGGCCGGCGCGAAATCCACGATCGACGTCTACGCCGACTTCCTCTGCCCGATCTGCGGTGAGTTCGAGAAGACGTACAAGACGCAGATCGAGCAGGCGGTCAACGACGGCAAGCTGGCGGTGCGCTACCACATGGTGCCGCTGCTCAACGACCGTTCGAGCCCGCCCGGGTACTCGCTCGACTCGGCGAACGCGTCGCTCGCCGCGGCCGACGCCGGCAAGTTCCTCCAGTTCCACGACGCGCTGTACGCGAACCAGCCCGAAGAGGGCAAGCGGGGGTACGACAAGGCGCAGCTGATCGACCTGGGCAAGAACGTCGGCATCACCGATCCGACGTTCGCCCAGACGGTCAACGCGGGCACCTACAACGACCAGATCAACGCCGCGTTCCAGCAGATCGAGAACGACCCGAAGCTGGCGCAGGACTTCGGCGGCGGCCAGCGCGGATTCGGCACGCCGACGGTCGTGTCGAACGGCGCGATCGTCAACTGGCAGAACCAGGGCTGGCTCACCGGGGTGCTCGGCTGAGTCCGGGCAATTCGCCCACCCGGGTACGGAACGTGGTTTAGGCTGGTCCCGCAGGGTGGGGAACCGGGGGTGGCGTGAGCACGTCGCATCCCTGGTGACAGGGAGGGCCAGTGGACGGTTCGCATTCGGGGTTTCACGTCGACGACGGCGCGTACTCGCGGTACGCGCGTGAGGTCGACCCGCTCGGGGAAGACGTCAAGGGCGCCGCGGACAAGCACGTCGGCCCGCACGTCGGTGTCGGTTTTTCCGACATGGGCGCGGAGTCCGGCCTGACCGGCGCCTACACCGGCCGGATGCGGGCGCTGCAGGAGAAGCTGCACCGCGTCGGCGGCGGCTGGAGCGCGATGGGTGACGCCGCCCGCCAGACCGACCGCAACTACGCCGGCGTCGAGGCCGAGCACGGCGACGTCGTCCGTCGGCTCGGGACGGACCTCACGTGACCGAGCACGCCGACCTGCTCGTCCGGCACCACCTGGACACCACGAACCAGTTCGCCGACAAGCTGCGCCACGACCCGGCCGCGATCAGCGGCGCGCGCGACGGTCACGTCGCGCTGCAGGCGTCGATGGGCAAGACCCACGACACGGCCTCCGCGCAGCGCGTCAACCTGACCTCGGACACCTCCGGCTCGACGACCGACCGCGCGACGGCGACGTCGAAGAGCCTGGAGCAGGAGGTCCAGGACCTGCTCGACGAGAGCGCCGAGATCGAGAAGGCCGTCGCCGAGGCCGCCGAGACGCTGAACCTGGGCCAGATCAGGAACGACCAGGTCCGCGACCAGATCATCAAGGAGATCTCGGCGTCGATGAAGGCGCTGGCGGCGGTCAAGAGCATCCAGCCGCCGGAGAGCCGCGGGGCCGCGTCCCGCGACATCCTGATGAAGCTGCAGACCAGGATCAGCCAGCTGACCGGCCAGGCCGCGACGTTCAGCGAGCAGACGATCAACCAGCTCACCGACATCGGCACGCGGCTGGGCGGCCCGGAACAGACGACGTCGGCGAGCAGCGCTTCGCCGACGAAGGTGGCGTCGTCCTTCAACAGCAACAGCGGCTACTCCGGGGGCGGGGACTCCGGCGGGGGCGGCGGTGGCGGTGGGGGAGGCGGCGGTGGTGGCGGCGCCGTGCACAAGCCGCGGCTGCCGGTCGCGGTGCCGCCGCAGCCCGGCACCGGCGTCGGCATCAACCTGCCCGGCGGCAAGCAGGTCATGGCGCCGAACGAGACCGCGGCGAAGGCCGTGCGCGCGGCGTTGTCGCAGCTCGGCGTGCCGTATGTCTGGGGCGGCACCGCGCGCGGGCAGGGCCTCGACTGCAGCGGGCTGACCATGACGTCGTACCAGGACGCCGGCCTGCAGCTGCCGCGCACGGCGAAGATGCAGACGGTGGGGGCCGAGGTGCCCTCGATCGACCAGCTGCTGCCGGGCGACCTGGTCGTCTGGTCCGGGCACGTCGCCATGGTGATCGGTGACGGCCAGATGATCGAGGCCGGCGACCCGGTCCAGATCAGCAAGATCCGCACCACGAACGCGGGGCAGTCGTTCATCGGGTTCTACCGGCCGACGGGGTAACTTCGCATCGTGGCTGAATTCGACATGGACCTGGCCGCCACCCGGATCGCCGAGCAGGCGGACCGGGCGGGCGCCGAGGCGTCCGCGCGTCTCGAGCGTTCGGGTCCGGTGGTGGGCAAGGCATCCTCGGGCGACGGCGCCATCGAGGTCCAGGTCGCGCCGGGCGGGCTGCTCACCGGCCTGACGATCCACCGGTCCGCGCTGCGGCACGGGTCGTCGGTCGTCGCCGACCAGATCCTCGAGCTGGCCCAGCGCGCGACCCGCCGCGCGGGCGACAAGATGTACCACGCGCTGGCCCCGGTCGTGGACGCGTCGCAGCTGGAAGTCCTGGGCTACGAGCCGATCCCGGACGACGACCCGGACGCCGAGTCCGTCTCCTACGGAAGGTGAACGGCGATGCCCACGACGCGTGAGCTGATTTCCCAGGCCCGGGCCCGCGAAGAGGCGATGGCTCGCGTGGACGAGCTGCTGGCGTCCGCGTCCGGCACGGCCCACGACCTCGACGGCCAGGTGGAGGCCACGGTCGACGCCCGCGGCAAGCTGCTGCGGCTGTGGCTCGCGCCGTCGGCGGTCAACCTGGGTGAGCGCCTGGGCCCGCTCGTGGTGGAGATCGCCCAGGCGGCCATGCGCGAGGCGACGCAGGACGGCTACAACAAGGTCGCGCTGCTGCTCGGCGAGGACATGACGTCCATGATCGAGCAGATGACGGGGATGCCCGCCCCGGCCCGCGCGGAGGACGACGACCCGGGCATGACGGTCGAGGAGTTCCAGCGGCTGCGGGAAGAACGGCTCGGTTCCGCGCCTGTGCCTGCGCCTGCGTCTGCTCCTGGTTCGAGTGCCGAGGACGAAGACGAGTACTGGGACACGTTCGACCCGGCTTCCCTGCGGTCGGACCGCTGACCGGAACTGAGCAGCCCCCGTTTTCCAGGCTACCGGCGGCCACCGACAGTTCCGGAGTGCTCGGCGTTGGGTTCAGGGAGCCAGCTGGGCCGTCGAGTTCGCGCCGTCCAGGGATTCGCGGATGATGTCCGCGATCCGGCGTGCGGACCAGAACTGCGGCTCCGGCGGGGACCACGGTGTCATCGGCAGCTGCACCTCGACGTCCAATGAGGGCAACGCGGAGACGTACGCGTCCGTCTACGCCGCGGCGGCCGAGTAGGCCGAAAGCCAGCCGGAAAGCGTTCCACTCATCGCGTACTGTGCTGTGTCCAGCATGCCCTCGGGCAGCGAACCGTCGGCGGATCGCAGGACCTGCAGCCACATCCGTTCGCCCGTCGCGAGGTGGCGGATCAAGCCGCCGAGGGTCAGCTCGCTGGACGTCGTGCGCTTCGCCGCGTCCTCGTCAGTGAGGCCGTTGACCGGGATCAGCAGTCGGCGGCGGACTTCCGCCAGGAGGCCGAGGAGGTCGTGACCGGAAAGCGCAATCCCGCTCAGTGGCAACCGAGTTCGCTCAGAGGTCTGGACCAACGTCGAAAGCCTGTGCCTTAATTCAAGGCGTGAATTTCGGTCTCTCGACGAGGAGGACCCGGATGGGTCTCGGACGCAGACTGGGTATCGGCGCACTGGCCCTCGGGCTCCTGGTGACGTCGGAAACCCCGGCCCTCGCCGGGAACGGCCCGGCCTACAAGGACTCCTGGCGGCCCGTCAAGGTCCGGGTGGCCGATCTGCTCGGCCGGATGTCGCTCGACGACAAGCTCGGCCAGATGATGCAGGCCGAACGCCTCGGCGTGAAGTCGCCGGCCGACGTCACCACCGGGCGCCTCGGCTCGCTGCTCTCCGGCGGCAGCTCGCAGCCGACGCCGAACACGCCCGTCACCTGGGCCGACATGTACGACGGCTTCCAGAAGGCCGCCCTCGCCACGCCGCTCGGCATCCCGCTGATCTACGGCGTCGACGCCGTCCACGGCCACAACGGCGTCTACGGCGCCACCGTCTTCCCGCACAACATCGGCCTCGGCGCGTCGCGCGACCCGAAGCTGGTGCAGAAGATCGGCCGCGCCACCGCGGAGGAGGTCTCCGGCACCGGCATCGACTGGGACTTCGCGCCCTGCCTGTGCGTCGCCCGCAACGACCGCTGGGGCCGCACCTACGAGTCCTTCGGCGAGGTCCCGCAGCTGGCCACGCAGATGTCGTCGATCATCACCGGCCTGCAGGGAAAGAGTCTCGGCCAGCCCGGTTCGATCATGGCCACGGCCAAGCACTACGTCGGTGACGGCGGCACGACCGGCGGCGTCAACGAGGGCAACACCGAGATCAGCGAGCAGGAGTTGCGCGCGATCCACCTGCCGCCGTTCAAGGCCGCCGTCGACCGCGGGGTCGGCTCGGTGATGATCTCCTACAGCAGCTGGAACGGCGTCAAGATGCACGCCGGCTCGTACCTGATCAACGACGTCCTCAAGAAGGAGCTGGGCTTCAAGGGGATCGTCGTCTCGGACTACAACGGCGTCGACAAGATCGACGGGAAGACCGGCTTCACGCCGGAAGAGGTCGAGGCCTCGATCAACGCCGGCATCGACATGGTGATGGTGCCGTATGACTGGCAGAAGTTCATCGACACGCTCCGCACGCTCGTGCAGCAGGGGCGCGTGCCGCTGTCGCGCATCGACGACGCGAACCGCCGCATCCTCACCAAGAAGTTCGAGCTCGGCCTGTTCGAACACCCGCTGACCGACCGGCGGTACCTGAAGACCATCGGCAGCAAGGAGCACCGCGACCTGGCGCGCCAGGCCGTCCGGGAATCCCAGGTGCTGCTGAAGAACGACCACCACGTGCTGCCGCTTTCGAAGCACGAGAAGATCTTCGTGGCGGGCAAGAACGCGGACGACATGGGCAACCAGTCCGGCGGCTGGACGGTCGGCTGGCAGGGCACCAGCGGCCCGGTCATCCCCGGCACCACGATCCTGCAGGGCATCAAGAGCAGCTCGTCGAAGGTGACCTACGCCAAGGACGGCACGGGGATCGACAAGAGCTACGACGTCGCCGTCGCCGTCGTGGGGGAAACGCCTTACGCCGAAACGAAGGGCGACCGTCCACAAGGGATGGGCCTGGACGCGGCGGACCTCGCGACGCTGCAGAAGCTGAAGGACTCCGGCGTGCCGACGGTCGTCGTCCTGGTGTCCGGGCGGCCGCTCGACATCGCGGCGCAGGTGGGGGACTGGGCCGGGCTCGTCGAGTCGTGGCTGCCGGGCAGTGAGGGCAAGGGTGTCTCCGACGTCCTCTTCGGCGACTACGACCCGACCGGGAAGCTGCCGGTGACCTGGATGCGCAGCGCCGACCAGCAGCCGATCAACGTCGGCGACGGCCAGCCCGCGCTGTTCCCCTTCGGCTACGGCCTCCACTACCCACGTCATCGGTGACCCGCCCCCACCCGGAAGGAACACGTATGCCGTCCAGAACCCGCCGCCCGTTGATCCGGATATTGGCGTTCTTCGCCGCGCTGCTGGGGCTCAGCCTCGGCAGCCCGGCGGCCCCCATCGCGCACGCCGCGACGCCGTTCAAGGTGCTCGCCTTCTACAGCGGCACGTACGACGCCGCGCACATCAGCTTCGAAAAGGAGGCCAACGTCTGGTTCCCGCAGCAGGCGGCGGCCAACGGCTTCACCTACACCTCGACGACCAACTGGAACCAGCTGACGACCATCACGCCCGACCAGTACCAGGTCGTGATGTTCCTCGACGACCAGCCGCAGTCGCAGGCGCAGTTCCAGGGCTTCCAGCGGTACATGCAGGCCGGCGGCGGGTTCTACGGCTTCCACGTCACGGCCTACAACGACAGCAGCACGCCGTCGTACGCCAACTGGTTCCACAACGACTTCCTCGGCACCGGCCGGTTCACCTCGAACTCGTGGGGCCCGACGCCGGAGACGCTGAAGATCGAGAACCGCACCCACCCGTCGACGGTGAACCTGCCGGCGACGATCAAGTCCTCGACGTCCGAGTGGTACGCCTGGCAGAACGACCTGCGCCAGAACAGCAACATCACCATCCTGGCGTCGATGGACCAGTCCACGTTCCCGATCGGCACCGACCCGAACCAAACCTGGTACAGCGGGTACTACCCGATCTCGTGGACCAACAAGAACTACAAGATGATCTACTCGAACTTCGGCCACAACGCGATGAACTACGACACGAACACCGCGCTGTCGTCGACGTTCGAGAGCGCCGACCAGAACCGCTTCCTGCTCGACGGGCTCAAGTGGCTCGGTGGCGGCGGCACGACCACCCCGCCGCCGGACGGCTCGATCGACCCGTCGGCCTGGTACGCCGTGTCGAACAAGGCGAACGGCAAGTGCGTCGACGCGCGGGCCGCGGCCAGCGCGAACGGCACCGTGATCCAGCAGTACGCCTGCAACGGCACCACGGCGCAGCAGTTCCAGTTCGCCCCGACCAGCGGCGGGTACGACCGGATCAACAACCGGAACAACCCGGCGCAGGTCATCGACGTCGCGAACGTGGCGACGACCGACAACGCCGGCCTGCAGCTGTGGGCCTACAGCGGCGGCAACAACCAGCAGTGGCAGCCGGTGTCGGAAGGCAGCGGGTACTACCACCTGGTCGTCCGTCACACGGGCAAGTGCCTGACCGTGCCGGGATCGTCCACAGCGGACAGTGTCCAGCTGGTCCAGTCGACGTGCAACGGCAGCGCCGCCCAGTCGTTCAAGGTCGGCTAGCGCGCCGTCGTCCTGATCCGCACGACCAGGACGGCGAGCGTCAGGAGCAGCAGCGCGAAGAGGGCGCCCGCGGAACGCGTGTTTTCGCGGGCGCCCCACGCCGTCCCGGCCGGTAGCACGACCAGCGACGTCGCCAGGTACGCCAGGTGTGTTCCGGGTTCCGCCGGGTGGTCGCCGACCGCGCTCACGATCGCCTGCGCCAGCAGCGCGCATTCGATCAGGACGGCCAGCGGGCGCCAGCGCGGCCAGCGGTAGCGGCCGAGCGCCGCGGTGACCAGAGCGGTGAGGCCGGACAGCAGGCAGACGACCGTCGTCGCGAAGGCCAGTGGCTCGATCACGTCCGGCGCGCTTTGCGGCGACGGCGTTTCGTGCCCAGGCGGAAGAGCCACGTCGAGATGCCGGTGAGCATCAGCGCGAGCGGGGCCAGGCCGAGGACGACCCAGACGAGCCGCCACCAGCCGTCGACGAGCCAGCCGAAGTGCGCGGCCTCGAAGACCTTGCTGTAGAAGCGGTTCGCCGCCGGCTCCGACGCCGCGTCCACAGAGGACACATGGGTGACGTCGTGGCTGTCGACGTACACCGTGCGGTCGCCGCCGAAGAACGCGCGGGCGCCGTACGGCTGGTAGCCGTCGTCGGCGATCGACACCGAGTAGTAGTCCGTGCCTTCGGCGGGCGGGACGAGGTAGCGGACCGTGCCGGGGGACGCGGCCAGCGCGGCCGACGACGCCTGGTCGATGCCGATCACCGGCGTGCCGGGCGCGGCCGGGTTCGCCGTGAAGCTGTACTTCGCCTCGTCCGGAGTGGAACCGCCGGTGATCGCCAGCCACGCGCTTTCCACCGGTGGCAGGTAGAACGCGGCGCCGGTGACGCCCCACATCAGCACGAACGGCACCGACACGAGGCCGATCACGTTGTGCAGGTCGTAGTCGCGGGCGAACCGGCCTTTGCCGAGCCGGACGCGGAAGCCGTGCGAGAACTTCTTGAACCCGGGCCACCAGACGACGATCCCGGTGATCGCCAGCAGGATCATCAGCAGCCCCAGGACGACCAGGATCAGCTCACCCCAGTTCATCTCCGGGACCGGTGTCGGCGCGGCCAGCCACGACACGTACCCCGGGTCGTCCTGGCAGGTGAACGCGCAGTCGTGCAGGTTCGTCAGCCAGCCCATGACGCCGTCGGTGAGCTTCTGCGGCCCGGTGACGTGCCCGCTGCCGGGGTCGACGGCGTAGGCGGTGGTGTAGCCGGAGTCGCCGACGGCGATGATCCCGCCGTCGTTGCTCACCCAGGCCGCGGAGAACTCCGGGTGCGCCTGCTCGACGAGGTCGCGCGCCTGCTGCAGGCCGAGCGGGTGCGCGCTCTCGGTGTGCGCGTAGAAGTCGGCGTGCGTGGCCCGGAAGTACTCGGCGCGGTAGAGCAGGATGACGCCGGCCGTGGTCTCGAGGACCAGGAGCAGGCCGAGCACCAGCGACGTCCACCGGTGCGTGACGACCAGCGCGCGCCGCACGGGCTTGCGCCGGTACCAGCGCCGCACCGCGCGCTTGGGCGGATCGCTCCTGGTCAGGGCAGGTGCTTCGGCAGTCATGACGTCCCCCGGGCTTCGTGAAGATCGAAGTGAGGTTAGCCTTGCTTAACCTTGATTGTCTTCCGTCCTTCGGTGGATGTGCGGCGAGTCACCGCGGCACTAACATGAAGTTCCTTCATGAATGGGGGAGCGATGCGGCGCAGCTCAGTCCTCGTGGTCCTGACGGTGCTCGCGGGGCTCCTCGCGGGGGTGTCCCCGGCGGTGGCCGTCACCCAGCCGTTCTTCTGGGGTGTCGCGACCTCGGGTTACCAAGCGGAGGGTTCCGCGCCCGACAGCAATTGGCGCCGCTACGAGCAGGCGAAGACGTCGTCGATCAAGGAGCCCTACCGCGAGTCCGTCGACTTTCGGCACAACTACGTCGCCGACATCGACCGCGCGAAGCAGCTCGGCGTGAACGTGTTCCGCTTCAGCGTCGAGTGGGCCCGGATCGAACCGCGGCCCGGCCAGGTCGACGAGACCGAGCTGGCGTACTACGACGACGTCGTCCGGCACGTCCTCGACGCCGGCATGCGGCCGATGATCACCCTCGACCACTGGGTCTACCCCGGCTGGGTCGCCGACCAGGGCGGCTGGGACAGCGATCGCACGGTCGACGCCTGGCTGGCCAACGCCCGCCGCGTCGTCGACCGCTACAAGGGCCTCGGCGCGCTGTGGATCACGATCAACGAACCGACCGTCTACCTGCAGAACGAGACGGCCAACGGCGGGCTCGCCGGGTGGAAGCTGCCGTGGGCGCAGGCCCGGCTGGTGCGCGTCCACCGTGCCGCGTACGACCTCATCCACCAGCTGGACCCGGGCGCGCTCGTCTCCAGCAACACCGCCTACGTCCCGGCGGTGCAGGGGGTGCTGGACGCGTCGTTCCTCGACCAGGTGCGCGACAAACTCGACTTCGCCGGCCTCGACTACTACTACGGCGCGAGCCTCGACAACCTCAGTGCGATCCACGCGGCGAGCGGCGAGTTCTGGAAGGTGACACCGCAGCCGGACGGGATCTACTACGCCCTGCGGTACTACGCGCGGAAGTTCCCGGGGCTGCCGCTGTACGTCGTCGAGAACGGCATGCCGACCGACAACGGCAACGCGCGCCCGGACGGCTACACGCGCTCGGACCACCTGCGCGACCACGTCTACTGGGTGCAGCGCGCGAAGGCCGACGGCATGAACGTGATCGGCTACAACTACTGGAGCCTCACCGACAACTACGAGTGGGGCAGCTACCAGCCCCGCTTCGGTCTGTACACAGTGGACGCTGCGACCGATCCGTCGCTGACCCGGCGGCCGACGGACGCGGTCACGGCGTACCGGCAGCTGATCGACGGGCACGGGGTCCCGGCGGGCTACACGCCGGTGCGGCCGCCGGGCTTCTGCTCGGTCGTCGACGGCCTCGGCAGCTGCCTCGACCCGGCACGCTACCCGGGTCCGCTGGCCCCACTGGGCTGAATTTCCTGCCGCCGACCTGCGGGTTCGCGTCTCGCTCTTGATAAATACATGCCGGTCTGTATGTTTGTTGCATGGCGAACAAGGTGTACGTCGTCGGCGTCGGGATGACGAAGTTCGAGAAGCCGGGCCGGCGTGAGAACTGGGACTACCCGCAGATGGCGAAGGAGTCCGGGACCAACGCGCTGGCGGACGCCGGGCTCGGGTACGACGCCGTCGAGCAGGCGTACGTCGGGTACGTCTACGGCGAGTCGACGTCCGGGCAGCGGGCCGTCTACGAGCTGGGCATGACCGGGATCCCGGTCGTGAACGTCAACAACAACTGCTCCACCGGCTCGACCGCGCTGTACCTGGCCGCGGAGGCGATCCGCGGCGCCCGCGCGGACTGCGTGCTGGCGCTGGGCTTCGAGAAGATGAAACCCGGCTCGCTCGGGTCGACGTTCGACGACCGCGAGCAGCCCATGGGCAACCACATGCAGGCGCTCGCCGAGATCTCCGAGGTGCTGTTCCCGCCCGCGCCGTGGATGTTCGGCGCCGCCGGCCGCGAGCACATGAAGGCGTACGGCACGACCGCCGAGCACTTCGCCAAGATCGGCGAGAAGAACCACCGGCACTCGGTGAACAACCCGTACGCGCAGTTCCAGGACGTCTACTCCCTCGACGACATCCTCGCGTCCCGGATGATCTACGACCCGCTGACCAAGCTGCAGTGCTCGCCGACGTCGGACGGTTCGGGCGCGGCCATCCTGGCCAGCGAGGCCTTCGTCGAGACGAACGGGCTGGCCGAGCGGGCGATCGAGATCGTCGGGCAGGCCATGACCACCGACTTCCGCAGCACCTTCGACGGCAGCGCCAAGAACATCGTCGGCTACGACATGACTCGCCAGGCCGCGGTCAAGGTGTACGACCAGGCCGGGCTCGGGCCGGACGACTTCCAGGTGATCGAGCTGCACGACTGCTTCTCCGCCAACGAACTCCTGACGTACGAAGCGCTCGGACTCTGCGACGAGGGTGAAGGTGGAACGCTCGTTGACAACAACGACACCACCTACGGCGGCCGGTGGGTCGTCAACCCGTCCGGCGGGCTGATCTCCAAGGGTCACCCGCTCGGCGCGACCGGGCTCGCCCAGTGCGCCGAACTGACCTGGCAGCTGCGCGGCGACGCGGACCAGCGGCAGGTCCCGGACGTACGGGCCGCGCTGCAGCACAACATCGGACTCGGTGGCGCCGCCGTCGTCACCGCCTACCAGCGAGCTTAGGAGAACCATGGGCCAGATCAGCGCGTCCGTCGAGCTGCCGGCCACGCCGGACAAGGTGTGGGCGGAGTTCTCGAACCCGAACAACTTCGAGAAGTGGCTGACCATCCACACCAAGTGGAAGGGTGACGTCCCGGCCGAGTTCGCGCAGGGCGCCCAGGTCTCCGAGGTCGTCACGATGCTCGGCATGGCGAACACGATCACCTGGACCGTCGACTCCTTCGAGGCGCCGCACCGGCTGGTCATCTCCGGCACCGGGATGGCCGGGGTGAAGATCAAGTTCTCGCTGTCGGTCGCGGCGGCCGGTTCGGGCTCGGCGGCTTCGATCGAGGCCGAGTTCACCGGGCAGATGATCGTCGGGGCGCTCGGCAAGGCCGTCGAGAAGGACGGCAAGAAGAACCTCGACGAGTCCCTCGACAAGTTCAAGGCCCTGGTCGCATGAAGTTCGACGCCACCGGGCTGGACAAGTGGACCGAGCCGGTGTCCTTCGACGTCACGCGCGAGCGGCTCGCCGAGTACGCGGCGGCGACCAACGATCCGATCCCCGCCCACCGCGCGGGTGACGTCGCGAGTCCCGTGTTCGCGATCGTGCCGGTGTTCCAGTCACTGCTGGAACCGGCGCTCGAAGTCGTGCCGACGTCGTTGTTCGGCAAGGTGCTGCACGGCGAGCAGGACTTCCGGTTCCACCGCCCGATCCGGCCCGGCGACGCGCTCGTGTCGCGCGCCAAGATGACCGGGTTCGAGGGCCTGCCGAAGGGCACGCGCGCGACCGTCTACCTGGAATGCACTTCGGGTGGCGAACTGGTCAACGAGCAGTACGTGACGTTCTTCGTCCGCGGCTTCGACACCGGTTCGAAGGAGGGTTCGCTCGGGCCTTCGCACCGGTTCGACGAGTCCTTGCGTTCCTCGGCCCCGGTGGCGAAGGTCAGCCAGCACGTCGACGACGACCAGACGTTCCGCTACGGCCCGGCCGCCGGCGACCCGATGCCGATCCACCTCGACGACGAGGTCGCCCGGGCCGCGGGGTTGCCGGGGATCATCGCGCACGGGCTGTGCACGATGGCGTTCACGTCGTGGGCTCTGCTGACCGAGGTCGCCGGGTCCGATGTGGACCGGCTGCGGCGGCTGGCTGTGCGGTTCGCGTCGCCGGTGCTGCCGGGCCAGGACGTCTCGACGTCGATCTGGGACGCGGGCTCCGGCGTTTTCGCCTTCGAAACCACTGTGGGAGACAAGGTCGTCGTCAAGGACGGCCTCGCCGAGATCGGAGACAGCTGATGGGTGCACTCGACGGGCGCGTCGCGCTCATCACCGGCGCCGGGCGCGGGATCGGGCGGGAGCACGCGCTGCTGTTCGCCCGCGAGGGCGCGCGGGTGGTCGTCAACGACCTCGGCGGTGACAACGACGGCAGCGGCTCGTCCTCCGGGCCGGCGTCCGACGTCGTCGCGGAGATCCGCGCGCTGGGTGGGGAGGCGGTGGCCAACACGTCGAGCGTGACGTCGTGGGCGGGCGCGTCGGAGCTGGTCGACCAGGCGGTCGCGGAGTTCGGGCGGCTGGACGTCGTGGTCAACAACGCGGGCATCCTGCGCGACGCGTTCGTCGCCGGGATCACCGAGCAGCAGTGGGACGACGTCATCGCGGTGCACCTGAAGGGGCACGCGGCGGTGCTGCACCACGCGGCGGCTTATTGGAAATCGGCTTCGAAGGCGGGTTCTGAGGTCGCGGCGTCGGTGGTCAACACGGCGTCGGCGTCCGGCGTGACGCTGCCGAACGCGGGCCAGGTCAACTACGGCGCGGCGAAGGCGGGCATCGCGGCGATGACGCTGGTCGCGGCGGCCGAACTGGAGCGCTACGGCGTGCGCGTCAACGCCATCGCGCCGATCGCCCGGACGCGGCTGACGCTGGCGACCCCGGGCATGGGCGCGATCTTCGCGGCACCGGTGGCCGACGGGGAGTTCGACGCGTTCTCACCGGCCAACATCTCGCCGTTGGTGGCTTATCTGGCGTCCGAGAAGTGCACTCTGACGGGCAAGGTGTTCGCGGTCCAGGGTGGTGCGATCTCGGAGCTGGCCGGCTGGCACGACGTCAAGGTCATCGAAACCGAAGGCCCGTGGGCGATCGACGACATCGCGGCGAGGCTGCCGTGATCGAGTGGTCCGAGACGGACCTGCTGGTCCGCGACTCGCACGACCTTCGGTGCTGATCCCGGCCCGTTGGCCAACGGCGGCTGGTCCGGACGGCCCCCACCCTCCCAGGGGGGCGTCCCACGTCCAGTCTATCGGTCGCACCCGACGAATCCGGCGGTCCGAGGCTCTGGTCGCGACGTTGTCCACATTCGAGAAAGGCTGTGGACAACTCTGCCCGGAGCGCCGGAAGAGCTGGCTGGGGTGAGCCTGGGCATCGTGGCTTCTCTCGGCGTTTCGCTGGGCCTGACCGCGGCGACGATCCTGTCGAAGGGTTCTCAGGAGCAGAAGGAACGCTGGCTGCCGGGCTTGGCGACGTTCGAGAAGGTCGGTGCCTGGGCGATCACGGAACCGGATTCGGGGTCGGACGCGTTCGGCGGCATGCAGACCACGGTCCGTCGTTCCGGTGACGAATATGTGCTGAACGGCCAGAAGACGTTCATCACGAACGGGCCTTTCGCGGATGTCGCGGTGGTCTACGCGAAGCTGGATGACGGGTCGCCGCCGCGGGACCGTCCGGTGCTCGCCTTTGTGCTGGATCGCGGGATGCCGGGGTTCGTGCAGGGCAAGGCGTTCAAGAAGATGGGCATGATGTCGTCCCCGACGGGCGAGCTGTTCTTCTCCGACGTCCGGCTGGGTGCGGACCGCCTGTTGTCCTCGTCGGGTTCGTCGGACGCGCGGGAGAGTTTCGCGGCGGAGCGGGTGGGCGTGGCGGCGTTGTCGCTGGGGATCATCAACGAATGCCAGCGGCTGTGCATCTCGTACGCCAAGTCGCGGACGCTGTGGGGCCAGGAGATCGGGCGGTTCCAGCTGATCCAGCTGAAGCTGGCGAAGATGGAGGTGGCCCGGATCAACGTCCAGAACATGGTGTTCCAGACGGTGGCCAAGCTACGGGCGGGGATGCGTCCTTCGCTGGCCGAGGCGTCGGCGATGAAGCTGTACTCGTCGGAGGCCGCGACCGAGGTGGCGATGGAAGCGGTGCAGCTGTTCGGCGGCAACGGGTACATGGCGGAGTACCGGGTGGAACAGCTGGCCCGGGACGCCAAGTCGCTGATGATCTACGCCGGAAGCAACGAGATCCAGGTGACCCACATCGCCAAAGCCCTGCTGGCCTGACCGGGTCGTGAGTGAGAAACAGTGTTAGAACACTGTTTCTCACTCACGACCGTCAGTCGCGCTCGATGAGGTGGCCCACCACGTCCGGGCCGGGGTGGGCGTGACCCGAGCCGTCGCGGCGGACGTCCACCTCCGGCAGTTCCACCGGGTCTCCGTTGCGGGCCGAACCCGCCGGACGCGGGCCGATCCAGGCGACCCTGAGCGCTGTTTCGCCCTTCAGGAAACGCTGTGCTCGCACCCCGCCCGTCGCCCGGCCCTTGGCCGGGTACTCGCTGAACGGGGTCACCTTCACGCTCACGCCCGTTGCCGTGATCACCATCGGCTCGCCGTGCTCGTCGTCGTCCGTGCGGACCGCTCCGAAGAAGACCGCCGAGCCCGCGCCCACGTTGATGCCCGCCATGCCGCCGCCCTTCAGGCCCTGGGGGCGGACCAGCGAGGCCGCGTACTTCAGCAGCGACGCCTCCGACGTCACGAACGCCAGCGTCTCCGAGCCATCGCGAAGCCAGGTTGCGCCGACGACCTCGTCGCCGTCCTTCAAGGAAATGACCTCAAACTCGTCCGAGCGGACCGGCCACTCCGGCGAACAGACCTTCACAACGCCGGCCCGGGTGCCCAGCGCCAGGCCGGGGGAGCCCGCCGCCTGCTCGCCCAGCGGGGCGATGCCGACGACCGTCTCGCCCTTTTCCAGCGGGATCAGCTCGCGTGCCGCCATACCGCCGCGCAGGGACACTGTGCCCGCTTGCTCCGGCAGCACGGGCAACGGCAGGACGTCCGTCTTAAACGCCCGGCCGCGGCTCGTCACCAGCAGGATCTGGCCGCGGGCCGTGGTGTGGACCACCGCCGACACCGCGTCGTGCTTCACGCGGCCGTTGCGCCGGCGCGTCTCCGTCGACTCCTCGGACTCCGCCGCCGTGCGCGCGACCAGCCCGGTCGCCGACAGGATCACCTGGCACGGGTCGTCCTCGACCTCCAGCGGCCCGGACGGCTTCGACGCGGCCAGGACCTCCTTCAGGTCGCCGTCGATCAGCGCGGTGCGGCGCTCGGTCGGGAAGTCCTTCGCGATCTTCGCCAGCTCCGACGAGACGAGCTTCTTCAGCACCGACTCGTCGTCGAGGATCTTGCTCAGCTCCGCGATCTCCTCGCGCAGGCGCTCCTGCTCCGACTCCAGCTCGAGCCGGTCGTACTTGGTCAGCCGGCGCAGCGGGGTGTCGAGGATGTAGGTCGCCTGGATCTCCGACAGCTTGAACCGCGTCATCAAGCCGTCCTTCGCGGCCTGCGCGTTGTCGCTTTCGCGGATGAGCTTGATGACCTTGTCGATGTTCAGCAGGGCGATCAGCAGGCCGTCGACCAGGTGCAGCCGCTCTTCACGCTTGCGGCGCCGGTACTTCGTGCGCCGCGTGACGACCTCGTAGCGGTGCCGGAGGAAGACCTCCAGCAGCTCCTTGAGTCCCAGCGTCTGCGGCTGGCCGTCGACGAGGACGAGGTTGTTGATACCGAACGACTGCTCCAGCGGCGTCAGCCGGTAGAGGTCGGCCAGCAGCGCCTGCGGGTTGACGCCGACCTTGCACTCGATGACCAGCCGCGTGCCGTTCTCGCGGTCGGTGAGGTCCTTGACGTCGGCGATGCCGGTGAGCCGCTTGGACTTGTTGACCTCGTCGGTGATCTTCTCGATCACCTTCTCCGGCCCGACGCCGTAGGGCAGCTCGGTGACGGTGATCGCCTGCCGCCCGCGGCTGCCTTCGAGCGGCCCGGTCTCGACGTTCGCGCGCATCCGGACCACACCGCGGCCGGTCTCGTACGCGCGGCGCACCTCGTCGAGGCCCAGCAGCTTGCCACCGGTGGGCAGGTCGGGTCCGGGGACGAACTCCATCAGCTTGTCGAGCGTCGCGGTCGGGTGCGTGATCAGCCACCGCGCCGCGGCGACGACCTCGCCGAGGTTGTGCGGGATCATGTTGGTCGCCATCCCGACCGCGATCCCGGACGTACCGTTGACCAGCAGGTTCGGGAACGCCGCGGGCAGCACGGTCGGCTCTTCGAGCGACCCGTCGTAGTTGGGCCGGAAGTCGACGGTGTCCTCGCCGAGCTCCCCGACGAGCTGCATGGCCTCGGGGGACATGCGGGCCTCGGTGTATCGCGAGGCGGCCGGGCCGTCGTCCGGTGAGCCGAAGTTTCCGTGCCCGTCGATGAGAGGCGCGTTCAGCGAGAAGTCCTGCGCGAGGCGGACCATCGCGTCGTAGATCGCGGTGTCACCGTGCGGGTGGTACTTGCCCATGCAGTTGTGGACGACGAAACCCTCGGCCGTGAACTCGTGATCGTCGCTACCGACCTGGATGTCGTAGGTGACGTCCGGCTCGACCGGCTCGACCGAGACGACTTCGAGGAACGAGAACCCCTTCAGCGCGTCGAGGTTGTCGGCGAGAGGAGAGCCGATCCGGCGCAGCTTGTCGATCCAGCCGTCTTGGCAGGCCCGGGAGAGCGGGAACGAGCGGTCGGCCAGTGCGGTGCCGTGCCTGTCCTTGCCGTAGCGGACTTTGGTCCCGCTGACCGCAGACAGGGAAGCGCGGAAGGCGTTGCCGTAGGCGATTTCCGTGAGGTTTTCCAGCGCGCTCTTCTTGTAGCCGATCTTGATCCACGGCGTCAGGATGCGGGCCAGCGCCGCGGCGTCGGACCCGGTGACGGACAGGCCCAGCAGGGTCTTGTGGCCGTCAGGCTTCGGGGTGCTCCAGTGGTGGCCGTGGACGCCCAGATCCGCGAGCATCGCGTAGACCTGCCGGACGAGCGTTTCGCTCGTACTGACGTAGACGATCTCGCGGTGGTTCTTGCGGATGTAGCCGTCGCCGTCGAAGATCCCGGCGAGGAAGGGCGCCCAGGAAGACCGGTCGGCGAGGACCTCCGCCGGAACGGCCTTCGCGTCGCTGAGCGGACTCCCGGCCGCGAGCAGGCCTTCGTGGCGCGAAAAGGTGAGGATGTGCTGGTCGCGCCATTCCGGTTTCGCCGCGGCGCGGGTTCCCCGAGACACGCCGAGGCCGTTGGCCGTCGCCCAGTCGTGCACCGCGTCGAGCGGTTCGACGTCGCACATGTGGATCCGGACCCGGCCGTCCGCGTCACGGTTCCGGTCGACCGCGAAGCCCTCGGCGGTGATCAAGCCGAGGAGGTAGGCGTAGCGATCGCCACCGGCCGGCGTGGTTTCCCGGCGGGCGTTGCCGTACGCGACGGTCAGCCGTCCGGTGAGATCCCGGGCGTCCGTCCAGGTCAGCGTCGAGTCCTCGGCCACGGTCCGGAACCGCTGGCCCGGCGTCACGAGCATCGTGTGCCCGTTCGACCACGTGACCCGCACGAGTTCGGACACCGGGTTCTCGTAGACCTCGGTGACGGGTACCGCCCGGCCCCGGCTGTCGAGGACCTGCTCGCCGATCTCGATCTCTTCGATCGGCCGTAATCCGTCCGGGGTCGACACCAACGCGCCGCGGACGAAGCAGTCACCGACGACACGGGACGACTTCACATACGCGTGCGTGGGCCGGTAACCCTGCTCGTGCATGGAAAAGAGGATCCGGCGGTGCACCGGCTTCAGGCCGTCACGGGCGTCCGGGAGGGCGCGTGAGTGGATGACCGAATACGCGTACTCCAGGTACGAGTCCTCGATCTCGGTCTTCAGCGAGTTGTCGAAGACGTTCGCACCGGCGGAGTCGAACGCGCTGGGATCGACCTTGGTGGTGGTGCCCTTGCGGCGTGCCACGGCAGAACTCCTTGGTAGCTACGAAAATATCAAGCGTCGATGGCGTCGCGGTCGATGCGGTCCGAGGAGGCGACCAGCCAGTTGCGCCGGGGTTCGACCTTCTCGCCCATCAGCAGCTCCAGCGCGCTCTCGGCGGCCTCGGCGTCGTCCATGGTGATCCGGCGGACCGAGCGGCTGGCCGGGTTCATCGTGGTGTCCCACAGCTCGTCGGCGTCCATCTCGCCGAGGCCCTTGAACCGCGGCACCGGCGTGACGATGCTCTTGCCCGCTCGCTCCAGCTCCGCGTACTTGGACTCCATCTCCTGCTGCGTGTACGTGAAGTGCGTCTCCGGGTTGCGGCCCTTCGTGACGAGCTTGTGCAGCGGTGGCATCGCCGCGTACAGCCGGCCATCCTCGATCACCGGGCGCATGTACTTGGCGAACAGCGTGATCAGCAGGGTCCGGATGTGCGAGCCGTCGACGTCCGCGTCGGCCATCAGGATCACCCGGCCGTAGCGCATGGTCGTCAGGTCGAACGTGCGGCCGGTGCCCGCGCCCAGCACCTGCACGATCGACGCGATCTCGGCGTTCTTCAGCGTGTCGCCCAGCGACGCCTTCTGCACGTTCAGGATCTTGCCCCGCAGCGGCAGCAGCGCCTGGTACTCCGACACGCGCGCCATCCGGGCCGACCCGAGCGCGCTGTCACCCTCCACCAGGAACAGCTCGCTGCGCGAGACGCCGGTGGTGCGGCAGTCGACCAGCTTCGGCGGCATCGCCGCGCCCTCCAGCGCGGTCTTGCGCCTCGCGGCGTCCTTCTGCTGCTTCTGGGTGAGCCGGACGCGGGAGGCGTCGACCACCTTCTGCAGCACGACCTTCGCCTCGGACTTGGTCCGGCGGTCCTCGGTCCAGGCCTTGACCTGCTTGTCGACGATGCCCTGGATGACGCGGGTGATGCCGGCGGTGGACAGCTCGTCCTTGGTCTGCGACGTGAACTGCGGCTCCGGCAGCCGGACGTGGATCACGGCGGTCATGCCCTCGAGGACGTCCTCGATGGTCGGCATGTCCTCCTTGGGCTTGAGCAGCCCGCGGGTCTTGGAGATGGCGTCCTGCAACGCCTTCGCCATCGCGCGGTCGAAGCCGCGGCGGTGCGTGCCGCCGTGGACGTTGCGGATCGTGTTGGTGAAGTACTCGACCGTGCGCTCGTAGCCGGTGCCCCAGCGCAGCGCCACCTCGATCTCGGCGCGGCGCTCCACATTGGACTGCATGACGCCCGCCGCGTCGGCCGCGTTCTCCTTGTACGTGCCCTCGCCGGTGATCATCAGCGTGCCGCAGACCGGCTTCTCGCCCGAGGGCGTGAGGAAGTCGACCATGTCCACCAGCCCGTTCGGGAAGTGGAAGGTCTCCTCGTTGATCGTGTCCTCGATGGCCGTGCGCAGCACGTACGTGACGCCCGGGACGAGGAACGCGGTGTTGCGCAGCTTCGCCCGCACGCCCTCGACGTCCAGCGCCGAGCCGGACTCGAAGTAGCGGGAGTCGTACCAGTAGCGGATCGACGTGCCGCCGCGCTCGCCGCGCTTCATCTTGCCGACGACGTTCAGGCCGGAGTGGCGGGTGAACTTCGCCTTCGGGCCGGGCGCGTCGAAGATGCCGGGGACGCCGTGCTTGAACGACATCTGGTGGACCTTGCCGTCCTGCTTCACCGTGACGTCGAAGCGGTGCGACAGCGCGTTGACCGCCGACGCGCCGACGCCGTGCAGGCCGCCGGAGGTCTTGTAGCCGGAGCCGCCGAACTTGCCGCCGGCGTGCAGCCGGGTCAGCACCAGTTCGACGCCGGACAAACCGGACTTGGCGTGGGTTCCGGTGGGGATGCCGCGGCCGTCGTCGTCGACCTGGACGCTGCTGTCGGCGTGCAGCGTGACGACGACGCGCGTGGCGTGGCCGGCCACACCTTCGTCCGTGGAGTTGTCCACCACCTCGGAGAAGAGGTGGTTGATGCCACGGCTGTCGGTGGAGCCGATGTACATCCCGGGGCGTTTGCGGACGGCCTCGAGCCCCTCGAGGTGCGTCAGGTCGTCGGCCCCGTACAAGGTCTCGGCAGTCACAGGGTCGTTCTCCCGGATCGTGGCTCGCGAAGGTTCGGTGAGGTGCGGACTCGGCCTGCACCGTACTGCAGGATATCCGCCTGCCCCGACAACTTCCGCGCGTCCGTCCCCCGGTGTGGCGTGAACCGCCCCCTAGCGAGGGTCGAAACCGAGGTCGGGCCACAGGGCGAGCAGGGCTTCGATCTTCCGCGGGACCTGGAAGCTGTTCCGGAAGTTCGGCTTTTCGCCGATCGTGGCGAGGCCCTTGCGCAGGTCCCCGAACGCCGGTTGCGCCGCGGTCTCGCGGGTCAGGAGGTAGCAGTACGTGCGGCGCGGGTAGGCGAACTCGTCGGTGTAGGCCTGCAGCACGAGACCGGGGGCCTCGGTCCGCGACCCGACCAGCGCCCGGCCCTGCTTCTGGCTGTAGACGCGGATCACGTGCACGCCGCCGCGCAGGGTGCGCGGCGGGTCCTGGCCCTGGCCGTCGTCGGCCCAGAACAGTTCGACACGGAAGGGTGCTTCGCCGTTTTCGCCGGGGTGGGAGTACTCGCGGGACAGCTCTTCCAGCCGGTACTCGGCCTCGGCCGACGGCTCGCCGCCCTCGACGAGGCTGACCAGGTACAGCTCGGCCGGGCGCGGCCACGACGGCCGGGGGACGTCGGTTTCTTCGGCCGGTTCCGTTCCGGCCGGTGCCGCAACCGGTTCCGGGGTCTCGGAACCGGTTGTGGCAGCGACCTCGGCGGGCGCGGTCGTCTCCGGCTCGGCCGGGGTGTCGGGCGTCTCGGTCACCGCGGGACGGACCGGTGACGGGGCGGGCGGGGCCGGACGCACCGGCGAAGGCGCGGGCGGGGCCGGACGCACCGGTGACGGCGGCGGGGTCGCGGCCGCGGGCCGGACCGGGGTGGCCGGGCGGGTGGTCACCACGGGCCGCGCGGTTGCGCGAGGCGTCGAGGTGGCCGGACGCGCGGGGGTGACCAGCTTGCCGGCGCCATACTGCTCCAGGAGCGGCTCCAGGTCACCGGCGGTCAGGGAGGGCCCGGCGAGGTCGGCCCACTCGAGCCAGGCCTCCTGGGCCTCCTCGACGGTGTGCTTCTCGGTCGAGACGGTGACCGCCTCGAACAGCTGCCGCGGGCCGGCGGCCGTGACGTCGGCCGAGCCGACCACGACGAACGCCGGGTCGTCCTCCGCGATCACCAGCTTCGCGTTCAGCCCGCGCAGCGAGTGCACGGCCACGCCGGCCTTCACCCAGTGCAGTAGGGCGTGCGGGCTCGTCGTGCCGGCCAGTACCGAGTCGAGACCCGCGTCGGTGATCAGCGTGTCGCCCGGCTGCAACGGCAGCAGGGCGGCCGCGCCGGGACCGACGTGACCGAAGGCGGCCACCAGGTTCCGGCGCGGGCTGAGCAGTGGGGTGATCGAGGCCCAGATGTCGCGGCCGGTGAGAAGTCGTACCGAACGTTCTGCCAAACCCAGCCGAGCGAACTCCGCGTCCATGCCTTTGACCTTAGCTGGTGGCCCCTCACGGGTTGACGGCCGGAATATCTCTTGCTTGGAAGTAGTTGAACGCGCATGTAAGATGGGCGGTGCGCCTTCGGAAAGGGAGCAGGTCATGCAGTTCGGAATCTTCACGGTGGGCGACGTCACGACGGACCCCGCGACCGGCACCACGCCGAGCGAGCACGAGCGGATCAAGGCGATGGTCCGCATCGCGCTCAAGGCCGAAGAGGTCGGTCTCGACGTCTTCGCGACCGGCGAGCACCACAACCCGCCGTTCGTGCCCTCGTCGCCCACGACGATGCTCGGTCACATCGCCGCGCAGACGTCCAAGCTGATCCTCTCGACGTCGACGACGCTGATCACCACGAACGACCCGGTGAAGATCGCCGAGGACTTCGCGATGCTGCAGCACCTCGCCGACGGCCGCGTCGACCTCATGATGGGCCGCGGCAACACCGGCCCGGTCTACCCGTGGTTCGGCGAGGACATCCGCCAGGGCATCCCGCTGGCCATCGAGAAGTACGCGCTGCTGCGCCGGCTCTGGCGCGAGGACGTGGTGGACTGGGAAGGCAAGTTCCGCACGCCGCTGCAGGGCTTCACGTCCACGCCGCGCCCGCTCGACGACGTCCCGCCGTTCGTCTGGCACGGTTCCATCCGCAGCCCGGAGATCGCCGAGCAGGCCGCCTTCTACGGTGACGGCTTCTTCGCCAACCACATCTTCTGGCCGAAGGAGCACTTCCAGCAGCTCATCGCCTTCTACCGCCAGCGCTTCGAGCACTACGGCCACGGCGCCGCGGACCAGGCCATCGTCGGCCTCGGTGGGCAGGCGTTCATCCGGCCGAAGTCGCAGGACGCGTGGACCGAGTTCCGGCCGTACTTCGACAACGCGCCGGTGTACGGGCACGGCCCGTCGCTGGAGGAGTTCACCGACCAGACGCCGCTGACCGTCGGCAGCCCGCAGGAGGTCATCGACAAGACGCTGACCTTCCGCGAGCACTTCGGCGACTACCAGCGCCAGCTGTTCCTGATGGACCACGCCGGCCTGCCGCTGAAGACCGTCCTGGAGCAGCTCGACCTGCTCGGTGAGCACGTGGTTCCGGTGCTGCGCAAGGAACTCGACGCGATGCGCCCGTCGCACGTGCCGGACGCGCCGACGCACGAATCGCTGAAGGCGTCGAAGGACGCTGCTCTCGTGGGGAGTCAGGCATGAAGCTCGCGGTGGTGACGGCCGGGCTGTCCGTGCCGTCCTCGACCCGGTTGCTGGCCGACCGGCTGGCCGCGGCGACCATCAACGGGGTCGCGGCCGGGTCCCCGGTCGAGGTCGACGTCGTCGAGCTGCGCGACATCGCGCTCGACGTCACGAAGAACCTGCTGACCGGCTTCCCGAGCCCGGACCTGCGCACGGCCATCGAAACGGTGACCGGGGCGGACGCGCTGATCGCCGTCACGCCGGTGTTCACCGCCGGCTACAGCGGCCTGTTCAAGTCGTTCTTCGACGTTCTGGACGCGGAGTCGCTGGTCGGCAAGCCGGTGCTGCTCGGCGCGACCGGCGGCACCGAGCGGCACTCGCTGGTGCTCGACTACCAGCTGCGGCCGCTGTTCGGGTACCTGAAGGCGGACCCGGTCGCGACGGGCGTGTACGCGGCTTCGTCGGACTGGGGTAGCGGAGAAGGGGCGCTGCAACGGCGGATCGAGCGCGCGGGCGCCGAGCTGGCGTCGCTGGCCGCGGGCCGTCCCGCGGTGGCCGCGGCGCCGTCCTTCGTCCCGTTCGACCAGCTGCTGGCGGAAGTGTCCGTTCAGGACCGGTAGTGCACCCGGTAGCTCAGGTGCGTGACGCCCTCGCCCGCGACGACCTCGGTCCGCTCCAGCTCGGCCTGGCCGGTGCTCAGGTTTTCGAAGTAGCGGACGCCTTCGCCGAGGAAGACGGGCACCAGGTCGATCTTCAGCTCGTCGAGCAGGCCGAGGTCCAGGCACTGCCGGGCGATGCTGGGCCCGGAGACGCCGACGTTGCCGTCCCCGGCCGCCTTCGCCCGCTCGATCGCGGTCGCGACGTCCGGGCAGAAGGTGAACGGCGCCAGGTGCGCTTCCGGCCAGTCCGCGGGCGGCGGGCGATGCGTCACGACGAACGCCTTGCCGCCGCCGGGCGGGTTGCCGCCCCAGCCGCGGGTGTACTCGAACACCGTGCGGCCGCAGACGAACGCGCTGTGCTCGGCCTGCGCCAGGTGCCGCCGGAGGTAGTCCGCGCTCGCTTCGGCGACGTGGAACGTGATCGGGTAGCCGACCATCGGCACCGCGACGTGACCGCCCTCGTACCAGTCGAAGAGCGGCCCGACGCTGTTGTCGGGGCGGGCCACGAAGCCGTCGAGGGACATGCAGAAGCTCGCCGTCACCGCCATGTCAGCTCTCCTTCTCGAGCAGGGTGTCGAGCCGGTCGTACGACTCGGTGATGCCGCCCTCCATGCCGTTCGCGATGGCCGCGTCGCGCGCCTCGACCGACGGGAACACCGAGTGGGTGCGCATCCGCGTCCGGCCGTCGCCGAGGCCGGTGAAGGTCGTGGTGTCCAGGCTGACCTCGCCCGGCGCGCCTTCGAACTCGAAGGTCTGCACGATCCGGCCGCCGTCCTCGTCGCTGTGGAAGACGCTGTGGAACACGCCGCGGAAGAAGAACTCGCCGCGCTCGGCCCGGTGCGCGTACCGGTAGCTCCCGCCGGACCGGACGTCGTACTCGAAGATCTCCATCTCCAGGTCGGCCGGGCCGAGCCACTGCTGGACCAGGCCGGGCTCGCGGTGCGCGCGGAACACGGCGGCCGGCGGCGCGGCGAACTCGCGGACGACCTCGATGAACGGGGTGCCGGGCTGGGCGGTGATGGTGGTGCTCATTCGGTTTCCTCCAGGGTTTCCAGGACGGCGTCGAGCCGCCGGTGGGTGCGTTCGGTGGCCAGCCGGTAGGTGTCGATCCAGCCGGTGAGGGCTTCGAGGGCGGACGGCACGAGGTGGCACGGACGGCGCTGCCCGTCCCGGCTCCGCGTGATCAGCCCGGCCTGCTCGAGCACCTGGATGTGCCGGGAGACCGCCTGCTTCGTGATCGCGAAGGGCTCGGCCAGCTCGTTGACCGTCGCCTCGCCGCGGGAGAGCCGGGCGATCAGCGCGCGGCGCACCGGGTCGCCGAGGGCGGTGAACGCCCGGTCCAGCGCCTCCTCGTCAACCGTCATCTTTATCAACCAATCTGTTTATCAACCGATGCGTTGACAATAAGCCTGGCTCGGAGTGACGTCAAGAGGTGCCGAAAGTAGGGGGTGGCTCGCGTCGTCCGGCAGCCGACGGCGGGCGGGCCCGCTGCCTACTTTTGCGCCATGACCAGGCTGTTCGCGCTGCTCGGGGCGCTGCTGATGCTCACGATCACCCCGGCTTCCGCCGCTTCCGCCGCTTCCGGGAGTGACGGGATCGACGACTACGTCCGCGCCTACCTCGACCACACCGGCCTGCCCGGGGCCGCGATCGCCGTGACGCACGGCGCCGACGTCGTGCGCGTCGCCGGGTACGGCCACGACGCCGCGGGCGCGCCGATCACCGCGTCCACCCGGCTGCCGATCGCGTCGCTGAGCAAGTCGATGACGGCGTTCGCGGTGCTGCAGCTCGTCGACGCCGGCCGTGTCGGGCTCGACGAGCCGGTGACGCGGTACCTGCCGGAGTTCCGGCTCGCCGACCCGCGCGGCGCGCGGATCACCGTGCGGATGCTGCTGGACCAGACGTCCGGGATGGCCGACTCGGCGTTCCCCGACCTGACGCTGCCGCAGCCGCACACCCTCGCCGAAGCCGTCTCGCGGCTGCGGGACGCGGGCCTGGCGGACGAGCCGGGCACGACGTTCCACTACCACAACCCGAACTACGAGGTGGCCGCCCGGATCGTCGAGGTCGTCGCCGGGCAGCCGTACCCCGAATACCTGCGGACCCGGCTGTTTCTCCCACTGGGCATGACGGCCAGTTCCACTGTGGACAGTCCGTCGGCGGACCTCTCGCCGGGGTACGTGCGGGCGTTCGGCTTCGCCGTCCCGGTGTCCGAGCCGGACTGGTTCACCGGCGGCAGCCACGGCGTGCTGAGCACCGCGGCCGACCTGACCCGGTGGCTGATCGCGCAGCGGGACGGCGGTGGCGTGCTGTCGCCGTCCTCGGCCGCGCTGGCGCACACCCCGGCGCCCGGCCGCGACTACGCGTTCGGCTGGGGTGCCTACCGGCCGGGGCAGCTGTCCCACAACGGCGAGTGGTTCAGCCACACCGCGGCGCAGATCCTGCTGCCCGGCGGCTACGGCGTCACGGTGCTCGCCACGACCGGGCTGGCCCTGGACAACGACGCCGAGTCGCTGGCGCAGGGCCTCGCGACGCTCGTCCAGGGCGGGACGCCGGAGCTCGCGCTGCCCGCCGGGGTGGTCGCGGACCGGGTGCTGGCCGGGCTGATCCTGCTCTCGGTGGTGCTCGCCGTGCTCGGCGTCGTCCACGCGCGACGGTGGGCGGCGCGCCGGACGTCGTGGTGGCGGGCCGGGCTGCGGTCGGTGCCGTGCCTGCTGCCGGCGCTGGTCCTGGTGCTGCTGCCGGAGCTGATGAGCGCGGTGTTCGCCGGGCGGCGGGGCACGTTCGGGCAGATCTTGTACGTCTGGCCGGGCGTCGTGGTCTGGCTGGGTGTGGCCACGCTCTGCGGGCTGGTGGTGTCCGCGGCGCGGATCCGGGTACTCGCGAGTGGCACGCGGGGGCACAACCGGGAAGAATCGGACGGAACGAGGGGAGTGGCCGAGTGGGGATCGGTAAACAGGCCAAGCGCATCCTGATCACGGTGGCGGGGGCGATCCTGCTGGTGGTCGGCGTGCTGCTGCTGGTCCTGCCCGGACCGGGCCTGCTGCTGGTGCTCGCCGGGCTGCTGCTGCTCGCGTCGGAGTTCCCGAAGCTGGAGCGGTACGTCGACCCGGTCCGCGACCGCGCGATGAAGGCGGCCGAAGAGAGCGTCTCGTCACCCCTGCGGATCGCCGGCTCGGTGCTGGCCGGGCTCGCGCTGCTGGCCGCGGGCATCGTCTGGGGCACGGTGAAGTCGCTGCCGTTCAGCGGCTGGAGCACCGGATCGAGCCTGATCCTGTCGTCGGTGATCCTGTTCGCGCTGCTGATCTGGAGCTACCGCCGGGTGAAGTCCCGGCGGGAGGAGAAGGCGGTCAGCTGATCAGCTTGCGGACCGCTTCGGTGACCGTCGCGCGGCGGTAGGCCTGGTCGTCGGGGGCCACCGCGATCATCTCCACCGTCTGGGCCGACCACATCGACGCCAGGCTGACCACCATCATCAGCAGCTGTTCCGGCTCGAAGCGGTCCGAGACCGTGCCGGCCTCCTGAGCTGCGCGGATGGCGTCGACCTTGCCCTTGGCCGAGTCCGTGATCGCCTGGATCGTGCGGCCGGTGCCGGCGCGCTCGAGGCGGTACCAGGCGGAGATCCGGGGCACCTCGGGGTAGGCGGCGTAGCCGTCGAACAGCCGGCCGGCGTACCCGGGCAGGTCGTCGGCGGTGATCGGCGTCTCGGTGAGGGTGCGCTCGACGATCGTGTCGAAGACCGCGTCGAACAGGTCGTCCTTGCTGCCGAAGTACGTGTAGACGAGGCCCGCGCTGCACTGCGCGCGCGTCGCGATCCGGTCCATCCGGGCCCCGGCGATGCCGTGCGCGGCGAACTCCGCCAGCGCGGCTTCGAGCAGCTGGCGGCGCTTCGCGGCGGGATTCCGGGTGGCCATGACGTCGATTCTAGTTGAATGAACGTTCAGCCCGGTCCGGCCGAGCGGTAACCTCGGCCTCATGAGCGGCGGATTCCAGCGCGCCCGGCGGCCGGAGCAGATCGAGGCACGCCGTGCCACGATCCTCGCCGCCGCGCGCGAGCTGCTCGCCGAGCGGCCGGTCGCCGAGATCAGCCTGCGGGAGCTCAGCTGCCGGGTCGGGCTCGCGAAGTCGAACGTGCTCCGCTACTTCGACAGCCGCGAGGCGATCTTCCTCGAGGTCCTGGACGACACCTGGACGGACTGGCTCTCCTCGCTGGAGGAGACCCTCCCCGACCCCGGCGCCGCCGAACCCGGCTTCGCGCGCGAAGAACGTCTCGCCCGGACGTTGGCGACGTCGCTGGCCGGGCGTCCGCTGCTGTGCGACCTGGTCAGCTCGATGGGCTCGGTGCTGGAGCGCAACATCTCGCTCGAGTTCGCCCGCGGCTTCAAGCGCCGCGCGGCCGCGAACACCGAACGGCTCGCCACGCTGGTCCGTAACCAGATCCCCGAGCTGTCGGCCGAGGGCGCCGCGCACTTCGCGAGTGCGCTGGTCGTGGTGGTGTCGGGCCTGTGGCCGTACGCCAACCCGACCGAGGCCGTCGCCGTCGCGTCCGCCGAACTGGGCGGCCCGCCGGTGGCCGAACTGTTCACGACGGCCCTGGCCGAGGGCCTGACGAACCTGCTGGCGGGGCTGGTCGCGCGCGGCCGGTGACGGCTCAGCGCCGCGCCGCCGCCGTGATGTCGGTGTTCTCCAGGATCTGGTGTTCGTAGCCGTTCGCTGCGACCTCCAGCATCGCGCGGCCGATCTCCTCGGTGGTCGTCACCACCCGCGGCGCCAGCCGGCTCAGCACCGGGTACAGCGGCGCGGCCACGCGGTAGATCGTGCGGTACAGCGGGGTCTTCGACGTGATCCCGTGCAGCGGCTGGATGTAGCCGGGGCGGAAGAAGAACGTCCGCAGCGGCAGCTTCGCCAGCGCGTTCTCCGTCGCGCCCTTGACGCGCGCCCAGCGCACCCGGCCGCGTTCGGTGCTGTCGGTGCTCGCGCCCGAGACGTACACGAACGTGGTGTTCTCCGGCAGCTTCGCGGCGACCGAAAGCGTGAGCTGGTAAGTGATCCGCTCGTACTCGTCGGCCGCCACCCCGACCGACGACAGGCCGAGGCAGAAGAAACACGTGTCGTACCCGGTGATCGGCTCGAGCGCGAACAGGTCCTCGCGCACCAGCTCCGTCAGCTTCGGGTGGGTGGTGCCGGCCGGCGCCCGGCCCACCGCCAGCACCGCCTCGACCCGCTCGTCCAGCAGGCACTCCCGCAGCACGCCTTGCCCGACCATCCCGGTCGCGCCGAACAGGACCACCCGCACGAGCCCACCCCTATTCCGCGGTCACCGGCAGCAACCCGCGCTCGCCGAAGACCTTCTTGGCCGTGAAGGTCGCGTTCAGCGCCTTCGGGAATCCACAGTAGACGGCCGAGTGCAGGAGCGCTTCGACGATCTCCGCTGGGGTCAGGCCGACGTTGAGCGCCGCGTTGACGTGCACGTCCAGCTGCGGCTCGCAGCCGCCGAGGGCGGTCAGCATGCCGAGGGTGACGAGCTGCCGGTCGCGCGGCGCCAGCCCCGGCCGCGAGTAGATCTCCCCGAACCCCCACGAGACGACGGCCTCGCCCAGCGCGGGGGAGACGTCGGCGAGCGCGTCGAGCACCCGGTGCCCGGCCTCGCCGTCGATCTCGGTCAGGGTCTTCAGGCCACGCTCGAAGCGCTCGCCGGTCATGTCGGTTCCTTTCCCCAGCAGTCGTTGTCCCGATCGACGCTAGGGGCTGGAGCGCACTCCAGGGCAACCGTGACGGCCACCACGGCGGGTGGCCGTCACGGTGTTCAGCTCGCCCGCACGGCCCGGGGCAGGCTCGCCGGATCCGGGGTGACGTAGAAGCTGGTGTACGAGGTGTCGGAGCGCTGTCCCGCCGCGTTGGCGCTCCAGGCCGTTACCGACAGCAGTTCGCGCTCTGGGAGCGCCGGCACGGTGAACTCGAACGCCGCCGTGCCGTCGCCGGCGGGCTGGACGGCCACCTCCGGCCCGGTGGTGCTCCACGTCCGCACGGAGTAGCCGTACACCGCGAGGCCCGGCTGCACCGGCGTGAGCGTGCAGTGGACCACCTGGCCCGGCTGCGCGCCGCCATCCGCGTCGCAGGTGAGCGGCGGCGCGGCGGAGCGGGGGTGGAACGAGTAGTACGCCGGCTCCGACACCGTGCCGTCGGCGAAGGTACTGGTCACTTCGAGGTACTGCGTGTCGGTGCTGAGCGGGGTCAAGGCGGCGCTCGCGGTGCCGTCCGGGCCCGCGGGCACGGTGACCGCCGACCCCCGGTAGGTGTAGGTGTAGCCGACGACGCCCGGCACCGACGACGAGAAGCGGAACGTGCCCGGTGTGGTGACGTACCCGCCTTGCCGGCCCTCCGGATATTCGGTGCTGGTCACGGTCGGCTCGTTCGAAGCGACCTGGACGCTCACCTCGTTCGTGGCCGACACCAGCCCGGCGCCGGTCGTCGTGTGGACGTCCAGGTAGTGGCCGTACGCCGAGTCGGGCACGATCGTCACTCGCGCCGTGCCGTCCGGTCCGACCGGGACGGTCACCGGGTCGCCGTAGTCCCAGTCGTAGGTGAAGGTCACCGAGCCGGGCAGGGGCGCGTGCAGGGTGAAGACCACCGGCTTGCCGACCATGGCGTCCGCCGGCACGTCGACCACGGGCAGCCCACGGTCGATCGGGAGCTGCCCGCCGCCCGGACCGGACAGGTTGCCGTTCCCCATCCGGGCCCGCACGGTGACGTAGTAGGGCTTGGTCGCCTCGGACGGCGTGACGTCGATGGTCGCGGTGTGGTCCGGTCCGGCCGGCGCGGTGATCTCCGGTTCACCGTCGATCGAGTAGACGTACCCGGAAGCGCCGTCGGTGCCGTGCGGGGCGAAGGTGCAGTGCTGGGTCTCGCCCAGGTACGCGTGGGCCGGGGCGCACGTCATCGACGGGCCGTTGGCGGCGACCCAGAAGCGGTAGTCGGTCCGGTCCGACCACGTGCCGGCCGCATCGACACTCCACACCGACAGGTACTGCGGACCACTCGAGTCCGGCACGACGGTGACGGTGGCCGGACCGCCCTTGTGCGTGGCCGCGACGTGGTCGCGCGGGGAGCCGAAGAGCCCGTAGTAGTAGCCGACGACGTCCGGGACGCCGTTGGCCGCGAACGTGAACGAGCCGGGCACACCGGTACCGCCGGTGCCGAGGCCGACTTCGTAGTAGTCCTTCGAGGACACGACCGGCGGCTTGTCCGGTGGCACGAAGTCGGTGGTCAGCTTGCAGACCGCGCTCCACGGCCCGGCGTCCGGGCCGTCGAGTCCGCGCACCTGCCACGCGTACGTGGTCGCGTCGGCGAGCCGGTCCCGGACGTCCACCGAAACGGCGCCGTTGCCACTGAAGTAGTTCTGGAGCGTGGTCTTCTGATCGGGATGGTCGACCGGCCACAACGCCCACTCGGCCTGGCCGAAGTCGCCGTCGGGATCGGTGATCACTGCACCGAGACTCGTCGAACCGGGGCCCACCACGACCGGCTTCGCTGCGCAGGCGTGGGTGGTGTCGACCGTGAGCTGCACGGGCTTCAGCGGCGCGCGGTTGTAGCTGATGCTGAGCGTCGCGTGCGGGTCGTAGGCGCGCCCGGACTTCGGGTCGCTCTGCTGGGCGTCGGGCAGCCGCAGGGCGAACGTCGCGGTCTTGCGGCCGGCGTCGAGCGCGTTCTGCACGGCCGTGGTGGCGTTCCAGAACACCCCGCGGGCGGGGCAGGACGTGTCGACGATCGGACCGCCCGCCTCGACCAGTTCGGCCGGCTGGTTGTTCCACGTCGGCTTCTTCGCCGGATCGGTCAGCCACAGCTCGGTGGTCCGGGGTGCCGAGCAGTCGGCGACCGTGGTCTCGTCGACGGAGACACCCGCTCGTTCCAGGCGCGTCCCGCGCAGGGCCGAGAGGTCGAACGTCACGTAGGACTTCGAGACGTGGGTGACGCCGTTGGCGTACGTGTGCGCGCCGACGGGTACGTCGCCCGCCGGGTCGGTGAAGCTGGTGCGCGGCGCCGCCGAGTCGACGTACGCCCACGAGCCGGCCGCGATCCCGGTGATCGTCGACGCGGCCGCGGGTGCCGCGGTGACGACGGCCGCGCCCGCGGCCAGTAGTGCGGAAGTGACAGCGAAAACGGCCGCCGCCCGGACCTTCGAGCCCATCGGGCCTCCCCCTGGAGTGTCGGTTCAGTCCCGTATCGAGGGGGGTCCGGACCGTGTTACCGGGAACGCGGAAAGGCCGCACCGGGACGATCCCGATGCGGCCTTTCCGGACGAAACCGGCTACTTACCGCTGGTGTACAACGCGCTCACGTCCGCGTCGGACAGCGCCCGGTCGTAGACGTGCACCTGGTCGACCGCGCCGTCCAGGTAGTCCACCGGGCCACCGCCGTACTTGCCACGGCCGATCACCGTGTGGCCCGTCGACGGGTCGCCGAGGCAGACGCTCTTCGTGGCCGCCAGCTGGCCGTCCACGTACAGCTTGAGCGTGCCCGAAGCCGCGTCGCGGACGCCGACCACGTGGTACCAGCGGTTCGCCTCCGGAGCCGTGGGCGCCAGCGCCCGCGTGCCCACGAAGCTCATCGCCAGCCGGTGGTCCTGGCCCGAGTACTGCAGGAAGAACGCGCTGGTGCTGTCGCCGTCCTGGCTGACCACCGTCTGGAAGCCGTCGCCGACCTGGTTGAACTTGACCCACGCGGCCGCGCTGTAGCTGCCCTCGGTGTTGACGAGCGCCGCGCCCGTGTCGGCGAACTGGCCGGAACCGTTGGTGGCCAAGGCCGAACCGCTCTTGCCCGCGGTCCAGGAGGCGCCGCCGACGAGCGTCGCGTCGTGGCTGCCGACGACGTCCTTCGCCACCGTGCCGGTGTTCTCGTCGAACGGGTAGGCGGCGATGCCGTCGATCCCCGGCGTGCCCGCGGGCACCGATGGCCCGGAAACCGGCTTGCCCGTGGCGCCCTTGATGACCGCCTCGTTGGCCGCGCGGACCGCCGCGAAGTCCATCTTCTTCACCTGCCGGTCGTAGGTGAAGAAGCCGTTGACCTCCTTCTCGACGTCGGTGGTCTGCGTGTAGACCCCGGCCGAGACACCGCACCGCTGGGCGACCAGCAGCAGGCGCTGCTGGAGCTCGCCGTAGCGCCGGGTCAGCGTCGCGCTGTCGGGCTCCATCTCGTAGGCGAAGCTGCCGGCCGGGTCGAACTGGTGACCGTCGACCTTGAGGCCGAGCCCGCCGTACTCACCGTCGACCGCGGCGCGGGTGCCGGTCTGCACCGGCGTTCCCGGCCCGGTGTAGGTGTGGTCGTCGTAGATGTCGCCCTTGCCACTGTCCGGTTCGGACCGGCAGCAGTTGACGCCGGATTCGGCGTTGACCAGCCGCGAGGGATCCCACGCCTTGACCTCGTCGGCGATCCGGCCGACCTCGTAGTCGCCCCAGCCCTCGTTGAACGGCACCCACGTGACGATCGACGGGAAGCTGCGGTGCTGGTCGATCATCCGGTGCATCTCGGACTCGTAGTTGACGCGCGACGCGGGCGACGGCTCGATGTCGTCCTTCATCGCCGGCATGTCCTGCCACACCAGCAAACCGAGCTTGTCGGCGTAGTAGTACCAGCGGTCCGGCTCGACCTTGATGTGCTTGCGCACCATGTTGAAGCCGAGCGCCTTCTCCTGCTGCAGGTCGAACTTCAGGGCCGCGTCGGTCGGCGCGGTGTAGATGCCGTCCGGCCAGAAACCCTGGTCCAGCGGGCCGACCTGCATGACGAACTTGCCGTTGAGCAGCATCCGCTGCTTGCCGTCGGCGGTCTTGCCGACGCTGATCGACCGGATGCCGAAGTAGGAGCCGACCTCGTCCCCTGTGGACAGTTTGACGCGCAGGTCGTAGAGGAACGGGTCGTCCGGCGTCCACAGGTGCGGCCGGTCCACCTTGAGCTTCAACGGCTTGTTCGCGTCGCCGGTGACGTGCCCGACCAGGCGCCCGTGGTCGTAGGCGGTCGCGTCGACCCGCTGCTTGACCGGCCCGCCGACCACGGCGTTGATCGTGACCGTCCCGGTCGCGGCGTCCGGGGTGGTGTCGAGGCGGTCGATGTGCGCCGAGGCGACCGGCTCCATCCAGACGGTCTGCCAGATGCCGGAGGACGGCGTGTAGAAGATGCCGTCGCCGGGCTGGCGCTGCTTGCCGATCGGCTGCCCGCCCTGGTCGTTCGGGTCGGCGACGCCGACGACGATCTCCTGGGTCCTGGCGGTGGTCAGCGCGTCGGTGACGTCGACGGACCACGCGTCGTACCCGCCGGTGTGGCGGCCGACGGTCTTGCCGTTGACGATGACCGTGGCGTCGTAGTCGACGGCCTGGAAGTGCAGCTGCAGCCGCTGTCCCTTGCCGATCTGCCAGTTCTTGGGCACCTCGAACGTGCGGCGGTACCACATGTTCGTCTCGTGGCGCATGATCCCGGACAGCGCGGACTCGACCGGGTACGGCACGAGGATCCGCTCGCCGAGCGTCTTCCCGACCGGCGCGGCCTCACCCGGGGTCGCCTTGGCGAACTCCCAGACACCGTTGAGGTTCTGCCACTTGTCGCGGGTCAGCTGCGGGCGGGGGTAGTCGGGCAGGGCGTTGGTGGGCGAGACGTCCTTCGTCCACGGGGTGGACAGCGGCGGGGTCAGGCGTTGCCACTGCGGGGCGTCCGCGGCGCTCGCCGCGGGTACGGTGCCGAGGCCGGCGACCGCGACGGCGAACGCGGCGGTGGCGGTGAGCCACCGGCGGGTTCTGCGGGCAGGACGAAACATCGTTGAGACCTCCTGATCGGGGGAAAGGAGCTCAGCGGGTTCGGGACCGCGCCAGCAGACGCTGGATCACCACGACGATGAGCAGGAAGGCCCCGCTCACCACCGTCTGGTAGTTGGAGTCGAGCGTGCCGACCTGGTTGATGACGTTCTGGATCAGCACCCGCAGCAGCACGCCGACGAGCGTGCCGACGATCGTCCCGGCCCCGCCGGTGAGCAGCGTGCCGCCGATGACGACGACCGAGATCGCGTCCAGTTCGGTGCCGACGCCGATCACCGTGACGCCGGACTGCAGGTACGCGGCGGTGAGGACGCCCGCGAAACCGGCGAGCGCGCCGCTCAGCGTGTAGAGCGTGATCTTCGTGCGGACCACCGGCAGGCCCATAAGCAGCGCCGACTGCTCGGCCCCGCCGATGGCGAACACCGACTGGCCGAACCCGGTGCGCCGCAACAGGACCCCGCCGAGCGCGAACAGCACGAGCGTCAGGTACACCGGCACGCCGACGCCGAAGATCGTGCCCTGCCCGAGCCAGAGGATCGCCGAGCCGGGCGCGATCTTGAACGTCGTCGCGCCTTCGGAGGTGATGGCGAGCAGCAGGCCGCGGGCGAACAGCAGCGTCGCCAGCGTCACGATGAACGGCGCCATCCCGGTGCGGGCGATGAGCACGCCGTTGATCAGCCCGATCGCCGAGCACACGACCAGCGGCAGCAGGATCGCCACGAAGAAGCCGTACTGCGAGCCGTACGCGGCGAGCACGCCGCCGAGCGCGTAGTTCGAGCCGACCGAGAGGTCGATGCCGCCGGAGATGATCACGAACGTCATGCCGAGCGCGATCACCGCGAGGAACGAGCCCTGCAGCGCGAGGTCGCGCAGGTTGTCCGCGGACCCGAAGCGCGGGAACGCGAACCACGCGACGATCAGGCCGAGGACGAGCACGACGGCCGCACCCTGGCGCTGCAGGACCCCGGCGAACGCCGCGTTGCGCGCGGTGGTCTGGGTCGCGGTCATTTGCGGCTCCGCTCACGAGCGACGTACACGGCCACGACGATGATGGCCGCCTGGACCATCTGCGCGGTCGAGTCCGGCAGGTTGTGCTTGATCAGGGTGGCGTGCACCAGCTGCATCAGCAGCGCGCCGAACACGGTGCCGAGCACGCGGACCCGGCCGCCGGTCAGCGGCGTGCCGCCGACGACGACCGCGGTGATGGCGGACAGCTCCATCAGCAGGCCCAGGTCGTTGGGGTCGCTGGCGCCCAGCCGCGACGTCGCGAGCACGCCGGCCACCGCGGCCAGCGCCCCGGAGATGACGTAGACGCCCACGAGCACGCGTTTCACCGGGAGCCCGGCCAGCGAGCTGGCGGCCCGGTTGCCGCCGACGGCGACCAGCTGCCGCCCGAACGTCGTGCGCTGCACCACCAGCCCGGCCAGCACCGCGAGCACCCCCGCGACGATGACCATGATCGGCACGCCGAGGACGTCACCCGTGCCCAGCTCCAGGAAGTCCTGGTTGTGCAGCTGGACGAGCTGGCCGTGGGCGATGACGAGCGCGAGCCCGCGGCCGCCGACCAGCAACGCCAGTGTCGCGATGATCGGCTGGATTCCCAGGTAGGCCACCAGGTAGCCGCTGAACAGGCCGGACAGGATGCCCGCGATCACCGCGACGATGACGGCCGTCATCGGCCCGGCGCCGAGGTAGAGCGGGATGAGCGCGGCGGCGATCGACATCACCGAGCCGACCGACAGGTCGATGCCCTCGGTGCCGATCACCAGCGCCATGCCCAGCGCGACGATGCAGACCGGCGCCGCCTGCACCAGCTGGGTGCGGAAGTTGGCCGCGGACAGGAAGTTCTCGGTGAAGAAGACGTTGAACAGCAGCAGAACCACGACGGCCAGGTAGACGCCGTAGTTCTGCAGCCACGCGGTGACCGTGGCCCGGTCGGGCGTTCGGGTCAGGGTGGCGCTAGACATCGTTGTCACCTTCCGCTGCGATCGCGGCCAGGACGTTTTCCTCGGTGATGCCGTCACCGGTCAGCTCGCCGACGGCCGAGCCGTCGCGGAGCACGATGACGCGGTCCGAGCCGTCGATCAGCTCCTCCAGCTCGGACGAGATGAGCAGCACGCCGAGGCCTTCCTTCGCGAGTTCGTCGATCAGCGCCTGGACTTCGGCCTTGGCACCGACGTCGATTCCTCGGGTCGGCTCGTCGAGCAGCAGGATCTTCGGGCCGGTGGCCAGCCAGCGGGCGAGCAGCACCTTCTGCTGGTTGCCGCCGGACAGCTCGGACACCTTCTGCTCGGGGCTCGAGGCCTTGATCCGCAGGCGCTCCATGAAGATCTTCACGACCCTGTCCTGCTTGGCCTTGCTGACCAGGCCGAACGGCGAGAGCGTCGGCAGCGCGGCGAGCACGATGTTCTCGCGCACCGACAGGTTCGGGATGATCCCGTCGGTCTTGCGGTCCTCGGCCAGCAGCGCGATCCCCGCGCGCATGGCGGCGGCGATCTTGCCCTTCTTCAACGGTTTCCCCGCGAGCAGGACGCTTCCGCCGTCGAGCGGGAACGCGCCGACGATGGCCCGCGCGGTCTCGCTGCGCCCGGAGCCGAGCAGCCCGGCCAGGCCGACGACCTCGCCGGGCCGGATGCTCACCGAGACGTCGTGCAGCCGCCGCATGCCGGCCAGGTGCTCGGCCTTGAGCAGCGGTTCGCGGTCGACGTCGTGTTCCTCGCCGAACGCCGTGACGCCCTCTTCGCGGATCTGGCGGATTTCGCGGCCGAGCATCAGGGACACCAGCTCGATGCGCGGGAGCTTGGCCAGCGGTCCACTGTGGACGACCCGGCCGTCGCGCAGCACGGTGACGCTGTCGCAGACCCGGTACAGCTCGTCCATCCGGTGGCTGACGTAGACGATCGCGATGCCCTCGGCGTGCAACCGGTTCAGCACCTCGAAGAGCGTCTCGACCTCACGCGGTTCGAGCGACGACGTCGGCTCGTCCATGATGACGACCTTCGCGTCGGTCGACACCGCGCGGGCGAGGGCGACCATCTGCTGCGCGCCGACACCCAGGGTGTGCAGCGGGCGCTTGACGTCGTCGTGGATGCCGTAACCCTTGAGCAGCTCGCGGGCGTCGGCGTACATCTTGGACCAGTCCACGAGCCCGGCGCGGGTGCGCGGTTCGCGGCCGAGGAAGACGTTGCTGGCGATGCTCATCAGCGGGACGAGGTTGACCTCCTGGTAGATCGTGGAGATCCCGGCCCGCTGCGCCTCGATCGGCTGCTTGAACGTCACCGGCTCGCCGAGGTGGCGCACCTCGCCCTCGTCGGGCTGGTAGACGCCGGTGATGACCTTGATCAGCGTCGACTTGCCGGCGCCGTTCTCCCCGACGAGGGCGTGCACCTCGCCGGGGGCGAGCCGGAAGCTGACGTCGTCGAGCGCGAGGGTGCCGGGGAACCGTTTGGTCACCCCGGCCACCTCGAGCACCGGTGCGGTCGTCATGGCGACGTCCTCTTCGGTGGCTGCGGTCATCAGTACGCGTTCCCGACCTTCTGCGCCGCGTTGGTCTCGTCGTACTGGTCGTCGGTGATCACGATGCTGGCCGGGATCGGCTGACCGTCGGCGAACTTCTGCAGCGTGTCGAAGGCGAGCTGGCCGAAGCGCGGGTTGGACTCGATGACGGCGTTGTAGCTGCCGTCGGCGATCAGCTGGACGGCGTTGCGCGTGCCGTCGATCGAGACGACCTTGACGTCCTTGCCCGGCGACTTGCCCGCGGTCTTCAGCGCGTTCACCGCGCCGATGCCCATCTCGTCGTTCTCGGCGTAGACGGCGGTGAGGTCGGGGTGGCTCTGGATCAGCTGCTCCATCACGGCCTGGCCCTTGGACCGGTCGAACTCGCCGGTCTGCTCGGCGACCACGGACAGGCCCGGCGTCTTGGCCAGCTCGTCCTTGAAGCCCGAGGTGCGGTCGGTCGTCACGTTGTTGCCCGACGCGCCGAGCAGAATCGCAACCTTGCCGTTACCGCCGGTCGCCTTCACCATCGCGTCGGCCGCGCGCTTGCCCTGCTCGACGAAGTTGGAGCCGATGAAGGTCAGGTAGTCGGTGCACGGCGCCGACGTCACCTTGCGGTCGATGGTGACGACCGGGACCTTCTTGGCCTTCGCGGCGTCGAGCGCCGGCTGGAGGCCGTCGGAGTTCAGCGGCGCGACGACGAGCAGCTGCGCACCCCGGTCGAGCAGCGACTTGATGTCGCTGATCTGCCGGTTGAGGTCGCTCTGGGCGTTGGTGACGAGCAGCTTGTCCGTCGGGATGCCGAGCTTCGCGGCCTGGTCGCGAATGGACTGCGTCTCGGCGATCCGGAAGGGGTTGGCCTCCTTTTCGGACTGCGAGAAGCCGATCACCGCGGTCTTCGGGTCGATCTTGGGGTAGCCGGTCTTCGCCAGCGTGCAGCCGTCGGCGGAAGGCGCGGCGGAGGACGCGGAAGCGGCCGGTCCGCCGCCGTTCGACGGCGCGGCCGGCGTCTCCTCACGGGCGGTGCAGGAGGTGAGGGTGAGCGCGGCGGCGGCCGCGGTGACCAGGACCAGGCGGGGACGGGTGGACAGCGGCACAGCGACTCCTCGGGCAGCGACGGTGGTGGCCCGCTCACCGGGGTGATCGGAGTCACCGCGGGAGCCTTGAGGTACTTTTTACATCGTTGGAACAACGTTGTAAACCGGCAAATTGTCGCTACACTTCGACCTCACGCTGAGGTGAAGGGATCGCCCGTGACCGTGACGCTCAAGGACGTCGCCACGCTCGCCGGAGTATCGGTGAAGACGGTGTCGAACGTCGTGAACGGCTATGCCTTCGTCAAGCCGGAAAACCGCCGCCGCGTCGAAGAAGCGCTGGCCGCGACCGGTTACCGCCCGAACGTCGGCGCCCGCAACCTCCGCCGCGGCCGCACCGGTTTCCTGGCGCTGATGGTGCCGGAGCTGTCCATCCCGTACTTCGGCGAACTGGCCGGCCTGGTCATCACGGCGGCCCAGAAGCGGGGCTGGAGTGTCTTGATCGAACAGACACAGGGGACACGCGAGCGCGAGCGCAAGACGTTGTCGTCCCTCGGCCCCCACCTGGTCGACGGCGCGCTGGTCCACCCGGAAGCGCTGGAGGCCGCGGATTTTCCGGACGAACCGGGCGGAATCCCCCTGGTGATGCTGGGCGAGCACGCGGTCGACGTCCCCATCGATCATGTGGCGATCGACAACGTCCTGGCCGCGCACGTGGCGGTGTCCCACCTGGCGTCCCTGGGCCGCACCCGCATCGCGGCGATCGGCCGCAACCCCGCGCGTGGGACGTCGTCCCAGCGCCTGGCCGGCTACCGCTCGGCCCTGGTGGAGGCGGGTCTGTCCTATTCGGACACCCTGGTCGCCCCGGCCGAGAAGTGGCACCGCGGTTATGGTGCGGCGGCGATGAAGTCGTTGCTGACGCTGCCATCCCCGCCCGACGCGGTCTTCTGTTTCAACGACCTCCTGGCGATCGGCGCGTTGCGAGCCGTCGCCGAGCTGGGCCTGCGGGTGCCGGAGGACGTCGCGATCGTGGGGTTCGACAACAACGAAGAGAGCGCCTTCTCGCTACCGGCGTTGACGACGATCGCCCCGGACAAGACGGCTTTGGCGGAGGCGGCGATCGACCTGGTGAGCCGCCGCATCACGGGGGAGAAGTCGGCGCCGCCGCAGGACGTCCAGACGCCGTTCGCGCTGGAGATCCGGGAAAGCACCAAGGGCCGCTGAGGTTACCGTGTCGTCCATCTGAGTACGCGTGTCGTCCAGCCGGGTACGCGTGTCGTCCAGCCGGGTTCACCGCGGGCTGCCGGGCGGATCTCGTAAGCGGACCGCGATGGACGACACGCGTACCTGAATGGACGACACGACCTTGGTCAGCGGGCGGGCCAGTGCCACGAGGGCCGGTCCAACCTCCCTTGCCCCACCAGCTTGGTCTCCCCGTACTCCTTCTCCAGCTCCACCTCGCCCACCTCCGCGATCTCCGACAGCGCCCTGATCAGCGGCTGGGCGTGCGAGACCACGACCACCTGGGTCTCCTTCGCCGCGACCGCGATCAGGGATGCCAACGCCGGCAGCAGATCCGGGTGCAGGCTGGTCTCCGGTTCGTTCAGCACCAGCAGTTCCGGGGGACGCGGCGAAAGCAGCGCCGCCACCCACAGCAGGAACCGCAAGGTCCCGTCCGACAGCTCCGCCGCTTCCAGGGGGCGCAGCAGGCCGTGCTGGTGGAAGCGGACCGTGAAACGGCTTTCCGGGGCCACCACCTCCAAGCGTGACCCGGGGAAGGCCTGGTCGACGATCGACTCCAGCTCCGCGGCGCGGCCGATTTCGATGATCGTGCGCAACGCCGCCGCCAGGTCGGCGCCGTCGTGCGACAGGACCGGGGTGCGCGTGCCGATCCGGGACTGGCGGGCCGGCGCGTGGACGTCCGTGCGGAAGTGGTCGTAGAACCGCCAGCCGCGGATGCGCTCGCGGACCAGCAGTAGTTCCGGGCACGCCCTGGGGTCGGCGAACTCGCTCAGCATGCTGTCCGTCAGCCGGATCTCGAACCGGTCGGCACCCCACCCGCCCGACTCGACGCGCGTGCGGACCACCGGGCCCGCGCGGTCGGCCAGCAGCGCCGACGGGCGCAGGACCGGGCCCGACCACACCGCCTCGCGCTTGAACTCCGGGTCCAGGTTGAACATCGTCTCCGTGGGCACGGGCAGGCCCAGGTCCAGCGCGTAGCCGTACTCGTCACCCGCGAACCCCAGCTTCAGCCCGAGCGCCTTCGTCCGGACCGTGCCCTGCACCGGTGTGCGCCCCTCGCGCACCGACCGCCCGATCGTCTCCGGGCCGGCCCACAGCGTCGACGGCAGCCCGCCCTCGCGGGCCAGCGCCGCCACCGCGCCGTTGCGGGACGCGTCCGCCAGCAGCCGCAACGCCCGGTACAGGCTCGACTTGCCGCTGCCGTTCGGCCCGGTGACGACGGTCAGCCCGGACAGCGGCAGCACCAGGTCGCGCAGCGAGCGGTAGTTCTCGACGGCGAGCGTGGTCAACATGCCCCGAACCTAGCCGTCACCCCCGACAGTCCGAGATTCGTCTGATCTCTGTCCGACGCGGCCGTTGACATTTGTGAACCCCAGCAGCCAGAATCTCCAGTCGTAGATCCTATAGGATCCACGGTTCAGCTGAAACGAGCCGTGGTCCTCCGATGTCTGCAGACCTCAAAGGAGTGGTCATGGCCGCACGCGGCAGACGGGCCCTGGGTGCCCTCGCCGGACTGATGGTGACCGCGGGCCTGCTCACGGCTCCCACCGCGGACGCCCAGCCGGAAGCGCCGGTAGCTCAGAAGCCCTACATGGGCTGGAGCAGCTGGAGCCTCGAGTCGACGAACTACCCGGGCGTCAACCCGGCGGGCTCGGCCAGCTGGCTCACCGAGAAGCACGTCCTGCAGCAGGCGGACGTCCTCGCCGCGAAGTTCAAGCAGCACGGCTACACCTACGTCAACATCGACGCCGGCTGGTCGAACTCCTTCGACCAGTACGCCCGTCCCGTCGTCAACCCGGCGACCTTCCCGGACGGCATGAAGTACGTCGCCGACTACGTCCACAAGAAGGGCCTCAAGCTGGGCTCGTACCTGGCGGTCGGCCTGGACCTCAGGGCGTACAACGACGGCAACTCGCCGATCGCGGGCACCACCAACTGCCACACGAAAGACCTCGTCTACCCCGACCTGCGCAAGACCAACGGCTGGGACTCGGCCTACAAGATCGACTTCACGAACCCGTGCGCCCAGTCCTACGTGGACTCCGTGGCGCGGCTGCTGGCCGGCTGGGGCGTCGACTTCCTCAAGCTCGACGGTGTCGGCCCCGGCTCCTTCAAGGGCGGCCCGAACTACACCAACACCTCCGACGTCGAAGCGTGGCACAAAGCCATCGCCAAGACCGGCCGCCCGATGGAGTTCGTCGTCTCCTGGGCGCTGAGCCACCGCCAAGCCGGCGTCTGGAAGGCGAACACCAACGGCTGGCGCGTCGACACGGACGTCGAGTGCTACTGCGACACCCTCGTGACCTGGAACAACTCGGTCAAGCAGCGCTGGAACGACGTCGTGCAGTGGATCCCCGACGCCGGCCCCGGCCACTGGAACAACCTCGACTCGCTCGACGTCGGCAGCGGCAAGATGGACGGTCTCACCGAGGCCGAGCGCCAGAGCTACATGACACTCTGGGCGATCGAAGCCGCGCCGCTCTACATCGGCGACGACCTGACCCAGCTCGATGACTACGGCGTCAAGCTCCTGACCAACGACGAGGTCATCGCCGTCAACCAGGCCGGGATCCCGGCCAAGCCGGTGAGCCAGACGAGCGACCAGCAGGTCTGGTCGAACCGCAACGCCGACGGCAGCTACACGGTCGCGCTGTTCAACCTCGCCGCGACGCCCGCCCGCGTCACCGCGGACCTCGCGCAGCTCGGCATCACCGGTCCCGTCCAGATCCGGGACCTGTGGTCCCACCGGGAAAGCACCGCTTCCGCCGTCCTCCCGGTGCACGGTTCGCGGCTGCTGAAGGTCACCCCGCGCGACCGCGACGCGCTGCAGGCGCCCGGCGTCGTGCACGCCACCGGCGTCACCGGCACGAGCGTCTCGCTGGCCTGGGACGCGTCGAGGGGCGCGCAGAACTACGACGTCTTCGCGAACGGGCGCAGGATGACGTCCACCGGCGGCGCCAGTGCCACGGTCACCGGTCTCAAGCCGTCGACGTCGTACGACTTCACGGTCGTCGCGAATCGGAGCCAGGGGAAACCGTCCGCGCCGAGCAAGAAGTACAGCCTCATCACGACCGAAGCCGGTGGCCCGAAGACGTACGAGGCGGAGAACGGCACCCCACAAGGCGGCGCGACCGTCTACGACTGCGCGTGCAGTAACGGCAAGAAGGTCGGCTACCTCGGCGGCAGCGGCTACGTCGTGCTGCCGACGGTGACCGTGCCCAAGGCGGGGACCTACCTGCTGCAACTGTCCTACGTGGACGGTGACTCCAGCCGCACCGGCATCGTCACGATCAACGGGACCTCGTTCCCGCTCCCGGTCGCCGGCAGCAACGACGACGACTGGAACACCCCGCAGAGCACGACCGTCCCGGTGTACCTGCAGGCCGGAGCCAACACCATCCAGATCGGCAACCAGGCCGGTTATGTCTATGACGTCGACAAGATCACCGTCTAGGGGCCGGGACGCGCCGATCGCGTGGCTGCTCGTCAGTCCCGCGCTCGCCGGGTTCGCCGTGTTCTTCGCCTACCCGACCCTGCGCGGCCTGTACCTGAGCTTCACCGAGTTCCACGTGCTCACCGAGCCGCGCTGGATCGGCCTGGGCAACTTCCAGGAGCTGTTCGGGGACGCGACGTTCTGGCACTCGCTGCTCGTCACGCTCTACTTCGTGGCGCTCTCGGTGGTGCTCGGCATCCTGGTTTCCCTGGTGACGGCGGTGATCCTGCACCGGCTCGCGGTGTCGGCCACCGTCCGCGGGCTGATGATCCTGCCGTTCCTCATCTCCGGCGTGGTCACCGCGCTGGTCTGGTCGTGGATGCTCGACCCGCAGCTCGGCATCGTCAACGTCCTGATCACGAAGCTCACCGGCGAGCCGGTGCTGTTCTTCGGCTCGGGCGGCTGGGCGGTGCCGACGCTGGCCGGGCTCAACGTCTGGAAGACCATGGGCTACAACGCGGTCCTGATCTTCGCCGGGCTGCAGACGATCCCGGCCACCGTCTACGAGGCCGGCCGGATCGACGGCGCGAGCGAGCTGCAGATGTTCCGGCGGCTCACCGTGCCGCTGCTGCGGCCGATCCTGGTGATGGTCGTGGTGCTGACGGTGATCGGCTCGTTCCAGATCTTCGACATCGTGCAGGTGACGACCAAGGGCGGTCCGGCGGACGCGTCGAAGGTGCTGCAGATGTACATCTACGACAAGGCGTTCGGCCAGTTCGACTTCGGTTACGCCGCGACGATGTCGCTGGCCCTGTTCGTCCTGCTGGCCGCCGTCACCTTCGCCCAGCTCCGGATGGCTCGCGCGGGCGAGTCCGACACCAACTAGGAGGGTCGTGCGCAAGCGGATCTCCCCGGGCCGGGTCGTCGCCTGGGCCTACCTCGTGATCGTCCTCGTGGTGACGATCTTCCCGTTCTACTGGATCGTCCGGACCGCGCTGTCGAACAACTACGCGATGGCGACGGACCCGTCTTCGCTGGTCCCGGTCGACGTTACGGTGGGCGCGTTCAAACGCGCGCTGGGCCTGGCGTCCCCGGCCGAAGCCGCGGCGCAGGGTGGGTCGGCCGCATCGATCGATCTGCTGTCGGCGTTGCGGAACTCGATCGTCTACGCGGTGCTGCTGACCGTCTGCACGGTGTTCTTCTCCGCGCTGGCCGCGTTCGCCTTCGCGCGGCTGCGGTGGAAGGGCCGCAACGCGCTGTTCGCGGTGCTGCTGACCGCGCTGATGGTGCCGCAGGTGCTGACGCTGCTGCCGAACTTCGTGCTGATCAAGGACCTCGGGCTGCTCAACAGCTTCGGCGGGATGATCCTGCCGACGGCGTTCTTCTCGGCGTTCAACATCTTCTTCCTGCGCCAGTTCATGCTCGGCCTCAGCAACGAGGTCGAAGAGGCCGCGATCATCGACGGCGCCGGCCCGCTGCGCGTCTGCTTCCGGATCGTCCTCCCGATGAGCGCCGCCCCGATCGCGACCTTGGGCCTGCTGACGTTCATCAACACCTGGAACGACTACCTGTGGCCGCTGCTGGTCACCAACGACGACACCGTCCGCCCGCTGACCCTGGCGCTCGCGGTGTTCAAGCAGTCCTCGCCGCAGGCGGCGCTGGACTGGGCCGGCCTGATGGCCGCCACGCTCGTCGCCGCGCTCCCGATGCTGCTGCTGTTCGTGGCGTTCGGCCGCCGGCTGGTGAACTCGATCGGCTTCACGGGGTTGAAATGACGGATCTCCAGCTCTCCTGGCCGCACCCGGCCGCGGAATGGACCGAGGCCATGCCGATCGGCAACGGCCGGCTCGGCGCGATGGTCTTCGGCGGCGCCGGGCGCACGCGGATCCAGGTCAACGACGCCACGGTCTGGTCCGGCACGCCGCATGGTCCCGCATCGGCGTTGAAGGACATCGACGCCGGGCCGGAGCGCCTCGTCGAGGTCCGCGAGGCCGTGTTCGCAAAGGACTTCCGTCGCGCCGAAGCACTCCTGATGGCCTTCGAAGGCCCGTACAGCCAGGAGTTCCTGCCGTACGTGGACCTCTGGCTGACCCTGCCCGAAGGCACCTCCCACGGCCGGACGCTGAACCTGGACAACGGGATCACGACCGAGCACCTGACCGTCGACGGCCACGACGTCGAGCGGACGACCTGGGTGAGCCGTCCCGCGCAGGTGCTGTGCGTCGCGCTGTCCGGCTCGATCGAGGTCGACGTCGACGTGTCGACACCGTTGCGTGAGGTCTCGCGAGACGGTCTCGACCTGGGCATCGAGATCCCGATCGACGGCGCACCCAGGCACGAACCGCAGGTGGAGGAGCCGCTGCGGTACGGGACCGTCGAGGGCTACGACCCGTTCGGCGCGGTTTCCGTCCGCGTCGCCCGGACAGAAACGGGCGTCCTGATCGTCCTGGCCAGCTCGACCAGTGCGTACGACGCCTGGATCGGCGATCGCCAGCACACCCGCGACGAACACCGGCGACGCGCGGCCGTGCTGGCCGAGCAGGCGATCGAGACCGGGATGGCGGAGCTGCGTCGCGCGCACGAGGCCGACCTGCGCCCGCTGCTGAGCGCGTCCTCGCTGAGGATCGGCGAACGACGCGGCGGCACCCACGACGTCGCCGAGCTGCTGTCCGGAAAGGACGAGCAGCTCACCGCGACCGTCCTGTTCCAGTTCGGCCGTTACCTCCTGGCCAGCGCGTCCCGGCCCGGGGCGCCGCCCGCGAACCTGCAGGGCATCTGGAACGACGACCTCCGCCCGGCCTGGTCGTCCAACTACACGATCAACATCAACACCCAGATGAACTACTGGGCCGCCGAGACGACTGGCCTCGGCGAATGCCACCTCCCGCTGTTCGACCTGCTCGGCAAGCTCGCGGTCACCGGCGCCGACGTCGCGCGTGAGCTGTACGGCGCGCGCGGCTGGGTCACCCACCACAACACCGACCCGTGGGGCTGGGCGCTGCCCGTCGGCATGGGGCACGGCAACCCGTCGTGGGCGCTCTGGCAGTTGGGCGGCGCGTGGCTGGTCCAGCACGCCTGGGAGCACTGGGACTTCACGCGCGACCGCGCGTTCCTGGCTTCCACGGCTTGGCCGATGCTGCGTGGTTGCGCCGAGTTCTGCCTCGACTGGCTGGTTGAGAAGGACGGCCTCCTCGAGACATGCCCGTCGACGTCCCCGGAGAACCTCTTCCTCTCCGAAGCCGGGACGAAGGAGTCGCTGACGTACTCGGTGACGATGGACGTCGCGCTGATCCGCGCGGTGTTCGAGCGGTGCCTCGCCGCGGCCGACGCGCTCGACGTCCACGATCCGCTGTGCGCCGAGATCGCGCTGGCGTTGCCGCGCCTGCGTCCGCTCACCGTCACCGAAGGCGGCTGGCTGCAGGAATGGGCGGAGGACTTCCCGGAGGACGACCCCGCCCACCGGCACATGTCGCAGATGGTGGCGCTCTACCCGCTCGGGCAGATCGACGCCGTCGCGACGCCGGACCTCGCCTCCGCCGCGCGTGCCCTGCTCGAACGGCGTGGACCAGGGGCGATGGGCTGGTCGTGGGCGTGGAAGATCGCGTTGCGCGCCCGGCTCGGCGACGGCGAGACCGCGCGCGAACTGCTGAGCGAGGCGTCGCAGCCGTTCACCGGCGACCGCCACCGCGACGCCCCGGTCGACGGCTCCGAGTGGGGCGGGCTGCTGCCCAACCTGTTCAGCACGCACCCGCCGTTCCAGATCGACGGCAACTACGGCTTCCCCGCGGGGCTCGCGGAACTGGTGCTGCAGAGCCAGAACGACGTTGTCACGCTGCTCCCGGCATTGCCCGCGGACTGGCCGTCCGGCGAGGCCCGCGGGCTGCGGTGCCGCGGTGGGCTCGCGGTGGACCTCGAATGGCGCGAAGGTGAGCTGGCCTACGCCGTGCTGCGGCGGCTGTCCGGCGACCCGGCCGACGTGGTGCGCGTGCGCTACCGCGGCCGGGAGACCGAGCTGCGGCTGCGGGCCGGCGAGTCCACCGTCCTGAAAGGACTTTGATGCTCACCGACCTCGGTCTCGCCGCGCTGCAGGAGTACCGCAGCGACTACGCCGCCCCCGCCGACTTCGACGAGTTCTGGACGTCGACCCTCGACGACGCCCGGGACCACGACCTGGCCCTGGAAGTCACACCGGTCGAGACGCCGCTGCGCACCCTCGACGTCTTCGACGTGACGTTCGCCGGGTTCGGCGGCCACCCGGTCCGAGCCTGGCTGCGGCTGCCTCGCGGCATCCAACAACCCCGGCCCGCGATCATCCAGTTCCACGGCTACGGCGGCAGCCGGGGGAGCGCGCTGCAGGAGCTGACCTGGGCGTCCGCCGGGTACGCGCACCTGCAGGTCGACGTCCGCGGCCAGGGCGGCGTGACCCCCGACCCGGTCGGCAGCGGCCCTGCGTACCCCGGCCACCTGACCCGCGGCATAGAGAGCCGCGAAACCTATGTCTACCGGCGGATCTTCACCGACGCGGCCCGCGCGGTGGACGCCGTGCGCGCGCTCGACGCCGTCGACCCGGCGCGGGTCGCGGTGCTCGGCAACAGCCAGGGTGGCGGCATCGCGCTCGCCACCGCGGCGCTCGTCCCGGACGTCGCCGCGCTGCACGCCCAGGCGCCGTTCCTCTGCGATTTCAAGCGGGCCAGCCTGGTCGCGGGGGAGCGGCCGTACCTCGAGCTGACGCGGTACCTGGCCGACAAGCGGGACGCCGTCGCGAGGACGTTCGAAGTGCTGTCCTACTTCGACGGCGTCGGCTTCGCGGCCCGCGCGACCGCGCCCGCCTGGTTCTCCGCCGGGCTGATGGACGGGATCGTGCCGCCGTCCACGGTGTTCGGCGCCTACCACGCCTACAAGGGCCCGAAGCGGATCGGCGTCTGGGAATACAACGGCCACGACGCCGGCGGCGCCGACGACGTGCAAGCAGTGCTCGACGGGTTCCGGCCGATTCTGCGGCCATGACCATCCACAATGGAGTGATCTGATGAGAGTTTTGGCGATCGGCCTGGTGGCGACGCTGGGCGCGCTGGTGGCCGCCTGCGGTGGCGGCTCGGCGAGCGGCGGCGGGAACACGGTCAACTGGTGGACCTGGGACGACAAGCAGGCGGCGGCCTACCAGACTTGCGCGTCGGCGTTCGAGAAAACCAACCCCGGCACCACGGTGAAGATCACGCAGTACAACGTGGACGACTACTTCACCAAGCTGACCGCCGGGTTCGTCGCGGGCACCGCGCCCGACGCGTTCCAGAACAGCGTCCAGTACTTCCAGGCCTACGCCTCGCAGCACCAGCTACTGCCGCTGGACGACCTCATCGCCCGCGACAAGTTCGACCTGAAGCGGTTCTCGGTCGGCGTCGACGCGTGGAAGTTCACCGACGGCAAGCAGTACGCGCTGCCGCTCGACTGGTCCGCGACCGGGCTGTACTACAACGTCGACACCATCACCAAGGCCGGCTACACCCCCGCGGACCTGGCGAACCTGACGTGGAACCCCGACGACGGCGGCACGTTCGAGAAGGTCGCGGCGCACCTGAGCGTCGACAAGAACGGCGTCCGCGGCGACCAGCCCGGCTTCGACAAGGACCACGTCGCGACCTTCGGCACCGGTCAGCTCGCCTCACGCGACTTCATCGGCGAGTCCACGTGGAGCTCGTTCGCCATGACCACCGGCTGGCGCCTGGCCGACAAGCAGTCCTGGCCGACGAAGTTCGGGTACGACGACCCGGTGTTCGCCAGGACGATGCGCTGGGTGCGCTCGCTGACCGACCGCGGGTTCGCGCCGAAGATCGGCACGTTCACCACCGGCGGCCAGGCGACGATCAGCGACACCGACCTGATCGGCTCGGGCAAGGTGGCGATGGAGACGGCGGGCTCGTGGACGGCCGGGACGTTCGCGAAGCTGCCGGGCGTGAAGGTCGGGATCGCGCCGACCGTGCTGGGGCCGTCCGGCAAGCGCGCGCTGCTGTCCAATTCGAACGGGAACAACGTCTGGGCCGGCACGAAGAACCCGGACCTGACCTGGAAGTGGGTCTCGTACATGGGTTCGCCGGAGTGCCAGTCGGCGGCCGGCGCGAGCGGCACGTTCTTCCCGTCGATCCCGGCGTCGATGGACGCGGCGGCCTCGGCGATGAAGGGCCAGGGCGTCGGCCTGTCGGTGTTCACCACGATGATGAAGGACGGCTCGCTCGTCCCGGCCGTCGTCTACGGCAACGGCGCGGCCCTGCAGGACGCGGAACGACCGCTGTTCGAGGCGTACTTCGCGCACCAGCGCGACGACGACGTCTTCGCCGAGATGGCGCAGAAGAGCGCCCAGGTCCTGGGCAAGCAGTAGCCTGTAGTCACTACCGGTGAGGGGAGTCAGGGTGAGTTCCGGACGACGGCTCGAGGCACTGCCGAACAGGCAGGTGCTGGCGGACGGCGTCTACGAGCAGATCCGGGCGCTGATCATGAACGACGGCATCGAGCCGGGCGCGCGGGTGAACATCGACGAGATCGCCCGCGAGCTCGGCGTCTCCGGCACGCCGGTGCGGGAAGCACTGGCGCGGCTGGAGTCCGAGGAGCTGGTCAGCCGGCTGCCGTTGCGCGGCTACCGCGTCACGGAGTTGCTGAACCGCAAGGAAGTCGACGACATGTACGCGCTGCGGCTGCTGCTGGAGCCGCCGTCCGCGGCGCTGGCGGCGGCGGCGATGTCGGACTCGCGGGTCGCGGCATTGGAAGCCGAACTGGCGACGTGCCCGGCGGCCCCGGCCGACGACGCGTACAGCGACTACAAGGCCCTGACCGCGCACGACGCCCGGCTGCACGAGCTGATCCTGCACCTGGCCGGCAACGTCGCGGTCGAGCAGGCGTTCGCCCGCACCCACTGCCACCTGCACTTCTTCCGGCTGAACTACAACCAGCCGTTCGGCGAGCAGACGATCGCCGAGCACCGCACGATCGTCGACGCCCTGGTGGCCGGCAGCGCGTCCGGCGCCCGCAAGGCAATGACGACCCACCTCGAAGTAGCCCGAGACCGCCTGGTCTCCCGCCTCTGAACGCCGTGTCGACCCTTCAATCACGCGTGTCGACTCCCCCATCACGCGTGTCGACCCTTCCGTCACGTGCGAAGGCCGCACCGGACACTGCCCGGTGCGGCCTCCCCCGACGACGTCAAGCGCTGGTCACTTGACCGGCATGGTCACTTCGTAGATGCGGGTCGGCGTGGCGGCCGCCGCGCGGAAACCGCTGGCCCACAGGGATTCCACCTGAGCGGACTCGTCGGCGTTCGGGTTCGCGTTGGTGCACGACGGGCCGGGGCCACCGCCCGACATCAGCTCGGAGCACGGGCCCTCGTAGTGGTCCGGCAGGCCCAGCGCGTGCCCGGTCTCGTGGGCCGTGATGCGGGTCTGGTTGTACTGCTCGGCCTGCGTGTAGTCGATGAAGATCGTGCCGCTGCCGTGGCCGTCGGTCTGGGCGTACGAGCCCTGCGGGTCGTTGCCTTCGGTGTAGTGCAGCGTGGCGCCCGAGGAGCTTTCTTCGAGCTTGACGTTCGACACGGCCGCGTTCCAGTTCGCCGCGCCGGCGTTGATCTGGGCGCGGAAGGTGGGGGCGTCCGAGGTGTCGTAATAGACGATCGTGGCCGCTTCGGCCTGGGCCGGGGCCGCGAAGGCAGGCGCGGCGGTCATCGGGGTGGCGATCATCGCCAGTGCGACAGCGGCTCCGGGCAGCAGGTACTTCCTGGACATCGGGACGGCTCCTCGCGGTAGGGGCAGCTGTGGGGAATTTGCCGGGTTTGCGTGTGCTGGGTTCCGAATTTACGGATCCGGACGCGGCTTGTGACCCGACTTTCGTACCGCGTGTTTAGTAGTGATTTACCAACCATTTCGCAGTGTTGACATGCGCCACAGTGCATACGAGGATGCGCCGCCCGGGTCAGGCGACCGGGTCGGCCAGCGGGATCTCGCCCTCGGACAGCCACGAGCCGCGCCACGCCAGATCGTCCCTGACCAGCGGTTTCCCGCAGGCGTCGCAGCTTGCGCCCGGCCGGGTCAGCTGCCCGCAGCCGACGTGGACGAGCTGCATTGGGCCGTACGCGCTCACCGAGTCCGTGTGGGCGTCACCCCACGTGCCGAGGGCGTGGAGCACCGGCAAGGCGTCCGAGCCGGCCTGCGTGAGCCGGTACTCGTGCCGGGTGCGGCCGCCGTCGCGATAGGGGAGCTTCGTCAGCAATCCGCGGTCGACGAGCTTGCCCAGCCGGGTCGTCAGCACGTTGTCGGCGATGCCGAGCTCGCTGCGGAAGTCCTCGAACCGGGTCGTGCCCGCGGTGGCGTTGCGCAGGATCAGCAGCGTCCACGGCTCGGCCAGGACGTCGGCGGCGCGGGCGATCGGGCAGGAGGCGTCCTCCCAGGTGATGCGGCGGCTCATGTGTGATCCCTTCGAGCTGGCTTGCTTGGAGCAAGTTTACGCCGTACTGTCGGCCGTAGCTAGCTTGCAACGAGCAAGCCAGATGCGAGAGGAGCTCGACATGGAGATCAAGGGTGCGGTGGCGCTGGTCACCGGGGCCAACCGCGGGCTCGGCCGTCAGTTCGCGGCCGCCCTCGTCGAACGGGGAGCGGCGAAGGTCTACGCGGCCGCGCGCAACCCGGAGTCGGTGGACCTGCCGGGCGTGATCCCGCTTCAGCTCGACGTCACGGACCCGGAGTCGATCCGCGCCGCCGCCGCGGTCGCCGGGGACGTCACGCTGCTGGTCAACAACGCCGGGTCGTCCACCGGGGCGTCGGCGCTGGGCGGGTCCCTCGAGGACATCCGGCTGGAGATGGACACGCACTACTTCGGCACGCTGGCCGTGACGCGCGAGTTCGCGCCGATCCTGGAGCGCAACGGCGGCGGCGCCGTGCTCAACGTCCTTTCGGTGCTGTCGTGGTTCACCTCGCCGCAGGTCGCGGCCTATTCCGCGGCGAAGTCGGCGGCCTGGTCGCTGACCAACGCGCTGCGCCTGGAACTGGCGCCGCAGAAGACGCGGGTGACCGCGCTGCACGTCGGGTACATGGACACGGACATGGCCAAGCACGTCGACGGCCCGAAGGTCGACCCGGCGTTCGCGGCCGGCCTCGGAATCGATGCTGTCGAACAAGGTCGTTTCGAGGTGCTCGTCGACGACCTCAGCCGCAACGTCCGCGCGGGGCTGGCCGGTGACCTGACCGGGCTGTACCCGAGCCTGACCGCCTGAGTCCACTGAGGACAGTGCTGGGCCGCCATGGTCATTCCGGGACCCCCGGAACACACCCGTGGCGGCCCCGGGCGTATGAATATCCGAGTGGCGGACAGCGCCGGAACCGGCCGCACCAGGAATCGCTGGGGTGAAGGCGAACGACTGCGCGGGGAGATCCTGGCGGCTGCCGCCCGGCTGCTCGCCGAGCTCGGCGGCGAGGACGGGCTGACGATCCGCGGTGTCGCCCGCGCGGTCGGCATCGCCCCGGCGAGCATCTACCAGCACTTCGCCGACCGCGCGGAGCTCGTGCAGGGACTGCTGGACCACGAATACACGCGGCTGCGGGAATCCATGCGCGCCGCGGAGGAGTCGTACGGCGAGGCCGACGTCGTCGGCCGGATCCGGGCGCAGATCCACGCCTACTGCGCGTTCGCCATGGAGAATCCCGGACATTACCGCCTGATGCTCGCGAACGGCGCGTCCCAGCCCGATCCGGACGGGCGGGCGGAAGGCCCGCTGCTGGACGTGATCGACGGCCTGGCCGCGGGGTTCGAGCGGTGCGTCGAAGCCGGTCATCCGCTGCGGGTTTCGCCAGGTCGGGCGGCCGCGGTGGTGTTCGTCGGCGCGCACGGGCGGGTCGCCCTGTTCCACAGCGTGCTGCACCGGACCGGCGCCGAGCTGGTCGAACCGTTCGTCGACGAGCTGCTCTCCCTCGTGTTCGAGTGATCCATCGCCTGAACGGAGTGTGGCGGAGTCGCGGCAAGATGCTTAGCATAGCTATGTAATTCTTTGCCGAACTGTGCGGCGACTTCGGGAGGTCCTCATGACGGACGGTGTGCCGGCGTTTCCGATGACCCGGCGGTGTCCCTTCGACCCGCCGGCCGAGCTCGGGGAACTGCAGCGTGACGAGCCGGTTTCCCGCGTCAAGCTGTGGAACGGCAGCACGCCGTGGCTGGTGACGCGCTTCGAAGACGTGCGCACGGTCCTGCGCGACCCGCGGGTGAGCGCCGACTCCGACCGGCCCGGTTACCCGCACCAGAGCGCGGCTTCGGCGGCCCGCCGCAACCGCGTGAAGTCGTTCATCAACATGGACGGCGCGGAGCACGCGGCCCAGCGCAAGCTGCTGACCGGCGACTTCCTGGTCAAGAAGATGGAGGCGCTGCGCCCGGCCATCCAGAAGATCGTCGACGACCTGATCGACGACCTGCTGGCCGGCCCCAACCCGGCCGACCTCGTGCCGTCGTTCGCGCTGCCGGTGCCGTCGCTGGTGATCTGCGAGCTGCTCGGGGTGCCGTACGAGGACCGCGCGTTCTTCCAGGACATCACCAAGGTGATGATCGCGATGGACGCGACGCCCGAGGAGGCGGTGAAGGCCACCGACGAGCTGCTGGCCTACCTTTCCCGCCTGGTGGAGCGGAAAGCGGTCGCGCCGGGCGACGACGTCCTGAGCCGCCTGGCGGTTTCCCAGCTGGGCACGATGACGGCGGAGCAGATCGCCGGGATGGGTCAGTTGCTCTTGGTGGCGGGCCACGAGACGACGGCGAACATGATCGCCCTAGGCACGGTGGCGCTGCTGGAGAACCCCGCTCAGCTGGACCTGGTCCGTGACGGTGATCCCGAGTTGCTGCGCAGCGCGGTCGAAGAGTTGTTGCGGTACCTGAACATCACGCACTCGGGCCGCCGCCGGGTCGCCGTCGAAGACTTCGAACTGGGTGGCCAGACCATTCACGCGGGCGACGGCATCATCGGCGCCTCGGACGTCGCGAACCGCGACGACTCGGTGTTCGACTCCCCGGACGAGCTGGACGTGACGCGCGGAGCCCGCCACCACGTGGCCTTCGGCTACGGCGTGCACCAGTGCCTCGGCCAGACGCTGGCCCGGGTCGAGCTGCAGGTGGTCTACGGCACGCTGTACCGCAGGATTCCCTCACTGCGGCTGGCGGTTCCGGTGGAGGAGCTGAAGTTCAAGCACGACATGCTGGTCTACGGCGTCCATTCGCTACCGGTCACGTGGTGACGATTCCCGGTTTTGTCGGTGCTCACCGGTAGCCTGGAATTCGGGGGCTTCTTGTCGGGCTCACGCTGCTGATTCGCTTGTGCCGCAACGAAATTCGCGTTCCTGTCGTGCTTGTGTGGATCACCCGATTTAGCGATGGTGTTCGCACACGTGTTCGGTAACGTGGAATGCGTGACGACGATTCGTGTGTTCCGGTTCCTGCGCCGCGCCTGGTCAGAGCGCTCGCTGCGCCGCGTCGAGATCCGCGGCCAGGTGGCCGGCGAGGAACTCGGCGCGGCCCGCGTCGGTGTCCTGCCGTGGCACCATTTCCACGAGCATGATCAGATCCAGGTAGACCCGGTACAGCGCAAGCCGCCGCGCGGCGGCTGGATCGAACGGCGCCGGTCCACCCGCCGCGCGATAGGCGTCAACCAGTTCTTGGTCCAGATCGCGGAACAACGTCAGCGAAACGAACTCGGCCACCGGGTCGCCCCAGAACGCCCGCTCGGCGTCGATGATCCCACTGACGTGCTCGCCGTCGACGAGGATGTTGCCGGGCCACAGATCGAAGTGCACCAGCACCGGCGTCGTCACCAGATCCAGAAGCGGCCCGTGGCGGCGGACGAGGTGGGCGATCTCGGCAGCCGGCCGCGGCAGCCGGACGTCGTAGTGCAGGGCGTCCGCGAGCACCGCGTCCGTCATGGCGGTGAACGCCGAGGCCCACGTCCGGTGCGGCGGATCCTGCGGATAGCCGAACGTCTCACCCGTCACGCCGTGCAGCCGCGCCACGATCGCCCCCAGCTCTCCTCTAAGCCGAGCCCGATCGACGTCGGCAACGTCCCAGTTCGTGCCGGGCAGCTCCGTCATCAGCAGAAACCCCGACCCGGCACCGACAACGGACGGCAGCGGCCCCGAGGCGAGCCGGTAGTACTCGGCCTCGGTAGCGAGCAGGTCATGCTCGTAAGCCAGCCCAGCGGCGCCCGGCGCGACCTTGAGCACGAGCCGCCTGCCATCGGCAAGCGTCAGCCGCGTGGCGGTGTTGTAGGTACCCCCACCAACATCTTCGGCGACCACAACGGACGCCGGGTCAATCCCCGACGAGGCCAATGCCGCCGCAGTTTCCGCACGCACCAGGAGGAGTCTGCCACCGCCCTCCCACCGGCCGCCGCCCTTCCGGTCACCGGGCTCATCCCCGGCACCCCACGGCCAGCCTCCATACGGCACTCGGACGCCATCGCCGACCAAGGCAACCCGGCGCACCAAACCTCAAGTGAGACTGTCACCGCAGACAGGACCACCCGCCACCGCCCGGAGACGCGCCCTCGGCCAGCCACCGCCGAGCTTCTCAGCAGCGCCCGCCATGCCTCCGGGCGTGGCCGCGTCGTGGTGGGCGAGCTGGCGTCGACGGTGCCCGGTGAACGTGATGTCCCCGTGCCAGCCGTGGGGCCCCGCTCAGCCGAGCTTTTCGGCGGCGTCCGCCAGATCCTCGGGCGTAGTCGCGTCGTCCTGGGTGAGCTGACGCTGCCCGTAGCCGGTGAGCTTGATGCCGCCGCGCCATCCGTGGAGCGCCGCTCGGCCGGGTTTCTCCGCGGCGTCCGCCAGATCCTCAGGTGTGGGCGCATCGTCCAGGCTGGGTCTGTGCCGCTAGCAGCCGGTGAACTTGATGGCGCCCCGTCGGCCGTGGGGCCCCGTTCAGCCGTCGTCGAGCTTCTCGGCCGCGTGCGTCAGGTCTTCGGGCGTGGGCTAGTCGACTTGGGTGAGCTGGCGCCGCTGGTACCGGGTGAGCTTAATGGCGCCCCGTCGGCTGTGGAGCCCCGTCCAGCTGCCGCCGAGTTTTTCGGCCGCGTCTTGAGGCGAAGTCGCGTCATCGTGGGTGAGCTGGCGTCGCCGGTAGCCGGTGAGCGTGATGTCGCCGCGCGAGCCTCGGAGCCACGCTCAGCCGAGCTTCTCGGCCGCGTCCGCCAGGTCCTCTGGCGTAGGCGCATCGTCCTGGGTGAGCCGACGCCGCCAGTAGCCGGTGAACTCGATGGCGCCCTTGTCGACACCCCGCTCACCCACCAGATGACGGCGCAACTCCCGGACCATCCCCGCCTCCCCAGCCAGCCACGCCGCCACCGAGCCCTCGACCTTCGCCGAGCGCACGGCGTCGACCAGCTTCGTCCCGTGCGGAGCGCCGTCCCGGTGCAGCCAATGCACCTCACCTGGAAGAGGCTGCTCCTCCGCTGCGTCCGGGACCTCCAGGAACACCACCGCATTGTCCACTTCGGACAGCAACGACCAGACCGCGGGGATCGCCGTCTCGTCCCCGGCCAGCAGTACCGTGTCGGCCGCGGGAACCGAGCGGCGGTAGGCGGCGTCCGGCCCGTACCGGCCCAGGACGGCACCCGGGGCCGCCGTGCGGGCCCAGCTGGTGGCCGGGCCCGCGGTTTCCCCGTGCAGCACGAAGTCGACGTCGATTTCTGCGAGAGCCGGTCGCCGGTCGCGCACCGTGTAGCTGCGCATCACCGGCCGCTCCTCCGCGGGGATCGCGAGGTACGCCTGGTACCAGCGCATGACATCGCCGTCGGCGGAAGGCAGGAGCACCGGGCGTCCCGGCGGCGGGAACAGCAGCTTCAGCTGCTGGTCCGGCCACGCCTCCAAGATGTCCAAGCCCTCGCCGGTGAAGGTGACCCGCACCGTGCGCGGGGTCACCCGGTGGACCGCCGTCACCTCGAGCAGGCCCGTCACCGCTTCTCCAGGTACTCGCGCAGGTGGCGGGCGGTCAGGGTGGTGGCGTCGGCGACCAGCGACGCCGGTGTGCCTTCGAAGACCACCCGGCCGCCGTCGTGGCCGGCGCCGGGGCCGAGGTCGATGATCCAGTCGGCGTGGGCCATCACGGCCTGGTGGTGCTCGATGACGATCACCGTGTTGCCCGCGTCGACGATCCGGTCCAGCAGCGCGAGCAGCTGGTCGACGTCGGCCAGGTGGAGGCCGGTCGTCGGCTCGTCGAGGATGTACGTCGAGCCGTGCTCGGCCATGCGGATCGCCAGCTTCAGCCGCTGCCGTTCGCCGCCGGAGAGGGTCGTCAGCGGCTGCCCGAGCGTCAGGTAGCCGAGGCCGACGTCGGCCAGGCGGTTCAGCACCGCCCGGGCGTTGCCGGACGGGAAGAACTCGCGCGCCTCGGTGACCGGCATCGCCAGGACCTCGCTGATGTTCCTGCCCCGCAAGGTGTACGTCAGGACGTCCGGGGTGAACCGCTTGCCTTCGCACTCCTCGCAGACCGACGCGACGCCGGCCATCATCGCCAGGTCCGTGTAGACGAGCCCGAGGCCCTTGCACTTCGGGCACGCGCCTTCGGAGTTGGCGCTGAACAGGCTCGCCTTCACCCCGTTGGCCTTGGCGAACGCCGTCCGGATCGGGTCGAGCACGCCGGTGTAGGTGGCCGGGTTCGACCGCCGGGAACCGCGGATCGCCGACTGGTCGACCACCACGACACCGTCGCGGTGGGTCAGCGAGCCGTGGATCAGCGACGACTTCCCGGACCCGGCGACCCCGGTGACCACGGTCAGCCTGCCGAGCGGGACGTCGACGCTGACGTCACGCAGGTTGTGCAGGCTCGCGCCGGTGATCCGGAGCTGCCCGGCAGGCGTGCGGACCTCCGGGCGCAGCGTGACGCGGTGGTCGAGGTGGCGGCCGGTGAGCGTGCCGGACGCGCGGAGGCCGTCGAGGTCGCCGGTGTAGCAGAGCCGGCCGCCGGCCTTGCCGGCGCCGGGGCCGAGGTCGACGACGTGGTCGGCGATCCGGATCGTCTCCGGCTTGTGCTCGACGACCAGGATCGTGTTCCCCTTGTCCCGCAAGCAGAGAAGGAGGTTGTTCATCCGCTCGATGTCGTGCGGGTGCAGGCCGACGGTCGGCTCGTCGAAGACGTACGTGACGTCGGTGAGGCTCGAACCGAGGTGGCGCACCATCTTCACGCGCTGGGCCTCGCCACCGGACAGCGTGCCCGACTCGCGGTCGAGCGAGAGGTAACCGAGGCCGATCTCGACCAGCGAGTCGAGCGTGTCGCGCAGGTTGCCCAGCAGCGGCGCGATCGACGGCTCGTCGAGCTTCCGGACGAACTCGGCGAGGTCGCTGATCTGCATGGCCGAGCAGTCGGCGATGGTGCGGCCGTCAATCTTTGCCGACAGCGCGGCCTGGTTGAGCCGGGCGCCGCCGCACGCGGCGCAGGTGCTGAAGGTGGCCGCCTTGTCGACGAACGCACGGAGACGCGGTTGGAGCGACTCCCTGTCTTTTTGGAGGTAGAGCCGTTTGACCTTGAGCGCGAGACCCTCGTAGGTGACGTTGGTCTTGCTGAGCTTCACCTTGCAGGAGTCCTTGTGGAGCAGGTCGTCGAGCTGCTGCGGGGTGTAGTCGCGGATCTTGGCGTCCGGGTCGAAGAAGCCGGACACGAGGTAGGTCTGCACGTACCAGTTGTCCGGGGTGAAGCCGGGCACCAGGATCGCGCCGTCGTTCAAGGACCTGTCGAAGTCGAGCAGCGCGGTGACGTCGAGGTCGGACACCCGGCCGAGGCCCTCGCAGGCCGGGCACATGCCCTCGGGCAGGTTGAAGCTGAACGCGCCGGACGTGCCGACGTGCGGTTCACCGAGCCGGGAGAAGGCGATCCGCAGCATGGTGTGCGCGTCCGTTGCGGTGCCGACGGTCGAGCGGGAGTTGGCCCCCATCCGCTCCTGGTCGACGACGATGGCGGCGCTGAGGTTCTCGAGCAGGTCGACGTCCGGGCGCGAAAGGTTGGGCATGAACGATTGGAGGAACGCGCTGTAGGTCTCGTTGATCATGCGCTGGGACTCGGCCGCGATGGTGCCGAAGACGAGGGACGACTTGCCGGAGCCGGACACGCCCGTGAACACCGTCAGGCGGCGTTTCGGGATGTCCAGGTCGATGCCGGTGAGGTTGTTCTCCCGGGCCCCCCGGACCTCGATCACGTCGTGGGTGTCGGCGGCCCGCCTGGGTGAGGTCATACCGTCCTTCTCGATAGTTTAGGCTGTAAAGTGATGATCCAGGTTACATTACTTTAGGCTGTAAGGAGTCGGCAAGGTGGTCGTCTTCGCCGGTCAGGGCGACGCCCGGCGGTCCATGGAGCTGCTGTGGGGCCCGCGCGTCGGCGCACCGCGCACCGGCCCGGGGCCCAAGCCGGGCCTGAGCGTCGAGGCGATCGTCGCCGCGGCGATCGAGATCGCCGACGCCGACGGCATGGGGGCGCTGTCCATGCGCTCGGTCGGCGAACGGCTCGGGCGCACGGCGATGGCGCTCTACACGTACGTGCCGGGCAAGACCGAGCTCGTCGACCTGATGTACGACCGGACGCTCGGCGAGCTGCCGGGCGAGTTCGCGCCCGACAGAAGCTGGCGGGCGGTGGCGCTGGCGCTGGCCGACGAGCTGTGGGACCTGCACCTGCGGCACCCGTGGCTGCTGCAGGTCTCCCCGGCACGCCCGGTGCTCGGGCCGGGGGAGTTCCACGTGCAGGAGACGCTGCTGCGCGTCCTGGCCGAGACGGGCCTGCCGCTGCCGCGCGTGCGCTGGGTGGTGTCGGCGCTGTTCAACGTCGTGCGCGGCTCGGTCCAGTCGGCGGCGGAGTCCCGTCAGGCGTCGCGCGAGACGGGCCAGTCCGAAGAGGACTGGTGGTACGCCCGGTCGGCGTTGCTCGGCGAGCTGGTCCCGGACCTCCCGGCCCGGTTCCCGACGGTGTCGGCCCTCGGCGCGGACATGGCCGCGGTCCCAGCCGGCGAGCCCTACCTGGAACGCGAAGCGCGGCTGGCGTTCGAGGCCGGGCTGGAGCTGCTGCTGGACGGCGTGGAGGCGGCGATCGTCAGGGCTTCCTAGCCTCGATCAGGAACCGGGTGGTGTGGGCGAGGAAGGGGCCGTCGCGCTCGATGAGGTCGTGCAGCTCCCGCAGCCGCGGGCGGTACTGCTCGACCGTGAAGCCCGGGACCATCCAGATCACCTTGCGCAGGAAGTAGACCACCGCGCCGATGTCGTGGAACTCGGTGCGCAGCGACTCCGAGCGCAGGTCGACGACCTCGAGGCCGGCCTCCGCCGCCGCTGCGACGGCGTGGTCCGGGTGCCGGCTTTCGCGCGCTGACGCGGGTTGCGGGCCGCGGAAGAATTCGATCAGCTCGAACACGCTCGCCGGGCCGACCTGCTGGGAGAAGTACGTGCCGCCCGGGCGCAGGACGCGGGCGATCTCGGCCCACCACGTCCGCACCGGGTGGCGGCTGGAGACGAGGTCGAACAGCCCGTCCGCGAACGGCAGCGGCGGCTCGTCCGCGCTCGCCACCACCACGACTCCCCGTGGCCGCAGCAACTCCGACGCGACGGCGACGTTCGGCGGCCACGACTCCGTCGCGGCCATCAGCGGCGGCAGGGACGGACAGCCGTTCAGCACCTCGCCGCCGCCGGTTTCCAGGTCGAGGGCCGCGTGGACGCCGCCGAGGCGTTCGCCCAGCAGCCGCTGGTAGCCCCACGACGGGCGCTGCTCCGAAGCCCGGCCGTCGAGCCACGAGAAGTCCCAGCCGTCGACCGGCACCGCGTCGGCCTCGGCCACCAGGTCGTCGAAGCTCGTCATGGCTTGATCGTCACAAAGCCGGGGGCGCGCCGCCAGCCGATTTCCGCACCGGCGCCGGCGGTACCGGCTTGGCCAGGGCGACGGCGTCGAAGTCCACCACGACCGGGCCGCGCCGGGTCTCCACCGTGCACGTCGTTGCGTCGCGCGCGACCAGCGGGCCGAGCGCGTCGGTGAACCCGCCCTCGATCCGGTACCGCACCACGACCCGCGTGCCGATCGGCAACTCCCGCAACAGTTTCACAGCCGCGCGCTCAACTCGGCGTCCGACGGCTCGACCAGGAAGGTGCCGTCGTCCCACACGATCGTGGGAATCCGGCGTTCGCCGTCCTGCAACGCGCGGACCCGCTGCTCGGCGTCCGCGTCCTCTTCGACGTCCACATAGGAGTACTCGACGCCTTCGCGGTCGAGCAGCGCGCGGCTGCGCTTCACGTCCGGGCACCAGGAAGCGCCGTAGACCGTCAACTTCACGAAACAACCTCCGAAACGGCGGATTCCACGGGAGCGGGGTCGGGCGCAGGATGGCCCAGGTGCGTCAGCCAGCCGCGGAACACGCGGTGCAGGGCCTCCGCGCCGACGACCTCGCCGGGCGGCGGGAACTCACGCGGGTGCACGACGAACCCGCGCTGCTGCGGGCCGCCGAGACCGCCGTGCGAGCCGACGTGCGTCTCGAACGGCGACGACTGGTCCGTCTCCGGGTCGTAGTTGCTGTTGATCATCACATCGGCGCAGTGCGGGAACGTGTCGACGCGGCGGACCAGGTCCGCGGCGTGCGGGCCGTAGCGCAGCAGCGGGTCCTCGCCGATGACGACGCCGGTGGCGAGCCGGTGCAGGCCGTCGCGGCCCAGCACCACCGGGCCGAACTCGCGGCTGCGCACCAGCAGGAACCCGACACCCGGGTGGTCCACCAGCGACGGCAGCAGGTCGGGGAACTCGCGCTCGATCGTCTCCAGCTCGACGCGGCCCTCGTGCTCGGTGAACGACACCATCGCGGTGTGCCCGGAGACGACCGCCACCACCCCCGGCGCCACCCGCGTGACCGCCCCGGGCGAGCCGGACTCGGTGCGCGGCCGGTTGCCCCCGGCCTCGGCGTTCTCGACGCGGCCCCGCAGCCGGCGGGCGATCAGGCCGCCGCCCTTGGTGGCCTCGGCCAGCGCGGCGTTGATCTGCCAGCTCTCGGCCTGCCGTCGCTTGTCGCCGGCCGGTGACGGCGAGCCGCCGCACAGCCGGCCGACGTACGCCTCGATCGTCTCGCCGAAGCGCTGCGAGAACGCCTGGCCCTGGGTCTGGCCGTGGTCCGACAGCGCGACGACGTGGTAGCGGCGCGGCGCCAGCCGGCTGGCCCGGTGCAGCCGCGCGATCTGCTGGTCGATCGAGCGCAGCACCGACAGCGTGTCGAACCGCTCGATGCCGGAGTGGTGCGCGACCTCGTCGTAGCCGAGGAAGTCCGCGTAGACGACCGGGCGCCCGGCCAGCATGTCGCCGAGGATGGCCGAAACGACGACGTCGCGCGCGATCACCGTCGTGCCCGGCCGGGCCAGCGGGTACCAGCCGCCGCGCGGGATCCGCGGCACGACGCCGGCGCGGCGCTGGCGGACCGAGGCGCTGATCTCGCGGAAGACGTCGACCAGGGCGACGACGAGCGTGCGCAGCGCGTTGATCGGGTTCGCGAAGTAGGCGTAGTAGCCCGCGCCGAGGCGGTCGCGGTGGCGGTGGCGCAGGCCCTTCGGCACCAGCACGGGGATCGAGCTCATGGTGAGGCTGACGTGGTCGGCGTCGCCGGAGAACAGGTTGCCGCGGCTCGCGCCGTCGCCCGACAGCAGACCGCGGCCGTCGGAGTGACGCCGTTCGATCTCGGCCGCGTCGGTCGGGTGCGCGCACGCCATCACGTGGTCGCGGTCCTTTTCGTACCAGCGGAACCCGAGGATGTCGTGGTTGGAGCCGTGCAGGATGCCGCAGACGCTCGCGCCGGTCTGGGAGCTCCAGTCGGTGTGCCACTGCGTCAGCGCGTGGCTGTCCTCGGCGAGCCACGCGGCGAACGTCGGCATGTCGCCGTCGCGGATCGCGCGGCGGACGGTGTCGTACCCGAGGCCGTCGATCTGCAGGAACAGCACACCCGGCGGCAGCTCGGCGTCGCCGGGCTCGGCGGCGTGCCGGCGGCGACGGCGGTTGGCGCGGCGGAAGAAGATCTCGTCCTCGTCGATCGCGAGGAGGCTGGAAATGAGGGCGCCGACCCCGGCCATGGCGACGGTGACGATCACCGCCGTCCGGAAGCCGACGATCTCGACGCCGGGCACGGTCTTGAACACCGCGAGCGTGCCCGCGCCGAGCAGCAGGAACCCGAAGAGGCCGAAGGTGACGAATGCGAGCGGGTAGGCGATCCGCATGACCAGCGGCCAGACAAACGCCACCAGCAGCCCGAGCAGCAGCGCGCACACCGTCGGCTGCCACCAGTGCGTCATCCGGAACCCGGACAGCAGGACGTCGAGCAGGCGCAGCGCGCCGGTCACCGCCGCCCACACCAGCAGGACGCGGGCGACGACCCGGCCACCCCGCAGCAGCCGGCCCTTCGGCGCGGTCGTCGTCAAGCTCGGTCTCCCGTCTTCTCTTTCGCCTCGGCCTTGTTACGCCGCCAGCGGGCGATCAGGTTCAGCAGCACGGTGACCAGCAGGACCAGCACCGTCGCCAGCAGCGTCGCGATGAGCGGTGAGTCGAAGATGCCCCCGCTGACGATGCCGAGCAGGCTGTAGGCCACCGCCCAGAGCACGCACGCGACGAGCGCGGCGGGCACCAGCCGCCGCCACGGGTAGCTCAGCGCGGCCGCCGCTAGCAGCACTGGGATCCGGCCGGCCGGGACGAGCCGGCCGATCACGACGATCTGCCAGCCGCGCCGGGTGAACTGCTCGCGGGCCTTTTCGAGCCGTTCGGCGGGCTGGCGGCGGCTGATCCAGCGGAACGCCGCTTCGCTGCCCAGGCGCGGAACGCCGAACGTGACGACGTCGCCGACGAACGCGCCGAGCGTGGCCAGGACGATCACCAGCGGCAGGGACAGGTGGTCGGTGGTCGTGGCGACGGCCGCCGCGGCGCCGACCACCGCGCCGGTCGGCACGATCGGGATGATCGAGCCGAGCAGCACGCCGCCGAACAGCGCCGGGTACCCGATGGCCGCCGGGTCGGTCCAGTTCACGCCCGGTCCGTCGAGGCGGGGAGCACGACGTCGGCGCCGGGCTCGGTGAACAGGACGTCGGTGGCGATCTTCGCGGCGGCCACGTGGGCGGCGAACTCCCGTGGCGGGTCGGCCAGCAGCCGCCGCATCCGCGCGGTGCGCTTCAGCCCGGGGACGGCGAGCGTGCCCCAGTGCACCGGCACGACCGCGCGGGCCTGCAGCACCCCGGCCGCCTCGGCGGCGCGAGCGGGGTTCAGGTGGCCGGGGCCGAGGTTCGGACCCCAGCCCCAGACGGGCAGCAGGGCGACGTCGACCGGGCCGAACGCGGCCATCCCGTCGAAGAGGTCGGTGTCGCCGGCGTTGTAGACGCTCGTGCCGTGGTCGCTCCGGACGAGGTGGCCGATGGCCGGGCTCTGCGGTCCGTGGGTGAGGCGCGGGCCCCACCGGTGTCCGGAGTGGACGGCCTCGGTCGCGGTGATGGTCAGCCCGCCGTCGGTGAGGGTTTCCCCGGGGGCGATCTCCTCGACAGCCGTGAAGCCCTTCTTCGCGAGCCAGCTCCCGGCCCCGCGCGGCACCACGATCCGGGTGCGCCGGCCGACGAGCTTCAGCGACGGCACGTGCAGGTGGTCACCGTGCAGGTGCGACAGCAGCACGAGATCAACGCCGCCGTACGCGGCCGGTTCGGGCGGTGGCACGACCCGGGTCAGCCCGCCGACCCGGGCGGTGAGCACCGGATCGGTGAGGACGACCCGGTCACCGAGTTCGAGCCGGACCGTCGAATGGCCGAGGAAACGCAGGTTGAAGCCGCTCACGTCCTTGAGTATCACCTTCTCGGCGGCCAAATGCCCGGCGGAGTGGCACGAACGACGCCACCGGCGTGATCGAGGCGCCGGCACCCGTGATCAGAGGGTCGACACGCGTGATTGAAGGGTCGACACGGCGGCGCGGAGCCGGCGACGCCGTGTCGACCCTCCAGACACGCGAGCCGACTCGGGAATCACGCGAGTTGGCGTTTCCGTCACACCCGGACTTGGCGGCGGAGTCTTCGGGACGAGCGGATCAGGCGGACTTTGAGGCGGCGGCGGCCGCGGCGCAGGCGGGCCCGGAGGTCCGTGCGGAGCGCCTGCTCGGCTTCGTGGTGCAGGCCGATCGCGCGCAGCAGCCGGGCGATTTCGCACTGTTTCGTCGTCGGGGAGCCCGGCACGTCACCGCCCGGTCGGGAGGAGGTCGGAGATGCGCAGGGACGACGTGCCGATGCCCGTCGGGCCGCGCAGCGCCGTGGCCGCCATCGGGTGGTAGTTCAGCTCGCGCTCGGTGTAGCGGCCCACGTTCTCGTGCCAGTGGACGATGCCCGCCATCCAGTCGCGGAACTCCTCGACGTACTCCAGCAGCATCTCCTGGACGTCCGGGGCGACCCCGTAGTCGCGGAACAGCGCCGGCAGCTCGATCGCCGCCGCGTGCTTGAACTCCGCCAGGCGCGCCTTGATCAGGTCCTCGACCACGCCGAACGCGCGTTCCTCGGAGCAGTCGAGGAAGTTCTGCACGACCAGGACCGCGTTGTGCAGCTCGCCCTCGTACTCGATCTCCTTGCGGTAGGAGAACACGTCGTTGACCAGGCACGCGAAGTCCGTTGCCGCGTGCTCGATCGCCTGCACCGGCCGCGTGCGGTACAGCTCCGGCGGCACCGCGCGGCCGTGCGAGAAGCGCGACAGGCTCATCGTGAGGTCCGAGCCGAACGTCCGGCGCCGCATCTCGATGTAGTCGATCGGGTCCGGGATGCGGTTCTGCGCCTGGTTGACCAGTTCCCACAGCCAGCTCGACGTCATCGAGTCGACGGCTTTCCGCACCGCGCGGCGGTTTTCGGGCGCCATCCCGTCGGTGGTGCGCAGCCAGACGTCGGCCAGCCCCACCTCCAGCGCGTTCGTCGGCGACGGCGTGGGTTCGCCGTCCACCGGCATGAACAGCGACAGCCGCGCGTTGCACGCCTTCGCCCCGGCGAGGTCGCGGGTCGCGCCGAACACGATCGGGTAGTAGTCGTCGGCGAACGTGCCCCAGGTCAGCCAGTCACTGGTGACGTCGAGCTGGTCGGGCTCGGCGTCCGGGTGAATGCCGGCCGCGCACAGCGGGAGGTCGGTGGCGCGCAGCTTCCGCTCGTCCCACACGACGCCGTCGAGGAAACCCATCCGCCGCGCCCAGTCGACGTTGCGGACGCGGCACGCGTCCAGGTGCGGGCTCAGCCGCAGCGGGAACGGCAGCTCGACCGGCGGCCGCTGGACCTGCACCGTGCGGAACGGCGTGCTCGAGTACGACCGCAGCCGCTGCGGCGCGGTCGCGAGCACCGATGAGAAGATGCGCGCGGCCGACGTCCCGAGCCCGGTGGCCGTGCCCAGCTCCGGGCCGCCGCGGGACTCGAGCGCGCCTTCGTTCATGTACCGGCTCGAGCGCAGGTGCCACTCGTGCCCGCCGGACTGCCAGTCCTGCAGGCCCTTGACGTAGGCGAACGTCGCGAGCCGCGCGGCCGGGTCGACGGCGTGCTCGTCGAACAGCCCCGGGACCTCGGTCAGCGCGGTGTGCTCGAACTGGTGCAGCCGGGAGGTGATCAGGTCGTTGACGGCCTCGGCCGCCTCCTGCGTCGTCAGGTCCAGGAACTTCTCGAACACGAGGACGCCGTTGGACAGCTCGCCTTCGTCCTCGACCTCACGCTGGTAGGAGAACAGGTCGTTGCGCAGGTGGACGCTGTCGGCGAAGCAGTCGCGCAGCACCTCCATCGGCCGGGACGCGGCGATCTCGTCCGGCACCTCGGCGTGCACCGAGTGCTCGACGAGGTTCGCCGACCACGGCGCGCCGCCGACCTTCCGGCGCATCTCGATGTACTCGATCGGGTTGGAAAGGCGGCCTTCGTTGATGTTGGCCAGTTCCCAGAGCGACTCTTCGAGCAGCGCCTTCGTGCTTTCGATGAACCGGCGCCGCCAGCCGTCGGAGCGGTGCGGGATCGTCCGGTTCCAGAGGTCGGTCAGGCCGCGTTCGACCGGGTTCTCCGGGGTGTCGGTGATCGCGCCTTCGCGCGGCATGAACAGGTCGAGCCGGTCGAGGTACGTGCGTGCGCTCTCGATGTCACCCGTGCGCTTGTACAGCTCGAGGAAGTGGTCGTCGAAGTAGAAGACCCACACGTACCAGTCGGTGATCAGGTCGAGCTCTTCGGCGCCGGCGTCCGGGTGGGTGTAGGCGCAGAGCAGCGCGTAGTCGTGGGAGTCGAGGTCGTGCTCGTCCCAGATCACCGTGCCGTGCTGCGGGACGTCGATCATGTCCATCGCGTACGCCCAGGCCTTGCTGTGCTCGCGGGCGCCCTCGAGGTGCGGGTTCAGCCGCGCCGGGTAGGGCATGTAGAACTCGGGGAGGACGAACGGCTGCTGCGGCACGCGGGTGAGGCCTTTCCGTTGCGGCTACGGCGGTTTCCGCCACTGACTTCGGGGGTCCGGGTGGCGGAGCCCCCGGCTCGGGGCGAAGCCCCGCATACTCCAGTGAGGCAACCAAACGCGGCAGGGCGAGCCAAGGGGATCGGCCGGGTTGCACACGAACGAGCAGGGTGCGTCCCCCGGGCGGCCCAGTGCGCCTTCACGGCCTGGGTCCGTCCATCGCTCGATGGGGGAAGGTCCGGCGGCCGTCCGGTGTTCACCCCGCACACACCGAAGGAGTGCGCATGAGCAAGGTGATCGACAACCCGGCGGAGAGCCGTTACGAAGTGTGGTCGGACGAGAAGCTGGCGGGCTTCGCGGCGTACGACCAGCGCGGCGAGCTGACCGTGTTCACCCACACGGAGATCGACGACGCCTTCGCCGGGCAGGGCCTGGGCAAGGTCCTGGCGGCGGGCGCGCTGGACGACGTCGTCGCGAAGGGCCGGACGATCGTGCCGGTGTGCCCGTTCATCGCCGGCTACCTCCGGAAGCACCCGGACTACGAAGAGCACGTCCGCTGGCCGTCCGGCTCCGGCGCCTGACCGCGGGCGCGGCTGGGTGCGCTCGGACTGTGCGGAATTGACAACAGCACCCCGAACGCAACCCCCGGCCGGCGCCTGAATCGGCCGCGGCCCGCTGCGCCGAACGCCGCAACCCCTCCGGTGGCGTCTCGTCGCACCAGGCGTTTGTTACGCCGAACGCAGCAGTGGCACTGGGCCTTTCGGATCCGAAGTGCGAGGTATGTCCGATTCCGCTGGTTATTAACCAACCTTAGTCGGTGGTGCGTTGGTTGCTCGGCAACGAAAGTGACCGGCGCAGGCTTCGAACCGGCTAACTGGAGGAAGTTGATGACTCCCCGGAAGACCGCCCTCAAGACCTTCGCCGTCTTGTCGGCCGCCGCGCTGACGTCCGGCGTGTGCGCGTCGGCGGCCACCGCGTCCCCGCTGGCCTTCGCCGAGATGCAGGCCCACGCCGTCAGCAACGCCACCCAGGTGGCGAGCTCCCTCGGTGCCACCTCCGGTGGCATCTACCTGGAGAACGGCAAGGCCGTCGTGAACGTCACCGACGACGCGTCGGTGCAGAAGGTCGAGGCCGCCGGCCTCACCGCGAAGAAGGTCAAGCACACCTTCGCCGCGCTGACCGGCGTCAAGAACTCGCTGGACGCCGTGAAGAACGTCCCGCAGACCGCGTGGGGCATCGACACCAAGACCAACCAGGTCGTGGTGAAGGTCTACGACGCGGCCAGCAAGGCCACCTCCGACAAGGTCGCCGCGGCCGCCGCGCAGTACGGCGACAGCGTCCGGGTCGAGCACCGCACCGGCAAGCTGGAGCTGTACATCGCCGACGGCGACGCGATCCAGAACGACCAGGGCCGCTGCTCGCTCGGCTTCAACGTGACGCGCGGCGGGTCGCCGTTCCTGCTCACCGCGGGCCACTGCACCAACCTCGGCGGCACCTGGGCCGGCGGCGACGTCTCCGGCGCGCAGGTCGTCGAGAGCGACTGCCCGGGCGCCGACTCCGGCCTGCTGACCCGCCCGAACGGCACCGGCCCGAGCGAGATCAACACCGGCCAGGCGATCACCAGCGCGGCGGAGCCGACGGTCGGCGAGCAGATGCAGAAGCAGGGCTCGACCACCGGTGGCGGCAGCGGCGAGGTCACCTCGGTCGACGAGTCGGTCAACTTCGACGTCGGCGTCCTGAACCACGAGTTCGGCACCACCGCGCACACCGACCACGGTGACTCGGGCGGCCCGGCCTACGACGGTTCCACGGGCCTCGGCACGCTGTCCGGTGGCGACACCGTGACCAGCTACTTCTACCCGCTCACCCTCGAGCTGCAGTCCTACGGCCTGTCGCTCGCCTGATCCAACTCCGGTGGGTAAAACCCGCGAGGGCCTCTTCACACGCGTCGAGGGCGCGTGAAGGGGCCCTCGCGGCATTTCAGAGGCGCTTCGCGCGGTAGACGGCGTCGGTGTGGTGGCCCTCGCCGCGCGTCTCGCAGGTCTCGACGACCCACTCCCACGCGTCGCCGAGGTAGCCGGTGATCTCCTCCGGCTCGAAGAACAGCTCCAGCGGGGGCGCCTGGCCGTCGAACTCCCGCATCGCCCTCGGCGAGTGGCCGACGACCAGCAGTGAGCCGCCGGGCCGGATCGCCGCCGCGGCCGCGGTGAACACGTTCTTGCGCAGGTCCGGCGGCAGGTGCATGTACTGCGCGGAGATCAGGTCGTAGGTCTCCTCGGGTTGCCAGGTGAGGATGTCGCGGTGCAGCCACCGGACGTCCACCCCGCGCTCCTTGGCCGCGGCTTCGGCGCGGGACAGCGCGAGGGTCGAGATGTCGGCGCCGTCGACGGTCCAGCCCTGCTCGGCCAGCCAGATCGCGTCGCCGCCTTCACCGCTGCCGAGGTCGAGGGCGTGCCCGGGTTTCAGCCCGGTCACCTCGCTCTCCAGGTTGCGGTTCACGTTCCCGCTCCAGATCCGGTGCTCGTCACGCTGGTAGAGCGCTTCCCAGAACTCCTGCTTGAGCATGTTCTCGACGGTCATCGGCTGCTCGTGGGTGTGGGCCATGGTTCCTCCTCGGGGACGTCCTCCCACCATGCGGAGAACGTCCCCGGGAAGGCAAATCCAGTTGCCGGTTCGGCAACTCAGGCGGTGCCGTACACCTGCATTTCGTACAGGGAGTAACCGTACGCCGTGCCGCGCGTGACGCCGTTCATCCGCACGTACCGGCCGGTCCCGGAGAGCCCGGTCAGGTCGTCCGTGGCGCCGTTGCCGGTGGTCGTGCTGTAGATCGTCGTCCAGGTCGTGCCGTCGGGCGAGGTCTGGATGCTGTACGCCTTCCCGTACGCGGCCTCCCAGGTCAGCTTGACGTGCGAGACGGACTTGGATGCGCCGAGGTCGACGCGCAACCACTCGGACGCCGTCTCCTTGCTGGCCCAGCGGGTGCCGGTCAGGTTGCCGTCGAAGGCCGCGCTCGCCGGGTAGGACGACGATTCGGTCGACGACGCCGTCGCCGTCTTGCCCTGGGAAAGCAGCGTCTCGGTGCCACCACCGCCGCCGGTGACCGTGACGCCCAGTGACGCGGTCTTCGTCCCGCCCGTGATGGTGACCGTCGCTGTGCCGGGGGTGGCATTCGCGGCGGCGGTGACCGTGGCGGTCGAGGTTCCGCCGGCCGGTACCGACGTCGGGGAGAAGGAGACGGTGACGCCCGCGGGAGCGCCGCTCGCGGCCAGCGTGACCGCGTCCGTGGACGTGACCGTGGCGGTCGTCGAAGCGCCGGGTGCCACCGAGACCGACGACGGCGTCACGCTCAGGCCGGACGGGGTGCCGGCCGCGGTGAACGTCCAGCGGGCCTGGTCACCGGAGCAGCTGCCCGCGGTGAGCGTCGTGCCCGAAGCGCGGAAGCACTTCTTGCTCGTCTGGATGTCGGAAATGGTGCCGTCCGGGTTGATCGACCACTGCTGGGCCGGGCCGCCGGTGCAGGTCTGCAGCACGATCGAGCTGCCGGAGATGCCGGCGCACTTGTCGTTGTTCACGAGGAACGCGCCGTGGAAGGTGAACCGCTGGGCGTCACTTCCGGTGCAGGCGGCGACCTTCAGCGTCGTCCCGCTGCTCGGCGCCTCCAGGCAAGTGCTGGTCGAGTTGTTGCGGTACTGGCCGACCGTGGTGTTCGGCTGCGCGCCGCCGTAACACGCGCCGGTGCTGGTGTTGAAGATCGGCGTCGAGTCGTACGGTTCGGTCGACGGCGGGTCGACCACCACCGGCTCCAGCACCGGCGTGTTGTCGGCGTTGTAGTGCGTCAACGCGTCTTCGCAGTCGATCGCGTCGAAGGCGCTGCCGCCCTGGCCGCCGAGCCAGAGGTCGATGTGCCGCAGGTTCGGGCCGCCGTTGGGGCCCTGGCCGTTCCAGTCGTCGGAGCACTCGTCGCAGCCGTCCTCCATGATGAAGTACTTCTTCACCCGGGGCACCCAGACCTTGGTGCCGGCCTTGAGCTCGGACGTACTGGTGGCGAACGTGATCGGGTCGGCGTAGGTGCCCTTGCCGCCGGCCGTGTCGTGGATCTGCGGGTAGGCGATGTCGCCGCCGGGCGGGGTGTTGTCCCACCAGCCGTAGAAGGTGAGGAAGGTCGGCTGCGTGGTCTCCGCGTTCGCCGGCGTGCCACCGGCGAGAGCGCCGGCCAAGGCGAGGAAAAGGGTCACGACGAGCACAAAAGCGCGCCGGGTCATGCTGCCTCCGGGAGAACTGGACGGACGATGACTGCGGCGTGGGTCCAGGTTCGCGGTGCGGCGGCGGCCCGTCAAGACCTATTCGTAAAGTTCTCTAACGAACGCCGTCCGGACTGGGCCATCCGGGTCGGATGTGGGTCGGACGTCCCACGACGACGCCGGACGTCTCCATGGTGGAAGTGTCCAGACCATTGGCAGAGAGGCGTGATCCGCTGTGACGGCAGCATCCGAGACCCCGGCCCTCCCGACGACGCGACCGGCCGGATGCCCGTACGACCCACCCGAGACCTACGCGACGTTGCGCGAAGAGGCGCCGACGTCGCAGGTGCGCTGCCCGGCCGGGATGGACGCCTGGCTGGTGACGCGCTACAGCGACGTCCGCGCGGTGCTCGCCGACCGCACGATGAGCTCGCGCGGCGCGTCTTCGGTGCACGTGAACGCCGGCGCCGACCTCGACGGCGACTTCGAAGTGGAGGTCAGCCCGGGCTCGATCATCCAGCTCGACGGCCGGGACCACTCGCGGCTGCGCAAGATGGTGCTCGCGGAGTTCACCGTGCGGCGCGTCGAGGCGATGCGCACCTACGTCCAGGAACTGGTCGAGAGCCACCTCGACGCGATGCTCGCGAAGCCCGGCGAGGCCGATCTGGTGCGGGACTTCGCGTTGCCGATCCCGTCGCTGGTGATCTGCGAGCTGCTCGGCGTCCCGTACGCCGACCGCGAGCGGTTCCAGCACCAGAGCGGCGTGCTGGTCAGCACCGACACCACCCGTGAACAGGGACAGCAGGCCTACGAAGAGATTTCCGGGTTCCTGGCCGGGTTGTTCACCGACAAGCGGAAGAACCCGCAGGACGACCTGTTCAGCCGGCTGATCGCCCGCGGTGAGGCGACCGGTGACGCGCTCGGCATGGAAGAGCTGGTCATGCTCGGGCTCAGCCTGCTGGTGGCCGGGCACGAGACGACGGCCAACATGATCGCGCTCAGCACGCTGGTGCTGCTGGACCACCCGCAGCAGCGCGACGTCGTGCTGGCGGCGCCGGAACGCGCCGTCGAGGAACTGCTGCGGTACCTGTCGGTCGTGCAGTTCGGGGTGCTGCGCTACGCCACCGAAGACGTCCAGGTCGGCACCCGTGCGGTGAAGGCGGGGGAGTGGCTGGTCGCCGCGCTGAACTCGGCCAACCGTGACGAGGAGCTGTTCCCGGCCGCCGACAAGCTCGACTTCCACCGCGAGTCGCCGCGCACGCACGTCGCCTTCGGGTTCGGCGCGCACCAGTGCATCGGCCAGCAGCTGGCGCGCGTCGAACTGCAGGAGGCGTTGACGCGGTTGTTCCGCCGGGTGCCGGACCTGCGGCTCGCGGTGCCGCGGGAGTCGTTGGCGTACAAGCACAACACGCTCGTCTACGGCGTTCGCGAGCTGCCGGTCGCCTGGGGCTGATTCATATCCCTGAATACGAAACTTTCGAAAGGTTTCGTATTGCTGCTCTTCTTGACGGTGTCCGGGAAACGCGCCTAACGTTTCCCGGGCACCATTCCTCCGGAAGGGAGAAAGTCCGTGCGGCGCTCCCGGGTTCGTGGCCGGCCAGCACCAAGCTTCCCGATCCCTTCAAGAGGATCGACGGCACGCGCATCACCACCACGAGCGACTGGCGGTGCCGTCGCGAGGAGATCAAGAAGCTGGCGGAACGGACGGTCTACGGCGAGAAGCCCGCGAAACCGTCGAGTGTCACCGGCACGGTTTCGAGCACGAACATCACCGTGAACGTCACGCAGAACGGGCGGAGCGCGAGTTTCTCCGCGGGGGTCCAGCTGCCCAGCGGTACCGGTCCGTTCCCCGCCGTTTTCGTCGTCGGCGGATTCGGCGCGGACACCGCCACCATCAAAGCCGCCGGGGCCGCCGTCATCACCTACGACCCGCTCGCCGTCGGCAAGGAAGGCACGGCCCGGAACAACAAGCAGGGCGCGTTCTACAGCCTTTACGGCGCGACGAGCAGCACCGGCCTGCTGGCCGCTTGGGCGTGGGGCGTGAGCCGGCTCATCGACGTCGTCGAGCAGTCCGGCGGCTCGGTCCTCAAGGCGGACGCGCTCGGCGTCACGGGCTGTTCGCGGTACGGGAAGAGCGCGTTCGCGATCGGCGCGTTCGACCAGCGGATCGCGCTGACCATGCCGATCGAGTCGGGCACCGCCGGTGTCCCGATCCTGCGCGGGATCCCCGGGGAAAGCGGCTCGCAGCCGCTGTCCAACGCCTACGGCGAGCAGCCGTGGTTCGGCGACGCGTTCAGCGCGTACACCGGCAACCCGGCCGCGCTGCCGGTGGACACGCACGAACTCGTCGCGATGGTCGCGCCGCGCGGGCTGTTCGTCATGGAGAACCCGCACATCGACTGGCTGGGCGCGCGGTCGGGCAGCGTGGCCGCGCTGGCCGGGGCGGAGGTCTACCAGGCGCTCGGCGCGGGGAGCAACATCAGCTACTGGTCCGACGTCCAGGACGGCACGCACTGCGCGTCCCGGCCCGAGTGGAAAACGCCGCTGCAGCAGAACATCCAGAAGTTCCTGCTGAAGACCGGCACCACGGCCGGTACCTTCCGGATCTCCAGCCTGAAGGCCGGGAACCTCGCCGACTGGCGCGACTGGACCACGCCCACCCTGACCGGCTCGGGGACGACCACGCCTACGACCCCCACCACGCCCACGACGCCCGGGGGTGCCGGGTGCACGGCGACGACGTCGATCAACCAGTGGACGGGCGGGTTCGTCACGACGGTCCGTGTCACGGCCGGCGCCGCCCCGATCACCGGCTGGACGGTCACGGCCGGCCTGCCCGCGGGCGCGGTGATCACGTCCGGCTGGAACGCCGGGCGCAGCGGGGACAGCGGCACGGTCCGGTTCACGAACGTCGGCTTCAACGGTGCCCTGGCGCCCGGGCAGTCGATCGAATTCGGCTACCAGGGCACCGGAACCGGGACGGGCACGACCGTCTCCTGCGCCTAGTTTCGCGCGAGGCTGCTGAAGTCCCGCTGCTCGGCGTCGTCGGCGTCGGTGCGGCGGGACGTCTCGGCCCACGCGTCGATCTCGGCGATCTTGGCCTCGTCGGTGGCGCGGATCAGCAGGACGGCGTCGGAGCCCAGCGGCAGCCGCAGCGGCGGCTCGGCCAGGTCGGCGAGCTCGGTGATCACGCGGCCGGCCTTGGCGGGGTCGCCGGTGGCGAGCTGCTCCGGGCCGCGGATGTGCTCGATCATCGGGTTCAGCACGGGCTGATAGGCCTCGCTCGGCTCGATGAACGCCATCGACGACCCGGCCCAGTCGGTGCGGAACCCGCCCGGCTCGACGATGGTCACCTTGACCCCGAACGGCTTCAGTTCGTTGGCCAGCACGCCGGAAAAGCCTTCGACGCCGTGCTTCGCCGCCGAGTACGCGGCCAGGCCGACGCCCGGCGCGATCCGGCCGCCGACGGTGGAGATCTGGATGATGTGCCCGTGGCCCTGCTCGCGCAGCACCGGGATCGCCGCGCGGGTCACCGTCACGACGCCCATCAGGTTCGTCTCGATCTGGGCGCGGAACTGCGCGGCCGGAGTGTCCTCAATGGACCCGAAGTCGGCGTAACCCGCGTTGTTGACCACGACGTCGATGCGCCCGAACCGCTCGACGGCGGCTTTGATGGCCCGGTCGGCCGCGGCTTCGTCGGTGACGTCGAGCGCGACGGCCAGCGCGCGATCCGCGGGCAGGTCGCCGAGGCTGCGCGGGTCGCGGGCGGTGGCGACGACGGAGTCGCCCCGCTCCAGGGCGGCGTTGACGATCTCCCGGCCGAGGCCGCGCGACGAGCCGGTGACGAACCAGACTTTGCCGGTCATGAGAAGTCCTCTCTTAACTGAATACTCATTCAACAGCGACGGTAGGCTTGCCCGTCGGCGGTGTCAACTGAACGTTCATTCAAGAGTGGCGTGACGTCGGCCACGCCCGAAAGTGCCGCGCGCCCTTCGCCGCGGTCGGGCTAACCTCCCGGTCAACGCGCTGATGGAGCCGAGTAGCCCCGGGAGCGCACGGGTCCAGAGAGCCGCCGGCAGCTGGGAAGGCGGTCCCGTGCCCCGCGGTGAAGACCCTCCGGAGTGCGGGGAGGAAATGCCCCGCCGGCCGGCCCCCGTCACGGGCCATGAGAGGCCGTCTCCCGAGACGGCGAAAGTGCGGTGGCACCGCGAGTTCCCTTATCGCCCGCACTCCCAAGGGGTCACGTCGCCTGCGAAGGGCCCACGATGATCTCCCGAACCTTGACCGCCGACCTGCCCCGGCACGTCGGTGCCCCCGTCCGCGTCGCCGGCTGGGTGCACCGCCGTCGCCGCCTGAAATCCGTCACGTTCCTCGTGTTGCGGGACCGGTCCGGTACCGCGCAGGTCGTGCTGCGCTCCGACGCCGCGCCGCCGCCGGAGGAGACCGTGGTCGAGGTGCACGCGACCGTGACGGCGAACCCGCGCGCGCCCGGCGGTGTCGAGCTGACTTCGGCGACCCTGGTTCCGCTGTCGGAACCGGCGTCGCCACCGCCGTTCGACCTCTACCGGCCCGCGGTTTCCGCGTCGCTGCCGACGATCCTCGACCACGCCCCGGTCGCGCTGCGGCATCCGCTGCTGAAGGCGCGGTTCGCGGTGTCCGCGGCCGCCGTCGCCGGGTTCCGGTCCACTTTGGACGGCCTGGGATTCACCGAGACGCACACGCCGAAGATCGTCTCGTCGGCCACCGAGTCCGGTGCGAACGTCTTCGGCATCGACTACTTCGGCCGCCAGGCGTACCTCGCCCAGTCGCCGCAGTTCTACAAGCAGGCCCTGGTCGGGGTGTTCGAGCGGGTCTACGAGGTCGGCCCGGTCTTCCGCGCCGAACCGCACGACACCGCGCGGCACCTGGCGCAGTACACCAGCCTCGACGCCGAGCTCGGGTTCATCGAGGACCACCACGACGTCATGGCCGTGCTGCGGGAGGTGCTCGCCGGGATGGCCGAATCGGTCGCCTCGCTCGGCGTCGCCGTCCCGGAGGTGCCCGCCGAGATCCCGGAACTGTACTTCGCGGACGCCCAGGCGATGCTGGGGAAGGACGAACCCGACCTGGCGCCGGCCGACGAGCGGTGGCTGTCGGACTGGGCGGTGCGCGAGCACGGGTCGGAGTTCCTGTTCGTCACCGGGTACCCGATGGCGAAACGGCCGTTCTACACGCATCCGGACCCGGCGCGGCCCGCGTACTCGAACAGCTTCGACCTGCTGTTCCGCGGGCTGGAGCTGGTGACCGGCGGCCAGCGCCTGCACCGGCACGCGGACTACCTCGCGGCGCTCGGGGACGACGTCGAGGCCTATGACGACTACCTGGCGGTGTTCGCGCACGGCATGCCGCCCCACGGCGGTTTCGCGCTGGGCCTGGAAAGGTGGACGGCGCGGCTGCTCGGAGTCGCGAACGTCCGGGAGGTCACGCTGTTCCCGCGCGACCTGCACCGGCTGACCCCGTGAGGAGCGCACGATGACGTTGCCCCGCCGGCTCTGGGCCGCGGTCGAGCCGCTGCACGCCGTGGTCTACTTCGCGCCGGAGACGGCCGTGGCGGCGAAAGCGGTCGGTTTGCGGGGCTACTGGATGGGCTACTTCGCCGGACGGCTCGCGCCGCTGGGCCCGATCGGCCCGGCGGCGGCGACGTCGATGCTCTTCGGCTTCGCCCCGGCGATGGTCGCGCGGGCCCTGCCGGACGCGTGGTCGTTCGCCGCGCCCGCCGACGTCGTCGACACCCGGCTTTCGGCGGTGGAGACGGCTCTGGCGCGCGTGCTGTCCGAGGTCGACGAGCTGGCTGCGTTGCTGGAGCGGGCGGTGGACGCGTGCCGGTTCGACGGGCGTCCGCTGGCCGCGGCGTGGTCGGCCGTACCCCGCCCGTCCGGCGTGCTCGGCCGGCTCTGGCTGGCCGCGACGATCCTGCGGGAGCACCGCGGCGACGGTCACGTTCTGGCGGCGGTGCACGCGGGCCTCTCCGGCCTGGAGACCACGCTCACCCACATCGGCGACGGCGTCATCGGCCGCGACGACGTCCAGCCCCACCGCGGCTGGTCCGACGAGGACTGGGCGCAGGCGGTCGCCCGGCTGCGGGACCGTGGCGTGCTCGACGCCTCGGGCTCGCTGACCTCGGCCGGTGCTTCGCTGCGTCGCGGCATCGAGGACGACACGGACCGGCTGGCGTCGGCCCCGGTCGAGGCGCTCGGCGAGGCGGGGGTGGCGCGGGTGCTGGAGCTGGCGGTCCCGCTGAGCCGCGCGGTGATCGACGCCGGTGTGGTGCCGGTGCCGAACCCGATGGGCGTCCCGCGGCCGTGAGCTGTCGAATCCGGCCCCGCTCGTTCGACGCAGGGGTGAACGCACCCGGACAACGGAGGTCATCATGAGCTTGCTCGCCGGCAAGAACGCCATCGTCTACGGCGGGGGCGGCCGGATCGGCAGCGCCGTGGCCAGCGCTTTTGCCGAAGAAGGCGCCCGCGTCTTCCTCGCCGGGCGGTCGCTCTCCCGGCTCGACGCCGTCGCCGAGCGGATCCGGGCGGCCGGTGGGTCGGCCGAAACCGCGTCCGTCGACGCGCTGGACGAGCGGGCCGTCGACGAGCACGCCGAGGCGGTCGCCGCCCAGGGCGGGATCGACGTCTCCTTCAACCTCATCAACCACGGTGACGTGCAGGGCACGCCGCTGGTCGACATGTCGCTCGCCGACTACGAGCAGCCCGTGGTGACCGCCGTGCGGACGAACTTTCTCACCGCGCGCGCCGCCGCGCGGCACATGACCAAGCAGCGCTCGGGGGTCGTGCTGTTCTTCGGCGGCGCGGGTGACCCCGTGCGCGAGTTCTCCGTCGGCGGGCTGCAGGTCGCCTTCCACGCCCTCGAGGCCATGCGCCGCCAGCTCGCCGCCGAGCTGGGCCCGCACGGCGTGCGCGCGGTGACGCTGCGGACCGGCGGCATCCCGGAGACGCTCCCCGCGGACTTCGAGGCCCGCCAGGTGGTGGAGGACAGCATCAACGGCCAGACGATGCTGGGCCGCGCGGCAACCCTGGCCGACGTCGGCGCGGTCGCGGCCTTCGTCGCCTCCGACCGGGCCCGCTCGATGACGGCATCCACGGTCAACATCAGCTGCGGCGCGCTGGTCGACTAGGCGCGGGCGGTGATCTGCTGGATCGTCCAGCTGTTGCCGTCCGGGTCGGCGAAGTGCAGGAAACCCACGTTGTTCAAGTCCGCTTCGCCGTCCCACGTGCCCATGCCGTGGACCTGGATCTCGCTGACCGCGACGCCGCGTTCGGTGAGGATCGCGTGGGCCTTCGGCAGGTCGTTGACCACCAGCTGCAGCCCCTTGAACGAGCCCGGCGGCATGTCCGGCACCGCGCCGCGGCCGAAGACGATCGAGCAGCCCGAGCCCGGCGGGGTCAGCTGGACGATCCGGACGCCGTCGGCCGGCGCGATGTCGTGGTCGAGGACGAAACCCAGCTGGTCGGCGTAGAACGCCTTCGCGCGGTCCACATCGGACACCGGCACGATGACCACTTCGAGCGTCCAGTCCATCGGGCGTCCCTTCGTCGGCGGGCTCACACGGTACGCCGCTCGACCACCAGGCGCTGGTGCCGCGCGGCGCGGACCCGGTCGCCGCACGTCGTCGAGCACCAGCGGCGGCGGGCGTGCTCGCGCAGGAAGAACCGGACGCAGCCGTGCGCTTCGCAGGGGTGCACCAGCTGCCCGAGGTCGCCGCCGACGACGTCGATCGCGTCCCGGGCCAGTGCGGCCACGGCTTCGTCGAGGCTGCCCGGCCGGGTGCTGCGCCACGCTCGCCGCGGGCCGTCGTCCCAGGTGAGCTGCGGTGCGGCGGAGTCGGCGCGGGCGGCCGCGTTCACCGCGTGGACGGCGTCTTCGGCCGGCGCCCGGTCCTCGGCCAGCGCGGCCAGCAGCTCGCGGACCGCGGCCCGCAGGTCCGTCAACGGCGTGACGTCGTCCACCGCCGTCACCCGGAACCCGTGCGCGTGGAGCCAGGTGCCGGGGTCGTCGAGGTCGTCGGCGTCGCCCACCCGCCGGGTGTTGACCAGTGCCAGCGCGAGTGAGCGTTCCTCGCCGGGTGCCGCAATGACCACGTTCGCCTCCCGAGTCCGGCCTCCAGTTTCCCCGACCCGTTGACAGCGTACCTCGTCTCATGGATAAATAAGAAAGTATCCATGAGACGTTCGAGGGAGTGACCATGGTCGCCGTGCACCACCGCTACGCCACCGTCAACGGGCACCGGCTCTTCTACCGGGAGGCCGGACCCGCCGACGCGCCCACGATCGTGCTGCTCCACGGGTTCCCGACGAGCTCGCACATGTACCGGCACCTCATCCCGGCCCTGGCCGACCGCTACCACGTCGTCGCCCCGGACTACCTGGGCGCGGGCGCCTCCGACGCGCCGCCCGTCGGCGAGTTCACCTACACCTTCGACGCGCTGGCCGAGCTGACGCAGGGCCTGCTCGACCAGCTGGGCCTGACGGAGTTCGCGCTCTACATCCAGGACTTCGGCTCACCGGTGGGCCTGCGGATCGCCACGGCGAACCCCGGCCGCGTCACGGCGATCGTCACGCAGAACGGCAACGCCTACGTCGAGGGTCTCGGCGCCGGCCTGCCGCAGAAGCTCGCCGCCGGCACCCTGACCGAGGACGACCTGCGCGCGATGGTCACCCTGGAGGCCACGAAGGGGCAGTACCTCGACGGCTCGCCCGACCCGGAGCTGGTCAGCCCGGACGTCTGGATCCACGACCAGGCCCTGCTCGACCGGCCGGGCGCCGCGGAGACCCAGATGGCGCTGCTCGCGGACTACCACCACAACATCGGGCTGTACCCGAAGTTCCACGAGTACTTCCGCACCAGCCAGGTGCCGGTGCTGGCGGTGTGGGGCGGCAACGACGAGATCTTCATCGCCGACGGTGCCCGCGCGTACGCCCGCGACCTGCCCGACGCCGAGATCCACCTGCTGGACGCCGGGCACTTCGCGCTGGAGACGCACTTGGACACCATCGCCGGCTACATCCGCGGCTTCCTGGGCCGGGTGCTGAGCTGACGGAAAACCCGACGGGGGCAGGATCTTCGGATCTTGCCCCCGGGATCACCGGGTGCAGAAGGTCCAGGCGTCGGCGACGATGTCGTGCAGAGCCGGCCGGCCGTGATCACGGCGTCGCCGTCACGCCGAGGGGCGAGCACCACCGGGATGGGGTGCCCGGTGACCTCTGGAACGCCACGCCGTCCGGCACGCTCGGCCGGTCGACAGGTCGTCCAGCCCTCCACGTCGCGCCTGGATGTCAGGAGCGCTCCGGTCACCACGCTCCCGATGTCACCCGAACCATCCGTGACCAGCAGCTTCACCGCGAGATCCGCCCCCGCTGAATGGCCCCGGCGAGGCTCAGCCGCCGAGGAGGCGGGAGAGGGCGTCCCGGGCTTTTGCGTCCTTCTCGGCCAGCGTGGTCAGCTCCTGGGCCAGCGCCGCCAGCCAGTCGTCCACCGCGGCTTCCTTGCGGCTGATCACCACTCCGCGCACGACCTGGCGGATCTCCGCCGCCACGCCGCCGTGTTTACCCGCCGAGAGCACCAGGACCCGGTCCGGCGTGGTCACCTGGACCGACACCACCTGGCCGTCGCGGCCCGCCACCCGGTCGGCGAACGTCTTGCGCCGCGCCACCTCGACCATGCCCGGCGGGAGCGCGTCGCCCAGGGTCTCCGACAGGACCCGGTGGTACGACTCGACGTCCGCCCGGTCGGTGCGCAACGCCGCGACCAGCAGGTGGAACTCCAGCTCCGCGCCGGCCATCAGTCGGTGAGCGGCAGCACGAGCTGCGGTTTGGCGATGTGGTGGTCCTCCCGCAACGGTTTCACCGCGGTGCCGATGGCGAAGAACTCCGTCGTGTGCCCGCCCCAGCGGTGCGGCAGCGAAAGCAGCTGGACGCCGACGATCCCCTCCGCCTCGAGCTGTTCGGCCTCGGTCTGCATCCGCGACATCGCGAGCTCGCGCGCGTCGTAGAGCGCCTCGGTGTACTGCGGGATCTCGACGTTCTGCCCGATGTTGCCCATCATCTGCCGGAACCGCTGGTGCGCGATGTGGTAGACGCAGGTGCCCATGACCATGCCCAACGGCGCGTACCCGGCCTGCACGAGCGTCCAGAAGTCCTGTCCGGACAGGTCGGACGTGAACGGCTTCCCGGTGTTGTTGCGCCATTCCCCGGGTTCGTCGGCCTTCACCGCGGTGCCGACGGCGATGAACTCGGCGAGGTCGCTGCCGAACTCCTTGAACTCGATCTCGAGCCGGACCGCGACGATGCCGTCCGCGCCCAGCACGTCCGCCTCCGCCTCCATCCGGGACATCGCGAGCTCGCGGGCGTGGTACATCGCCTGCGAAAGCCGGTCCAGCTCCTGGTTCTTGCTCCACCGGCCCATCTGGAAGCCGACGTGGTAGATGCTCGACCCGAGCACCAGCCCGAGCGGCCGGAACCCGGCTTCGCGCACGAGCAGGAACTCGTTGACGCTCAGGTCCGAGGTGAAGAGGCTGGTCTTCTGCCCCGGGCGCATCTCGGCGAGCCGGCGCATCGCATCCTCGGGGATGTGCTGCGCGGCGGGATCCGCGGTGGTCACGAAGCCTCCTCAGGAACGGTTCAACGGCAGGATCTTGAGCGCGCTGGTCGGGGCCGCGCGCCCGGTGTGGAAGCGGGCGATCGCCGTGCCGACGACGGACGCGAGCCCGACCACCCCGATCTCCTGGAACGGCCACGCCCGCAGCCGCATGTCCGAGACGATGCCGCCGTCGGCGCCGCTCTCGCGGATCGCGCGCCCGAACTCGGCGCGGGCGGCGGCGCGGACCTCGGTGACGACCTTCGTCGGCGCGTCCACTTCGGTGTTCCCGGCCCAGGTGTTGGTCTGGTACTGCATGTTGTAGTCGAAGTGCGCGCGCCCGGCGACGCCGACCGCGACGCGCACCGGCACCCAGCCCGCCTGCATCAGCTTGGCGACGTCCTGGCCGGGCAGGTCGGTGGTGAACAGCCGCCGCGGCCGCTGCGTGGTCTCGGCCCGCACGGCGGTGCCGAGCGCGACGAACTCCTGGTTCGTCTCGTCGAGCGCGGTGATGGTGAGGGTGATGCCGAGCACGCCGTCGGCCCCGAGCGCGGTCGCTTCCTGCGACAGCCGGTCGAGCGCGGTGGCGTACCCCTGCCGCAGCATCCCGGACAGCAGGTTGACCTGGTCGGCGGCCCAGGTGCCGGGCCCGGTCCAGCCGGCCTGCTGCACGACGCAGCCCATGACCTCGCCGACGGGCGTGAAGCCGACGACCTCCGCGCCGATCGCCCCGGGCACGCTCAGCAAGGACGTCTTCAGCCCGGAGGCGGCGAACCGGTCGACCCGGGCCTGCGCCACGGGCGGCAGGCCACGACCGTCCCAATCGGGCACCGCGGACCTCCTTCGCCGGTCTCTCTCTCCGCCATCGTGGCACGGATCCGCGCGCGGGGCGGCGAGGCCGGGGTGATCAGTCCGGAAGGTCCCGGTTCAGCGGCAGGATCGTGAGCGCGCCCACGTGAGGGATGCCTTCGCGGAAGCGGGCGATCGCCGTGCCGGTCACGGTGGCGATGGCGGCCGCCGCGACGTCCTCCACCGGCCACAGGTCGAAGGTCGTGCCGGAGACGATGCCGCCGTCGGCACCGCACTCGCCGATCTCCCGGGCGAACTCCGCCCGCGCCGCGGCCCGGACCTGCGTGGCGAGCGCCGTCGGCAGGTCGATCTCGGCGTTGTCGTACACCCCGGCGAGCATGCTCCAGCTGTAGCCGAGTTCGAAGTTGGAGTTGGTCATCGCCTGGCCGTCGACGCCGATCGCGACGCGCACCGGGACCCAGCCCGCCTGGATCAGCTTGGCGACGTCCTGGCCGGGCAGATCCGTGGTGAACGGCCGGTGCGGCCGCTGTTTCGTCCCGGCGCGGACCGCGGTGCCGAGGGCGACGTACTCCTGCGCTTCGCCGTCGAACGTGGTCCTCGTGAGCCGGATGCCGAGCACGCCGTCGGCGCCGAGCCCGGCCGCTTCCTCCTCGAGCCGGTCGAGCGCGGTTTCGTACCCCTGGCGCAGCAGGTCCGCCAGCACCCTGATCCGGTCGGCGGCCCAGCGGCTCGGACCGGCCCAGCCGACCCGGTGCACGACGGCCCCCATGACCTCGCCAACCGGCGTGAAGCCCGCCGCTTCGGCCCCGACCGCACCGGGGACGCTCAGCAGCGACGTCCTGGCCTGGCCGGAACGGTGGCGAGGTGCCGGGTCGCGCGCGAGCGGCGGCCGGTCGGGACCATCCCACTCGGGCACCTCGCACCTCCTCCGGACGCGCCGATCCATCGTGGCACGGTTCGAGGGGCAGGTACGGCGGTAGCACAGCGATCGCGGTGCCGAAGACGCCGCCAACCGCCGCGGTGCCGGTGGGCTCAGGCGCTCGGCGTTGCCGCGGAGGTTCCCGGCCGCGGTCGGCCCGGGAGGCACTGTTTCGGCGTGGGGTGCGGCGGTGCGAACGGCGTCTCGGGGCCACCGTCGGCCTGGGAGGAGTCGTTCCGGCTCAGGTACGGCGGTCCAGGATTGCGAGGGCATCTCGGGGCGCGGGGTCGTCGTGGCAGCGGGCGGTCGCCGCCAATCGCCGCGGTGCCGGTGGGCCCAGGTGCGCTCAGCGTTGCCGCGGAGTCGTTCCGGTGTCAGGCGCGGCGATCCAGCGGTACGACGGCGAGGGCCTCCCGGAGCGCCGGGTCGTCGTGGCAGCGGGCGGTTGCCGCCAATCGCCGCGGTGCCGGTGGGCCCAGGTGCGCTCAGCGGTGCCGCGGAGTGGCAGCGGATGATCGCGTGTCGAAGCAGTCCCGCCGCCGTCGGCCTGGGAGGAGTGGTTCCGGCTCAGGCGCGGCGATCCAGCGGCACCACGGCGCGGGCGTCCCGAGGCGCCGGGCCGTCGTGGCAGCGGGCGATCGCCGTGCCGAAGACGCCGGCTACCGCGGCCGCGCCCGTGGGGCCGAGGGCCCAGGCGCTCAGCGTCGTCGCGGACACCAGGCCGCCGTCGGCTCCGGACGCGCGCACCGCCTCCAGGAACTCCGCGCGGGCCGCGGCCCGGACCCGGGTCACCAGTTCCGTCGGGGCCACGAGCTCCCGGGCCGGGCGCTTCGGCATGGCGATGTCGGACACCGTGCCGCCGTCGACGCCGATCGCCAGCGTCACCGGCACCCAGCCCGCCGGCAGGAGCTTCGCCACGTCCGGCCCGGACAGGCTCGTGGTGAAGACCTGCCCGGCCCGCTTGCCACCAGTCGCGCGGACGGCCGTGCCCAGCACGACGAACTCCCGCAGCGTCCGGGTGGCGCGGGTCACCGTGCAGCGGATGCCGAGGACGCCGTCCGCGCCGAGGGCCCGGGCCTCCGCACGCAGCCGGTCCAGCGCGGTGGCGTAACCGCGGCGCAGGGTCGACGCCGGATCGTCGACGCCGGCGTGCTCGACGACGCAGCCCATCACCTCGCCGATCGGCCGCAGCCCCACCGCCTCGGCCCCGACCGCGCCCGGCACCGACAGCAGCGACGTCCGCAGCCCGGACGCCGTGTAGCGCGCGGTCCGATCGGTCAAGGCTGGCCCCAGCCGTCCTCGGTGCCGAAGCCGAGCGTCACCGGGCCGCGCCGCGAAGTGCCGGTTTCGGTGTCGGCGGGCAGGACCTCGTCGAGGAAGGCGTAATCGCGGCGCCGGGTGCGCGCGTGCCACTGGGCGATCTCGTGCCAGCCCGGCGCGGCGAGCGCGCCGCCGAAGTGCTGCACCGACAGGCTCGCGGTCAGGCTCGCGAACCGCAGCCGGTCCGCCAGCGGCCAGCCGGTCAGCGTCGCGGCGACGAACCCGGCGCCGAAGACGTCGCCCGCGCCGGTGGCGTCGAGGACGTCGACCGGCAGCGCGGGCACGTCCGCCGTCTCGCCCGTGGTGCTGTCGACGGCGAGCACCCCCGCGCCGCCGCGGGTGATCACGGCGATCGGCACGAGGTCGGCCAGCGTCGACAACGCCGCTTCGGGGGTGTCCGTGCGGGTGTAGCGCATGGCTTCGATCTCGTTGGGCAGGAACGCGTGGCAGCACGCGAGCTGGTCGAGCAGGGCCGCCGACCAGGCTTCCGACGGGTCCCAGCCGACGTCGGCGAACACCAGGCTGCCGGACTGGTGTGCCGTGTGGACCCACTCCGCGGTGTCGAGCCCGATGTGCGCGACGGTCGCGCGGCTCGACGGCGGCGAGCCCGCCAGCTCCGCGACGGGCACGGGCGGCGGGTGGCCGTGGGTGATCATCGCGCGGTCGCCGGCGTAGGCGAGCGAGACGGTGACGGGGGAGTGCCACCGCGGGAACTGCTGCGAGTGCGAAAGGTCGATGTGCTCCTGCCGCGAAAGAACGTCCCAGCAGTAGCGGCCGTAGACGTCGGTGCCGAACGCGGCCGCCAGCGACGTCCGCAGCCCGAGGCGGCTGAGCGCGACGGCGAAGTTCGCGATCCCGCCCGGCCCCGACCCCATGCCGCCCGTCCACACCTCTTCACCCGGTGCGGGCGGCTTTTCCAGCCCGGTGAAGACGAGGTCGAAGAACAGCAGACCGGACAGGAAGACGTCGACGTCGGGTTCAGCCGGCACGGGCGCCTCCCAGCACTGCGCAAGGTTGCGCACGACACTGCTTGAGCCGCGCAGATTTTGCAAGAGCTGCGCAAACTCGTCCGTGTGATGAGCGAGTTTGACTGCTATCGTCGCCGGATGCTGCCCCAGCGCCGGCACGACCTGATCCTGCGGACCCTGCGCGCGGAGGGTCCGGCGCCGGTCGGCGTGCTGGCCGAGCGGCTCGGCGTCAGCCCGGCGACGGTGCGGCGTGACCTGGGGCAACTCGATCGCGAAGGCCGGCTGACCCGCGTCTACGGCGGCGCGGTCGCGTGCGCGGACGACGACGAGCCGTTCGCGCAGGTCGCCGGGGAAGACGCCGAACGCGCCGACGCGAAGGAAGCCGTCGCCCGGCGCGCGTCCGCACTGGTCGCCGACGGTGACACCGTCCTGCTCGACATCGGCACCACCGCGCACCGGCTGGCCCGGCAGCTGCGCGACCGGGCGTTGACCGTGATCACCAGCAGCCTCGCCGTCTACGAAGAGCTGAAGGACGCCGAAGACGTCCAGCTCGTGCTGCTCGGCGGGGTGGTGCGCCGCAGCTGCCACTCGATGGTCGGGTTCCTCACCGAGGACGCGCTGCGCCAGGTGCGCGCCGGCACCGTCTTCCTCGGCGCGAGCGGGGTCCGGTGCGACGGCCAGGTGATGGACTCGACGGTCGTCGAGGTGCCGGTGAAGCGGGCGATGGTCGCCGCGGCCGACCGCGTGGTGCTGCTCGCCGACGCGGGCAAGTTTCCCGGCACCGGGCTGGCCAAGGTCTGCGGGCCGGACGCCCTCGACGTCGTCGTGACCAGCGCCGGAGCCGACGCAACCACCTGTGCGGCCCTCGGCGAGGCCGGCGTCGAGGTGCTGCGGTGAGGCTGGCGCTGCTCGGCGGCGGCGGGTTCCGCGTGCCCCTGGTGCACGGCGCGCTGCTGACCGGCGGCGACGTCACCGAGCTGGTGCTGCACGACGTCGACGCCGGGCGGCTCGCGGCGATCGAACGGGTCCTCGCCGAGCAGGCTCGCGGCGTGCCCGGCGCGCCACGGGTGCGGACGACCACGGACCTGCGCGACGCACTGTCCGATGTGGACTTCGTGTTCTCCGCGATCCGGGTCGGCGGGCTGCGCGGGCGCCGGCTCGACGAGCAGGTCGCGGCCGCGGAAGGCGTGCTGGGGCAGGAAACCGTGGGTGCGGGCGGGATCGCGTACGGGTTGCGGACGGTCCCCGTCGCCGTCGCGCTCGCCCGGACGATCGCCGAGGTGGCGCCGCGCGCATGGGTCATCAACTTCACCAACCCGGCCGGGATGGTGACCGAGGCGATGGCCGGGGTGCTCGGCGAGCGTGTGATCGGCATCTGCGACTCGCCGGTCGGGCTCTGCCGCCGGGTGGCGCGCGCCCTCGGCGTCGACCCGGCGGACGCGCGGTTCGACTACGCGGGCCTGAACCACCTCGGCTGGCTGCGGGCCGTGCACGTCGGCGGCGAGGACGTGCTGCCCCGCCTGCTGTCCGATGTGGACGGACTGGAGTCGTTCGAGGAGGGCAAGCTCTTCGGCGCCGGCTGGCTGCGCGCGCTGGGTGTCGTGCCGAACGAGTACCTGCACTATTACTACCTCGCGCGGGAGGCCGTCGGCGGGGAATCCCGCGGGGCCTTTCTGCTGGAGCAGCAACGCTCGTTCTACGCGGAACCGTCGCTGGCGTCGTGGGAACGCACGCGCCTGGAGCGCGAAGCGACGTACATGGCCGAGACGCGCGAAGGCGAGCGCGAAGACCTCGAGGGTGGCGGCTACGAGAAGGTCGCGCTGGCGTTGATGCGGGCCCTCGCGCGCGGCGAGCCCACCACGCTGATCCTCAACGTCCGCAACGGATCCGCGCTCCCGGGCGTCCCGGCGGACGCGGTCGTCGAGGTGCCGTGCGAGGTCGACGCCGGCGGCGCGCGCCCGTTCGGCACCGGGCCGCTCCCGGACCACGCGCTGGGGCTGGTGACGTCGGTGAAGGCCGTCGAGCGGGCCGTGATCGAAGCGGCGACGACGGGCTCGCGGGAGGCGGCGCTGCGGGCGTTCGCGCTGCACCCGCTGGTCGACTCGGTGTCCGTGGCGCGCCGGTTGCTCGACGGGTACGTCGCCGCGCACCCGGAACTCGCGTACCTAGGACGTCAACGCGCGGAGTAGCGGAGCCAATCGTTCGGCGAGGCCGGCGTCCAGGTGGCGGGTCTCGGTGATCAGGAGTTCGGTGACGGCGCGGAAAGCCCGCGCGAGGTCTTCGAGTCCGCGCGGGAGGGTCGTCTCGAACTCCGCCAGGATCGCCGCGGGCAGCCGGTCGAGCCCGCGGCCCTCGCCCGCGGGCAGGTCGTGCCTGATGCAGGCCAGGGCCAAGGCGTGGTCGCGGACCCGGCCGATCATGTACTCGGCCTGCCAGCCGCGGCCGCGGTGGATGCTCGACCGCGCGTGGAGAGCGTGCAGCCAGGCGAGGTCGACCAGCCGCCGCGCCTCCGGCGGCGGGGACGGCTCGCGCTCGTTCGCGGTGCCGAAGAGCAGCCGGAACTTCGGTGAGGTCGCGCCGAAATCCGCTTCGGGCCAGAAGGACAGATCGACCTGGAGGGTGTTCTCCAGCAGGAACACGCGGTAGACGGTCCGTTCGAACACGACGTCCATGTGGTGCCGCGCGCCGTGTTCGCCGTACATCAGCGCGGTGAAGTCCGCGAGCACCGGCTCGGGCGCCGTCGCCTTGAAGGCGAGGTCGATGTCCGACCAGGCGTCTTCGGCGTCGAGCGCGGCCGAACCGGTGAGCGCGGCCCCGGTGACGCGCTCGTCCGCGCGGGCGGCCTCGATCAGCTTGTCCCGCAGGCGGTTCCGTTCCCCAGGGGTGTACACGATCGCCAGGCTAGGCGACCAGCGTGTTGAACTCCGCTTCGGCCTCGTCGCGCTCGGTGTGCAGGGCCCACGCGCGCTCGGCGATGGCGTCGGGATCCAGCGTGCCCGGCATGGAGTCGGGCGCCTGCTCGGTGAACATCCGGTGGATGTCGCCGCGTTCGATGACGCCGCCGATGGTGAGCGTGCCGGCGTAGACACTCGTGCCGCGCAAGGCCGCGTTGAGCGTCAGGACGTACATGCGCAGCGCCGCGGCCGCCGGGGCGAAGCTGCCGAGCAGCGGGATCGGGTACTTGCCGCTGATGCCGCCGGCGAACAGCAGCGAGCCCGCGCCGCGCTCCAGCATGCGCGGCAGCACGGCCTGGGTCACCTGGGCGGCCGGGAGCACGATCGACTCGAACGGCACGCGCAGGTTCCCGGCCCCGGCTTCGGGCAGCGGGGTGATGGCCGAGCCGATGCTGAGATCGGCCGGGCCGAAGTACACGGTGTCGATCTCGCCCGCTTCGTCCGTGATGCGCGCGAGGACAGCGTGGACCTGGGCTTCGTCGGTGACGTCGGCGGTGAACGCATGCGCCGCGACGCCGGCTTCGGCCAGCGACGCGCGGTAGGCCGCGTGCCGCGTGCCGGAGCGCGAGACCAGCGCCGTCGTGAAGCCTTCGCGGCCGAACCGGTGCGCGATCGACAGGCCGAGCCCGGGACCGGCACCCAGGACGGCGAGCACTTTCGACAAGAGAACCTCCTGAACGAGAACTTGAGACTGATCTCAAGTTAGCCAGAAGGTGAGGGTATCGTCAACTTAGGCGGCCGTGCGCCGAATGCCGTCACCGGTTGGCGCCACCGGTCCATCCGGGACGGTCGCCGCTGCTCCAAGCGGGTAGAACAGGTTCCAGTTTTCTGCCGGTGCCGACACCATGACCTTCGCCGTTCCGCGAGCGAGGAGTGCGCCATGGAAACCGACCTGACCCGCCGCCAGATCCTGCGCGGCACCGCGGCGGGCGTGGGTTTCGCCGTCACAGCGGGAATCGCGGGGGCGCCGGCCGCGGGCGCGGCACCGCTGGCCGGGGAGTACGACGTCGTCGTGGTCGGCTCCGGCGCGGCCGGGATGACCGCCGCGCTGACGGCGGCCAAGCGCGGCCTGAGTGTCGTCGTGGTCGAGAAGGCGCCGACGTTCGGCGGGTCCGCCGCCCGCTCCGGCGCGGGCATCTGGATCCCGAACAACCCCGTGCTGCTCGCCGCCGGGGTGCCGGACACCCCGGCGAAGGCCGCGCAGTACCTCGCCGCCGTCGTCGGCCCGGACGTCCCGGCCGCACGCCAGGAAGCGTTCCTGCGCAACGGACCCGCGATGATCGCGTCCGTCATGGCCAACAGCCCGCTGCGGTTCCGCTGGATGGAGGGCTACAGCGACTACTACCCGGAACTGCCGGGCGGCCTGCCGAACGGGCGGTCCATCGAGCCCGACCAGTTCGACGGCAACCTGCTCGGCGCCGAGCTGGCGAACCTGAACCCGGCCTACCTCGCGACACCGCCGGGGCTCGTCGTGTTCAGCGCCGACTACAAGTGGCTGAACCTCGCCGCGGTGAACGCCAAGGGCGCCGCCGTCGCCGCCACCTGTCTCGCGCGGGGGACGGCCGCTGCGCTCGCCGGGCAGAAGCCGCTCACCATGGGACAGGCGCTCGCGGCCGGGCTGCGGGCCGGGTTGCTCGCCGCGAACGTCCCGGTGCTGCTGAACACCCCGCTCACCGATCTGAACGTCGAAAACGGTGCGGTCACCGGGATTCTCGTGCCGCAGGGGCTGATCCGGGCGCGGCGCGGGGTGATCGTCGGCTCGGGCGGGTTCGAGCACAACGCGGCCATGCGTGCGCAGTACCAGCGGCAGCCGATCGGCACGGCGTGGACGGTCGGCGCGAAGGAGAACACCGGCGACGGCCACCTCGCGGGCCAGCGCGCCGGCGCCGCGCTCGACCTGATGGACGACGCCTGGTGGGGCCCGGCCATCCCGACGCCGGGCGACCCGTACTTCTGCCTGGCCGAGCGGACCCTGCCCGGTGGCCTGATCGTCAACCAGGCCGGGCAGCGGTTCGTCAACGAGGCCGCGCCCTACAGCGACGTCGTGCACACGATGTACGACAAGAACCCGTCGGCGCCGGACATCCCCGCGTGGCTCGTCGTCGACCAGAACTACCGGAACAAGTACCTGTTCCGCGACATCCTGCCGCTGCTGCCGTTCCCGGACGCCTGGTACGGCGCGGGTGCGGTCTTCAAGGCGTCGAGCATCCCGGCGCTCGGCTCGGCGATCGGCGTGCCGCCGGCCGCGCTGACCTCCACGGTGAACCGGTTCAACGGCTTCGCGTTCGCCGGCGTCGACCGCGACTTCCGGCGCGGCGCCAGCGCGTACGACCACTACTACACGGATCCGCTGGTGCTGCCCAACTCCTGCCTCGCGCCGCTGTGGGCCCCGCCGTTCTACGCGCTCAAGCTCGTCCCCGGCGACCTCGGCACGAAGGGCGGCATGCGCACGGACGCCCGGGCGCGCGTGCTCCGCCCGGACGGCTCGGTCATCCCCGGTCTCTACGCCGCCGGCAACGCCAGCGCGGCCGTGATGGGGCACAGCTACGCGGGCGCGGGCTCGACCATCGGACCGGCGATGACGTTCGGCTACATCGCCGCGAACGACGTCTAGAACTCCTTGTCCACCAACGGTTTGACCTCGGTGCCGAGCAGCTCGATGGCCTTCATGACGTCCTGGTGCGGCACGCCGGACCAGTCCATCTGCAGCGCGTACCGGTCGGCGCCGGTGAGCCGGCCGACGGAGATCAGCCGCTCGGCGATCTCCTGCGGGCTGCCGACGAACAGCGCCTGCGCGTCGCGGGTGTAGGTGTCGTATTCGGCGCGGGTCGGGACGGCCCAGCCGCGGGCCTTCGCGCCGTACTTCATCGTCTCGAGCCAGTACGGGTAGAAGGTCTCCTTGGCGTCCTGCGAGTTCGGTGCGATGAGGCCGATGGCGCTCATCGTGACGTGCAGGTCTTCGGGCTGGTGCTCGCCCGCTTCGCCGGCCCGGCGGTACAGGTCGACCAGCGGCGCGAACCGCTCGGGGCGGCCGCCGATCACGGCGTAGACCACGGGCAGGCCGAGCAGGCCGGCGCGGATCGACGACTCGGGGTTGCCGCCGGTGCCGACCGAGATCCGCAGCCGCCTGCCGTACGGGCGGGGGAGGATCCGCACGTTGTCCAGCGGCGGCCGGAACTTGCCGGACCAGGTGAGCGGGTCCTCGCGGTCGATCCGCAGGAGCAGCGCGAGCTTCTCCTCGAAGAGCTCGTCGTAGTCGCCGAGGTCGTTGCCGAACAGCGGGAACGACTCGGTGAACGACCCGCGCCCGGCGAGCAGCTCGGCGCGGCCGTGGCTGAGCTGGTCGAGCGTCGTGAACTGCTGGTAGACGCGGACGGGGTCCTCGGTGCTCAGCACGGTGACGGCGGAGCTGAGGGTGATCTGGTCCGTGACGCTCGCCGCCGCGGCCAGTACCGTGCCGGGGCTCGAGATGGCGTACTGGTCGAGGTGGTGCTCGCCGAGGCCGTAGAAGCCGAGGCCCAGCTCGTCGGCCAGCTTGATCCGCTCGAGGGTGTTGGCCAGCTGCTGGGCGACGGAGAGCTGCTCACCGGTGCGGGGGTCCGGCGGCCGGTCGCCGAAGCTGTAGATGCCGAGTTTCATAGAGCGTTCAACTATCTGGGCCGCCGATTCGTTCCCGGCACCCGAACCGGGCCTCGATGGCCTCGAGGTTCTTCTCCGACAGGGCCAGCGCGGCGGCGCGCAGGCCGAGGCCGTCGAGCGCCGCCCGCTCGAACATGCCGGTCACCAGCTCGCGCATGCGGGTGCGGACCTTCCCGAAGGCTTCGCCGGCGTCCGCGCCGACGTCGCCGAAGAGCGTCCACCACCACCAGGAGTTGGTCGCCGAGTTGGCCACGAAGTCCGGCACGACGCGGATGCCGCGCGCCGCGAGCAGCTCCTCGGCCTCCGCGGTCACCGGCATGTTCGCCGCCTCGACGACGAGCTTCGCGCCGATCCGGACCTGGTTGTCGGCGTCGACGCAGTAGGAGACGGCCGCGGGCACCAGCACCTCGGCCGGCACGTCCAGCCAGGCTTCCGGCGGCAGCAGCTCGTCACCGGGTTTCAGGTGGTCGCGGTCGATGCCGCCGAAGCGGTCGCGGTGCCGGAGCAGGTGCTCGACGTCCAGGCCGGCCGGGTTGGCGACGACGCCGCGGACGTCCGAGACACCGACCACCCGGAGCCCGGCCTCGGCGAGGAACCGCGCGGTGGCCCCGCCCATCGAGCCGAACCCCTGCACGACGACCCGGTTCGGGCCGCCGAGGCCCAGCAGCTCCAGGGCGGTGAGCGCGGCCTGCGCGACGCCGAGGCCGCCGACCAGTTCGTCGAGCCCCAGCCCGCCGACCTCGATCCGGAACGCGTCGGCGAGCCGGGCGGTCGCCGCGTCCCGGTCTTCGAGCAGCGGGTAGACCGCCTGGACCGAGCTGAGCAGGCCGATCTCGGTGATCACCCCGTCGATGACGTCCTGCCGCAGCCCCAGGTCCTCGCCCATGGTCCAGTAGCGCTCGATCAGCGGCCGCATGGTGTGCAGGTAGCGCGCGACGACGTCGCGGGCGCGGTCGTCGTACGGGTCGAAGTCGATGCCGCCCTTGGCGCCGCCGAGCGGGACGTACCGGCCGTCCGGGTCGTAGTTCAGGCCCTCCTTGAGGGTCATGCCCCGGGCCAGGCCGCGGACCTCGAAGAGCGTGCAGCCGCGGCGCATCCGCAGCCCGCCGCTGGCCACGCCGCGGACGAGGCGGTCGATCACCAGGTAGCCCCGGCACCCGGTGACGGGGTCGGTCCACGCCACCTCGAGCAAGCCCGGTTCGGTCATCACCCCTCCTGAGTGGCGAGTCAGCAGTAGCCCAGCTCATGCGTCATCGCCTGCTCGACCCAGCCGGCGCAGTCCGCCGCGCTGACGGTGCCTTCGCGCGCGACGACCTGCAGGGCGAGGCCGTCGAGCAGCGCGGTCAGCCGCCAGGCGGCGCCGTGCGGGTCCGGGCACCGGAACTCGCCGGCCCCGACCCCCTCGGCGATCAGCGCGACGACGGCGTCCCGCCACCGCAGGTCCAGCCGCTGCAGGACGGCACGCAGCTCGCTGTCCCGCATCGCCGCGGCGCTCGCCTCGATCCACAGCGTCCAGCCGTGGGCGGGTTCGCTGGGGCCGTAGAGCGCCAGGACGGCCCGCAGCCGTTCGCCGGCCGGGCCGCCGCGGTCGAGCTCGCCGCGCAGGACCGCGAGGTTGTTCTCGGCGGCCTGCCGGAACGCCTCGATGATGAGGGTTTCGAGCGTGCCGAAGTGGTAGAAGATCAAGGCGGTGCTGACGTCGAGCGCCTTGGCGACGTCGGCCGCCCGCACCCCGGCGATGCCGCGTCCCCGGACCTGTTCGAGCGCGGCGAGGACGATCTCCTCCCGCCGCACCGAAACCGCCTTCCGCGCCATGCGGCTCACCGTACCTCCTGCTGACCGGCCGGTCAGTAGCGCAGTTCGGTGACCAGCGTCCGCAGCCACGACTCGGCCATCGCGGGCTCCCGGGTGACGGTCCGGACGAGCTGCTCCCGCGTCCGGGCCTGCCGGCCAGCGTCGACCAGCGCGAACGCCTCGGCGAGGGCGCTCCGGGTGGCCTGCCCGCGGTCGGGCGTCCGGACGCTCTCGTTGGTCCACCGCTGCCGCGGGAACGACGGCGTGAGCTTCGGCTGGTGGTCGCCGAAGTAGTACCAGACGTCGCGGTCGAGGGAAACGTTCCGGACCGCGGCCGCGGGCAGCTCGGCCGGCCAGCCTGCGTCGTCCCGCCACCGCCAGGACAGCCGGCGGGGCGTGACGCCGAGGAACCGCAGCTTCCGCCGGATCACCGGCCACGCCTCCCGGTCCTCGACGATCCACCGGCGCAGCTGCAGGTACAGCTCGGTGAAGGTCTCGCCTTCGTGCACGAGGTCGACGAACACGGTGGGCCGCGTCCCCCGCGCCAGCCGGTACGGAGTGATCCCGGCGGCCGCGAGGTGCTCCCGTAGCAGCGCGGTGTCGCGGCCGGTGAAGTCCCGCCGCGGTTTCAGCGACATCGGCAGCTGGTGGACGCGGTCGTGCCAGGAGGTGCGTTCCAGGGCCCCGCCGAGGAGGTCGTGCATGCTGTCGAGCGAGCGGCCGACGAAGTGCAGCTCGCCGTTCCCGCAGCGGGCCAGGACTTTGGCGGTGGCCTCGGTGAGCGCGGGCAGGAACCAGAGGCGGGGTTCTTGGGCGTTGTCGAGGAGCGTCCCGACCTGATCGGGACGCACGAGGTCCCAACGGAAGGGCCGGTTCGTCATGAGCCGAGGTTAGGATCGCGGTTCCTTGCGGGGCAACGGATTTTCTTGGCTTGCCCGGTGGTGGGTGTTTCGTCAACGGAGATTCCCGAGTGAGTCCATTGTGGAGTGATGGGTCTGTGATGGGCCGAAGTGTTTGCTGTGGTGGGGTCTGGGTGCTTTGGCGGGTTGATGTCGAAGACTTGCCGCCGGGGTGAAAGCGGTCCTCGGTGAAGGAACGTGCCGCGTGGCTGTGGTTTTTGCTGCGGCGCAGGAGTTTCAGCCGCGCTGCTGCGAGGGGGCGGTCCTGAGCGGTTCGCGAGTCGTGCCGATGCCCGGCGCCGGGCTCTATGGCGGGTCGAAGTCGGACTCGGGTCATACCGGCGTGGGGGTGGGCGGTCGCTGGTGAAGGGAACGTGCCGCTCGAGTGTGGAGGTTTACCGCGGTGGGAAGGTTCTCAGTGAAGGGGATGGGCCGCATGGTTGTGGGGTTCGCTGCGGTGTGGGGGTTCGGCCGCGTGCTGCGGTGAGGGCGGGCTTGAGGTTGGTCGCGGGAGGTGTCGTTCTCGGGTGCGCCGGGCGCCGGGCTCTTTGGTGGGGCGAAGTCGGACTTGAGCTATCCCGGCGTGGGAGAGGTCGGTCGTCGGTGAAGGGAGCGCGCTGCTCGGATGGGGAGGTTCACCGCGGTGGGAGGGTTCTCGGCGAAGGGGAGGCGCTACTTGGCTGTGGAGGTTCGCCGGGGTGGGGAGGTTCTCGGGGGAGGGAGCGAACCGCATGGTTGTGGGTTTGCTGCGGTGCGGGGGTTTTTGCCGCGCGCTGCGGCGAGGGGTTCCGGTTTGGCCTCCGTGAAGATCAGGGCTGGTGCGGGTCGTGGTCTAGCGGGAGCGAGGTGGGCGTGTTTGCCCAGCCTCGTAAGGGCTCCCGGGGATCGTCGCGGAGGAGGGGGTCAGACTGTCCAGTGCGGGTCGCGGCCCAGGTAGCGCAGGAGTGTTGATGCTGCGTCGTCCTCGGCGTGGGTGGGCAGTGCTGGGGCGTACGCGAAGCCTCGCAGCGGTTCTGCCAGTTCCTGGGCCACCGGCAGCAATGCTGCCGCCAGGTCTGGGGTCAGGGGGGACTGCGCGCCTGTGGCTGCTGCTATGTCCCATGCGTGGACTGCTGCGTCCAGGGCGGCTGCGCCGACCGCTACCTGGGCCGGTAGCGCGCCCTGGGGGAGGGGGGTCGGGACTGCGGTGGCGTCCGGGGTCACTGTGGCGAACGCGGCCTTGGCCGCGGCCAGTTTGGGTTCCAGGAAGTCGGCCGCCGGGAGCGTGAGGGTGCCCGACGGGGCGAACGGGTTGAAGTCCGGGCCCGGCTCGCCCGTGATGGATGCCGCGTAGCCCAGCTGGTCGGCCGCCGCGTGCTGGAAGACCTGTGTGACGTTCCAGTCCGCGCACGGGGTCGGTGCCGACCAGTTCACGATCCCGGCGACGGCCGAGCGCAGCGCGGCGTGGGCCTGCTCCAGGACGGGCCAGGTGCGAGACAGGCCGGCGAAGAACCGCCGGATGTCGGCCACCAGGACGTCGGGAGCCTCGTGTGCCGCGTAGTGGCCAGCGGCGTCACGCGGGCCGCCGCTGCCGCTGCCGGCGTCGTAGGCGTTCCAGCTGACGATGTTCTCGTGGTCGCGCTCGGCGAACCGGCGGATCGACTGGAAGTCGCCCTTGAACATCGCCAGGGCCGTCGGGACCGTGGTCGGCTCCGAGGGGTGCGACGTCGTGTGCGCGTCCTCGTAGTAGAAGCGGATCGACGAGCCGCCCGTGCCCGTCAGCCAGTACAGCGCGACGTTCGCCAGGACGAAGTCCGCGTCGAGGTGTTCGCCGAACAGCTGCGCGTTCCACGCCAGCAGCCCCAGCGGTGAGTCGGCGAGGGCGAACGCCAGGGTGTGCGGCTGCTGGCTGTGCAGCTGGTTGAAGGAGAACATGTTCTCGTAGAACCACTGCAGGTGCGCCAGCCCGGCCTGGTCGGCCTCGCTCAGGTCCGCCATCTCCGCCGGGTCGCCCGACGGGAACGAGAACAGCTGCGTGACGTGCACGCCGACGACCTTCTCCGGCGCGAGCCTGCCGATCTCCGGCGAGATCATCGAGCCCGCGTCGTTGCCCGCCGCGCCGTACGACTCGTAACCCAGGCGGCTCATCAGCTCGGCCCACGCCGCCGCGGTGCGGTGCGTGCCCCAGCCCGCGGACTTGACCGGGCCCGAGAAACCGAAGCCCGGCAGCGACGGGATCACCAGGTGGAACGCCGGCGCCCCGGGCGCTTCCGGCTCGGTCAGCGGCGCGATGACGTCGAGGTACTCGGCGACCGATCCCGGCCAGCCGTGCGTCAGCAGCAGCGGGGTCGCGTCCGCGCGGGACGAGCGGACGTGCAGGAAGTGGATCGTCTCGCCGTCGATCTGCGTCAGGAACTGCGGGTACGCGTTGAGCCGCGCCTCGAAGGCCCGCCAGTCGAACTTCTCCAGCCAGTACTCCGCCAGCGCGCGGACCCGCTCGTTCGTGACGCCGTACCCGGCGGGCAGGTCGTCCGGCCAGAGCGCGCGCTGGAGCCGCGCCCGCAGTTCGTCGAGCGCGGACTGCGGGACCTCGGCGCGGAACGGGCGAAGGGCGGGGACCGTCATGGCTACTCCTCGAGAACGCTGGAACGGAATGCTTCGTTCCGAACTGTAGCAGAGCGGAACGATCCGTTCCAGTGCTATCCTCGGTTCATGAGCGAGACCGCCCTGCCCGGCCGCCGCGGCCAGGCCGCCCGCAACGACGTCGTGATCCTCGACGCCGCCCGTGACGTCTTCCTGCTGGACCCGAAGGCCCCGATCTCGGCCGTCGCCGAGCGGGCCGGCGTCGGCATCAGCGCGCTCTACCGCCGTTACCCGAGCAAGGAGTTCCTGCTCTGCCGGCTCTGCCACGACGGCCTCCGCCGGTTCATCTCCGAAGCCGAGGCCTCGGCCGGAGAACCGGACGCCTGGGCGGCCCTCGCCGGCTTCCTCGGCCGGGTCGTCGAGGCCGACGTGCACTCGCTGACCGTCCACCTCGCGGGCACCTTCACGCCGACGGACGAGATGGGTGCCGACGCCCGCCGCGCGAACGAACTCGCCGCGGGGCTCGTCGCCCGCGCGCACGAGAGCGGGCGGCTGCGCCGTGACGCCGTCACCGAAGACGTCGGCATGATCCTCGAGTGCTGCGCGGCGATCCGCGTCGAAGATCCGGTGCGCACCAGCGAGTTGCGGCGCCGCTACCTGGCGTTGCTGCTCGAAGGGCTGGCGTCGGGTGACGGTCCGGATCTGCCCGGCCCGCCGCCGCGCCCGGGTGAGATGAACGGCCGCTGGCGTCCGTCCTGACGGAGGTGCCGGGGCGCCGCCGGATGGCGGTAACGAATTCCGGGGACGCGACGACTGAACAGCAGCATTGTCAGAGCGGCATTCCTCGACTGAACGGCGAGAAAACCACTATGCGAAGAAGCTGGCGACGGGCAACGATTCTGTCTTCGGTGGCCGCTTTGGCCACCGCGTTCATCGCGATGGCGCCCGCCGCGAACGCGGCCCCGCCCACCAGTTCTGTCGACGTCAGCCAGACAACGGTGCTGCCGGGACAGACTTTCACCGTCGCGGAAACGGTTTACAACCCCGAAGATTTCACGGTGACATTCGCGAAGGCGGCCATTTACGGCTCGCCCACCCCGATCACCGACGTCGTCGACGTCGTGGGCTGCTCCGGTACGACGGAGGTCGGCTGCTTCCGGGAAGGCAGCAGCTACCGCGCCGCGTTCGGCGACCTCGCCGCGGGCGGCACCAAGACCGGGACGTTCACGTTGCGCGTCAAGGACACCGCCGCGCCGGGCTCGTTCACGCTGCAGCACCAGTTCGTCGGCGACAACTTCGCGTTCGAGACCCTCGACGGGCCGGTCATCACCATCGGCAACCCGTCGACCATCGCCGACGTCAAGGTCGCGCTCGCCGCGACCGGCCACGGCGGGCTCAACGCGCGCATCGACTACACGCTGACCGTGACGAACGTCGGCCCGTCGGCCGCGTCCGGTATCCGGGTCGTCGCAACGTATGCGTCGGGTCTCTCGTACGGCAGCTCGACCGGGTGCGCCCACGTCGGCACCACCCGGACGCTGAACTGTGACGTCGCGTCGCTGGCTTCCGGCGCGTCGGCCACGGCGAAGTTCTCGGTCAACGGCGGCCTGCTCGCGCTCGGCTCGTACACCACGACGGTGCAGAAGACCACCAGCTCGCCGGCGGATCCGACCAGCGCCAACGACAGCGCGTCGAAGACGTGCTCGGCGCTCACCGGGCTCATCGTGACCTGCTGAGGGTTCACGAGGGGTCGAACCGGGCTCGCGTCCTCCGCCAGGGGCGCGGGCCCGGTTCGCGTTTCAGCCGGTGACCGACGCGTAAAGCTTCTGGATGTCGTCGTCGAAATAGGCACTGTAGGAGACGTCCGGGGTGTCGCCGCCGAGCTGGTAACCGCCGATCACGCCGATGACTACGCCATTCGTGACCCACGGCCCGCCGCTGGTGCCGTCCGGGAAACCGGGGCACGCGACGCGTTGCTGATAAGTGTCCGAACGGGTTGTCTCCCCGGTGCAGACGACCGGGGAATCGGTACTGTCGGGGTAGCCCGTAAGAGTGATTTCGTGGTCGAATCCCTGAGCGATTCCCAGGGTGTTCGCGCCGGTCAGGCTTTCCAGCGAAGCGGTGTTCCCCGGTTGCGAAACGGTGAGGAACGCGAAGTCGAGATCCGGATCGGCGGACGACGTCCAGCCGTCCGCGACGGCCACGTCCGTCACGGTCCACGTTCCGAGCGGCGCGACACCGTCGTGGTAGCCGGGCGCGAAGGTCATCCCGTCCTTGACGCAGTGCGCGGCGGTCAGGACGAGGTCGCCGGCGTCGGAGTGCACGACGCTGGCGCTGCAGAAGTGGCTCCCGTTCGCGAACAGCGCGCCGACCGGCTGCGGCGCCGAGCGCGGGGCCGGGGCCAGAGTCGGTGTGGTCGGCTTGGCCGGTGCGGTCGGCTTGGTCACGACCGGTGCGCTCGCGGCGTAGGCGTCGTCGGCGGTCGAGTTCGCGCCGACGGCCACGCCGGTCCCCAGGACCAGCAACGACGCGCCCGCGAGGACCGCGCTCCGGAGAAACTTGTTCGCCACCGATCTAGATCACCACAGCGACGCCGGGTCGGCATCTCGCGGAGGCCGATCCACAGCGTTCTCACAGCGGTTCACATCCGGGACCCAGGATTCGGTCCCCGGTGAACGTCCGTGGCTCGGAAATCCACTGTGGACGGTCTACGCCCGCCCGTGGCGGTGCACCCAGGTCGCGATCTCCGTCCGGTTCGCCAGCCCGAGCTTGGCCAGCACACTGCGGACGTGACTCTCCACCGTGCGTTCGGACAGCACCAGCCGGCGCGCCCGTCACCGCGGGTGAGGAGCACCGAAGCCAGCCGGACGCGGTTGTGGACCACGTACGGGAGGGCGCGGGGGCGAGTGTCCCACGCGATCGACTTCTCGAAGAGCCGGACGGCCTCGTCGTGGCGGTCCAGCAGCGCGGCCAGGCGGGCCGACCAGCTGCTAGAACAGTCGACGCAGAACGTGCCCGCGCCGCCCGAGGCGAACGGGGGTTCGCCGTCGAACCGCTCGGCCAGCCACTCCGCCGTTTCGAGGTCGCGGAACTCCTCCAGCAACGGCACCAGGTTGACGCCGACGCCGGGCGCCTGGCCGAGGAAATCGGGGTCCCGCAGCAGGGGGCGCAGCGCGTCGTAGCCGGCTTGGGCCTCGTCGCGCTGGCCGAGGACGAGGGCCACAGTGGCGGGGCGCCGGGGTCGTCGACGCAGCGGCCCCAGACGGCGTCGGCGTCCACGACGGTCTCGACCAGCCGGGTCTTGCCGATCCCGGCCGGGCCGCCGACGAGCACCAGCGCGGCCACGCTCGACCTCGGCGCGCTCGACACGAAGAACCCGCGCCGCGACACCGACCTGCGGAAGCCGCAGCCGGGATCCGGCGACGCGAAGGCTGGGAGGTGACCGAAACGCTGAAGCTGCGCGGGACGTCCTGTCCGTTGACACTCGCCGTCGCGCTGCCCACCGACGGGAACGCTGGACCGGGCGCCGCTCGGCGTGCGGGCGCCGCGGCCGGTGATCGGCCGGTACGTGTGGGTCGTCGTCGACGCCTGGCTCGAGCCGCCTAGGTGAGGTCCTTCGGGAGCAGGACGGTCGCCGGGTCGGTCGCGTCCGGTCCGGGGACGGTCTTGGGACGGCGGTCGCGGAACAGCCAGCCGCCGATGATGCCGCCGGCGAACCCGAACATGTGGCCCTGCCAGCTGACCTGCTCGTCGCCCGGCAGCAGCGACGAGAACTGGTAGGCGAAGCACAACGCCATGACGAGCCCGATCACGATGTCGATCGGGTGCCGGTCGAACAGGCCGCGCACGATGATGTACCCGAAGTAGCCGAACACCAGGCCGCTGGCACCGACGGTGACCGAGCTCGACGGCGAGATGAACCAGACGCCGAGCCCGCTCGCGACGATGATCAGCACGCTCACGCCGAGCCACTTCTTCACGCCGCGGTAGGCCGCGAGGAAGCCGAAGACGAACAGCGGGCCGGAGTTCGCCTCGATGTGGTCCCAGCCGAGGTGCAGGAACGGCGCGCTGAAGATCTCCGGCAGCGACGCCGGTTCGCGCGCCTCGATGCCGAACTGGTGGCTCAGGCCGTAGTCGTCGAGGGAGTTGAAGATCTGCAGCACCCACAGGACGGCCAGCAGGCCGACCATCACCCACAAGGCGCGTTTGGCCTCGGCGATCATCGCCTCGGCGGTGCTCTGCGGCGTGCCGTCGCTGGTCGTGCTCACTTCGTCCCCCTAGTCGTGTTTCCGCCCAGAGAATAGCCGGGTCGCGGCCCGGATCCGGGGTTGTGGACCGAGCCGTGACCCGGTTGTTCGCGCGCGACGCAGCGTCCGGTGGCCCCGGATTCACAGCCCCTCGTAAGGACTGATGCCCGAGTTCATGGCGTAGAAAGGACGGCAGAGGTGATGCCGGATGACGCCCTCGGTGGTGCGGCACGAAAAGCGGCGCCGGTGGGCGGTGGTCGCCGCGGTGACCCTTGTCCTGGTTTCGGTACCCGCCGTCGTCGCCGCGCTGCCGTCCGCGGGGGAGTCGATCGACGCGGGCCGCCTGCGTGCCCTCGTGCTGGCGTCGGCGGGCCGGCCGTACCAGGGGTACGCCGAGAGCTCCGGCTCGCTCGCCCTGCCGGAGCTGCCGAACCTCGCCGACGTCGCCGCGCTCTTCGCCGGGACGACGCGGATGCGCGCCTGGTACGCGGGCCCGGACCGCTACCGCTTCGACGTCATCGGCACCGCCGGTGAGCACGACGTCTACCGGCTGCCCGACGGCGAGTACACCTGGGACTACGGTGCCAACGCGCTGACCGAGCTGATCGGCGAACCAACCGTGCGGCTGCCGCGGGCCGGGGACCTGCTGCCGCCCGAGCTCGCGCGGCGGGTCCTGACGGCCGCGAAGAACGACCCGGTGACGACGCTGCCCGCGCGGCGCGTCGCCGGGGTCGACGCGTCCGGGCTGCGGCTGGTCCCGGCCGACCAGGACACCACGATCGGCCAGGTGGACCTGTGGGCCGACCCGGCGACGGGGCTGCCGGTGCGGGTCGAGGTGACCGCGCGCGGGCAGCAGGCGCCGATCCTCAGCACCGCGTTCCAGCAGGTCGAGCAGACGACGCCGGCCGTCGAAGCGCCGCGTCCGGTGCTCGGCTCCGGCTTCTCGGTCGCCAGCGCCCCGGACGTCACGGACGCGCTCGGCGCGCTGGGCCAGGCGGTGCTGCCGACCACCCTCGGCGGGCGGCCGCTGGCGTCGTCGAGCTTCGGCGGCGTCTCCGGCGCCGCGCTCTACGGCACCGGGCTGGCGGCCTTCGCCGTGATCGCCGTGCCGCGCAACGTCGGGAACGCCGCGAGCGACGCGGCCGGGAAGGCAGGCGGCGTGGAGGCCAAGCTGGCGGCGGGGACCGTGGTGCAGCTGTCGATCACGCCGTTGTCGCTGGCGATCGTCCGCTCGTCGTTCTCCCGCCGCTCGTACCTGCTGGCCGGGACGGTGACGCCGCAGGTGCTGCGGACGGTCGCGGACGAGCTGTCGCGGCTGCGCCGGAGCGGCCGATGATCGTCACCCGCGGCCTGACCAAGCGCTACGGCCGGGTGCTCGCCGTCGACGCCGTCGACCTGGACGTGCGCGAAGGCGACCGCTACGGCTTTCTCGGCCCCAACGGCTCGGGCAAGACCACGCTGGTCCGGATGCTGCTCGGGCTGGTCTACGCGACCGGCGGCGAGATCGAGGTGCTCGGGAAGCCGGTGCCGAAGCGGGTCTCCGAGGTGCTGCCGGACGTCGGCGCGCTGGTCGAGGGCCCGGCCGCGTACCCGCACCTGTCCGGGCGCCGGAACCTCGCGCTGCTCGACGCCTCCGGGCGCGGCGGGGGACGGCGCACCCGGCAGCGTCGCATCGACGACGCCCTGGAGCAGGTCGGGCTGGGCGCGGTCGACCAGCGGCCGGTGAAGGCGTACTCGCTGGGCATGCGGCAACGGCTCGGGCTGGCCGGGGCGCTGCTGCGCAAGCCGCGCCTGCTGATCCTCGACGAGCCGACCAACGGGCTCGACCCGCAGGGCATCAAGGAGATCCGTGAGCTGCTGGTCGCGCTGAACGCGGGCGGGACCACGGTGTTCCTGTCCAGCCATCTGCTGGCCGAGGTCGAGCAGCTGTGCACCCGCGTCGGCGTCGTCGACCGCGGCCGGCTGGTGCTGGAGGAGGACCTGACGTCGTTGCGGGCGCTGACCGGCCGGGTGCTCGTCGGCACGCCGGACGGGGCCGCGGCAGCCGCGGTCCTCGACGGGCAGCTCGAGTCCCGCGACGGCGACCGCCTGGTCATCCGGCACGAGGACCCGGCCGCGCTGAACGCGATGCTCGTCGAGGCCGGCGTACGCGTGACGTCCATCGACGCCGAGCGGCGGACCCTGGAGCAGGTGGTGCTGGAGTTCACCGGGCCCGGGTCGGACCGGTTCGGGGAGGTGGCGGCCGGGTGATCGCCGTCGAACTGCGGAAACTCGTGCTGCGGCCGCGGATCTGGGTCAGCGTGCTGCTGCTGTGCCTGCTGCCCGCGATCGTCGGGATCTTCCTGGCGACGGCCGACTTCGCGCCGCCGCCCGGGCAGGGCGGGGCGTTCCTGTCGGCCGTGGTGAACGACGGCGCGCTCTACCCGGCGGCCGCGCTCGCCCTGGTCCTGCCGCTCTTCCTGCCGATCGCGGTCGCCGTCGTCGCGGGGGACTCGGTCGCCGGCGAGGCGTCCGGCGGCACCCTGCGCTACCTGCTGGTGCGCCCGGTCGGCCGGACGCGGCTGCTCGGCGCCAAGATGATCGCCATCGCCGTGTACGTCACCGCGGCGATCGTGATCGTCGTGCTGACGTCGCTGGTGCTCGGCGTGATCCTGTTCGGCACCGGCGGCACCCCCGGCGTCGCGGGTCCGGGCGGGCAGCCCGCCGGGGTGACGTCGCTGTCGGGGCAGTCGCTCAGCTCGTCCGGGCTGGGCCTGCGGCTGCTCGGCGCGGTGAGCTACATCGTCGTGTCGATGCTCGGCTTCGCCGCGATCACGGTGTTCCTGTCGACGGTCACCGTCTCCTCGCTCGGCGCCGCGCTGGGCGGGCTGGCCGTGCTGATCACCAGCTCGGTGCTGGAAACGCTGGACGCGGCGGCGTCGGTGAAGCCCTACCTGCCGACGCACTACTGGCTGTCGTGGATCGACTTCTTCCGGGACCCGGTGCTCTGGCGCAACATCGACCACGGCCTGCTGCTGCAGGCCGGTTACATCGTGGTGTTCTTCGGCGCGGCTTGGGCGAACTTCGCGACGAAGGACGTCACGAGCTGAGGCACTCCGATGGTGCTTCGAGCGGTGAGGTGCCCAGCGCCTGCAGGACCAGCTCGGTGACGGCCGGGTCGGTCGGCAGGTCGCCGTGGCCGGCCTGGTTTCCGGGGCAGACCTGCTGCAGCGCGACGTTCACCGCGCCGTCGACGCGGGCCGAGTCCGGTGGGGTGACCGTCTCGTCGCGTTCGGTCCACAGGGACAGCCACGGGAGCGTCGAGGGGATCGGGTCCTTCGCCATCTCCTGCAGCAGCGCGCTGCCCGGTGCCAGCTGGACGCACGCGGTGGGACAGGCGCCGGGGACGAGCGCCCCGCCCGCCGTTGCCAGGCCGGTGCCGTGCATCGGGGCGCCCAGCGTCACCACCCGGCGGGCCTGGTGCTCACCACCGTCGCGGCCGACCCACAGCCGGGCGACGACGCCGCCCGCGGAGTAGCCGATGACGTCGACCGACGGCGCCCCGCCCGCGTACGCCCGCTCGACGGCGTCGGAGAGGACGGCGACCTGTTCGAGCAGGTCACCGGTGCCGTCGCCGGCCAGGGTGAGCACCTCGGCCGTCCGCCCGGTGGTCTGCCGGATCCGCGCGGCCAGCTCGTTCAGCGCGCCCTGGCCGCCGCCGTAGCCGGGCACCAGCAGCACCGGCCCCGGCCGGTCCTGGTCGGGCGTCCCGGCCTGCGGTGCGGCGCTCGTGCCGGAGGTGACGACGACGGCCACGACGACCGCGAGCACCACGACGACGGCGACGCCGCTCAGCATCAGGCGCCGCCGTGGGCTGATGCCGCGCCACCAGGCCGTGATCCGCATGCCTCCATCATGCACGCGCGAGACCGATCAGGAATCGAGAAGCGCAGGTCATCGCCCCGGTCGTAGCGTCGGTGCCACAGCACACGACAACCAGGAGTGACCATGAGCACCGAAGGCATCAAGACCGTCCTGCACCCCGTCTCCGACGTGGAGAAGGCCAAGGCCGTGTACACGGCCCTGCTGGGCGCCGAGCCGACGGCCGACTCGGCCTACTACGTCGGCTACGACGTCGGCGGCCAGCACATCGGGCTGGTGCCGGGCGGCGGCCCGCAGGGCATGACCGGGCCGGTCAGCTACTGGCACGTCGCCGACATCGAGGCGAAGCTCGCCGAGGTCACCGCGGCCGGCGGCACCGTCAAGGACGCGCCGAAGGACGTCGGCGGCGGCCGTCTCGTGGCCACCTTCACCGACGCCGACGGCAACGTTCTGGGTGTGCTGCAGGACAGCTGACCTGGTTGGATCGACCGCAGGCCCGCCCGGAGACACTGGAGAGAAGATGAGCAAGGCCCCGCACGAAGCCGACAGCCACGACCTGATCCGGGTGCACGGCGCGCGCGTGAACAACCTCAAGGACGTCACGGTCGAGCTGCCGAAGCGACGGCTGACCGTGTTCACCGGGGTCTCCGGCTCGGGCAAGAGCTCGCTGGTCTTCGGCACGATCGCCGCGGAGTCCCAGCGGCTGATCAACGAGACCTACAGCGCGTTCGTACAGGGGTTCATGCCGACGCTGGCGCGCCCCGACGTCGACGTCCTCGACGGGCTGACGACCGCGATCATCGTCGACCAGGAGCGGATGGGCAGCGACCCGCGCTCCACGGTCGGCACCGCGACCGACGCCAACGCGATGCTGCGGATCCTGTTCAGCCGGCTGGGGAAGCCGCACATCGGCTCGCCCCAGGCGTTCTCCTTCAACGTCGCCTCGATCAGCGGCGCCGGTGCGGTCACCCTCGAGAAGGGCGGCCGCACCACGAAGGAGCGTCGCAGCTTCAACATCCTGGGCGGCATGTGCCCGCGCTGCGAGGGCCGGGGTGCGGTCAACGACATGGACCTCACCCAGCTCTACGACGAGACGAAGTCGCTCAACGAAGGCGCGATCACCATCCCGGGGTACAGCATGGAGGGCTGGCACGGCCGCATCTTCCGCGGCAGCGGCTTCTTCGACCCGGACAAGCCGATCAAGAAGTTCACCAAGCGCCAGCTCGACGACCTGCTCTACAAGGAGCCGACCAAGATCAAGGTCGAGGGCATCAACCTGACGTACTCGGGGCTGGTGCCGTCGATCCAGCGGTCCATGCTTTCCAAGGACGTCGAGTCGATGCAGCCGCACGTCCGCGCGTTCGTCGAGCGGGCGGTCACCTTCACCACCTGCCCCGAGTGCGACGGGACGCGGCTCGGCCCGGAGGCCCGGTCGTCGAAGATCGGCAAGGTGAACATCGCCGACGCCTGCGCGATGCAGATCAGCGACCTCGCCGAGTGGGTCCGTGGCCTGAAGGCGCCTTCGGTGGCGCCGCTGCTGGAGGCGCTGGGCCACACCCTCGACTCGTTCGTCGAGATCGGCCTCGGCTATCTGAGCCTCGACCGGCCCTCGGGCACGCTGTCGGGCGGGGAAGCCCAGCGCACCAAGATGATCCGGCACCTCGGGTCGTCGCTCACCGACGTCACCTACGTCTTCGACGAGCCGACGATCGGCCTGCACCCGCACGACATCCAGCGGATGAACGAACTGCTGCTGCAGCTGCGGAACAAGGGCAACACGGTGCTCGTCGTGGAGCACAAGCCGGAGGCCATCGCGATCGCCGACCACGTGGTCGACCTCGGTCCGAAGGCCGGTTCCGAAGGCGGCGAGGTCGTCTTCGAGGGCACCGTCGAGGGCCTGCGCGCGAGCGACACGATCACCGGCCGCCACCTCGACGACCGGGCCGCGCTCAAGGACGAGGTCAGGAAGTCCGAGGGCGCCCTGGAGGTCCGTGGGGCCGACACGCACAACCTGCGTGACGTCGACGTCGACATCCCGCTCGGGGTGCTCGTCGTCCTCACCGGCGTGGCGGGTTCCGGGAAGTCGTCGCTGATCCGCGGTTCGGTCGAGGGCGCCGAGGGGGTCGTCTCGATCGACCAGGCCGCGATCCGCGGTTCGCGGCGCAGCAACCCGGCGACCTACACCGGGCTGCTGGAGCCGATCCGCAAGGCCTTCGCCAAGGAGAACGGCGTCAAGCCCGCGTTGTTCAGCGCCAACTCCGAAGGCGCCTGCCCCAACTGCAACGGCGCCGGCGTGATCTACAGCGACCTCGGGATGATGGCCGGCGTCGCGACGCCGTGCGAAGTCTGCGAGGGCAAGCGGTTCCAGGCCGAGGTGCTGGACTACAAGTTCGGCGGCAAGGACATCAGCGAGGTCCTGGCGATGTCGGTGGCCACGGCGGAGGAGTTCTTCGGCGACGGCACGGCCAAGCTCCCGGCGGCGCACAAGATCCTCCAGCGCCTCGCCGACGTCGGCCTCGGGTACCTCCGGCTCGGCCAGCCGCTCACCACGCTCTCGGGCGGCGAGCGCCAGCGGATCAAGCTGGCCACGCAGATGGGGGCCGCGGGTGACGTCTACGTCCTTGACGAGCCGACCACCGGCCTGCACCTGGCCGACGTCGAGCAGCTGCTCGGCCTGCTGGACCGGCTCGTCGACGCGGGCAAGTCGGTGATCGTCATCGAGCACCACCAGGCGGTGATGGCGCACGCGGACTGGATCATCGACCTCGGCCCCGGCGCCGGCCACGACGGCGGCACGGTCGTCTTCGAAGGCACCCCGGCCGAGCTGGTCGAGTCGCGCGCCACGCTCACGGGTGAACACCTGGCGGCTTACGTGGGGGCGTGAACCGCGCCGGTCCGGGCCTCGTGTTCTCCATGGGAGTGGTGGAGCAAAAACGGGGTGAGCCGTCATGCGGATTCGTACGATGCTCGTTGTGCCGTTGCTGGTACTGGACCTGGCCGCGTGCGGCGGCCAGTTGAGGGAAGTCACGGTGGGCACGGCGGTGCCCGTCCCGGCATACACCGTCGAAACCCACGGGAGCGTCGATCTCGACGTGCTCGGGGATACGCCGGTGGCGCCGGAGACGGGCGCCGTCAAGCTCAGTTGAACGGGTCGAGCGTCAGGTAGGCGGTCGCCGGGTTTCCGTCGTTGACCAGGGATTCGAAGTGGCCGACGTCGTCGAAGGCGAACGCGTACGCCTTGCCGTCCGCCATCTGCGCGTGGATCTTCTTCGCGTACTGGTTCGTGACGGCGTCCTGGTAGAACCCGGCCGAGCTCGTGTCGGGCTGGTTGGCGTTGGTGAGCAGCGTCGAGCGGTTGAAGCCCGCGCAGAGCGTGCGCGAGATCTGGCCGCGGACGTCGTTCGGCGCGTCGAGGTTCTTGTAACAGCCGAAAACGCTGTCGGAGTCAGGTTTCTGGAACGCCGTCACGAACCCGCCGGAGGTGTTGGTGAAGTTCATGACGTTGCCCGAAACCCGGCCGGAGTACTTCACGCTCGGCTGGTCGGCGACCGGGGTCACCGTCAGCGTCGACGAGCTGTACTTCGTCCAGACGCGGTTGATGTAGTCCTGCAGCACGGTCGCGGGCAGCACGCCCATCTCGATGCCGTGGCCCGGGGCGAGCGCGCGCAGGACCGTGCCGTCCGAGCGCGTCCGGATCAGGTTGGCCCAGCCGCCGGCCTGGCCGCGCAGCGAGGAGTAGAAACCGTTGTAGCCGCCCGCTTTCAGGTGCCCGGTGCTCTTCGTCGTGCCGCCGACGGGCTGGACGCCGACCGCGTACGGCGCGGAGAACATGTCCACCTGCGTGCTGTTGAGCCAGAGCCCGCCGTCGTTGAGCGTGTACTCGGACCAGTTGAAGAGGATGTTGACGTTCGGGTCGGACGGGTTCTGGATCGCGGGCTGCACCAGGCCGCCGGTCGTCAGCTTGAACACCAGCTTCTGCCCGTAGGAGAAGTAGATCCGGCCGGAGAACTTCGGGATCCGGATGGTGACCGACTGACCGTTCGCGGGGCCGGGGATCGACGCGTCCGGCGCCGGGGTCGGCGGGTTCCCGCCGGCCGGCCAGGCGTGGAACGTGCCGTTGGCGTCGGCCCAGCCCTGCTGCCCGGTCGCCAGGTACGTGCCGAGGTCGTAGAGGTAGATCGGGTCGGACCGGCCCGAGTTGTTGGTGATCTTCAACGGGATGGTGGCCGGGACCGCGTCGGCCGCGGGGGCGAGGGCGGTCATGAGCCCGGCGGCGACGGCGAGCGCCGCGGCCATGGCTCCGAACCGCCGTCGGAAGGGAAGTCTCGTACGCACGGGGCGCCTCCTCGTCGAGGGCCGGTGATCACAAGTTGTTCAGACCACTTCAGAGTCGGCGAGGCGCGGAGACCTTGTCAAAGGCTGATGGTTATTAGCCGCCGTCCGGCCCAGCGTCCGTCGCCGAGCGGTTCGTCACGGGGGCTTCAGGAGATCTGGCGGGCCGGTTCGGCGCCCAGCAGGTAGTCCAGGTCGATGCGCCCGCCCGCGGCCGCGATCACCGCGTCGATCGCCAGGTCCACGTCCAGCTTGCGGCCGTGCTGGTCGGCGTAGGCGCGCATCAGGTTGCCGATGTGGCGCTCCGGGTTGCTCCAGGTCGGCCAGCGCAGCGACGCCTGGGTCGCGAGCTTCGAGAAGTCGCGGCTGCGCGCGGTCGCCTCGAGCAGCCACTCGAGGTAGACGCGCATCGTGTGCACGGCGGTGTGGCCCGGGTTCGCGACCGGGCCGTGGCCCGGCACGAGCGTGCGCGGGCGGAAGGTGTCCTGCATCCAGTCGAGCGCGTCGAGCCAGCCCGGGATCGAGCCGTGCACCGCCATCGGCGTGCTGCCGATGAACACCAGGTCGCCGGTGAACAGCGTGCCCGAACGCGGTTCGTGCACCACGAGGTCACCCGCGGTGTGCGCGGTGCCCGGCACGGCGACGACGTCGGCGACCGCGTCACCGAGGTCGATCCGCCGCCAGCCGACGACCGGGCGGACCGCCGCCGGCTCCGGCGGCTCCAGCACGCCCCACTGGGTGCAGGTGAAGACGTTGCCGTAGGTCTGCGGCCCGGCCTTGACGACCTCGACGCTCGCGGGCGCGGCGAGCACCGTCCCGCCGTCGCGCAGCGCGACCCCGACGCCGTTGTGGTGCTCACCGTGCGCGTGCGTCACGACCACGGTGAGTTGCTTCGCGCTTTCCGGCGCGTACTTGCGGACGTCCCGCACCAGCTCCAGCGTCGCCTGCTCGGTGCCGCACGTGTCGATCAGCGCGACGCCTTCACTGCCCTGGATCCACCCGCTGTTGGCGACGAACCATTCGTCCGGGCTCTTCACGTACGCCACGACCCCCGGGCGCGCGTGCCGGAGCGGGACGATGTTCGCGGTGACGGCCGGCATTGCTTTTCCTCCCTCGGCGAAGCCGTAACGGCCCGGCTTCGCAGCGTGCCGGCGCCCGCCTGGGCGGAACGTCCGGCGATGCCCTTAACGACGAGGACGCGGCCAGGTTGCGCGCTTTTCGCCGGGATTTCGCCGGGCTCCCGGCGAGTTCTGGATCGGTTCTGGATTCGGAGGGAAACCGGCAGGTCATCGGGCATTCTGCCAGTTTCCCTCCGAATGGGAACCTCTTTCGGAGAAAATCACCTTCGCGTCAGGCCGGCACCTGCCACCGCTGGTTCGCCGTGCCCGCGCACGTCCAGATCTCCAGCCGGGTGCCGTCGGCCGACGCATTGCCCGTGGCGTCGAGGCATTTGCCCGACTGCGGGTTCAGCAGCGAGCCGTCGGACCGCGCCTGCCACGTCTGGGCGCCGGTGCTGTTGCAGTCCCACAGCTGCACGAGCGTGCCGTCCGCGGTGCCGCTCGAAGCGACGTCCAGGCACTTGCCGAGCGCCCGCAGCGTCCCGCTCTGCACGGTCCACCGCTGCGCGCCGGTGTTGTTGCAGGTCCACAGCTGGATCGCGGTGCCGTTGGCGGTGCCGGACGCGCTGACGTCGACGCACTTGCCGCCGATCCCGGTGATCGCGCCGGACGGATTCGTGGCCCCGGTGGTGATCAGGTACGCGCTGTTCGCGACGTTCCAGTGCGTCGCCAGGTAACTGCCGGCCGGCGGGTTGGTGTTGAAGTAGTCGTCGCCCAGGCAGTCGATCTGGTTCTCCGGCGCGCCCGGGCAGACCTTCACCAGGCCGCCCGGCGGGTTCGGGATGCCGCCGTCGTCGTAACACATGATGTCCTCGTCGTCCCAGCAGTGGCCGTACGGCGTCGAGTGCGGCGCGCTGCCCTGGACGGCGCCGAGGGTGTGCAGCAGCTCGTGGCCGGTCGCCTGCCACGACCAGCAGCCGGTGCCGACCGTGGCGTAGTGCGGGCCGGCGTTGTACGGGTTGCTCGCGCCCGGGCTGTCGTTGCCGCCGTTGCCGAACGCCAGGCCGCAGCCGTCCTTGTCGTACCAGACGATGTACTTGCGGTCGGCCCGGTTGTAGCCCTGCGCCTTGATGGCGTTGGTGATCGTGTCGACGGTCGCCATGTCGCCCTGCGCGATCGTCACGTTCGCGATGGTGGCGCGGCAGCTGGAGTCCGTGACGTACCGGAGGTGCCGGACGCCGCCGCCGAGCCGGCTCGCGGCTTCGACGAAGGCGTCGTCGATCTGGCTCGTGAAGGTCTGGAACTGGGTGGCGAACTGGGAGTACCGGTCGGCCTGCCCGTTCCCGCGGACGTACAGCGCCTGAACGCGCTTACCGCTGGTGCCGTCGCCATCACAGACGGTCGACTGCGGGGCCGCGGCAGCGGCCGCGGGTGTCCGGAGGTGGTCTGGGAGCTGCTCGGTGCCGTCGTGGCCGGCGGCCCCGGCGGACGGGAGCAACGCGGTGGCGAACACGAGGGCGGTGCTGAGCGCGGCGAGGCGCCAGGTTCTTGCGGTCACGACGATTCCGCCTTCCCGATGCGGCAGTGGACGAGAAGTACGCTCGCGGTCTAGACCACTGGGAATGATAGGAGCGGGCGCCGATGGCTGTCACTGACAAGAACGGACAGCTTGGGGTGAACCGCCCACGAGCCGCGACCCGGTCATGACCGTCGCGGTCCGCTGAGCGGTACGGGTCTTGACAGTCGATCTAGACGGTCCATACTGGTATATACCTTTATGGGAGGGTCCGGGAATTTCCATCCGGGGTACCAAGAGGGGGCTTCGCGCGCACGGGGCCGACGGGAGGTCTGAGGGGTCCTGCCGTCGGCCCGCGCGGAGCTGTCCCTTGGTTCATGGCTTTGGTCACACGCAGTATTGACACCGCTACGGGCGCGAACCAGGATGTCTCCTGCCACTGGGGAGGAGAAACATGGCGGGGGCACACGTCCGGATCGACAACCGGCTGGTTCACGGGCAGGTCACCGTCGCCTGGACCCGCCGCCTCGGCGTGCGCCGGCTGCTCGTCTGCAACGACGAGGTCGCCGCCGACGACCTGCAGCGGACACTGCTCCCGCAGGCCGCTCGCGGGCTGCCCACCGACGTGCTGTCGGTGGCCGACACGCTGCTCGCGCCCGCCGGCGACGGCGTCATGATCATCACCAAGCACCCCGAGGACCTCTTCCGCCTGGTCGAGGGCGGGCTGCGGCCGGAAGTCGTCAACGTCGGCAACGCCGCGCCCCGGCCGGGCCGCGACTACACCATGGTCACCCGCTCGATCGCGGTCACCGCGGACGAGGCCGCCGGCTACCGGAAGCTGGCTGCGGCCGGCGTCCCGGTCGTCACCCAGCTCATGCCCCAGGACAAGGCCGCCGACTTCGTCGCGCTGCTCGATCGAAAGGGGCTGTGAGCCCGGAATGCTCGTCGCTCTGGCCCTGACCGTCTGGGCCGTCTACTGCACCTACGACGGGCTCGGCCCGTTCCTCATCTACGCTCAGCGCCCGCTGATCGCCGGTTCGGTCGCCGGCCTGATCACCGGCAACCCGCTGCTCGGCCTGCTGATCGGCGCGACGCTGGAGCTGGCCGCGCTCGGCGTCTACACCTACGGCGGGGCGACGATCCCGGACTACCAGACCGGCACGATCGTCGGCACCGCGCTGGCCGCGAGCGCCGCCGGGGGCACGTCCGCGCAGGTGGCGGTCGGTCTCGGGGTCGGGCTGCCGGCGGCGGTCCTGCTGTCCGCGCTGGACCCGGTCGGCAAGATGGTGACGACCGGCCTGGTGCACCGCGCCGACTCCTACGCCGCCGACGGCAACGCGCGCGGGATGGCGATGATCCACTGGGTCAGTCTCATCCCGTGGGTCGCGGTGCGCGCGATCCCGACGTTCCTCGCCGCGCTCGCCGCGTCCGGCGGGCTGGTCAAGGACATCACGGCGAACATCCCGACCGGGTTCGTGAACGGCATGACGCTGGCCGGTTCGCTGCTGCCCGCGGTCGGGTTCGCGCTGCTGCTCGGCATGATGGAGCTGCGGAAGTACTGGTACCTGCTGCTCGTCGGGTTCGTCGGGTTCGCCTACCTGCACCTGCCGGTGCTGGGCGTCGCGCTGGTCGGCGTCGCGATGGCGATGCTGTTCGTGACGTTCAAGCGCGAGGAGCCGGCGGTCGTGACTACCGCGGCGGAGTCCCCAGAAGAATCCACTGTGGACCCCCGGCTGACGAAGCAGGACCTGCGCCGCGCCTACCGCCGGTACTTCTGGTCGAGCCAGATCTCGTGGAACTACGAGCGGATGCAGGCACTCGGCTTCGCCTATTCGATGGAACCGGTGCTGCGCCGCCTGTACCCGGACAAGGCCGACTACGCCGCCGGGCTGCAGCGGCACATGCAGTTCTTCAACACCTCGGTGCTCGTCGGCGGGCCCCTGATCCTCGGCTCGACCGTCGCGCTGGAGGAAGCGGGCACGCCGACGTCGGCCGCCAGCACGAAGGTCGCCCTGATGGGCCCGCTCGCCGGCATCGGCGACACCCTCGTTTTCGCGCTGTACAACAGCATCATCTTCACCATGGGCGCGTCGTGGGCGCTGCAGGGCAACTGGCTCGGCCCGGTGTTCGCCGCCGTCATGGTGCTGGTGCCCTACGCGCTCATCCGGCGCTGGCAGTTCGGGTTCGCGTACCGTGAAGGGAAACGGCTGGCCGGGCACCTCGCGGCCGGCGCGCTGGCCCGCGTCGCGCAGGGTGCGACGGTGCTCGGGTTCGTGGTGCTCGGCGGCTTCATCCCGTCGATCGTCAAGGTCGTCACCACGCTGACCTACCGGCAGACCACCACCGTCCAGGGACAGGCGGTGACGCAGGCGGTGGCGATCCAGGACCGGCTCGACGAGCTGGTGCCGTTCCTGCTGCCGGTGCTGGTCACGGCGGGGGTGTACCTGCTCGCGGCGAAGGCGCGGATGCGGCCGATCTGGATCATCGCGGTCGTCATGGTCGTCGGCGTCGCACTGGGGTGGCTCGGCTGGTTCGCACCCGCCGGGCCTGCGAAGAGTTAGGAGCCCGTCATGTCGATCCCGATCATTCTCGCGGGGCACGGCAGCCTGCCTTCGGGCGTCGGCGAGGCGGCCGAGATGATCCTCGGCCCGCAGTCGCGGCTGAAGGTCTGCGCGCTGAGCCCGAGCGACCGCCCGGAGGACTTCGGCGCCCGGCTGGGCGCCCTGGCCGGCGACGCGGCCGAGCTGCTCGTGCTGGCCGACCTGCACGGCGGCTCGCCGTTCAACGCCGTCCGCGCGCTCGCTGCCCAAGGACCGGCCCGCATCGAGCTGGTGTCCGGGCTGAACCTGCCGATGCTGCTGGAGGTCCTGCTGCACACCACCGGCGACGTGACCGAGCTGGCCGGGGTGGCACGCGCCGCCGGCCGCGACGGCGTCGTCGACGTCCTGGAGTCCACCTGGTGACCGCCTCGCTCCTGCTCGCCGCGCAGGACGTGCGGATCACGCCGGGCCCCGGGCACCCGCTCGGCGGCTACCTGGCCCGCCACGGCGTCGCGACCGGCACCCACGACGACCTCGAAGCGTCGCTGATCTGGCTGTCCACCGAAGACGACCCCGGGGTGCTGTGGGTGGCGCTGGACGCGCTGGCCGTGGACGCCGGGCTCACCCGCACCCTGGCCGGCGCCGTCGCCGAGGCCGTCGGCATCGCCCCGCAGCGCGTGCTCGTCTGCGCGTCGCACACCCATTCCGGGCCCGAGGGCTGGACCGGCCAGCTGCACCCCGGGCTGCCGGGGCAGCGGGACAACGGCCTGGTCGACCGCATGACGGAGAAGATCACCGGCGCCGCGGCCCTGCTGCGCGCCTGCCGAAGACGCGTGCGGGCCCGGTGGCACGCGGGGGAGACCGAGGCCGTCGGCAGCAACCGCTACGACCCCGACGGCCCGCACGACACGTCGTTCGGCGTGCTCGAGCTCCGGCGGGACGACGACACCCCGGCCGCGCTGCTGTTCGACTACGCCAGCCACCCCACGGTGCTGGGCCCGGACAACCTGACCTGGTCCGCGGACTGGCCGGGCGCGACCCGCCGCGAGCTGGCGGCGCTCATCGGCCGTCCGGTCGCGGCGTTCCTGCAGGGTGCGGCGGGCGACGCGAGCTCCCGGTTCGTCCGGCGAGGCCGCGACCACGACGAGGTGGCCACCCTGGGCGGCCACCTCGCGACGTCGATCGCCCGCACGCTCGAGGCGGCGTCCTCGTCGGCGGCCACCGGCCCGGTCAGGCTGACCCGGTCGTCGCTGCACCTGCCCTACCGCGACGTCCCGTCCATCGAGGACAGCCTGGAACTGCGCCAGGCGGCCGAAGGCGAATGGCGGCGCGAGCTCGCTCTGCATGGTGAGGACCACCCGGCCGTCCGGATCGCCCAGACCCGTTACGAAGGGTGCGCGATGCTCGCCTCGATGGCGGCCACCGACCGCCCGACGGGCTGCGCGGAGGTGCCGGTCAGCGTCGTGTCACTGGGCGAGATCGCCTGGCTGCACACGCCGTTCGAGCTGTTCGCGTCCCTGGGCCTGCGCATCCGCCGCGGCAGCCCGTTCCGCCACACGAGGGTGATCGGCTACACGGACGGTTACCTGGGCTACCTGCCGGACGCGGCCGGGCACCGCGACGGGATCTACGAGTCGTACGTGACCCTGTTCGGCCCGGAGGCGGCCGACGTGCTGGTGGAGCACTGTTTGAAGCTGCTCCGGAGCCACTACGCCTAGCTGCCGTTGCGCCGGGCCTGGGTGAAGACGGTGTAGCGATCGGCCCGGTACAGCGAGCGGCCCGCTTCGATCACACCGCCGCTCTGGTCGTGCAGCGTGCCCTGGATGATCAGGCACGGCTGGGTGGCCTCGATGCCCAGCAGCCCGGCGTCGTGGCTGGTGGGCAGGGCCGCGGAGATCGCCGTGTCGTTCCAGTCCGCCCGGACGCCCCAGCGCTCCTCGAGCGTGCGGTGCAGCGACTGGGTCTCCCAGTCGAACAGCTCGATGTCCGGGAACCGGTCGACCGACAGGTTGGTGCGTTCGACCGCGAACGGCTCGTCTTCGACGTAACGCAGCCGCTCCAGCCGGAACACCCGCGCCCCCGGCGGCACGTTCAGCCGCCCGGCGATGCGCGGCCCCGCGCTCTCCACCTCGGCGTGCAGCACCTTCGTCTTGGGGACGACGCCCCGGGCCTGCATGTCCTCGGTGAACGACGTCAGCATGTCGATGTGCGCGGCCTGCCGCTGCGCGGTGAAGGTCGCGGTGCCGTGCTGGCGGTAGAGCACACCGTCGGCGACCAGGCGATTGATCTCCTGCCGCACGGTGCCGCGGGCCACCTGGAAGTGCTCGGCGAGGAACCGCTCGGACGGCATCAGCCGCCCCGGCCCGGCCTCGGTGGCGACGCTCTCGATGATCTCGCGGAGCTGGTCGCCTTTCGGCCGCCCCGGCTCCAGTGCGTCCGGAAGCCGAAGATCGCTCGCGGGGACGTGCTTCGGACGGGGCATGCCTTCAGTATGTCGCGCCACCCCGGGTGAGGTAACACCCACGCTCGGCTGAAGTCCGTGGTGCGGCGGCTCGCCCGGTGGTGCGCTTGGCTCTTGGTGCGGGCGGTCGGGCGGCGGTGTGCTCGGCTCGGCGGGTGGTGCGGGGCCTGGTTCGTGGCGCGGCCGGTTCGGCCGCGACGCTCCCGGTTCAGCCGAACGCGTGGGTGGCTTGGCCGGCGGCGGTCGGCGCGGCCGTTCAGCGCCTGGCGCGCTCGCAGCGCGAGTGGCTTACGCAGGGAAGGCGAGCGGCGAAGGCAACGAGCGCCCGACCTGCGCCGCTGCTCAAGCGGACACGAACCGTGCACGCCTGGTCACGACCCGCACTTCCGCCGCGCAGCCAAACTCGGTACTTCTTTTCCGAGAAGCGGAGAAACCGCTGAGGAAAGGACCATGATGACGTTGACCAGCGTCAAACGCGCCTGCGCGGTCGCGGTGATGGCCGTCGCGGCGGGCGGGCTGACCGTCGCCCCCGCCGGGGCCGCGACCGTCCAAAGTGGATCCGGCACGATCGGCGACCCGTGGGTGCCGACCCGGGCCGCGCACATCACCTGCTCGACCGCCACGCTCTTCGGCAACTACACCGCCGGGCAGGGGCACTCCGACCCGATCGACACGCTCGTGCAGGGCAACTACATCGGCGTCCGGTACATCACGTCGGACCACAACTCGGCCGACGTCTTCTGGCACGGCGCGAGCAAGTGGGGCTTCCTGCTCCGCAGCTGCTTCTCACTGGACTGACGGGGAGGAAGACATGACCAAGGCAAGCATCGCCGCCGCGGCCATCGCCGTTTCCGCGGCGATCACGCTCGCCCCCGCCGCCTCGGCGGGGACCGTCCACGAAATCTGCGCCACGGACCTCTACGTCCGGACGCAGCCTGCCGGCGTCATCGTCGGCACGCTCTACCGCGGCGACCACTTCGAGCTGTCGCGGTACTCGCCCAGCGGCGACTGGGCCGAGGGGTACGCCATGGGGAACGTCAACAAGCGAGGCTGGGTCCAGTCCGGCTGGTTCTGCTGAGTCACGGCACCTTCAGCGAGAGCACGTCGGACACCGTCGCCTGACGGCCGAAGACGTTCGCGCGGCCGCCGATCGCCAGGATCCGGTGGGCCGGGCCGGCGACGCAGACCACCGACGACCGGCCGTGGGGGAGCAGGGTGCCGAGCAGGTGCCACGCTCCGGTGCCCAGGTCGAGGACCTCGGTCGTGCGGTCGCGCGCGCCGGGGTCCTCGGCCGCCGGTGCGCCGCCGACGACCACGATCCGGTCGCCGAGCAGCGCCACGCCGGGGAGCACGCGCCGCTTGTGCATCGGGGCCACGGTTTCCCAGGTGTCCGTCTCGGGGGAGTACCGCTCCACCGAGTCGAGCACGTCCCACGGTCCGCCGGTCAGCCCGCCGATGGCGTACAGGTGGGTTTCCGTCGCCAGCAGCCGGAACCGGGCCCGCGGGGTGCGCATCGGGGCCACCGGGTCCCAGCGCTTCTCCTCCGGGTCGTAGCCGAGCACCGCGTCCGTGGCGGGTTCGCCGGTGCCGCTGCCGCCCGCGACGTAGAGCTTGCCGCCGAGACCGGCGGCCGAAGCCGAGGCGAGCGGAGCGGGCAGGGGTGCCGCCGGGCTCCACTCGTCGAGCAGCGGGTCGTAGCGGTCGACGACGTCGGTGGCGGCCTCGCCGACGGTGCCGCCGGCGGCGTAGACCCGGCCGCCGGCCACGCCGACGGCGAGGTCGGTGCGCGGGACCGGCATCGGGCTGGCGTGCTGCCACTCGCCGCTGCCCGTCACCTTGCGGGTCTCCACCGAGCCGTGGGCGGTGTTCCCGTCGGTGCCACCGATGACGAAGAGGTCGTCGCCGGCGCGCGCCACCTCGTGGGCGAACCGGGGCGACCGCAGCGGCGGCCGGTGCTTCCAGGACTCGGTCATCGTTCCCACCCTCTTTCCCGCGTCGCGATTCGCGGCCAGAGTCTCCGGGGCGGGGTGGTTTGTTACTGGAGTTCGCCGATTCGTCGCGACAGATAACGACGCTCGGCGTCGGTGGGCGCGAGTTCCAGCGCCTCCCGGTACGCCGCCTCCGCCTCTTCGGCACGGTCGAGGCGGCGCAGGAAGTCGGCCCGGGTGGCCGGCAGCAGGTGGTAGCCCGCCAGATCACCGCTCGCCGCGAGCGTGTCGGCCAGCGCCAGGCCGGCCGCAGGGCCTTCGGCCATGGCCACCGCGACCGCGCGGTTCAGCTCGACCACCGGTGACGGGTTCAGGCGCGCGACCAGCTCGTACAGCCGGGCGATCCGGGCCCAGTCCGTCTCCTCGGCGCGGGCCGCCGTCGCGTGGCACGCGGCGATCGCCGCCTGCAGCTGGTACGGGCCGGGCCTGCCGAGCGCGAGCGCGGCGTCCAGGACGCCGACACCCTCGTCGATCGACGCGCGGTCCCAGCGGGTGCGGTCCTGGTCGGCGAGGGTGACGAGGTCACCGGCGTCGTCGGTGCGCGTCGCGCGGCGGGCGTCGTGGAACAGCATCAGGGCGAGCAGGCCGCCCGCTTCCGGCGCGTCCGGCAGCAACCGGACGACGACGCGCGCGAGCCGGATCGCCTCGGCCGTCAGGGCCTGGCGGACCAGGTCGGCGCCCGCACTGGCCGAATAGCCCTCGTTGAACAGCAGGTAGAGCACGCCGAGCACCCCCGACGTCCGCTCGGGCAGCAGCTCGGCGGGCGGGACGCGGTAGGGGATGCGGGCGTTGCGAATCTTGCGCTTGGCGCGCACGATCCGCTGCGCCATCGTCGGTTCGGGCACCAGGAACGCGCGGGCGATCTCCGGGGTGGTCAGCCCGGCGAGCGTCCGCAGCGTCAGCGCCACCTGCGCCTCCAGCGGCAGCGCCGGGTGGCAGCAGGTGAACATCAGGCGCAGCCGGTCGTCGGGGACGTCGTCGGGTTCCGGGGCCGGCTCGTCGGCCGGCGTCGTGACGGCCAGGTCACGCAGCCGGCCGGCCTCCGCGGTGCCGCGCCGCAGCTTGTCCAGGGCCCGGTTGCGGGCGGTGGTCGTCAGCCACGCCCCGGGACGGCGCGGCACGCCGTCCCGGGGCCACGTGGCCAGTGCCTGGGCGAACGCCTCCTGGGCGCACTCCTCGGCCAGGTCCCAGTCGCCGGTGACCCGGATCAGGGTGGCGACGACGCGTCCCCACTCGGTGCGGAACGCGTCGTCGACCGCTTCGGCTACGCCCACACGGGCCGCAGTTCGATCGCCCCGAACTTCGCGACCGGGTGCGCCGCGGCGATGTCGATCGCCTCGGCCAGGTCGGCGCATTCGAGGATGTCGTACCCGGCGATCTGCTCCTTCGTCTCGGCGAACGGGCCGTCCGAGACGAACGTGCCGCCGTCACGCGGCCACAACGTCGTCGCGTCGCCGACCGGCCGCAGCTGGCTGCCTTCGAGACGGCGGCTTCCGGCCAGGGCGACCCAGTCGTCCGGGGCGTCCTCCGCGGTGCCGACGAGCTCGGGGTCGACGCACACCCACATCAGGAACTTCATGACTCACTCCTCCCAGAACGGCCGGATCTCGATGGGGAACCGCCCCGCGGCGGGGTGCGCGGACGCGATCGCGATGGCCTCGTCGAGGTCCTCGCACTCGACGACCTCGCAGCCGGCGACCCATTCCTTCGTCTCGGCGAACGGGCCGTCCGACGTCAGCCGCTGCCCGTCGCGCACCCGCACGGTGACGGCTTCGGCGGGCGGCCGCAGCAGCGTCCCGGCGTGGGTGGCGCCGCGGGCTTCGACGTCGCGCAGCCAGGCGACGAACTCGGGCTGGGCGTCGATCTCGGGCGGGCTGAACAGCTCCGCGCCGTCGTCGCAGATCATCAGCATGTACCGCAAGGCTCCTCCTGGTCGTCCGGTGCAGCTTCTCACCCACTCGACGCCGCCGTGGGCCGGAATCGACAGGCTTCCCGAAAGTTTTTTCCGGTGCCCTGTCGATCCGGGCGCACCGCGGCGTCGACGGGTCGCCCGGTGGACGCGGCGACTGCGTCGGCCGCGAGTTCGCCGATGACGGACCACACGCACATCGAGATCCTTCTCGACGGGAAAACTCTTTCTGCAATTTGCCGTTACTCATTTCCAGGGCTGTGTACCGGTGGGTTGCTGACGTTCCCCGTCCTGAACGGTGTCCGGTGAATCTTTTCCGAAAATAACGTGTTCTCCTTTGTGGGCAACACATTTGCGACTCCGGAAAGCGTCATCTACAGTCCCGCAGATCACGGCCATACCGGCCGGTTTCCCTGATCTGTCCAGTGTTTTCCGGGAGTGTCATGTTCCGACGCGCCTTGCTACGGCGATCCGCCGTGCTCTTTTCCGCCGCGCTGTTGCTGGCCGGGTGCAACCAGGCCGGGGGAAGCGTTTCCACGGGCGGAAACGTCGAGAAGCCGGCCATCCGGGTCGCCATCTTCACCGCCGTCGACCTCGCGACCCTGTGGCTCGCCCAGCAGGGCGGCTACTTCAAGGCCGAGGGTCTCGACGTGCAGACCGACGTCGCCTCCAGCGGCCAGGAATCGCTGACGCGCATGACGAAGGGCCAGGACGACATCGCGTTGTCGACGTACACGCTGTTCTTCCTGGCCAAGAGCATGGGTTCGGCCGACGTCCAGCTGGTGGCCGACGCGACTTCGGCGAGCCCGCTCAGCAACGAGGTCGTCACCGTGCCGAACTCGCCGGTGAAGACCGTGAACGACCTGGCGGGCAGGCGGATCGCGATCAGTTCGAAGAACGCCGCGTCGGACATCCTGACCCGGTCGGTGATGCGCGACCACGGCGTCGACTTCGGCAAGGTGCAGTGGGTCCCGATGCCGCTGCCGGAGATGGGAGCCGCCCTGGCGCAGGGCAAGGTCGACGCCGCGTACCAGCCGGAGCCCTTCCTCACCCAGGCCGCCAAGGTGTCCGGCGCGTACCCGGTCGTCGACGCCGCCAGCGGGAGCACGCAGTCGTTCCCGCTGACCGGGTTCGGCGCCACCGGCAAGTGGGTCCAGGAGCACCCGAAGACGATGGCGGCGTTCCAGCGCGCGATGCTCAAGGCCACCCGCGACTCGGTGGACCGCGGCCGGATCGAGCCGCTGGTCGTGCGCAACGCCCGCGTCGACCAGGACGTCGCGAGCCTGATGGTGATGCCCGCGTTCGGGTCCACGCTGGACGCCCGCCGCATCCAGCGCGTGCCGGACCTGATGCAGCAGCTGGGCATCATCCAGACGAAGATCGACGCCTCGGAGATGATCGCGCCGCAGTCCAGCAGCGGCTGAGCCCAGGAGTTCCCCGAGCCGAAGGCGGGTGCGCACTCTGCGCACCCGCCTTCGGCGTTTTTGCGTACGTCGGCGCTTGGCCCGGCGAGGCGCCTTCGCGAAATTTTCGGACCGGCCGGGAAGATCCGGATGTTGCCGGTTCGCACCTTGACACGGCTGGCGCCGCGCACCACCCTCTTCATACCGACCGCGCGGTACGGACTGGTCCACATAGTGAGAATCAGAGGGGTCATCGATGACACTTCCCGGCGAGGGCCTGCTCGTGGTCGACGGCCTCACCGTGCGTTTCGGTGGCCTCACCGCGCTGCGCGACGTCCGGATGAGCGTCGACGAGGGCACGGTCGTCGGCGTCATCGGCCCCAACGGCGCCGGGAAGACGACGCTGTTCAACGTCGTCTGCGGGTTTGTGCGACCCCAGTCCGGGCGCGTCCTGTGGCGCGGGACGCCGCTGGTCCGCCACCGCCCCGAGCACCTCGCCGGGCTCGGGATCGTCCGGACGCTGCAGGGACTCGGCCTCTTCGCCGGGCTGACCGTGCTGGAGAACGTGATGGCCGGCGCGGGCCGTCACGCTCGCTCCGGCGTGCTCCCGGCGCTCGCCGGAGCCGGCCGCTCGGCCCGCGACGAGGCCGATCTCGCCCACCGGGCCCGGGCGACCCTGGCGGAGCTGGGCATCGCCGACCTCGCCGACCGCCTGCCCGGCGTGCTGCCCTACGGCGTGCGCAAGCGCGTCGCGCTGGCCAGGGCGCTGGTCGCCGAGCCCGATCTGCTGCTGCTCGACGAACCCGCGAGCGGGCTCTCGGCCGCCGAGCTGATCGAGCTCTCGACGCTGATCCTGTCGCTGCGGCGGCACATGGCGGTGGTGCTCGTCGAGCACCACATGGACCTGGTGATGCAGGTCTGCGACCGCGTCGTCGTGCTGAACTTCGGCGAGGTGATCGCCGCGGGCACCCCGGCCGAGATCCAGGCCGACCCCCGCGTGGCCGAGGCCTACCTCGGCGACCCCGCCGAGGAGGCGCCCGGTGCTTGAGGTGAGGGACTCTTCCTTGGTGTACCAAGCAGTCCGGCCGAGTTGCCGGGCGCTCGACGTCGACGCGTTCCCCGCCGAGGAGGCGCCCGGTGCTTGAGATCGAAGGGCTTTCCGTGGCCTACGGGGCCGTCCGCGCGCTCGACGGGGTCACCATGACCGTCGACCGCGGGGGCATCACCGCCGTGCTCGGGGCGAACGGGGCCGGCAAGACCACCCTGCTGCGCACGATCAGCGGCCTGCACCCGGCCCGCGAAGGCCGGATCACCTGGGACGGCACGGAACTGACCGGCCGGGCCCCCGACCGGATCGCGCGCGGCGGGGTCGCGCACGTGCCCGAAGGCGGCGGGGTGATCACCGAGCTGACCGTCGAGGAGAACCTCCGCCTCGGCGCGCTGTGGCGGCGTGACCGCGCCGACCGCGCCGCCGCGAAACGTGAGGTGTACGAGCTTTTCCCGCCGCTGGAAGAACGTTCGGCCAAACTCGCCGCGACGCTCTCCGGCGGCGAGCGGCAGATGCTGGCCATCGGCCGGGCCCTGATGAGCCGTCCCGAGCTGCTGCTGCTGGACGAGCCGTCGCTCGGCCTCGCGCCGTTGATCACCGCGCGCATCATGCGGATCCTGCGTGACCTGCGGGCCTCGACCGGGCTCACCGTGGTGCTCGTCGAGCAGAACGCGCACAGCGCACTGTCCATTGCGGACAACGGGTACGTCCTCGCGCTCGGCAGTGTGGTGGCCCTCGACTCCGCGGCGGAACTGCTGGCCGACGACGGCCTCCGCCACGCCTATCTCGGCTTCTGAAGCATCTGACGCTGACCATCAAACGGGAGGTGAACGGTCCGGTATGCAGGAATTCCTCGACCTGACCCTCGGCGGGATCTCCGCCGGTGCGGTCTACGCGGCCCTCGGGCTCGCGCTGGTCATCATCTACCGGGCCACCCGGGTGGTGAACTTCGCGCAGCCCGCGCTCGCCCTGATCTCGACGTACCTCGCGTACTCGGTGACCAAGGGGACCGGTAGCTACTGGCTCGGTTTCGCCGTCGCGATCGTGGCCGGGACGCTGCTGGGCGTCGTGACCGAACGGCTGCTGATCCGCCCGCTGCGCCACCGCTCCGAGCTCAGCTCGATCATCGTCACCCTCGGGCTGCTGCTGGTGCTGCAGGCGGTCGCCGGGATGATCTGGTCCAACGAGCCGCTGGCGTACCCGTACGCCTTCGACTTCGTCGGCCGGTTCTCCGCCAACGACCTGTTCGTCGTGCTGGTGGTGCTCGCGATCGCCGCGCTCGTGCTGGTGGTGTTCAAGTACACGCCGCTCGGCCTGCGGATGCGGGCGGCGGCGTTCGCGCCGGACGTCGCGCGCACCCTCGGCGTGCGGGTCGGGCTGATGCTCACGGTCGGCTGGGGGATGGCGGCGGCCGTCGGGTCGCTGGCCGGGCTCCTGGCCACCCCGCCGTTCCTCTTCCCGAACGTGCTGGACGGCGTCTTCGTCTACGCGCTCACCGCGGCCGTGCTCGGCGGGCTCGACAACCCGCTGGGCACCATCGCGGGCGGGTTCGTGCTCGGCGTCGGACTGTCCTATGTGTCCGGCTACTTCGGACCGGAGACGGTGACGATCGCCGCGCTGGCCATCCTGGTGATCGTGCTGACGCTGCGGCCGGCCGGGTTGTTCGGCCGCGCGAAGGCGAGGCGGGTGTGAGCGTGCGCACGAGTCTCCCGGAGGCCCCGGCCGGTTCGCCCGCCAGCACGGGGAAGCGCCGGCTGCCGCCCGTGGTCCTGCACGTCCTGGCCGCGCTGGGCGCGCTGGCCGTCGTCGTGGTGCTCACCCTGGTCACCGACGAGTTCACCAACCTGCGGATCGCGACCGTCGGGTACTACCTGATCGCGGTGGCCGGCCTGACCCTGCTGACCGGCCTCACCGGGCAGGTTTCCCTGGGGCACGGCGCGTTCATGTTCATCGGGGCCTACACCGTCGCGTTGCTGGTGCGCCGCGTCCCGACGTTCCCGCTGTGGGCCGACCTGCTGCTCGCCGCGGCCGCCGGTGGCCTGGGCGGGCTGCTGGCCGGGGCCGCCGCCGCCCGGCTGCGCGGGCCGTACCTGGCCGGGGCGACGCTCGCGCTGGCCGTCGGCCTGCCCGCGCTGACCCGCCGGTTCCAGGACTTCCTGGGCGGCAGCAACGGGTTGAACTTCACCGTCCACAGCAGACCGTCCGGTTTGGCCGGTGTGGTCCCGGAACTGCGCTGGCAGACCTGGATCGTCTGGCTCAGCGTGCTCATCGCGCTGGTGTTCGTGGTGAACATCGTGCGCGGCAAGCTCGGCCGGACCTTCCGCGCCGTCCGCGACGACGAGGTCGCCGCCGCGCTCAGCGGGATCCACGTCGGCCGGACGAAGATCCTGGCGTTCCTCGTCAGCGCGGTGTGCGGCGGGCTCGCCGGTGGCCTGCAGGCGTTCCTGCTCGGCACCGCCGCGCCCGGCTCGTTCACCCCCGCGCTGTCGCTGAGCCTGCTGGCCGCCGTGGTGCTCGGCGGGCTCGGGTCGCTCTGGGGCGCGCTGTGGGGCGCGATCGCGCTCGTCTACTTCCAGGCGTGGTCGGAGGACCTCGCCGACGCCCTGCACCTGAACACCGACGTCGCCAACAACCTCCCGCTCGCGGTGTACGGCGTGATCCTCATCGTCGTCGTGCTCGCCTTCCCGCGCGGCATCCAGGGCGGCTTCCAGTGGTTACGAGGACTTCTCCGTCGATCCGCCGAGCAAAAGGAGACCCATGAGAAGCACTAGAACCGTCGCGGGAATCGCGGTCCTGGCCTTGGCGCTCAGCGCGTGCGGCGGTGCGGGGGAGTCCGACACCAGCGGCACGCAGGCCGCGGACTCGGCGGTCGGCGTCACCAAGGACTCCGTCGTGATCGGCACCCACCAGCCGCTCACCGGCCCGGCCGCGCCCGGGTACAGCAAGATCTCCGTCGGCGCCCGCGCGGTCTACCAGGCGATCAACGACGGCGGCGGGATCAACGGCCGCAAGATCGACTACAAGGTCGAGGACGACGGCTACAACCCGACGAAGACCGTCGAGGTCGTCAAGAAGCTCGTGCTGCAGGACAAGGTGTTCGCGATCGTCGGCGGGCTCGGCACGCCGACGCACTCGAAGGTCGTCGACTACCTGAACACCGAGGGCGTGCCGGACCTGCTCGTGTCCTCGGGCGCGCTCGCGTGGGACAACCCGCAGAAGTCGCCGATGACCTTCGGGTACCAGCTGGACTACGCGCGCGAGGGCAAGATCCAGGGCAAGTACATCAAGGACACCTTCGCCGGCAAGAAGGTCGGGTACTTCACGCAGAACGACGACGTCGGCCGGGACACCCAGAGTGGGCTCGACCAGTTCGTCAAGGACCAGACGGTGGCCAAGCAGGGCTACGACAGCGCCAACACCGACGTCACGCCGCAGCTGTCCGCGCTCAAGGCGGCCGGCGCGGAGATCGTCGTGTGCGAGTGCATCCCCGCGTTCACCGCACTGTCCATTTTGGCCGCGGCGAAGATCGGCTACAAGCCGCAGTTCGTCGTCAGCAGCATCGGCGCCGACCCGGCGACGCTTTCCGGGCTGCTGCAGGACTTCGCCAAGCGCGGCGGCGCGAGCGTGTCGAGCGCGCAGCTGCTCAACGGGCTGATCGGCACCGGCTACCTGCCCGACGTCGCGCAGACGTCCGACCCGTGGGTCGCCTACTTCAAGGGCATCCACGACAAGTACATCCCGAAGGAGCCGCTCACCAACACGCTGTTCTACGGCATGGTGCAGGCCTACACGTTCGGCGAGGCGCTGAAGGCCGCCGGGCCGGACCCGACGCGCAAGAAGATCGTCGACGCGATGAGCTCCGGCGCGCTCAAGGGACCGGGCCTGACGCCGTTCGGGTTCTCGAAGGACTCGCACTCGGGCTACACCGGCGCGTACGTGTTCAAGATCAACCCGGACACGTCCACGACGGTGATCCAGCCACCGGCCGTCACCGACCGGGGCACCGGCGCGATCACGCCGTACAGCGGCGAACGCGCCACCCCCGACCAGGTGAACCTGCTGGGGAAGTGAGAGACGTGGGCCGGCTCGCGGCGCCGCGCGAGCCGGCCCACCCCTCACTTAAGGTGAAGACATGGCGGTCAGGGAAAAGGTCGTGCGGGCCGCGGTGCGGTTGTTCGCCGAGAAGGGGTTCGAGGCCACGACGGTCCGCGAGATCGTCGAGACGGCCGGTGTCACCAAAGGTGGCCTGTACCACTACTTCGAGTCCAAGGACGACCTGCTGTTCGAGATCTACACCGCCATGCTGCGGATGCAGACCCAGCGGATGCGGACCATCGCCGAATCGGACATGCCGCTGCCGGAACGGTTGCACGCCATCATCGCCGACGTCGTCGTGACGTCCATTGCGGACCTCGACGCGGCAACCGTGTTCTTCCAGTCGTTCCCGCTGCTGGAAAAGTCCAAACAGGTCCAGGTGCGCGCCGAACGCCGCCGCTACCACGAGCGGGTGCGCGGCCTCGTCGAGGAGGGCCAGCGAGCGGGCCTCTTCCGCGCCGACGTCCCCGCCGACCTGGTGATCAACTACCACTACGGCGCGATCCACCGTCTCGGCATGTGGTACCACGCCGACGGTGAGCTGTCGGGCGAGCAGGTGGGCGAGCACTTCGCCAACCTGATGCTGCGCAGCCTCCGGCCGGAGCCGCCGATGGCCGGGTAGGCCGGGCCTATCGTGGTGGCATGCACATCGTGGCCGTCCTCGCGCTGGACCGGGTCGTGCCCTTCGACCTGGCGACCCCGATCGAGGTGTTCTCCCGGACGCTGCTGCCGAGCGGACGTCCCGGGTACGAGGTCCGGATCTGCGGCGCGAGCCCCGAGGTCGACACCGGCGCGTTCACGCTGCGGCCGCCGTTCGGCCTCGGCGGTCTCGACGACGCGGACACGATCATCGTGCCGGGCCGCGACGCGAACCCGCCGGTGCCCGCCGAGGTCCTCGACGCGCTGCGGCGGGCCGCCGCGAGGGGCGCGCGGATCGCGTCGATCTGCTCGGGTGCGTTCATCTTCGCCGAGACCGGGCTGCTCGACGGCCTCCGCGCGACCACCCACTGGGTCGGCGCGGCGGAGCTGGCCCGGCGGCACCCGGCGATCGACGTCGACCCGGACGTCCTCTACGTCGACAACGGCCAGTTCCTGACGTCGGCGGGCGCGGCGGCCGGGCTCGACCTGTGCCTGTACCTGATCCGCCGCGACCACGGTTCCGCGGTGGCGGCCGACGCGGCCCGGCTGTCGGTCATGCCGTTGGAGCGTGAAGGCGGCCAGGCCCAGTTCATCGTCCACGACCAGCCGCCGACCCCGCGCGGCTCGGCGCTGGAGCCGGTGCTGGCGTGGATGGAGGAGAACTGCGCGAAGGAGCTGACCCTCGAGGACGTCGCTGCGTACGCCGGGATGAGCACCCGGACGCTCAACCGCCGCTTCCGCGAGCAGACCGGCACGACGCCGCTGCAGTGGCTGCTGCGGATCCGGGTCCGGCGCGCGCAACACCTGCTGGAGGCGACGGCGTACCCGGTGGACCGCATCGCCGGCGAGGCCGGGTTCGGGTCACCGACGGCGTTCCGGGAGCGGTTCAAGCGGGTCGTCGGCACGAGCCCGCACGCCTACCGGGCGAGCTTCCGGTGACCCCCCGGCGGGTGCTGCCCGAGAACTTGCGTTACCTGCTGAACCAGTGGGATCCGATCGGTGTCGTGGACGAAGTGGACGACGAGTACGACTGCCTGATCGCGCCGCTGCTGTCGCGGCTGGCCGCCGGAGGTGGGCGCGCCGAGATCGGCGAGTTCCTCTGGTACGAGCTCACCGATCACTTCGGGCTGAGCGATCCCGAGACCCTGGGCACCGACCGGCTGGTGGCGTGGTGGGCCGCGGTCGGCGGGCCTTCGCGGTAGCCCCACGGTATCGTCGAACGCATGTCGAGCCCCGAAGCGTCCAGGACCGGGCTGTCGGTCGTCCCGGCAGCCCGGTAGCTCGCTTTTTCGCGCCGCTCGCCCGGGTCCCCCGGGAGACCACGAAGTCGTTGCCGATCTCGTGATCCCTGGAGCCTTCTGTGCCCGTTCCTGTCTTCTTCCTTGCCCTGGCGGTGTTCGCCATGGGCACGTCCGAGTTCATGCTCGCCGGGCTGGTGCCCGAAATCGCCGATGCGCTGGGGGTTTCCCTGGCGCAGGCCGGATTGCTGACGTCCGCGTTCGCCGTCGGACTGGTCGTGGGCGCGCCCCTGATGGCCGCCGTGGCCCGTTCTTGGCGGCGTCGCACGGCGTTGTTGTGCTTCCTGGCCGTCTTCGTCGTGACGCACGTCGTCGGCGGCCTCACCGGATCGTTCGCGGTGTTGCTGGTGACGCGGTTGCTGGCCGCGGTGGCGTACGCGGGATTCCTGGCCGTCGCGCTGACCGCCGCGGCCGAGCTCGTGCCGCCGGAGCGGACGGGCCGCGCACTCGCCGTGCTGCTGGGCGGCACGACGATCGCCTGCGTCGTGGGCATTCCGGGTGGCGCGCTGCTGAGCGCCGCGTTCGGCTGGCGGGCGGCGTTCTGGGCCGTCGCGCTGTTGTGCATGCCCGCGGTCGCGCGGATTCCCGACCCGCCGGTGACCGCGAAGCCGTCCGGTCTGCGGAAGGAACTCGCCGAGCTGCGACGTCCCCGGCTCGCCGGGACGCTCTTGCTCGGCGCCCTGGTCAACGCGGCCACGTTCGGCGTCTTCACCTACCTGGCACCACTGGCCGCCGGGCTCGCCCCGGTGCCGCTGGTCCTCGCGCTCTTCGGCGTCGGCTGCTTCGCCGGGGTGACCGCGGCGGGCCGGCTCGCGGACCGGTGGCCCGGCCGGGTCGTCGCGTTCGGCGGGCTCCTGCTGCTCGCGGGCTGGGTGGTGCTGGCACTGGTCCCGGCCGTGCTGCCGTTGTTGGCCTTCCCACAGGGCGCGTTGTCGTTCGCCGTCGGAGGCACGGTGATCACACGAATCCTGCGGCTGGCCACGGGCGCACCGACAATGGCGGGCTCATACGCGACGGCGGCCCTGAACGTGGGTGCGGCGGCCGGACCGGTGCTGGGTGCGATGGTGGCACCGGTCTGGGCGGCTGTGGCTCTGGTGGCGGTGGCTCTCGTTCTGGCTGTGGGACTGAGGTTGCGCTGGCGGTGGTGCTGATTGTCGGCGCCGCGGTCGCCCGTGCGCGGCGCCGGTCCTGGTGACCGCGGCCCTTGTTCTGGCTGTGGGCTTAGGTCGCGCTGGTGTCGGTGGCGCTGATGGTCGACGCTGGCCGGTGTGTGGCTGTGGCTCTGGTGGCGGTGGCCCTCGTTCTGGTTATGGGACTGAGGTTGCGCTGGCGGCAGTGCCGAATGTCGGTGCCGCTGTCGGCCGGTTCGGGCGGCCGTGGTCCTGGTGACGATGGTCCTCGTTCTGGCTGTGGGACTCAGGCCGCGTTGATGTGGAGGGCGCCGCCGCCGGGCTGATGCTCGGCGGCGGCCCTCCCGCCGAGTCAGGTCGTCGCGCTGATGTGCAGGACTGCGTCGGCGCCGTTCAGGATCTCTGCCGTGAGCGGGAAGTAGCCCGTCTCCGGGATCGCGTCGGTGCGAGTCCGGGCGGGGGCGACCTCGCGCACCAGGCCCCAGCCGTCGACGCGGTTCTGCAGAGCGGCCTCGTACGTCTCCGGCTCCGGCTCTCCGAGCCGGAGCGCCTCGCTGCGTCCGACGCTTCCGGCGACGAAGACGTACTGCTCACCCAGCAGTGACCCCACGATGGCGCCGGCGCCGGACCACACCAGGTTCGCCACCGCCGAATTCCAGGTGCTCGTGCTTCGCTGCAGGTGGCTGTTGTGCGCGAAGACCATCGTCGGGCCGCGCCGGGCCTCCAGGTCGCGGATGTCGAGGAGGTTCACGGCCATGATCGCGTCGCGGGTGCCGCTCAGGCGCGAATACCGCTCGGCGCCGTCGATCGCCGCCTGCTTGTGGTAGCGCAGCAGGCCGAGGCCGGCGGTCAGATGCGTCCGGACGCGGACCCACTCCGCACGGGACGTCGCCGCGATCCGCTCCGGCGCTCGGCTGTGGAGCGTGGTCAGCAGGTCGTCGGCTATCGCGCGCAGGGCGTCGGCCTCCGGCGTCGCGCCGGGGGAGGCCGCTGGGTCCATGACGGCTTCCGTGCGGCTCCACCGCTCGTCGTCGCCGGCGAGAGCTGCCACGTCGACGTCCAGGCCCAGGTAGTCGCGGGCGTGTTCTAGGTAGCGTCGCGGGCTCGGCGCGCTCATCATCTCGGTGGACGCGTCGAAACCGTGGAACGCCAGGCGATCCGCGGCCGGGAGGTGCTCGTTGTGGTCCCGCATCCAGGCGACCAGGCGCCGGTTGGCGTCCAGCTCCCCGAAGCTGTGCGAGAAGCCTTCCTTCATCGCGGTGTCGAGGGTGCCGACGCCGTCGCGGACGAAGCCGTCCACGGCGAGAGCGGCCACGCGGTCGGTCTCGAGGGCGATCGACCGGAAGCCGTGCCCGGCCAGCTCGGCGAAGAGTGCGTTGCGCCGCAAGGGAAACGCCGGTTCCTGGTGCGACGGCTCGCCGTAGCCCAGCAGGGTGCACGACGCGGGGGCGAAGTCTCGGATGTCCTGACTCATGAGACTCAACCGTATCGTTGAAAGGACGGTTGAGACTTGCTCGAAACAAGACCGGGTAAAGTCTCAAGTAGATGAGACCCGCCGACCTCGCCCGCGAGCACGGGCTCTCCACGCAGGCGGTCCGCAACTACGAGGCGGACGGCTTCCTCCCGCCCGCGGACCGCACCCCGAGCGGCTACCGGATCTACACCGGGACGCACGCGGCCGCGCTGCGCGCCTACCTGGCCCTGATCAGGGCATACGGCCATCCGACGGCGGGCCGCGTGATGCTCGCGGTGCACGAGGACAACCTCGACGACGCCCTGCTCGTCATCGACCGCGGCCACAGGCAGCTGCTGCGCGACCGCGAAACCCTCGAGTCGGTGCGGCGGGCCGTCGGCGACCTGACCGGCGAGCCCGCGCCGGACCCCGGCACCCGGACGATCGGGGAGCTGGCGCACCGGCTGCGCGTCACGCCGGCGACCCTGCGCAACTGGGAGGAGGCCGGCATCCTGACGCCCGAGCGCGACGCGGCCACGGGCTACCGCGTCTACCGCGCGGAGGACGTCCGCGACGCGGAACTCGCCCACCTGCTCCGGCGCGGCGGTTACCTGCTGGAGCACATCACGACCGTGGTGGCGCAGATCCGGACGGCCGGTGGCACGGAGGAGCTGTCCCGTGCCCTGGCCGACTGGCAGGCGCGGATCACGGCCCGGGGCGTCGCGATGCTCGACGCGGCGGCCCGGCTCAGCGACTACCTCAGCTTGCGACGGCGCACGTAGTGAGTGATCAGCAGGACGGTGCAGACCAGGGCGACCGAGCCCGCGATCATGCGGAGGGTGAAATCCAGTCCCGTCGCGGAACCGACCGCGTTGGTGCCGGCGCTGACGACGAGGACCACCCAGAGGACGGGGGCGATGGCGTTGTTTTCCATGCCCGGAACGCTAAAGCGGCGCGGCGGCCGCTTCGATGGCCTGCGCACCCGGATCCGGGGTAGCGCCAGCACTACTCCGGCGACGTCAGCTGTCGCGGCCGAGGTAGGCGAGCACGGCCAGCACCCGCCGGTGGCCGCCCTCGTCCGAGGGCAGGTCGAGCTTCTGGAAGATGTTGCGGATGTGCTTGAGCACCGCGCCGTCGCTGACGACCAGCAGCTCGGCGATCGTGCCGTTGTTGTAGCCCTCGGCCATCAGCGCCAGCACCTCGCGCTCGCGCGCGGTGAGCGCGGCCAGCGGGTCGGTGGCACGGCTGCGGGACATCAGCTGGCCGATCACCTCGGGGTCCATCGCGGTGCCGCCCTTGGCGACGCGCTGCAGCGCGTCGAGGAACCGCTCGACCTTCCCGACGCGCTCCTTGAGCAGGTACCCGACCGCGCCGACGCCGTCGGCCAGCAGCTCGACCGCGTAGCTCGTCTCGACGTGGGCCGAGAGCACCAGCACCGGCAGGCCCGGGTGGATCTCACGGGCCCGGACGGCGGCGCGCAGGCCCTCGTCGCGGTGCGTCGGCGGCATGCGGACGTCCATCACGACGGCGTCCGGCCGGTCCTTCTCGACGAACTCGAGGAAGTCTTCCGCGTTGTCGAACGACGCGGCGACCTCGATGCCCGACGTCTTCAGCAGCAGCGACAGCCCTTCGCGCAACAGGGCGTCGTCCTCGGCGATCACGACCCGCATGGCAGCTCCACTCGCAGCTCGGTCGGCCCACCGGGTGGGCTGGTCAGGGTGAGGGTCCCGTCGAAGGCCTCGGCGCGCCGCCGGATCCCGGCGAGCCCGCTGCCGCCGGTCTCTTCGGCGCCGCCGCGGCCGTCGTCGCGGATGTCGATGGACAGCAGGCCCGGGGTGCCGCCGAGGGTGATCTCGACCTTCGACGCGTCGGCGTGCTTGGTCACGTTGGCCAGCGCCTCGGCCACCACGAAGTACGCGGCGGCCTCGACCGCGGCCGGGCGTCCGCTGTCGTCCTCGACGGTGAGCGCGACCGGCACCGGGCTGCGTTCGCCGAGGGCGCGCACCGCGCCGGCCAGCCCGCGTTCGCTCAGCAGCGGCGGGTAGATGCTGCGCACGACCGTCCGCAGCTCGGCCAGCGCGTCGGTCGCGGTGTCCTGCGCCTTGACTAGCAGCTCCCGCACGGTTTCCGGGTCACGCTCGTAGAGCTGCCCGGCGATCCCCAGCTGCAGCACGACCGCGGCGATCCGCGCCTGTGTGCCGTCGTGCAGGTCACGCTCGATGCGGCGCAGCTCGGCGCCGTGCGCCTCCAGCGCGGCGGCCCGGGTCGCGGTCAGTTCGGCGACGCGGTCGGCGAGCACGACCCCCGGCCCGGGCTTGAGCAGCGACCGCGCGGTACGCGCCTGCCAGCGTGCGACCACCGGCGCGAGGAACAGCGTCACCGCGGCCATCGCGATGCCGCTGAGCACGGCCAGCCCGGCGGTCGGCCACGACGTCACGACGATCCCCATGGACCCTTCGAGCCCACCGGGCACCGCCGGCCAGACGACGGCCGTGACGACCTGCTGGACCGCGCCCAGCGGCAGGCCGACCGCCATCGCGCCGATGAGCATCCCGGTCGCCGCGTGCAGCGCGAGCCACGCGACGTCGCGGCGCGTTGCCGGATCGGTCACCGGGTTGCCGTCGCGGTAGGGCTCGGGGATCGGCTCGCCCAGCGCGCGGGCGGCGCGGCGGCGGTCCAGGCCGACGACCTTGCGCGACAGCCGGATCGCGGGCGCGACCGACGGGATCCCGATGCCGAACGGGCACAGCGCGAGCACGACGAACAGGCCGACGAGGGCGAGGATCGACAGCATCGACGTCGCCGCCCCGACAACCAGGTAGCGCACCGCCGACCAGCAGGCAAGCAAGCGGGTCGTCACGCCGACAGTGTCCCACCGAGGCGCACCCCCCTGCGGTGGTGGTGCTGGCGCTACCCCCGATCCACCTCCCCACGGGATCGATCGGAGGCCGTCGCGATCCTAGTTTTGGTGGTACAGAACGAAAGGGATCGTGATGACCACAGGGTATGCGCTGGAGCTGGCCGGGGTGCGGAAGGTGTACGGCCGCGGCGACGGCGCCGTCACCGCGCTCGACGGGGTGTCCGTGGGGGTGCCGCGCGGGACGTTCACCGCCGTGATGGGGCCGTCCGGCTCGGGGAAGAGCACGTTCCTGCACTGCGCGGCCGGCCTCGACCGGCCGACGTCGGGCCGGGTGCTGCTGGGCGACACCGAGATCGGCAAGCTGAAGGAAACCGCGCTCACGCAGCTGCGGCGCACCCGCGTCGGGTTCGTCTTCCAGGCCTACAACCTGCTGCCGTCGCTGAACGTGCTGCAGAACATCACGCTGCCGATGCGCCTGGCCGGCCGGAAGCCGGACCCGCAGTGGCTGCGGGAAATCGTCGAAGGCGTCGGCATCGCGAAGAAGCTGGAAGCCCGGCCGTCGGAGCTGTCCGGCGGGCAGCAGCAGCGCGTCGCGATCGCGCGGGCGCTGGTCACCCGGCCCGAGGTCGTGCTGGCCGACGAGCCGACCGGCGCCCTCGACACCCGCACCGGACGGCAGGTGCTCGACCTGCTCCGCGCGATCGTCGAGGGCATGGGGCAGACCGTCCTGATGGTCACGCACGACCCCGTCGCGGCCTCGGCCGCGCACAGCATCCTGTTCCTCGCCGACGGCAAGCTCGCCGGCCACCTCACGCACCCCACGCCCGAGCGCGTGGCGGAGCGCATGACGCACCTCGGGGAGTGGTGAGCGTGCTTACGCTGGCCTGGCAGACGATCCGGACGCGCATCGGCGGGTTCGCCGGCGCGTTCATCGCGATCCTGTGCGGCACGGCCCTGGTGGCCGCGTGCGGGATCCTCATGGAGTCCGGCCTGCGTGCCGGAGTGCCGACGCAGCGGTACGCCGACACGGCCGTCGTGGTCGGCGGCACCCAGTCGGTGCACCCTCCCGGCGCCGACGCGCTGTCGGCCGAGCAGGTCGGCGAGCAGGCCACGGTGCCCGCGGAGCTGGCCGGCCGGCTCGCCGCGGTCCCCGGCGTCCGCGCGGCGGTGGGGGAGGAGAGCTTCCCGGCGCAGGTGGTGACCGGCGACGGGCAGGTGCTGACCGGCGTCCCGTCGCTGGGGCACAACTGGGACGCGGCCGTGCTGGCGCCGTTCACGCTGAGCGCCGGCCGGGCGCCCACGGCGAACGGCGAAGTGGTGCTCGACGCCGACCTGGCCCACCGCGCCGGGGTCGGCGTCGGCGGCGAGGTGCGGGTGATGACCCGATCCGTGCCGTCGCCGTTCCAGGTCGTCGGGATCGCCACTGCGGCCAACCTGTCCCGGCAGTCGGCGCTGTTCTTCACGCCTTCGCAGGCCACGCTGCTGGCCGGACGTCCCGGCCAGGTGCACGCGATCGGCGTCCTGGCCGACCCCGGCGTGTCCCCGGACGCGCTCGCCGACCGCGTCCGGGCCGCGACGGCCGGGACGCCGGTCGAGGTCACCAGCGGCATCGAGCGCAGCACCGTCGAGTTCCTCGACGTCAGCCAGACCCGGACGCTGCTGCTCGCGATCGCCGGTTCGTTCGGCGGGTTCGCGCTGATGGTGGCGGTCTTCGTGGTGGCCAGCACCCTCGCGCTCACGATCAACCAGCGGCGGCGCGAGTTCGCGCTGCTGCGGGCCGTCGCGGCGACGCCGAGGCAGATCCGCAAGCTGATCGGCGTCGAGACGACGCTCATCGCGCTGGTCGCCGGGGTGCTCGGCAGCTTCCTGGGGCTGGCGGTCGCCGGCGGGATGCGCGACGCGTTCGCCGCGATCGGCGTCGTCCCGGCGGACTTCGGCCTGGCGATCGGCCCGCTGCCGCTGGTGGCCGCGGTGGTCCTCGGCCTGGGCGCGGCGCGGCTGGCGGCCTGGACGGCGTCGCGGAGGCCGTCGACGATCCGGCCCGTCGAGGCGCTCGGCGAGGCGGCGGTGGAACGGCGCGAACTCGGCAAGGTCCGCATGGTCACGGGGTGGACGCTGGTGCTGATCGGGCTGGGCGGCGCGGCGGTCCCGCTGTTCGTGCACGGCGACGCGGGGCTGGCGGCGTCGTCGATGGCGACGCTCGTGGCGGTCATCGGGCTTTCGGTCGTGGGGCCGCAGGTGGTCGGGCTGATGGTGCGGGTGCTGGCGCCGGTCGTGTCGCGGGTGTCGCGGATCAGCGGTTACCTGGCCGCGGCGAACAGCCAGGCCAACACCCGGCGCCTCGCGGCGGCGGTGACGCCGCTGATGCTGGCCGTCGCGTTCGCCCTGTCGATGTTCTACAGCCAGACGTCGAGCGCGGCGGCCGCCGCGCAGCAGACGGCCCGTTCGACGACGGCGGACTACGTCCTCACCAGCGCGTCGGGCGGCATCTCACCCGAGGTCGCCGAGGCGGCCCGCCGGGTGCCGGGCGTGGTGGCCGCGAACCCGGTGGTCCACACCCAGGTGATCGTCTCGACCCCGATGGGTGAAGACATCGACGTCCAGCGGTTGCCGGCCCAGGGCCTGGCCGCCGAGCAGACCGGCGCGACGCTGGACCTGGGCGTCTCGTCCGGGCGCATCGAGGACCTGACGGGCGACACGGTGGCGCTGAGCAGCTCGGAGGCGAGCTGGCTGGGCAAGAAGATCGGCGACAAGGTGGATTTTTATTACGGCGACGGCACTCCGGCGTCGCTGCGCCTGGTCGCGACGTACACGCACGAATTGGCGTTCGGCGACTTCGTCCTGCCGGTTTCCCTGGCCCGCCTCCACACCGGAGACCAGCTGGACGACTCGGTACTGGTCCGCCGTTCCCCCGGCGCGGACGCTTCGGCGGTGTCGGCTGCTCTGCAGTCGGTTTCCGGGCAGTACCCGGGTCTGGTTCTGGGTGCCGTGACGGCGGCAGCCCCGGAGAGCGAGCGTCAGGCGCAGTTCTACCTGAACCTGGTGGCGGTCGGGGTGCTCATCGGGTACGTGGCGATTTCGGTGGCCAACACGCTGGTGATGAGCACGGCCCAGCGAGGCCGCGAGTTCGCCCTGCTGCGCCTGATCGGCACAACCCGGCGCCAGGTGATCCGGATGATGCGCCTGGAGGCACTGGCGACGGTCTTCGTCGCGGTGGTGGTGGGGACGCTGGTTCCGTTGGTGCCGCTGGCATTGCTGAACCTGGGCCTGCGGGGGACGGTACTGCCGTCGGGCTCGCCGACCGTCTACTTGGGAATCATCGCGGGTGCGGTGTTGCTGGGGGTGCTGTCGATGGGCCTGTCGACCCGGGTGGCGCTGCGGGCCCGGCCGATCGACGCCATCGGACTGCGGGAGTAGCTGGTTCAGATGTCCGTGAAGGCCACATTGAGGGACTCAGAGTCCCTCAATGTGGCCTTCACGGCAGGTGGACGGTCGCGTGCCGTTACGTTCACCGGCCCGCACGCGATATCCGGAACAGGCTCGGTGCAGGTGCTGATCCCGGCGATCCAAGAATGGACAACGTGTCGGACTCGAGGTTTCGGATCTTCCGGTTCGTATGTGTAGGTGCTGGCTTGCTCGGGCTGCTCGCCGCCGTCTTGCTGATGGTGCTCCCGCTGCCGCCTCAGGACCTCGGAGTCCTTGCGGAGCCGCTGTACTGCGGGCCCGGGGCGTCGTCCGACAGCGCGCTCGAAGTCATGCTGCACCCCGAAGTCGTCAACCAAGGTGGTCAGCGGGAGTCGTCCGCACAAGAGACCGAAGAGGAGCGGCGTGCCCGGCAGGACCATGAGACTCTGGCCATCCAGATTTGCCTGAGTGCCGCCAAACCTCGCTTCATCTGGGCTGGGGTCGCGATCCTTCTGGCTGTCGCGATCGGGCTCGCGGCGCCGTCGATTCTCCGGCCTCGAAGGCCCGCCTGAACGCTCGCCCGAAAGTTTCGTGAACTCCGAAACTTTCGCCGCCGAAACGCATGTCGAAAGGTTTCGAGAATCGTTGACACTTCGGCGAAATCGGACCAATACTCGCCGTGTCGGATCATCCTCAGCGAGGAGGAAACATGCGCAGGACGAGTCGGGTCAGGGTGTTCGTCGGCGGGTTGGCCGTCGCGCTGGCTGCGGCGCTCACTCCGGGCGTTGCCCATGCCGATACCGTCATCACCACCAACCAGACCGGTACCAACAACGGCTACTACTTCTCCTTCTGGACCGACGGTGGTGGCTCGGTTTCGATGACGCTCGGGTCCGGGGGGAACTACCGCACCCAGTGGAGCAACACCGGGAACTTCGTCGCCGGCAAGGGGTGGAGCAACGGGAGCCGGCGGAACGTGAACTACTCCGGGAGCTTCAACCCCTCCGGCAACGGCTATCTCGCGCTCTACGGCTGGACCTCCAACCCGCTCGTCGAGTACTACATCGTCGACAACTGGGGCACCTACCGGCCGACCGGCACCTACAAGGGCACCGTCACCAGCGACGGCGGCACCTACGACGTCTACCAGACCACGCGGTACAACGCACCGTCCGTCGAGGGGACCAAGACCTTCAACCAGTACTGGAGCGTCCGGCAGCAGAAGCGCACCGGCGGCACCATCACCACCGGCAACCACTTCGACGCCTGGGCCCGCTACGGCATGCGGCTCGGGAACTTCAGCTACTACATGATCCTCGCGACCGAGGGTTACCAGAGCAGCGGCAACTCCAACCTGACGGTGGGCTGAGCGATGCGCAGATCCCTGGTGGCCGCCGCCCTGCTGGCCGCGGCGAGCGTGCTCTCAACCGGCCCGGCCCAAGCGGCCGCCTGTTCCGGGTACGTCGGCCTCACCTTCGACGACGGGCCCTCGAACGCCAACACTCCCGCCCTGCTGAACGCGTTGCGGCAGAACGGGTTGCGGGCGACGGTGTTCAACGAGGGCCAGTACGCCGCCGCGTACCCGGCCCAGGTGCGCGCCGAGGTGAGTGCCGGGATGTGGGTCGGCAACCACAGTTACACGCACCCGCACCTGATCCAGCAGAGCCAGTCCCAAGTGGACTCGGAGGTCTCGCGGACGCAGCAGGCGATCGCCAACGCCGGCGGCGGCACCCCGCGCCTGTTCCGGCCGCCGTACGGCGAGACCAACGCGACACTCCGGACGGTGGAAGCGAAGTACGGCCTGACCCAGATCATCTGGGACGTCGATTCGCAGGACTGGAACGGCGCGAGCGTGGACGCGATCGTCGCGGCCAACGCCCGGCTCCAGAACGGGCAGATCATCCTCATGCACGAGTGGCCGGCCAACACCCGGACGGCGATCCCGCGCATCGCGCAGGGCCTCGCCTCCCGCGGGCTGTGCGCCGGGATGATCTCGCCGCAGACGGGCCGCGCGGTGGCTCCGGCCTGACCCGAGGTGGCGCGGCACCCGCCGCGCCACCTCCTAGTTCACGTACCACTCGACCCGGACGGCGGTCGCCGAGAGCGTCCGCAGCTCGGCGCACACCTCGTGCGTCACGAGCACGCCGGTCCGCCGGCAGAGCCGCGGAACCCCACTGATCTCGCGCGCGGGCGTGTAGCCGTGGGGCACGAGGTACTCGCGCATGACGTCCGGGGCGCGGTCGCCGGTGGCCTCCAGGACACCCCAGCAGTTACCCGACCCGCAGGCGTAGTCCCGGGCGATCGTCAGCTGAGACGGCCCGGGCGCGACGCCTTCGTCCCCGGGTGGAGCGTCCCAGTGCAGGGCCAGGACGCCGCCGGCCGCCACGAACCCGACGACCACCATCGTCGGCAGCAGGGGACTGGGCCGCGCCCGTTCCACCAGCGTGCCGACGGCGCACACCACCGCCGCGAGCGTCGTGTGGAACCAGTAGACCTCGATCGAGGCGGGCACCCACGGCCCGGTCAGCCCGAGCCCGCGCGGCACGGTGAACCAGGCCAGCAGCACCAGCAGGACCAGCCCGGCGACGACCCCGGTCCGCGCCGACTTCGCCAGTACGCACCACAGCAGGATCGGCAGCACACCGAACAGGGCCACGAAGGGCTGCTCCCAGGCGAACGCGGCGACGCCCACCGCGGTGGCAGCCAGGGCGAAGCGCCACCAAGGTACGTCGGACATGAGCCGATTATCCCGGGAAGGGGGTGGAACCTTCGCGCCGCGTGAGGCAGGGTGGGCGGTGGTGAGGAGGCGACGATGCCCGACGAGACGTTCACCCTGCCCGACGCCGTGACGGCGTACCGCTGGGACCCGGCGGGGCCACCGGTCGGCGTGCTGCAGCTGACCCACGGCATGGGGGAGCACGTGCTCCGCTACGACCGGGTCGCCCGCGCGTTCACCGAGCGCGGGTTCGCCGTCTACGGACAGGACCACCGCGGTCACGGTGCGTCCATCCGGGACGTGCCCGGCGACCTCGGCCCGGACGGCTGGCCGGCGCTGGTGGCCGACATCGGCGTGCTCACCCGGCACGTCCGGGCGGAGCGGCCGGGCCTGCCGGTCGTCCTGCTCGCGCACAGCATGGGCTCGTTCGCGGCCCAGCAGTACCTGCTCGACCACTCCGCGGACGTGGACGCGGTGATCCTGACCGGCACCGCCGCGCTCGACGTCCTGGAGCCGGCGCTGGACCTCGACCAGCCGCTGGACCTGGCGATGTTCAACGCGCCGTTCCAGCCGCCGCGCACGGACTACGACTGGCTCAGCCGCGACGAGTCCGAAGTGGACGCCTACGTCGCGGACCCGTTGTGCGGCTTCGGGATCGACCCGGCGAACACGAAGGCCATGTTCGCCGGCGCGCGGCGGCTCGCGGACCCGGCGGCGGTGCACGGGATGCGCGAAGACCTGCCGATGTACCTCGCCGTCGGCGACCAGGACCCGGTCAACGGCAACCTCGCGCTGTTCGACGTCCTCGTGCAGCGGTACCGGGACGCGGGCATCAAGGACCTGACCGCCAAGGTCTACCCGGGCGCCCGGCACGAGATCCTCAACGAGACGAACCGCGCCGAGGTCGTCGCGGAACTCCTGGCGTGGGCGGAAAAGGTGGTCTAGAGCCAGTCGTGCTCGCGGGCGTACCGCGCGGCTTCGTGGCGGGTGCGGGTCTGGGTCTTCTGCATCGCGTTCGAGAGGTAGTTGCGGACCGTGCCCTCCGCGAGGTGCAGCTGGAGCGCGATGTCGGCGACCGCGAACCCCTCACGGGTCGCGCGCAGGACGTCGACCTCGCGGTCGGTGAGCGGGCAGTCGTCGACGACGGCGAGCGCGGAGACGTCCGGGTCGATCCAGCGCTTGCCCTCGTGCAGGGTCCTGATCACCGACGTGATGTGCGCCGGTTCCGCCGACTTGCTGACGAACCCCTGGACGCCGAGCTTGAGGGCCTTGCGCAGCACGCCGGGCCGGGCGTGCCGGGTGAGCATGAGGATCACCTGGTCCGGCCGCGCGCGGCGGATCTCGGCGACGGCGCCGAGGCCGTCCACATTGGGCATTTCGAGGTCGATCACGAGCACGTCCGGCCGGTGCTCCAGGGTGGCCCGCACGGCTTGTTCGCCGTCTTCGGCCTCGGCGAGCACGGTGATCTCGCCTTCGAGGGGCAGCAACGCGGCCAGCGCCTTGCGCAGCAACGCTTCGTCGTCGGCGAGCACCACGGTCGTCATCGGACGTCCTCCCGTCGGGGGAAGGCGGCCGCCGTCAGGAACCGGCCGTCCTGCTGTTCCACCTTCAGCTCGCCCCCGCCCTCCGCCAGCCGCTGGCGCAGGGTGGCGAGCCCGTTGAGCTCGGGCGGTCCGTCCTCCTGCGCGCCGTCGTTGACGATGGCGATCCCGGACTCGGTGAGCGTGATCCGCACCTGCTTGGCCTGGGCGTGGCGCAGGATGTTCGTCGTCGTCTCGCGCAGGACCTGGCCGAGCAGCTCGCCCGCCCGCGCGTCGACCTCGGCTTCGCGGTCGACGCGCACGTGGATGCCCGCGGCCTCGAAGAGGTTCTTCGCGTTCTCCAGCTCCGCGGACAGGTTGAGCCGCCGCTGGGCGTAGGCCAGCTCCTTGGTCTGCAGGATGGTGTCGCCGACCAGGGTGTGCACCTCGCGCAGTTCCTCTTGCGCCTTGTCGACGTCGCTGCGCAGCAGCTTCTCGGCCAGCGCGACCTTCAGCTTGACGACGTGCAGCGTGTGGCCCTGGATGTCGTGCAGGTCGCTGGCGAACCGCATGCGTTCGCGGATGACGGCCAGCTCCGCCTCGCGGTCGCGGGACTGTTCCAGCTCGGCCACCAGGTCGTAGAACCGCTGGCTGGCGAACGTGAACGCGGTCGACACCACAACGGAGACGGCCGGGACGACGACGAACTGCATCAGCCGCCCGATGCCGTGTCCGTGGTCGCTGTACACGAGCAGGTTGGTCGAGCCCAGCGCCGCGACCAGGGCGGCCAGCCCCAGCAGGGCCGCGATGCGGCGGCGGGGCAGCGGCGGGATGGTGAACGAGCCGACGACGCACAGGCCGTAGAACGAGGAGGAGTCGTCGTTCATCACCCCGGCCAGCCAGACCGCCGCGGTGATGGCCACGCAGGGCCGCGCGACGCGGATGAAGTCGCCCGCGGTCCAGCGCTCCGCGGTCGCCAGCGCGGCGGCCAGGCCGATGACCTGCAGGACGACGTGCCACCAGGTGCGGGCGGTGAACACCACCAGCAGCACCCCGACGAACGCCAGCGGCGGCACGGTCGTGATGAGGTTGAGCCGGCGCAGCCGTTCCTGCACCGCCCCACCGGTCCAGGTCGCCCGGCGCGCGAGCGTGGTCACCTCCATGAACCCGAGCGTAACGGGCACAGCGGACACCACCAGTGACACCACGTCATGTCCCGTGGTGACGTGGCCGCACTGCCGCCGGGGCGCGAACGAGGCTGGAATCGGAGCATGTCCACGACACCAGTCATCGACGTCGACCACCTGAACCTCACCTACGGCGACTTCCACGCCGTCCGGGACCTCTCGTTCCAGGTCGAGCGCGGGGAGCTGTACGCGCTGCTCGGCACGAACGGCGCCGGCAAGACCTCGACCCTCGAGACCGTCGAGGGCCATCGCGCGCCGACTTCGGGTGCCGTGCGGGTGTTCGGGAAGAGCCCGCGCGACCGCGCCGCGGTGCGGCCCCGGATGGGGATCATGCTGCAGGAGAGCGGGTTCTCCCCGGACCTGACCGTGCGCGAGTCGGTCCGGCTGATCGGGAGCCTCACCGAACGCACGGACAGCGTCGAGCGCGTGCTCGGCGTCGTCGACCTCACGCGCAAAGCCGGGACGAAGGTGTCCCAGCTTTCCGGCGGCGAGAAGCGGCGACTGGACTTCGCCACCGCCGTCTACGGGACGCCCGAGCTGATCTTCCTCGACGAGCCCACCACCGGCCTGGACATCCAGTCCCGCGACGCCCTCTGGGACGCCGTCGACCGGCTGCGCGAGGACGGCTCGACCATCGTCCTCACCACGCACTACCTCGAAGAGGCGCAGCAGCGCGCCGACCGCATCGGGCTGATGCACGAGGGCACCTTCCACCGGGAGGGCACCGTCACCGAGCTGACGCGGACGCTGCCGGCGACCATCCACTTCGCCCTCCCGCCGCACGCGCCGGCGCCCCCGCTGCAGGCCACCCGCGAGCACGACGGCCGGTTCCTCATCGAGACGTTCGGCCTGCAGAAGGACCTCCACACCCTGCTCGCCTGGGCGCAGGACCACGCGGTCGAGCTGCGCGGGCTCGAAGCCGGCCCGACCCGCCTCGACGACGTCTTCCGCGCCATCAGCAACTCCTGAAAGGACTCGTTCCCATGCTTTCGATCGCTCGCGGCGAGCTGATCCAGATCTTCCGCAACCGGCTGGTCCTGGTCACCGCCCTGCTCCTGCCGGCCGCGTTCAGCGTGTTCCTCATCAGCCGCCACGAACTGTTCACCGAGGTGGGCAGCCTCGGCTACATCGCGGCGCTCGCCCTGTTCTTCGTGGTGAGCATCGGGCTGTACACGACCTCGGTGACGACGCTCGCGTCCCGCCGCCAGAACCTCTTCCTCAAGCGGCTGCGCTCCACCGCGGCCGGTGACGTCGGCATCCTCACCGGGCTGCTGGTGCCGGTCACCGTGCTCACGGTGGTCCAGGTCGGCGTGATCCTGGGGGTGCTGGCCGCGGTCACCGACCGGCCCGACAACCCGCTCCTGCTGGTGGCGGCGGTCGTCTCGACGATCGTCATGATGCTCGCGCTGGGCCTGGCCACGGCCGGCCTGACGAACTCCCCGGAGCACGCCCAGGTCACCACGCTGCCGGTCACCGTCGGCGTCGTCGCGGTGGCCGGCTGGGTCGGCGCCACCGGCACCGAGAAGCTCACGCTGCTCAAGCGCCTGCTCCCCGGCGGCTCGGCCACCGAGCTGATCCTCAACGCCTGGAACGGCGGGGTCGCCCTGGGTGACTCCCTGATCCTGCTCGCGCCGACCCTGGCCTGGGTGGTCGTCGCGGTCGCGCTGGCCACCCGGCTGTTCCGCTGGGAACCGCGCCGCTGACCCGCCGGGCCGGCTTCGCCTTCTCGCGGGGGAGGGGCGGACCACGGTCCCGGTTTCCCGGCCGGTGCCGCCACGACGACGCTCGTGGCGGCACCGGCCTTTCGTGCAGCGGATGTCGGCGGTTCTCGGCCGGCGGTCGGCGGATGGGCGCGAGTTCGTGCCGAAGGCCGCCGCGACGCTCGTGGCGGCACCGGCCTTTCGTCGCCGAGTCGTCGTGGTGCTGGGGAGTGGTGCTGCGATCACTGGGTGAACCCGCCGAGGAAACGGCATGCCTGCGGCCGGCGGACGGGCGCGAGTTCGTGCCGAAGGCACCGGCCCTTCGTGGCAGAGTCGCCGTCGTGCTGGAGGACTGGTGCCGCGACCACCTGGGCGAACCCGCCGAGGTGCTGTTCCGCGTCCAGCGGATGTCGACGGTCCTCGGCCTCCGGCTGGCCGACGGTCGCGAGGTCGTGCTGAAGGCCCGCCCCGACGACGGCCGGGCGGCGTCGTGCGTCACGGCGCAGGCGTGGCTGGCCGAGCGCGGGTTCCCGTGCCCCCGGCCGCTCACCCCGGCGGTCGCCGTCGGCTCGCTGGCCGTGCACGCCGAGGAGTACCGGCCCGGTGGTGAGCTGCTGCCCGGGGACTCGCCGGACGTCGCCGTGCGGTACGCGGAGGTCTTCGCCCGGCTGATGGCCGGACTGGACGGCCTGCGTGTCCCGCCGCCGCTGCCGAACCCGCGCTGGGCACGCTGGGACCACGACGGTCCCGGGTTGTGGCCGTCGATCGGCTTCCTCGACGACCGCGACCAGGGCGTGGTGCCCGGGTACGTCGTCGAGACGGCCTCCCGGGCCCGTGCGCGACTGCTGGCGGCCGATCTGCCGTGCGTGCTGGGCCACGCCGACTTCGAGGCGCAGAACCTCCGCTGGCGTGGCACCGAAGTGTGGACGGTGCACGACTGGGACAGCCTGGCGTGGCAACCGGAGGCGGCCCTGGCGGGCGCGGCGAGCGGGTCGTTCGCCGGTGCCGGCCCGCCGACGCTGACACCGATCGAGAGCTCCGCGGCGTTCCTGGAGTCCTATCAGGACATTCGTGGGCGAACTTTCTCTTCCGTGGAAAGGGAAATCGCCTGGGCGGCCAGTCTGTGGCCGGCCGCGCACAACGCCCGCTGGGAAGCACTCCACGGCGACACCCCGGTGTCCGGCGACGCGGTCCGCGTGCAGGCGGCCGAACGTCTCCGCCGGGCCAACGCGTAACGCGGCACTCAATGCGTGCAAGCGGGCATGCCCATTTGCTAGCATGCGGGCATGACCCAGCCCGCCAAACGGCAGTTCAGCGTCTACCTGCCGCCCGAGCTCATCCGGCGGGTCAAGCACGCGTCCGTCGACGCCGACGAGTCGCTCTCGTCGTTCGTCGAGCGCGCGCTCGAAGACCACCTGCGCCGCAGCGACACCCCCAGGGAGGAACGACCGTGATGCGCGTGATGCCGATCCGCTACAGCTCGGACGTCGAGGCCGTGACGCGGTTCTACCGGGTGCTCGGTCTCCGGGCCGGGCCGGTGTCCCGGCCCGGCAGCTGGGTCGAGCTGCCCGCCGACGGCGGTGTCCTGGCCGTCCATCGCGGCGACGCCGGCCGGTGCGAGCTGGCGTTCGAGACCGACGAAGCCCTGGAGGACGTCGCGGCGCGCCTGCGGGAGGCCGGGTTCGAGCCGGGGGCGCCGGCCGACGAAGGCTTCGGGTACTCGCTGCGCGTCCGGGACCCGGACGGCGTGTGGGTGCAGATCAACCAGTACGACCGAGAGCTGTACACGTGAGCGGTGGCCGGCCCCTGGTCCTCGCGACCGGGATCGTCGCGCTCGAGTTCGCGGCCGCCGTCACCGGCTTCGTCGCTTCCACCCTGCTGCCGATCGTCGCCGGTGACCTGGACGCGCGCGGCGAGCTGGGGCTCCTGATCGCCGGCTCGACGCTCGGGTTGTTCGTCGCGCTGCCGCTCGCGAGCCGGGTCGTGGACCGGCTGGGCGCGCGGGGCACGCTCGCCGCCGGGATGGCCGCCTACCTGGGCGGCCTGGCGCTGGCCGCCTCCGCGCGGACGGCGTGGATGTTCGCGCTGGGCCAGTTCGCCGGCGGGCTCGCCGGCGGCCTGCTCGCCGTTTTCGGGATCAGCTCGGCGATCCGGCACCTCGACGAGCGGCTGCGCATCCGGGTCGTCGCGGCGTCGTCCGCGATGTGGATCGTCCCGGCCCTGGTGGGCCCGGCCGCGACCCTCGGCCTGGCGCACCTCGTGGGCTGGCGCTGGACCCTGCTGGTGCCGGTGCCGTTCGTCCTCTTCGGACGGTTCCTGGTCGTGCGCGCCGCCGGTGACGACCCGGCCGGCGAGGAGGCGCCACGGCCGCTGGGCCGGACGTTGCTGGTGCCGCTGGGTGCCGCGGGTGTCGTGCTGAGCGCCGGGTTCTGGCCGCTCGCCGTGGCCGGAGCGGTACTCACCGTGGTGGGCACGATCTCGATCCTGCCCGCGGGCACCGCGCGCCTGCGGCGGGGCACCCCGGCGGCGCTCGGGGCGATGGTGCTGTTCGCGGTGGGTTACTTCGGCGCGGACAGTCTCATCACCGTGCTCCTGACGAGCGGGTTCGGGCTGGGCCTCGGGCCGGCGGCGGTCGTGCTGAGCGCCGCGCCGCTGGGGTGGGCCGTGACGAGCCTGCTGGCCACCCGTCTCACCGTGAAGCGCTTTCCCGTGACGGGACTGGGCATGACGGCCTTCGGCACGGCCGTGCTGGCCGTCGAACTCGCGACGGACGGACCGTTCGCCGTGGTGCTCGTCGCCTGGGCAGTGGCCGGAATCGGTGTCGGGCTCGCGTATCCCGGGCTGTACATCAGCGCCACCACCGCGGGTTCGAGCGGTTTCAGCGCCGCGGAGCTGGCCACCGCGGTCATCACGGCCGAATGCGTCGGGCAGCTGCTGGGCCGCGCCGTCGGCGGCGCGCTGAGTTCGGCCGGCGGGCTGTTCGCCGCCTACCTGCTGTTCGCCGTCGCGCTGCTCGCGGCGGCGGGCGCGGCGACCCGGGTGAACACCAGGACGCCCGCTGATCACCCGTGACAGAATCGGCCGCGTGCAGATCGGGATACTGGGGCCGTTCGAGGTGCGCACCGACGACGGTGCCCTCGCCGACGTGCCGGGCGCGCGGTTGCGCGGGCTGCTGGCCGCCCTCGCGCTCGAACCGGGGAACGTCGTCGCGAAGGCGACGCTCGTCGACTGGATCTGGGGTGAGCACCCGCCCGCGGAAGCGGCGAACGCCTTGCAGCGCCTGGTTTCCCGGCTGCGGAAGGCGTTGCCGGACGGCGTCGTCGAAGGGCAGCCGGACGGCTACCGACTGCGAGTGGCGCCCGACGCCGTCGACGCCGTGCGGTTCGCACGTCTCGTCGCCCGCGCCCGCGAGGATCCCCGGCTGCTGCGCGAGGCGCTCGGCCTGTGGCGCGGTGCGGCCCTGCAGGACGTCGGCCTGACGGACAGCATGGCCCTCGACGCGGCGGTCACCCGGCTCGACGGCCTGCGCGTGGCCGCGCTGGAGGACCGGTACGACACGGAGACCGGCGGCGCGGAGCTGGTCACGGAACTGACCGACCTGGTGGCCGCGCACCCGTTGCGCGAACGGCTGGTCGCCGCGCTGATGCGCGCCCTCGTCGCGGCCGGGCGCGACTCCGAGGCGCTGCTCGCCTACCAGCGCACGCGGGAAGCCCTGGCCGACACGCTGGGCGTCGACCCGTCGCCCGAGCTGGCCGCGGTGCACGTCGCGCTGCTGCGGGGCGAGCTGGGCGGGCGGGAGGAGACCCGGAAGACCAACCTGCGCGCCGAGCTGAGCAGCTACGTCGGCAAGGATGCCGACGTCGCCTCGGTCCGGGAGCTTGTCACCTCGAACCGGCTCACCACGCTGATCGGCCCGGGCGGCTCGGGGAAGACCCGGCTGGCCACGGAAACCGCGCGCACCCTGCTCGGCGACGCGCCGGACGGCGTCTGGCTGGTGGAGCTGGCGGCCATCGGCGCGGAAGGGGACGTCGCGCAGGCGACGTTCGCCGCGCTGCGGCTGCGGGACGCGCTGCTCACCGAGTCGCCGGACGCCGACCCGGTGGACCGGGTGATCGCCGCCGTCCGCGAGCGGGACATGGTGCTGGTCCTGGACAACTGCGAGCACGTGATCGAGTCGGCGGCGGCGTTCGCCCACCGGGTGCTCGGGGAGTGCCGCCGGCTCCGGATCCTCGCGACGAGCCGCGAACCCCTCGGCATCACCGGCGAGGAGCTGTGGCCGGTCGTGCCGCTGGTCCTGCCCGCGGCCGACGCCGGGCCCGGCGAGATCGAGGCCGCGCCGGCCGTCCGGCTGCTGCGCGACCGGGCCGGCGCGATGCGCAAGGACCTCGGGACCGACGCCCGTACGTCGTCGACCCTGGCGCGCGTCTGCCGGGCGCTGGACGGGATGCCGCTGGCCATCGAACTCGCGGCCGCCCGGTTGCGCACGATGTCCCTCGACCAGCTCGCCGACCGGCTCGACGACCGGTTCCGCCTGTTGACCGGCGGCAGCCGGACCGCGTTGCCGCGGCACAAGACCCTGCGGGCGGTGGTCGACTGGAGCTGGGAGTTGCTGAGCGACGCCGAACGGACGGTCCTGCGCCGGCTCTCGGTGTTCGCGGGCGGGGCGAGCCTCGACGCGGCCGAGCGGGTCTGCGCGGGCGACCCCGTCGAGCCGTACGAGGTGCTCGAGCTGCTGACCGCGCTGACCGAGAAGTCCTTGGTGGTCACCGAAGACGGCGGCGCCCCGCGCTACCGGATGCTCGGCACGATCAAGGAGTACGCCGCGGACCGGCTCGCCGAGGCGGGGGAGACGGAACAGGCGCGTCACGCGCACCTCGCGTACTTCACCGAGCTGGCGGAAACCGCGGACCCGCACCTGCGCCGCGCCGAGCAGCTGGACTGGCTCGCCACGCTTTCGGCCGAGCACGACAACATCACCGCCGCGATGCGCGGCGCGATCGCGGCGGGCGAGGCGCAGGGCGCGATGCGGCTCGCGGCGGGCGCCGCCTGGTACTGGTGGTTCGGCGGGCACAAGGCGGAGAGCAACGAGCTGATCATGGCGGCCGTCGCGTTGCCCGGCGAAGTGGCCGACGACGTCAAGGCCACGGTTTACGGGTACGCCACGATGTTCCTGAGCTCCGGGCGCAGTGGGGACCAGTACCGGGCGGAGGAGTGGATCCACCAGGCGTACGAGTTCACGCTGCGCGGAACGCGCCGGCACCCGGTGTGGGGTGTCGTCGCCGCGCTGGAACGCCTGCTGCGCGACCCGGCGGCGCCGGTGTGGGAACCGCTGCTGGACGACGAGGACCCGTGGGTGCGCGCCCTGGCCCGGCTGCACATCGGCAAGCGGGCGATCGAACTCGGCCGGGACGGGCAAGCGGCGGACGCGGACCTCGAGAAGGCGCTCGCGGAGTTCCGCGCGCTCGGCGAACGGTGGGGGATCTCGTTCGCCCTGATGGAGCTGGCGAACCGGATCGCCGTGCGCGGCGAGTTCGCCGTCGCGTGCGAGCACTACGAACAGGCGATCGCGGTCGTCACCGAGGCCGGGGCCCTCGACGACGTCGTGCCGATGCGGTCGCGGCAGGCCCAGCTGTACTGGCTTTCCGGCGACGAAGAGGCGAGCGCGGCCGCCATGGCGGAGGCCCAGCGGCACGCGGAACGCGTCGCCTGGCCGAGCGCGCTGGCCGAGCTGGCACTGTCCAAAATGGAGCTGGCCCGCTGGCGCGGCGACACCGAGCAGGCGTCCCGGCAGCTGGGCGTCACGACGGCGATGCTGGGGGAGGACGCCGCCCTGCCGAGTTTCCGCGCGATGACCCAGAACCTGCTGGCCTACCTGGCCGACGATCTCGACGAGTCCCGCGAGCACCGCCGAGCGGCCTTCCGGGCGGCGTCCGAGGTGGGCCACCCGCCGACGATCGCCCAGGCGCTGGTCGGCCTCGCGGACCTGGCGCTACGGCGCGGAGCCCCCGACCAGGCCGCGCGCCTGCTCGCCGCGAGCGCCGGGGTCCGCGGGCTACAAGACCGCTCCGACCCGGACGTGACCCGCATAGAGCGGGAAGCCCGGACCCACCTGGGCGACGAGGGGTACGCCAAGGCGGCCCGGGCAGGCGCGGAGGCCGACTGGACCGAGCTGGCCGAGGCCACGCTGGCTTGGTGAAGGTGGCCCAGAGGTATCCGGCGAGGGTGGTCCCGGCGCACTACGCGACGGTGGCGGCTGACTGGATCGTGCTGGCCGAGGTGTCCGGCGAGGGTCACGCGACCGCGGATGGCTGGGCCGAGCTGGCCGAGGTCACGCTGGCTTGGTGAGGTGGTCCAGAGGTATCCGGCGAGGGCGACCTGGGTGAGTGCGGCGGTCGGCCGGAGCGTGCTGCCGAGGTATCCGGCGGTGGTGATCCCCGCGGTCCGGGCGACCGCGGCGATCGGCCGGCCGAGCTGGCCGAGGTCACGCTGAGCGCAATGCCGTGAAGGCCACATTGAGGGACTCAGATTCCCTCAATGTGGCCTTCACGGACCGGTGCCGGCCGAGGTCATGCTCGCTTCTTGAACGTCGACCGCGCCCACAGATACCCCACCAGCGTGATCCCGGCGCACCAGGCCACCGCGGCGATCGCCGTGCCCGCCGAAGGCGCCCCGCGCAGCAGGCCGCGCATTGTCTCGATGATCGGGGTGAAGGGCTGGTACTCCGCGAACTGCCGGAGCCCCGGCCCCATCTTCTCCGCCGGGACGATCGCGCTGCTGAAGAACGGCAGCATCACCAGGGGCACGGACGCCAGTCCCGCCGTCTCCGGGGACTTCGCCGCCAGGCCCAGGGCGATCGTGAGCCAGCCGGCCGCGAAACCGAGCAGGACCACCATGCCCGCGACGCCGAGCCAGTCGAGGAAACCCGCCGACGGGCTGAAACCCAGCAGGAACGCCACCCCGACGAGGGCCGCGATGGCGACCACGTTGGTCAGCAGGCTCGCGACGACGTGCCCGGACAGGATCGCGCCGCGAGAGACGTCCATGACCTTGAACCGGTTGATGATGCCCTTGGTCATGTCGGAGTTGACCGACGTCGCGGTGGCCCCCAGCCCGTAACAAACGGCCAGCAGGATCAACCCCGGTGTCGCGTAGTCGATGTAGTCGACTCCGACGTCGAAGGCGTCTCCCATCATGTACACGAACATCAGCATGATGATGATCGGCATCAGGACCGCGTTGAACACCGAAGTCGGGTTCCGCGCGATGTGCTTGAAGTTGCGGCGCAGCATGACCAGCGCGGGGGCGCTCATACCGTGGTCACCTCCGTGGTGTGGCCCGTCAGGGCGAGGAAGACGTCGTCGAGGTCCGGGGTGTGGACGGAGAACTCTTCGGCGGCGACGGAGTATTCGTCGAGCCGGTCGAGCAGGGCCCGCAGGGATTTCGTCCCGCCGTCGCCGGGCACCCGCAGGGTCAGCGCCTCGTCGTCGCGCGTGGCCTCGGGGAGGATCCGCGCGGCCGCGTCGAGTTCCGCGACGGTGGAGAACCGGAGGCGGACGTGCGTGCCGGGCAGCCGGCGCTTGAGCTCGTCCGGCGTGCCCTCGGCGACCAGCCGGCCGTGGTCGAGGACGGCGACGCGATCGGCGAGCTGGTCGGCCTCCTCGAGGTACTGGGTGGTGAGGAAGACGGTCACGCCGTCGGCCACCAGCTCGCGGATGATCGTCCACATCGTACGGCGGCTGCGCGGGTCCAGGCCGGTCGTCGGCTCGTCCAGGAAGATGATCCGCGGGCCGCCGACCAGCGTCATCGCCAGGTCCAGCTTCCGGCGCATGCCCCCGGAGTAGGTCGACGCCGGTTTCCGCGCCGACTCCACCAGGTCGAACCGCTCCAGCAGCTCCGGGACCACCCGGCGGTCCGCGCGGTTGAGATCGGCCATCAGTTGCAGGTTCTCCTGTCCCGTCAGGAGTTCGTCCACGGCCGCGAACTGGCCGGTGACGCCGATCGCCGCGCGCACCGCCTTCTCCTCGGCCGCGACGTCGTGCCCGGCGACGCGGACCATCCCGGCGTCGGCCTTCGTCAGCGTGGTCAGCACGTTCACCGTCGTCGTCTTGCCCGCGCCGTTCGGGCCGAGCAGGGAGAAAACCGTGCCCGCCGGGACGTCCAGGTCGACGCCGTCGAGCACGACCTTGTCCCCGAACGCCTTGCGCAGCCCGGAAACCTCGATGGCCGTCACTGGTCCGCCGCCGTCCAGGTCACCGGCAGCGCGTGGACGCCGTAGATGTTCATGTCGGTCCGCAGCGGCACCTCGTCGGCGGGAACGGCGAGTTCGAGCGTCGGGAACCGGCGCAGCAGGGCCTCGAAACCGGCGCGCATCTCGATGCGGGCCAGCTGCTGGCCGAGGCACTGGTGGACGCCGTGGCCGAAGGACAGGTGCCCGCGGGCCGTGCGGTGGACGTCCAGGCTGTCGGGGTTCTCGAACTTCTCCGGGTCGCGGTTGGCGGCCAGCAGCGAGACGACGACCGTCGAGCCCTCGGGGATGGTCTCCCCGCCGAGCTCGATGTCCTCGGTGGCGTAGCGGTAGAAGATGTCGGCGACGGACAGGTAGCGCAGCAGCTCCTCGACGGCACCGGGCAGCAGCCCCGGGTCGGCGGCCAGCTCCGCCCGCTGCTCGGGGTGCTCCAGCAGCGCGAAGGTGCCCAGTGACAGCATGTTGGCCGTGGTCTCGTGACCGGCCAGCAACAGCAGGAAGGCGACGCCGGTCAGCTCCTCGATGGTGAGGTCCTCCTGGACGGCCAGGTCGGACAGGATGTCGTCCTCGGGCTCGGCGCGCTTGCGCGTCACCAGCTCGGCGAGGTAGGTGTTCAGCGCGATGTAGGCGCCCATCTTCTGGTCGAGCGGCTGGTCCTTGACCATGAACTGGGCCGAGTTCGCCTGGAACTCCGCGCGGTCGGCGTAGGGGACGCCGAGCAGTTCGCAGATCACCAGCGACGGCACCGGCAGGGCGAACTCCGCGACGAGGTCGATCGGCGGGGTCAGCTTCGCCATCGCGTCCAGCTGCCGCTCGACGACGTCGACGATGTGCGCCTCGAGCTGCTTCATCCGCTTGACGGTGAAGGCGCCGGTGAGGCGCTTGCGCAGCCGGCCGTGGTCCGGCGGGTCCATGGCGATGAACAGGCCCGGCAGCTGCGGGGACGGCTCGGTGGCGGCGGGCATGCCGGGCGTCTCGTACGGCACGTGCAGCACGCCGATGTCCTGGCGGGAGCTGAACCGGGTGTCGGCCATGAGCTGCCGGACGGCGTCGTAGCCGGTGACGAGCCAGCCCTCGTGCCCGTCGGGGAAGACCATCGGGCTGACCGGGCGGGCTTCGCGCAGCCGGGTGATCTCACGGGGCGGGTCGAACGGGCCGGCGTCGCGGTCCATCGGCAGGCCCTGCGGAACGGGAACGGTCTGGGTCATCGGAGGTCCTTTCGCGGTGGCTGTCACCACGATCGGGGGCCGACCTGACACGCACCTGACACGGCCCTGACACGCCGGACCTCACGCGGCGCGTCGGGTCCGGACGATCCCGAAGGCGACGAGAGCCGCGGCCACGACGGTGAGCGTGACGCCCGCGATCGTGACGGCGTCCCGGAACTGCGCGGTCTGCGCGGCGGTCCAGTTCGCCGTCGCGATGCTGCCGGTGAACAGGGCGGCGAGGATGGTGCCGGCGGCGGCGATGCCGGCCCCGGAGGTCATCTCGGACGCGGTGTCGACGAGCGCCGCGCCGATCGTCGTGCGGTTCTCCGGCAGGCCGCGGAGCACGTTGACCCCGGCGACGACGCCGACCACGCGCAGCCCGGCGGCCACGAGCGCCAGGGCGAGCGCGACCCAGACGTAGCCGAGCCGGCCCAGCACGGCGTAGACGGCGAGCCCGGACACGACGGCCGCGGAGCTGAGCCACGCGGCCCGGTCGAGGCCGACCCGGCGGACGAACGGGCTGACGAGCGAACCGCCCGCGACGAGGACGACGACCTGCGGCAGCATCCCGACGGCGGCGAGCGCGGGCGGCCAGCCCCAGTCGAGCTGCAGCTGCAGCGTCACCAGGTAACCGAGGCCGGCGGTCGCCAGCCCGGCCGCGGCCTTGTAGGCGAGACCGCTGGAGACGAGCGGACGGGCGAGGAGCTTGAGGTCGAGCAGCGGGTAGGTGGCCGAGCGCTCGCGCAGGACGAAGGCGATCGCCGCCACGACGGCCGCGGCGGTGGCCGCCCAGGGCGTCCAGGAGCCGGTGCCTTCGTGCACGAACAGCGTCGGCGCGACGAGGGCGAGCACGATCGTCGCCGTGCCGAGCACCGCGCCGAGGACGTCGACGGGGTCGCGGTGCAGGTCGGCCGGGTCGTCGGCGGCGATGCCGGCCCGCACCCCGGCGAAGGCGAGCGCGGCGATCGGCACGTTCACCAGCAGCAGGATCTGCCACGGCGCGACCGCGAGCACCAACCCGCCGGCGGTCGGGCCGACCGCGAGCCCGACCAGGCCGACCGTCGAGATGAGTGTCGTCGCCCGGACGCGCAGGCCGTCGTCGTCGAAGAGCCGGAAGGCCAGGGCCATCGAGCCGGGGGTGGTCATCGCGGCCGCGACGCCCATCGCGACCCGGACGGCGATGAGCTCGGTCGCGGTGCCGACGAAGGCGGTGGCCAGGCTCGCGGCGCCGAGCAGGACCAGCCCCACGAGCATGACGCGCCGGCGGCCGAACCGGTCGGCGATGGCGCCGAACGCCAGCATCAGGCCGCCGAACACGACGGCGTACGCGCCGGTGACCCACTGCAGGGCGGTCGTCGAGGCGTGGAGTTCGCGGCCGATCGTGGGCAGCGCGACGTTGAGGATCGAGTTGTCGAGCATCTCGAAGAGGAACACGGCGGACAGGCCGGCGAGGGCGACCCACGCCTCCCGCAGCGATCGGGGAGACCGGACAATGGGGCTGGTCTGAGTGAGGGGCATGGGACTAGATTAACTGACTAAGTTTAGTTAGACAAGGAAGTGAGGGTGGATGCCCAGGACGAGTGAGCGCGGCGGGCCGCAGACGCGGGCGCGGATCGCCGAGGTCGCGGGCGGGCTGTTCCTCGAGCGCGGGTTCGAGAACGTCACGGTCGCCGAGATCGCGCGGGAGGCGGGGGTCTCGAGCGTGACGGTCTTCAAGCACTTCCCGCGCAAGGAGGACCTCTTCCTGGACCGCGCGGACGACGCCGCCGAGCTGCTGCGCTCGTCGGTGCGTGATCGCGCCGCCGGTGTCCACGTGCTGACGTCGCTGAGGGAGGCGATGTGCGGTCTCGTCGAGGTCCGGCACCCGCTCTCCGGCGTCGAAGACCGGTCGGTCCCGTTCTTCCGGACCGTCGCCGGCTCACCCGCGCTGATCGCGCGCGCCCGGGAGATCGCTTCGGAGCTGCAGGGTGTGCTCGTCGAAGAGCTGGACCGCGACCCGGCCTTCGAGGGGGACGCGACGTTGCTGGCCGCGTTCTTCATCGCGGGTTATACGACGGTGCTGGTGGAGACCGCGCGCCGGCTCATCGCCGAAGATGCGCGTGATGGTGTGGTGGCGGACCACAGCGCGCGGCTTGAGCGGCTGTTCGACGCCTTGCGCGGCGGCGTGGGGAAACCGGGCGCCCGGCCGTGAGGCCAGGCGCCCGGGTGAGGCTCAGCCCTTGGCGGTCAGCTCGAGCACCTGGCCGGTGAGGTCGAGGAGCTCGTCCACGCTGTCGGCGAGGTAACTGAGGTCCACGAACGTGTGGTCCGGCTCCAGCGTCGCGACGATCTTCACGACCGACTCCGCCACGACGTCCACCTTGGTGCCCGGGTTCGCGTTCACCCGCAGGGCCACGCCCAGCGCCTGCGGGTCGCGGCCGGCCTTCTCGGCGTCGGCGCGGATCTTGGCGAGGGTCGTGGTGAGGACGTCCGCCGGGAACGCCTCGGGGACCGACCAGGCCGGCAGCCAGCCGTCGGCGCGCTCGGCCACCCGGCGCTGGGACTTCTCGCCGAAGCCGGCCAGGTACACCGGCGGCCGGCGGACCGGCTTGAGCTCGACGTGGGACTCCGCGATCGTGTAGCCGACGCCCTCGTGCGCCACGATGTCCTTGCCCCACCAGGTGTCCAGCAGGTCGAGCAGGTCGTCGAGGCGCTTGCCGCGCTCGGACATCGGGATGCCGACCGCCGCGTACTCCTCCGGCGACCAGCCGATGCCGAAGCCCGGCAGCAGCCGGCCGTTGCTCGCGACGTCGATGCTGGTCAGCAGCCGGGCGAGGTTGGCGGGCTGGTACTGGGACGCGTTGATGGTGCTGGAGCCGAGGACCGCGGTCTCGGTCACCGCGGCGGCGATGGCCAGCGCGGCGAACGGGTCGTGGACGGTCCAGAACTCCTCGGGCATGGTTTCGTAACCCGGGTAGGGCACGACGGGGGCGATCGGCGAGAGCAGCCGGTCGCCGACCCACAGACCGGCTGCCCCGGCCCGTTCGGCCTCGCGCGCGAACCGCGCGATCCCGCCTGGTGTGGCCGCCGCCTTGCCGAACACCGGAAGGCTGAAACCAAGACGCATGAAGTACTCCCCTGAGAGTGGACGGACCGTGCCGGTCCTGTCACCACTAGTACCCGCATCTGGTTGTGCGTTCAAGCAACTCGGGAAAGCGCTGTCGGCTCGTCGTCCGCGGGCGCCGCGCCTCGGCTACGGCGATCGCCGCGGTCACCAGGGCAGTTCGCCGGTTTCGTCGCGGAAGGTGCCGGTCGGGCCGTCCGCGCCGAGGGTGGCCAGCTCCACCACGGTCCGCGCGCTCTCCTCCGGTGAGCGCCCGATCCCGAAGGCCGCCGTCATGTCGGTGGCGGTCGTGCCAGGCTCGACGGCGTTGAACTTGATGCCCGGCTGGGCCTTGGCGTACTGGACCGTCAGCATGGTGGCCGCGGCCTTGGACGCGGAGTAGAGCGCGAGCGGCAGCTGGAACTCCGGCCGGTCGGGGTTGGTCACCGCCCAGAACGAGCCGGCGCTGCTGGACACCGTGACGACAGTGGGGTTCGAAGACTTGTGCAGCAACGGAAGCGCCGCCTCCGTGACGCGCACGATTCCCACCGCGTTGGTGTCGAAGACCCGCAGGGCCGTCGGCCCGTCGAGCGCTTCGCTGCCGAGGACGCCCGCGTTGTGCACCAGTACGTCGAGCCGTCCTTCGGCCGAATCGATCGTGGCCAGCGCGTCGCGCACCGAGGCGTCGTCGGTCACGTCGAGCCGCACGAACCGCGCGCCGAGGTCCGCGGCGGCCTTCTCGCCCCGCTCGACGTCACGCGCTCCGATGTAGACGGTGTGCCCCTGCGCGAGGAGTTGTTTCGCGGTCTCGAATCCGATGCCCTTGTTGGCGCCGGTGACGAGGGTGACGGTCATGAGTTTCCCTTCGAAGTCAGCTGCCGGAGCAGTTCCCCGGCGTCGTGCAGCGCGGTCATGTGGACAAACCGTCCATTGTGGACCTGGTAGATGGCGAACTCGACGATCTCGAACGACGCGCCGGTCGGCGCCACGCCGAGCCACTCCTTCGCCGGGGTGCCGGTGTTGACCAGGCGCGCGGCCAGGCGGTCACCGTCGAAGAGCAGTTCCTTGAGCTCCCAGTGCAGATCGGGCACCGCGTCGACGTCGGCCTTCTGGACGGCGAGGAGGTCGTCCCGGGTGGCCGGCTCCCCGTTCAGGGTGGTCCGGTCGTGGATGAACTCGTCCATCCGGTCGAACCGGTGGGCGTTGAGCTCCTCGAGGTAGCGCCGGTAGAACTCGCGCAGATCCCTGTCGGACACCGGATCCCCTTTCTGAAGTGATCGATGCAGAATTCGACTGTAGCACGTTCTGCATCGATCACTTCAGAAGTGTCAGACGGGCGGCCAGGCGCGCAGGGCGGCGTCGGCCATGTCCTGCAGCTCGTCGCGCCCGACACCGCTGGCGGCCTGCACGGCGATGCCGTAGCCCAGGGCGGTGACGTACCGGGCGACGAGCGTCGGGTCGGCGTCCGGGGGCAGGTCGCCCTCGTCGACGGCCCGCTCGAACCGGGCCCGGATGGTGGTGTAACCGTCGTCGCGCCACGCGACGAGCAGGTCGCGGGCTTCCGAGCTGGCATCGCCGGTGGCCAGGGCGCCTTGGACGCCCAGGCACCCGTTCGGGCCCGTCGGGCGGGTGGTGGTCCGGATGGTGCCGGCCAGGATCGCGGTGGCGACGCCGAGGGCGGTCGGCTCGTCCAGGGCGCGGGCCAGGTACGCGCTCGGGCCCTCGGTGTAGCGCTCGAGGGCCTTGCGGAACAGTGCTTCCTTGTTGCCGAAGGTGGCGTACATGCTGGCCGTGGAGATGCCCATCGCGCCGGTCAGGGTGGCCAGGCTGGCGCCTTCGTAACCCTGCTCCCAGAACACCAGCAGGGCGCGCTCGAGCGCCTCGTCGACGTCGAACCCCCGCGGCCGCCCGGCCGGACGGCGCTGCTGCTCGGTCTTCATCTGCGCACTGTACCTCTTCTGCATCGATCGATGCAGAAACCCGCTCGGCTGGAGCCGGGTCAGCGCTGCCCGGTCCGGACCGCCCTCAGCACGAAGGCGTCCAGCGCCAGCGGGCGCACGTCGGTCAGCTCGAACCCCGCGCCGGCCAGTAGCGCGCGGTAGTGGGACTCGGTGCGTTCGCGGCCGCCGACGTTGCACAGCATGTGGATGTCCCACGGCACGGCCAGCGACGCGGTCCCGCTCTCCTCGGGCAGCAGGCGCTCGATGATCAGGAGCTCCGCGCCGCCGGGCATGCCGGACGCACAGGTCGTGAGAATGGTGTGGCACCGCGCGTCGTCCCAGTCGTGCAGGACGCGGGACAGCAGGTAGACGTCGCCGTCGCCGGGAACGGCGTCCGTGAAGTCACCGGGCACGAGGGTGCAGCGCGCCGCGTGCTTCGCCAGCGCCGGCCCGGCGACCGCCAGGGCTTCCGGGCGATCCATCAGCACCCCGGTGACCGCCGGGTGCGCGTCGAGCACGCGCGACAGCAGCGCGCCGTTGCCGCCGGCGACGTCGACGACGACCCGGGCGCCCGAGAGGTCCGTGACGCGGGTGAGCTCGGCGAACATCGCGTTGCTGGCCGCCATCGAGCGGTGGAACAGGTCCGCCAGCTCGGGATTCGCGGCCAGGTGGGCGAAGTGGTGCGCGCCGAAGACCTTGGCGAACGACTCCTCGCCCGTTCGGACGGCCTCGGTGAGCGCGGAAAACGAGCGGTAGAACGGGCCGCCGTACATCAGGGCGAGCGCGCCCATGGCGCCTTCGACGTCCGAGCGCAGCAGTGCACCCACCTCGGTGAGCACGTGCCCCGCGGCCGTCGCGCGGACGACGCCGAGGGTGTCCAGGTAGCGCAGGAGCCGGCCCAGGCTCTCGCGGTCGGTGCCGGTCGCCGCGGCCAGCGCGCCGAGGTCGGCGGTCGTGGCCAGGTGGTCCGGCAGCCGCAGCTTGACGGCCGTGGCGACGGCCTGCGTGGCCCACGCGCCGGTCAGCAGCCCGAGCAGCTCCGTGCCGGGCTCGGACGCGCGCTGGTGCGCGGCGAGCACCGTGGGGAACTCGCCCGCGCAGAGCAGTTCCAGCCGTCGGTAGGCCGGGGCGGCGTGCGCGTCGCGGAAGTACAGCACGGTGGCGTTTTCGTGGTTGTTGTAGCCGCCGCCGTCCGGGCGCAGCCGCCCGGCGACCGCCCCGCGCAGTCCATTGAGGACGATCGGGTCGGCCCGGGGCACCGCGAGCGCGAAGTGGTCCTCCCGGCCGTGCTCGCGTTCGTCGGCGGCGATGTGGGCCAGCTCCGGCGGGGTGAGGAGGACGAAGATCTCCAGCGCGCACGGACGCCCGGCGCGGTCGGTCACCGGGGCGCGCAGGATGCCGGCCGTCAGGTCCTCGGCGGGCACGCCGTACCGGCGGGCGAGCCGCCCCCGGACGACCACGCTGGTGCTCATCAGCCCGGTTTCGAGGCCGTGGCGGGAAAGTTCCTCGGCGAGCCCCTCGAGGGTGCTCGGGAAGATGAGCAGAGCGAAGTGCGCGAACGGCGCGTGCGCCGCCAGCGCCGCGCGTTCGGCGGCGGGCAGTGACGGCAGGGCCGCCGCGAGCACCGACGCGGTGTCGTTGCTGCGGACGAGATCCCTCGCCGTGGTGAGACGGTCGAGATCCTCCGGCGCGAGCGCGGGGGCGATCGTCGCGGTCATGAGCACTCCAGCTGATCAGATGCCGACGTAGTTTTCGGCGAAGAAGTCTTGGTGCGCGCGGGATTCGCGCAGGTTGCCGAGCCGGGTGCGCCGCAGCGCGGAACCGAACGGCTCGGCGCCGCCCTGGTCGTGGAGCAGGCCGATCATCCAGTGGGAGAACTCCTGCGCCCGCCAGATGCGGGGCAGGCAGGTGCGGGAGTACGCGGCGAGACCGCGCTCGTCGTCCCGCTTGAGCGCGTCGACGAGCGCCGCGGCCAGCACCTCGGCCGCCATGATCGCCAGGTTGGCCCCCTTGGCGGCCGACGGGCTGATCAGGCTGGCGGCGTCACCGACCAGGAACAACCGCCCGTGCCGCAGGGTATCGACGACGTCCGAGCGCAGGCGCACGATCCGGCGTTCGGTGACCGGACCCTGGCGCAGCGCACCGAACTCCCCGGTGCGCATCCGGACGGCCAGCTCCGTCCAGATCCGCTCGTCGGACCAGGACTTGGCCTCGTCGCCGGGCGGGACCTGGAGGTAGTAGCGGGTCACCTGCGGACTGCGCGCCATGTGGCCGGCGAACCCGCGCTCGTGCAGGGCGTAGGTGACCGCAGGCATGCTCGGCGGCGCCTCGGCGAGCACGGCCAGCCAGGAGATGCCGTGGTCGCGGGCGCAGCGGGCCGGCGCGGGGACGGCCTGGCGGGTGACGCCGTTGCTGCCGTCGCACCCCGCGAGGAACCGGGCGTCCACCTGGCCGGTGCGGCCCTGGTCCTCGCGGTAGCGGACGGACGCCGTGTCGGCGTCGACGTCCGTGATCGTCACCCCGAACCGCAGTTCCCCGCCGCGGGCCAAGTATTCGGCGACGAGATCGCTTACGAGCCGCTGCTGCGGGTAGACGGTGTGCTGCTCACCGCGGCCCAGGCGGTCGTAGCGCAGGGTGAATTCGCCGTCCTCGTCGCGGAAGGCGCAGGTGCCGTGGGTGCTGCCGTCACGCAGCATCCCGGCGCCGAGGCCGTACTCGGTCAGCACCCGCGCGCTGTTCGCGCCGAGGAACCCCGCCCGCGCGCGGGCCTGCACCTGTTCCCGGGTGCCGCGTTCAAGGATGAGTGTCTCGATCCCGGCGGCGCGCAGCAGGTTGCCCAGCACCAGCCCCGCGGGCCCCGCGCCGGCGATGAGCACCGATGTCCGATCGGCCATGAGTTTCGCGGCCCGTTCCCTTCCCGGCGAAGGGCGGCCCACCCGGGCCGCCCAAGGGCCAGACCTAACCAGTCGCGGGTCCGCGCGGCCCGCATGTCGGCGTCGTGGCGCGACGGGATCACCCATACGGGGATCGGCCGTCCGAAGTGGACCGCCGGTCGTCGCTGTCGCTGGATTGTCGACGGCCCGTGCCACGGTGAGCCTCCTGTCCCGGCAGCTGGTGAGGAGCACGAGAATGGGAACTGCACGGATGAGCGGGTTCGGCTCGCGGAGCCTGCGGGTGGTCATGAGCGTGGCGGTGGCCGCCGGAGCGTGTGTGGGACTGCAGGTCGCGACGGCGGCGCCCGCGGCGGCGGTGGGCACGGTCCAGGTGGTCGTCGGGCCGCTGTCGGTGAGCAACTCGCAGTCGCCGAAGTTCGCGCCGTCGGCGGTGTGCCCGGCCGGCACCAAGGTGCTCGGCGGCGGTGGCTGGGCCCAGGTCCAGGCGAGAACCCCGGAGTCGGAACGGGTGGTGCTGTCCGAGCTGCGGCCGGCCCCCTCGACGACCGGTGGCCGCGACAGCTACGAGGCGGGCGCGTTCGAGCTGTCACCGGGAACGACCGCCGACTGGTCGGTGCAGGCGTTCGCGATCTGCGCGCCGCCGATCCCGGGCATGCACCTCGTTTCGGGACACTCGATTTCGTCGAACTCGACGCAGATAGCCCGAGCCGACTGCGGGTCGGACAACGAGGCGGTGCTCGGCCTCGGCGCCCAGATCCTGGGCGCCGACGGGCAGGCCACGCTCGTCTACGAGTTCGCCGAGACCTTCCGGGTGGCCCAGGTGAAGGCTCTGGAGGACGCGGACGGGTTCAACGGAACCTGGGAGCTCGACGCGTTCGCGGTCTGCGCGCCCTTCCCGAGGAACTACGGGACCAGCTTCGGGCTCTCGTCACCCACGACCCCGAACTCGGACGCGGTCCAGGTAGCGTTTTCCCGCTGCGGCAACGGAGCCGGCAGCAAGACGCTGGGCGTGGGTGCGGCGATCAACAGCCCCCTCCCCGGCACGGGCTTGCAGGTGGTCTTCCCGGGCAGCCAACTGGAGTCGGCAGCGGTCGAGGCAACGCCGACCAACGCCACCTGGGGCCCGACCGCGGTGCAGGGTATTTGTGGTGACTGAGGCCGGCGGGCCGGCGTCCCTGCGACGCCAGCCCGCTCCGGTTTGCTCGGCTGAGTCAGGTCAGCGCGGTCGCTTGCTTCGGTTTGCTTGGCGGGGTCGCCTCGGCGCGGCCGCTCCGGTTTGTTCGGTCGGGGTCACCCCGGCGCGCCCGCCCGCTCTGGTCTGCTCGGCTGAGTCACCCGGCGTGGTCGCCTGCTCCGGTTTGCTGGCTGGGTCGCCCCGACCTGGTCGCGGGCTTCGGTTTGCTTGTTTGGTCGCCTCGGTGCGGTGGCCCGTTCCGGTTGTTCGGTCGGGTCACCCGGCGCGACCGCCTGCTCCAGGTTTGCTCGGGTGAGTCACCCGGCGCGACCGCCTGCTCCAGGTTTGCTCGGCCGGGCCATTTCGGCGCGGTCGCCCCGGCGTGGTCGCCTCGGCGCGGTTGCCCGCTCCGGTTTGTTCGGCCGGTCGCTCGGCGTGGTTGCCCGCTCCGGTTTGTTCGGCCGGTCGCCCCGGCGTGGTCGCCTGCTCCGGCTTGCTCAGCCGGTCCACTTCAGCGGTCGCCCGCTCCAGGCCAGGCGCGCGTTCCACCCGTGCCAAGCCAGTGGACTCAGCCCAGCGCGGGCCGCTTTGCGCGGCAGGATCGAGCGTTTGTGCTGGTTCGCGCACAGCGGGCGGCCGGCTCCACCCGCGCCGAGCCTGCGGCATCACCCAGCGCGGCCGCCTTGCGTAGCAGCACCGAGCGTTCGCGCACAGCGGGCAAAAAGCCACCCGCACCGAGCCTGCGGCATCACCCCAGCGCGGCCGCCTTCCGCAACAGCACCGAGCGTTCGCGCTGGTTGGTGCACAGCCGGGCGGCCAGCTCCAGCTCGGCGCGCGCCTCCGGGTGCCTTCCGAGGCGGGCCAACAGCTCTCCGCGCACGGTGGGGATCAGGTGCGAACCGGGCAGCCGGTCCGTCGCGACCAGTTCGTCCACCATCGCCAGGGCCCGCTCCGGACCGGAGGCCATGGCCACCGCGACCGCCCGGTTGAGCTCGACCACCGGTGACGGCGCGACCCGGCCCAAAGCCTCGTACAGCACCACGATCCGGTCCCAGTCGGTCTCCTCCACCGAGGCGGCCGCCGCGTGGGTGGCGGCGATCGCGGCCTGCAGGCCGTAGGGGCCGAGGCCGCGGGCCGACGCCGACGCCAGCGCGTCCAGCCCGCGGCGGATCGCCGAGACGTCCCAGCGGCGACGGTCCTGGTCCTCGAGCAGGATCGGCTCGCCGTCCGGGCCGGTGCGGGCCGGGAAGCGCGCGGCCGTCAGCTCGCACAACGCGAGCAGGCCGTGCACCTCCGGCTCGTCCGGCAGCAGCGCGGCTAGCGTGCGGGCCAGCCGGATCGCCTCGTACGCGACGTCGGGGCGCACCAGCCGGTCGCCCGACGTCGCCGTCGACCCCTCGGTGAAGATCACGTAGAGGACGCTGAGCACCCCGCCGAGCCGCTCCCGCCGCTCGGCGGCCGGCGGCAGCTCGAACGGCACCCCGGCCGCCGCGATCGTCTTCTTGCCCCGGGTGATGCGGGCCTGCACGGTCGGCACGGACACGAGGAACGCGCGGGCGATCTCCTCGCTGGTCAGCCCGCCGACGACACGCAGGGTCAGCGCCACCCGGGACTCACGCGAGAGCACCGGGTGGCAGCTGACGAACATCAGCGCGAGCACGTCGTCGTCGATCCGGTCGGGATCGACGTCTTCGGGGACGGCTTCCTCGTCGGCCGCCATCAGGGCGTACCGGTCCTTGAGGGCCGCGCGGCGGCGGATCGCGTCGATCGCCCGCCGCCGCGCCGTGGTCATCAGCCAGCCGGCCGGATCGGCCGGCGGGGTGACCGCCCACGAGACCAGCGCCTCGGCCACCGCCTCCTGGGCGGCGTCCTCGGCCAGCCCGAAGTCGCCGGTGAACCGGGTCAGCGCGGCCACGATCCGCGCCGACTCGATCCGCCAGACGGCCTCGACGTCGGCCGCACCCATCAGTTGCCCGCCGGAACTTCGTCCTCGCCGGGCACGCGCCGGACCTCGACCTTGGCCCCGGGCGCCGCCGGGACCCGCTTGGCCCACTCGACCGCCTCTTCCTTCGAGGCGACGTCGACCAGGAAGAAGCCGCCGAAGAGCTCCTTGGTCTCCCCGTACGGCCCGTCGGTGACCACCGGTGCCTCACCGCTGAAGTCGACGACGACGCCGGTGCTCGGGTCGTCCAGCCCTTCGGCCGCGACGTAGACGCCGGCCTTGAACAGGTCCTCGATGAACTTGCGGCTGGTGACCATCATCTCGTCGATGTTGGCCATCATGGCGGCGTTCGACTCGTCGGTGCCCCGCATGATCAGCATGTACTTCATGGTGTTCTCCTCGTCCGCTGAAGCCGTCCTTCGGCCTGTTGCGCCCTCAGGTCGAACGGCCGGCCCGCGGATCGACACGGCCTCGAAGAAATTTTCCCCGACCCCTCCGACGGCCGTATCGTCGCACGTCACGAAGAAGGCCCACGCCGTACCGACCGGGTGGTATGTTGCCCCGGTGATCGAAGAGGCGCACCGGACCTGGCGATTTCTCGAGCCGTACCACGGAATGATCTACTTCGCCCCGGAGGCCGCCGCCGCGTACGCGGAGCTCGGTCTCACCGGCCGCGCCGGCTACTTCGCGTCGAGGTCGGCCGCGTTCGGCGCGGTCCCGGCACCGGTCGTGGTCGCGACCTTCTACAACTTCAACCCGGTGCTCGTCCGGGAGTCGGTCACCACCGCCTGGTCCACGACCGAGCCGGCCGCGGTCCTCACCGCCCGCTACGCCGCGGCCGACCGGGCCCTGCGCGGCATCCTGGGCGACGCGGTCGGCTCGGCCGAGATGCGCCGGGCCGCCGACCTCCTCCGCGCGGCCGCCGAGACGGTCACCGACGACGTCACCGGCCGCCCGCTCTTCGCCGCGCACGCGGCCTTGCCGTGGCCCGCCGAGCCCCACCTGGTGTTGTGGCACGCGCAGACCCTGCTGCGCGAGTACCGCGGCGACGCCCACGTGGCCGCCCTGCTGACGGCCGGCCTCAGCGGCATCGAAGCCCTCGTCACCCACGCCGCTTCCGGCGCCGTCCCCGCCGAAACCCTGCGTACGTCCCGAGCCTGGCCCGAGGACGACTGGACCGCGGCCGTCACCGGCCTCCGCGAGCGGGACTGGCTCACCGACGACGACGCCCCGACGTTCACCCCCGCCGGCGCGGCCCGCCGAGCGGAGATCGAGAAGGCGACCGACGAGAACAGCGTCACCCCGTACGCCCACATCGGCGATGCCGCCTGCACCGAGCTGCAGACCCTGGTGCGCCCGTACAGCCGGGCGCTCGCCGAGAAGCTGATGCCGTGGGCGCTCGCGAGGCAGTAGCCCCGCGGTTCGCCCGGCACGGGACCTTTCGTCCGGGGGTGAAAGGTCCGGGTTTGCCCCCACTCGATCAACCTTGCGCCCGCTGATTCGTCTTGACGGGTGTGAAAAACCACGTGCGTTCTGTTCTCCATCGCGGTTTCCTGCGCGGCCTGGTCCTCGCGCTCGGGGTCTCGGCGGCCGTCGCGGCGGCACCGGCGGTGGCTTCGGCCTCCGTCGACAGCGTTCCCACGCCGAACCTGAGCTGGACCGACTGCGCCGACGGGTTCCAGTGCTCCACGGCGTCGGTGCCGCTGGACTACGACCGGCCCGCCGGAGCGAAGATCGACCTCGCCCTCATCAAGGAGCCCGCCACCGATCCGGCGCACAAGATCGGCACGCTGTTCGTCAACTTCGGCGGCCCGGGCGCCTCCGGCCTGCAACGCCTGCGGGAGCGCGGGAAGTGGCCGTGGCTGTTCTCCGGCCAGCTGCGCGCCCGGTTCGACGTCGTGTCGTGGGACCCGCGCGGGATCGGGAACAGCACCGCCGTCCGGTGCTTCGGTTCGCTGGCGGAGCAGGAGTCGTTCTTCGGCTCGTTCCCGGAGATGCCCGGAGACGCGAGCGGAAACGCGGCCTTCTACGCCAAGTCCCAGGAGCTCGCGGACCGCTGCTCGGCGCACGCCGGCCCGATCCTCGAGCACGTCTCGACGGCGAACACCGCACGGGACCTGGAGCTGCTGCGCCGCGCGGTCGGCGACCCGAAACTGACCTACCACGGCATTTCCTACGGGACCCAGCTCGGCGCCACCTACGCCAACCTGTTCCCCAACCGCATCCGCGCCATGGTGTTCGACGGCACGATGGACTTCGCCGGCAACGCGACCGGTCACGACGGCAGCGGCAAGAGCGTTCCGCTGGACACCCGGCAGGACGTCCCCACCGGCATCTCGCAGACGTTCGACCAGTTCCTGCGCCTGTGCACCGAAGCCGGTCCGAAGTGCGCGTTCTCTTCGGGTGACCCGAAGGCGAAGTGGGCCGCGCTGACGGCCCGCGCCAAACAGGCGCCGATCACCGTGGACGGCGAAACGTGGACGTACTCCGGGATCGTCAACGCGGCGGCCGACCTCTCGGATTCCCGCGGCTGGCCCGACATCGCGTCGCTGCTGCAGCGCCTGTACGACGCTCCCGCCACCGTTTCCGCGTTCAAGGCGGGCGAGCCGTACACGTCCAACCGGACCGAGGCCTTCAACGCGATCCAGTGCAGCGACAGTGATGTCCCGACTGACCCGGCGATCTACAGCCGGTACGCGGAGTCGGAGGACCGGCGCGTCCCGTACTTCGGCCGGATCGCCGTGCTGGACATGATGAGCTGCGCGTTCTGGAAGGCGAAGGACACCGATCGCTACACGGGCCCGTGGAACCGCCCGACGTCGGCGGAGATCCTGGTGCTGAACAACCACTACGACCCGTCGACACCGCTGGCCGGCGCTCGTGACGGCGCCGCGGAACTGGCGCGCGCCCGGGTGTTCGTGACCGAGGGGTACGGGCACTCGTCGATGTACGTGCCGAGCACGTGCACCGAGCAGGTGAAGCGGGACTACCTGATCTCCGGGGCGTTCCCGGCCGCGGGCAAGACCTGCACGATCGACGCGAGCCCGTTCGCGGGCTGACCACAGCGACGGCCGGCCCGGTCAGGACGACGGGCCGGCCGTCACCTTGGCGCCCTCGATGACCACTTCCAGGCACTCGCGGAACAGGTCGTCGACGGTGCGGCCGGGCACGAAGTACTCGGTCACGGCGGCCACCACGGTCGGGTGCTGCTCGGTGAACGTGGCCATGTCGAAGTCCTTGAGCGCGTCCCCCGCCGGGCGCGGGACCTGCTCTTCGAGGACGTGGCCGACCGTGAAGCGCTCCACCGTCAAGACGATCACCCGCGCGTGCCGCAGCGAGACGCCGCGCGCCACCAGGCTGCTCATCCCCAGTTCGGAGATCGCCGCCATCTTCCGGGACAGCTGGGCGGTCGAGACGATCCGGGCGCCGTCCGGGTGGGCGAGCAGCGCGCGGCGCAGCCGTTCGGCGAGGCCGATCAGCCAGTCCTGCCAGCGTTCGTCCGGCCCGGGCGGCGACATCTCGCCGAACTCCTCACCCAGGATCGCCTCGGCGATCGCGGTGACCAGGGCCGCCTTGTTGGGCAGGTGCCAGTAGAGCGTCGGCGACTGCACGCCCAGCCGTGCGGCCAGTTTGCGCGTGGTCACGCCGTCGAGGCCTTCGGCGTCCAGCAGCGCGACGGCCTCGGCGACGATCCGTTCCCGGTCCAAGGGCAATTTTGGTACCTCCCGCCTCACTCTATCAGTGCTAGAGTCTCCCTATCAGTGATAGAGACACGGAGGGTGACCATGACCGGAGAGCGCTCGTTCCACGGCCTGCTGCATCGCATTCCCGGGGTTCCGGCCCACGTCGAGCAGCCGGCCGGGCACCAGGGCACGACCCATCACGGCCGCCGGTCGCGGGGTCACTCGGCCGCCCGGCCGCCGCGCGTGCTGGTGGCCTGGCAGCGCAAGATCGCCGCCTTCTTCGGCCAGGAACTGCCGTGAAGGCGGCGGTGCTGCACGAGGTCGGCGGCGTCCCGCGCTTCGAGGACTTCCCGGATCCGGTGCCCGGCCCGGACGAGGTGCTCATCGACGTCAAGGCGGTCGCCGTCGAGAACGTCGACAAGCTGATCGCGGCCGGCACGCACTACGCGAGCAAGAAGTACCTCGCGCAGTTGCCGGCGATCCCCGCCTTCGACGGCATCGGCACCCTGCCGGACGGCACCGTCGTCGGGTTCGGCAACCCCCGCCCGCCCTACGGCGCGCTCGCCGAGAAGACCGTGGTGGCGAAGGGCGCGTACGCCCCGATCGCCGACGGCATCGATCCGGCCGTCGCGACCGTGCTGGGCACGGCGATCACCGGCATGTCCCTCACGACCGCCGCGGGTTTCGTGCCCGGCGAGACGGTGCTGATCCAGGGCGCCACCGGGGTCGCCGGGCGGCTCGCGGTCAAGGTGGCCCGGCTGCTGGGTGCCGGCCGGATCGTCGCGACCGGCCGGGACGAGGGCCAACTGCGCGAGGTGCAGGCCCTCGGCGCCGACACGGTGATCACCACCGCCGTGCCGGACGCCGAACTTGCCCAGGCGTTCACCGACGCCAAGGGCGACGGTTACGACGTCGTCCTGGACTACCTCTGGGGCCGCCCCACCGAGATCCTGTTGCGCTCACTGGTCCCGGAATCGTTCGCGTTCCCGAAGCCGACCCGCCTGATCCAGGTCGGCGAGTCGGCGGGCGGCACCCTCACCGTCGCCGCGGAGAGCCTGCGCACGTCCGGCGTCGAGATCTACGGCGCGGCCAAGGGACTCGGCCCGGACACGATGGGCCAGGTCTACGGCCAGGTCGTCACGTGGGCGCAGTCCGGCGAGCTCACCTTCGACGTGACGAGAGTCCCGCTGAGCGACATCGAAACCGCTTGGCAGCGCACCGATCTACGAGGTACCCGGCTGGTCGTGGTGCTGTGACGGCGTCAGCCGACGCAGGTCCAGGTGGCCGGCACCAGCGTCTGGCCGTCCGCCGACCGGCGCTGTCCCGCGAGTTCGCCGCTCTCCGTCACGACCCGGACCGACGGTTCGGTGGTGATGTTGCCGGTGAACTCGGTGTCGCGCCACACACCCAGTTCCCGGGCCGTGCCACCGACGGGCGTGTAGGAGGCCACCATCAGGCCGTGGGAATTGATGCCCCGCGGGGAGGGGCGGTCCTGCGCCTCGTACCGGTACACCAGGTTTCCGGCGGCGTCCCACTTGTGCAGGCTGGTGTAGTCACCGAAGGCCTGGCCGAGGGCGTAACCGCCCTGGAACACCTGGACCTGGAGGTCGGGGGAGCCGGCGAGCCGGTGGGTGGTGCCGTCCGGCGACCACACCGATCCCTTCTCGGTCACCACGTTGCCCGCGTTGTCGATGCCGACCGCCACGTCGTCGGCGACGACGCGGTAGGTGCCCGGCTGGTTCCGGTTCCACACGATGCTGTGGTAGGGACCGGGGAAAACGTAGGAGGTGCCGACGATGTCGCCGGAATCGTTGATGCTCTTGGCGGACACGCTGCTCCCGGCGGGGCCGGAAAGCGTCTGGAACGTGCCGTCGCGGTACACGAAGGCCGAATCCGAGCGCCCGTCGTAGCCCACGATCTCGCCGCTGCCGTTGACCCCGGAAACGATGATGGACGTGCTGGCCGGCGCGTTCACGTCGACGAGCGCGCCGTGGTGCCAGAGCAGCAGCCGCCCGTCAGGCGCCTGCCCGGCCAGGTAATCGTCCGAGCCCGCGGCCCACACCGCTCCCCGCGTCACGCCCGCCGGCAACGGCAGGTACGACGGTGTCCAGGTGCACGAATCCTGCGTTCGGGCCTGAGCGGGAACGGCCCCCGCGAAAAGTGTCACCAGCACAGCACAAACAACCATTACGCGACGCATTTGTCCCCCCGGAGTCGCTGAACTGTTTCGACCGTACCAGGAAGATCGCGTCCAGTTCCAGAACGCGGCGTTTTCGATGCCCTCGACGGGCACGCGCGCAGCGTGGGGCGCCGGTCGCCGGCGGGCAGAACGGCGATGGCGGAGTTCGGTCAGGTGGACGCCTTGTTCGTGAACGCCGGTGTGACCCGGTCGATGCCGTTCGAGCCGCTGCTGCGGGAGGGCAGCGGCGTCGTGGTCACCACCTCGGTCGCGAACGTCAAGGGACTGCCGATGATCAGCGCGTACGCGGCCGGCAAAGCGGCGCTGCGCTCGATGACCCGCAGTCTTGGCTGCCGGTCAGAGAGCCGGCTTGCCCGGCTGGTAGAGCCAGGTGCGGAAGAACGAGCCGAGGTCGCGGTGGGTCAGCCGCTCGACGAACTGGATGAACTGCCGCGTCGAGACGTTGTCGTACCGGTGAGCCGTCGGCCACTGCGTGAGCACCTCGAAGAAGGCGCGGTCGCCGATCTTCGTGCGCAGCGCCTGCAGGGCCATCGCGCCGCGGTTGTAGACCAGGTCGTCGAAGATGTGGTCACGCCCGGGGTCGGCGACCTTGCCGCTCCAGTCCTTCTCGTCGGCGTAGGTCTTCGCGAACGTTTGCTGCACCGGGATGTGGTTGAACTTCTCCTGGTAGAGCCACTCCGAGTAGGTCGCGAAGCCTTCGTTGAGCCAGATGTCCGACCAGTGCACCGGAGTCAGGCTGTCGCCGAACCACTGGTGGCCGAGTTCGTGGGCGAGCAGGTCGCCGTCGACGTCGCTGGTGCTCTGGTCGTAGACCGGCCGGCTCTGCGTCTCGAGGGCGTAGTCGACGCCGACGTCGGCGAGGATGCCGCCGGTCGAGTCGAACGGGTACGGCCCGTACATCGAGGATTCCCACTGGATGATCTGCGCCGTGGTCTGGTTGAACACCTTGCCCTGACCGGGTTTGGTGTCGATCGACTGGCCGATCGCGGTGATGTTCGGCAGGCCGCCGGCCGCCACGCCGCGGGTGACGTCGTAGTGGCCGATCGCGAGCATGCTCAGCTCGCTGGACATCGGCCGGTTCATGCTCCAGCGGAAGGTGGTCTGGTGATCGCGGGTGGTGGTGGGCCCGGGTTCGCCGTTGGCCAGCACGGTGAGCCCGGCCGGCACGGTGATGGTCTGGGTGTAGGTCGCCTTGTCGTCGGTGGTGTCGTTCACCGGGTAGTAGGTCGCCGCGCCGATCGGCTGGTTGAGCGCGACCGCGCCGTCCTTGGTGGCGACCCAGCCGGAGAGGCCCAGCGCCGGGTCGTCGATCTGCTGCGGGACGCCGGCGTAGGTCACCGAGACGACGAACGGGCTGCCCTTCCGCAGCCCGTACGGCGGGGTGATCACCAGCTCCTGGGCCCCGCTGCGGGTGAAGGCGGCGTTCAGGCCGTTCACCGAGAGCCTGCTGATCTTCAGCGGTCCCTGGAAATCCAGGTCGAAGCGGGAAAGGTCCTGGGTGGCCGTGGCCAGGATCGTCGTGGTCGCGCTGATCGCCTGGGTTCCGGGGTCGAACGCCAGCCGGATGTCGTAGTGGCCGACGTCGTAGCCGCCGTTGCCCATGTCGGGGAAGTACGGGTCCCCGGCGCCCGGCGCACCGGGGGAGTACCGCGGCGCTTGCGCCGGTGCCGCCTCCGCCGCCGGGCTCGCCGCGGCCAGCAGCCCGGCGGTCAGTGCACAGGAGATGATCACCCAGTGACCACGGTTGACGCCTCGCATGGGTCCTCCTCGGCAATCATCGGACGCCGAAGCGTAGGACCGAACCAAACGCGGATCAAGCCTGGTGAGACGGCCTGAACGTCCGGTTCGGGCGGTTACCGCCCCAACGACGACCTCGTGAGCGCCTACCATGCCCCTGGGATCGGACCGGTCTTCGCGTCGAGGGGGTGGCCGTGGGTGTCGAGCAGATGAACCCGTACGAGCGTGCGGCGTGGCAGGACATCGAGCGCTGGCGCAGCGAGCGGCTGGCCGTCAGCGAGCGCCGTCTGGTGCCGCAGGGCGTTCGTGATCGCGTGGTCAAGGGTGGTCAGATCGCCAAGGGACGGCTGGAGCAGGTGCCGGGCGCGGAACAGCTGACCGCGATCGTCGGCCACTCGGTCGAAGGGTTGCTGCGGTTGGTGAACAAGACCAGCGAAGCGACGCTACGGCGCAAGGCGGTCGTCGCGGCCTACGCCAAGCGCGGGCACGCGGTCAACGAGCTGAGCGATATCCAGCAGCTGGATCTGGCCGACATCGACAAGGCCAAGCCCCGGCTGGGGCTGCGCTACACGGCCTTCAGCGCGGTCGAGGGCGCGGGCGCCGGCCTGGCGGTCTCCGGCGGTGAACTGCTCACGACGGCCGGCGGCGTCTTGGGTGCGGGCGCCGGTGCGGCCCCCGGCGCGGGCACGGTCGCCGCGGCGATCGCGGCCGACGCCGTGCTGGTCCTGGGGGCGATGACGAGGGCGATCGCCCACACCGCCGCGTACTACGGCTACGCCACCGAGCTGCCCCAGGAGCGGGTCTTCGCGCTCGGCGTCCTCAGCTTCGGGATGGCGCAGCAGACCAGCAAGAGCGTCGCGTACGTCCAGTTGAACAAGCTCGTGAACGACCTGGCCCGCCGGGCGACGTGGGAGCAGCTGAACCGGAACGGCGTCACGCGGATCGTCAAGGCGTTCTACGAGCGGTTCGCCGTGCGGCTGACGAGGCAGAAGCTCGGCCAGGCCGTGCCGGTCCTCGGCATCGCGATCGGCGCCGGGCTCAACGCGCGGCTGCTGCACAACCTCACCGAGGACGCCGAGCACCTTTACCGCGAGCGGTTCCTGCGCGACAAGCACCACCTGGAGACGGTCGACGTCACCGTGGAGCGTGCCGACCTGGACCCGGACGACGACACTGTCCACATCGCGGAAATCGTCGAGGAAGCGTCTTCCGACGAGCCGGCCGACAGCTGACCTGGACGGACGGGGAGCGGGGTCCATGCGTTCGCGACTGCTGGCGGTGACGTTCGAGGCGGCCAACCCGGCCGAACCGGCCGGCTTCTGGGCCGGCCTGCTCGGCCGGGAGGTCGTCGAGGACGACGGCGGTGTGCTGCTCCCGGGCGGAGACACCCAGCTCGGCCTGCGTTTCGTCCGGGGTCGCGCCGGCCGGCTCGGCGCGAACCGGATGCACCTGCACCTGACCAGCACCGACCAGCAGCACACGGTGGCCACAGCGGTCAGGCTCGGTGCCCGCCACGTCGACGTCGGCCAGCGCCCCGAGGAGTCGCACGTGGTCCTGGCCGACCCGGCTGACCACGAGTTCTGCGTGATCGAGCCCGGCAACGACTACCTCGCCGGCTGCGGCCCGCTGGGCGAACTCACCTGCGCCGGCACCCGGCAGGCCGGCCTGTTCTGGAGCAAGGCGCTGGGCTGGCCCCTGGTGTGGGACCAGGGCGAGCAGACCGCGATCCAGTCACCACACGGCGGCACGAAAATCGCCTGGGACACCTGGGAAAGCACGCCCGCAGCGCCGAACCGGCAGCACTTCGAGCTGCTCCCGACGGACGGCAACCAGCAAGCGGCGATCGACGAGCTGGTCTCCCTGGGCGCCACCCGACTCGACGCCCGCACCGGCGTACTGGCCGATCCGGACGGCAACGAGTTCCGCGTGCGGCCGACCGCTCGCCACCCCGCCGGGCCGGAGTGCCGCTGAGAGCGGCTCACCGGGACGCACGCTCTGCGGCTCCTGATCTGAACGCTTTCGGCGGGCATTGGCAAAGACGGGGTGTCAAGGCGAAGCGAACCCGAGGAGCTTCATGTCGTCAGACGCGGAACTGATCGGTAGGTCGCTGCGCGGAGACACCGATGCCTTCGTGGAAGTGATCAGCCGGCACGAGACCGCACTCGGGAACTACCTGGCGCGCAGAGTGGGGCGGCAGGCCGCCGAGGACGTGCTCGGCGACGTGTGGGTGGCGGCTTACGATTCCCGTGCCAACTACGACCTTTCGTATCCCGAAGCCCGGCCGTGGTTGTACGGCGTCGCGCTGAACAGGCTGCGCCGGCACTGGCGGTCCGCACCGGCCGAGGACCCGGCGCCGGACCTGACCGGCGTGGCGGGTGACTGGGATCCGTGGCCGGCGGTGGATGTCCGCGTGGACACGCAGGCCCTGCTGAGCAGGGCACTGGCTCGGCTCAAACCGGAAGAGCGGGAAGTGCTGGGCCTGGTCGCCTGGGAGGACCTGACCGCCGCCGAGGCCGGGCGGGTGCTCGACATTCCGGCCGGTACGGCCCGCCGCCTGTTGCACCAGGCGCGCAAGGCGTTGCGTGAAGCCCCAGAAGTGGTCGCGCTGCTGCAAGTCCCGACGACGTGAAAGACAGTCCCATGGATGAAATGGATCTCATGAAGAATCTGCGTGACGTGCCGTCTCCCGGTCCCGAGGCCTACGACCGTGCCCGCACGGCACTGCAGGCGGCGATGGAGGAACCCGTGGCCACGGTCGTCCGGCCGAAGCGCTGGCTCTCCTGGCCCAAGGTCGGCGTCGCCGCTGTGGGCGCGGCAGCCGTCGCGGCGGCGGTGGTGCTGGGTACGTCCGGCGGCAGCGTCCCGGCCGGGCCGTCCGGCCCCGCCCCGCAGGCGGTCGAGGCCCAGCCGGCGGTCGAGGCACCGCTGGTGAAGCTGGCCTCCGCGGTCAAGGCAGCCGGCACGCAGCCAGGAGACGCGTCGCTGATCGTCAACACGAAGTTTGGGCTGGACGGCAAACCGGACCTCGCCTACACCATTTACACCGACCAGGGCCAGCAGTTCACGGGCGATTCGATGAAGACCCTGGCGCACGCGGTCGCCAAGGGCGACGCCGAGCCTGCTCAGCCGTACGACAAGAACGTGATGGCGGCGGCCCGTCTCGCCGCGAACGGCGACGTCGACAAGGGCAGGATCGCGATGATCACCGCGTCCGGCAATGCTCTGGGCCTCGGCCTGAGCCCCGCCGAGGCCGACAAGGCCTGGGCGGCTGCCCAAGCGGAGACCGCGGAGTTGTTCCGCAAGATCGGCAAGCCGGTTCCCGCCCCCAAACCGCGTCCGACGGGCAAGGACCTGGAAAACCTCATCAACAACCACTTGTGGAGCAACACCGAACACGCGCTGTTCGCCAACGCCGCCGACGCGGAGGTCCGCGCGGGCGTGCTGAAGCTGTACGCGACCATCCCGGACATGATCGTCGGCCAGACCACCGTCGACGGCCAGGCCGCGCTGTCCCTCACCGTGCCCCCCGCCATCCTGGGCGGCAGCAAGGACGTCCTCGTCATCAACGCCGGCAACGGCCTGCCGATCCGTGAGGAGATCACCTCGGCGGAACCGTCCAAGCACTACGTGGTGAACTACAAGTCCTCCCGCGTGACCCTCGCCGACGTGGCCGCGGGCAAGATCTGATCCTGGTGCCGAACTGCCTTGGGAGGGCCGAGATCCTTTCGGCCCTCCCAAGACGGCGTCCCCCATCGCCTGGCGAAGCTCGTGTAGAGAACGCTCGTCGGCGCGGTCAGCGTGCCCGTTCCCAGAGCGGCAGGCGGAAGGTCGCGTAGGTGAACTTGCCGGTGATCTTCCCGGCGGAGTCGAAGTGGAAGACGTCCAGGCCGTGCCACTGCATGCGGCCGCCGTAGCGGAGCCGGGCGAACCACCGCAGCGGCGGGATCGCGCGCCGGCCGTGCGCGCCCGTGAAGTCCAGCCGGCACGCCCACCGGATCGTCGCCCGGCCGCGGGACTCGTCGATCACCTGGTCGTAGACGTCGAAGGTCATCGCGCCGAAGCGGCCGGCGAACTGCGGCGCGAACGACGCCCGGATCGCCGGGAGGCCGCGCAGCTCGGGGCCGCGGCCGGGCAGGTAGCGGGCGTCCGCGGCGAAGAACGACATGACCCGGTCGAGGTCGGGGTCGTTGAAGGAGGCCACGAAGGCGTCGATGGTCCGGCTGAGATCGGTGCCGCTGGCGGTCATGTGCGTGCCGTTTCGGGTGGGGAGCGGGTCGGGGGCGAGGTTATAAGAACAGCGTCTCTTTAACAAGAGAACGGTGTTCTGCTAGGCGCCGGGTTAGGGTGGCGGCTGCCATGGAAGCGTCGTTTCAGCGGGCCCGTCGCCCGGAACAGAAGAACCAGCGGCGCGAGACGATCCTCGCTGCCGCCACCGACCTCGCCCAGGCCTCGGGCGTGGCCCGCGTCAGCCTGGGCGACATCGCCGCGGCGGTCGGGCTGGCCAAGTCGAACGTCCTGCGCTACTTCGGCACGCGCGAGGAGATCTACCTGCAGCTGACGATGCGGGAGGGCGCGGACTGGGCCGCCGCCGCAGGCGCCGCACTGCACGAGGCGAGCGGCTTCTCCGCGGTGGCGGACGCCCTAGCCGGCGCCTACGCCGACCGGCCGTTGTACTGCGACCTCACCACCCACGCCGAGACGATGCTGGAGCACAACGTGTCGGTCGAGGCCTTGCGGGTCTACAAGCGTTGGGCCATCGACACCTACTTCACGGTCGGCCGGCAGCTCACCACGGCCTGCCCCGAGCTGAGCGGCGCCGACGGTGCTTCCCTGGTCATGGCAGCCAGCGCGTTCGTCGCGAAACTGTTCCCGCTCACCCGCCCCTCGCCCGAGCTACGGGAGCTGTACGACCGCGAGCCGGAGATCGCCCGAGTGTTCCCCCCGTTCCGGCCGACACTGCAGCACATGATCGCCGCAACCGCGGCCGGGCTGCCATCCACCCATCGAGGCATCTGACACCCAGCAGCGCAGCCGTCGCCGTCCCACACCCCGGAAACGGACGGCGCCGAACCGGCGAATTCGCGGTCCGCTGCCACCAGCAGGTTGGCACGCAGAGTGCTGAATCCCTGCGTGACCGCACGCAGTCCGGATTCGGTGCTAGAGGCCACAAGTCGACCGGCGAAGATCAAAGCCGGAACGCAGAAAACCCTCCGACCAGACACAAAGGCTGAAACGAAGGGGTTCCGTACGATGTGGAGCTAAGGGGACTCGAACCCCTGACCCCCTCACTGCCAGTGAGGGTCGATCATGGTCCTGACCTGCGGCGATAGAGAATCGCCTAGTTAGATGATGCGCTTGATCGCCGTTGCTTGCAACCGTGTTGTTCAGTGCAGTTGTAACAGTGGGTTTGCCCCAGCTGTGCCCCAGTGAAATTGGTGAGAGGACACGCCAGCGTTCGTTGCGAACAAACATGCGGTCATCGTCGCGCTCGGCGGTTGGTGGATCGGAGGCTGTCGCGGCGACGTGTGGCCTGGCCTAGTCTCGCCGGAGAGGAACTCGATCGTGCCGTGCCAGACGCTGACATCGACGTGGCCATGGGGTTCACACGGCCTTGGCGCCGCAGGGTGAGAGCAAGTCTTTGTGAGTGCCGCGTCGTGCGCGGAGACTTACGAAGCGACATCCGCACCCGCATTTTGATGTGTCCCTTCGACCAACGGCGGTCATGTGACGGCTCCGGCGGCATGAGCGGATGGCAGTCGAGTGAGGACTTTGGTATCATATCGCTGGTGCCGGTGGTTCATCTGGACGTGCCGATCCGTCAGCGATCACGATCACGATCACGCCGAGCTTGAACTTGGGCGGCCAGACAGTGTTCACGTCAGCCAATGCGCCAGTCAGCATCGCCTCGTGGAGGTCGCGCGCCTGCATATCGGCGCCACGGAGTTCCGCTCCCCGAAGATCGGCTCCACGCAAGTTTGCGCCGCCGAGGTGAGCTTCACGCAGGTTGGCGTTCACGAAGCTGGCCCGAACCGCTCTTGCCTGTCTCAAGTCGGTCCTCTGCAGTTCAGCCCGATCGAATCGGGCATCGGCCAGCCACGCGCGGGCAAGATTGGAGTGGCGGATGGCCGCGTCCGTCAGGCAGGCGCCGTTTAAGTTCGCGCTCCGGAGGTCGACTCGCGACAGATAGAGGCGCAGCGCCTCCGGTGCGGGTGGTCGACGGCAGAGCACATTCATGGCTGCTTGTATGTCGGGTGCCCTGACATACAACCACGGGAGGGTTTCGTCAAGCCCAGGTGTGGATGATCCGGACCGTCCTTGAGCGCTCCTTGCCACGGCGAATGACCCCGAATAAACGCGCCTAGGAGGTATTGAACCTGCGGTCGATCTGGGACGGATTTCCTGGCTACCCGTTCTAGTGCCTAGATCCCACCGATACGCACGTCAGTATTTTCGCTTCCTATTTAGTAAACCACAAGCGTGAAGCGCTCGGTAACTTGGCCGTCGCGGTTGACCTGAACCTGACGCCATGTCGCAACCGCTCTAGCGATCACCAGCAAGCCGGCCATCGATTGGAGGAGAGAGGATCGCGCACCGTTCTGTAGTTGGGACTGTGCCTGTTGCAGTTGGATGCACATCTCAGCGCTGCTCACCGCCTGCAGTTCGCTGTCAGAAAGAGGCGGATACAGCGCCTGGGGAATCAGTGTGAGACTCGCAAGTACAAATAGCAACAGGCACGTCAGACTCGCCACAAGCAGCCAATGGGCTCGGCGCATCACGATTGCCCATGATCCTACGCCTCTGCGTCTCGACGGAAGCCGCCATGGGAGTCTGTTAGCCGTCATGAGGGGCTGAGCGTGCGCGCCTACGGACGTTACTTCCGCCGCGTGGCGACGTCTTGACAGGGCCGCTACCTGCTCAGACTTGGCGAACCAGCAGGGCTGGGCATAGGCCGCGCCGACCCTACAGCCGGTCACATCCCCTCGTCTCGAGCCATGTGGTGAGTGCTGAAGCGGTGTCCGGATAGCCGGACGGCCCGGCGTGCGCGAGGGCGAGGGTTCCGTTGTCGTTCCGTGCAGTCAGTGTCCACGTGCTGTTTGCGCAGCAGCAGACCACCTGGGCGGTGGCCCTTTCACCGCTGAGGACAGCATGGTGGCAGTAAAAGTCAGGTCGTGTTCCAACTTGGGGGAGATTCAGCGGACTACACGATGCACCTCGACAACGTCTCCCCGGGTGCAGCACGCTGACTGAAGCTGCCCCTGGCAGAAGTCGTACCGATCTCCGTTACTCGAGCTCCTGATGGGGCCGTCGGATGCTGTCGCACTGCTTGCGCAGGTCATCGAGCAACGTCGCGAGGTCCAGTTCTGCCTTCGCCACCTCCGCGTTGCGCAGGTGTTGGCGGGCGGAGTCCAGCGGTGCCAGCGATATCCACGGCTCCACGAGGTCGTGAAATAACCGATGCCGACCGTTACACCGTTGCCTGTTGGCATCGGTGTCCTCTTCCGCGAATTCCGCGAACGGCGGTGCGACGGTGCCTGCAAGCCCATGCAGGTCACGGCGTTCGAGGATGCGCGTCCAGGCGGCGTCCAGGTGCAGGTCGGTTGCCGCGGCCTTGTCGTCGAGCAGGCTTTGCAGCGCGCGGTTCGCGGTGCCGAAGCGGCCCACGGCGCTTTCCGCCCCGGTCACCAGGTTGTCATGCCGCTCCCCGGTCTCCTTCGACCGGCTCTCGGCGTCCTTCTCCGCGTCCGCGAAGGGGTTGTGGCTGATCACCTTGACCGCGATGGCGGTCAGCGTGAACATCAGCAGCAGCAATGCGAACGCGACATTGAGTATCTCGTTGACCTTGTCCTGGGCCTGCACCGCGCGGATGTAGGCCCAGATGCCCATGGTGCCAACCACCAACAGGGTGAACAGCAGCGCGACCGGCCAGCGTGGCCACGGTAAGTCGTCCGCCGAGCGCTGCCGCGATCCCTTGGTGAGCTGAATGAACGCCAACAGCCGGGGAATCAGCCGGTCCCGTGTCGCGTCGCGCTCACTGTGCGCCCGAGCTCTCGCCCATGCTTCGCCGAGCAGGTGCCCGACCACCAAGACTGCGGTGACGATGAGAAGCCCAGGAAGCAGAGCGGCCCACGACACCGGGTTCAGGCTTATGTCCATGTTGACGAGGTTGGCGAATATCCTTGCGAGAAAGGCGGTTTCGAAGGCGCCGGCGGCAATCACGGCGGGTACCAGCACCCAACGTAGCCAACGCGGGCGTCGTCGCCGGTCCTCCGGACCGTCGTTCTCGTGGCGCCGCCAGATTCGCCGCACTCCGGCATGCCGGTCGGCGAGTTCGCCACTGTGAGTGAACCTGCCAAGCGCATGCAGGGCAAGCTTCGACTCGCCCTCCACTCGCCGTAGCTCGGCGACGGCGTGGTCGAGTTGCGGGCGAGCTTCGCTCAGTTCCTGCTGGACGGCTATTTTCGCCTTGACCAGTTCGGCCGTCTCGGCATTGCTGAGTTGCGTGGCCTCGTATGTTTCCTGGGCCTGGTCCGCGCACGGGGCTTTTGGTGGACACCGGACGGGGGACAACAGGCTAGGGGGGTGGCCGTCGGAGTGGGATCCGTTCTCGGGCATGGCTCATCTCATCCAGCTGTAGTGGCGACAATGTCGACGCGTCGCCTGCACTGTCGGGTTTTCTCGTCGTCCTCTTGGGTTCGCCGCGCCTGACCACACTGCGGCGCGGTTCCCTCGTGGGCCACGGTGGTCACGCCGGTCACTCCTTCCCGGACGAGGATCGCTCGGACGGCGTCGGCCCGCCACTGGGCGAGCTGTCGGTTCTCGGACGGAGTGGCTTCTGCCTCCGTATAACCGTGGACGAGGACGCGATCCATACCGCTTGTCTTAATCTGGGAGGCGATCTGGGATATTTGTTGTTGGCCGGCACTGCTGACCTGGAACGAGTTCGGGTCTTTAAACAACGTTCCCAACTCGAGTTTGTAGGTCTCCGTCGTCTCCTTCCGGAACCGCACCGGTGGGTCGGTAATCTTGGGATCGGCGGCAGGTCCGCTGTCCGAACGCCTGATCGACATCAGTGGCACCGTGCAGTTGTCCGGACCGGCGAGGTCGGCGCACAGGCGCTCCCACAGCCCGGCGAGCGAGTAGAGCTGGCTGGACGAGGGCACCTGGCCCTCAGCGGCGAGACCGACGCCGAGAAGAACGACGTTGGTCTTCGACAGGTCTGCGTGTGGATCGTGCTTGCACCGCTGGCTGATGCGCTCGACGACGTCCGCGTCGCCGATGTCCACTCCGGTCAGGCTGGCGCAGCCGACCGTGGCATACCCGTCGGTGGCCAGCACGATGCGTCCGTGGTGATCCGCGCCCGTCACTTTCTCGCCGGCGATGTCGAGCGCCCCGAGAATGTCGGAGCCGGGTGTCCTCGGCGGAGTCGCCATAGCCTTGTCGACCACCTTTCCCAGGCATTCTTCCGACGTTTTTTTGTCCGTGTTCTTGTTGTCCGGGGTGGCAGCGCCGCGATTGGTGATCAAACCGTTTTCGATCCACTGGAAGGTGGCCGCCGAGCCGTCGAAGACACCGATGGAGACGGTGTCGCCCGCCTCGGCCGCGTCGCTGATCTCGTCCTTGAGCGCTTCTCGGTAGTTCAGGCTACCCTTGCCGTCCTTTCCCCTTGTCGAGTTCGACACGTCGATGAGGATCGCCGTCTGGCCGGCTTCCGGTACGTCGCTCTCCGGCTTTTCATAAAGCCAGCCGCATTGATCGGTGTCGCCGAGGATTTCCTTGGCGCATCCGGAGATCATGCTGGCACCGAAGACCATGACCGCGGCCAACACCACCGTTGCCCTGTGGATCTCCATCTATTCACCGTCCTTCGACAAGCCGATACTGACCTTGCCCGGTTCGAGACCGGCTTCCTGTTCGAATTTGCGGACCGCCAGGTCGTAGGACTTGGCGAACTCGAACAACCCAACCTTGGCGTGCGCCGCGCCGACCCGTTCCAGCACGTTGATCAGATCGGTGCCCATAGCGAGCTCCATCCTCGCCAGGTCCCGCAAGACACTGGACACTTCCTTATCGGTGAGCATGGCCGCCTGAATCACGGCTGGTGCCGTGCCGAACTTCTTGAACAAGTCGAGCCATGCGGTGAGCAGTTCGGTGACGTACTCGATGCGGTGCCGTTCGGCATGGCGAGCGGCGTCCAGGGCGACCAGACGTTCCCAGGCCGGTCGCTGCTTGGCGAGGAGGGCGTCGTCCGAGGTGACCCGCGCGACCGCGGTGCAGTGGACGACGTCACCGTTTTCGTTGAAGCACCATTCCCTCTTGAGTGCCTCATTCATCGCGCTTTCCGCTTCCGCCGGGTGATACGGTGCGAACTCCCGCCCGATCGGCCAGATCTTGTTCAGCATCACCGGTACGGAACTCTTCTGACAGGTGTCGGCTTTGCTCGACAGTTCTTCCCGGGAAATCCCGTCCGCGGAGAAGTTGATGTCGTATCGGACGACGAAGCTGAAAACGCCTCCCTGTGCGGGAACGGTGAGCGTCTCGCCGGTCCTTGTTTCGCTCACGGTGACCGGCGCCTGAATCGGTGGCGGATCCAGTCGCACAGGCGATTCCTCGACGCGAGGTTGCCGGAACCAATCGGCGACCCGGCGCCAGAATCCTTTCCGCTTTCGTGGATTGTTCCTTTGGTCGGAGTTCGACATATGATTTATCCCCTTAGAATTGCTGTATAGACGGTGCTGAAGATAGCCGTGTCTGGATCCGCGCGCTGCCAGATATCGAGATAGAAGACGGCGCGACTTCGTATCGGTTGCTCGCGCAGGATACCGATGGCGAACTTCCCGGCTACGTGCTCGAGCTCACCCTTGCCGTCGGCCTGTTGCAGCCAGGTGCGCAAAACGTCCCATGCGCGGTAGGAGATGACGCGCTCGGTCAGGGCGATCTGCCAGAGCTTGGCGAGTTGGTCCCACGCTTCCTCCTCCTGGTTCGCCGTGTGCAGCAGGCCGGGCCACAGTTCGTACGGCTCGGGCGCGGTCTCGTGTGCCGTGAACAGCAGCGCGCGGGCGGCCTGCACCCGAACCCAGGCGGCCCCGTCCTCGTCCCGCACCCAGCGCGTCAGCTCACCGAGCACGAACCGGACGGAGCCCGGCTGGTCAGGTTGGCAGAACCGCGCCACCGCCTGAGCGACGGCGCTACTGTTGACCTGGGTCTCCCGGATGGCGATGAACCACAGGTAGAGCCACAGCTCGTCGATCAGCCCGTAGCCGTGTGACGTTGCCATGGTCAGCGCGGCGGTGTCGTTTAGGCGCGGATTCGGACTGAGCACCCAGTCCTGGACCTGGCGACGGGCCCGGCCAGCCATCTTAGGGTCGAGCAGCACACGTTCGATCGCCCATGCTGCTGCCTGGCGGTGTGTGGCTTTCGCGGAGTCGGCCCAGGGGCGCAGCAGCGAGCGGTAGACATATCCGAAGTCGTAGATGGCGAGTTGGCCCGCGAGTTGGCCCGCGCGCATGCGCACCTGCTCGCGGGGGTCACCGCCGAGCCGGTACAGGACGGTGACCAACGGTTCCTGCAGGTCGTAGACGTGCCAGGACACGTCCAGCACGGCACCGGCGAACGCTGGATCGTCGGGGGGCTTGGCACGTCCACTGGTGACCTGGTTCGGATCGCCGTTCCGCGTCGATTGGCCGCCCACATCACTAACCACCCGCGCATGGTGCTGCTGCTTCGGGGTTCGATCCCGTGGCGGGACCAGGATGTCGAACAGCATCGCCGTCACGTCGCGGACCACGCCGGGTGGGCTGCCGGTATAGATGGCGTGTGTGATGACCGCGCTCATCCTGCGCAGACTGGTGAAGTCGTCGTCGCCGGTCTTGGGCCGAAGGCGGTCGCGGGCTTCGTCGCGTAGCGCGTCGGGTAGCAGCGACACCGCGTCTGCCGGAGTCCCGCCCTGGTCGCGGACCGCGTTCAGCCGCTTGGCGAGTTGCGCTACCTCACCGGGCCGGGGCCGTAGCGCCAGATACTCGACGATCTTGTCGTCGGTAAGGCACGAGTTCAGGTAGTTCGGCTCGGCGAGGTGGCCGGGTGCGCTTCCGGCCGGAATCGCCAGTTCGTGGGCCAGGTGGCGGCGTAGCACAGCGGTCGAATCCGGTGGCTTGTGCGTCAACTCGTAGTGCCGTAGCGGACTCGGGGAGTCCAGTGGCGGGCCGATGATCACCATGTACGCGTCTTCGGACGCCAGTCTGCTGCTCAACGTGGTCAAGGTGCTCTGGCGGATCCCGACCTGCGGCATGTCAAGTTCGACGACGTGGCCGCAGCCTCTGCGTAGCACATCCTTGTCGTCGAGGATCGCGGTGAATGCCGCTTTCTCATCGAGATCGATGTTGCGGATCTTGTCTCGGCCGCAAAGTTGCGCCTGTGCGGCATAAGCGGCGAGTCTACGGCCCGTGCCGTCCGCGCCGCTGGAGAAGATCAGGCGATTGTCTGACAGGTGGGTGATCTGCTCCGCAAGCTGCCCGTTGTCGACGTACCGGTCGAGAAGGTTGTCGACCATGGTGACAGGCAGGTTGTCGCCGCGAGCCGAGGGACGACCCGCGGCGGCGCCATACAGGTTCAAATTCTCAGCCGACACGCCTCCCGCGAAAGCCACCTTGCGTCCGGTTCGTTGAGCGAACTCGGGGTGGGCACCGAGGGAGCGAAGGAAGCTCTCCTTCTGCGCGCGAAGCTGCTCATCGTGGCGTTTCCAGTCCGCGTCCGACGTCTCGGCTTCGCCGAGCTCTTCCTGTGTCTCGTCGGCAGCCGATTCGGGCGCGGCCTCGGAGGTGCCGGTACCACTTACGTCGTTTCGCTGTTCGAGCTGCTCCGGGGGCTTGCCCGGAGCAGGGGCCCGCTCCGCGGACTCCGGCATGTCATGCGCCGGCGGCGTCGGGTTACCGGCCTCTGCTGCATCGTGGTCGGCCGGTTCATGCGCCCCGCCTTCGGTCCCCGCCTCGTTGCCGTCCATGACTCACTCTCAGTGTTCTATTTCCGATAGTCGATTACGTTTTCGATAGTGATTCCACCGTCGCGGGAAACCTTTGGCCCAGTCGTTTTCGTGTTCTGGACAGCTGATGGGTCTGGTGGCTGATAGACGAGATTTTCAAGTGCCAGCGAGCCGGGTCCGGCGGCAAATTTGATGCCCGTCGTCGTTCGGGATGTGTCCTGCTCATCGTATGCATTGTGTGCGGACGACGCTGTTTCTTCTCGAGTGTGGTACTCATTCTCGCACGCTGGCGGGATTTCGCTCCGCACGAGTCCCTGGGTTATCTGGTCGCGTAGCGCGCCAAGCTCGCTGGAGATCGGACGCCGCTTCTTTCGCATTTCCAATGCGAACTCGTTGTACACGTCGAGAGCATTGTCCACTTCGCCGAGCTTGGCGAGTGCGAACATGTACTGATAGGAAACCGGTTCATTGGTCGGGTCATTGTGATGCATCTCGGCCAGATCGACGAGCGCGTTGGCGTAATTCTTGTTCTTCATCTCGATTTCGACCAGTTCCTTCTTGGCTATGCCGTACTCCCCTGTCCATCGTGCGCGAAGAGAATCGATGGTGCGGCCTTTCACGCCGGCGAACGGCTCGCCAGCGAACAGGCCGAGCGCCGAGCGATAGTCCTCCGCGCTACGGGTCGCCTTTGCCTTCTTGAGTTGTTCATCGAATCGGTGCAGGTCCACCGAAGTGGGCTTGACAAGGAGTTGGCACACGCCATCCCTGGGGCGCGGCAACACCGCGGGCAGACCGAAATCCTTCAGATGCCCGCGTAGCAGGCGCATCAGATGGGACAGGTCGTCATCAGAGTGCTCGGGGTCGTCCCAGATCACGTCCCGCAGACGCTCTCTCGAGACCTTCTGACCCTTGACTATCGCCAGTCCCACCAGCAGTTTTGTTTCTTTTTCGCCGTTGAAGATGTAGACCTCGCCGTCAACGTGAAGCTCGCATGCGCCGAACAACCGGATATCGACGTTGGGCTCTTGGTCGTTGACGGAGACCGCTTTACTTGCTGCCACTGATCATGCTCTCCATTCGGTTGACACCACGGCGTTCAGTGCCGTTCCCAGTTACAACAACAGCGGGAACCCTGCTGCCTTCCCAGGTCAGGGGCGGAAGTTGGTCGTGGTTGGCGAAAAGCGCCGACCACGACCGACGAAGGAGACAATCATGGGTGGAACGAACGGGACCTGGACGCCGCCGGACGCGCTGAACGGCCTCGTCTGGCGAAAGGCCACGGCTTCGGGTCCGAATGGCAACTGTGTCGAGGTTGCGACGGTTGGCGCCGACTTCCTGGTCCGGGATTCCAAGAACCCATCGGACGGGCAGATCTCGGTGAGCAGCGCGGGCTGGGCCGCCTTGATGGTCGCCATCAAGGCGAACGCCGCGTCGTAGCTGACGAAAGGCCCACCCGTTCTGGTGCGCAGCCCCCGAGCTGTCGCGGCGCACCAGAACGGACCCCCTGAACCTCGCCACGCGCGTGGCGATGCGGTCGTGGTATTGGGAACTGGGCATTAGTCCCTCCTCGTCCGGAATTCCATAAGTAGTGAATTGAGGAGCTGTCTCGCGTCGTCGGCGAATACCGCCGCCTGGGTGAGCAGCGACCAGCGGTGGCGGTAGTGGGCCACCTCGTTTGGATCTCGGATGATCACGTTGTCGTGGACCATTTCGATCTCGACGAACGCGCCAGGATCGCCTTCCTCCTGCTCGTAGCAGATGAACACGTGATCCATCGGCGTTCGGGCCTCCTGGCCGACCGGGATGATGCCGATGGAGACGTTCTCGAGCGTGCTGAGCGAGAGAATCCGGTCGAGCTGGGCGACCATGAGGCTCGGCGGTCCCGGCCGCCAGCGCAGCGCCGCCTCGGTGATCAGGAACTCGAAGCCGCGGTCGACCTCGAAGAGCAGTAGTTGCCGCTGAATCCTGGCCGCCAGGGCGGAGGAAAGCCCGTCGACGCTGAACGGGACGTGCGACATACCGAACATGCGGCGGGCGTACTCCGGGGTCTGCAACAGTCCGGGTACTGCGGCGGGTTGATAACAGTGCACGAGCCGAGCGCTGGTCTCCAACTCCTCGACGTCGTCCTGATGATGTTGGCGGGCGCGCAGGACCGCCCGCCAGCTGTTCACTTCCTTGAACACCGAGTCGGTCAGCTCGAGCACCCTGACGCGCTGGCGCTCTGGTACGTCGGTGGCCGCGAGCCACGCGGCGACCTCATCTCTCGACGGAACCGTCTGGGCGGACTCGATGCGCGACACCTTGGCCTGACTGATACCGACCTCCTTGGCCAGTGCACGTCCCGACTTGCCGGCTAGCTCACGCGAGCTGCGCAGTTCGGCGGCCAACTGCTGCCGCTTCGACATCGGCTGCCGGGTGGCGCCAGCCGATGGCATCTGAACCTCGGAGCCCTCTCTCTCATAGTGATTCATGATTATTCGAATCAATCACGATCATGAAGTGCCGTCAAGCGTACGATACGAGTCAGATGACTCTGCGCTGGGGTCCTAGGGGTGAAACATGGTTTGATTCGTGATTTTTCGACTCAGTGGTACCAAGCACTGTGGGTGGCTACCCGAGCGCCTCGTAACACTGCCGGTGCCATGCGGCCTGGCCGAACTGCCCGGCTGCCCGCAGCGCCGCGACAAGGCCACGGTGTGCGCGCACCTGCTCGTGCCGGTCCCGGATCTCATCGCTGATCCGCAGGGCACGGTAGTGGTGCTGGCTCGCGCGTACCGGCATACCCAGCGCCAGGACCGCTTCCCCGAGCCCGTTGCACACCTCGGCTTCCAGCGAACGGTCACCGGTACGGACGGCGAGGACGCGTGCCTGGTAATAGCGCGCGACGGCCACCGAGGGACGGCCACCGCGTCCGGCCACCACGGCCAGCGTGCAGAGCGCGTTCGCCGCCCCGCCCCGGTCACCGATCTCCCTGGCCAGAGTGAGCGCTCTGGTGCCGTGCTCGACCGCCCAGTCGACGTCGCCCAGCCGCTGCCTGGCCACCGCCAGACTGACCAACGCGTTGATCTCGCCCGTCCGGTCACCGATTTCCGTGGCCACGGCCAGTGCCCGGAGACCGTGCTCGATCGCCCGATCGGGGTAGCCGAGGCGTTGCCAGAGGCCGGCCAGGCTGGCCAGTACGGCGACCTCACCGGCCCGGTCACCCGCGACGCCGGCCAGCATGAGCGCGCGGTCGTGGTGACGAATCGCCCCGAAATAGTCGGCCCGGCGCTGGCACAGTACGCCGAGATTGCCCTGCGCCCGGCCGGCCAGCACAGGGTCGCCCTGCTGCCCGGCGATGGTGGCCGCCCGCGTGAAACACGCCTGCGCCACGGCATATCGACCGCGATGGCCGTTTATCGTGCCAAGCGCGTTGAGCGAGCGACCTTCGCCGAGTCGGTCACCGGCGGCTCCTGCGACGATGAACGCGTCGTGATACGCCAGCGCTGCCTGGTGATGGTCGCCCCGCTGCCAGAGCGCCACCCCGAGATTGATCAGGCCCCGGCCTTCGCCGACGCGGTCGCCGTTGTTCTCGGCGATTGTCAGCGCCAGCCGGAAGCTATCCGCGGCCTCGTCCAGTCTGCCCAGACGCAGCCGCACCAGCCCGAGACCGGTGACGACGGTGCCGCGCCACGCGCCAGTCGAATCCGCCAACGCCCTGGTGAGCAGCGCCTCTACGTCGTGGTAGTACCCGGCATTGTGCAGGTGCCGGTGCAGGACCAGCGCGAGCGAGCCGATGTCGGCCTCCGGCCAGCTCTCGTCCGCGGCGTGGACCCCGAGCGCTACGAGGTTGGCGCGTTCGGCGTCCAGCCAGGCCCTCGCCGCCGCGGCGTCGGCGAAGTCCTGCTCGGGTGGCTCAGCCATGGCGATGACGGGACGAAGATGCCGTTCGTGCGGCGCTGACCGGTCCATAGCGCGCGCCGCGGTGTGCAGGTAGTGCACGAACAGCCGGGTGCGGGCCAGGCCGCGCTCCGTGTGCGGGTCCTCGTCGCGACCCCGCGCCAGCACGTAGGTGCGGACCAGGTCGTGCAGCTGATATCTGTGCGCCCCCCGCTGCCGGAGCAAATAGCGCGCGGTCAGCCGGGTCAGTTCCGGTTCGGCGACCTGGCGGGACGTGCCCGCGACGGCCGCCGCGGCGTGCACCGAGAGGTCCTCGCCGGGGTGCAACGCCAGCCTTCGGAGCATCGTCGCGCTCCGCGCGGGCAGCAGGTCGTAGGACAGACCGATGGACGTCTCCACCGCGTCGTCGATCCGCAGGCTCGCCCGCTGGCTGGTGAGTCGGGCGAGATGGTCGACGAGTGTCCAGTCGGGCTGGGCGCTGATCCGACTCGACGTAAGCGCCAGTGCGTGCGGGTGGTTGCCGCACGCACTGGCGATGGACGCGGCGATGCCGGGTTCGGCGTCAATCCGCCCGGCTCCGGCGACGGCCCGCAACAGGTCCAACGACTCGGACTCGGTGAAGCCGTCCAACGGCAGTCGCCTGGCACCGAGCAGGTCGGTGAGCGGGTGCCTGCTGGTGACCAACGTCAGGCAGTTGGGCGCGTCGGCCACCAGCGGGCGTACCTGGTCAACATCGGCCGCGTTATCCAGCACGACAAGAACGCGACGGTCGCGCAGCAGTTCTCGGTACCGTCTGGCGCGGCCGGCGAGATCGTGCGGAACGTCACGGCCCGGTAGCCCGAGCACCCGCAGAAACGTGTCGAGCACCGCCGTCGCCGCGACCGGCGGTTGCCACGGGTCGTCGTGGAAGCCCCGCAGGTTCGCGAACAACACCTCGGTGAAGGCCGGCCCCCGGAGAAGCAGGTGGCCGACGTGGACGGCCAGCTGTGTCTTGCCGATGCCGGGCATGCCTTCGATGACCCAGCACGGCACGGCGCCCGGCGACCGTTCCATGATGCTGGCGAGTTCCGGGGCCCGGCCGATGAACGGCGTGCTGTCGTCCGGCAGAGTGGCATGCGCCCGCACGAACATCGCCGCCGCCGCCTCGCCGCGGACGATGCGCAGCGCCTGGCGCCACTGGGCGACATACCCGGGGTCCGGGTTCAGCACCTCGACGATCGCCAGCAGAAGATCATCCTTGGGCTGCCGGCGTCCGACTACGAAGCAAGCCGCCACGGTGTTCTTGTAGGTGGTCCACTCCCGGGGAGGCAGTCCCGCCGCGCGCCACAACTCGTTGACCCGCCAGGTGATCGTCTCGTAGGAAGGGTCGGCAGCCCACACCTTGAGTAGGCGAAGGAGCTCGATCAGGTCGGCCAGCGTCCGTGCCCGGCCGGGGTCGGGTGCCGCGGAGAACACCGCCCGGTCCTGCTTGTTCGACATCGTCGGAACTCCTGTGTCCTGGGTCGTTCGACCGCCGACTTCCGCCGTCAGCCCCGTTCTCGTGCGGTGGTGCTGGGCCATTACCGGCGAACGGGACCGCGACGGCGCCGCCGGCATTTCCGGCAGGGGGAGCGGACGGGTTCGCGTCGCTGGCAGCTCATCAGCGAGGCACACGCCAGGTAAGTCTCCGCCGCCATCGTGAGTGACATGTCGCCGGACGCCGCCGTCATCAGCAGGGCAACCGAGATGATCAGCAAGATGATGCGTCGTCGTTTGCTCTTGAGGGACCAGATGGATGCCATCGCAATCACGTTCCTGTTCGTAAGCTGATCGGATCGGGATATCCGAGCCATTCGAAGGCCAGCTTCAGGCAGTACGGGCCATGGTGGATCGGACCAGGACGAATCGGGATGCCGAGCGCGAAGATCATCTTCGCCGGAACCGCAACTTTTCATGCCAGATCGGGCGGGCCTCGCGAGACTAACAGCGCCGACCCATCCACGAAGGGAAGCGACCACCGTGGCTCAGACCGCCCGCCGCCGCGACACTCCGCCGCCCCGGACCGGGAGCAGTGAAGTCGGGGTCCTGCGAGGATTCCTCGATTACCTCCGGACCTCGATCGCCGCAAAGGTCGACGGCGCACCCGAACCGGAGTTACACACGTTCGCGGTGCCGTCGGGCACGAACCTGCTCAATGATGACGCCAGCTTTGCGACCCGCCACCTGGGATTGCCTGCACCAGCACATCCACTTCGCCGAACCGCACCAACGCGATCTGACTCGCCCATCGCCTGCTCCTCCTTGGAAAACTCAAAGTGGTTGCCTGCCACATCAGGTCTGTTACACAGTGCGCGATCAGCCCAATCTGCACACGCAGACTAGGTACTCACATCGGCTACTTGTTGAATGGCGGTACGACCGATGCCGGGCCAGGCTTGGTCGAGGTGTTCGACGGGTAGCTCTCTCATCGGCTGCCCACCACGCTGTCGGTGTGGCTCACTCATGGCGTGCCGCCCGTCGAACACCGTGGCGGGATGTGGCTCAAGAGGGGGCTGCTCAGCTCGAAGTAGCGCTGCCCACCTCGCCTGATACCCAGCCCAGGTACAGCGAGGAGAACGACGTGACACCAGTGATCATCGGCATGGATCCACACAAGCGGTCCGCCACCATCGAGATCATCGACGAACACGAGCACGTGCTGCACACCGGGCGGTTCGGCACCGATCAGAACGGCTACCACCGCATGCTGGCCACCGGTCGCCGGCATACGCAACGGCTGTGGGCGGTCCAGGGCATCGGCCGCCACCTCGCGCAGCGCCTGGTCGCCGACGGCGAGACCGTGGTCGACGTACCGGCGAAACTCTCGGCGCGGGTACGGGTGTTCGCCACCGGTCAGGGCCGCAAGACCGACCCGGTCGACGCGCATTCGGTCGCCGTAGTCGCGTTACGCACCAAGGGTTTGCGGCTCGTTCAGGTCGATGACGCGACGGCGGCGCTGCGGTTGCTGGTGGATCATCGTGACGAACTGGGCCACGCTCGCACCCAGGTCGTCAACCGGTTGCATCGCCTGCTGTTGGAGCTGCTTGCAGGCGGGGCGAAGAAGTTCCTGTCCGCCACCCAAGCCCGCGCGCTGCTGGCCTCGGTGCGGCCGCGTGATGTCGTGGGCAGGACTCGACGGCGGCTGGCAGCGGACCTGATCACCGAGCTGGACCGCATCGACAAGCGGATCAAGACCGCCAACACCGAACTGGGTGAGCTGGTCGCCTCCACCGGCAGCACACTGCTGGAACTGTTCGGGATCGGCCCATCCAGCGCCGCCCGGCTGCTCGGCGACATCGGTGATGTCGCCGAGCAGCCGGGCCGCCGACAAGGGACGGTTCGCGTCCTGGAACGGCACCGCACGGTTGGAGGCGTCGTCTGGTGATCGTCGTCGGCACCGGCTGTCGCGGGCGGGAAACCGCAGGATCAATCGGGTGCTGCACGTGATGGCCATCGTCCAGGTCCGTCACGACACACCCGGCCGCGCCTACTGCCAGCGCCGACTGGCGGACGGCAAGACGAGTATGGAAGCGATGCGGTGTCTGAAACGCCGTCTGTCCGATGTCGTCTACCGTCGGATGGTCGCCGACGCAGTGCGCACAGCGGCAGGCCCGGGAGGGCATTCGGGGGCGGCTTCTGACTCAAGCGCGGCTGACCTGAACCCCATGGTCAGCACTTCGGAACAGTCACTTCCCGAGCCTGCCCGACTATAAGGATAGGGCAGCGGCTTCCTAAGAGGGGAGCCATGAGAGTGCGTACGGACCGGTCACCTCGGTCTGCGCATTTGGATGCCGGCTGGCGGCTGCATCGTCGTTGAGGGCGGATGCTGGAGATGTCTGCGTCGGGGAACTCCACTGCTGGGCCAGCGTCTCGTTGGTCTCAGCCAGGTGTGGAGGTCGTTGTGGCGTGGGTGGAGCGGTGTGGCAGCAGGTCGTGGCGGGTGAGGTATCGGCGGCAAGGTTTCGGTGTTCGGTCGGTGTCCGGATTTGGCTCGCGGCGTGATGCTGTCGCCTATGCCGCTGGGTTGGAGGTGGATCGGCGTCGGCGGGTGTGGATCGATCCGGCCGACAGCGCGGTCACGGTCGCCGACTGGGTGGTGCGGTGGTTCCGGTCACTGGATCTGGATCCGCGGACGATCGAGAGTTATCGGAGCAGGTTGCGGTGTCAAATCCTGCCGAAGTTCGGCGATCTGTCGCTGGGTGCGATCACGGCGCTGGGCGTGACCGAGTGGGCCCGACAACTGGAGCGGGACGGATACGTCCCGTCGACGGTGAGCTCGCAGCTGAACCTGCTGTCGATGTTGCTGACTGATGCGGCCGACGAGCGGTTGATTCCGTTCAATCCGGTGCGTCGGCGGAGGCGTCGTGGCCGGCGGTCGCGGCGGGCGGTGGGGGAGCGGGTCTGGGCGACGCCGGAGCAGGTGGTGCGGATCGCCGAGCAGGCCGGCCTCCTTGGCGGCCCGATCGCGCGGCTGTTGGTAATCGCCGCGGCGTGGACCGGCTGCAGATGGGGTGAACTGGCCGGCCTGCACCGGGATAACGTCGATCTCCGACGTGGCGTGATCGTGATTGATCCGCTGGTGGGTGCGTTGCACGAGTCGGGGTCGATGCGGTGGCTGGGGCCGCCGAAGACCCGGGCCTCGGCGCGGACGATTGCGCTGCCGCCGTTTCTGACTGCGTTGCTGCGAGAGCATCTCGCCCGGCACCGGTACGAATTCGTGTTCACTACGCCGAGCGGAACCTGGTTGTGGCGCTCAACGTTCCTCCGCCGCGTCTTCCGCCCCGCGGTCGACGGCAGCGAGGCGTCCGAGGCGAAGGCGGGCTGCGCGGCGGTTCGGCCTGGGTTGACCTTCCATGGGCTGCGGCACAGCCACAAGACCTGGCTGATCGCCGGCGGCGCACCGGAGATCGCGCAGGCTCGGAGGCTTGGTCATCATCTGGACAACCGGGTCATCGAGACCTACTCCCACGTCGCGCCGGAGGTCGAACAGCGGCTGCTGGAAGGCCTCGAGCGGCGTTGGCACACTGCGGCCCCGCCACCGCCAACGCCGTCACCGAGTGTGGCCGACAGTCGGCGGGTGGCACGGGTTGTCCCCCTCTTCGCCACGGTGGGGGTCACTCGCCGACGAACCGACAAGCAGCGGGAACACCGCACGGACGTCGCGCCGGGGCTGGGGTAGTGCTCCAGTTTTGTCCCACCAGGAGCACAAGATCACTCCGGAAAGGCGATCATCGAAGATCGAACCCGGAACGCAGAAAACCCCTCCGACCAGCCACAACGGCTGAAACGAAGGGGTTCCGTATGATGTGGAGCTAAGGGGACTCGAACCCCTGACCCCCTCACTGCCAGTGAGGTGCGCTACCAGCTGCGCCATAGCCCCGAGGCGAAGGTGAACTCCGCATCTCGTATGGCCATACAGTACACGCCGCTCCGACGCCCTCAACGCGGGGGTGCCTGCAAGGTCACTAAGTAGGGCCCAGCCTTGTGACCTGCAGTTTTAGGACTTATTTTTAGGCGTGTATTGACTCCCGGTGTGTCCGCCGTTACATTTTCGGCGGTTGTGACGCCGAGGTCCCCGCCCGTTACGCCGCGTCTACCCCTAGACCGGGCACGCCTCTGCCGTTTCCTGCTCGAAGGATGCCGCGTGTGCGGCGGAGGAGGTTTCGCATGAAGACGAGACGGCGGGTGATGACGCTGCTTTCCGCGGCGTTCGTCCTGGTCGGGAGCGCGATCGCCGTGGCGGCGCCGGTGGCTCAGGCCGCGGTCACCCCGGACGGGTGGTACACGGTCGCCGCGGTGAACAGTGGGAAGTGTGTCGACGCGCGGGCCGCAGCCAGTGCCAACGGCACCGTTGTGCAGCAGTACACCTGCAACTCGTCCGCTTCCCAGGAGTGGCAGTTCCAGTCGACCGGTGACGGCTACTTCCGGGTGAACACCCGCAACAACCCGGCCGCGGCCTGGGACGTCACCAACGTCTCCACCGCCGACGGCGGGCTCGTGCAGCTCTGGACCTATTCGAGCGGCCTCAACCAGCAGTGGCAGGCCGTCGACGAAGGGAGCGGGCGGTACCACTTCGTGAACCGCAACAGCGGGAAGTGCCTCGACGTCCCGAGCGCCTCCACCGCGGACTCCGTCCAGCTTCAGCAGTACTCGTGTAACGGCACCACCGCGCAGTCGTTCACACTTACCCCCGTGGGTGGCACGACTCCTCCGACCTCCGGGCAGCCGGACCTCGGCCCGAACGTGGTGATCTTCGACCCGTCGATGTCGAGCTCCAGCATCCAGAGCCGGCTCAACAGCATCTTCAGCCAGCAGGAACGCAACCAGTTCGGCAGCCAGCGCTACGCCGTGATGTTCAAGCCGGGCACGTACTCCAACGACGTGAACGTCGGCTTCTACACGCAGGTCCTCGGCCTCGGGCTCAGCCCGGACGCCGTGACGATCAACGGCGCCGTGCACGTCGAGGCCGACTGGTTCCCGCCGCAGAACGCGACGCAGAACTTCTGGCGCGGCGCCGAGAACCTCTCGGTCAACCCGACCGGCGGCGCCGACCGCTGGGCCGTGAGCCAGGCCGCGCCGTACCGCCGCATGCACGTCCGCGGCGACCTGCAGCTCGACGACGGTGGGTGGGCCAGCGGCGGCTGGATCTCCGACTCGAAGATCGACGGCCAGGTCCGCTCCGGCTCGCAGCAGCAGTGGATCTCGCGCAACTCGCAGTTCGGTAGCTGGAACGGCTCGAACTGGAACATGGTCTTCGCCGGCGTCCAGGGCGCTCCGCAGAACACGTTCCCGTCGCCGCCGTACACCACGGTCGGCACCACGCCGGTGACGCGCGAGAAGCCGTTCCTCTACATCGACAACGCCGGGAACTACCAGGTGTTCGTCCCGGGTGTGAAGACCAACGCGTCCGGCACGAGCTGGGCGAACGGCGCCGCGCCCGGCAGCTCGATCCCGATCGACCAGTTCTACATCGCCAAGCCCGGCGCGTCCGCCGCGGACATGAACGCCGCGCTGGCCGCCGGGAAGAACCTGCTGGTCACGCCGGGTGTCTACCACCTCAACCAGGCGCTGCACGTGACCCGGCCCGACACCGTCGTGCTCGGCCTCGGCATCGCCACCATGGTGCCGGACAACGGCGTCACCGCGATGAACGTCGACGACGTCAACGGCGTGAAGGTGGCCGGCCTGCTGATCGACGCGGGCACGACCAACTCGAACACGCTCATGCAGGTCGGCGCGGCCGGCTCGACCGCCGACCACTCGGCGGACCCGACGTCGCTGCACGACGTGTTCTTCCGGATCGGCGGCCCGGCCGTCGGGAAGGCGACCAACAGCCTGGTGGTGAACAGCAACAACGTGATCGGCGACCACATGTGGATCTGGCGCGCCGACCACGCCGACAACGGCAACAACGTCGGCTGGACCACCAACACCGCCGACACCGGGCTCACGGTCAACGGCAACAACGTGACGATGTACGGCCTGTTCGTCGAGCACTACCAGAAGACGCAGGTCGTCTGGAACGGCAACGGCGGCCGGACGTACTTCTTCCAGAACGAGATGCCGTACGACGTGCCGAACCAGGCGGGCTGGATGAACGGGTCCACGAAGGGCTACTCCGCCTACAAGGTGGGCCCGAACGTGACCAGTCACGAGGCGTGGGGGCTGGGCAGCTACTGCTTCTTCAGCACCAACCCCTCGGTCGCCAGCGCGCATGCCTTCGAGGCGCCGAACACGCCTGGTGTCAGGTTCCACGACATGGTGACCGTCTCCCTCAACTACCAGGGGACGATCACCCACGTGATCAACACCACCGGTGACACCACCCCGCAGGGGACGAAGCCGGTCAACCTGGTCAGTTACCCCTGATCAACCGGCGTGCGCCGTGGTGGCGGCCGCGGCGCACGCCGGTCCTCACGCTTCGTGAATTACTCCGCAAGAACCCGCTGGTCAGGGTAGGCGGCAACCGCCAAAAGTGTGATTACGGAACGTGCATGCGTACGGATGTACGTATTCACGCGCTGGACCAAGATCGTTCACCTCGTTCGTGAACCGTTCGCTCCGGACACCCACCCGGGCAACGGAGGACGTAGCAAGTGAACAGACGTTTCGCGGCTCTCACCGCGGCGGTCGCCGCGGCCGCCCTCGTATCGACCGCCTGCGGCGGCGCTTCCGGTGACACCAAGGACGCCGCGAGCGGGGCCGCCACGGCGAAGTCCGCCGCCGACCTCGGCGGCCTGGACAAGCTCGTCGAGGCCGCCAAGAAGGAGGGCACGCTCAACGTCATCGCCCTCCCGCACGACTGGGCGAACTACGGCGAGCTCCTCGACGCCTTCAAGAAGAAGTACGGCCTCAAGGTCACCGAGGCGAACCCCGAGGGGTCGAGCCAGGACGAGGTCAACGCCGTCAAGCAGCTCAAGGGCCAGGACCGCGCCCCCGACGTGCTCGACCTCGGCGGCGCCTTCGCGCTGACCGCGGCCCAGGACGGCCTGCTCGCGCCCTACAAGGTCGCGACGTTCGGCGACATCCCGGACGCGCAGAAGGACGCCGACGGCCAGTGGGTCAACGACTACGGCGGCTACATCTCGATCGGTTACGACGCCAAGAAGGTGCCGAACCCGCCGAAGTCCTTCGCGGACCTCAAGAAGCCGGAGTACGCGGGCAAGATCGCGCTCAACGGCGACCCGACGAAGGCGGGCGCGGCGTTCGCCGGCGTCTACGCCGCGGCGCTGGGCAACGGCGGTTCGTTCGCCGACATCAAGCCCGGCATCACCTACTTCGGTGACCTCAAGAAGTCCGGCAACTTCATCCCGGTGCAGGCCAGCGCGGCCACCGTGGAGAGCGGCCAGACCCCGATCACGCTGGACTGGGACTACCTGCAGGCCGGCTACGCGAAGAAGCTCGAGGGCAAGGTCGACTGGAAGGTCGCGGTCCCGGCCGACGGCGTCTACTCGAACTTCTACTGCCAGGCGATCAGCAAGACCGCCCCGCACCCGGCCGCCGCGCGGCTGTGGCAGGAGTTCCTGTTCTCCGACGAGGGCCAGAACCTCTTCCTGAAGGGCCTTTCGCGCCCGGCGCGGCTGCCGAAGATGGAGACGGCGGGCACCGCGGACAAGGCGTCGCTCGCGGCCCTGCCGCAGGTCCCGGGCGACACGAAGTTCCCGACCAACGACCAGATCGACGCGGCCAAGAAGGTCGTCGCGGACGAGTGGGCGAAGGCCGTCGGCTGACGTGACGGCCGAAACGCTGACCACGGCGGCAGGCGCGACCACGCCTGCCGCCGTGCCCGTGCGCCCCGGGTTCGCGCGGCGCTCGCTCAAGTGGGTGACCGGCCACCTCGGCCTGGTCCCCTTCCTGGCCTACACCGGCGTCTTCCTCGGCGCGCCGGTGGTGATGGTCGCGGTCGGTGCGTTCCAGGACAACGACGGCGCGTTCACCACCGCCAACCTCGGCGCGGCCTTCAAGGACCAGTTCGGCCGCTCGTTCGTGACGTCGATCGAGCTGTCCGCGCTGACCGCCCTCCTGGGCGCCGTGCTCGGCGCGCTGCTCGCGCACGCCGTGCTGGGGTCCAAGCCGGACGGCCTGCTGCGCAAGGTGGTCTCCAGCGCGGCCGGCGTGCTGGCAAACTTCGGCGGGGTGCCGCTGGCGTTCGCGTTCATCGCGACGCTCGGCAGCATCGGCATCGTCACGAAGGCGCTGACCGGCCTGGGTCTCGACCTCTACGCGTCCGGGTTCAGCCTGTTCAGCTTCAGCGGCATCGCCATCGTCTACGTCTACTTCCAGATCCCGCTGATGGTCATCGTGTTCACCCCGGCGCTGGAGGGCATGCGCGCGCAGTGGCGCGAGGCGGCGGAAAACCTCGGTGCGACGCGCGCGCAGTACTTCCGGCTCATCGCCGTCCCGGTGCTGCTGCCGCCGTTCCTGGCTTCGACGCTTCTGTTGTTCGCCAACGCGTTCAGCGCCTACGCCACCGCGTACGCGCTGACGACCGGCATCATCCCGCTGGTGCCGATCCAGATCGGCTCGCTGGTCTCCGGCAACGTCGTCGCCGACCAGCAGAACCTCGGGAAGGCGCTCGGCCTCGGCATGATCGTCGTGGTCGCGGTCGTGATGGCGTTCTACTCGTGGATGCAGCGGCGCGCGTCGAGGTGGCTCGGATGACGAACAAGTGGGGCCGCTGGACGATTCTCACCCTGTTCGGGCTGTACTTCCTGGTGCCGATGGCGGCGTCGGTCGAGTTCAGCCTCCGCGACGTCAACGACACGCACAGCTTCGCCTCCTGGGGCAAGCTGCTCGACGAGCCGGGCCTGTTCGAGACGCTCGGGACGTCGTTGTGGGTCGCCGCCGGCACCGTCGCGCTGACGCTGCTGATCATGGTCCCGACGGTCAGCTGGGTGCACCTGCGCAAGCCGAAGCTGCGCCGGCTGATGGAGGGGATCAGCCTGCTGCCGCTGGTCATCCCGCCGATCGTGCTGGTCAACGGCGTCCTCGTGGTGTTCGCCGACGCACCCGAGGTGATCAACGGGACGCCGGTGATCCTCGTGCTGGAGTACGTCGTCCTGGCGCTGCCGTTCACCTACCGCACGCTCGACGCGGGCCTGCAGGCGATCGCGCTGCCCACGCTGGTCGAGGCCGCGCGCAGCCTCGGGGCCGGCTGGGGCACCGTGCTCCTGCGGGTGATCGTCCCCAACATCCGCAGCGCGGTGTTCGGCGCCGCGTTCCTCAACCTGGCCCTGGTGCTCGGCGAATACACGCTGGCCAGCATCCTGCTGATGGACACCTTTCCCGTGTGGACGGTCCAAACCGGACAGTCCGAGGCCGGGGTGTCGGTCGCGGTGTCGCTGTTCAGCCTGTTCGTCGCCTTCCTGTTGCTGTTCGTCCTGTCCGTGGTGGCGGGTCGCCGCCGGCTCGAGCGAGGAATCGCCTGATGATCGAAACCAAGACCGGCGCCTCCGTCGAGTTCCGCGGCCTGCGCCGCGAGTTCGGCGACGTCAAGGCCCTCGACGGCCTGAACCTGCTGATCGAGCCCGGCGAGCTGGTCGCCCTGCTCGGCCCGTCCGGCTGCGGCAAGACGACGGCGTTGCGCGTGCTCGCCGGGCTGGAGCAGGCCGACGCGGGCGAGGTGCTCGTCGACGGCTCCGACGTCGTCGGCGTGCCGGCCAACAAGCGCGACATGGGCATGGTGTTCCAGGCCTACAGCCTCTTCCCGAACCTGACCGTGCTCGACAACGTCGGATTCGGCCTGCGGCTGCGCGGCCAGGGCACGGCCACCCGGCAGAAGCGCGCGCAGGAACTGCTGGAGCTGGTCGGCTTGGACACGCACGCCAAGCGCTACCCGCACCAGCTCTCCGGCGGCCAGCAGCAGCGGGTCGCGCTCGCCAGGGCGCTGGCCATCGAGCCGCGCGTGCTGCTGCTCGACGAGCCGCTGTCCGCGCTCGACGCCCAGGTCCGCACCCAGCTGCGCGACGAGATCCGGCGGCTGCAGCTGCGGGTCGGCATCACCACGCTGTTCGTCACGCACGACCAGGAGGAAGCGCTGTCCATCGCCGACCGCGTCGGCGTGATGAAATCCGGACGGCTGGAGCAGTGCGACACCCCGGCCGCGTTGTACGCGCGCCCGGCGACGGCGTTCGTCGCGGAGTTCGTCGGCACGATGAACCACCTCGCGGGCACGGTCACCGGTAGCGGCGCCGAGGTCGACGTCGCCGGGCAGCGGCTGAAGCTGGCCGAGCCGGGGGAGCGGCCGGACGGCGCCGCCGTGCGCGTGCTGGTTCGGCCCGAATCGGTGACGCTCGAAACCGGCGGGACGGCCCGGATCACCGACCACAGCTTCCGCGGTGCGGTCACCCGTCTCACCGCGGTGCTGCCGGACGGCACGACGGTTCTCGCGGACCTGCCCAGCGTGACGGCCGCGGAGCTGCTGCCGGGCACGACGGCGGACGTCGGCTTCGGCAGCCGTCCGGTCCTGCTCGCCTCGGACGCGTGAGCCGACCGGCCACTGTGGACCCGTGGCCCGAACGGGTGGTGAACCGCGCCAGGCTCCCGAACTGCCGCGATACTGGGCGTCCCGGAGTGCAAAGGAGCGGGACATGACCGCCTTCGGAATCGTCGTCGAACCTCGCCAGGCCTGGCCGCTCACCGCCGTGCGCGGGGTGTTCGCCGTGCTGTTCGGGATCTTCGCGCTCGTCTGGCCGGGCGCGACCGTGCTGGTGCTCGCGATCCTCTACGGCGTCTACGCGATCGTGGACGGCATCGGCGGGCTGATGCAGGCGTTCCGGCCGGGCGACGGCGCGCACCGCGCCGCGTACGGCGTGCTGGGGGTGCTCGGCATCCTCGCCGGGATCCTGGTGCTGGTGTGGCCGGGGATCACGGTGCTGCTGCTGGCGCTGCTGGTCGGCCTGTGGGCGATCGTCACCGGCGTCGCCGAGATCGCCGCGGCCATCCGCCTGCGCAAGCAGATCCAGGGTGAGGCGTTCCTGATCCTGGCCGGCGCGATCTCCGTGCTCGCGGGCATCCTGATCGTGATCAACCCGATCGCGGGCGCGTACGGCATCGCGCTGCTCGTCGGGATCTACGCGCTGATCTACGGGATCGTGCTGCTCGTGCTGGCCTTCCGGCTGCGCAAGATCGCGAACACGCCCGCCGCGGCCTGAGTACCGTGCGGGGGTGTGACCCGCGAACTGGTGGTGCTGGGCACCGCGAGCCAGGTGCCCACGCGCCACCGCAACCAGAACGGCTACCTCCTCCGCTGGGACGGCGAGGGTCTCCTCTTCGACCCCGGTGAGGGCACCCAGCGGCAGATGGTGCACGCCGGCGTCGCGGTCACGGACGTCACGCGGATCTGCGTCACGCACTTCCACGGCGACCACAGCCTCGGCCTGTCCGGCGTGATCCAACGGCTGTCGCTCGACAAGGTGCAGCACCCCGTGCACGCCCACTTCCCGGCGTCCGGCGCGCACTACTTCGAGCGGCTGCGGCACGCGACGTCGTTCTACGAGACCGCCGACCTGCGGGAGCAGCCGATCTCCGCGAGCGGGCAGATCGCTTCGGGCAAGTTCGGCGTCCTGGAGGCGCAGTTGCTGAGTCACCCGGTCGAGGCGTTCGGTTATCGCCTGATCGAGCCGGACGGCCGCACGATGCTGCCGGAGCGGCTGCGTTCGTTCGGCATCCAAGGCCCGGACGTCGGCAGGCTGCAGCGCGAGGGCGTCGTCGACGGAGTGAGCCTCGACGACGTCAGCGTGCCCCGGCGCGGCCAGCGGTTCGCGTTCGTCATGGACACTCGCCTGTGCGACGGCGTCTACGCCCTCGCCGAGGACGCGGACATGCTCGTGATCGAGTCGACGTTCCTCGCGGAGGACACCCGGCTGGCCCGTGACTTCGGCCACCTGACGGCGCAGCAGGCGGCGCGGGTGGCCGCCGAGTCCGGCGTCCGGCAGCTCGTGCTGACCCACTTTTCCCAGCGCTACACCGAGCCGCAGCGGTTCTTCGACGAAGCACGGGCCGAGTTCGGCGGCGAGATCGTGGTGGCCGCGGACCTGGAGCGGGTCCAGGTGCCGAAACGCCGGTCCTCCCCAGCGGAGCGCCTCGCGCCGTAGGCTGCAAGGCGTGAGCCAGCCGATCCTGATGACCGTCGACGACGATCCCGCCGTGTCCCGCTCGGTCGCCCGCGACCTGCGGCGGCGCTACGGCAAGGACTACCGCGTCATCCGCGCCGACTCGGGCGCCGACGCCCTCGAGGCGCTGCGCGAGATCAAGCTGCGCGGCGACGCCGTCGCGGCGATCCTCGCCGACTACCGGATGCCGCAGATGGACGGCATCGCCTTCCTCGAGAAGGCGATGGACCTGTTCCCGCACGCCCGCCGTGCCCTGCTGACCGCCTACGCCGACACCGACGCCGCGATCCAGGCGATCAACGTCGTCGACGTCGACCACTACCTGCTCAAGCCGTGGGACCCGCCGGAGGAGAAGCTCTACCCGGTGATCGACGCGCTGGTCGAGACCTGGAAGGCCGTCGGCGACAAGCCGGTCGACGAGGTCAAGCTCCTCGGCCACCGGTACTCGTCGCCGTCGTTCCACATGCGCGACTTCCTCGCGCGCAACGCCGTGCCCTACCGCTGGTTCTCGGTCGAGGAGGACGAGGGCAAGCGCTTGCTCAAGGCCGCCGACGCCACCGAGGCCGACATCCCGGTGATCGTCACCCCCGAGGGCACCGTGCTCAAGCGCCCCTCCACCAGCGAGATCGCGGACGCGGTCGGTTTGTCGACCCGGCCGGCGCAGGAGTTCTACGACCTCGTCGTGATCGGCGGCGGCCCGGCCGGGCTCGGCGCCGCGGTGTACGGCGCGTCCGAGGGCCTGCGGACCGTGCTCGTCGAGAAGAAGGCCACCGGCGGCCAGGCCGGCACCAGCTCGCGCATCGAGAACTACCTCGGGTTCCCCGACGGCGTCTCCGGCGCGCAGCTGACCGACCGGGCGCGGCGCCAGGCGCAGAAGTTCGGCGCCGAGGTGCTGACCGCCCGTGACGTCGTTGGCCTGGAAGCCCGCGGCTCATCCCGGGTCATCACCTTCGGCGACGGCAGCGAGATCGCCGCGCACTCGGTGATCCTCGCCAGCGGCGTCACCTACCGCGCGCTGGACGCCGAGGGCATCGACGAGCTCAGCGGCCGCGGCGTCTACTACGGCTCGGCCGCCACCGAGGCGCCCGAGTGCAAGGGCGAGCACGTCTACATCGTCGGCGGCGCGAACTCCGCCGGGCAGGCCGCGGTGTTCTTCTCCCGGCACGCCAGCGACGTCAGCATCCTGGTGCGCGGCGAGTCGCTCGAGTCGTCGATGTCGCACTACCTGATCGAGCAGATCGCCGGCATCGGGAACATCCACGTCCGCACCCGCACGACGGTGAAGCAGGCCCACGGCGACGAGCACCTCGAGCGGCTCACGCTCTGCGAGAACGGCGTCACGGAGGAGGTCGACACCGGCCACCTGTTCATCTTCATCGGCGCGGCCCCGCGCACGGAGTGGCTGGGCGACGACCTCCACCGCGACGACCACGGCTTCGTCTGCACCGGCCCGGACCTCCTGGCCGGCGGCCAGCGCCCCCGCGGCTGGACGCTGGACCGTGACCCGCATTACCTCGAGTCGTCGATCCCAGGCGTCTTCGTAGCGGGCGACGTGCGGTCCCAGTCGGTCAAGCGAGTGGCGTCGGCGGTCGGCGAAGGCGCGATGGCCGTGACGCTGGTACACCGGTACCTGGAGGAACATTGACGTCCTCCCCGCAGTCATCCGACCGGGGGATTCCGGCGTCGCGAGCCCGGCGAAGCCGGGCTGGTTCGCCGAGGTTCGCGGTTCACCGGCCGGACCACCGTCCCGCCTCCCCGCGCGGTCACCGCCCGTCCGGCGGCGATGTTCCTGGCCGCGTTCACGTCCGCGTTGCCGCCGTACCCACAGGCGACGCACCGGAACACCGCTTGGCTCTCGCGGGATTCGGACGCCACGTGCCCGCAGGCGGAACAACGTTGCGAAGTGAAGGCAGCGGGGACCTTTTCGACCCGGCCCGGGGCCTTGTGCTCCAGACGCGAGACGACCAGACCCCACCCCTGGGCGAGGATCGCCCGGTTCAGGCCCGATTTCTGCCGCACCCGCCGCCCCGGCGACGCGGCCGTGCCCTTCGCCGAACGGGTCATCTGCCCGATGCGCAGGTCTTCGACCCGGATCACGTCGAACTCACGGGCGAGCCGGGTCGTCAGCTTTTCCGCCCAGTCCCTCCGGCGAGCGGACTCCTTGGCGGTCAGCCGCGCAATCGCGCGGCGCAGCCGGGCGCGCCGGTTCGATCCGCAGGCGGCCCGGGCGAGCCGTCGTCGCAGCCGCACCGCTCTCGCCCGCTCGGCGCGGGACAGCCCGGGGCAGTGCAGGAGTTCTCCGGTCGACAGCGCAGCCGACACGGCCACGCCCCGATCGACGCCGACCGTGCTGCCGTCGCCCGGTGCGGGTACGGGCAAGGGGACAGCGGCGAACGCGAGGTGCCACCGCCCGATGCGGTCGCGGGTGACCCGGTAGGACTTGAGGTCGCCGGCCGGGCGTCGCGACCAGCGGAACCGGACCCAGCCCACCTTGGGCACCCACACGGCGCCGCGGCGCCGGTTGAGCCTTCGCACGTGCTCGGTTCGGACGGCGACCTGCCGGAACCCCTGGTGGACCGCCGCGCGGCGCCACGTCGGCTTGCCGTGGGTGCCCCCGAAGAAGCCGCGCAGGGCCTGGGCGAAGTCCCGCAGCGCCTGCTGTTGCACGGTGACCGAGCCCTCACGCAACCACGCGTGCTCGCCGCGGATCTCGGTCAGCTGCCGCGCCTGTTCGACGTAACCTGGAGGGAGCGGCCGCCCGGGCCGCCAATGGGAGTGCTGCTCCACGGCGAGGTTCCAGACGAACCGCGCGTGGGCGCAATGGACGAGCAGCCGAGCCTCCTGTTCGGCTGTGGGCGTCAAGCGAAAGCGGGACATGCGGGAAACGTAGCCCCGGCCACCGACAAAACAGGGGTGAAGGAATGAGCGCATTGCCGCGGGAAGAGCTTCGCGGCCTCTTCCTGTTCGAACACCTTTCCGAGGACCAGCTCGACTGGATCGCCGACAACGCCGTGCTCGAGGAGTACGAGGGCGACACCGTCGTCATCCGCGAAGGCGACGAAGCGACCTGCTTCTACGTGCTGCTGGGCGGCGCGATCCGGATGACGCGGATGGTCAGCGGCACCGAGGTGGAGACCAACCGGTCCGACCAGCGCGGCGCCTACTTCGGCGCGACGCAGTTCTTCGTGCACCAGGAGAGCGAGCACCGCTACAACGCGACGGTGCGCGCGCTGTCCGACGTCACGTTCCTGACGCTGCCGTCGCAGGAGTTCTCCTTCGAGTTCCGCCGGTGGTTCCCGATGGCGACCCACCTGCTCGAGGGCATGTACCTCGGCTGGCGCAACAGCGACACCGTGATCGGCTCGCGCCGCCGTCTGCTGGCGCTGGGCGAGCTGTCCGCCGGCCTGACGCACGAGCTGAACAACCCGGCCGCGGCCGCCGTGCGGGCGACGTCCGCGCTGCGCGAACGCGTCGCCGGGATGCGCCACAAGCTGGCCTACCTGGCGAAGAAGGACATCGACCCCGAGCTGCTCGACATGCTCATCGACGTCCAGGAACGCCTCGTCAAGCAGGTCGCGCAGGCCCCGAAGCTGACCGCGATGCAGCAGTCCGACCGCGAGGACGAGATCGGCGACTGGTTCGAGGACCACGGCGTCGACGGCGGCTGGGACTTGGCCGACATCTACGTCCGCGCCGGGCTGACCGCGCCGGACATGGACAACGTCCTCGAGTCGGTCGGCGACACCTTCCTCGACGGTGCCGTCCGCTGGCTCGCCTACGCGCTCGAGACCGAGATGCTGATGGGCGAGATCGAGGACTCGACCACGCGGATCTCGGCGCTGGTCGGCAAGGCCAAGCAGTACTCGCAGATGGACCGCTCGCCGCACCAGTGGGTCGATGTCCACGACGGCCTCGACTCCACGCTCGTGATGCTCGCCGGCAAGATCGGCGACGGCGTCCGCGTCGTCAAGGAGTACGACCGGAGCCTGCCGAAGATCCCGGCGTACGCGGCCGAGCTCAACCAGGTCTGGACGAACATCATCGACAACGCGCTGGGCGCGATGGGCGGCGAAGGCACGCTCACGCTGCGCACGTGGGGCGTCAACGACCAGGTGCGCGTCGAGATCGGCGACACCGGCCCGGGCATCCCGGAGGACATCAAGGGACGGATCTTCGAGCCGTTCTTCACGACCAAGGCGGTCGGCGAGGGCACCGGGCTGGGCCTGGACATCTCGTGGAAGATCGTCGTCGAGCGGCACCAGGGCGACCTGCGCGTCGAGTCGGAGCCAGGGAACACCCGGTTCGAGGTGTGCCTCCCGACCGAAGAGCAGGCCTCCCTCTGATGGCCACCGTCCCGACGGTCACGACCGAGCTCGGGGCGCTGGTGGGGCTGGCGGGTGACGGCGTCCGCAGGTGGCGCGGGATCCCGTACGCCCGGCCGCCGGTCGGCGAGCTGCGGTGGAAGGCGCCGCAGCCGCCTTCGCTCTCGGGTGGCGTGCACGTCGCGGCGGAGTACGGGCCGCACGCGATGCAGTCGCCCGACCCGATGAACCCGGGGGCGGTCTGCGACGAGGACTGCCTGTACCTCAACGTCTGCACGCCGGAAGAGCCCGCGCCCGAGGGTGGTTATCCGGTGCTGTTCTGGCTGCACGGCGGCGGCTACCGTGTCGGCCACGGTGAACAGCTCGGAGACGGCGAGGAGTTCGCGCGCGCCGGGATCGTCGTCGTCACGATCAACTACCGCCTCGGCTCGCTCGGGTTCCTGCACCTCGCCGGGATCTTCGGCGAGTCCGAGGCGGACGCCGGTGTCGGCGGCCTGCTCGACCAGATCGCCGCGCTGAAGTGGGTGCGCCGCAACATCTCCGCGTTCGGCGGCGACCCGTCGCGGATCACCGTCTACGGCGTCTCGGCGGGCGCGAAGAGCATCGGGAACCTGATGGGCAGCCCGCTCGGCGCGGGGCTGTTCGCGCAGGCGATCAGCAGCAGCGGCGGCGCGGACCACGTGGCGACGCCGGAAACCGGCACCGCGCTGGCCCGGCGGCTGCTCGACGAGGTCGGCTGTCACGACGCCGAATCGCTGCGGGCGTTGCCCGCCAAGGAGTTCGTCGAGGCGCAGGAACGGATCCTGACCGGTTTCCAGGCCCTGTGGCTGTGGCGCCCGACGCTGCACCCGCGCGTGCTGCCCGAGGTGCCGGTCGAGCCGATCCGCCGCGGCAGCGCGGCCGGCGTCCCGCTGCTGGTCGGCTGCAACAGCAACGAAGGCAGCACGTACGCGATGATGCTGGGTGACGACATCGCGACGGCGCCCGCGGAAGACGTCCTCACGCAAATCCTCGGGACAGAGGGAACTTCGCAGCTGCTGGAGACGTACCTCCGCCGCGTCCCCGACCTCAAGTCCGCGAAGATCGCCGCGATGGGCGACGAACGCTACGGCGTCCCGACGCAGCGGCTCGCCGACGCGCAGTCCGCGCACGCCCCCGTTTACCGCTACCGCATCGACATCGCGGCCCCCGGGGTGCCCGAACAGCTCGACGGCGGGCACGGCACCGAGACGACGATGGCGTGGAAGACCCCGCTGCCGCTGTTCACACAGGCGTCCGACGTGAACCCGGCCCGCGAGCGCGCGGCGTTGCTCATTCACCGGTGCTGGGTGCGGTTCGTGCACGACGGCGTCGCGTCCGCCGACGGCCCCGACTGGCCGCCCTACGGTCCGGAACTGCGCCCGGTGATGGTTTTCCGGGAAGACACGGACCTGGTGCTCGATCCACGTGCCGAGGAGCGAAAGGCTTGGGGCGACACCGAATGGGCGTCCGGGACGTGGTTCCCCGCGGTGTAACACTGTTCATCTTCCGTTCACTTCGAACTGGCTCGTCCGCGCGTCAAACGAGTCGAAGGCCCTGAAGGATCGGGCCGTCGAGGGGAGTGGCTCGTGAAACGCCGGGTATCGATCGGACTGGCCGTGGTGCTGCTGCTCGCGGTCGTGGCGGTGATCGTCTGGGGGCGCGGGGACGACAGCGCGCAGGGTGGTGACCTGACCACCGTGCGCGGCGTGATCGGCTCCGAGAAGCAGGCGTTCTTCACCGACCAGCGCGTGGTCGACGCCTTCGCCCGGCACGGCCTGAAGGTCGAGGTCGACACGGCCGGGTCGCGCCAGATCGCGACGACCGTCGACCTCGGGAAGTACGCGTTCGCGTTCCCGTCGTCCTCGCCCGCGGCGCAGAAGATCCAGCGTGACCGCAAGGTGACCACGGTCTACACGCCGTTCCAGTCGCCGATGGCGATCGCCACCTTCGAGCCGATCGTCGCGCTGCTGAAGGCGAACGGCGTGGTGCACAAGGGCGCCGGCGACTACGACGTCCTCGACGTCGCGAAGTACCTGGACGTCGCGAAGGCGGGCACGCGCTGGGACCAGCTGCCCGGCAACACCGCGTACCCGGCCCGCAAGAACGTCCTGGTCACGACCACCGACCCGCGTGAGTCGAACTCCGCGGCGATGTACCTGTCGATCGTCTCCTTCGTGGCCAACGGCAACACCGTCGTCAGCACGCCGGACCAGGAGGCGAAGGTGCTGCCGTCGGTGTCGAAGCTGTTCCTGGACCAGGGCTACACGCAGAACAGCACCGAGGGGCCGTTCGAGGACTACCTGTCCGCGGGCATGGGCAAGACGCCGCTCGCGCTGATCTACGAGTCGCAGTACGTCGACCGCGTCGTCCGCGGCGACGGTTCGATCCGGCCGGACATGCGGATGATCTACACGGCGCCGACGGTGTACTCGAAGCACACCCTGATCCCGTTCAGCGGTGACGGCGACAAGGTCGGGCAGCTGCTCGCGACCGACCCGGAGCTGGGCAAGCTGGCCGCGACGTTCGGGTTCCGCACCACCGACCCGAAGCTGTTCGCGGACGTCGCGGCCAAGGCACACGCACCCGCCGACCTGGTGGACGCCGTCGAGCCGCCGTCGTTCGAGACCCTGGAGCGTCTGCTCGACGCCGTCGGCAAGCAGTACTGACATGGACGAATTCACCCTGACCCCGCCGGAGCCGGTCACGGCGATCCCGGCCGAGCGGGCCGCCGGGCTCATCACGCTCAGCGAGGACACGCGGTCGGAAATCACCGTTCGCGCCGGGAAGTTCACCGAGCGGCTCGAAGCGCTGGACGTCAAGTCACCGGAGTTCACCGACCTCTTGGACGAACTGCTGGCCGTCGGCGAGGCCGACATGCGGGCCGCGGCCGGCGTCGCCGGGGCGATGCTGGACCGCACGAGCCGGGCGCTCACGGCGTCACCCCAGGAACACGTCACGACCAGCCTGACGAGCCTGCGCCGCACGGTCGCCGAGCTGGACCCGGCGAAGCTGCCGCTCACCGGCCGCAAGCTGCTCGGGATGTTCCCGGTCGCGGCGGGCGCGAAGCGCGCGCTGGACCGCTACCGCGCGGCGAACGAGCCGGTCAACGCGCTGGTCGTCGACCTCCGCGGCCGTCAGGACGTCCTGCGCCGCGACAACGCCGCGATCAAGGGCGAGCGCCAGCGGCTGTGGAAGGTGATGGGGAAGCTCGCCGAGGCGGCCGCCTTCGCCGAGGCCGTCGACGGCGCGATCGAGACCCAAGCCGGGGTCTTCGACTTCACCGATCCCGCGCGCGCCAACGCGTTGCGTGGCGACGTGCTGTACCCGATCCGGCAACGCCACCAGGACCTGCTCACCCAGCTCGCGGTCAGCGCGCAGGGCTACCTCGCGCTGGACCTGGTGCGCAAGAACAACGACGAGCTGATCCGCGGTGTCGAGCGGGCGGTGTCGACGACCGTGTCAGCGCTGCGCGTCGCGCTGCTGGTCAGCGGGGCGCTGGCGAGCCAGCGCGACGTCCTGGACGAGGTCGCGGCGCTCCAGGCGACGACCGACGGGCTCATCCGCGCCAACTCCGAGCTGCTGGAACTGCAGTCCGCCGAGATCCGCAAGGCGAGCAGCGACCCGGCGGTCGCGACCGAGACGATCCGCGCGTCCTTCGACCGGATCTACGCCTCGATCGACGCGATCGACGGGTTCCGCGCCGACGCCGTCCGCACCATGGCGACCACGGTCGAGTCCCTGTCCGGCGAGATCCGCCGGGCCGAGGACCACCTGCGCCGCTCGCACGAGGGGGAAGTATGAAGAAGCTCTTTCTGGTGGCCCTGAGCGCGGTGTTGCTCGCGGGTTGTTCCGACTCCGGCGCTTCGCCGTCCGCGCCGCTGGGGGACCCTGAGCCGGGCACGCTCAGGATTCTCGCGGGCAGCGAGCTGGCGGACATGCAGCCGGTGCTCGACGAGGCCGAGAAGGCCACCGGCGTCAAGGTCAAGTTCACCTTCACCGGCACGCTGGAAGGCGCCGAGTCGCTGGCGAACGGCAGCGTCGACGGCAAGTACGACGCTGTCTGGTTCTCGTCGAACCGTTACCCGGCGGGGATTCCCGAAGCGGCGAAGCGGCTGGGCAACCAGGTCAAGATCATGAGCTCGCCGGTGGTGCTCGGGCTGTCGGCGTCGTCCGCGCAACGGCTCGGCTGGACCGGCAAGCCGGTCGGCTGGGGCGAGATCGCCGCGCAGGCCGGCAAGAAGGCGTTCACGTACGGGATGACCGACCCGTCGGCGTCGAACTCCGGGTTCTCGGCGCTGGTCGGGGTCGCGTCGGCGCTGGCGGGCGCGGGCAACGCGATCGACGCCCAGCAGATCGCCGCGGTCACCCCGCAGCTGACGCAGTTCTTCAGCGCGCAGGCCCTTTCGGCCGGGTCGTCCGGCTGGCTGTCGGACGCGTACACGCGGCGCGCGACCGGCCAGGACCCCGGCCAGAAGGTCGACGGCCTGATCAACTACGAGTCCGTGCTGCTGTCGGCGAACGCGTCCGGGAAGCTGCCCGAGCCGCTCAAGGTGATCTACCCGAGCGACGGTGTCATCACCGCGGATTACCCGTTGACGCTGCTCGCTTCCGCGGGCGACGACGCCCGGTCGGCGCACCAGCGGCTCTCCGACTACCTGCGCACCCCGGACGTCCAGAAGAAGATCATGGACACGACGCAGCGGCGGCCGGTCGTGCCGGGCGTCGTGCTGGGGTCGCAGTTCGCGCAGCGCGACCTCGTCGAGCTGCCGTTCCCGGCGACGCAGCAGGCGGTGGATGCCCTGCTCCAGGCCTACTTCGACAAGATCCGCCGTCCGTCGCGGACCTTGTACGTGCTCGACACGTCGGGTTCGATGGAGGGGGAGCGGATCGACGCGCTGCGCACCGCGCTGGCCGGGCTGACGGGCGCGGACAACTCGCTCACCGGGCGGTACCGGCGGTTCCGGAGCCGGGAGGAGGTGACGATGCTGCCGTTCAACACCGGGCCCCAGGCGCCGCAGACGTTCACGGTGCCGGAACAGAACCCCGCGGCCGAGCTGGCCCGGATCAAGGCGTTCGCCGAAGGGCTCAACGCTCGAGGGGGCACGGCGATCTACGACTCGCTTGCCCAGGCCTACCGCGTGCTCGAGCCGTTGGCGGCGCGCGATCCCGACCGGTTCACCTCGATCGTGCTGATGACCGACGGGGAGAACGCGAACGGCTCGTCCCTGCCGGACTTCCAGGCGTCGTTCGGCTCACTGCCGCCCGCGATGAAGGGGGTGCCGGTGTTCACGGTCCTGTTCGGCGAGGGTTCGAGCGACGAGCTGACGCAGGTCGCGACCATGACCGGCGGCAAGGTGTTCGACGCGCGGAAGGTCCAGCTTTCCGACGTCTTCCAGGAGATCCGCGGGTACCAATGATGCTGCGTTATCTGGGCTCGACCAAGAACCTCGCCGGCTGCGTCGGCGGGCTCGTCGGCCTGGGGCTGTACCTGACCGGCGTGGTCGGCTCGATCTGGCCGGTGGTCGTGATCGCGCTGTACGCGGTGGGTGCGCTGCTCGCGCCGCCGGAGAAGGTCCGGCTGCTGCCCGACACCTCGGGGGAATTGCGCGCGTCGTTGCAAACGCTGGTCTCCTCGGTGTCCTCCCAGGCGTCGCGCATGCCCGCGTCCACTGTGGACACCGTCCGGCGGATCGCGGAGGTGCTGCACGACCTGCTCGCCCAGCCCGCGCGGCTGTCGGCCGATCCGGACCTGCAGCACTCCGTGGTCCGGCTGGTGCGGACCGACCTGCCGCTGTCGGTGGAGACTTTCCTGAACCTGCCGTGGTGGTTCGCTTCCCGGAGGGCCGGTGCGTCCGAAGAACTGGTGGCGCAGCTGGGCTTGCTCGAGGCGGAGACCCATCGGATCGCCGAGCGGTTCTACTCGGCGGACGTCGACCGGCAGGCGGACCACACGCGCTACCTGCGGGACCGGGACGCCTGATTCCCTTGCCGCGTCAGGGTTTCTCGGTTGTACCCGTGTGAGTGATGTGTTCGAACGGACGTTCGAGTACCTTCGTGGGAGTAGGTCGTCTCCGACGAAGGGAAAGCTATGGGCGCGTACCGAGTTTCGGCAGGGTCAGGGTCATCGCCGCGGTGGTCAGCCAGCTCAGCAGGTCGGTCAGGGGAATGCGGGAAAGCCGTTCCGGCCATTCCTCCGCCACGGTGTGGAGCACGAGTTCGTCGTGCCGCGGCTCCACTTTCGTCAGCTTCAGGCCGGGCGGGAGCTCCGGCAGCGGAAGCACGATGGGGCGGAAGCGCGCCGGTGGTTTCAGCTGCCGGCGTCCGATGTGGAGGGTGCGCGGCACGAGCACCACAGCGTCGTCCTCCACCTGGGCCTCCAGGGTCAGGTGGCCCCACTGCGGGCGCTTGGCCCAGTGGATCTGGAGCAGGCCGCTCCCGGCCGGCGCGGCGACGATCCCGGGGCGGACTGCCGCCACCCGTTCGCGCAGCACGTCCGCGGACACGGCGATCCGCAGCTCGACCCGCGCGGGAATGGCGGCCGGAGTGGGCAGCGACCGGAGGCGGACGTCCTCGGCGAGCACGGTGACCCGCTTGAGGAGGATGCTGCTCTGCTCGCCGGCCTCGTTCGGGGGTTCGGGCCAGTCGACGTCCTCGGCGACGATGCGCACGTCGCCGACGCGTCCGGTGGCCAGCCGGAGGGTATCGGCCGGGTAGTGAAGTTCGGTGAGCGTGAGGCCGACCTCACGGCCGTCAACCTTGGCGGTCAGCTGCCGCCCGACAAGCTGCTCGGTGACACTCCGCAGAACAGCGGCGGGCGTGACGGGAACGTTCGGAAGCAGCGAACGCCCAGCCGCAGCCCAGCCGTCGAACCATCTGCCGTCACTCATCCGACCAGTGTCGCCGAAACCCGCCCCGCCCGCTGAAGCCGGGTCACGGCAGAAAGGAGGCAAAGAAGGCCGACGCCGGAATCCGCGGCGCAAAGGGCCTTGATGACCAGCTCGAACGCTCCGGCTGGTGTTGTCGTCGCAACGAACGCTGCGGTCCCGGATGCGTCACACCGCTGGCATTGAGATGACGCGTGCGGCTCGGCTGTTCACCGCCACCCGAAGGTCCCAAAGGAAGGCCATGCTGCGAATTCCGCAGCGCCCAGTTCACCGCACTGCGGCTGTCCGTCATGTACGCGAGTCGCCGTCCGCACCTTGGCGCTGGAGGAGGTCGTCGTCAACAATCCGAACGCCGAGCCCGTCTCAGGCGCGCGATAACGCTGGGTTCTCGTCAACCGTCGGAACGCCGAGCGTGTGTCAAGGCGCGCGATAACGCTGGGGTCCTCGTCAGCGGTCCGAACGCCGTGCCCAGGTCTGGGCGCGATCACCAATGGTGTTGGAGGCCGGCGCCCGCGTGGATGAAGCAATCTGTCGCTGATGCCCGCCGCGGAACGGAGTCGTCCCATGGCAATTCGCTGAGCGATGCCAGTTCGCGGTTTCAGTGCCTCGGGCCACCGCGCTGTGGCTGTCGTCATGCCAGCGAGTCAAGGTCTGCACCCTTGGCGCTGGGGTTTCTCGTCAGCAGCCCAAACGCCGAACCCTGTGCCTAGGCGCGCGCGTCAACGCGTTGGGTACTCGCGTGGGTGAACAGCCTGCTGATGTCCGTCGCGGAACAGTACCGTCCCAAGGTAATTCATGAAGCGAAGCCAGATCACGGATCCCGCGCCCGGCCTACCGCGCTGCGGCTGTTCACGCAAGCAAGTCACCATCCGCACCATGGCGCGGGGACCTCGTCAACAGCCCGAACACCAAGCCCGGTGTCTGGGCGCGACCGCCAACGCTGTTGGGCACCCGCGCAGGTGAAACAGGCCCGCCGCGGAACAGCGCCGTCCCAAGGTAAGTCGTGAGGAGAAACCAGATCGCGAAATCACACGACCCAGCCACCCACACCATCGCCGTCGACCGTCAGGTGGTCACCCAAGTGGGGTGCCACCTGCCGTCACCGGAGGGGGCGGTGACGGCAGGTGGCCGTTCAGGGGTGTCGGCAGGCGACCGCCCATTACCGGCCGGCGAAGCGGGCGATGATGCCCGTGACGACCAGCCAGAACACCGCGGCCAAGCCGAAGTCCAGGATCACGGCGAGGCTGGGGTTGCTCACCGGGAACAGGCCGGGCCAGAACAATGCGAGAGGAACCGCCAGTGACTTGATGAAGACGAAGAAGGAGTTACCGGCATTGGCGCCGGCGAGCACCATGATCATGTAAAGAACTTCGATCCCCGCGAAGATCGCGCCGATCGCCGTGATGACCCGCACGGCCGTGTTCCGTCGAGTGGTGGTTCGCCAAGGAGACATGCCGCGGAAATTCCCGGATGGGGTGACCTGTCAAACGCTTCAAGGCCCAGATTGCGCCGTTTGGCCGCTGTTATTGCTCTCCGCTCGGTAACGAGCACGCTCAGTGAGCCAGGTTCAGCGTGACCTTTTTCGCCGAGCAAGCGCGCGATCGCCCAGTCCTGCACCGCGACCCCGACGGACTTGAACACCGTCCGCCCGCCGACCACCGGAGGCTCCTGAAGCGCCTTTCCCAGCTCCACCAACGAATCCCGCGAAAGCAGCCCGTTGTCCACGGCGTGGATCACCTCGCCGGCCTCCTCGAGGACGGCGTCGATCTGGTCCACCACAACACAGCCGGCCGTCGCGAGCAGCTCGGCGGGAAGCTCCCGCATGGACGGCAGGTACGAACCGATCGCGTTGACGTGGACGCGTTCCGGCAGGGCGTCGACGTCGAAGAGAGGAGTGGCCGATGAAGTAGCACAACACACGATCTCCGCGTCGGAGACCGCGTCCTCGACACTCGCCGCGACCCGCACGCCCGGGAACTCCTCACTCAGCCGGTCGGCGAACTGGGTGGCCCGAAGCCGGGAACGTCCGAACACCGTCACCTGCCGCAGCGGGCGGACCGCCGCCACCGCGCGGATCTGGTCCGCGGCCTGGGCGCCGGTGCCGAGCACGGCCAGCCGGCTCGCGTCCGGTGGCGCCAGCAAGTCGGTGGCGACACCCGACACCGCGCCGGTGCGCAACGTGGTCACCGCGATCGCGTCGGCGACCAGCTGTGCCTCGGGCGTGTTCCACACCAGTGTCCCGAGGATCATCGGGTCGCGGCCGGCGACGAGGCTGAGGGTCTTCACCGCCGTGCGGCCGGTGGGGGTGTGGCAGGCGCTCATGACGAGCGTCGTGCCGCCGTCGAACGACAGGCGTTGCGGCACCTCGAAGCGGCCCGCGGCGAGGTCGAGGAAGGCCTCGCGCACCGCGTCGACGGCGGCGGGCATCGGCACGGCCGCTCGGACGTCGTCGGCGTCCAGCATGCTTCGGCACCCCCTCGTCGTCGTGGCCGCTAGCCTGGCCGAGTGCCCGATACCTCGCAAGATCCACCCGTCGAAGACCAGCGGTTCTTCCGTGACGACTGGTACGGCGAGGAGATCACCGGGCGGCACTACACGCGGTGCGAGTTCCACGAGGTCGACCTCTCCGAGGCCGTCACCCGGAACTCGACGTTCACCGACTGCGTGTTCGGCAACGTGCGCTTCAACGCGTCGCGGCACGCCGACTCGGCCTTCACCGGGTGCGCGTTCAAGCGGTGCAACTTCTTCGACGCCGAGTTCACCGGGTGCAAGCTCGTCGGGGCCACGTTCCGCGAATGCGAGCTGCGGCCGCTGCGGGTGACGGGCGGCGACTGGTCGTTCGCCGGGCTGGCGGGCGCCGACCTCCGGTCGGCCGCCTTCCACGGCGTGCGGATGCGCGAGGCCGACTTCACCGGGGCGAACTGCGCCGACGCGGTGTTCGCCGACGTCGACCTGTCCGGGGCGATGCTGCACGCCGTCAAGCTGTCGCGCGCCGACCTGCGGGGCAGCGACCTGTCGTCGCTCGATCCGGTGAACGCCGAGCTGGCCGCGGCGATCGTCTCGCCGGAGCAGGCTGCGGTGCTCGTCACGTCGCTGGGGCTGCGGGTCCGGGCGTAGGCTCACCTCCAGCAGGAAGGAGTGCCGGATGGGTGTCGTGACACCGGGGTTCCAGGGCCGTGCCCGCAGCGGCAACCCGCGCCTGCCACCCGGCCAGTACCTGGCCGAGGACTTCCCGGTGCTGTCGGCGGGCCCGACACCGCGCGTGCGCACCGAAACGTGGGAGTTCACGGTCACCACCGAGTCCGGCGAGAAGCACGCCTGGAGCTGGGCCGAGCTGATGGCTCTCCCGAGCGAGAAGTTCACTGTGGACATCCACTGCGTCACCCAGTGGTCCAAACTGGACACGAGGTGGCGGGGCGTTCCGGTGGACACGCTGATCGGCGGCCTCGACACCGCGGCCGACTACGTGATGGTGCACTCCTACGGCGGCTACACCACGAATCTGCCGCTGGGTGACCTGCTCGACGGCCAGGCCTGGGTCGCCTACGAGTACGGCGGCAAGCCGCTCACCCCCGAGCACGGCGGCCCGGCGCGGCTGGTCGTGCCGCACCTGTACTTCTGGAAGTCGGCGAAGTGGGTGCGCGGGCTGGAGCTCAAGACCCGGGACGAGCCGGGCTTCTGGGAGAACGTCGGTTACCACGACTACGGGGATCCATGGCGCGAACAGCGGTATCAGGGCGACTAGCCTGGCGGGTCGCCCGCCTGGCCGAGTTCCGCGACGAGACCCCCACGGCCCGCACGCTGGTGTTCGACCTGCCAGGCTGGCCGGGACACCTCGCGGGCCAGCACGTCGACGTCCGCCTGACCGCCGCCGACGGCTACCGCGCGCAGCGCAGCTACTCGCTCGCCGCCCCCGCCGACGGTGACCGGGTTGAGCTGACCGTGCAGCGCGTCCCCGACGGGGAGGTGTCGGAGCACCTCGCCGGCCCGTACGCGATCGGCGACCCGGTCGAGATCCGCGGCCCGGTCGGCGGCTGGTTCGTCTGGCGCCCGGCCGACCCCGAACCGGTACTGCTCGTCGCCGGTGGTTCGGGCATCGTGCCGATCATGGCGATGATCCGCGCCCGTCGCGCGGCGGGCGCCCGCACCCCGTTCAAGCTGATCTACTCACTGCGCACCCCGGCCGAGCTGTACTACGCGGACGAGCTGCGCAAGCCGACCGCGGGCCTGGACGTCACGTACGTCTACACGCGCGAGCTACCGGACGGCCGCGAGGGAATCCCGCGCCGCATCGACGTGGCCACGCTCAACACGGCAGCCTGGCCCGCCGAGTTCGGCGCAACATCCTTCGTCTGCGGCCCAACGGGTTTCGTGGAGACGGTGGCGGACATCCTGGTCGCCCTCGGCCACGACCCCCACCGCATCCGCACCGAACGCTTCGGCCCCAGCCGCGACTGAACCACCGGGCGGGTGACCTGGCCGCGCCGCCACGCTCCCGCAACCGACCCAAGCTGTCAGGGACGCTCGACTAACCCAGCCACAGCAGGGCCAGCCGCGCTGAACCACCCGGCCGGCGCCTGGCCTGAGCGACCTCGCTGCGCCCTCTCTGCCGCGACTGACCGATGCTGTTGGCGCCGTGTGTCGGGGGACTCCCGGGTAATCCCGGTCGCGCCGAGCCCCATCCACGACGGAACCAGGCAGTCGGCGCCGAGGCGAGGGATGGCGAGCGACTTGGCCGCGCCATCACTCCGCCGCGACCGACCTAAGCTGTCAGCGCCGCGCGTCGGGGACACTCGAGTAATCCAGCTCCAGCCGCGACCGAGCAACCCGACAGCGCCGAACGCGCAATGCCCAACCGCAGCCCCAGGCAAGAACCAACCGACCCCCGCGAGCCCCTAGGGAGAATCAGGGCGAGACAGCAGTTCCCGCAGCGTCGCCAGCAGCTCCCGGCGATCCGCCGCGCCCAGTTTTCCGCGGATGCGGGCCATGTGGTGCTCCACCGTCTTGCCCGAGATGAACAGCTTGCTGCCCGCCTGCTTGTACGTCAGGCCCTCGACCACCAGGCGGGCCACCTCTAGCTCGCGCTCGCTCAAAGCCGCCAGGCCGGTGCCCGAGGTCGTCGGTTCCGTGGCTCCCGCCTCGCGGCGGAGGCCGGTTCCCTGGAACTGGCGGGCCGCCTCCAGCAGCTGGACCATCGCCTTGCGGTCGGACGTGCGGATCGCCGCCTGGCCGGCCAGGCGGGAGGCGTCCCAGCACAGTCCCAGGTCGTGCAGTTCCGCCGCGGCCGCCGAGATCTCGTCCGGGTCGAACGTGCCGCCGAGGACGCTGAGCCAGCCCTTCGCCGCCGCGGCCAGGGCGCTCGGGTGGCGGCCGCAGTGGGCGTGCGCGGTCAACGTCGCCAGGTGCGCCTTCGCGGCTTCGGCGTCCTCCAGCGTGATCGCCGCGTGCAGCTCGTGCCAGACCAGGGAAACCGTCCACAGTGGAGGCTCGCCGAGGCGGGTCAGCAGCGCGTGGGCGCGTTCGAGCTGGCCGGCGAGCTTCGCGTGGGTGCCCGTGCGGGCCGCCGCGATCGCCAGCTCGCCCAGCGGCAGCAGGGTGAACAGGTCCGTCTGCTGCCGCATCGACGCCTGGTACGCGCGCGCCCACGACCGCTGCAGCCCGACCAGGTCGCTGGCCCGCCGGGCCAGGCCGAGCTCGAGCGTCGCGAAGAACAGCTCGTCGCGCGCTTCCAGCGGGTGACCCGAGACGGCGTCGCGGTGTTCCGCGGCCGCCGCCAGGTCGCCCGCGGTCATCGCCACCCAGCCCAGCAGCAGCCGGTGCCGCACGGCGAGGAGGTCGCCGCCGATGCGGCCCTGCAGGGCGCGGCTCAGCACCGACTCGGCCAGCGCCAGCTCACCGGTGTGCAGGGCGGCGAGCGCGGCCAGCGCCGCGGGGCTATCCGGCAGCAGCGTGCCGCCCAGCGCCGGTTCCAGCATCGCCGCCGCGCCGAGCAGGGTGGACAACGTCTCGGTCGCGCAGCCGGACACCGAATCGGCGATGCCGCGGGCCATCCGGGTGGCCGCGCCGGCGAACAACGTCGGGGGGAGGCCGGGGGCGGGGGAGTCGAGCAGCCGGCGGGCACCTTCGACGTCGCCCGTGCCGACCAGCGCCGTCGCCGCGAACGCGTCGGTGCCGCCGCGGCCACTTGCGCCGTGGGTCGCGGCCCACTGGTAGAGCTCGGCGCCGCGGGCCAGTTCGCCGCGGTGGGCCAGCACGGTGGCCGCGATCTCGGCGCCGGCCGCGCGGCTCTCGGCGTCGGCCGCGCCGAGCATCCCGTCTCCGAGGCGCAACGCCGTGTCGAGGTCGCCGGACAGGCCGGCCGCGCGGGCCCAGCCCGCCGTGACGGCCGGGCCGCGGTCGCCCGCTTCGGCGGCGGCTTCGAAGAGCTGCGTCGCCAGGCGGGCGTCCGTCGGCAGGGCTTCGGCGGCCGCCGCGGCGAACGCGGCCGCCGCGGACGCGCCGGTGCTGCCGGTGCCGAGCAGGGACCGCGCCAGGTCGAGCACCGGGAGGCCGTTCGCCAGCTGCAGCTCGACCAGCCGCTGGACGGTGGTCAGGCGCCGGGCGGGCGGCCCGAAGTCGCGGACGGCGCCCGAAGCCAGCGGCAGCAGCGTGTCGTCCGGGGCGAGCAGCCCGGTCGCGCGGGCGCCGTCGACGATCCCGGGCAGCTGGTCCGGCGTGCGGTCCAGCAGCGCGCACAGCAGGTCGAGGTTGCGCCCCGCGCCGGCTTCGGCGGCGATCAGGTAGCGCAGGACGTCGTCGTCGAGCTCGTCGAGCTCGGGCCGGAACTCCTCCAGCCGCCCGAGCAGCGCGCGCTCGGCCAGCCGCGGCACACCACCGCTGGCGGCGTGCAGCTCGGCGATGGCGGCCGGGTCGGCGGGCCGGCCGGTCAGCGTCTCGACCAGCCGCGCGACGTCCTCGACGCCGAGCGGGCCGAGCTGCACCAGCGTCCAGCCGGGCGCGATCGCGGCCGGCCGGTGCGCGACGACGATCGGGCCCTCGGCACCCGCCAGGAGCTCTTCGAGCTGGTCGGCGCCGAGCCGGTCGGCGTCGTCGACGAGCAGGGCGTCCGCGCCGGCCTGCTGGTAGACGCGGGCGAGCGCGGCGAGCAGCACGCTCTTGCCGTAACCGCCGGGGGCGACGACGGCGACCCGCAGCGGTACGGCCGGGTCGGCGGCGACCTGGTCGAGCAGCTGCCGGGCCGCCGGGTGCACGGGGACGGGGTGAAGCGGGGCGGCCTGCGTGAGCAGTGTGTTCAACAGTGACCTTCACCGGAGGGGGCGCCGGGAGCGGCGCAGTGACTCGGGGTGGACTGGCTCGGGGCGTGGGACTGGTCGGGGCCGGCGGTGGCTTCGCGGGCGGTGAGGGTGATCAGCACGGCGGAGACGGCCGCGGCGAGCACGAGGACCGCGGCGGCGAGGGGGCGGCGGCGCCGGAACAGGTCCAGCGGGCCGCTGCGCTCGGGCAGTTCGAACGGCGTGATCTCGACCGGCGGCCGGGGTGGCCGCTCGCCGAGCTCACCGAGCGTGTCCACCCGGGGGAGCAGGGTGGTCTCGACGGCCGGGGGCTCCTGGGGGGTGGCCCGGTGGTCCGCGTGCAGCCCGGCGAGGGCGGCCGCGCCGAGCGCGGTGGTGGCCGGCGGAACCGGTCCCGCGAACATCGGGCACGGCGGCCGGGCGGGCAGCGCGTGCGGCGGGACGTCGCCGCAGAACACCACGCCGGCGAGCCCCTTCGGGGACATCGAAGCGGTGCCGGTTAGCGCGAACAGCGTGCTCAACGCGGCAGCCGGGGACACGCCCTCGGCGCTCGCCGCGATCTGCCAGCCGTTCGCGGCGGTCGGCGTCGCGAGGCTGACGTGCACGCCGTCGGTGCCGAACTCGCACACGCCGGCGGCGGTCACGCCCGGGCCGGGCACGGGCAGGTGCGCGCCGAGCGCCGCGATCGAGCCGGGGACCAGCGTCACCGCCGTGAACCCGGCGTCGGCCAAGGCCCTGCGCAGCAGGTCACGGCGGTAACCGCCCCAGTCGCCGGGGTGGGTCAGCACCAGGTGGCGCGGGCGGCCGCCGAACTGGTTCTCGGCGTGCTCCGCGATGCCTTCGACGAGTACCGTGGTCAGCGTTTCGGGCGGGAACGACTCGCCTTCGACGACCATCGGCACGTCGTCGCCGATCCGCCGGTGGAAGCCGGTGAGCAGCCGGGACGGGACCCGGGCGCCCGCCTGGGCCGCCGCGTCGCCGGTGAGCAGGTACCCCTCGTCGTCCAGGAACAGCGCGGACGCCGCGGCGGGGGACCGTTCGCCCAGCCAGAGGAGCTCGGGGTCACTCCAGCCGGTGCCGTGACGGTGGCAGATCGCGGCGTGGGTCCGGCCCTGTGCCACGTCGATCCCGAGGACGTAGGACAACGGCGCTTCCTCCTCACCTCGCGGGGCCGATCGGGGGCTCGAAATCCCCCTAGGGCTCGGGGCATCCTCACCCAAACGGGTTAGTCAATCAAGGGTCTGGAGGGATTTAACCCAACTGCGTGCGTCTCGGATGAGCCCCTAACTCCCTAACGATGACATATCGATCCCCTATCGGCTGAGCCGGTGGCGACTCGGAGTGATCACCGATGTGCGCCGGGGGTCCGCCTCCCTAACTTGGCCATGGACACCGGTCCCAGCGGCCGATGCCGTCCCCCGAACACCGGATCAGGAGAACCCCCATGGACTCCGTGCAGACGTTGCACGACTTCGCCCTCAACCTGCTCAACGACCCGACCGCCCTCGCGGCCTTCGGGACGGACCCGCAGCAGGCCCTCGCCCTCGCCGGCCTCGGCGACGTCAGCGCCGCCGACGTGCACGAGGTCATCCCGCTGGTGCTCGACTACGTGCCGGTCGACAGCCTCCCGGCCGTCGGCGGCCTCCCGCTGGTCGGCGACCTGTCCTCGCTGGGCACCGACACCACCGGCATCCAGGGCGCGATCGACCAGCTCACCGCCCTCACCGCAGGCCTCGGCCTGCCGGCCACCTCGGCGCTGCCGGGTGTCGGCGACCTCGGCGTCGGCGAGCTGCCGGGCCTGGGCGACCTGCCCGTCGGCGAGCTGCCCGTCGTGACCGACGTCACCAACTCCGGCAACGTCACCGCGCTCGCCGGCAACGTGACCAGCGTCATCATCGGCGGCGACCTGGCGAGCGGTCTCGACTCGGCCGCGCTGGCCAACCTGACCGCGGCCCCGGCGTACCTGACCGACGCCAACCAGATCGCGCAGCTGACGACGCTGGCCGAGCAGCCGCTCGTCGGCGGCGTGGGCACCGCCCACACCATCGGCACCGAGGTGCTGAGCGCCGTTTCCGGCCCGGTCGGCGACGTCACCTCGCACACCGGCGACCTGACCGGCGGCGTGTCGAACCTCACCGACGTCGCGTCCCACGTCGGCGACTTCACCGGCATCCTCAAGGGCACGAGCGACCTCGACATCAAGCACGTCACCACCGAGGTTTCGCACGTCGCGCACGGTGTCGGCGACGTCACGAGCACGGTGACCTCGGCCACCGGCCTCAACGTGGACCACAACGTCCTGAGCGGGGTCGGCGACATCGCCGGCGGCAACGGCACGGCCGTCCACGACGTGGTCTCCGATGTCACGGACGTCAGCCACAACGCGCTGGGCAACCTGCACATCGGCGACATCGCGTCCAACGACATCCACCTCGGGCACTGATTCCCGAACCGGTCACCGGTGCCCGTCCCGCGGTCTGGGTGCAGCCGCGGGACGGGCACCCGGTGTGCGTACGGGGAGTAAACCGGGGACACTCGTCCGCTGTGACCGCACCGGCTTGGCTCGAAGTGCTCAACGAGACGTTGGACGCGTGCCGCACCCACGGCCGCGCCGACCTCGCCGAGCGCCTCCGCAGACGTCGTGACGCCCCCGAAGGGCAGATCCGCCTCGGCGTGCTCGGATTCCCCAAACAGGGCAAGGGATACCTGCTCAACGCCATCCTGAACGCGCCGGTGTGCGCGGTCGGCGACGCCGCCACCCCGGCCGTGCCGACCGAGATCGCCTACGCCCCCGAACCCGCCGCGACCTTGGTCGCCCGGTCCCTCGAGCGGATTCCCGTCGCGGTCGACCGGCTGACCGGCGAACTCGGCGCCCGGCCCGCCGGCACGCTCAGCCGGGTCGAGGTCGGCGTGCCCCGCGAGCTCCTCGCGGCCGGGCTCGTCCTGGTCGACACCCCGCCGATCGGCGACCCCCGGTCGCCGCGCACGGCCGCCGCGCTCGACCTGCTGGCCGAAGCGGACGCGGTGATCATCGTCTCGGACGCGACCGCGCCGCTGAGCGCCGCCGAACTCGCGCTGGCCCGGCATGTGCGCACCTGGTGCCCGCACGTCGTGCTGGCGCTGACCAAGATCGACGCCAGCCCGGGCTGGCGCGCCGTCGCCGAGGCCGACCGCAAGATGCTCGCCGAGGCGGGGATCGACTCGCCGGTGCTGCCGGTGTCCGCGGTCGTGCGCCAGGCCGCGGCCAAGACGGGTGACGCGGATCTCAACTCCCGTTCGGGCTTCCCCGAGCTGCTCACCTGGATCACCGAGCAGGCCGCCCGGCCGCCGGAGCAGTCCCGCGCGCTGCTCGCCGCGGTCGGCGTGCGCGCCGCCGCGGCGGAACTGGTGGAGTCGCTGCGCGACCGCGCCGAAGCCGCGGGCCAGGACGCCGGGCTCGGCCAGGCGGCGCTGCTGCAGCGGGCGCAACGCCGGGCCGACGACCTGCGCCGGCAGAACACCCGGTGGCAGAACCTGCTTTCCGACGAGATCACCGACCTGCTGGCCGACGCCGAGTACGACCTGCGCGAGCGGACCCGCAAGATCGTCAACTCCATCGACCAGACCTTCGACGAGGGCGACCCGGCGAAGGTGTGGGACGACTTCGCGCCGTGGCTGGACGACGCGCTCGCCGACGCCGTCGAAACCAACTACGCGTGGCTGACCGACCGGTCCCAGTGGATCGCGCAGGCGGTCGCGACGTGTTTCGGCACGCAGTACGACCAGGCGCTGCCCGACCTGCCGCTCGACGGTTCGGGCATCGAAGACCTCGACGACGTCCGGCGGCCGAAGATCGAGAAGTTCAAGATCGGCCAGCAGGCGTTCACCGGCCTGCGCGGGTCGTACGGCGGTGTCCTGATGTTCGGCCTGGTCACCAGCCTGCCCTGGCTGGGGCTGCCGCTGATCAACCCGGTCTCGATCAGCGCCGGCGCGGCGTTCGCCGTGAAGACGATCCGCGACGAGGGCGGGATGCGGCTGCAGCGCCGCCAGGCCGTCGCCAAGCAGGCCGCCCAGCGGCACGTCGACGACGTCTTCCTGCGCTTCAGCAAGGAATGCCGGGACGCGGTCCGCATGGTGCAGCGGCGCCTCCGTGACCACTTCACCGGCCTCGCCGAGGAGCTCGCGGACGAGCTGACGCACGAGCGCGAGACGATCCTGGCCGGCACGGCCGAGCGCGAACGGCGCACGGTGCACATCCGCCGCGAGATCGACCGGCTCGCCGGCCTGCACCAGCGCGCGGGTGAGCTCGGCACGATCGCCGGACGGCAGCGGCGGGAGCTTTCGGCGTGACCCAGGACGTCCGCGACCTGCTGGCCGCCGCGGCCGGGCTCTACCGCGACGACCCGCGTGCGTCGGCGCTGCTGCTCGACTGCCAGCAGCGGCTGGACCAGCCACTGCGCGTCGCGTTCGCCGGGGCGCCGTCGTCCGGGAAGACGACGCTCGCGGCTACGCTGGGGGAGTGGCCGACGCGGGCGCTGCGCGACCTCGTGCTGCTCGACGACCCCGGCCCGGCCGACGACTTCCCGGACGCGACGGTCCGGCTCGTCCGCCACCTCGAGCCGGACGAGCTCGCCGCGGCGCACCCGCCCGGCGGCTCGGCGTTCGCGCGGCAGAGCGCGGTCAACTCGGTGCTGGTGCTGTCACGCGCCGACGAGGTCGGCGCGGGCCGGATCGACGCGCTGTTGACCGCGAAGCAGCTCGCGCGGCGGGCGTGGCGCGAAGACCCGCTGTGCACCGGGTTCCTGGGCGTGATCGCCGTCGCCGGGCAGCTGGCCTACGGCGGCCGGTCCCTGCGTGACGACGAGTTCGACCTCCTGGCCGCCTTCGCCGCGGTGCCGCGCGAGGAGCTGGAACGGCACGTGCTTTCGGTGGATTCCTTCACCGACCCGGCGTTCCCCGGCCCGATCCCGGTGGAGACACGACGGTCGCTGGTGGTGCGGTTCGGGATGTTCGGCGTCCGCCTGGCGCTGACGCTGATCCGCACCGGCTGCGACGACCGCGTCAAGCTCTCGGCGGAACTGGTCCGCCGCAGTGGCCTCGGCGAGCTGCGGGACACCCTGGCCGGGTGTTTCGTCGCGCGGGCCGAAGCGTTGAAGGCGCGCACGGCGGTGATCCGCCTGGAAGCGTTGCTGGCGGCGCAACCCCGCCCGGGCGGCGACCGCTTGGTGTCGCGAGTGGAGCGGTTCGCGGCGGCCGCGCACGACTTCCGCGAGCTGCGCCTGATCGCCGACATCCGCGGCGGCCGCACGGCGCTGTCCGGCGACCCGGCCGAGGAAGCGGTGCGGCTGCTCGGCGCCCAGGGCACCGCACCGGCCGACCGCCTCGGCCTGGAGCCGGACGCGGACCCGGGCGAGATCTACGACTCGGGCCTCGACGCGCTGCGCCGCTGGCGCCACGAGGCCGAGCGCCCGGACCGCCCGCACGCGGAACGCACCGCGGCGCACGTCGTGGTGCGCTCGACCGAGGGACTGCTGGCCCTGTTCGGCTGACGCGGCAAAGAAAACACCGACCCGTCGCCCTGCCCGGTGGTCCTTGTCCGGTCTTGACGCCCCGCTCGGGAGCGACGCACCATAGAGCGGTCTACGGTCCAGCGTCGGCCCGAAGGGAAACCCGCCATGCCCGAAGACCACCGCCCCCGGGTCCGGCTGTTCGGCGAGGTGCTCGCGCACTGGGCGCGGGAACGGCCCGCGGACACCGCGCTCGTCTACGGCGACCGCACCTGGACCTGGGCGGAGTTCGACGAGCGCGTCCGGCGGCTGTCGGGTGCGCTGGCGGCGGCCGGGGTCGGCCGGGGCGATCGCGTGGCGTTCGTCGACAAGAACCACCCGGCCTGCCTGGAGACGACCTTCGCGGCGGCCGGGATCGGCGCCGCGAACGCCGTGGTCAACTGGCGGCTCTCCGGCGACGAACTCGCGTACGTGCTCGCGGACGCCGGTGCCAAGGTCGTCTTCGTGGGCGCCGAACTCCTGCCCGCCGTCGAAGCGGTCCGGGACCGGCTGCCCGCGGTGGAGCGCGTGGTGGTCGTCGGGGACGAGTACGAATCCCTCCTGACCGCGGAACCCCTGGGGCCACAGGAACTCGACGAGGACGACGGTGTCCTGGTCATGTACACCAGCGGCACCACCGGCTTCCCCAAGGGCGCCGTGCTGACCCACCGCAGCGTCCTCGCCCACGGCATCGCCGCGGGCACCGCGTTCCCGATCGGGCCGGGTGACGTCAATCTCGTCGCGATGCCGCTGTTCCACGTCGGCGGCAGCTGCTACGCGGTTTCCGGCTTCCTGTACGGCGAACCGTCGTACCTGACGCGCGAGCCGGACGCCGCCTCGCTGTTCGCCGCGCTCAAGGCCGGGATCACGCACGCGTTCCTGGTGCCCGCCGTCGTCGCCGGGATCGCGCAGGCCGGCGAGCAGGCGATGCAGGCGTTCTCGACGATGAAGTACCTCTGTTACGGTGCTTCGCCGATGCCGCTTCCTTTGCTGCGCAAGGCGTTGGCCGCCTGGCCGGACGTCAGGTTCGCCCAGGTCTACGGCATGACCGAGCTGTCCGGCGCGGTCACCGCGCTCGACCCGGAGGCGCACCGCGACGAGTCCCACCCGGAGCGGCTGGCCTCGGCGGGCACCGCACTGTCCGGTGTGGACATCCGCATCGTCGACCCGGTCACGCTCGAGGACGCCGACGCTGGCGAGGTCTGGATCCGCACCGAGCAGCGGATGGCGGGCTACCTCGGCAATCCCGAGGCGACCGCGGAGACCATTGTGGACGGCTGGGTGCGCACCGGCGACGTCGGCCGCCTCGACGACGGCGGGTTCCTGTTCCTCGAGGACCGCGTCAAGGACATGATCATCACCGGCGGTGAGAACGTGTACTCGCCCGAGGTCGAGCGGGTGGTCGCGGAGTTCCCCGGCGTCGCCGAGGTGGCCGTGATCGGCGTCCCGGACGAGCGCTGGGGCGAGCAGGTCAAGGCCGTCGTCGCCGGCGAGCAGCTCGACGCCGACAAGCTCATGGAGTTCTGCCGCGAGCGCCTGGCGCACTACAAGTGCCCGCGCAGCGTCGACGTCGTGGAAGCGTTGCCGCGCAACGCGACCGGCAAGATCCTGAAGCGGTCACTGCGCGAGCCGTACTGGCGGGACCGCAGCCGGAACGTCTGATGCCGCCGGTCACGCGGCAGGCCTACTTCGAGGCCGCGCTGGAAGTGCTGGCGGAGCACGGGTTCACCGAGCTGAACGTCGGACGGCTCTGCCGCGACCTCGGCGTCACGAGCGGGTCGTTCTACCACCACTTCGGCGGCTGGCCGGGGTTCGTGGAGCAGCTCCTGGACCACTGGGAGAACCGGCAGGTGCGGATCCTGCGCGAGCGGGACTTCGGCACCGGCGGGCCGTCGGCGGACTTCGCCGCGTTGATGGACCTCACGCTGGGGCTGCACCACGAGGCCGAGGCGGCGATCCGAGCGTGGGCGATGAACGACGAAAGCGTGCGAGCGGCCCAGAAACGCGTCGACGAGGCCCGGCTGCGGACGGTCGGCAAGGCGGTCAAGGGCATCGTCGGCGACCGTGCGCTGGCCCGGACGCTGACGTCACTGGGGATGGCGATGCTCGTCGGGCACCAGCAGCTGACGTCGGCGGGGGAACACAGCGAGCTGACGGCGCTGCTGGCCGAGTACACGGGCCTGGTGCACTCCCGCGCTAAGCGTTGCCGAGAATCCGGTTGACGGCGATTTCGAGGACCACCCGCTGTGGGTTCGGCTTGGGTACGCGATACCGCGCCGCATAACGGTTCTCCGCGTCGCGCACGGATTCCGGATCGTCGCGCAGGATCGCGCGTCCCTCCAAAGTGGACCATGTGCGGCCCTCGACCTGGCAGACGGCGGCCGGGATCCCGCCGTCGCCCGCGGCGCGGACCAGGCGGGCCTTGACCGCCGAGGCGAACGTGATCACGCGGGCGAGGCCGGTCTCGAAGTCCACCGTCACACCGACCGCGGAGACGTGCGGGGTGCCGTCCGGGCGGACGGTCGTCAGGGACGCCAGGCGCCGTTCGGTCCAGAAGGCGCGGAAGTCCGCGTCGCGGTCGATCTCCATGCCCCCACGCTAGTCCGTCCGGGCGATCGGGGAAGGGTGAAACCACTCACGGTAATTGTAAGGAAAGTTTCCTAACAGTCTTGACCAGCTCTTGAACCTTCTGTCACGCTCTGAACCGCCATCGCCGCAGCCAACGATGTCGGAGGATTCATGAAGAAGATCGTCCGGGCGGTGGTGGCCACGGCCGCCTTGGCCGCCGGGCTGCTGAGCGTGCCGGCGACCGCGAACGCGGCCGGCACGCCGTACGTGCCGGGAACCCTGCGGCCCTCGGTCTCGCAGGCCACCCAGGACCAGGTGCTCCAGAAGTACTACGACTTCTGGAAGAAGAACTTCCTGACGACCAAGTGCGGCAGCGGCACCTACGCCGTGCTGTCCAAGGACGCCGACCACTCCTTCGTCGCCGAGGGCGAGGGTTACGGCGTGACGATCTCGGCCATGATGGCCGACAAGGACCCGCAGGCCCGCGCGATCGTCGACGGGATCGTGAAGTTCGTCAAGGCGCACCCGTCGGTCAACAACAAGGACCTGCACGCGGCCGAGCAGGATGCGAACTGCAAGAGCGTCAACGGCAGCGACTCCGCGACCGACGGCGATCTGGAGATCGCGTACGGCCTCCTGATCGCGGACACGAAGTGGGGCAGCACCGGCGCGGTCAACTACAAGGCCGAGGCCGTCCGGATCATCAACGCGATCAAGAAGAGCGAAGTCAACAACAGCACCAAGTTCACGCTGCTCGGCGACTGGGGCAACGACGCGGAGTACAAGAACAGCTCACGCTCGTCGGACTGGATGCCCGGGCACCTGCGGGCGTTCGCGAAGGCCACGGGGGACAGCTTCTGGGACTCGGTGCGGACCCACTCGGAGACCGCGGTGAGCCAGCTGCAGTCGCAGTACGCGCCGAACACCGGGCTGCTGCCGGACTTCGTGGTGAACACCAACTCGACGCCGAAGCCGGCGCCGGCGGACTTCCTCGAGGGCCCGTACGACGGCAAGTACAGCTGGAACGCCTGCCGCGACCCGTGGCGCCTCGGCGCGGACGCGATCACGGCCTCCGGCAGTGCCGCTAAGGCGCAGGTCGCCAAGATGAACACGTGGATCAAGTCGGCCACGGGCGGCGACCCGTCGAAGATCCAGAGCGGCTACTCGCTGTCAGGCACCAAGACCGAGAGCGGCCAGCACCCGTGCTTCACGGCACCGTTCGCGGTGGCGGCGATGACGGACCCGGGCAGCCAGGCGTGGCTCGACAAGCTGTGGACGTCGATCGCGTCGTTCTCCCCGGACTCGACGGACTACTACGGCACGGGCATCACGGTCCAGGTGCTGCTCATCCTGACCGGTAATTACGTGGCTGCTTGATCGTTCCGGCCGTCCCGCACCGGTATTTCGGGTGCGGGGCGGCCGGTTCGTGCTGGTCGAAGCGAGTCCTCTCGACCGGGTGCGGGGAATCGGCCTGGCCGCGGACCATCCGGAGGCCTCGCCGACGTCCGGGCTCAGCTCGGTTCGCGCAGCGGCAGCCCGGCGGCGCGGTAGATCGCGTCGATCACGCTCATCGTCTTCACGGCGTCCTCGGCCGACGTCTTCACCGGCGCGCCTTCGAGGACCGCCGCCGCGAAGGCGTCCAGCTGGTAGTCGTAGGACGCCCGCCGCGGGAGCCGCTCGACGCGGCGGGCGCCGCTGGTTCGGACCGTCAGGCGGTGGTACACCTGCGGCGACGCGGGGTTGAGCACGCTCAGCGACCCCTGCGAGCCGGTGACCTTCGCGCTGATCTTCAGCACGGCCGACGACCACATCGAGCACTGGACCCGGCCTGTGTGGCCGGACGGGTAGCGCAGCTCGGCCGTCATCGCGCGGTCGATCTTCGCGTCACGGAGTTTCGCCTGTGCCGAAACGACTTCCGGGGTCTCGCCGCCGCCGAAGGTGCGGGCCATGTGGACGGCGTAGCAGCCGGCGTCCATCGTCGCACCGCCCGCGAGGTCGTAGTTGTAGCGGATGTCGGAGAACTTGGGCAGCGGGAAGCACAAGGCGGTCTCGACGCGCTGGAGCTCACCCAGCTCACCCGACGCGACGATCTCTTCCACCCGCAGGGCGAGCGGGTGGTAGCGGTAGTGGAAGGCCTCCATCACGACGCGGTCCGAGCCGGCGGCCAGATCGGCGATCTCGCGGGCCTCGGCCGCGTTGGCGGTGAAGGGCTTCTCGCACAGGACGTGCTTGCCGGCTGCCAGCGCCGCTTTGGTCCACCGTCCGTGGAGACCGTTCGGCAACGGGTTGTAGACGGCGTCGACGTCGGGGTCGTCTAGCAGGGCCTCGTAGGAGGAGTGGGTCCGGGGGATGCCGTGCTTGGTGGCAAACGCTTGTGCCCGGTTGGCGTCACGGGCGGCCACTGCCACGACGTCGACGCCAGCGTTGGTTGAAGCGGGCTTGACCAGGGCGGTGGGTGCGATCCGGGCCGCACCCAGGATGCCGATCCGCAGGCTCATGGCGCGAAGCTAGCAGTGGTGGGTTTGGGTCTGGTTGTCAGCTGGGCGAACGGTCCTTTCGTGCTGTTTTGGTCGCGAACGGACCGTTCGTGCCTCGGCCGGGGGTGCGCGAACGGCCCGTTGGTGCGCTTGGGGGCGCGAGCGGGCCGTTCGTGGCTCGGCGGTGATGTCGCCGGTGGCCCGTTCGTGCCTTGGCGGAGCGCACCAACGGCCCGTTGGTGCGCTTTTGCTGCACTCGGATGGGCGCGAGCGGTCCGTTCGTGCCTTGGTTGTGGTCGCTGCTGGCCCGTTGGTGCGCTGGGGGCGGTCGCGAACGGGCCGCTCGTGCCCCTGCGGTGGTTGCGAACGGGCCGTTCGCGCACCCCCGGCCTCACCAGTGGACCGTTCGCGCCTCGCGCCGGTCGCCAACGGACCGTTCGCGCACGCCCGCGATCGCCAGAGGGCCATTCGCTCTCTGGCGGTGGGTCGCCAACGGGCCGTTCGCACCTCGGCGGAGGTACCAAAGGGCCGTTCGCATCCTTGGTGGTCACCAGTGGGCCGTTCGTGCCCGCAGTGGTCGTCATCAAAGGGCCGCTCGCGCCCCAGTGACGGTCGCGAACGGACCGTTCGTGCCGCAGCGGTGTCGCCAACGGCCCGTTCGTGCCCAGTGGCGTCACCAACGGGCCGTTCGAGCATCCCCGGCCGGGCACGAGCGGACCACTCAAGCCACCGTGACCAAGACAGATTTCAACAGCCAGTTGACCTCTTCAACAACGAGTTGTACCGTTCCGCCCAGCCGAACAGTGGAGGTCCGCTATGTCCCGTTCCCGTGCAGTCCAGGCGGTGTTGCTCGCGAGCCTGGCCGTGCTGGTGACCGCCTGTGGTGGTGGCCCCGACGGTGCCGGTGGGACCTCGCAGGCTCCCGGTGCGCCCGCTTCCGGCATTCCCGATACCGCCGCCATCGTCCAGGGTGTGCAGAAGGATGCCCAGCTCAATGCCGCTCTTCCGGCGAACGTCAAGCAGGCCGGGGTGCTGCACCTGGCGTCGAACCTGCAGTCCGCGCCCAGCAACTTCTACGCTGTCGATGGCAAGACGCCGATCGGGTACGAGGTCGATCTCGCCAAGGCGATCGCGGCCAAGCTCGGGGTGACCGTGACGCACCAGGACATGGCCTTCGGCTCGCTCATCACCAGCCTCCAGTCCGGCCGCATCGACCTCACCATGGCCGGGATGAACGACACCAAGGCCCGCCAGGCGCAGATCGACTTCGTCGACTACTTCACCTCCGGCATCACGATCATGACCCGCAAGGGCAACCCGGACGGGATCACCGGGCCGGACACGCTGTGCGGCAAGAACGTCGCCGTCGTGCAGGGGACCAGTCACCAGAAGTTCGCCGCGACGCAGAGCACGAAGTGCACCCAGGCCGGGAAGCCCGCGGTGAACGTCACGGCGACCGACAGCGACAACCAGAACCAGAACCAGCTGCGCACCGGGCGCGTCGCGGCGATCCTCAACGACCTGCCCAGCGCCGTCTACATCTCGCGGACGGCCGGCGACGGCAAGTTCTTCGAGGTCGTCCCCGGTGAGCCGATCGAGGGCGGGCCGTACGGCATCGGGGTCAACAAGCAGAACAAGCCGCTGACGGACTCCGTGCAGAAGGCCCTTCAGGCGCTCATCACCGACGGCACCTACGGCAAGATCCTGCAGGCCTGGGGTGTCGACCAGGGCGCCATCAAGGAGGCCGCGGTCAATGGTGGCTCCTGAACCACTGCCCATTGTCCGGCTCCGCCATTGGGGCCGGTGGGTCGCCGCCGTCGTGATCCTGGCGCTGCTCGTGCTGCTGGGCATCGCGCTCGGCAACGCGCAGATCGAGTGGAGCCAGGTCCCGGACTTCGTCTTCTTCAAGGTGATGGCGACCGGGCTGCTCAACACCGTCGTCCTCGCCGTTCTTTCCCAAGCCGTCGCGATCGTGCTCGGCATCGTCATCGCCCTGCTGCGCCGCAGCGCCAACCCGGTCGCCCGGTGGTTCGCCGCCGGCTACATCTGGATCTTCCGCGGCCTTCCGGTGCTGCTGCAGATCCTGCTCTGGTACAACCTGGCGCTCGTCTTCCCGGTGATCCACATCCCGTTCCTGGTCGACGCGCCGACGAATGTGCTGATCAGCGCGTTCACCGCGGCGTTCCTCGGCCTCGCGCTCAACGAAAGCGCGTACATGGCCGAGATCGTGCGCGCCGGGCTGAACAGTGTCGACAGTGGACAGACCGAAGCGGCGAAGTCGATCGGCATGACGCCCGCCGCGACGCTGCGCCGGGTCGTGCTGCCGCAGGCGATGCGCGTGATCATCCCGCCGACCGGCAACGACTTCATCAACATGCTCAAGGGCACGTCGATGGCGTCGGTGATCGGCGTGACCGAGCTGATCCACGCGGCCAACAACATCTCGTCGAACAACCTGCTCGTGATGGAGACGCTGCTGGCCGCGGCCGTCTGGTACATGGTCGTGGTGACCGTGGCCGGGGTCGGGCAGCACTACCTGGAACGCGCGTTCGGCCAGGCCGATCGCGGGCCGCTCGCCCGCGCCGGCAAGGCGTTGCGCGGCGTGCCGCTGGTGAGGAGTGCCCGTGTCTGAACCACTGCTGCGCGCGGTCGGCGTCCGGAAGTCCTACGGCCACACGGAAGTCCTCGGCGGCATCGACCTGGAGGTCCACAAGGGACAGGTCGTCTGCCTGCTCGGGCCGTCCGGCGCCGGGAAGAGCACGTTCCTGCGCTGCATCAACCACCTGGAGACGATCGACGCCGGCCAGATCTGGGTCGACGGCGAGCCGATCGGCTACCGGCAGCGCGGCGGCAAGCTGTACGAACTGCGCGAACGCGACGTCGCCCGCCAGCGCCGCGACATCGGCATGGTGTTCCAGCGGTTCAACCTGTTCGCGCACCGGACGGCGTTGGAGAACGTCGTCGAGGGCCCGATCCGGGTACTGGGCCTCAAATCGGACGAGGCGCGCAAGCAGGGCCTCGAGCTGCTCGACCGCGTCGGCCTCGCGCACCGCGGTGACGCCTACCCGGCGCAGCTGTCCGGCGGGCAGCAGCAGCGGGTCGCGATCGCGCGGTCGCTGGCGATGAAACCCAAGCTGATGCTGTTCGACGAGCCGACGTCGGCGCTGGACCCGGAGCTGGTCGGCGAGGTGCTCGAGGTGATGAGTACGTTGGCGGGGGAGGGGATGACGATGGTCGTCGTGACGCACGAGATGAGCTTCGCCGCGGAGGCCGCCGACGAGGTGGTGTTCCTGGCCGACGGCGCCGTCGTCGAGACCGGGCCGCCTGATCAGGTCCTGAGCGCGCCGAAGCACGAACGCACCCGGCAGTTCCTGGCGAGGATCCTCGCGTGACGCGGATTTCGCCCCGGTACCTGCTCCAGTTCGACGAGCCCGCCGGCTACCTCGACTTCGCCCGGTTCGGCCCGCCGTCCCACGCGGTGCTCGACACGACGGCCGCGCTGCTCGACCAGGCCACCACGGCCGGCCCGTCCACTGTGGACGAGCTGATGCGGCAGGAGATCCGGGCCAAGGCCGCGGCCGCGCGACTGTCCGGTTCGGACACCGACCACACGGTCCTGTTGCCGCACACCAGCTTGGGCCTGTTCCAGGCCGCGTTCAACAGCAGCGGTGACGTCCTGGTGTCGGCCGCGGAGTTCCCGGCCAACACCTATCCGTGGGCCCGCGCCGAGCAAGCGGGTCGCCTGCGCGTCCGGCGCCTGACCGGCGGTTACGTGACGCCCGAGCGGGTCGCCGAGGCGTTGACGCCCGAGATCACCACCGTCAGCGTGAGCGCGGTCGACTTCCGCACCGGGTTCCGCGCCGACCTCGCCGCCCTGCGCGACGTCGTGGGCGACCGGCTGCTGGTCGTCGACGGCATCCAGGGCTTCGGCGTGATCGAGGCGCCGTGGGAGGTCGCGGACGTCCTGGTCGTCGGCGGCCAGAAGTGGCTGCGCGCGGGCTGGGGCACCGGCTTCGCCGTGCTGTCGGACCGGGCGCTGGACCGGATGGACCCGGTGCTGTCGGGCTGGACCGGCGCGCGTGACCCCGGCCTGTTCGACGACGAGATCCACCCGCCGGACGTCACTGCGCAGGCCTGGTCGATCTCGAACCTCAGCCCGATCACGTCCGGCGCGTTCGCCGAGGCCCTGGAGCTGGTCGAAGACGCCGGGGTCGGGGCCATCGCCGCGCGGATCGCGGAGCGGATCGGCTCCTTCGAGGATGTCCTGGCCTCCTGTGGCGCCGAGGTCGTCTCGGCGACCGAACGGCGTGCCGGGATCCTGGCGTTCACGCTGCCCGGCCACCCGGCCGAGCAGGTCGGCGCGGCGCTGGCCAACGCGGGGATCGCCGCGACCGTGCGGCCCGAGCACGTCCGGCTTTCGCCGCACGCGTCCACTCCGGCCGCCGCCGCGGACCTGCTGCGGGAGGCGTTGGAGACGCTGACCAAGCCGCGGGAACCCCTGGCCGTCCCGGCCGCGGGCGCGACGACGCACGAGGTGCTGACCGCGCTGGTGCCGGCGATCCCGGGGCTCGCGGCGATGCTCGGCCCGGGCAACGAGGTGCTGCTGCACGACCTGAGCCGGCTGCCGGACTCGATCGTCGCGATCGCGGGCGACCTGACCGGCCGCAGCGTCGGCGGACCGATGACGGACCTGCTGCTCGGCCTGGTCCGCCGCGGCACCACCCAGGACCTGACGAACTACCGCACCCACGGCCCGGACGGCCGCGCGATCCGCTCGTCGACGCTCTTCCTGCGCGACGCCGACGGTGTCGCGGTCGGGTGCCTGTGCGTCAACAGCGTCGACACGGCCGCTTCGGCCGGGGGCAACGGAGAGCCGGAGACTTTCCCACCGGACGTCGACAGCCTGCAGCGGTTCCTGGTCGACCGGGCGGTCGGCAAGGCGGGGATTCCCGTTGACCTGATGAAGAAGCGGCACAAGGCCGCGGTGGTGCGGGAGCTCGACGAGGCGGGTTATTTTCTGATCAAGGACGCGGTCGACCACCTGGCCGGGCGGCTCGACGTCACCCGCTACACGATCTACAACTACCTCAACGAAATCCGCGCCTGAGGCTGCCCGATCGGACCTTGTCCGCGCCCGCGGCGTGGCGGACGATGTGCCGATGACCGAACCGGACACGCGGCGGGCGTTGCTGCGGCTGGAGGCGGAGGACGACGCCGACGCCGAAGAGCTGGACCGGCTCGCCCGGCGGTTGCGGGCCGAGCTGGGCGAGCTGGACGTCGACGTGTTCGCCGTCCCCGACGGGGAGCTGCCCGCGGGGGCGAAGGGCGCCGACCCGGTGACGATCGGCTCGCTCGTGGTGGCCTTCAGCGCGGCCGGCGGCGTGTTTCCGGGCCTGGTCGAGACGTTGCGCGAGTGGCTCGGCCGCCAGCCGGGCAAGCACCGGATCAAGGTGACGGTCGACGGCGACACCGTCGAGCTGGAACGCGCCACGGCGGCCGAGCGGCAGCAGCTGATCGACGCCTTCGTCCGCCGGCACGGCTGACCGTGCCGGGGCGGCACGCGCTGCTGATCGCGACCGAGACGTACGCGGACCCGGCGTTGCGGCGGCTGACCGCGCCCGGCGGTGACGCCCGCGCGCTGGCGGAGGTGCTGAGCGACCCGGCGATCGCGGGCTTCGAGGTGACGACGCTGGTCGACCAGCCGCACCACGTCGTCGGCGAGGCCATCGGCGAGTTCTACCGCGGCCGGCGCCGCGACGAGCTGACGCTGCTGTACTTCACCGGCCACGGCGTGAAGGACGACGACGGGAGTCTCTACCTGGCGATGGCCAACACCCGCCGCGAGAGCCTGATGTTCACCGCGCTGGCGGCCGACCAGGTCGAGCGCGCGCTGGCGGGCTGTGCGTCGCGGCAGAAGGTGCTGGTGCTCGACTGCTGTTACAGCGGCGCGTTCCCGGCCGGGAAGCTGGCGAAGGCGGGCACGGACGTGCACACGCTGGAGCGGTTCCAGGGCCGCGGCCGCGCGGTGCTCACGGCGTCCGACGCGACGCAGTACTCGTTCGAGGGTGACGCGGTGGTCGGTTCGGCGGCCCGTTCGGTGTTCACCCGGCACCTGGTGGCGGGGCTGCGCGACGGCAGCGCCGATCTGGACGGTGATGGTGACGTCACGGTCGACGAGCTGTACAGCTACGTCCACGAGCATGTCGTGGCGGAGATGCCGCGGCAGCGGCCGAAGCACCAGTCCGATGTGGAGGGTCGCATCGTGCTGGCGCGCAACCCTCGGTGGACGTTGCCGGAGTACTTGAGGCACGGCTTGGCGAGCCCGATCGCTTCGGACCGGCTGACGGCGCTGGAGGGGTTGCGGCGGCTCAACCGGGTGGGGAACGAGGTGGTCCGGGAGCGCACATCGGCGGAGATCCGACGCTTGGTGGACGACGACAGCCGGACGGTCTCGGCGGCGGCTCAGGCATGGGTGGCGGCTGCTGAGATGTCGGTGGCTGAAATGTCAGTGGCTGAGCAGCCTGGGGTCGGTGGCGCGGCGGTGGCGGACGAGCCGCAGGTGGACAAGCCGTCGGCGGTGGCCCAGGTGTGGGCGACGGCCGGTACTGAGATGTCAGCTACTGAAATGTCAGCGGGTGATGTGCCGGTCACTGAAATGTCAGTGACTGAGCTGCCTGAGGTTGATGGCGCGGTGGTGGCGGACGAACTGCCGGAGAACGAGCCGCCGGCAGGGGACCCGGCCTGGGAGGGGCCCGGTAATGAGATGCCGGCGACTGAAATGTCAGTGAGTGATATTCCAGTTGCTGAAATGTCAGTGACTGAGGATTCAACGGTTGAAGCCTCGGAGAGCCAGGGCAAGTCGCCGGTGGATGTGGTGCCGGCGGCGGAGAGGGCGGTGCCTTCGGCTGTGCCGGTTGCGGAGCCGGAAGCCGTGTCCGAAGTTGCGCCATCCAAGGCAAAGCCGGTCTCGCCACCCGCGGCAAGGGCAACGCCCGCAATGGCCCGGGCGAGACCGGCGGGACCGTCCGGGAAACGGACAGCCCCGCCGGCTCCGGACCTACCCAGTAGCTCGGGTCGCGACACCCGGTTCTACCTGGGGACCGCCGTGTTGACCGCCGTTCTGGCGACCGGGATCCTGCTGAGCTTGCATGTGTTCAACTGGGTCGTCCTGCTCCTGCTGCTGCTTTTCGCGATCTTCCTCGGTCTTGGCCTCGCCGCCATCGGGCGTCAGTCCAAATAGGACTCCACCGCGTCCGCCGCCGCCGAGACTCCGCCGTGGCCGCGGACTTCTGCCTTCAGCGACGCCAGTCGCGCGGCCACCGACGGTGACGACGACACCCCGGTGACCGCTTCGCGCAACGACGCAGCGGTCACCGAAGAAGCCGGCAGGTGCCGTCCGACTCCGAGCGCCTCCAGCTGGGCCGCGTTGCCGAACTGGTCCGCGGCCTGGGGGATCGCCACCGTGGGGACGCCGAACCACAGCGACTCCGTCGCGCCGCCCATTCCCGCGTGCGTGATGAACGCCGAGGCCGCGGACAGCACCGCCAGCTGTGGCACCGAAGCGAACACCTCCACCGAAGGAGGCAATGGCCCGAGCGAAGCAGGTGAGACGTGCTTTCCCAGCGACATCACGACGTGCCAGTCCGCGGCGAACGCCTCGATGCAGGCCCGGTAGACGTCGAGCTGGTCGTTGTACGCCGTCCCGAACGACACCAGCAGCACCGGACGGCCCGACGACGGCGGCTGCCAAGACCGGTCGGCCAGCCGCGCTGGGTCCAGGCAGGGGCCGACGAACCGGACGTGCGGGCCGACGCGGTCCGCGTGTGGCTGCATTGCCCGGGGGATGAGCGACAGGACCCGCGCCGGGTGGCCGAGCCACGCCCACGCGTCCTTGGAGATTCCGTTCGCACGTAACCAAGAATTGTACGTCGCGGCGTAGTCCACTCCGGACGGTGACGCCTTGATCGGGTCCATCACCTCGGCCATGTCCTCGTCGTAGCCCTCCCAGGCGACCAGCGTCGGCGACAGCTGCACGGCGGGGACGCCGTACCGGTGCCCGAGCAGCGGCGCGCCCAGGCCGCCGATGTCGTGCAGCAGCAGGTCGGGCCGGTCTTCGTCGAAGACCGACGTCAAGCGCGGGTGGAGGGCGATCGCCTCGTCGAGGAAGACGCGCATCGCGTCGGCCGGGTCGTCCGGCCACGCGGCGGCCTCGCCGAGCGGGAAGATCGTCGGGTGCTCGACGACCGTGGCGCCGGTCGGGGCGACCAGCCCGGCCAGCGGCGAGCCGACGACGTAGGACACGCGGTGCCCGCGCCGCACCAGCTCGGTGATGACCCCCAGTGACGGGTAGACGTGGCTCGGCGCGGTGCAGCCGACCATGACGATGTGGTTGCGCAGCATGAGTCTCCTTCAGAAAGGACGAAGGGCAGACGGCGCGCAGAGGAGGGGGACCGGCCGGTACGCGGGCGGTCCTGCGGTCACGCCGTCTCAGACGCGGCGGGGGCGCACGAAGTAGATCATGACCGGCACCGTACGGGATGTCCGATTCGGCGCGCCACCCGATTTCCTCCTTTCGTAGGGCATTCGGGGACGGGCAACCGTTCGCGGTACCTCCGGCCCGGGCGCGGGTCTAGGGTTCACCCGCTTTCGTCGGAGCCGAAAAGGGAGAAAACAGTGAGACGTGCCGTAATCGCCGCGGTGGCCGCCGCCGCGCTGGCGTCCGCGCTCGTGGCCGCGCCGGCCGCGACCGCCGCGCCCGCGAGCCCGGCCAAGGCGACGATCGCCTGGGGGCCGTGTACCGATCCGACGCTGGTGGCCGCCGGCGCCGAATGCGGGTACCTGCCGGTCCCGCTCGACTACTCCAAGCCGAACGGCGAGCAGGTCCAGCTCGCCGTCAGCCGCGTCAAGCACAAGGTCGCGGACGCCCAGTACCAGGGCGTCATGCTGACCAACCCGGGTGGTCCCGGCGGATCCGGCCTGCTGCTGGCCACCCGCGGCCCGCGGGTGCCGAACCACGCCGGCGACGCCTACGACTGGATCGGCTTCGACCCGCGCGGGGTCGGCTCGAGCAAGCCCGCGCTGTCGTGCGACCCGAACTACATGACCTACGACCGGCCGGAGTACGTGCCGGTGACGCCGCAGCTCGAGCGCACCTGGCTCAACCGGGCCAAGGGGTACGCCGACGCCTGCGCCAAGAACAACTCGCGCGCGCTGCTGCAGAACATGAAGACGACCGACACGGTCAAGGACATGGACTCCATCCGGAAGGCGCTCGGCCAGAAGCAGCTGAACTTCTACGGCTACTCCTACGGCACCTACCTCGGCCAGGTCTACGGCACGCTGTTCCCGCAGAACGTGCGCCGGATGGTCCTCGACTCGACCGTCGACCCGCGCGGCGTCTGGTACGGCGACAACCTGAACCAGGACGTCGCCTTCGACGTCAACATCCGGATCTGGTTCGGCTGGCTCGCCCAGCACGACGACGTCTACCACCTGGGCAAGACGCAGTCGGCGGTGCAGCACCTGGTGAACGAGCAGCTGCTGAAGCTGGCGCTGCACCCCGCGGGCGGGGTCATCGGCTCGGACGAGCTGATCGACGTCATCCAGCAGGCGTCCTACTACCAGCTGCGCTGGACGCTGCTCGGCGACGCGCTGTCGAAGTTCGTCAACAACGGTGACGTGGCGACGATGAAGTCGCTGTTCGAGGCGTTCGGCGGCCTCGGCGACGACAACGGCTACGCGGTGTACCTGGCCGTCCAGTGCTCGGACGTCCAGTGGCCGAAGAGCTGGAACCAGTGGCAGGCCGACAACTGGAAGACCTTCGCCAAGGCGCCGTACTTCACCTGGCAGAACGCCTGGTTCAACGCGCCGTGCCTGTACTGGCCGGCGAAGCCGGGCACGCCGACGAAGGTCGACGGCCACGGCGTGCAGAGCGTGCTGATGATCGACGAGACCCTGGACGCGGCTACGCCGTTCCCGGGCAGCCTCGAGGTCCGCAGCCGCTTCCCGGGCGCGTCGCTGATCTCGGAGCCGGGGGGCACAAGCCACGCGATCACCCCGCGCGGCAACGCGTGCGTCGACAACAAGATCGCGGACTACCTGGCGACGGGCGCGCTTCCGGCCCGCAAGCCGGGCCGCACGGCCGACGTCGAGTGCGCGCCGCTGCCCCAGCCGACGCCCCCGGCGCCGGCTCCGGCCGCCGCGGCCAAGGCGGACACCCAGGGTCTGGTCTCGGGCCGGTTCGCCGGCTGACCTGCGCAAACCCTGTGTGACGGGGTGTCGGGCCCAGTGCCCGGCACCCCGTTTTTCGTGCTTTCCGACGCCGGGGGCTTTGTTCTTACGCGGACTTTGTGTTACAAAGTGCAGACCGACTTTGCGATGCAAAGTCCACGAACGAAGGGAGAGCGCCATGACCGGGGGACCGGCGTTCACACTCCACGGCCTGACGAAGCGATTCGGTCAGGTCACGGCCGTCGACGGGGTGACCGTCGAGGTGGCGCGCGGTGAGGTCGTCGCGCTGCTCGGGCCGAACGGCGCGGGCAAGTCGACCACCGTCGACATGCTGCTGGGCCTGACCAAGCCGGACGCGGGGGAGGTTGCGGTCGGCGGCGGAAGCCCGCGCGAGGCCGTCGACCGGGGGCTGGTCGGCGCGATGATGCAGAACGGCGCGCTGCTGCCGGACGTCACCGTCGGCGAGATCGTCGCGCTGGTCGTCTCGACGCACGCCAAACCGCTGCCGGCGGCCGAGGTGATCGCCCGTGCCGGGCTCGAGAAGCTCGTGAAACGCCGCTGCGGCAAGCTTTCCGGCGGCGAACGGCAGCGCGTCCGGTTCGCGCTCGCCCTGGCCGGCGACCCGCAGCTGCTCGTGCTCGACGAGCCCACCGCCGCGATGGACGTCGACGGGCGGCGCTCCTTCTGGACGTCCATCCGCGCGTTCGCCGACACCGGCCGCACCGTGCTGTTCGCGACGCACTACCTCGCCGAGGCCGAGGACTACGCCGACCGCGTGGTGCTGATGCGCCACGGCAAGGTCGTCGCCGACGGCCCGGTCGCCGAGGTCCGGGCCGCCGTGTCCGGGCGGGTGCTGAAGGCCGTCGTGCCCGGCGCCGGCGAGTCCGACCTGGCCGTTCTTCCCGGCGTCACGAGCGTGCAGATCCGCGCCGGCCGCGCCGAGCTGGCCTGCGCCGACTCCGACGCCGCCATCCGCGCCCTGCTCGCCGCCCACCCGCTCGCCGCCGACATCGAAATCACCGCGCTCGGCCTGGAAGAGGCGTTCCTCGCCCTGACCGCCGACGAGACCGAAGGAGCCGTCGCGTGAACACGACGTACCTGAGCCTCGAGATCAAGCGGATCGTCCGCAGCCCGCAGTTCACGATCTTCACCATCGGCATGCCGGTGGCCATGTTCCTGCTGTTCGGCTCGATCTTCGGCAAGCTGATCGCGCCGAACGGCCTCCCGGCGGACGTCCAGACCATGATCAACCTCGCCGCGTACGGCGCGAGCGGCGGTGCGCTGTTCACCGGCACGCGGGTCGCGCAGGAACGCACCGACGGCTGGCAGCGGCAGCTGCGCCTGACGCCGATGCGCGGACCCGGCTACCTGGTCGTCAAGATCATCTCGGCCATGGCGGTGGCGCTGCCGGTGCTCGTGGTGGTGTTCGCCGCGGGCCTGGCGACGGGGGTGGAGATGAGCGCCGCGCAGTGGGGGCTCGTGCTGGTGTCGTTGTGGCTCGGGACGCTCCCGTTCGCCGTGCTCGGCCTGGCCATCGGCCTGTTCGGCAAGGGCGACACGGTCGGCGCGGTCACCGGCGCGCTGATGATGCCGCTGGGCATGCTCGGTGGCCTGTGGATCCCGCTGTACGTCCTCCCGGACTGGATGGCCACGCTCGCCCACTTCTTCCCGACGTTCTGGCTCGGCCGCGTCGGCCTGGAACCGCTGGCCCACGCGGGCGGGATGGGCCTGGCGGTGCTGGTGCTCGCGGGCTGGCTGGTCGTCCCGGCCCTGATCGTGGTGCGCCGGTTCCGGCTGGACACGGCGCGGCTGTGAATGCGTGTTAACTTCCGTGCGGTACTGCGGGGTCTGCACGGAGGGGTGAGCAAGGTGGACGACGAACCGTTGTCGGCGGAAGAGTCGCTGAACCTGATCGCCCAGCAGAACCGGCGGATGCGCCGGGAACTGGGCGGGGGCCCCGCGCGCATGCTCGCGGCGTGGGCCCTCGCCTGGATCGTCGGCTGGGGCTTCGCTTACTTCGCGACGCGGACCGGGAGTGTGCCCGGCTGGGTCGCCGGCGTGGTCGTCGCGGTGCTGTTCGCCGGCGCGATCGGCTACACCACCTACGTCAGCGCCCGGAGCGGGCGGGGGATCCGCGGCCCGTCCCGCACCACCGGCGCGATGTACGGCTACAGCTGGGCGCTGTCCTCGATCGGGCTGACCGTGGTCGACATCCGGATCACGCAGTTCGGCTCGCTGTCCTCCGATCAGGTGTCGTTGTTGTGGTCCGGCACCTGGCTGCTGCTGACCGGCGTGCTGTACCTGGCCGGCGGGATGCTGTGGCAGGACAAGCTGATGTACGGCCTAGGCGCGTGGATGATCGTGTCGTCGGCGCTGAGCGTGCTGGTCGGGTTCCCGGCCAACTTCCTCGTGCTGGCCGCCTGCGGTGGCGGTGGGTTCCTGCTCGCCGCGATCGTGTACTTCGCGCGTGAGAAGTCCCGATGAGCGAGCTGCCCCAGCTCGACCCGGTCATCCACGCCCAGGCGCGGCTGCGGGTCACGGTCGCGCTCGCCGGGCTCCACTCGAGCGACCAGATCACCTTCCCGCGGCTGCAGCAGCTGCTCGACATGACGGCCGGCAACCTCTCGACGCACCTGCGCAAGCTCGAGGACGCCGAGTACGTCGAGATCACCAAGGCCTACGAGCACCGCACGCCCGTCACCCTGGTCCGGCTGACCGCCGCCGGGCGGGCCGCGTTCGAGAGCTACACCAAGGCGCTGCACCAGCTGCTGGACGCCACCGGCGGGGACTGACGTGGGCCGCTGGGTGATCCACCTCGACCTGGACGCCTTCTACGCCTCGGCCGAACAGCTCACCCGGCCGACGCTGGCCGGGCGTCCGGTGCTCGTCGGCGGCGCGGGGCCGCGCGGTGTCGTCGCGGGCGCGAGCTACGAGTCCCGCGCGTTCGGCATCCACTCGGCCATGCCGATGGCGCAGGCGCGGCGGCTGCTCCCGGCCAACGGCGTGATCGTGCCGCCGCGGTTCCGCGTCTACGAGCGGCTCAGCCAGGAGGTCTTCGCCGTCGTCACGGCGGCGGCGCCAGTGCTGGAGCGGATCTCCCTGGACGAGGCCTTCGCCGAGCCGCCTTCGCTGGTCGGCGCCTCTCTCGACGCGGTCACGTCGTTTTGTGCGTCGCTGCGGGCGCGGATCCGTGAGGAGACGGGCCTGGTCGCGTCGATCGGCGCGGGCAACGGCAAGCAGATCGCGAAGATCGCCTCCGACGAGGCCAAGCCGGACGGCCTGCTGGTCGTGCCGCAGGGCACCGAACGCGAGTTCCTGGCGCCGCTGCCGGTGCGCGCGCTGTGGGGGATCGGCCCGGTCGCCGAGGGAAAGCTGCGGTTCATCGGCGTCCAGACTCTGGGGCAGCTGGCGGCACTGTCCGAAAAGGACGCCGTCGCGACGCTCGGCGGCGTGGTCGGGCGCGACCTGCGCCGCCTGGCCACCGGCTTCGACGACCGTCCGGTCGCTGACCGCGGCGAGACCAAGCAGGTCAGCGCCGAGACGACGTTCGACGTCGACATCAAGGACCTGGCGACGCTGCGCGAACAGGTGCGGCGGATCGCGGTGGGCGCGCACCAGCGGCTGGTGAAGGCCGAGCGCGTGGCCCGCACGGTGGTGATCAAGCTGCGGCACACCGACATGCACACGGTGACCCGCTCCGAGACGATCTCCGCGCCGACGGACGACCTGGCCGAGCTGTCCGCGACGGCCGAGCGGCTCCTGCTGGACCCGGCGGAGTTCGGCGGCATCCGCCTGGCGGGCGTCGCCTACAGCGGCCTTTCGGTGCCGCACCAGGACGCGCTCTTCACCCTGGCCGCCCCTGCGGCGGCCCCGGCGTCGACGGTGGTTTCCGCGGCCGCCCCGGCACCGGCCGCCGCCCCGTCGGAGTGGCGACAGGGCGACGACGTCGTCCACGAAGAGCACGGCACGGGCTGGGTCCAGGGAGCGGGCCACGGCCGGGTGACGGTCCGCTTCGAGCACCGCACTTCGGGCCCCGGCGCGGCCCGCACGTTCCCCCAGGACGACCCGGCCCTGCGCCGCGGCGAACCCGGTGACTGCCTGAAGTGAGTTCTACTCGGCAGAACAGCCCTGGAGTTTGGCGACTTCCTGACCGGCCAGGAGGAACGCGCCGACGCCGTAAGCCGCGGTGTCGTTCGCCTTGGCCGTGGCGGGGCGGTCGCCAACGCCCTGGACGTAACCCACCAGGCCGCTCGGCTGCAGGGCCTTCGTCGACAGCGCGGTCCACGCCTTGTCGACGACCGGGCGGTACCGGTGGGCGTCGAGGATGCCCGCGTTGACGCCCCAGCCGATGCCGTAGGCGAAGAACGCCGTGCCGCTGCTCTCCGGGCCGCCGTGGTCGAACGGGTTCAGCAGGTCCGAGTTCCAGAAGCCGTCACGCCGCTGCAGCAGGGACAGCGAAAACGCCATCTTCTTGTACACCCGCAGGTATTCCGCGCGGTGCGGGTCGGTGGCGGGGAGGGCCTGCAGCACCTTCGCCAGCGCGGCCAGGGCCCAGCCGTTGCCGCGGGACCAGAACACGCCCGAGCCGGTGAACCGCGCGTCGCGGTACCACAGGCCGGTGAACTCGTTGAACAGCTTGTGTTCCGAGGACTTGAACAGCTGGTCCATCGCGTCCACATAGGACGGATCGTGGTCGATGACGCTCATCCGCGCGAACGACGGCATCGCCATGTTCAGCGCGTCGACGTAGTTCCAGTAGTCCTTGTGCCCCGCCTGCACCGAAGCGACCTCGTCGCGAATCCGCGTGCGGATCGAGTCGAGCGAGATCTCCGGGTGGAAGTACGTGTAGAGGTCCAGGTAGGCCTCGCCGGCCGCCTGGTCGTCCGGGAAGAACGGCCGCTTCGGGTCCTGCGGCAGCTGGTAGTTCGCCGCCTGCGCCCAGGGGAGCGTCTTGTGGTTGGACTGGCCGGTGGTCCGGACCAGCGCGAGGTTGCCGACGTGGAACGTCGCGTTCTGCCAGTCGATCGCGTCGAGGTTCGTGCCGTTGGCGACCCAGTAGTTGCCCGCGGCCACCATCTGGTCGGTGATCGGGCACTCGGCGGGGGCCGCCACCGCCGCCGGAGCGGAGAACAGCCCGCCCGTCACGAGGGCGGCCGCGAGCACGCCGAAACCACGAATACCCGGGAAACGCATGGAAGCGTCCTCCTCAGCACGTCATGGCGGCGGGTGGGTCGCAGCGAGTGTTCAGGGTTCCCGCTGGACGTGTCAAGGTGCCGGTGAGCGGTACTGCGCAACGGTTTCCAGCAACCGGCGCGACGCGGATTCGGCCCCGTCGGCGTTCTTCGCCAGCACCAGCGTGAGCACGCGGGAGTGCGCGACGAGCTCGAGCGGCTCGCCGTGCGCCCGCAGGGCCGCGACGACGGGCACCTGCAGCTGCGCGATGAGCGCGTTGCCGGAAGCGCGGATCAAGGCCGCGTGGAACTCGGAGTCGGCGTCGTGGAAGGCCGCGGTGTCCTGGCGTTCCACCGCGTCCGCCATCAGGGCGTAGGCCGCGGCCATCGCCGAGAGCTCGACCGGACGACGGTGGTGCGCGGCCAGCCGGGCCGCCTGCGGCTCGATGGTCAGCCGCAGCTCCAGCAGCTCGTGCAGGTGCCGGCGGCCGTCGGGCCCGTTGACGCGCCACGCGATGACGTCGGGGTCGATCGCGTCCCACGCCTCCGGGGGCAGGGCCCACGTGCCGACGCGTGGCCGCGCGGTCACCATGCCCTTCGACTCCAGCACGCGCAGCGCTTCGCGGACCACCGTCCGGGAGGCGGAGAAGCGGCGTCCGAGCTCCTCGGGGACGAGCGGCTGCCCGTCCCCGAGGACGCCTTCGACGATGAGCCTGCCCAGCTCGTCCACTATCCGGGCGTGGAGGTTCACCGCTATTCGGGCAGGCCGACGCGGCGCTCTCCGCTGCGCAGCTGCTGCAGCACGACCGCGATCACCAGCAGGGCGCCGTGGGCGACGTTCTGCCAGAACGGGTTGATGCCCAGGCCGGACATGCCGTTGTCGAGCACGCCCAGGATGATCACCGCGAGCACGGTGGAGATGATCGACCCGCGGCCGCCCTTGAGCATCGTGCCGCCCAGCGCGGCGCCGGTGACGGCCTGCAGCTCCAGGCCCTCGGACCCGGACACCGGCTGGCCCGAGCCGGTGCGCGCGGTGATCAGGACGCCCGCGACCGCCGCGACCACGCCGGCGAGGGCGTAGACGCCGATGATGTACCGGTTGATGTTGATGCCGGCCAGCCGCGCGGCGGTGTCGTTGCCGCCGATCGCGTAGACGTTGCGGCCGATGTCGGTGTACTTCAGCAGGAAGTGCAGGATCGCCGCGACGATCAGGAACACCCACACCAGCGACGGCAGGCCGGCGATCGCGCCCTTGGCCAGGAAGATGAACAGGTCGTCGCCGCCGGTGTAGCCCTGCGACTTGCCGTCCGAGATGACCTGCGCGATGCCCTTGTACGTGGCCAGCATGGCCAGCGTCGCGACGACCGGGTTGACCCGGCCGAAGATGATGATCATGCCGTTGATCAGGCCGCAGACGATGCCGACGCCGACCGCGGCGAGGATGCCGACCTCCGCGTTGCCGCTGGAGGTGAACACCATCGCCGAGACGACCGAGGCGAGCCCGGCCATCGAGCCGACCGAGATGTCCAGCGCGCCCAGGATGATCACCAGGGTCTGCACCAGCGCGAGCAGCCCCATGATGGTGATCGCGCTGCCGATCAGCAGCAGGTTGTTGGTGCGCAGGAAGTTGTCGTTCAGGATGCTCAGCAGCACGATCAACGCGATCAGCGTGATGATCAGGCTCGAGTTCTGCACGCCGATGCCGGTCAGCACCCGGCGCACCGCCGAAGGCTGCTGCGGCGCGGCCGGCTCCGAGGACATGGCCTTCTCCTGTGTCGGGGTACTCATGCGCCGATCTCCTGCTGCTCTTCTACTGCGGGTTCGGTTTCGGGGATGGCGAGGGTCAGCACGGCTTCCTCGGTCGCGTCGGCGCTGGCGATCTCGCCGGCCAGCCGCCCGGCGCGCATCACGAGGATGCGATCGGCCAGCGTCAGCACCTCGGGCAGGTCGGACGAGATGACCAGCAGCGCGATGCCCTCCGCGGCCAGGCCGTCGATGATCCGGTAGATCTCGGCCTTGGCGCCGACGTCGACCCCACGGGTCGGCTCGTCGAGGATGAGCAGCTTCGGCCGCCGCGCGAGCCACCGCGCGAGGACGGCCTTCTGCTGGTTGCCGCCGGAGAGCTTGCGGACCTCCTGCTCCATCGACGGCGTCCGCACGCGCAGCTCGCGGATGTACTCCTCGACGAGCGCACGCTCCTTCGCGCGCTTCACGACGCGGAAGCGGCGAAGGCGGTCGAGGACCGAGATGGAGATGTTGTCGCGGACGGACCGCTGCATCAGCAACGCGTCCGTCTTGCGCTCTTCGGGGGCGAAGCCGATGCCCGCCTTGACGGCGACGCCGGGGTTGCTCGCGCGCAGCCGTTTCCCGGCCAGCTCGACGGTCCCGGAGCGGATCGGCAGGTCGCCGACGATCGCGCGGGCCAGCTCGGAGCGCCCGGCGCCGACCAGCCCGGCCAGGCAGACGACCTCGCCCGCGCGGACCTGCAGCGAGATGCCGGTGACGTCGTCGGTCGTGACGTCGTCCAGCTTCAGCACGACGTCGCCGGTGTCCTGCGTGACCCGGCGTTCGAGCGCCGACAGGTCGCGGCCGATCATCATCCGGACCAGGCTGGCCTCGTCGGTGTCGGCGGCCTGCTGGACGCCGACGAGCTTCCCGTCGCGCAGCACCGCGACGCGGTCGGCGAGCCGGAAGATCTCCTTCATCCGGTGCGAGACGTAGACGACCGCGACGCCGTTGTCGCGCAGCCGTCCGATCAGCCGGAACAGCGCGTCCACCTCGTGCTCGGACAGCGACGACGTCGGCTCGTCGAAGGCGATCACCTTCGGCGGGGTCGCCGCGGTGAGCACCCGGAGGATCTCGACGATCTGCCGCTGGGCGGCCGAGAGCGCGACGCCGAGCGTCGCCGGGTTGAGCACGCCTTCGAAGCCGTATTCGGCGAGCGCGTCCTGCGTCGCCTTCAGCAGCGTGCGGCGGTTGAAGACCCGCGCCTTGGCCGGGAGTTCGCCGACGAAGACGTTCTCCGCGACGGAGACGTGCGGGATGATCTCGGGTTCCTGGTAGATCACGCGCACCCCGGCGGCCATCGCCGCGCGCGGGGTGTCGAAGGTGACCTCGGTGCCGTCGAGCAGCATGCGGCCGTCGTCGGGGCCCTGGTCGCCGGAGAGCACGCGCAGGAGCGTCGACTTGCCGGCGCCGTTCTCGCCCATCAGCGCGAGCACCTCGCCGGAGCGGAACTCCAGGGAGACGTCGTCGAGGGCGGTGACCCCGGAGAAGCGCTTGCCGATGCCCTCGACGGCGAGCGCGGGAGCAGAGCTGGACATGATCGCCCTTCGAGCGGTGGAACCCGCGGGCGGCGCGAACCGCACCGCCCGCGGGAGTTCGGTCAGGTGCAGTTGACGCCGGCCTGCTTGTAGTTGTCCTTGTTGACGATCGTGGTCTTCGCGATCGTCTCCGCGGGCAGTGCCTTGCCGTTCTTCACCTTGTCCACCAGCACCTGGATCGCCGAGCGGCCGACCTCGGCGCCGGAGATGTAGAGCGCGGACTTGTTGCCGGTGTCCTTGCCCGCGGCCCAGTCCTTGCAGTCCAGGTACGCGCCGAGCCCGACGCCGATGATGTTGCTCGCCTGCACGCCCGAGTTGGCCAGCGCCGTCACGACACCGGTCTCGTTCTCGTCGTTGCAGCCCCAGACCACCCAGTGCTTGACGCCCGGGTTGGAGCCGATCACCGCGCCGGAGCGGTTCTGCGCGTCGACCGGCGAGTTGTCCGTGCCGACGTCGATCACCGGGACCTCGGCGCCCGCCGCCTTCGCGAACGCCGTCTTCGCGGCGCCGACCCGGTCGGTGCAGACGGTGAGGTCCTGCTTGTAGGCGCTGATGATCTTGGTGTCGGCGGCGGCCCAGCCGGCGGCCTTGAACAGCTTCCCGGCCTCGGTGCCGACCGAGTCGCCCATCTGGCTGCCGTTGAAGCCGACGAACGGGGCCGGCGCGCCGGTGCCGTCCTTGATGATGTCGTCCGAGGCGATGATCGGGATGCCCGCGCCCTTCGCCTTGTCGATCACCTGCGGGCCGATGGCCTGGTCGGGGACGACGATGGCGACGCCGTTGGCGCCCTGGGCGACCGCGGCGTCCAGCTCGGTGATCGCCTTGTTCGCGTCCTGGCCGAGGTTGACGACCTTGAGCTCGACGCCGAGCTCCTTCGCCTTCTCCTGCGCCCCCTGCGCCTGCTCGACGAAGTACTGCTGGTCACCCTGTTTCTGCAGGTAGTACAGGGTGATCTTGCCGTTGGCCGGCGCCTGCTGCGAGGCGGGTGCTTCGGTCTTGCCGGAGGAGCAGGCGGCCAACATGACACCAGCAATCAAACAACAACCAACAACGCTCCAGGTCCGTGACCTGTGCGGGTATGTGGACATCGAGTGCTCCCATGGGGGCCGTGGATGAGTGTTGCGGGCGCGTGAACGCCGTGTGACTGGTATTACAAGACACTCGTTCGTGGGACGTCAAGAAGGTTCTGCCAGGCAGTTAGCGGAGCGAGATCTACTCTGTGTGATCGACCGACTCCGTGGACTCCGCCATTTATCGTATTATTTAGCGTCCAACCTGGGCGTTGACCGGTTTCTGTCTTGTGCGTCTGTGCTGATCGGTGTTGTCGACTGTTGCGCTGGTTCCTGTGTATCGGCGCCCGCGTAATGCCGGATTCGCCCGACTGGGAGGATGGCCGGACGACGACCACTTGGGGGACCGATGTCGCGTACGAGCCACCGCGCCGCCGCGCTCGCCGGCGCCGCCGTCCTGCTGGCCGCCTGCAGCAACCCGCCGCAGCAAGGTCCGGCGCCGACGCCGTTCCCGGAGTCTCCGGGCGCGTCGAGCGCCGCGCCGGCCCCCGACGGCTCGTTCACGGTCGTCGCGACCGGCGACGTCCTGATCCACCCGGCGCTGTCGGACCAGGCCGAGGCCGACGGGCACGGCAAGTTCGACTACCGTCCGTTGCTGGCCGGGATCAAGCCGCTCATCTCCGGTGCCGACCTCGGCATCTGCCACCTCGAGACGCCGCTGGCGCCGGAGGGCGGGCCGTACAGCGGGTACCCGTCGTTCAGCGCGCCGCCGGAGATCGCGGCCGCGATCAAGGACACCGGCTACGACACCTGCTCGACGGCGTCCAACCACACGATCGACCAGGGCGCCGACGGCGTGAAGCGGACACTGGACGCGCTCGACGCGAACGGCCTGAAGCACACCGGCTCGGCCCGGTCGGCCGCCGAGGCGGCGAAACCGCTGATCGTGGACGTCCACGGCGTCAAGGTCGCGCAGATCTCCTACGCGTTCGGCTTCAACGGGATCAAGGTGCCGTCCGGGAAACCGTGGCTGGCCAACCAGATCGACGTCGACGACGTGCTGGCGGCGGCCCGCAAGGCGCGCGAGGCCGGGGCCCAGGTCGTGATCGCGAGCCTGCACTGGGGTGTCGAGTACCAGCACGACGCGACGGCCGAGCAGCGCAGCCAGGCCAAGAAGCTGCTGGGGTCGGACGACATCGACCTGATCGTCGGGCACCACGCGCACGTGGTGCAGCCGTTCGAGAAGGTGGGGGACAAGTGGGTGGCCTACGGCCTCGGCAACAGCGTCGCCCGCCACTCCGACCCGCGCGGGGACACGGAGGAGGGTGCGGCGGCCCGGTTCCGCTTCGTCCGCGACGGCGACCGCTGGAAGGTCGACAAGGCCGAGTACGTCCCGACCCTGATCAAGCTGGACGCCCCGATTCGCCTTCTCGACTTGTCGACATCCCCGGCGTCAACGCAGGTCACCAAGGCCCTGACGGACACGGACAAGAACATCCTGGCCTTGGGCGCCGACAAAGACGGCCTCACCCGCCCCGGAAAATAGCCGTACCCAGACGGACGACACGCGTACCTGGCTGGACGACACACGTACTCAGACGGACGACACGCCGAGCCGGGGCACGTGCTCGCCGTGTCGTCCGCCCAGGTACGCGTGTCGTCCAGTCCGGTACGCGTGTCGTCCGTCCAGATACGGGGTCAGTGGGTGCGGGTGGTGACCAGGCGGGCCAACGTCGTGAGTTCGGCGGCTGGGCGGGGGGCCGGGTTCACCGCGGAGAGGTCGCGTAGCGCCTTCGCCAGCAGGGCTTCCGCTTGGGCCTGGCTCCACTGGCGGCCGCCGGCCTCGTCGACGAGGGTGGCCGCGCGGGCCAGGGATGCCTCGTCGAGCGGGTCCGTTCCGGCGTAGAGGTGGAACAGCTCGGCGCCGGCGGGCGTGCCGGAGCACAGAGCCGTCACCACCGGCAGGGACTTCTTGCGGTTCTGCAGGTCCGAGAACACCGGCTTGCCGGTGACGGCCGGGTCGCCCCAGATGCCGAGCAGGTCGTCGACGTGCTGGAACGCCAGGCCGATCGACCGGCCGAACGCGCCGAAGCGCTCCGCGACGTCCGGCTCGCTGCCCGCCGCCAGCGCCCCGAGCGCGCACGCCGCGCCCAGCAGCGCCGCCGTCTTGCCCTCCGCCATCCGGACGCACTCGCCGGGGGTGACGTCGTCGCGCTGCTCGAAGTCGAGGTCCGCGGCCTGGCCGTCGAGCAGGTCGAGCACCCCGGCCGACAGCAGCCGGGTGCTCGGCGGCCCGCTCGGCGCGAGGAGCTCGAACGCCAGCGACAGCAACGCGTCCCCGGCGAGCACGGCGGCGCCGGTGCCGAACACCGTCCACGCCGTCGGGCGGTGGCGCCGGGTCGTGTCGCCGTCCATGACGTCGTCGTGCAGCAGCGAGAAGTTGTGCACCAGCTCGACCGCGACGGCGGCGGCGACCGCGCCCGCGGGGTCACCGCCCGCCGCCTCCGCGCACAGCAGCACCAGCGCCGGCCGCAGCGTCTTGCCGCCGTCACCCTGGATCGGCTCGCCGTTCTCGTCCCACCAGCCGTAGTGGTACCCGGCGATCCGGCGCATCGACTCCGGCAGCCGCTCGGCCGCCGTCCGCGTCGCCGGGTCGACGAGGCCCTTGCTCCAGGCCAGGACGTCGGTGAGCGAGCGGGCCGCTGTCCGCGTGTCCAAGGTCGTCATCAGCGCCCGACCTCGACGTCGCCGAGCACGCCGAGCGCGTCCGGCACCAGCACGGCCGCCGAGTGGTACGCGCTGACCAGGTACGACGTCACCGCGCGTTCGTTGATGCCGAGGAACCGCACGTTCAGCCCCGGCTGGTACTCGTCCGGCAGCGACGCCGGCCGCAGCCCGATGACGCCGGCGTCGTCCTCGCCGGTCCGCATCCCGATGATCGACGTCGTCCCGGCCTCGGTGACCGGGATCTTGTCGCTCGGCAGGATCGGCACGCCGCGCCAGGCGGTGACGCGCTTGCCGTCGAGGACCGTCGTCGCCGGGTAGATGCCGCGGGCGGTGCACTCGCGGCCGAACGCCGCGATCGCGCGCGGGTGCGCCAGGAAGAACCGGGTCTTGCGGCGCCGGGTCAGCAGCTCGTCCAGGTCGTCCGGGGTGGGCGGCCCGGTGCGGGTGGTGATCCGCTGCTTGAGGTCCGCGCTGTGCAGCAGCCCGAACTCGGTGCTGTTGATCAGCTCGTGCTCCTGCCGCTCCCGCAACGCCTCCACGGTGAGCCGCAGCTGCTGCTCCAGCTGGTTCATCGGCTGGTTGTAGAGATCGGTGACGCGGTTGCCGACGCGCAGGATCGTCTGCGCGACGGCGAGGTCGTACTCCCGCGGCGAAGGGTCGTAGTCGACGTAGGTGCCGGAGAGGATCGGCTCGCCGTCGTGGCCCGCGGACAGGTCGATGCTCGCCTCGCCCCGGGCGTTCTGGGGCTTCCGCTCCTGCCGTGACGCCTCGGCGACGTGCGCCCGCAGCGACTCGGAGCGGCCGTTGAGCCGGGCGTACGCGGCCGCCGGGAGGATCAGCGCGATGACGCGGGTCTTGGCGCGGGCGGTGAACTTCCACGTCGCGTCGTCGCGGGCGAGCAGGTCGGCGCCGAAGTGGTCGCCGTCGGTGGCCGTGCCCAGCAGCGTCTCGTCGCCGTACTCGCCGCGGCCGTGCTGGGTCACCTTGCCGTGCGCGACGAGCACCAGCGTGTCGAGCGGGTCGCCGGCGGTGGTGATCGTCGCGCCCGGTTCGTACTCGCGCTGCTCGAAGGCGTCGGCCAGCGCGGACAGCGCCTGCTCGTCGGCGAACCCGCGCAGCAGCTCGAGCTCGGTCAGCTCCGCGGGCACGACCTGAACGCGCGCGCCGGTGTTGAAGAAGCTGAGCTTGCCGTCGCCGATCGTGTAGGTCAGGCGGCGGTTGACGCGGTAGCTGCCCGCCGGGACCTCGACCCACGGCAGCTGCGAGAGCAGCCACCGCGGGGTGATGCCGCGCATCTGCGGGAGCGACTTGGTGGTCGTGCTGAGCGTGCGGGCCGCTTTAGTGCCGAGGGACAGCTGCGGCGGCGCCGGTTCTTCCGTGACGGTCAAGGTTTCACGCGCCGTTCGGGTTCGGGAGCTTCAGGGGGACGGACGCCCGCGGGCTTCGGCACGATCCGGGCGGCGGCCGTGCCCAGCCCTGTGGGCCCGAAGGCCGACGGGGGCAGGCCGGAGCCCGGACGCGGGGGCTCCGCGTCCGGCTTCCGGGGTGGCGTGGCGGGTTCGGGCATCAGCCCTCCCGGCCGATCTCGGCGCTCTCCAGCACGGCGAGCGCGTCCGGCACGAGGACGGCGGCGGAGTAGTAGGCGCTGACCAGGTAGGAGATGATCGCCTGCTCCGAGACGCCCATGAAGCGGACGTTCAGGCCCGGCTGGTACTCGTCCGGCAGCCCGGTCTGGTGCAGCCCGACGACGCCCTGGGCCTGCTCGCCGGTGCGCATCAGCAGGATCGAGCTGGTGCGGGTCTCGGTGACGGGGATCTTGTTGCACGGCAGGATCGGGATCCCGCGCCACGCCGGCACCTGGTGCCCGCCCATGTCGACGGCGTCCGGGTAGATCCCGGCCTTGCTGCACTCGCGGCCGAACGCGGCGATCGTCTTCGGGTGGGCCAGGAAGAACCCGGGGTCCTTCCACACCAGCGAAAGCAGGTCGTCGAGGTCGTCCGGGGTCGGCGGGCCCGTGCGGGTCGGGACGCGCTGGGCGAAGTCGGCGTTGTGCAGCAGCCCGAAGTCGGTGTTGTTGATCAGCTCGTGTTCCTGGCGCTCCCGCAGGGCTTCCACGGTCAGGCGCAGCTGCTGCTCGATCTGGTTCATCGGCTGGTTGTAGAGGTCCGCGACGCGGGAGTGCACCCGCAGCACGGTCTGCGCGACGCTGAGCTCGTACTCCCGCGGCGCGCTGTCGTAGTCGACGAACGTGCCCGGCAGGGCCGGCTCGCCGTCGTGGCCCGACGCCAGCGAGATCTCCGCCTCGCCGTGGTCGTTGCGGGCCGACGCGCCGCCTTCGACGAACGCGTCCAGGTGCGCCTGCAGGGTTTCCGACCGGTCGCGCACCTCCTGGAACGCCTGGCGCGGCAGGCTCAGCACGGTGCACCGGGTGACGGCCTTCGCCGTGAACTCCCAGATCCCGTCGCCGCTGATCAGCGAGCCTTCACCGAAGTAGTCGCCGTCGGCCATCGTGCCGAGCACGGTCTGGTCGCCGTAGGCGCCGGTGCCGATCTTGGTGATCTTGCCGTGGGCGATGAGGAAGACGTGGTCGGCCTGGCTGCCGAACTCGACGAGCGCGTCACCCGGCTCGTACTCGTGCTGGCCGAAGCGGCCCGCCAGCTCGTTGAGGACCTCTTCGTCGTCGTACCCGCGCAGCGGCGCCAGTTCGCCGAGCTCCGGCGGGATCACGCGGACCTCGGCGCCGGTCGTGGTGAACGTGACCCGTCCGTCGCCGACCGAGTAGCTCAGCCGCCGGTTGACGCGGTACGCGCCGCCGGAGACCTCGACCCACGGCAGCAGCTTCAGCAGCCACCGCGACGAGATGCCCTGCATCTGCGGGACGGACTTCGTCGTCGTCGCCAGGGTCCGGGCCGCGGCCCGGCCGAGGCTCAGAGGTGCCTGTTCCGCGGTCGCGGAGTCCACCGGGTCGGTGACAGTCACAGCGAGAACCACCCAATCGTTCGGAGTCGGTGCGCGTCCGCCCTGGGGCGCGCGGAGTTGTGACCTGCGATTTCTCGTTAATGTGCGGGTTGACGGCGCCGCGAAATCAACATAGCAACCGGGCGGTGCGGCACAATGACACGATCGGGTCACCGGGATATTCGCCGGGCCGCTGTCCGCCCATTCCGGACATCGCCCGCCACGGCCGGTCACGGCGGGTGCGCGCGCGTCACTCGGTCGGGAAAGTTCCCTGCTCGTAAGGGGAATTCGGAGTAGCAGCACGAGGTTGTGGTACGCGCCGCGGACGCGGCCCGCTGGGCCGAACCGGCGATATTCGGAAGGCGGGTGCGGCCACTCGGATGATTCTCACAATGCTAAGTTGTCCGCCCGGAAATGGGTGACTAACTTGAGCTGGCCCCGGTCGCGGAATTCACCGGATGGCTCGTCCCGCGTTCGGCGGGTGAAAGGACTCGGATGAACATCTTCCTGGCCGGCAGTCTGTGGGTGGTCGGCGCGGCGGGCGTGGGCGCCGTGATCGGGTACCTGGTCCGGCGCTTCGGCTGGGACGAAGGGCGGGCCGACAACAACGACGCGGCCGGCCAGGTGTTCACCATCGTCGGCGGGCTGCACGCGGTGCTCGTCGCGTTCGTGCTCATCTCGCTCTACGACTCGGTCGGCGGCGCGACCCAGGACGCGCAGACCGAGGCCGACAGCCTGGTGGCGGCGACCTGGGCGGCCGACGCGCTCCCGGCCGACACCGCGGACCGCGTCCGCCAGCTCGCCGTCTCCTACGCGCAGACGGTCGAGAAGGAGGAGTGGCCGCGCCTGGCCGACGGCGGCGCGATCCCGGCCACCGGCTGGTCGCAGCTGGACCAGATGCGCAAGGCCGTCGCCGCCGCGAACGTCGATGGAGACTGGCAGATCGACCGCAAGACCGAGGCGAGCAACCAGCTCTGGTCGGTGTACCAGTCCCGCACCCAGCGGCTGAACAACGCCGGTGGCGGCGGGGTCGGCGCGGTCGTCTGGTTCGCGTTGATCCTCGGCAGCATCATCACGGCGATCCTGCTGCCCAACCTCTTCGGCGGCACCCGGCTCGCCGCGCACATCATCATCGTCTCGACGCTGGCCGGCACGATCACGTTGCTGCTGTTCGCGATCTACCAGCTGCAGAACCCGTTCAGCGGGGGCGCGAGCATCCCGCCGGACGCGTTCACCTCGGCGCTGGAAAGGCTGGCTTGACCGGCGGGAGGGCCCGCTGGGCGGCGATGCTCGGCGTCGCCGCGGTGGTTTCGGCGCTGCTCGCGGCGACGGGGTGGCTCGCGCCCGGGTCGCCGAAGCGCCCAGCGGCCCAGGAGCAGAACGGCTGCACGATCCTGCAGGCCGAGAACGTACGCGGTGGCGCGCCGACGACGCTGCGCCTGCTGTCCCTGCCGAGCGGGCTGACGAAACGCCTGACCGAGGTCGGGTACTGGATCAACGCGATGGGGTACTCGGCCGCGCAGGACGCGGTGTACGGCGTCGCCGACGGCACCCGCGCCGGCCGCTACCACGACGGCGCGCACGCGGTGCGCATCAGCCGTGACGGTGACGTCACCGACCTCGGCGTGGTCGGCAAGGCGGGCCCGCGGCGTCCGGTGTGGAGCCAGGTCACCGGCGCCACCGCCGGGGCGATCGCCGGGAACCACTGGTACGTGCGGCAGAACAGCGATCTGTACACAGTGGACATCGACCCGGAGAGCGACGACTACGTGCGCGTCGTGCACCGGACGTCGCTGCGGCCGGTGGCGCTGGCCAACGGCGTGGACGACTTCGCCTACGACCCGGCGGACGGGCTGTTCTACGGCGTCTCGACGTCGTCGCGCGGCGACAACGCGGTGGTCACGCTCGACCCGGCGACGGGCAAGGTCGCGGTGGTCCCGGGCCTGCGCTTCCCGGACGGCGGGGCGTACGGCTCGGTGGTCCTCGGCCCCGGCGTGATCTACGCGACGGCCAACCGCGCCGGGCACCGGAGCGTGACCTACCGCCTGCCGCGCGACGGCTCGACGCCGGCCGTCGAGCTGTCGAGCGGGCCCGCGCTGGCCAGTGGCGACGCGGCCGGGTGCTACACGGAGGCGACCCCGCCCCCGCCACCCCCTCCGCCGCCGACCACGACACCGTCGACCCCGCCCCCGCCGACCACCACCCCGACGCCCACTCCGGAACCGACGCCCACGCCGTCTCCGTCGCCGACCCCGACTCCGACGACCCCGGCGCCCGAGCCGCCGCCCCCGTCGCAGCCGCCGCCGGTGGAGGAGCCGGTCGCGGTCGCCCCGGCGCCGATCCCGGCCCCGGCGCCCCGGGAGGAGCCCACGCCCGCCGCTTCGCCGCCGACCACACCGCACGCCCGGCCGACGGAGAAGCCGAAGCCGGTGGCCCAGGACACCGGGATCCGGACCGAGGAGAAGCGCCGCTGGGGCCTGACAACGCTGATCCTGGTGCTCGGCGCCGGAGCCGTCGCCGCGGCCCGCCGGCACCGCTAGGGATCGTGGTCTGCCGCGGCTTGTCGTGAGTGTTTAGGAGGGTTAGAACCCTCCTAAACACTCACGACCGGTGCTTACTCACGACCGGCTGCGGCAGGGCACCTGGCACCGTTAACGCCACCGTCTTCTCGAAGACGGGCGTTGTCCACTTCGGGCACGAAGACTCCTGCTCCGGCGCAGTCACGCGCCGGAGGAGGAGAAACCGATGAAGCGGGTACGAATCGCCCTGGTGGCCACGGTCCTGGCGCTGCCACTGGCCGCCGCGGGGCCGGCCTCGGCGCACGAGCACGGGCCGCGGGCGAAGGACGACCACTACCGCGTCCGCGCGGGGCACGCCCTGCGGGACACCGTGCTGGGCAACGACCACGACGCCACCGCCGTCGTGCGGCACACCGCGGCCGCGCACGGCACCGTCACGATCGGCGCCGACGGCGCGTTCCAGTACACCCCGGCGCCCGGCTTCCACGGCCGTGATTCCTTCACCTACACCGTTTCCGACGCCGTGAAGCTCTACCCGACGAACCTCAAACCCCTCGCCACGATCGGCGGCGTCCCGATCCGGGGCGGCGCCTACGGTTCCGCGCTGACCCCGGTCCCCGGCGAGCGTGACGAGTTCTACGGCCTCACCGACCGCGGCCCGAACGTCGACGCGCCCGACGGCGGCAAGATCGAGCCGCTGCCCGCGTTCACCCCGGCCATCGGGAAGTTCCGGCTCCACGACGGGAAAGCCGTGCTGGAGAGGACGATCCCGTTGCGCGCCAAGGACGGCACGCCCTACAGCGGCCAGGTCAGTCCCCAGGCCGACACCGGCGAGAAGATCGTCGACCTGAACGGGAACGTCCTGCCGAAGTCGGCGAACGGTTACGACTCCGAAGGCCTCGTCGCGCAGAAGGACGGCACGTTCTGGGTGTCCGACGAGTACGGCCCGTTCATCACGCACTTCGGCCGCGACGGCCGGGCCATCGAGCGGCTCTCGCCGTTCGATGGCTCGCTGCCCGCCGAGCTGAAGTACCGCGTGCCGAACAAGGGCATGGAGGGCCTCGCGCTGACCCCGGACGGCCGGACGCTCGTCGGCGTCATGCAGTCCGCGCTGCAGCAGCCGGACCTGACGAAGAAGCCGGGCAACGTCACGACGCTGCGGATCGTCACCGTCGACCTGCGGACCCGCGCCACGCACGAGTACCTGTACCTGCTGGACGACCCGGACACGACGGGCACCGCGGTCAGCGAGATCACCGCGCTGTCGGCCACCCGCTTCCTCATCGACGAGCGTGACGGCAAGCTCGAGCCGGGCGCGTTCAAGAAGCTCTTCGAGATCGACCTGTCCGGCGCCACCGACGTCGGCCCGCAGGCGGCGGGTTACGACGCCGTCAAGGGTGGCGTGCTCGTCGGCGGCAAGAGCATCGACGCCTACGTCGGCAAGGACACCACCGCCGACGCGACCAAGGACCTCGCCGCGGCCGGGATCACGCCGGTGAGCAAGAAGCTGGCGCTGGACCTCGGCGCGCTGGTCACCACACTGGACCCGAGCGGCGGCTTCTTCGGGCACGACAAGGTCGAGGGCGTCGCCACCACCGACGGCGGCCGGACCCTGGTGATCAGCAACGACAACGACTTCGGCATCGACGGCGTCACCAACGCGGCCCCGCCGTACGCGCTGCACGTCAAGACGCTGCCGGACGGCCGCCAGGACGACGGCGAATACCTCGCGGTCGACACGACCCGGCTCCCGGCGGCCACCAGCACCGCGACGGTCACCATCGACGTCCGGTAACCGTCAGTACTTGAACTGGTCGACGTTGTCGGCGGTGATGAGCAGCGGATCGCCCAGCAGGACGGTCTTCGACGTGACGTCGTACTTCACCGCCGGCAACTCCAGGCTCACCCGGTTGACCGGGCTCAGCGGCTTGCCGTCGGCGACCTGCTTGGCCGTCCAGGCGGTCAGCCAGCCGAGCGACTCGACGTTCCACAGCACCGACTGGGAGCACGAGCCGTCGAGCAGGTACGGCTTGATCGACTGCGGCGTGCCGACGCCGACGGTGAAGACCTGGCCGATCTTCTCCGCGTCCTTCACGGCCTTCGCGACGCCGGGAGCCGACGTCGTGCACTCGCCGACCAGGCCGGTCAGGTCGGGGTGGCGGGCCATCAGCTCCCGGGCCATGGTCGTCGCGGTGGCCTCGTCTTCGCCGGCGTAGACGGTCTCGACGAGCTGGGCCTTCGGGTAGTGCGCGGCCGCGTACTCCTTCTGGACCGAGATCCAGGTGTTGAGGTTCGCCGCGGCCGGGCCGCACGACACGATCGCGTACTTGCCGGTGCCGCCGGTCTTCGCCATCAGCGCGTCGGTGAGCGCGGCGCCGATGCCCTCGGCGGTGGCCTGGTTGACGAACACCTCGCGCTGCGTGCCGGGCGCGTCGGTGTCGGAGGTGAGCACGTGGATGCCCTTCGCCCGGGCTTCGGCGATCACCGGCGCGAGCGCGGCGGGGTCGTTCGGGGCGACGACGATGACGTCGACCTTCTGGGCGATCAGGGAGCGCAGGATCGTCACCTGGGCGGCCGGGTCGACGGTCTTCGGCGCACTCGTCGTCCACTGCACACCCAGCTGCTTCGCCGCCTCCACGCCGCCGTTGGTCATCGCCTGGAAGTACGGGATGCCGTCGATCTTGGGCACGAACGCGATCCGCGTCGGCGCCGGCGCGGGCGTGTCGCCCAGCTGTTCCGAGCAGCCGCCGAGCGCGAGCACCGCACCCAGCAGCAGCGTCGCGACCAGCCGGAACGTCTTCGTCGGCCCTCGCATCCCCACCCATTCCTCACGGCTCTCGAACGGTCTGCGCACGGTGGAGACCCACGGCGAACGTAGGGCTCCGCGTAACTGTGGTCAACGGGATGTGCGCAAAGGGTTACGGAAGTGAGTTCTACATCGTGGGTTTCTGGCGGGCGTACACCGGGTGGGTGGAGCCGTCGCCGGGGTGGCCGGTATGACTGGCCACGCGTACCCCCTGGGGGTATGGTCGCTGGCATGAGTGAACAGCACGGGGCTTCGTGGGCGACCGCGGTACAAGCGACGGTGCACTGCCTGACCGGCTGTGCCATCGGTGAGGTGCTCGGCATGGTCCTGGGCACGGCGTTCGGCCTGCACAACGCGGCGACGGTGGTCCTGTCGATCGTGCTGGCCTTCGTCTTCGGCTACGGCCTGACGATGCGCGGCGTGCTCAAGTCGGGCCTGGACCTGGCGGCGGCGTTCAAGGTGGCGCTGGCCGCGGACACGGTGTCGATCGCCGTCATGGAGGTCATCGACAACACGGTGGTCGTGGCGATCCCGGGGGCGATGGACGCGGGGCTGGCCAGCGTGCTCTTCTGGCTTTCGCTGGTGCTCTCGCTGGCGATCGCGTTCGTGGTCACGGTGCCGGTGAACAAGTGGATGATCGGCCGCGGGCTCGGGCACGCGAAGGTGCACGCCCACCACCAGCACTGACCGCCCGGGGAGGTGGCGGCCTCCCCGGGGTCGTCAGAGGCTGGACAGGTCGACCGCGCGGTCGACCTTGGCCCGGTCGAGCACCCGCAGGACGCCTTCCAGCAGGTAGTAGTCGGCGTAGGGGAGCGAGATCTCGACGCCGTCCTCGGCCGGGCGGTTGCGGGTGCAGCGCGCGACACTCGCTTCGGCCCGCGTCGACTTCGTCGTCAGGCACGTCTGGGACGTCGCGGCCAGGATCCGCAGCGCGCTGTCGCGGTACTGCGTGCGGTGCGTCTGCTCGGCCAGGTCGAGCAGGCCGCACGCCATGATCACGCCGGCGGAGGCGTCCTTGACGTCGTTGGGTGCCTGCGGGGCGAGGTAGTCCCACACCGGCACGTTGTCCGGCGTGAGCTTGGACAGCGCGTAGTCCGCGAGGCGCCGGGCCGTCGTCAGGAACTCCTTGTCGCCGGTGCGCCGGTAGATCGTGGTGAACCCGTAGACGCCCCACGCCTGCCCGCGCGACCAGCACGAGGTCGGGCTGTACCCCTGCACGGTGTTCGGTCCGATCGGCGCGCCGGTGACGGGGTCGAAGTCGAACACGTGCGGCGTCGAGCCGTCCGGGCGCACGAAGTTGTTCTGCGCGGTTTTCGCGTGCGCGATGGCGATGTCGAGGTACTGCCGGTCCCCGGTCTGCTTGGTTGCGAAGGCCAGCAGGTCGAGGTTCATCATCGTGTCCATGATGACGCGGCCGGCGTCCTTGGGATCGGTCAGCGCGCCCCAGGCGCGGATGAACTTCCCGGCCGGGTTGTAGCGCTTGATCAGCGACGCCGCGGCCTGGATCGCGCCCGCCTTCCACTTCTCGTCGCCGGTGAGCCGCCACGCGGTGACCCACGACGGGTAGAAGAGGAAACCGAGATCGTGCGTTCCGGTGTCGAACTGGCGCGGTGCGAGTTTGTCCGCGGACGCCAGCGCGAGCGTCTTGAATTGTTCGTCACCGCTGTGCAGGTAAGCCAGCCACAACTGACCGGGCCAGAATCCGCCGACCCAGTCGCCATTCTGCGAATAAGCCCATTTCTCGAACTTCGTCCCGGTCGGAAACGCGGTGACGCCGGGGGCCACCGCGCGAAGCTTGGCCACCGCGTAATCGGCCGCTTGGCGGAGCGTCCGTGTGACGGATGCCTGGTCAGAGACATCAAAGGTGGTCGAGGATGCTGTCGTGGAGGTACTGGCGCTCACCGCCACCGCGGCACCGGCCGCGGTGGTCAGCAGGGTTCTCCGGGTAACGCTCACAGGTGCCCGCCATTCCGTGTGGGGAAATGCTCCAGGTGCCGGAAGTTTTACACAACGGACACGTGGTTGTACACCCGGCGGATAGTCGTTCACGGTTGTGAATTGATGTCCCGGAGAGCGGAATACCTTCGGCTGTTCACGGCGACGGCCGGTGCCGTCGCGCCATGGCCGCCGCGTAAACCGCGTGCGGGATCGGTCGCGCAAGGCCACCGACGTCGGCACCGACCGCTCGGGAAACGGCGAAGGCCCGGCAGGGGAGGCCGGGCCTTCGCGTTATCGCGGGGATGAGGGCAGTCAACCACGCGATGATCAAGGCTGAATCGAGCCGTTCAGCAGAGCGGGGCGACCGGGCTGTCGGAGCCGGTCTGCAGGTAGGTGTCCGACACGTAGTGGCCCGGGCCGATGCGGTCCCAGATGTTGCTCGTGCCGAACTTGCCGGTGACCGAGTCGCCCGTGACGTAGCACTCGATGGTCACCTTGGCGTAGTTCGCCGCGAGGCCCTTGATCGCCGCCGACGTGCTCGCGCTCGCCCGGACGTTCATCGGGTCGCCCGCCGTGCTGACCACGCCGGTCGGGCCGGAGCCGGTCCACAGGTAGGTGACGTTCACGTAGCCGTTGTCGGACATGCCGAGGCCGTCCCAGAAGACGCCGTCGGCGAGGTCGATGCCGGCCGGGTTCTGTACCGTGCGGCCGGAGTCGTCCTTCTTGCCGTTGTAGCCGTCGAGGTAGGCGGCCTGCGCTTCGGGCTTGCCCTGCGGCAGGTCCTTGAACTCCGAGCGGACCGACGCCGGGTTCCAGTAGTCGTCACGCTCGTTCCACGGGCCGATCTCCCACACCGGCGCGTACTCGCACTTGCTGCCGTCGGTGCGGCACACCCGCGCGGTGTAGTTGCCGGTTCCCTTGGGGGACACGGACTTCCCCGACGGGAACGAGACGAAGTGGTCGTGGCTCACGATCTTGTGGCCGTTGGCCGTCGTGCCGCCGACGAGACCCTCGCGGGTGCCGTAGACCTTGTAGGTCGACGCCGTCGTCGCGGCCAGGGCGTTGACCTGCGGCGCGGAGTCCGTGCTGAGCGCGACGTTCCGGACTGCCGGGCGGACGCCGTCGGTGTCGCTGTGCAGGCTGATCCGCACCTGGACCGAGCCGACGGTCGCCCGCAGCGTCGTGCCCGCGGGCGTCCACTCCGTCCAGTCGTTCACGCCGGTCCGGCCGCGGACGTCGACCTCGACGCTCGTGCCCTTCGGCGTGTCCGCGCTCAGCGCGGCGCTGACGCGGTTGGCCGGGGCGGCCAGCGCGTGCTCCGCGAGGAGCAGGCTGCCTTCACTGCCCGCGAACACCCGCGCGGTCCGGTGCCACGCCGCGTCGGCCAGCGTGAGCGTCCCGCCCGCGCCGGTGACGTTGACGTCGTCGCCGTCCACAGTGGACAGATCGGCGGTCCAGCCGTTCGCCGCCGTCGCGGCCTGGGCGGGGGCTCCGGCCAGCGCCGTGACCGCTCCCGCGGCCAGGACCACCGCGGTCACGCGGCCGGTCTTCCTGATCCGGATCATCCCCGGACTCCCTTCGCACTCGTTCACTCGAACGTGGCGAAGACTGCCGGGACGTCATACATGATCCGTACAAAACGGCCCAGGCTCAGGCAGACACGGTGTGCGGCGGGACGGCCGGGTCCGCCGGCCGCGTCGACAGCTCGTGCCACAACGCCAGCGCGCGCTCCGAGTACTCCCGGGACCGGTCCGGCTGGGACAGGGCCCGGTGCAGCTCGCCGAGCAGCTGGGACACCTCCGCCTCCGAGCGGCGGTCGCCGTTGCGGCGGTGCACCGACAGCGAGTTCACCAGCAGCAGCTGCGCGTGCGCGAAGTCGCCGCTGTGCAGGCACAGCTCGCCGAGGTTCTGGTTGGCGTAGCCGACGCAGTGGTCGTCGCCGAGGTCGGTGAAGATCGCGATGGCCTGGTCGACGTGCTCGCGGGCCGCCGCCAGGTCGCCCTGGTGCTGGTGGAGCAGGCCGAGCCGCTTGAACGCGTGGGCCTCGCGGTGCCGGTCGCCGATCGCGGCCGCCAGCTCGAGCGCGTCGGTGAACCAGCGCTTCGCCGCCGCGTAGCAGCCGCGGGACATCCAGACCGCGCCCGCGCTGATCCGGGCGACGGCCTCGCCGTGCGGGTCGTCCGCCTCGGCGAACAGCTTCAACGCTTCATGGCAGTGGTCGAGCGCGCTGTCGTCCGCACCTTCGATGCGCAGGATCGTGGCGAGCCCGGTCAGCGCGATGCCGACCCCCTGGGCGTCGCCGACCCGCTCGAACAGCGCCTTCGACTCCTCGAACGCCACCCGGGACTCGGCGTATTCGTCCTGGTAGAGCAGGTACTGGCCGAGGTTGCGCTGGACGATCGCCTCGGCGCGCAGCGAGCCGGTGCGCCGGGCCGACGCGAGGGCGATGGTGTGCGTGCTGTGCCAGTCGTCCTGGTGGCCGCGCAGGTCGAAGTACGGCGTCAGCGCGGACGCCAGCTGCCAGGCCAGGTCGTGGAAGCCGTGCTCGGCGGCCAGCGAGACCGCCGCGACGCTGGTGTGCCGCTCGGCCGTGAACCACGCCGCGGTCTCGTCCGGCAGGACGTCGGCGGGCAGCTGCGGCCGGGGCAGCTCGTCGTCGCAGTACATGCCGAAGAAGTGGAGCGGCATCCGCCGCGCCGCTTCGAGGGCGAGCGCGAGGTAACCCTCCAGCACCCGCCGGAGCCCGGCGCGGGTCTTCGCGGCGTCACTTTGCTCGGCGAGCTCCACGGCGTACACGCGCAGCAGGTCGTGCAGCCGGTAGCGCGGCTGGCCGGCGGAGTCGGACCCGACCAGCTCGACGAGGTGGCCGTCGACCAGGACGTCGAGCACGTCATCGGCTTCGCGGCGGCCCAGCACCGCGGCGACCGCCCACGCCGGGAACTGCACCGGCCCGAGCAGCCCGAGTCCGCGGAACGCCGTCGCCGCCGACATCGGCAGCAGGTCGTAGGACAGCGTCACGCTCGCGCGGACGGCGAGGTCGCCGACGCGCAGCTCGTCGAGGCGCCGGTGCTCGTCGTGCAGCCGGTCGGCCAGCAGCCGCAGCGTCCAGCCCGGCCGGTTCGTCAGCTTCGCGCCGGCCACCCGGATCGCCAGCGGCAGGTGCCCGCACTGGCGCAGGATCGCCGCGGCGCTCTCCGGTTCCGCCGCCACCCGCTCGGCGCCGACGATGCCCTCCAGCAGGCGCGCGCCCTCGGCCTCGGGCAGCAGGTCGACGTCCACCGGCGTCGCCCCGGCCAGCCCGGGCAGCCGCAGGCGGCTGGTCACCAGCACCGCGCACGCGCCGGCGCCGGGCAGCAGCGGGCGCACCTGGGCGGCGCTGCCGGCGTCGTCGAGCACCACGCACATCCGGCGTCCGGCCAGCCTCGAGCGCAGCAGCGCGGCTCGCTCGGCCAGCTCGCGCGGCAGGCCGGCGTCCGGGATGCCCAGCGCGTGCAGCAGTTCGGCGAGCACGCCCATCGGCGCCCGCGGCGACGAGGACGTGCCGGCCAGGTCGACGTGCAGCTGCCCGCCGGGGAAGTCGTCGCGGACGGCGTGGGCGACGCGGACCGCGACCGCCGACTTGCCGACGCCGGGCGCGCCCGACAGCACGATCACCGCGGGAGTGCCCGAGTCCGCCCGTTCCCGCATCAGCGCGACGACCTCGCGGATGACGTCGTCGCGGCCGGTGAAGTCCGGCAGGTCGAGGGGCAGCTGGCAGACCGGGGCGACGTCCGCGGGGCGCGTGGCCGGCCCGCTCTCGGACACCACTAGCGTCGCGCGCAGCTCCCGCAGCCGGGCGCCGGGCTCGGCGCCGAGCTCCTCGCGCAGCACCCGCTCGGCCGATTCGTACGCCTCGACGGCGTCGGCGGTCCGGCCCGCGGCACGCAGCGCGACGATCAGCTGCGCCCACAGCTCTTCGCGCAGCGGGTGTTCGGTGACCAGTCCGCGCAGCTCGGCGACGGCCTCGCCGCAGCGGCCCAGGTCGATCCGCGCGCGCAACCGCTGTTCCTGCACCGAAAGCCGGAGCTCGGCGAGCCGGGCGACGGTGGCGCCCCAGCTGTGGTCGTGGGGGAGTCCTTCGAGGACTTCGCCGCGCCACAGGGCATCGGCCCGGTCCAGCACCTTGAGCGCGCTCTCGGCGTCCCCGCGGTCGAGCGCTTCCTGCGCTTCGCCCGCCGACGCGGTGAACGCGAGGTGGTCCAGTTCGCCGGGCGACGCGGTCAGCAGGTAGCCGGAGGCCCGGCTGCTGATCCGCTCACCCAGGCCGGGGTCGATCTCGGCGAACCGCCGCCGCAGCGAATGGACGTACGTCCGGATGTTCGCCGCGGCCGAGCGCGGCGCCGACTCCGGCCACAGGACCTCCACCAGCACGTCGGTCGACACGACGACGTTCGGCTGCAGGGCCAGGGCGGCCAGCAGCAGCCGGGGCTTCGGCCCGCCGAGCGGGATCACCCGCCCGGCGGCGGTGACCTCCAGCGGACCGAGGACGCGGATGGTAAGCGAGGTGGCCTCAACCTGCCCGATGAGTTCCCCCATGCCCGGATGTTATTTCTCCACCACCTCGGCCGATAGATCCATTCGGAGTGTCTGCACGCAGGCCAGAGCCTTTGTACGAGACGTGTACGGCCCGAAGTCACGCTGCCGCCATGAAGCGTTTGAACCTCCGGCGTAGCGCCGGGATCGGGGTCGTCCTCGCGGCGATCGGCACGCTCGCGGTCGGCGGTGCGGTGGAAGCGTCGGCCGCGGCGACCGGCACGGTCAAGACCGCGGGGGACCCGCTGAACGTCCGCCGGGCGCCCACCGCGAGCGCCACGGCCGTCAAGACCGTCGCGAACGGCGCGTCGGTGACCATCGACTGCCAGACCGTCGGCACGTCCGTGACCGGGACCTACGGCACCAGCACGTTGTGGGACTACGTGCCCGCGCTCGGCGGCTACATCTCGGACACCTACGTCTACACCGGCTCCGACGCGCGGGTCGCGCCCGACTGCGGCACCGGCACGGGCAGCGGCCAGTGCGCCGGCGCCTGCGCCGGCGAGGGCCAGTACCGCTCGTCCGACTCGCACTTCCTGGTCTACGACACCGATGCCGACGGTTACTCCGCGGTCGTCGCGTACTGGCTCAAGGGCGGCGCCGGCCCGTTCTACGTCTGGAACTCCGGCGGTGAGGGCACGAAGGTCGACAAGGCCGTGACCGTCGACAAGGGCGGCTGGGTCTTCTACAAGGTCTGCGTCGCGAACTACACCACCGGCAAGCCGGACCTGAAGTCCTGCAGCGACGGCATCACCGACTTCGCGGCCTGAGCGCGTCTTCCCCTCCCCGAAAGGACTTCCGACATGAGTCAGGTCAACCGGCGCCGGGTGCTCCTCGGCGGGCTCGCCGCGGTCACCGCCACCGCGGCCTCGGCGGCGCTGCCGTCCTGGGCGAACGCCCGCACCACCGCGGCCGCACCCGCCGTCCACGATCCGTTCCAGCTCGGTGTCGCCTCCGGCGATCCGCTGCCCGACAGCGTGGTGCTGTGGACGAGACTCGCGCCCGCGCCGCTGAACGCCGACGGCTTCGGCGGCATGCCGGACGCGACGTACGCGGTCGACTGGGAGATCGCGAACGACGCCGCGTTCAGCTCGATCGTGCAGAGCGGCTCGGTGAACGCGGTCCGCGCGTCCGCGCACAGCGTCCACATCGAACCGGCCGGGCTGCAGCCCGCACGCGAGTACTTCTACCGCTTCAAGACCTCCGGCTACATCTCGCCGGTCGGCCGGACGCGCACCGCGCCCGCCGCGGGTGCCGCCGTCAACCAGCTCAAGTACTGCTTCACCTCCTGCCAGCACTGGGAGGAGGGCTACTACCACGCGTACAAGGGTGTCGTGGCCGACGACCCGGACCTGGTGCTGTTCCTCGGCGACTACATCTACGAGAAGAAGTCGGGCCGCGCCGCGGCGGAGCGCAACCCGCGCAGCCTCGCCGTCCCCGAGGACACGACCACGCTCGCGCTGTACCGCGCCCGCCACGGCCAGCACAAGACCGACGCCGACCTGCAGGCCGCGCACGCGATCGCGCCGTGGATGGTCGTGTTCGACGACCACGAGGTGATGAACAACTGGAACGGCACCACCTCGCCCGCGTCCACGGCCCGCAAGTCCGCCGGGTTCCAGGCGTTCTACGAGCACACCCCGATCCGGTCCACGGCGAAGCCGAACGGCGCGTCGATCCAGCTGTACCGCCAGTTCGTCTGGGGCAACCTCGCCCGCTTCCACATGCTCGACACCCGCCAGTTCCGCAACGCCCAGGTCGCGGACCCGTCCGGCTCGGCCGGCCCGGCGTGCACCGACATGCGCAGCACCTCGCGCAGCATCCTCGGCACCGCGCAGGAGGCGTGGCTGCTCAAGCAGTTCGAGTCGCACCCGACGACGTGGGACTTCCTCGGCCAGCAGGTCTTCTTCGCCACGCGCGACGGCGACGGCGACAAGGCCACCTGCGAGAGCCCCGACTCCTGGCAGGGTTACGAGGCCTCGCGCGACCGGATCGCGAAGGGCTGGGTCGACCGGAAGGTGGCCAACCCGGTCGTGCTGACCGGCGACGTCCACCGGCACTGGGCCGCCGACCTGCGCCTGGACTACTTCGACCACAGCGACCCGATCATCGGCTCGGAGCTCGTGACGACGTCGGTGACGAGCAACAGCGACACCGCGACCCCGCCCACCGCGGCGTGGCTGGCGAACAACCCGCACGTCAAGTACTGCAAGGGCGAGCGCGGCTACGTCCGCGTGACGACCACGCCGTCGCAGACGCGGGCGGACTTCATGACGACGTCCGACACCAGCGTCTACGACCCGGCGAAGGTGGTCATCAAGAACGACGCCAGCTACGTAGTGCAAGCAGGGGCGCCTGGCCTGCGGAAGGTCTGAGTCAGGACGTTACGCTGTGTGACGTGACCGATGAACTGGGCCTGCGGGAGCGCAAGAAGCTCCGCACGCGGGCGGCGATCTCGACGGCGGCGACCACGCTCTTCCTGGAGCGCGGGTTCGACGCCGTCGGGGTCGCCGAGGTGGCGCGGGTGGCCGAGGTTTCCAAGCGGACCCTCTTCGCCTACTTCCCGTCCAAGGAAGACCTGGTGCTGCACCGGTTCTCCGACCACGAGACGGACGCGGCGGACGTCGTCCGCGCGCGCCGTCCCGGGCAGGGCGCGCTGGCGGCGCTGCGGGAGGCGTTCCTGCGGGACCTCACCGAGCGCGAGCCGGTGACCGGCCTGTGCGACGCCCCCGAGGTCGTCGCGGTGTTCCGGCTGGTCACCGGGACCCCGGCGCTGGTGGCCCGGCTGGCGGAGCTCAGCTCGGCGGGCGAGGCCGCGCTGGCCACCGCGCTGATCGAGGCGGGCGTGCCGGCCCCGGACGCCGACCTGGCGGCGGCGCAGATCGCGGCGGTCCGGCGGCTGCTGGTCGCGGCGAACATGGACGCCGTCGCGGCCGGGATCCCGGCCGCGCAGCGCCATCCGGACGCGGTCGCCGCCGCCGATCGGGCGTTCCTCCTGCTGTCGTCCGGCGTAGGGTTCGCCTAGTGCCCGATTCACGCTGTGGACCATGAAAAATGCGCGTTTGCCAAGGACGTCGCAAAGGTAGACTGCGAAAATCCTGACAGGACACCGGAGTCGGCAGGCTCTTCGGTGTCCGTCCCGGTCCGCCGCCGCGGAAACCGGAGCACCTGCCACACCGAACCTCGGGGGACCCGCACCCGGCTGGGGGTGGTGCGGGTCCCTCGGCCACACCTTGCGCCGCAAGAGGGAAAACGCTTTCCGGTGCCGGGCGGCCCGCCCACCCGCCCCCGACGCGGCTGGGCGGGCCGCCCGTCAGTCCTGTGTGTCCTGTGTGGACATCAGGTCCACGGTGAGCGCCGCGGTCCAGCCGAAGGAGCGGGCGCCGTGGCCGGTGCCGGTGAACGGGTCCGCGTACTCGGCGAAACCCGTGCCCGTGGCGGTTTCGACGAGGTCGTCGCGCAGCCACGCGGCCAGCGCGTGCTCACCGTGGTGCAGCAGGCCCCGCCGGACCAGCCAGCCGACGTTGAACCACGACGGCCCGCGCCAGTAGCGGCCCGGGTCGAAGTCCGCCGCGGTCAGGTCGTAGCTCGGCACGCCGTGCACCTCGCCGAGCCGGAAGCGCGGCCCGGTGGCGGTGGCCACCAGGGCGGGAGCGACGGCCAGGTCCGGCAGCACGAGCGGCAGCAGCCCGGCGCACGTGTACTCGCGGGTGCGCTCGCCGGTGCGGACGTCGCGGGCGAAGAAGAAGCCGGACGCGCTGTCCCACAACGTTTCCTGCAGTGCCTTGGCGACGCGGGCCGCGCTCTCGCGGTGCGTGGCGGCGGCCGCGGGCAGGCCGAGCACGTCGGCGATCTCGGCCAGCGCCAGCTCGGCGTCGGCCAGCAGCGCGTTGAGACCCGGGTCCTCGACGGTGAAACCACCGTCGACGTCGGCCCAGCGCTCGTCGAGGTAACCGCAGTCACGGTAGGCCGAGGCCAGCCGGACGTACCGGCCGTAGTCCTCGTCGCTCGGGCGGTCGGCGGCGTGGCCGTGCTCCAGGTCGCGGCGGACGAAGCCGGCCGGATCCACCGGCGTGACGCGGGAAAGCGGGCCGTCCCACGCCGGGCTGTTGTCCATCCCCGACTCCCACGGGTGCACGATCGAGGCGAGCCCGCGCCCGCCCGCGTCGCGGTAGGTCCGCAGGTAACCGTGCCAGGCCTTGAGCTTCGGGTAGAGCGTGGCGAGGAAGGTCTCGGCGCCGGACCCCGCCGGGTCGGCGCGGTGCACCGCGAGCACGGCGCGCGCGTGCACCGGCGGCTGGATCAGCCCGGACGTCCGCCCGGCGCGCCAGAAGGCGGGGCCGGGGAAGTACGCCTCGGGCGGGGTGTCCGGGTTGAAGAGGATGTGCGGGACGCGGCCGTCGCGCCACTGCGCGGAGAACAGCGTCACCAGCTCACGGCGGGCGCGCTCCGGCGCCAGGTGGCGCAGGCCGAAGGCGATGAAGGCGGAGTCCCAGCTCCACTGGTGCGGGTAGAGCCCGCGCGACGGCACGGTGGACGCGCCGATCCAGTTGTCGGCGAGGACAGCTTCAGCGGACCCCCATGTTACGTCCATGTGTCCAATCTATCTCCTACTTATGTCTTGTCAATGGACAAAAGTACGTCCTGGGATGATGCAGGCCACAGCGAAGGGGGCCCGGGATGACGACGCCGACCAGCGCCGGAGAGCTGTTGCGGCTGGTCCGGACCGGCCAGGCGACCACGCGGAAAGCCCTGCTCACGCGCAGCGGGCTGTCCCGCTCGACGCTGACCGCCCGGCTGGACCTGCTCCAGACGGCGGGCCTGCTGGCCGAGGGCGGGCAGGAGGACTCCACCGGCGGCCGCCCGGCGCGGCAGCTGCGGTTCGACGACCGGCACGCCGTCGTCCTCGCCGCGAGCGTCGACACGATGCACGCCGAGGTCGCGCTCACCGACCTGTCCGGCCGCCGGCTCGCGCACCGCGAGGGCCCGCTGCGCGTCGCCGACGGCCCGGAACCCGTGCTCGGCCGGATCGCGGAGTGGTTCGAGGCGATGCTGGCCGAGGCCGACGTCCCGGTCTGCGGCGTGGGGATCTCCGTGCCGGGGCCGGTCGAGCCGGGCCAGGCGCGGGTCACGCAGCCGCCGATCATGCCGGGCTGGGACCACTACCCGATCGACGAGTACCTGGGCGAGCGCTTCGGCGCCCCGGTGCTGGTCGACAACGACGCCAACCTGATGGCCCTGGGCGAGCACCGCGCGCGGCACCCGGAATCGCGCGCGCTGGTCGTCGTCAAGGTGTCCACCGGGATCGGCGCCGGCCTGGTGATCGGCGGCGAGGTGTACCGCGGCGTCGACGGCGGGGCCGGCGACATCGGGCACATCCGGCTGCCGGGCTTCCCCGAGGCCCGCTGCATGTGCGGCTCCCTGGGCTGCCTGGCGGCGGTCGCCAGCGGCGGCGCGCTGGCCGCGCGCCTGACCGAACAGGGCCTGCCGACGACGTCGGGATCGGGCGTCCGCGACCGCATCCTGGCCGGCGAGCCGGCGGCGGTCCGCCTGGCCGAGTTCGCCGGCCGCCAGGTGGGGGAGGTGCTGGCGACGCTGGTGTCGGTGGTCAACCCGGGCGTCCTGGTGATCGCGGGTGACCTGGCCGAACCGCATTTCGTCGCGGGAGTCCGCGAGGTGCTCTACCGGCGGGCGCTGCCGCGGGCGACGCAGAGCCTGAAGGTCGAGATCGGCGGCACCGGGCTCGCGGTGGGCGGCGCGGTGGCGATGGTGGTGGAGTCGGTGTTTTCCCCGGCCGAGGTGGATCGCCGGCTGACGACGGCCTAAGTGCCGTCATGGCCCGACTGTCCGGAGTGGACGGAGCGACCGACTTTCGTAGGTGGCGAACGCCCACCCGGCGTGGTCCGTAATACGGTCACGAACCGGACTTACCGTGCATTCAGGATCAATCCTCGCGTATTCAGCACGACAAATCGGATTTCCGTACCACGGCCCCGGCCCCGTGAATTCGCGACGAGATAACGGTTCCGCAAGTACTTCCCCGGAAGCGGAACCCCGATCTAGTCTCGTCCGGTGTTCCAGGTCCTTTACTGGGGGCCGATTCAAAAGAGGGAGATTTCTGTGCGAAGAAGCTCCACCCTGCTCCTTTCGCTCGCGGTGGTGGGTGGTCTCACCGCAGCCATGCCCGCCGCGGCGTCGGCGCAGGGGCGTCAGGACATTCCGCAGTCGCACCCGTTGTGGGCGAACGCGCAGGCGAAGGTCGCCGACACGGCGCCCGCGGCGAAGCTGAGCTTCCGCGTCTACCTGAACCAGCGCGACAACGCCGGGGCCGAGGCGCTGGCCCAGGCCGTGTCCGACCCGGACAGCAAGACCTACCGCCAGTTCCTGAGCACCGACCAGGTGCGGGACCGCTTCGCCGCCGGCGACGCGACCGTCAACGCCGTCAAGGCGTGGCTGACCGGCAGCGGCTTCAGCATCGGTGACATCCCGTCGAACCGCGCCTACGTCGAGGCCACCGGCACCGCCGACCAGACGCAGAACGCGTTCGGCGTCAAGCTGGGCAAGTACAAGGTCAAGGGCCAGACCCTCCGCGCCGCCGACAAGAACCTGTCGGTGCCCGCGAACCTGGCGGGCGACGTGCTCGGCGTCGTCGGCGTGGACCAGGCGACGAACCTGTTCAAGCCGGACCACGCCACCGGCTCCGGGACGCCGTCCGACGTCGCGCCCGGCCCCGGCTTCCGCAACGCGAGGCCGTGCAGCGCCTACTACGGCGAGAAGGTCGACACCACCGACCCCGCCTACAACGGCAAGCACCTGCCGTACGCCCCGTGCGGCTACACCCCGGCGCAGCTGCGGTCGGCCTACGGCGTCGACAAGGTCGGCGCGGACGGCAAGGGCACCACGATCGCCATCGTCGACGCGTTCGCCTCGCCGACCATCTACGCCGACGCGAGCACGTACGCGAAGAAGAACGACCCGCAGCACCCGCTGAAGCAGAGCCAGTTCTCGCAGCACATCTTCCCGGCGAACCCGGTTCTCGAGCCGCCGGACCAGTGTGACGCGGCGGGCTGGTACGGCGAGGAGACCCTCGACGTCGAAGCTGCGCACGGGCTCGCCCCGGGCGCGAACATCCTGTACGTCGGCGGGGAGTCCTGCGAGGACAACGCCCTCGACGTGGCGCTGAACTACGTGATCGCCGGCCACAAGGCCGACATCGTGTCGAACTCCTACGGCGACACCGGCGAGGACATCCCGGCCGACGAGGTCAAGGTGTTCAACCAGATCTCGCTGCAGGCGGTGCTCGAGGGCATCGGCGTCTACTTCTCCTCGGGCGACAACGGTGACGAGGTCGCGCGCCTCGGCACGCCGTCGCCGGACTTCTCCGCCTCGGCGCCGTGGATCACCGCGGTCGGCGGCACGTCCATCGCGATCGGCAAGGACGGCAAGCGGATCTTCGAGACCGGCTGGGAGACCAGCAAGTCCTCGCTGACCAACGGCGTCTACGGCCCGGCGGCCTACACCAGCGGTTCCGGTGGCGGCACGAGCCGGCTGTTCACGCAGCCCTTCTACCAGAAGGGTGTCGTGCCGGACGCGCTGGCGAAGAAGAACCAGACCGGGAACACCAAGGGCCGCGTCGTGCCGGACATCTCGGCGATCGGTGACCCGAACACCGGCTTCCTGGTCGGCCAGACGCAGACCTTCCCGGACGGCGCCTACTACGACCAGTACCGGATCGGCGGCACGAGCCTCGCGTCGCCGGTGTTCGCCGGCATCATGGCGGTGGCCGACAGCTTCGACCACTTCCACCACGGCTTCATCAACCCCGTGATCTACAAGCTGACCTCCCGTACCCCGGCGATCAGCGACGTGAAGCACGTGGACGCCGCGGTGGAGCGCGTTGACTACGCCAACTCGGTCGACGCGTCGGACGGCCTGCTCACCTCGGTGCGCACGCTCGACTACCAGGGTCTGACCATCCACACGACCCCGGGCTACGACGACGTGACGGGTCTCGGCACGCCCAACGGGCTGCTGTTCCTGCTGCTCGTCTAGGCAACGCACTGTGAGAGGCCCCCTCGCCTGCCTGGCGAGGGGGCCTTTTCACGTCCTGAGCGGGATGACCGCGCACACCGTGGTCCCGCCGCTGCCGCTGTCGACGCTCAGCTCGCCACCCAGGGCCTGGACGCGGTCGCGCAGCCCGGCCAGCCCCGAGCCCTGGTCGGCGGACGCGCCGCCCACGCCCTGGTCGGTCACCTCGACCCGCAGCTGCCCGCCGTCCACCGCGAGGCGGACGTCCACGTGGTCGGTCCGGGCGTGCTTCAACGTGTTCGTCAGGGCTTCCGACGTCACGTAGTAGGCGGTCGCCTCCACCGCCCCGTCGAGGCGGGGGACCGGGCCCGCCGAGAGCGTCACCCGCATCGGGATCCGGTCGGCCAGCGACCGGACGGCCGCGCTCAGCCCCGCCTCGGTCAGGATCGCCGGCCGGATGCCGCGGGCCAGTTCGCGCAGCTCGGTGATCGCGGTCTGCAGCTCGTCGACGGTGCTCTTCAGCAACGTGCGGACGTCCGGTGGCAGGTCCGCGCGGCGGTCGGCCAGCCGCAGCAGCAGCACGACGCTGACCAGCCGCTGCTGGGCGCCGTCGTGGAGGTCGCGCTCCAGGCGCCGTCGCTCGTCGTCGCCGGCCGCGACGAGCCGGGCCCGCGAAGCCCGTACCTCCGCCAGGCGCTGCTCGAGCTCGGCGGTGAGCCGCTGGTTGTCCAGCACCAGCCCGGCGGCCGCGTTCAGCGCGTCGATCGACCGGCTGTCCTTCCACACCTCGTCGTCCTGCACCAGCGCCGCCAGCCCGGTGCCGTCGCGCTCCAGAAGCAGCCGGATCATCTCGGCGTTGCCGACGCGGGCGCGCAGCACGCCGACCAGGAACGCCAGCGGCCACAGGCAGAACGAGACCCGGTAGATCTGCAGCAGCGGCCCCGAAAGCGGCTGCCCGTCGCCGAGCGCGGTGCCCGCCGCCGACGTCAGCGCGCCGAGCAGGGCGATCGTGATCACCGGGGACAGCAGCCGCCGCTGCGGGAGCCGTCCGGTCAGCCACCGGTACAGGAGCACGAGGACCACGCCGGCGCTGATCACCGCGGCCGCCAGGCCGAGGACGCGGTCGGCGACGCCACGGCCGTTGTGGTCGGCGGAGATCGCCAGCAGGTCGCGGGGGTCGTCGCTGAACAGCAGCCCGAGCACGCCGAGCGCGAGCACGACCAGGTACGACGACGCCACGAGCAGCCGTTCCCACCGCGACCGCAGCCTGCCGTGCGGGAACGCGAGCACCAGGTGCGCGATCACCGGGCTGGACGCGGCGCGCAGCGGCACGGCGATCGTGTACAGCACCGGGTCGTCCGTGAACTGCAGGTCTTCCAGGAACAACGCGACACCGACGAGCGCGATGAGCACGCCGATCGGGTTGGCCGGCCGCCGCACGTGCGCGACCGCGCCGGCGAGCAGGAACAGGCACCCGGTGGTGGTGCTGAGGGTGGTGTCGAGCGCGGGGTGACTGCCGTCGGCGACCTTGAGCGCCAGCGCGGCGACACCGAGCCCGAACCCGGCGGCGAGCAGACCGGTCATCACGACGGTCCGGGGGTGCTGCACCACGCGAACCCCTCCCCGGCCGGCTAATCGCTGATTCGCCCGTTCGGGCCGTCGCGTTACACCGAGCGGATGCGCCTTTAGGGTGATCACGACGCCACCCTCGCCGCGATTCGGTGCCGGGGTGTCGCGCTCGTGGCCGACCGCTCGCGCAATCGGACATTTGCCCGCGCTGCTCTTCGCGGTTGTGCCTGGGTTGGCGCGCAATCGGACATTTGCCCGCGCTGCCTCTCGCGGTGATGCGCGCGCCTGCAGCCGCAATCGGACATCGTCCGCGCTGCTCCTCGCGGCCGTGCCCGCATTGGTGTTGCCCGCGCTGCCCCTCGCGGTGATCGCGCCTGTGGCCGCAATCGGGCATCGCCCGGGGGCTGCTCCTCGCACCCGTGCCCGCGGCAGCGCGCAATCGGACATCCCCCGAGCTGCTACCTCCCACCCGTCCCTGCAGCGACGCCGGCGCCCACTCCCGATCGGCAACCCGCGCCGCCGGGGGTGTGGCGGCGCGCACTCGTGGCCTTCACCTGGGCGTCCGCGTCCTAGGGTTGCCTCGATCAGCCGAGTGGAGGCAGGACATGAGCGGACGCGGTCTCGACGCCGAGGTCTTCGGCGGGCGGATGCCCGCCGGGGGTTCGGACCTGGCGATCGAAACCCACGGCATCACCCCGGTCCCCGAAGGCAACCGGTTCGGGCGGCCGTGGCGGCAGTTCAGCGTGTGGTTCGCGCCGAACCTGACGATGACCGCGGTCTTCACCGGCACGCTCGCCGCGTCGCTCGGCCTCGGCTTCTGGACGGGCCTGGTCGCGATGCTCGCCGGCACCGTGCTCGGCTCGCTGCCGGTGGCTTACCTGTCGACCTGGGGCCCGCGCACCGGCACCGGCCAGCTGCCGCTCGCGCGCCTGCCGTTCGGGGGCGGCGTCGTGCTGCCCGGCCTGGTGCAGTGGCTCGGCTCGATCGCCTGGGACGCGCTCGTCGGGCTGTTCGGCGGTGAGGCGCTGGCCGAGCTGACCGGGCTGCCGTTCTGGGCCGCGGTGCTGATCGTGCTGGTGCTGCAGTGCGCCCTCGGCGTCTTCGGCTACGCGCTGATCCACCGCGTGCAGGCCGTGATGAGCGTGCTGCTGGTGCTCGCGTTCGCCGCGCTCGCCGTGAAGGTCCTCTCCGGGCACCCGATCGCGACGGCCGACACCGCGACCGGCGGCGACCACACCGGCGCCGTCGTACTGTTCTCGACGATCGCGCTGTCGCTGGCGATCTCCTGGGCGCCGTACGCCTCGGACTTCAGCCGTTACCTGCCCGCGGAGACGTCGTCTCGCGGCGTCTTCTGGTTCACGCTCCTCGGGCTGACGGCGTCCTACGCGATCGGCGAAGGCCTCGGGCTCGCGCTCGGGACGTCGCTCGGCGACCAGACGGCGACGGGCGTCGCGACGCTGCTCGGCGGCGGGTTTCTCGGCTCGCTGGCGCTCGCGGTGATCGCGCTCGCGGCGGTGTCGTCCAACGCGATGAACGACTACAGCGGCTCGCTCGCGCTGCAGACCGTCGGCGTCCGGCTGCGGCGCCCGGTGTCGGCGGTGCTCGTCACGGTGCTCGCGTTCGCGCTGATCCTCTGGATGCACAGCGGCGAGCTGGCGGCGAAGTTCCAGAACGTGCTGCTGTTCGTCAGCTACTGGATCCCGCCGTTCCTCGGCGTCGTGCTGCCGGACTGGCTGCGGCGCACCCGCGGTGGCGAGCGCGTCGACGTCCGGGCCGCGACGACCGCGCGTCCCTGGGCCGCCGTCGTGGCGTTCGTCGTGGGCTTCGCCGCGGCGGTGCCGTTCATGAACACCTCGCTCTACACCGGACCGGTCGCCGCGGCCCTGCACGGCGCCGATCTCGCCTACTACGTCGGGCTCGTCGTTTCGCTGGCAGCGTATTTGCTGCTGCGCGGCCGGCATGCGGTTGACCTCAAGTAATGTAGAGGTTCGACGATGGTGTGGTACCCCTGCAAGGAGGAACCATGCCAGTCGCACTGATCACCGGCGCCTCGGCGGGGCTGGGGAAGGCCCTCGCCGCGGCGCTGGTGAGTCGCAAGTGGACGGTCATCGGCGACGGCCGGGACGCGGCCGCGCTGACCGCCGCCGCCCGGGAGGCCGGGTTCACGCCCGTCCCCGGCGACGTCGCCGACCCGGCCCACCGCGCCGACCTCGCCGCCGCTGCCGGGCCGTCGCTCGACCTGCTCGTCAACAACGCCAGCACCCTCGGCGTCAGCCCCCTGCCGCCGCTGGGCCGCTATCCCTTGGCGGAGCTGGAAGACGTCTACCGCGTGAACGTCTTCGCGCCGCTCGCGCTCACCCAGCTGCTGCTGCCCGCCCTCACGAAGACCGGCGGCACGATCGTCGGCGTCAGCTCGGACGCCGCCGTCGAAGCCTACGAAGGCTGGGGCGGTTACGGCTCCGCGAAGGCCGCGCTCGACCAGCTCACCGCCGTGCTCGGCACGGAACACCCGGACCTGGCCGTGTACGCGGTCGACCCCGGCGACATGCGCACCGCGATGCACCAGCTCGCCTTCCCTGGCGAGGACATCTCCGACCGGCCGCTGCCCGGCGCGTCCGTCCCGGCGTTCCTGCGGCTGCTCGACGAACGCCCGGCCAGCGGCCGCTACCGCGCCGCCGACCTGCTGGCGCCCGCATGAGCGTCCGGTTCGACCTGCCCGAGGAGCTCTCGGCGTCGGCGCCCCCGGAGGCCCGCGGCCTGGCCCGCGACGAGGTCCGCCTGCTGGTCGCGGACCCGTCCGGGGTGCACCACACGGTCTTCAACGCGCTGGGTGAGCACCTGCGGGCCGGGGACCTGCTGGTCGTCAACACGTCCGGGACGCTGCCCGCGGCGATCGACGCGCGCCGCGGCCGGCAGCAGGTCGTCGTGCACTTCTCGACCGAGCTCGACGACGGCGCGTGGGTGGTCGAGCTGCGCGCGCCCGGTGGACCGCTGCTCGACGGCCGGCCGGGGGAGCGGCTGGCGCTGCCCGGCGGCGCGTCGCTGGCGCTGCTGGCCGCGTACGTGCCGGGGCAGGCGCGGCTGTGGCGGGCCTCGGTGTCCGTCCCGGTGCCCGGGCTGCTGGCCGCGAGCGGACGCCCGATCCGCTACGGCTACGTCCCGCGCGCGTGGCCGCTGGCCGACTACCAGACGGTGTTCGCCCGCGAGCCGGGCAGCGCGGAGATGCCGTCGGCGGCCCGGCCGTTCACCGACGCGCTGGTCACGCGCCTGGTGACCGACGGGGTGCTGTTCGCGCCGCTGCTGCTGCACACCGGGGTGTCGTCGCTGGAGACGGGCGAGCCGCCGCAGGCCGAGCGCTTCCACGTGCCCGCGACGACCACGGCGCTGGTCGCGTGGGTCCGGGCCCGCGGCGGCCGCGTGGTCGCGGTGGGCACGACGGCGGCCCGCGCCCTGGAGTCGGCCGCCGACGGTCCCGCCGAGGGCTGGACGGACCTGGTCCTGAGCCCGGACCGCCCGGCCCGGGTCGTCGACGGCATCGTCACCGGCCTGCACGCGCCGGACGCGTCCCACCTGCTGCTCCTGGAGGCGGTGGCCGGCCCGGACCTGGTCCAGCGCGCCTACGACGCGGCGGTGCAGCGTCGTTACCTGTGGCACGAGTTCGGCGACGTCTCCCTGCTCCTGCGCCGCTGAAAAGCCGTGAAGGGCTACTGCCGGGCCGGTTCGCGGGCGTCGTCCTGGTGGCGGGCCCGGTAGAGGCCGGCGACGGCGACGGCCGTGATCCCCAGGCCGACGCCGCTGACGATCGAGGCCACCAGGCTCGCCGTGCCGGTCGCCAGGCCGAAGAGCCCGGCCAGGTAGACCGGGATGCACAGGCTCACCGGCAGCCACGTCCGCAGCGCGAACGCGCGGTCCGACGCCAGCCACAGCACCAGCGTCACGGCCGCCGCGGTGACGACCGGGATCGCCCAGACGACCAGGCTCGTCACGGCGTCCATGCCGAGTGACCGGAGCCACTCGAACGACGCCTGGCCCAGCCCGACGAAGAGCACGACCAGCGCCACGCGGATGGTGGCCCCCTGGCCGGTGCGGTGTGCGGTGCTCGTCATGTCATCCCTCCGAATCCGTGGTCACCTCTACCACGTTCGGATGACGCGACTGGTTGCCCGCAGTTCGCAATCGGACGATGAGCAGCAGAAACGCCACGGCCGCCGGGACCGAAAGGAAGATCGACACGAACAGGTGACCCCGGGACGCCGAGCCGGTGACCAGGCCGGTCAGGCCGAGCGCGGCCGTCGGCAGGCTCATCCAGAGCGGCAGGAACCGCAGCCAGCCGGGCCGTCCGCGGCCGGTGAACAGCCAGCGCAGGGCGCCCGCCAGCAGGACGGCGAGCGGAACCGTGGCCACCACCCACACCGCGGCCCACTCGCCCAGGCCGGCCGTGGTCAGCCAGTCGGCCCCGATCGGCCCGAGGGCCCCGAGTGCCCACATGGTGAGCACCGCCGCGATGACCGCCCGGATCTCGTTCGCTGTCTTCATCGGCTCCCCCTCAGAAGTCGTCGGGAGGACCACGCTCGAACCGGCCAGTCGGTTGCACCTAGGCGCCCTCATCACCGATGTCAAGAAATCTCACCGGATTTCCCGGGATGCGGATGGCTATGCGCCCGGGTGGGTGACCGTGCGAACCTCGCCCGGACATCGACCCCGCGAAAGGCGACGCTGACGTGCGCACCCACCACAGAACCCGCTTCCTGGCCTCGGCGCTCGCCGCCCTGACCGTCGTGGGCGTGCTCGCCGGCTGTTCCCGCGCCGCGGAGAACACCGCCCCCGCCGCCAACGCGGGCACCGCCACCGAGGTCCGGCTCGGGTTCTTCCCGAACGTCACGCACGCCCCGGCGCTGATCGGCGTCAAGAAGGACTTCTTCAAGCAGGAACTGGGCTCGACCAAGCTCACCACCCAGACGTTCAACGCGGGCCCCGAAGAGGTCAACGCGCTGCTGGGAAACTCGCTCGACATCGCCTACATCGGCTCCGGCCCGGCGATCAACGCCTTCACCAAGTCCAAGGGCACCATCCAGCTGATCTCCGGTGCCGTCTCCGGTGGCGCGCAGCTGGTCGTCAAGCCGGACATCGCGAGCGTCGACGCGCTCAAGGGCAAGAACATCGCCACCCCGCAGCTGGCCAACACCCAGGACGTCGCGCTCAAGAAGTTCGTCGCGGGCAAGAACCTGACCGGTCAGGTCAAGATCACCAACCTGGACAACTCGAAGACGCTCGACGCGTTCAAGAAGGGCGAGGTCGACGGCGGCTGGTTGCCCGAGCCGTGGTCGTCGCGGCTGGTCCTCGACGCCGGCGCGAAGGTCCTGGTCGACGAGAAGGACCTGTGGCCCGGCGGCCGCTTCCCGACCACCGTGATCATCGTGCGCAGCCAGTTCCTGCAGGAGCACCCGGACACCGTCCGCGCCGTGCTGAAGGGCCAGCTGGCCGCGATCGACTGGGCGAAGACCAACCCGGCGGACGCGAAGACCGTGGTCAACGGCGCGCTGAAGGAGCTGGCCGGCAGCAGCCTGAGCGCGGCCGTCATCGACCGCGCGTTCTCGAACATCGAGCTGACCACCGACCCGATCCCCGCCGAGTTCCCGCAGCTCGCGCAGGACTCGGTGACGGCGGGCGTGGTGAAGTCGGCTGTCGCTCTGAAGGGCTTCGCGGACTTCGGCCCGCTGAACGACGTCCTCAAGGGCCAGAACCAGCCCGCCGTGAACGCCCCCGAACTCGTGAAGTGATCCGGAGAGGCAGCCAACGATGACCACCACCCTCCCGACCGGCCGGAGCAACTACACCGGCGCGACCGCGGTGCGTCTCGACGGCGTCCGCAAGGCGTTCGGCCCGGCCGGCCGCGCGGTGGTCGCGCTGGACGGCGTCGACCTGACGGTCGCGCCCGGCGAGTTCGTCTGCCTGCTCGGCGCGTCCGGCTGCGGCAAGACCACCCTGCTCAACCTGGTCGCGGGCCTGGACGCGCCGTCGGCGGGGGAGATCACGCTCAACACGTCCCGGCCGGCGGTGATGTTCCAGGAGGCCGCGCTGATGCCGTGGCTGACCGCCGCGCGCAACGTCGAGCTGCCGCTGCGGCTGGCCGGGTTCGGCCGGGCCGAGCGCCGCGCAAAGGCCGCCGAGCTGCTGGAACTCGTCCGGCTGACCGGCGCGGGCACCAAGCGGCCGCACGAGCTGTCCGGCGGCATGCGCCAGCGTGTCGCCCTGGCCCGCGCGCTGGCCGCGACCCTGCGGGTCGGCGGCGACCCGGAGCAGGCGCTGCTGCTGATGGACGAGCCGTTCGCCGCGCTCGACGCCATCACCCGCGACGTCCTGCAGGGCGAGCTGCTGCGCGTCTACCGCAGCACCGGCACGTCGGTGCTGTTCGTGACCCACGACGTGCGCGAGGCGGTCCGGCTCGGGCAGCGCGTGGTGCTCCTGTCGTCGCGGCCCGGGCGGGTCGTGCGCGAGTGGACGGACGTGCCGCTGGCCGACGCCGAGGAGCTCACCGAAGAGATCACCGGGCACCTGCGAGAGGTGATCAGCACCCATGCCGCAGCTTGACCGGCCGGCCGGTGACATCGAGGACGTCGAAGACCTCGGTGCCGTCGGTTCCGGACTGGACGCGCTCGACGCTCCGATCGGCGAACGCCGTCCGAGCTTCTGGAAGCGGTTCGCCTGGGGGTTCCTGCCGCCGGTGCTCGCGCTGGTCCTGCTCATCGTCGTCTGGCAGCTGCTGTGGGCCGCGGCGTTCTGGCCGGAGGCGCAGCTGCCCGCGCCGCTCGCGGTGTGGGACGAGTTCTGGAGCCGCGTCGTCACCGGTGAGGTGTTCGGGTTCGTCTGGACGTCGGTGCACCGCGCGGCCCTCGGGTTCCTCGCCGGGGTCGTCCTCGGCACGCCGCTCGGGCTGCTCGTCGCGAAGGTCCGGATCGTGCGGGCCGCGATCGGGCCGCTGCTGACCGGGCTGCAGAGCCTGCCGTCGGTGGCGTGGGTGCCGGCCGCGATCCTGTGGTTCGGCATCAACGACGGCGCGATCTACTTCGTCGTGCTGCTCGGCTCGGTGCCGTCGATCGCGAACGGCCTGGTCTCGGGCATCGACCAGATCCCGCCGATCCTGCCGCGCGTGGGCCAGGTGATGGGCGCGGGACGGCTGTCGTCGGCCCGGCACATCCTGCTGCCCGCGGCGCTGCCCGGCTTCCTCGCCGGGCTCAAGCAGGGCTGGGCGTTCTCGTGGCGCTCGCTGATGGCGGCCGAGCTGATCGCGCTGTCCCCGCAGCTGGGCGTCGGCCTCGGCGCGTACCTGAACCAGGGGTCCTCGCTCAACAGCATCGAGACGGTGATCGCGGCGATCTTCCTGATCCTGCTGGTCGGGGTCGGGATCGAGCTCATCGTGTTCCGCCCGCTGGAGCGCGCGGTGCTGCGGGCGCGCGGGCTGACGTCGTCGCTCTAGAAAGTTTTCCGCCCGGCATGTCGAAGCGGCGCTGACGGCGTCGACGTCCCCTTCGCAAGCAGTCCTGGGTGCGAAGGAGAGTCCGATGGGTGTCGTGGCTGTGCTGGTGGCCTCGGTGGCGGGGTTCGTGGTGAGCTCTGCCTGGTACATGGCGTTCGGGACGGTCTGGGCCGGCCTGAGTACGGCGGCCGTGGAGCGGCCCGCGCCGTGGAAGATGGTCGCGGAGTTCGTCCGGACGCTGCTGCTGGTGACCGTGTTCGCCGGGTTGCTGACCGCGGTGGGCGTCGACGGCGTCGGCGGTGCGCTCGGGCTGGCGCTGGTGCTCTGGGTGGGGTTCCCGGTGCTGATATTGGCCGGTTCGGTGCTGCACGAGAACGTGCCGGTGCGGCTGGCCGCCTTGCACGCGGGCGACTGGCTGGTCAAGATCCTGGTCGTGGCCGTGATCGTGGGGGTGTGGCGATGACCGGGGTGCTGCTCGGCGGGATCGCGTTCGGCGAGTCCCCGCGCTGGCACGACGGCCGGTTGTGGTTCGCCGACTGGCTGGCCCACGAGATCGTCGCGGTCACGCCGGCGGGGGAGCGTGAGGTCGTGTTCCGCGCGGACTTCCCGACGATGCCGATGTGCTTCGACTTCCTCGACGGCGACCCGCTGATCGTCTCGTCCTCGCAGGGGTTGCTGCTGCGGTTGTCCGGGGACGGCACCCTGTCCACCCACGCCGAGCTGGGCTCGACCGGCTTCAACGAGATCGTGGTGGCTTCGGACGGCGGCTGCTACGTCAACGGCGGCGGCTCCGACTTGATGGCGCGGGAGGCCTTCCGGCCGGGGGTGGTCAAGTACGTCTCACCGGCCGGGGAGGTGCGCGAGGTCGCGGACGGCATCGCGTTCGGCAACGGCATGGCCCTGACCCCGGACGGCGCGACGCTGATCGTGGCCGAGTCGTACGCGAACCACCTGACGGCGTTCACCGTGGCCTCGGACGGCTCCCTGAGCGACCGCCGCGTGTGGGCGGACCTCGGCGACGGCGTCCCGGACGGCATCGCCCTGGACGCGTCGGGCGCGATCTGGGTGGCGGACGTCCCGGGCAAGTCGTGCACGCGGGTCCGTGAAGGCGGCGAAGTCCTGGACCGGGTGACGCTGGACAGCGGGTGTTTCGCGTGCGCGCTGAGCGAGGACACGCTGTACCTGGTGACCCAGGAGTGGCACGGCCTGGACGGCGTCGGGACGGGCCCGCGAACGGGCCGGATCCTGACGGTGCCTATTCCTCGGTAGCCACTTCGAGCGAGAGCTGCTGAAGGGCCTCGAGAACGTCGGGCCGGGCCTCGTCCTCCTCGTAGGCCTCGACGATCTTGACGAACCCCATGAGCAGCCCGCGCATGACGGCCTCCTGCCGGTGCGCCAGCTGGTCGACGGCCTGGTTCACGATCTGCTGAACCTCGGCGATGTGCTCTTCGGGGAGGGTGAAGTCGGCCGTCATGGTGAAGTCGAGCGCCCCTTCGAGCAGCTCGGGATACCCGCTGGCACCAGGCTCGCCGGTCCCGTCCCGCAGGTTCTGCCGAAGACGGTAGACCGACGCCAGCAGCCCGATGCCGGTCTGCACCAGTTCCGTGTCCTCCATGCGGGGAGCATGACACGACCAAGCCCCACACGCCGGACCGGCAAACGACACGACCCCGGGCACGCGGCCCGGGGTCGTGTCGTCAGATTGAAGGGGTCAGCGGCCTCGGCGCCCACCCGCGCGGGTGCCCGAGGAGAACGCCGCCGCGCCGCCGCTGGAACGGCCGGCTCCCGCGGCGGGGGCTCCGCCACGACGGCCGCCGCCGGACTTCGCAGCCGCGGCCGGGGCACCGGAACGGCGTGCGCCGCCCGAGCCGCCCGAAGCGGGGGCACCGCCACGGCGGCCGCCGCCGGAAGACCGAGGCTGCTGGTCGTCGCGGCGGGACTGGGCCGCCGCCGCGCGGGAACGCTCGCCGCCGCGGTTGTCCTTCGGCGTCGCCGGGGCGCCGCGGCGGCCGCGGCCGCCGCCCGGTGCCGCGCCCGAGGCCGTGACCTTCTTCGGGCGGTTGTCCACCGGCGGGCGCTTCGGGGACGCCGTGAACGACCGCTCGCCCGGGGCCAGCTCCGCCAGCAGCGGGTGACCCGGGCCGAGCTGGGTGGTGGTCGGCTTGATGCCGGCCTTGCGGGTGAGGTCGCGGACGTCGCGGACCTGCGCGTCGGTCATCAGCGTCACCACCGTGCCGGACGCGCCGGCGCGTGCCGTGCGGCCCGAGCGGTGCAGGTACGCCTTGTGCTCGACGGGCGGGTCGGCGTGGATGACCAGCCGGACGTCGTCGACGTGGATGCCCCGCGCCGCGATGTCCGTCGCGACCAGCGTCTTGGCCGCCCCCGAGGAGAACGCCTCGAGGTTGCGGGTGCGCGCGTTCTGGCCGAGGTTGCCGTGCAGCTCGACGGCCGGGACGCCGGACGCCACCAGCTTGCGGGTCAGCGCCTTCGCGCGGCTCTTCGTCCGGGTGAACACCAGCGTGCGGCCCGGCGCCGCGGTGAGGTCGACCAGCACCGGCAGCCGGTGGGTCTCCTCGAGGTGCAGCACGTGGTGCTCCATCGTCGAGACCGGCGACTGCGCCGAGTCGACGCTGTGCGTGATCGGGTCGCTCATGAAGCGCTTGACCAGCACGTCGACGCCGTTGTCGAGGGTCGCGGAGAACAGCATCCGCTGCCCGCGCGACGGCGTGGCGTCTATGATCCGCCGCACCTCGGGCAGGAAGCCCAGGTCGGCCATGTGGTCGGCCTCGTCGAGCACGGTGATCTCGATGGCGTCGAGCTTCACGTGCCCGGAGCGCATGTGGTCGGCGAGCCGGCCGGGGCAGGCGACGACGATGTCGACGCCGTCACGCAGCCGGGTGATCTGCGGGTTGGCCGAGACGCCGCCGAAGATGGTGGTCGTCTTCAGGCCGAGCGGCTTGGCCAGCGGCAGGATGGACGCTTCGATCTGCGTCGCGAGCTCGCGGGTCGGCGCCAGGATCAGCGCGCGCGGACGGCCGGGCCTGCGCCGCGTCGGGCCCGCCGAGAGGCGCGCCAGCACGGGCAGCACGAAGCCGTAGGTCTTGCCGGAGCCGGTCCGGCCGCGGCCGAGCACGTCACGCCCGGCGAGGGTGTGCGGCAGGGTCGCCGCCTGGATGGGGAAGGGCTCGGTGACGCCCTGGGCGGCCAGCGCGTCCACGAGGGTGGTGGGCAGGCCGAGTTCAGCGAAAGTGGTCATAAGTGCATGCGGGCGCAGGGGCGCCCTGGTCTCCGTTACCTGAGAAGGGTTGTCCTGCCCGGCGCAGACCGGTCAACGGCCGCGGCGCGTGGTAGTCGACAACAGCAGCGGGCCGAGGCAGAACTGAGCGGCCCGCAAGATCAGTGTACCCAACGCGAGTGACGTACCCCTAGTGAGATTGCTTGCACTCCGATCGCCTTGCTAAGTTACCGGTCGGTAATCGAGGAGGCTCACCCATGCTGCTGAACCCGCACGAGTACGACCCGGCCCACTTCGACGCGGAGACGCGCCGGCTGCTCCGGGCCACCATCGACTGGTTCGAGCAGCGCGGCAAGGCGAAACTGACCGAGGACTACCACGCCCGCACCTTCTACGCGGACTTCATCGAGTTCGCCGGCAAGGAAGGCCTCTTCTCGACCTTCCTGACGCCCGCCGCGAACGCCGACGGCAACCCCGACAAGCGCTGGGACACCAGCCGCGTCGCCGCGCTGTCGGAAATCCTGGGGTTCTACGGGCTGAACTACTGGTACCCGTGGCAGGTCACGATCCTCGGCCTCGGCCCGGTGTGGCAGAGCGGCAACGACGTCGCCCGCAAGCGTGCGGCCGACGCTCTGGACGCCGGTGGCGTCGGCGCCTTCGGACTGTCCGAAAAGGACCACGGCGCCGACATCTACTCCTCCGACCTGGTGCTCACCAAGGACGGCGACGGTTACCGCGCCACCGGCTCGAAGTACTACATCGGCAACGGCAACGTCGCCCGCACGGTCGCGGTGTTCGGCCGGATCGACGGCGTCGAGGGCCCGGACCAGTACGTCTTCTTCTACGCCGATTCCGAGCACCCGAACTACCACGTGGTGAAGAACGTCGTGCCGTCGCAGATGTACGTCGCCGAGTTCCGGCTCGAGGACTACCCGGTGCACGCCGAGGACATCCTGCACGTCGGTGCGGAAGCCTTCAGCGCCGCGCTGAACACCGTCAACATCGGCAAGTTCAACCTCTGCTTCGGCGGCATCGGCATGGCGACGCACTCGCTGTACGAGGCCATCACCCACGCGCACAACCGCGTGCTCTACGGGAACCCCGTCACCGACTTCCCGCACGTGCGCCGCGAGTTCGTCGAGGCCTACGCGCGGCTGACCGCGATGAAGCTGTTCTCCGACCGCGCCGTCGACTACTTCCGCAGCGCGCACGCCGAAGACCGCCGTTACCTGCTCTACAACCCGATCACCAAGATGAAGGTGACCACCGAGGCGCAGAAGGTGATCGGCCTGGTCGCCGACGTCGTGGCGGCCAAGGGGTTCGAGGCCGACACCTACCTCGCGATGGCGAAGAACGACATCGACGGCCTGCCGAAGCTCGAAGGCACGGTCGCGGTGAACCTCGCGCTGATCGCGAAGTTCATGCCCGCGTACCTGTTCGCGCCGCAGGAGTACGCGCCGGTGCCGACGCGCACCGACGCCGCGGACGACGCGTTCCTCTTCCGCCAGGGCCCGGCGCGCGGCCTGTCGAAGGTCCGGTTCCACGACTGGAAGGCCGCGTACGCGCAGGTGTCGCACATCCCGAACGTCGCGCTGTTCACCGAGCAGGCCGACGCGCTGCTGGAGCTGCTGACCACCGCCGCGCCGGACCAGGCCCAGCAGGCCGACCTCGACTTCGGGCTCGCGCTCACCGAGCTGTTCACGCTGGTCGTCTACGGCCAGCTGGTCCTGGAGCAGGCCGGCATCACCGGGATCGACGAACAGGTCGTCGACCAGATCTTCGCGGTGCTGGTGCAGGACTTCAGCCTCGCCGCGGTGGACCTGAACGGGAAGCCGAGCTCGACCGAGGCCCAGCAGGCGATCGCGCTGGCGGCGCTGCGCAAGCCGGTCGTCGACGCGGCGCGGTTCGACGCCGTCTGGGCGCTCGTCCGCGACCTCTCCGGGGCCTACGCTATGCACCCATGATGGCCAGGGAATACCGGCTGGGAACGCTGCGGAAGACCGTCAACGCGCTGGTGAAGCCGCTGCTCGCCCGCGGTGTCCCGGCCGCGGGCAAGGGCGGCGTGCTGCTGACCACGAAGGGCCGCAAGAGCGGTCTCGAGCGCACGACGCCGGTGAACGTCGTCGAGGCCGGCGGCGACCGGTGGCTCGTCGCGCCCTACGGCGCCGTCGCCTGGGTGCACAACCTGCGGGCCGACGCCGTCGCCCGGCTGAGCCGGGGCCGCACGGCCGAGACGTGGGAGGTCGAGGAGGCCGACGCCGCGACCGCGGCGCCGGTGCTCCAGGCCTACGTGCGGCAGATCCCGGTCACCGCGCCGTACTTCGACGCCAAGGGCAGCGACCCGGTCGAGGCGTTCGAGGCGGAAGCCGATCGACACCCGGTGTTCCGGTTGGCAAGATCACGGGCGTGAAGCACGAGCGGGCGGCGGAGCTGCTCTGGGACGCGTGGCGGACCGGCGAACGGCTGGACGGGCTCCCGGAGGACGTCCGCCCGCGGGACGCGGCCGAGGGCCGCGCGGCGCAGGCGGCGCTGGCCGAGCTGGCCGGCCCGGTCAGCGGCTGGAAGATCGCCGCGACCACGGCGTACGCCCAGCAGCACCTCGGCGTCCCGGGCCCGTTGCCGGGCGCGCTGTTCGAGCGGTTCCACCAGCTGGAAGGCACCCCGGTGCCGGCCGACACGATGACGATGGGCGTCGCCGAGCCGGAGTTCGCCTTCCGCATGAAGGCCGACCCCGGCCCGGGACCGTCGCTGGGCGGGGTGCTCGACGCGGTGGACACGATGTTCCTCGCGCTCGAGATGCCGGACAGCCGCTACACCGACCACCAGCACGCGGGCGGGCCGCAGCTGCTGGCCGACGTCGCGTGCGCGGGCCGGTTCGTCGAAGGGGCCGCGGTGCCGGACTGGCGCGACCTCGACCTGCCGGGCCACGCGGTGGTCCTGCACGCCGACGGCGCGGAGTTCGCCCGCGGCCACGGCGGCCTGGTCCTCGGCGACCCCCGGCTGGCGCTGCACTGGCTCGCGACGGAGCTGGCCCGCACCGGCCACCGCCTTCGCCCGGGCGACGTCGTCACGACGGGCACGGCGACCAAGCCGTGCCCGATCCACGCGGGCGGCCACGTGGTCGCCGACTTCGGCGCGCTGGGCCGCGTCGAAGCCCACTTCGTGTGACGCCGGGGGAGGGTAATTCGGCGTCTCCGGCGCTATCGTCGGCGCGTGGGCGAGCGCGGCAGGCCACGGCACCCCGACCGGCTGACCCCCGCCGAGTGGCGGGTGGTCGACGCGGTGCGCCACGGCCTGACGAACCGTGAGATCGCGCGCCGCCGCGGCACCAGCCCGGACGCGGTCAAGTTCCACGTCGGCAACGCCGTGCGCAAGCTCGGCCTGACCGGGCGCGCGGACCTGCGTGCCTGGCGGGGTGCGCCTGTGGACAGCGCGCTCAACGGCCGGACCACCGAGGAGGCAGCCGTGCTGGGACCGATCGGGCAGGTTTCGCGGACCGTCGCCGACCTCGGCCGCGCCAAGGCGTTCTACGGTGACGTGCTCGGGCTGCTGCACCTCTACACGTACGGGGACCTGGCGTTCTACGACTGCGACGGCGTCCGGCTGTTCCTGACGTCGGGCGAGCCGAAGGGCGGGGAGTCGGTGCTGTACTTCGGCGTCCCGGACATCAACGCCGCCTACGACACCCTTCGCGAGCGCGGCGTCGAGTTCCTGGGCGCGCCGCACCTGATCTTCCGGCACGAGTCCGGCGTGGAGGAGTGGATGGCGTTCTTCACCGACCCGGACGGCCACACCACCGCGATCATGGCGCGGGCGGATTCTCGCTAGAGTCACCACGTGCTGACGATCCGTGCCGGGTTCCTCGTGCTCGCCGTGGTCGTCGCGGCGCTCGACGCGGGGTTCTGGCTGTTCACCCGCGCCCAGCACCAGACGAGCGCGCGGATCGGGTTCCTCGTCGCGTTCGTCCTGCTGCTGGCCCTGCTCGCGGCGAGCGCGGGCCTGGTGCGCTGGGAGGTCGCGGCGCCACTCGGCGCGGCCTCGACGTCGGGCCTGTTCTTCGTGGGCGCGGCGTCGATCTTCAGCGTGGGCCTGGGCTTCCTGCTGACGGCGGTCGTCGAGGCGGCGCTCGTGCGCGGGATGGTGCTCGACGCGTCCTCCATCGGCTGGCGCGGCGGCACGTGGCTGATCAGCCTGTCGGCGGCCGTGGTCCCGGCGGGGCTGTTCGTGGCCGGCCTGGTCGCGCTGAAGTGAGCCGGAACGCCGACGGGCTCTCCCCGAACTCGGCGCGGAACACCCGGCTGAAGTGCGCGGCGTCGACGAAGCACCAGCGCGCCGCGATCGCCGCGACGCTCCTGTTGGCCAGCAACGGATCCCGCAGGTCCCGGCGGACGGCGTCCAGGCGCAGCCGGCGGATGTGGTCGGTGACCGTGTGGGGCTCGTCCTCGAACAGCCGGTTCAGCGTCCGCGGCGACATGCTGTGCGCGGCCGCGACGGTCGCCCGGGACAGCCGCGGGTCGTCGAGGTGGTGCTGGACGTAGGCGAGCACGCGGGTGCGCAGCGCGTCCGGGATCTCGTCGACGCTCACGTGCTCGGTGAGCGTGCCGGCCAGCAGGCTGAGCCCGGCGTCGCCGAGGCGGCTCGCCGCGGCTTCGTAGAGGTGGCTGCCCTGGGCGACCGACGCCGAGACGAAGTCGGCGAACACCGCGCCGGGCCCGCTGGTGGCGGTGAAGGCGTGCTCCATCGCGCGGGCGGTGGGCAGGTGCAGGACGTCGCGCGGGAAGGCCATCACCGCGGAGATCCACTCGCCCTCGAGCCGCAGCGCGTACGGGCGGCCGGTGTCGTAGAGCGCGAGCTGCCCGGGTTCGACGACGATCTCGCGGTCGCCCTGCACGACCGTCGCGCGACCGCGGACCTGGACGCACACCTTGAGCAGGTCCGACGGGTTCTGCCGGATCGTCCCGCGCGAGCGGCGGACGACCTGCGGGGTGCCCGCGACGGTGTAGACGTGGACGTCGCCGAGCGGGGTCGTGACGACGTCGCCCGAAGGCTCGGAACTGCCGAGGCGCTCGGGGAACAGCTCGCTGAACGCGCCGCCGAGCCGCTCCCGCCAGGCCTCGCCGCGGTGGTACACGGGGAAGGTCATGGTGCCGCCCGGGGTCGTCGCTGACCTGATCAGGCTAACACCGTGACCCGCAGAATCAACGCGCTCGCCGTTGGCGTGAGCAGGCTGGAAGCTCTGTCGGAACGCGGGAGGAACGCATGCTGGACGACGTCGACTGGCGCGGGAAGATCTTTTCGGGCGGCTGGGTGCCGGCCCACGGCGGGACGCTCCCGGTGACCGAACCGGCCACCGGCGACGTGCTCGCCGAGGTCGGCCTGGCCGACGCCCAGGACATCGACAACGCCGTGACGCGGGCTCTCGAGGCCCAGCCCGCCTGGGCGGCGACGCCGGGTCCGGCGCGGGCGGCGCTGCTCCGCCAGGCGGCGCGGGTCCTGGAGGACAACCGCGCCGAGTTCGAGCACTGGCTCGTGCGCGAAGGCGGCGCGATCCCGCCGAAGGCGGCGTTCGAGGTCGACCTGGTGCTGGCCGAGCTGTGGGAAGCGGCCGCGCTGCCGACGCAGCCGTGGGGGCACCTGCTGCCGACCAGCGAGGCCGGGCGCGAGAGCATCGCGCGGCGCATCCCGCTGGGCGTGGTCGGCGTGATCAGCCCGTGGAACTTCCCGCAGATCCTGTCGGTGCGCGCGGTCGCCCCGGCGCTGGCCCTCGGCAATGCGGTGGTGCTGAAGCCGGACGTCAACACGGCGGTCGCCGGCGGCACGCTGATCGCGCGTCTCTTCGAAGCGGCGGGCCTGCCCGACGGCTTGCTGCACGTCCTGGCGGGCGACGCCGAGCCGGGCGCGGCGCTGACGGAACACCCGGGCGTCGCGGCGATCTCGTTCACCGGCTCGACGGCGGTGGGCCGTCGCGTGGGCGAGGCCGCGGGGCGGACGTTGAAGCGGGTCAGCCTGGAACTGGGCGGCAACAACGCCCTGGTGATCCTGGACGACGCGGACCTGGACGTGGCCAGCTCGGCCGGCGCGTGGGGCGCGTTCCTGCACCAGGGCCAGGTCTGCATGACGGCCGGCCGGCACATCGTGATGGAGTCGGTGGCGGACGAGTACCTGGACCGCCTGGCGGCCCGCGCGGCGAAGCTCCCGGTGGGCGACCCGTTCACCGGCCAGGTCGCCTTGGGCCCGCTGATCAACGCCAAGCAGTTGTCCAATGTGGACCGCATCGTGTCGGAAACGGTGGCGGCGGGCGCCACGGTCCGCGCCGGCGGTTCTTTCGAGAAGCTGTTCTACGAGCCGACGGTCCTGGCGGGCGTGACGACGTCGATGCCGGCGTTCCGCGAGGAGATCTTCGGCCCGGTAGCCCCGGTGATCGTGGTCCGCGACGAGGACGAAGCGGTAGCGGTGGCGAACGACACGGAGTACGGCCTGGTGGCAGCGATCCAGACGGGCTCGGTCGACCGCGGCCGAGCAGTGGCGGACCGCCTGCGCACGGGCATCGTCCACGTCAACGACCAGACGTTGAACAACGACGCGTACGCGCCTTTCGGCGGCACGGGCGCTTCAGGCAACGGAAGCCGTTTCGGTTCAGGCCACAGCTGGGACGAGTTCACGCAGTGGCAGTGGGTGACGTTGCGAGAACAGGCCCACGGCTTCCCCTTCTGACCCGCTTGCCCAAAGCCGTGAAGGCCACATCGAGGGACTCAGAGTCCCTCAACGTGGCCTTCACGGACCTCTGTCCTACTTGTTGCCGAACCCGGCCCGGCGAAGCGCGTCCGCCATCGAGCCGCTGCCGCCGGAGCCGCCCGAGTTGCCACCCCGGCCGCCACCGCCCGAGCCGCCGCGCTGACCGCCGCCGCCACCGGAACCGCCTCGGCGCTGGCCGCCACCACCACCGCCGCCCTGCTGGCCCCGGTCCCGACCGCCCCCGCCACCGCCGCGCGAAGCCGACGGAGCGCCCGGCTCGTCGTCCAAACGCAGCGTCAGCGAGATGCGCTTCCGCGGCACGTCGACGTCCAGCACCTTCACCTTCACGATGTCGCCGGGCTTCACGACCTCGCGCGGGTCCTTGACGAAGTTCTTCGACAGCGCCGAAACGTGCGCCAACCCGTCCTGGTGGACGCCCACGTCGATGAACGCGCCGAATGCCGCCACGTTCGTGACCACGCCCTCCAGGCGCATCCCCGGCTTCAGGTCGCCGATCTTGTCCACGCCCTCCGCGAACGTCGCCGTCTTGAACGCCGGGCGCGGGTCGCGGCCCGGCTTGTCCAGCTCGGCCAGGATGTCCGTCACCGTCGGGAGGCCGAACGTCTCGTCGACGAAATCAGTCGGGCGAAGCGAACCGAGGGTCCGCGTGTTGCCGATCAGCGACCGCAGGTCCGTGCCCGTCGTGGTCAGGATCCGCCGGACCACCGGGTACGCCTCCGGGTGGACCGACGACGAGTCGAGCGGGTCGTCGCCGTCCGGGATGCGCAGGAAGCCCGCGCACTGCTCGAACGCCTTCGGGCCGAGCCGCGCGACCTCCTTCAGGGCCGTCCGCGAACGGAACGGGCCGTTCGTGTCGCGGTGGGAGACGATGTTCTCGGCCAGCCCGGTCGTGATGCCCGAAACCCGGGTCAGCAGCGGCGCGGACGCCGTGTTGACGTCGACGCCGACCGCGTTCACGCAGTCCTCGACCACCGCGTCGAGCGAGCGGGACAGCGAGACCTCGGACAGGTCGTGCTGGTACTGGCCGACGCCGATCGACTTCGGGTCGATCTTCACCAGCTCGGCCAGCGGGTCCTGCAGCCGCCGCGCGATCGAGACCGCGCCGCGCAGGGAGACGTCCATGTTCGGCAGCTCCGCGGAAGCGAACGCCGACGCCGAGTACACGGAAGCGCCCGCCTCGGAGACGATCGCCTTCGTCAGGTTCAACGAAGGGTGCTTCTTGATCAGCTCCTGGGTGAGCTTGTCCGTCTCGCGCGAGGCCGTGCCGTTGCCGATCGACACCAGGTCGACCTGGTGCCGCGCGCACAGCGCCGCCAGCTCGGCGATCGACTGGTCCCACTTGTTGGCCGGCTGGTGCGGGTAGATGACGTGGGTGTCGACGACCTTGCCGGTCGCGTCCACGACGGCCACCTTGACGCCGGTGCGGAAGCCCGGGTCGAGGCCCATCGTGGCGCGGGTGCCGGCCGGGGCGGCCAGCAGCAGGTCGCGCAGGTTGGACGCGAACACGCGCACGGCGTCGTCCTCGGCCGCCTGGCGCAGCCGCATCCGCAGGTCGATGCCCAGGTGCAGGAGGATCTTGGTGCGCCACGCCCAGCGCACGGTGTCGTTGAGCCACTTGTCGCCCGGGCGGCCCTCGTTGGTGACGCCGAACTTCGCGGCGATGCGCGTCTCGTACTGGGTCGGCCCGACCTGCGGCTCGTCGGTGGGCTCGTCCGGCGACATCGTGAGGTCGAGGACCTCCTCCTTCTCGCCGCGCAGCATCGCGAGGATCCGGTGCGAGGGGAGCTTCGTGTACGGCTCGGAGAAGTCGAAGTAGTCGGAGAACTTCGCGCCTTCGTCCTCCTTGCCGGAGCGGACCTTGGCCACCAGGTGGCCCTGGCCCCACATCTTCTCGCGCAGGTCACCGATCAGGTCGGCGTCCTCGGCGAAGCGCTCGACGAGGATCGCGCGAGCGCCGTCGAGGGCGGCCTGCGCGTCCGCGACGCCCTTGTCGGCGTCGACGAACACCGCGGCCGCGGCCTGCGGGTCCGTGGTCGGGTCGTTGAGCAGGCCGTCGGCCAGCGGCTCGAGGCCCGCCTCACGCGCGATCATCGCCTTCGTGCGGCGCTTCGGCTTGAACGGGAGGTAGATGTCCTCCAGCCGCGACTTCGTGTCCGCGGCGAGGATCGAGGCCTCGAGGGCCTCGTCCAGCTTGCCCTGGCTGCGGATGGACTCGAGCACCGCGAGCCGCCGCTCGTCGAGTTCCCGCAGGTAGCGCAGCCGCTCTTCGAGCGTGCGCAGCTGCGCGTCGTCGAGCATGCCGGTGACTTCCTTGCGGTACCGCGCGATGAACGGGACGGTCGAACCGCCGTCGAGCAGCTCGACGGTGGCCTTGACCTGTCCTTCGCGCACGCCCAGTTCTTCGGCGATCCTCTGCTCGACCGACACGCTCACTGCAACACGCTCCTGCTTCGCCTTCGGTGGGTCCGATCCTCACATTCTGCCGTTCCGACCACCCCGACTTTCGGATGGGGCTCCTTGACATTGAGATTGGTCTAGTCCATTTTGTGGTGACCTGCCTCACGACCAGTGGAGGTCGCCCCGTGGTCCCCAAAGCCCGTCTAGCCCTTTTGTCGTTACTTTCCGCGGTCGCGCTGTGTCTCGGCGTGACGTTCGTGCTCGCCGGCAGCGCGTCGGCGGCCAACATCCTCGCCAACCCCGGCTTCGAGTCCGGCACCTCGGGGTGGACCTGCACGTCCGTCCCGACCGCGGTGAGCACCCCGGTCCACAGCGGCAGCCGCGCCCTGAGCGCGACGCCGACGTCGTCGGACAACGCCCAGTGCTCGCAGACGCTCACCGTCTCGGCCAACACCGCCTACAAGCTGTCCGCCTGGGTGCAGGGCAGCTACGTCTACCTGGGCGTTTCCGGATCCGCGACCACCAGCACGTGGACGCCCGGTACCAGCGGCTACTCGCAGCTCTCGCTGAGCTTCACGACCGGCGCCAGCACGTCGCTGACGGTCTACCTGCACGGCTGGTACGGCCAGCCGACCTACTACGCCGACGACGTGAACCTCGACGGCCCGGGCACCCCGCCGCCGACGACGCCCACCACGCCGACGACCCCGACCACCCCGCCGACCACCACGACCCCGCCGACGACGACCACGCCGCCGCCGACCCAGGGTGACCTGCCCAAGCACGTCCTCACCGGCTACTGGCAGAACTTCTACAACGGCGCGAAGGCCCTCAAACTGGCCGACGTCCCGACGAAGTACAACATCATCGCGGTGTCCTTCGCGGACGCCACCGGCACGCCGGGCGCGGTGAGCTTCACGCTCGACTCCGGCCTGTCGTCGCAGCTCGGCGGCTACACCGACGCCCAGTTCAAGGCCGACATCCGGACCGTGCAGGCGCGCGGCCAGAAGGTGATCATCTCCGTCGGCGGCCAGAACGGCACGATCAGCGTCGGCGACTCGTCGTCGGCGACCAACTTCGCCAACTCGATCAAGTCGCTGATCACGAACTACGGCTTCGACGGCGTCGACATCGACCTGGAGAACGGCGTCAACGCCACCTACATGGGCCAGGCGCTGCGCAGCATCTACAACGGCGGCGGCAAGGTCATCACGATGGCGCCGCAGACGATCGACATGCAGTCCACCGGCGGCGGCTACTTCCAGCTCGCGCTGAACATCAAGGACATCCTGACGATCGTCAACATGCAGTACTACAACTCGGGCACCATGCTCGGCTGCAACGGCAGCGTCTACGCGCAGGGCACGGTCGACTTCCTGACCGCGCTGGCCTGCATCCAGCTGCAGGGCGGCCTGCGGGCCGACCAGGTCGGGCTCGGGCTGCCGGCGTCGTCCCAAGCGGCCGGCGGCGGCTACCAGGCCCCGGCCAACACGGTGTCGGCGCTGAACTGCCTGGCCAAGGGCACGTCGTGCGGCTCGTTCAAGCCGTCGGCGACCTACCCGACGATCCGCGGCGCGATGACGTGGTCGATCAACTGGGACGCGACCGCCGGGTACGCGTTCTCGAACACGGTGTCGGCCGGGCTCGCCGGCCTGCCGTGACGCACACGCCATGAAGGGGGCCCTTCCGGATCTGGTCCGGAAGGGCCCCCTTCGTGACACCCCCAGCCGGACGCGCAGACCCCCCGGCCGCGCGCCCGTGCCACCTACACTGCAGGACAGCGTGTGCGGGTTCGTTGCGGAAACGTGGAATCCGCAGGTCGGGGCGGGTTCCGGGAGGGAGTGCGATGGTGCGGTTCGGCGTCCTCGGCACCCTCGAGGCCGAATCCGGTGGGGCGGCCCTCGACATCGGCCACGCGCGCCAGCGGTACGTGCTGGCGGCGCTGCTGGCCGACCCGAACCGGCCGGTGCCGCCCGACCAGCTCGTCACCCGCGTCTGGGGCGGGAACCCGCCGCACCGCGCGACGGCGACCCTCCGGAGCTACCTTTCGCGGCTGCGGGCCGCCGGGTGCGCGATCGACCGCACCGCGCACGGTTACGTACTGCGGGCCGATCCGGCGTCGGTCGACCTGCACCGGTTCCGGGAGAAGGTGGCCCGGGCGCGGACGGCGGCCGACGACGTCACGGCGGCGGAGCTATTCGACGAAGCGCTGGCGCTGTGGCGCGGGGAGCCGTTCGCCGGGCTGGACTCGCCGTGGCTGACCGGCGTCCGGGAGGGGCTGGAAGCCGAGCGGCACGCGGCGCGGCTGGACCGTCACGACGTCTCGCTGCGGCTGGGCCGGCACGCGGACCTGCTGGCGACGCTGCCGCAGCTGGCCGCGGCGCACCCGTTCGACGAGCGGCTCGCCGGGCAGCTGATCCTCGCCTACTACCGCAGCGGGCGGCAGGCCGACGCCCTCGCGCACTTCGAAGGCGTCCGGCGCCGGCTCGTCGAGTACCTGGGTGCCGACCCCGGGCCGGGCCTGCGTGACCTGCACCGGCGGATCCTCGCGGGTGATCCGGGGCTGGAGCCGCCGCCGCCCGCGCGGCCGGAGGTGCGGACGGGCTCGCTCATGGAGCTGGCCGCCATCCGCGCCGTCGCGACGTTGCTGATCGTGGCGCGCGAAGGGGACTTCGAGGCCGCGGCCCGGCGGGTGCGCAGCACGGCGGACGCGCTGGAGAAGGAGATCGGCGAGCTGGCGGCCGAGATCGGCGGCCCGCTGGTGGTGCTCGACGACGGCGGCGTCCGCCTGACGGAGCTGGGGGAGCGGCTGCGGACGGGCGCCCGCGCGGGCGTGGCGGAGCTGGCGGCGATCTTCGCCGAGACCCGCGTGTCCGGACGCCGGATCGGTGGCCGGCTGCGCGTCGGTTACGTCGCGAGCCTCGGCGGCGACCTGGTGAACCGCCTGACGGCGGAGTTCGAGCGCCGGCACCCGGCGTGCCGCGTCAGCCTGACCCCGATCCGCATCGGCGCCCGTTGGAACGAGCACGACCTGCTCGAGGAGGGCGACCTCGACCTGGTGCTGCACTGGGCCCCGGGCGGCGACACGCGGTCGTTCGACCTGCCGAACCTGCGCACGGGCCCGCCGCTGCTGTCCAGGCCCCGCGGCCTGCTGATGCCCGAGGACCACCCACTGGCGTCACGCGCGTCGGTGACCCTCGAGGACATCGCGGACTACCGCCTGCTGGACCCGAGCAAGTCCCTGAACCCGGTGGCCCGCGACCAGTGGGCCCCACCGCGAACCCCGTCGGGCCGCCCCATCCCCCGCACGGAGGACGACGTCCCCCACCTGATCGGTCGCACCCGCATCGGCCCCGAAGACATGCTTTCGTTGGTGGCGCGCGGAATCGGCCTGCACATCACGGTGCTCTCTCTGCTTGAGCGCTACCCGTTCCCGGGCCTGAAGGTGGTCCCGGTGACGGACATCCCGCCGATGATCGCGGTCCCGGTGTGGCGGGCATCGGAGGAGAACGAAGCGATCCGCGAGTACGTCGCGGTGACGACGGAGCTGACGGCCGAGAATGCCGGTATCTTTCGGTGAACTGGTGAAACAGGTGCCGAACGCCCATGCCCGACTTCGATGGCTGGGTAGTCGGACTCGCTAGGTCATTCCTGCGTCCGGCCCTGGTGAAAGGCCGGGGAGACATGCCAAGCTCATCCATCGTGACTTCCTCGGATGTGAAACTGAGCGAGTTGGACCCGGCCCTCAGCCGAATCGCTGACCGGGCTTACGCCGCCGGGTTCAAGGTGCAAGTGATGCGTTGGCGCAACCCTGCGACGAAGGATCTGGAAGGCGCTCCGGAGCTCAAGGTCGACTTTCCGGCAGGCCGAGTTAAGCGGGAAGTGCAAATATCGAGTGGCGACGCCGGTAAATGGGCCAATGTCGACTTCGCGCAGTGGGTTTTTCTTGGCGACTACGACGCGATCCTGGACCGTTCGTCAGGCCGGATCGTAGCCGAACTCCACCATCGGGCTGACGGTTTCGGTCTCCGCTGGCAGCAAGTACCGGGCACGGAAGAGATCCCGGAGGACGATCCTGATCTGGTGCCCTTGGACGAGTGGGAAGCAGACTTCGTCACGAGGAACCCGATCAGGATACGTATAGAGCACAAGGCGGTCGAGGGTGTGTCGATCGTCGTCCAGAAACCGCCGCCGGTTCCGCTGAGGATCGCGTGCCGATCGCGCAACTCCTGGGGGCTGGTGCTCACGGGCGTCACCACAGATCGACACGACGAGGCTTTGAGGCTGCTCCAGGAAGTGTCCACATCTCTCTTCGTCGATCTGGACATGAGCTACGGCAACGCGTTCCTTTTGAAGAAGGACGTGCGCGTGGAGTGGGCTCATGATCGAGGCGACGACGAGCTCCCGTCGCAGACGAAGCCCCGCTTCCCGGTCTTGGCGCACAACGACGACGCCGCGTCCTTGTACTTGTACGCGCGAACCCTGGTCCGGGTACCGTTATTGGAGTACCTGGCGTACTACCAGGTGCTGGAGCACTTCATGCCGAAATACGCGAGATTGGCGTCGGTGCAGAAGCTTCGGAATGTCCTCAAGGACCCTCGGTTCAACCACGACGACGACCTCGCGCTCGGCCGTGTCATCGAAATGCTCGCTGACTCGGGTAGAACGTCGGGTACGGAGCGTGAGCAACTGAGGGCAACGATAGTGCACTGTCTTGACCCCACCGCACTCGCTGGCTATTTCGAACTCCACCCACGTGGCGAAAAGGCGTTGGCGGACAAGACAAGGATCGCCGCAGTTCGTCTGCTCAACCCGAAGGACACCAGCGTGACCCCGGTTGAGCAGGTCGCAGACCGGATCTACGACTTGCGGTGCCGTATCGTCCACGGCAAGGACGGCGGTGGCGGCCGGGGCGAGCCGTTGCGGCCCTTCGGCCCGGAGTCGAAACTCCTCGCGCATGACGTAGCACTTATCCGGTTCGTTGCCCAGCGTGTCTTGATCAGCTCGAGCGGCCCGGCCACTTGGTGGCGCTGACAGCGGACTTGCCCCTCACTTGGGCGCCAGAGGCAGCCGCAGTGCGCCCGGTGCGTCGCTTGGTACCGCCGGCCTGCGAGGTGCCACCGCCGCCACCCTCCGGTACTCCGCGCCCAGCGAAGGCCGTGGGTCCGCGTCACCGCAGTTCGGCCAGAAGGCCATGGCCCGCTCTGCCTGGGCCGTGATCGTCAGGGACGGGTTCACGCCCAGGTTCGCCGAGATCGCCGAGCCGTCCACCACGTGCAGGCCCGGATACCCGTACAGCCGCTGATAAGGATCCACCACACCGGTGGACGGCGAGTCCCCGATTGCGCAGCCGCCGATGAAGTGGCCCGTGATCGGGATGTTCGCCAGGTCCGTCCACGCGCCCTGCGGGAGGCCGCCGATCTTCTCCGCTACCCGGCGCGTCACCTCGTGGCCCGCTGGGATCCACGAAGGGCTCGGGTCGCCCGCGCCCTGCTTCGTGGTCATGCGCCGGCCGAACAGGCCGCGTTTCGTGTACGTCGTCACGGAGTTGTCCAGCGTCTGCATCACCAGCAGCCCGATCATCCGCTCCGACCAGCGCCGCGGGTTGTGCAGCTTGACGACGTTCCGCCGCTGCCGCCACAGCTCGCGCGCACCCAGCACCCAGCGGCGCTTGCCGGAAACCGCGTCCACCAGCACCGTTGTCATCAGGCCCATGAAGTTGCTGCCGCGCCCGTACCGCACCGGCTCCACGTGCGTCACCGAATCCGGGTGGATCGACGACGTGATCGCGACGCCGCGCGTGTAGTCCGTGTCGTCCCGCAGCGACCGCGCGGCCAGCACCGCCTCGGAGTTCGTCCGGGCCAGCAGTCCGAGACGCGGCGACAGCGCAGGCAGGGTTCCGTTGTCGCGCAGGCGGTGCAGCAGCCGTTGCGTGCCCAGGGAAGCCGCCGAGAACACCACCTGCGACGCGGTGAACGTCCGGCGCGCCCGGCGCCCGGTGCGGACCGTGTCGACCGCGTAGCCGCCCTCGATCGGCCGGACGGAGACGGCCGTGGTCAGGGGATGCACCACGGCACCCGCCTTTTCGGCCAGGTACAGGTAGTTCTTCACGGTCGTGTTCTTCGCACCGACGCGGCAGCCGGTCATGCATTCGCCGCACAGCGTGCACTTCTGCCGCACCGGCCCGGCTCCGCCGAAGAACGGGTCTACTCCGGACTGTCCGAAGTAGACGCCGACGGGCGTGCGCCGGTACGTGTGCCCGATGCCCATGTCCTCGGCGACCTCGCGAAGGACCCGGTCCGCGGCCGTCGTCGCCGGGTTCTCGACCACGCCGAGCATCCGCTTCGCCTGGTCGTAGTACGGCGCCAGCTCGTCCTTCCAGTCCGTGATGTGCGCCCACTGCGGGTCGGCGTAGAACTTGTCCGGCGGCTCGTACAGCGTGTTCGCGTACACCAGCGACCCACCGCCGACGCCCGAGCCGCTCATCACGAAGGTGTTCTTCAGCAGCGTCAGCCGCTGGATGCCGAAACACCCGAGTTTCGGGGCCCACAGGTACTTCCGCAGCCGCCACGACGTCTTGGCGAACTCGTCGTCGGCGAACCGGCGGCCGGTCTCCAGCACGCCGACGCGGTAGCCCTTCTCGGTCAGCCGCAACGCGGTGACGCTGCCGCCGAACCCGGAACCGATCACGAGGACGTCGTAGTCCATCACGCCACCACCCGGAAGTCCGCGGGGTCGAGCCGCCGGGTCCGGCGGTCGTATTCGGTGACCAGGCCCGGCCAGTTGGTCGTGACCCGGCCGTCGGCCTGGCGGTACCAGCTCGTGCACGCGCTCCACACGCTGTGGCCCAGCCGCGCCTGCACCTCGTCGTCGTAGCGCGCCTCGACCTCAGGGAGAACGTCCAGATAGGACACTCCGGGACGGGACAACTGTTCCACGGCCTGGCGGATGTACCGGGCCTGCCGCTCGATCATGTAGATGATGGAGCCGGCGCCGAGGTTCGTGTTCGGCCCGTAGACGCAGAACATGTTGGGGAATCCGGGCACGGTGATCCCCAGGTAGGCCCGCGCGCCCCCCGACCACGCGTCCTTCAGCGGCCGGCCGTCCAGCCCGCGCACGTCGATCTGCCCGAGGAAGTCGGTCGCGGCGAACCCGGTGCCGTAGACGATGACGTCCGCCTCGTGCTCGACGCCGTCCTCGGTCCGGACGCCGGTCTCGGTGATCTCGCCGATCCGCGCCGTCTCGACGTCGACGTCCGGCTGGGCCAGCGCGGGCAGGTACTCGTTGGTGAACAGGATCCGCTTGCAGCCCAAGGGGTAGTCCGGAGTCAGCTTCGCGCGCAGCGCCGGGTCCTTGATGTGCCGGCGGCGCAGCTGCGCGGCCCGGAGCTCGAACATCTTCGCCAGCACGGGGTGGCGCGTCATCGCGTACGTCGCGTACTCGGCGAGCAGGAAGATCCGCAGCCGGCCGAGCAGCTGCGTCGGCGGCAGGTGCTCGAACAGCCAGTGCTGCCAGCCGTGGTAGGTCGGGTCCGACTTCGCCAGGACGTACGGCGGCGTCCGCTGGAAGACCGTGACGTGCTTCGCCTGCTTGCGCAGCTCGGGGACGAACTGGACGGCGCTGGCCCCGGTCCCGATCACGGCGACGCGCTTCCCGTGCAGGTCGACGTCGTGGTCCCAGCGCGCCGAGTGGAAGGCGGCTCCCGCGAACCGGTCCCGCCCGGGGATGGTGGGCAGGACCGGCCGCGACAGCTGCCCGACGGCCGGGACGAAGACGTCGGCCTCGAACGTCTCGCCGTTCTTGGTCTCGACGCGCCAGACGCCGTCCTCGAACGCGGCCCCGGTGACCTCGGTGCCGTACCGGATGTGCGGCTCGAGGCCGTACTTCGTGATGACGCCGCGCAGGTAGGCCAGGATGTCCGGCTGGTACGAGAACCGCTTGGGCCAGCGGGGGTTCGGCTCGAAGGAGAACGAGTAGAGCGGCGACGGGATGTCGCAGGCGGCGCCCGGGTAGGTGTTGTCCCGCCAGACCCCACCGGGCTCGGCCGCGCTCTCCAGGATGGTGAAGTCGGTGAACCCGGCCCGCTTGAGCTCGATGGCGGTGCCGATGCCGCCGAACCCGGTGCCCACGATCAGCACCGACGGCCCCTTCGCCGAACCAGTCATGCTGAAGAAAGCTACCCATCCGGAGCCTGTGACAACAGGACACGAACGGTCACGCGATCGAGATTTCCGGCCACGGCGGATGCGTCACGCCAGTACGCGCACCTCGTGCGTCTCCGCGCCCGGCTCCGCCCAGCTCAGCAGCCGAGCCGCCGCGCTTTCCAAGGCCTCCAGATCCCGCTTCGGCAGCTTCTCGAACGGCGTCAGCTCCACCGCGGCGGTCTTGCGGGTCGTCCGCAGCTCCCAGAGGCCGCGGACGTACCCACCCGTCAGCAGCGCCCCCTTGACCAGGCCGTTCTGCGTGATCACGCGCTTGCGGTGCTCGTCGCTGATCACCCGGGTGCGGTCCGCGTACGACAGGATCGTCTGGTCGAACGGCCCCAGCAGCCGCGGCGGCGCCGGGACGTCCTCGTCCGGCACGGTCAGCTCCGGCAAGTCGAGCAGCTCGCGGCCGTCCGGGTCGCGGTAGCGGCGCAGGTCCATCTCCGCCGCGACCTCGCCCAGCCGGGTGATGCCCGCCCACGCCTGGACGTCCGCCACCGACGCCGGGCCGAACGCGCGCAGGTACCGCGCGATCACCAAAGCCGGCGACGGCGCGGGCAGGGGAGCGCCCACCCACTCGTCCAGGCAGGCGTACGTCGTCTGCCCGGCCTTGCCCCAGATCGCCCGCGGCGGGACCTGCACCAGCGGCAGCCGCCCCCGGGCGAGGTGGGTGAGGGACGCCGTCGCGACGTCCGGCCACCGCCGCGCCAGCTCGGCGCCCAGCGCGGTGCTCGACAGCGGTGACGCCAGGAGCAGCTCCCGCGCGGCCGCGGCGACGACGTCGTGGTCCAGCCCGGTCAGCGCCTGCGCGTGCAGGGTGTTCTGCTTGAGATCGCGGTCGTAGAGCCCCTGCACCACCGGCCGCCACGCCAGCGCGTCCGCCGCCGTCACCAGGTGGACGGTGCCGCGCATCAGGGCGATCCGGACCACCCGCCGGCTCTCCAGCAGCTCGGCCAGGTCCGCGGGCTTGAAGCCGTGCAGCCGCGCCCACAGCGCGTAGTACGGCGGGAACGGCGCCTGCGCCTGCAGCCCGGCCAGGTGCTCCACCGCGTCGTGGGCGGACAGCTTCGCGCGGCGCAGCAGCAGCTGGCGCTCCAGCGTCGCGCGGTTCAGCGCCCGTCGGCTCAACGTCGTCACAGCGCCACCCTAACGATCACCCCGGACAGTTCCGGTCCTCGATTCGACGCGTCCGGAGCCGTGATCCATACTTCCGGCCATGGCCGAGCTCGCCGCCCCCGCCGTCGGGGACTGGGACTTCCCGCGCGGTACCGCCAGCATCGAGCTGATGACCCGGTTCGCCGCCGACCGCGGCCTGGCTGCCGGACGCCTGCTCTCGGCGACGTCGTTGTCCCCGGACCTGCTCGCCGACCCCGCCGCGCAGGTCGACGCGCGACAGGAGCTCGCCGTCGTGCGCGCGCTGGCCGCATTGGACGGTTCGGACGCGGCGGCGCTCGAGCTGGGGCGCCGCTACCGCGTCACCACCTTCGGGATCTTCGGGTTCGCCTGCATCAGCAGCCCGACCCTGCGTGACGCGATGCTGTTCGCGTTGCGCTACTTCGACCTGAGCTTCGCGTTCTGCATCCCGCACGTCGTCACCGAGGGCGACCGGATCATCCTGGAGCTCGACGACAGCCGCGTGCCGCCCGACGTCGCCCGGTTCCTGGTGCTGCGCGACCTGTCCGCGATCTTCGCCGTGATGCGGGACCTGCTGCCCGAGATCGCGCTGGACGACCTGACCTTCCGTCACGAAGCGTCCACAGTGGACGCCTACGTGACGGCGTTCGGGGTCGAGCCCCGGTTCGGCGCCGACGCCTGCCGCGCCACCCTCGACCCGGCGTTCCTCGCGCTGCCGTTGCCGCAGGCCAACGAGCAGACCGTCGCGCTCTGCGCCGCGCAGTGCGAGGTTCTCGTCGCCCGCAAGCGGCAGCGCTCCGGGATCCCCCAGCAGGTGCGCGAACGCCTGGTGCGCCTCGGCGGTGTCGACGCCGGGATGGACGAGATCGCCCGCCAGCTCACGCTCAGCACCCGGACGCTCCGGCGCCGGCTGGCCGAGGCCGGGACGAACTACCGCGCGCTGGTCGACGAGGTCCGCCAGGCGCTCGCCGAGGAACTGCTCGACACCGGCGTGCTGTCCGTCGAGGACGTCGCGTACCGGCTCGGGTACGCCGAGGCGTCGAGCTTCATCTACGCGTTCAAGCGCTGGACCGGGATGACGCCCGCGGCGTACGCCCGCCGGTTCCGCGCGGCTCGGCAAGCACCGCCGGGTAGGTGAGCTTCAGCAGGTTGAGGATCGAATCGGTGAGGAACACGCGCAACGCCGTCCGGTCCAAAGTGCCCCGGATGAGCCATTCCCGCGACGCCGCCCGCAGCATCCCGCCGAACGACCTGATCATCGCGCGCAGCTCTTCGCGGCCCTCGGTCACATCCGTCATCAACGCGGCTTCGAGCACGCGGTCGGCGGCGATCTCGTCGGCCTCCAGCATGATCCGCTCGATCTCCGGGTCGCGGCCCGCCGACTCCGGCCCGATGGCGGTCAGCCAGGCGTCGCGGTTGCGGTCCACGACGTCGATCCAGCGTTCGACGCCGATCGCCAGCCGCTGCTCCATGGTGGTGTCCGGCAGGGCCTCGGTGACCGGCGCCGGCACGATCATCATCTGCCGCACCACTTCCAGGTACAGCTCGCGCTTCCCGCCGAAGTAGTGGTTGATCAGCGGGCGCGCCACCCCGGCCGCCACGGCGATGTCCGAAGTGGACACCGATGCGTAGCTGCCGGCGCCGAACAGCCGCCGGGCGGCGGCGAGGATCTCGGCGCGCCGCTCGGCCGGTTCGAGCCGCCGTCGCCGTGGCCGCGTTCCGCTGGTCATCCGCTCAGCCTCGCCGGGGAGCGGCACGCTGTCAACAAGTAGTTGACTTCTCGTCAAGAGAGTGACTCCGTTTGCGGGCAACCGAAGTTTCGCGTCAACGACTGTCGTTACGCAACCGGAACAACCCGCCGGTAACTTCCCGGCGCCGGGACGCGACGAGACGGCAGGGGGTCCGTGTGACCGGGGGAAGGAACAGATGACCGAAGACGGCGCGCCGATCCGGCCGGCCGGACGCTGGGTGAGCGTCCGCCTGCAGCATCGTCACGTCAGCTTCGACGACGCCTTCGAGCCCGACGAACCGCTGCCCGACGGCGACTGCGCGGACGAGGCTTCGGTGTCCTACTCGGGCATCGTGATCGCCAGCTACGACGAGGGGACGAAGATCGCCGAACGCTGGATCCCGCTCGGCGTCGACCCGTCCGAAGCCGACGACGAAGAACTCATCGAGCAGCTGCGGGAAGCCCTTCTCTGGCAAGCGGGGCGCCCGCCCCAGGAAGCCTCCGGCGAGTGACTACGTCTCCGTGCGCAGGCCTTCGAACGCCACCTTGCACACCGCGTCCGCCACTTCGGTCGCCGACGAGCCGCGCCGCGGGCGGTACCACTCGATCAGCGAGTTGACCATGCCGAAGATGAGCCGCGCGGTCACCGCCGGGTCGACGTCCGGGCGGATGTCGCCCTCGGTTTCGGCCTGCTTCACCAGGTCCGTCACCAGGAGGTCGAATTCGCGCCGCCGGGCCAGCGCGGCGCGTTCCACCTTCGTGTTGCCGCGCACCCGCAGCAGCAGCGTGACGAACGGCAACCGGTCGGCCAGCACCAGCACGCTGCCGCGCACCAGGTGCTCCAGCCGGTCGACCGCCCGTCCGTCCAGTTCGGTGGCTTCCGCGGCGACGGCGAACAGCCCGTCCAGGGCGCGGTCCACCGACAGCCGCAGCAGTTCTTCCTTGCTGGGCACGTGGTGGTAAATGGCCGACTTCGTGATGCCGAGCTTGCGGGAGAGGTCCTCCATGCTCGTGCCGTCGTACCCGCGTTCGTTGAACAGCTTCACCGCCACCTGCAGCAGTGATTCGAGGTCGTAACCGGGACGCCCGCGCCGGGGTGCCGTCACGGCGTTTCCCGCTGGTCGACGATCCGCCGCATCTTGCCCATCGACCGCTCGAGCGTGTCCGGGTCGACGACGTCGACCGACACCGTCACGCCGACGCCGTCCTTGATCGCCGCGACCAGCGACGACGCGGCCGAGTCCCGTGAAGCAGCCGAAGCGTCGTGCCGGGCTTCGACGAGCACGGTCAGGTGGTCGAGGCGGCCACGGGTGGACCGGACGAGCTGGAAGTGCGGGCTCAGCGCGTCCGTGCGCAGCACGATCTCCTCGATCTGGGTGGGGAAGACGTTGACCCCGCGCAGGATGATCAGGTCGTCGGTGCGCCCGGTGACCTTGTCCATCCGCCGGAACGCCGGCCGCGCGGTGCCCGGGTTCAACGCCGTCAGATCGCGGGTGCGGTACCGGATGATCGGCAGCGCCTGCTTGGTCAGCGACGTGAACACCAGCTCGCCGGTCTCACCGCTGCCCAGCACGTTTTCGTCGAAGGGGTCGATTACCTCGGGGAAGAAGTGGTCCTCCCAGATGTGCAGGCCGTCCTTGGTCTCGACGCACTCCTGCGCGACCCCCGGGCCCATCACCTCGGACAGACCGTAGATGTCGACGGCGTCGATCGCGAACCGCTCCTCGATCTCCGACCGCATCTGCTCGGTCCACGGCTCGGCGCCGAAGATCCCGACCTGCAGGGAACTTGCGCGCGGGTCGACGCCCTGGCGCTCGAACTCGTCGAGCAGCGTCAGCATGTACGACGGCGTCACCATGATGATCTCGGGCTGGAAGTCCGTGATCAGCTGCACCTGCCGCGCGGTCATCCCGCCGGACGCCGGAATCACCGTGCAGCCCAGCTTTTCCGCGCCGTAGTGCGCGCCGAGACCGCCGGTGAACAGGCCGTAACCGTACGCGTTGTGCAGCTTGTGGCCCGGACGGCCGCCCGCCGCGTGGATCGAGCGGGCCATCACCGTGGCCCAGGTGTCGATGTCCTGCTCGGTGTACCCGACGACGGTCGCCTTGCCGGTCGTGCCGCTGGAGGCGTGGATCCGCCGCACCTGGTCCTGCGGCACGGCGAACATCCCGAACGGGTAGTTCTCGCGCAGGTCCTGCTTGGTGGTGAACGGGAACTTCGCGAGGTCGGAGAGTTCCTTGCAGTCGTCCGGGTGGACGCCCGCTTCGTCGAACTTCTTCGTGTACGCGGGCACGTTCGTGTAGGCGTGCCTGAGTGTCCACTGCAGACGCTCGAGCTGCAGCGCGGCCAGCTCGTCGGCGGAGGGGTTCGCCTCGATCATGCTTCGTCCCGTTTCCCGGAGATGACGCGGCTGCGGCCGCGGAATTCGGCGACGACTTCCGGTCCCGCGGGGGTCTCCCGCTGCACGGTGACGTCGTAGATGCCGTTGCGGCCGTAGCGGGTGCGCTCGGTGGCCGTCGCGACGAGGTGGTCGCCGAGCCGGCCGGCGGCGACGAAGGAGATTTCGGCGCCCGCGGCGACGGTGACCGGGCCGTGGGTGTTGCAGGCGCAGGCGAAGGCCGTGTCGGCGAGCAGGAAGACGTACCCGCCGTGCGCGATGTCGTGCCCGTTGACCATCGACGACGTGATCGTCATCGTCGCGACCGCGCGCCCGTCGCCCGCCTCGACCAGTTCGATGCCCAGCGCGCGGGATGCCTCGTCGGCGGCGAACATGGTGTGCGCGGCGTTGGTCATGCACCCTCCGGCTCGACTGACCGAATGGACGGTCACCTGTGGTGCGGCTCAGTAAAGGCAGAGGTCGAGGCCGGTGTCAAGCGCCGGGGCCTTCCGATCTCGGCGGCCAGCGGCTACGATGGAAATACTGAACGTCCGGTAGGTAATTCGGTGGAGAGGTCGGACTCGATGGGTTTGCTGCGCAGCTACGTCTCGGGCGGGTGGCACACGGCGGCGGAAGACGGTGTCCCGCTGCACGACGCCACCACCGGGGAAGAGGTCGCCCGGGTCTCGTCGGCGGGCGTCGACTTCGCGGGTGCCCTGGAGTACGGCCGCCGCGTGGGTGGCCCGGCGCTGCGCGAGCTGACGTTCCACCAGCGTGCCGCGCTGCTCAAGGCCCTGGCGTCGCACCTGCGCGAGCACCGCGAGGAGCTGTACGCACTCTCCGCGCGGACCGGCGCCACGCTGGGTGACTCGAAGTTCGACATCGACGGCGGCATCGGCGTCCTGTTCAGCTACGCGTCCAAGGGCAAGCGCGAGCTGCCGAACGACACCGTCTACGTCGAGGGCAACGTCGAGCCGCTGTCGCGCGAGGGCACGTTCGTCGCCCAGCACATCGCCACCCCGCTGCGGGGTGTCGCGGTCCAGATCAACGCGTTCAACTTCCCCGTCTGGGGCCCGCTGGAGAAGTTCGCCCCGGCGTTCCTCGCGGGCGTCCCGAGCCTGGTCAAGCCCGCGAGCCAGACGGCCTACCTCACCGCCCGGCTGGTCGAACTGATCATCGAGTCCGGGATCCTGCCCGAGGGTTCGCTGCAGTTCGTCGCCGGCAGCGTCGGCGACCTGCTCGACCACGTGACCGCGCAGGACCTGGTGTCGTTCACCGGCTCGGCGTCGACCGCGCAGAAGCTGCGCGCGCACCCGGCGATCATCCGCAACGCCGTCCGCTTCAACGCCGAGGCCGACTCGCTGAACTGCTCGATCCTCGGCCCCGACGCGCGCCCCGGCACCACCGAGTTCGACCTCTACGTCAAGCAGCTGACCTCGGAGATGACGGTCAAGGCCGGCCAGAAGTGCACGGCCATCCGCCGCGCGTTCGTACCCGCCGACCTGCTCGACGACGTCGCCGCGGCCGCTTCCGCGCGGCTCGCGAAGGTGACTGTCGGCAACCCGACCGCCGAGGGCGTCCGGATGGGCGCCCTGGCCAGCCTGGAGCAGCGCGAAGAGGTCCGGCGCTCGCTCAAGGCCCTGCTCGACGCCGGCAGCGTCGTGTTCGGCGACCCGGAGAAGGTCGACGTCGTCGACGCCGATGCCGAGCGCGGCGCGTTCCTCTCGCCGGTGCTGCTGAAGGCCGACCCGGAGCGCTCCGAGCCGCACGAGGTCGAGGCGTTCGGCCCGGTTTCGACGCTGCTGCCGTACACGTCGACCGAGCAGGTCGTCGAGCTGGCGGCGCGCGGCGGCGGCAGCCTGGCCGGCTCGATCGTCAGCGCCGACAAGGAGTTCGTGCGGGACGTCATCCTCGGCGCGGCGCCGTACCACGGCCGGCTGCTGGTCCTGGACGCCGACGACGCCAAGGAGTCCACCGGTCACGGCTCGCCGATGCCGCAGCTGGTCCACGGCGGCCCGGGCCGCGCGGGCGGCGGCGAGGAGATGGGCGGCATCCGCGGCGTGCTGCACCACATGCAGCGCACGGCCGTGCAGGGCTCGCCCGCGGTCCTGAGCGCGGTCACCGGCCGCTGGGTCACCGGCGCGCCGCGCACCGAGGGTGACGTCCACCCGTTCCGGAAGTCCCTGGCCGAGCTGAAGATCGGCGACTCGGTGGTCGCCGGGCCGCGCACGGTCCTGCAGTCCGACGTCGACCACTTCGCCGAGTTCACCGGCGACACGTTCTACGCGCACACCGACCCCGAGGCCGCGGCCGCGAACCCGCTGTTCGGCGGGATCGTCGCGCACGGCTACCTGGTCGTCTCGTTCGCCGCCGGCCTGTTCGTCTCGCCCGAGCCCGGCCCGGTCCTCGCCAACTACGGCCTGGAGAACCTGCGGTTCCTGACGCCGGTCAAGGTGGACGACGCGCTGACCGTGACCCTGACCGCCAAGCAGATCACGCCGCGCATCGACCAGGAGTACGGCGAGGTCCGCTGGGACGCCGACGTGACCAACCAGGACGGCGACTCCGTCGCGAAGTACGACGTCCTGACCCTCGTGTCGAAGGAGCAGCCGTGACCGCTGTCGACTCCCTTAAAGAGCAGTTCGAGGCCGTTATCGAGCGCGACCAGCGCATCGAGCCGCGCGACTGGGTGCCCGAGGGCTACCGCAAGACGATGGTCCGGCAGATCGCGCAGCACGCGCACTCCGAGATCATCGGCATGCAGCCCGAAGGCCGCTGGATCACGCGCGCGCCTTCGTTGCGCCGCAAGGCGATCCTGCTCGCCAAGGTGCAGGACGAGGCCGGCCACGGGCTCTACCTGTACTCGGCGGCGGCGACACTCGGTGCCGACCGCGCGGACCTGACCGACAAGCTGATCACCGGCAAGCAGAAGTACTCGTCGATCTTCAACTACCCGACGCTGACCTTCGCCGACGTCGGCGTGATCGGCTGGCTGGTCGACGGCGCGGCGATCTGCAACCAGGTGCCGCTGTGCCGCAGCTCTTACGGGCCGTACGCGCGGGCGATGATCCGCATCTGCAAGGAGGAGTCCTTCCACCAGCGGCAGGGGTACGAGCTGCTGATGACGATGATGAAGGGCACCCAGCAGCAGCGGGACATGGTCCAGGAGGCCGTGAACCGCTGGTGGTGGCCGTCGCTGATGATGTTCGGCCCGCCGGACGCCGACTCGCCGAACACCGCGCAGTCGATGGCGTGGAAGGTCAAGCGCCACACCAACGACGAGCTGCGGCAGCGCTTCGTCGACATGTCGGTGCCGCAGGCTTCCGCGCTCGGCGTCACGTTCCCGGATCCTGCTCTGCGCTGGAATTCCGAGCGTGAGCACTACGACTTCGGCGCGGTCGACTGGGACGAGTTCAAGAACGTGCTGAAGGGCAACGGCCCGTGCAACGCCTCGCGCGTCGCGCACCGGCGTCGCGCCCACGACGAAGGCGCGTGGGTCCGCGAAGCCGCCGTCGCACACGCCGAGAAGAAGGGTTCGCGATGAAGCACGACTGGCCGTTGTACGAGGTGTTCGTCCGGGGCAAGCGCGGGCTGAACCACGTGCACGTCGGCTCGCTGCACGCGGCCGACGACGAGATGGCGCTGCACCACGCGCGTGACCTGTACACGCGGCGCAACGAAGGCGTGTCGATCTGGGTCGTCCGCGCCTCCGACATCACGGCGTCCTCGCCGGACGAGAAGGACCCGTTCTTCGCGCCGAGCGGCGACAAGGTCTACCGGCACCCGACGTTCTACGACATCCCCGAGGAGGTGCCGCACATATGAGTTTCGACAACGTCTACGAGTCGCTGACCGAGGAGAACGACGCCCGCTGGGCGTTCGGCACCGGCTTCGAGGACCCGCTGTCCGGAGTGGACACTTCGGTACCGTCCGGTGTGGACGGTGCTTCGCTGGCCGCCTACTGCCTGATGCTGGGCGACGACGCGCTGATCTTCTCGCACCGGCTGCAGGAGTGGTGCACCAACGCGCCCGAGCTGGAGGACGAGGTCGCGCTCGCGAACATCGGCCTCGACCTGCTCGGCCAGGCGCGGCTGCTGCTCGCGCGCTCCGGCAAGGCCGACGGTTCTTCGCGCTCGGAAGACTCGTTCGCGTTCGACCGCGTCGAAAACGAGTTCCGCAACGTCCGGCTCGCGGAGCTGGGCGGCGGCCACTTCGGCCACCTGATCGCGCGGCTGTTCGTGTTCTCGACGTGGCGCCTGGCGCTGCTGCAGCGGCTGGTGTCGTCGGTGGACCCGGTGCTGGCGGCCATCGCGGACAAGGGCGTCAAGGAAGTCACCTACCACCGCGACTACGCGGGGCAGTGGCTCGTCCGGCTCGGCGACGGCACCCCGCTGTCGCACGAGCGGATGCAGGAGGGCCTCGACGCGGTCTGGCCGTACGTCGGCGAGCTGTTCCGCACGCACCCGCTCGAGCTGGTGGACGCGGCTTCGCTGCGCCCGGAGTTCGATGCGGTACTGGACCAGGTGCTTGCGGCGTCGACCCTGGCCCGGCCTTCGTCGGGTGACATCGCCGGTGTGTCCGGCCGGACGGGCCGCGACGGCGTCCACACCGAGCAGCTGGGGTTCCTGCTGGCGGAGCTGCAGAGCGTGGCCCGGGCGATGCCGGACGCGCAGTGGTGACCGCGTCGTTGGTCGCCGCGACCGTCACCGACCCCGAGCTGCCGATGCTGACCCTGGCCGACCTGGGCGTGCTCCGCTCGGTGTCCGAAGTGGACGGCCGGGTGGTCGTCGCGATCACGCCGACCTACACCGGCTGCCCGGCGATGGACACGATGCGCGACGACCTGGAGCACGCGCTGGTCGGCGCGGGTTACGCGGACGTCGAGATCCGGACGCAGCTGTCGCCGTCGTGGTCGTCGGACTGGATCACGCCGGAGGGCCGCCGCAAGCTGGCCGAAGCGGGGATCGCGCCGCCGGGAGCGGCGCCGCGGCGGTCGGGCCCGATCCCGCTCACGCTGTCGGCGCCGGTGTCGGCGGTGCCGTGCCCGCTGTGCGGGTCCGCAGACACGGAGGAGCAGTCCCGCTTCGGCGCGACGGCGTGCAAGGCGCTGCGGCGCTGCCGGTCGTGCCAGGAGCCCTTCGAGCACGTCAAGGAGATCTAAGGTGGCGTTTCACCCCCTGAAGGTCGCGGGCATCGCGCGCCTGTGCGACGACGCTGTCGCCGTGACGTTCGACGTGCCCCCGGCGCTCGCCTCGGACTTCGACTTCAAACCGGGCCAGTCGCTGACTTTGCGCCGCTCGGTCGACGGCCGCGACGAGCGCCGTTCGTACTCGATCTGCGCGGCGGCGGGCACGGCCCCGCGAGTGGGCGTCCGCCTGGTCCCGGGCGGCTTGTTCTCGTCGTGGCTGCTGAACGACGTCCGCGCGGGCGACACGATCGAGGTCGCCCCGCCCACGGGCTCGTTCACCCCGGATCTGTCGGAGGGCGGCCACCACGTCCTGATCGCGGCGGGCTCGGGCATCACCCCGGTGCTGTCGATCGTGTCGTCCCTGCTGGCCACGCCGGACGCGACGGTGACGGTCCTGTACGGCAACCGCCGCACGGACACGGTGATGTTCGCGGACGAGCTGGCGGACCTGAAGGACCGCGCGCCGTCGCGCTTGGAGCTGATCCACGTGCTGTCCCGCGAGCCGCGCGAGGCGGAGCTGTTCACCGGCCGCTTGGACGTCCCGAAGCTGCAGCAGCTGTTCTCGTCCCTGGTCCCGGTGTCCACAGTGGACCACTTCTGGCTGTGTGGCCCGTTCGAGATGGTGACGGGCGCGCAGGAGCTGCTGACGTCCCTGTCCGTACCGCGGTCACGGATCCACCAGGAGCTGTTCTACGTCGACACCCCGCCGGAGCCGGTCGCGCACCTGGACCCCGAGGTCGCCGGAGAATCCTCGGAGGTCCGCGTGGTCCTGGACGGCCGCTCGTCGACGATGACGCTGCCCCGTTCCACCTCGGTCCTGGACGGCGCGCAGAAGTTCCGCCCGGACCTCCCGTTCGCCTGCAAGGGCGGCGTCTGCGGCACCTGCCGAGCCCGGGTCACGGAGGGAAAGGTGGACCTACGCCGCAACTTCGCCCTGGAGGACGCGGAGGTGGAGGCGGGTTTCGTACTGACGTGCCAGTCCTACCCGGTCTCGGAGACGATCACGGTGGACTACGACGCCTGAGGCCTGTGCCGTCGTTGTCCACAGGCCCGCTCACTTGTGGACAACTCGGCCCCTCAGGCCCGTTTCCCCGGTTCCGGACGGTGGTCGCCACTAGACTGGACCTGGGGACGCCCCCCTGGGAGTGGCGGGGGAGTTTCGGCGGGGCTCTCGGCTATGGCCCAAAACTTGCGGCGCTGACGAGGGTGCTTGGCTTCGGCGGCGCTGGCCCGGAGGAGGATCTGCCTTCGGCGCCGACCAGGGTGAGCGTGGAGCCGACGACGTCAGCTTCGTCGGGAGCGGTCGAAGTGCTCGTTCGGGTCCGGGATATGCGAGCCGCGTCCAAGACGGGTCGTGGAGGCTCCCACCGCTCGGGTGCCTGGGCCGGCTCGGTCCTCGTCGAGGAAGACCGCCGTTCGTGGACCGCGACCGAATTCGCCGTAGCTCAGGGAGCTTCGAAGTGGATTCAGGCGCCTGGGCGCACATCCGGATCGGCGAACCACTGGGGCGCTCTGGACGAGGCTTCGAGCGCGGCGGCGAGTCCGACGCGGCCTTGCCGAGCTTGAACCGGACATCGCGGAGTCGGCTGGAGCCCGACGGCAGGTCGGGGAGCAGCTGCCGGAGCTTGGCGTCCGAGATGTAGACCAGCTCACGCATGACCACAGCGCGGGCGAAACCGGGGCCAGCTTCAGAGCATGCGGCGACGTCGGCGTCGGCGGGTGGGGCTGGGGTCGGCCGGCTCGATCGCCGGGGCCGGTTCCGTGAGGCCCAGCATCTCCGCTGCCAGCTGCTGCGAGCTGGCGAAAGCGCCCGTCGGAACCTCGCGTGCGCGGCGCAGGGCCGACGGGCGGAGGCGGTTGTAACCCCGGACCGTCACCGGGCGGCGCTGGCGCAGCTCGTACGCCGGTTCCTCCGCCAGCTCCGTCGCCAGCTCGCGGTCGATCAGGATCGTGCCCGGGCGGGCCACCGACGTCAGACGGGCCGCCAGGTTGACCACCGAGCCGTAGACGTCGCCGAAGCGGTTCAGGACGCGGCCCGACGCCATGCCCGCGCGGACCGCCGGGATGCTCTCGTCCGCCGACGTGCGCTCGGTCAGGGCCAGCGCGATCTCCGCCGCGGCCACCGCCGTGTCGGCGACGAACAGGACCTCGTCGCCGATCATCTTGACCACCCGGCCGTGGTGCTCGGCGATCGTCTCCGTCGCGAGCAGCTCGAACGCGTCGAGCACGCGGCTCAGCTCGTCCTCGTCGATTTGGCGCGTCAGGCGCGTGTAGCCGACCATGTCCACGAAACCGACCACCTGGGTGCGCGTCTCGAGGCTCTCGTCCGGCGCGGCGAACGCCCGGCCGGCGTACGCCGCCAGGTGCCGTCGCCAGACGAAGTTCTGCACCTGCTCGAGTTCCGGCAGCAGCCGGTCGACGAGCCGGGCCACCTGGCGCTCGCTGCGGCCCAACTCCGGCTGCTCCTTGATCAGCTCGAACAGCATGTCGACCTGCCACTCGGCCAGCCGCGACAGGTGCTGGCCGAGCGCGCGCGTCACCGCCACCTCGATGCTCGGGTCGATCAGGCCCGACTGCACCAGCTGGTCCGCCGTCCGCATGGCCTCGACGTCGGCGTCGGTGAAGACCACCTCGTCGTCGGCGACGGTCGCGAACCCCAGCGCACGCCAGAGCCGGCGCGACCGGTCGTCGGGCACGCCGGCCTTCTCGGCCACTTCGAGCCGGGTGTACTTCCGCCTGCCGCCGAGCAGGATGCGCTCGAGCCGCTGCTGAAGTTCTTCACTCGAATCGGTCACGCTCAGGTCGTGTGCACGATCAGCACGTCCACACCGGACTTGCGCGCCACCTCCGACGGCACCGAGCCGAGGATCCGGCCCGCGATCGTGTTCAGCCCGCGGTTGCCGACCACCAGCAGGTCGGCCTCGCGCTCGAGCACGACCTTGCGCAGCGAGTCGACCGGGTCGCCCTTCACCGCGATGGTGTCGATCTTCTCGGCCCCCGCGCGCACCGCCCGGTCCCGCGCGGACTGCAGCGTGTCCTCGGCCGGCGCCGAGCCGACGACCTGGTAGGCCTCGTCACCCAGGACGTCCTGGGCCTTGTCGACGTCGGTCTTGCTGGCCGGGTAGAAGGCGCACGCGATGACGAGCGTCGCGCCCGCGTCGCCGGCCACCGCCGCCGCGCGGTCCACCGCCGCGAACGACGACTCCGAGCCGTCCGTGCCCACCACCACGGTCCGATATGCCGCACCCATGCGCAAAACCTCCAGGTGATCCCGCGTGAGCTGGGACGACAGCCGGTCGGAGTCGACCGCGCAGGCTCGTCCGCGCTCGTGTCGGGTGGAAGGTTACTCGCCAGTCGCTTTCTGCGCTCCGCTTGGCCGCGGACTGGGCTTCGGGACGGGCTTGGGCGTGGGCTTCGCGGCGGGCTTCGGCTTGGGAACGTCCGAGGCCCGGATCCGGATGGTCTCCTCGACGTCGCTCACCGGCTTCGTTTTCCCGGTGTCGGATTCGGCCGCCTGCCGGTCCGGTTTCAGGTCCGCGGCCTTCAGGTCGGTCGTGACCTCCGCGGGCACCTTCACGTCGTCGCCCAGGACGGTGTGCGCCTCCGCGAGCACCGCGCGCGCCGCGCGGACCTGCTCGGCCAGCCCGCCACGCACCTTGCGCAGCGAGTCGACGCGTTCGTTCGCCTGGGTGATCCGCCGGTTCGACTCCTCGGTCGCCGTCGTGACGCGGCGCCGCGCCTCGTCGGCGGCCTCCGCGAGCCGGGCGTTCGCCTCGTTGATCGAGTCCTGACGGCGCTTGTTCGCGTCCGCTACCGACTCCCGCTGACGGCGTTCGATCTCCGCCTTCGTGGAGGTCTCCTCCTCGAGGATCTTCGCGCGGATGTCGGCGGCGTCCTGGGTGGCCTCCTGGACGCGGCGCGCGGCCTCGGCCTTGCTCGCGGCCTCCTGCTCGGCCAGCACGCGCATCGCCTCGGTGCGGCGCGAAGCCATCGCGATCTCGAAGTCCTCTTCGACCTTCGTGCGCCGGTCCGACGACTCGGTGTCAAGCTTCGTGCGCTCGGCCTCGGCCTTGTCGGTGATCGTCTTGGCCTCGGCGCGGGCGTCCTCGAGCACCTTGCGGTGCTCCGCCTCCATCTCCTTGCGGCGCAGGTCGAGCTCGGTGAGCAGCTGCTCGTAGCGGGCGCGCATGGCGCTCGCGTCCGTCTCGGCCTTGGCCCGGATGTGGCCGGCTTCGGCCTCGGCGCGGGCCCGCGTGTCCGCGGACTCGTCCTGGGCCAGGCGCAGCATCCGCTGCAGCCGCTCCGAGAGGCCTTCGACGCTGGTGGGCGGCTGGGCCAGCCGGTCGACCTGCCCGCGCAGGTCCGCGATCTCGCCGCGCGCGATCTCCAGCTGCCGGGCCAGGTCGCCGGCCTGCGCGATGGCGGCGTCCCGATCCGCGGTGAGCATCTTCAGGTCGGCGTCCAGCCGTTCGAGGTGCTCGTCGACCTGTGCTCGGCTGTACCCGCGCTTCGCCACGTCGAAGCCGGCTCCCAGCGGCACAAGCTCCCGTTCATCGCCAAGGCTCATGCGCCTACCGTAGTCGCAGCCGGGTCACGGAAGGGTGAGCACCCGGGGCCTGCGCCGAAAGTGCCGCCTGATGCGGCGAAAGGAACTGCCCGGATCGGGCCGGATCCGGGCGGATCCCGACGCCGCGATCCGGGCCCTTTCCGTTCAGGCGCCGCGAAACGCGTTGATCCCTTCGAGGTGCTTCGCGCGCTTCTCTTCGTCGCGGACGCCGAGGCCTTCCTGCGGCGCGAGCGCGAGCACGCCGACCTTGCCCTGGTGCGCGTTGCGGTGGACGTCCAGCGCGGCTTGCCCGGTCTCCTCGAGCGAGTACGTCTTCGACAGCGTCGGGTGGATCAGGCCCTTCGCGATCAGCCGGTTCGCCTCCCAGGACTCGCGGTAGTTCGCGAAGTGGGAGCCGATGATCCGCTTCAGGTTCATCCACAGGTAGCGGTTGTCGTACTGGTGCATGTATCCCGAGGTCGAAGCGCAGGTGACGATCGTGCCGCCCTTGCGCGCGGCGTAGACGGACGCGCCGAACGTCTCCCGGCCCGGGTGCTCGAACACGATGTCCGGGTCCTCGCCGCCGGTCAGCTCGCGGATCTTCGCGCCGAGGCGCTGCCACTCCTTCGGGTCCTGCTCGGTGTCGCTCTTCCAGAACTGGTACGCCTCGGCGCTGCGGTCGATGATCAGCTCGGCGCCGAGCTTGCGGCAGATCGCGGCCTTCTCGGGGCTGGAGACGACGCACACCGGGATGGCCCCGCCGTTGAGCGCGTACTGCGTCGCGTAGGAGCCGAGGCCGCCCGAAGCGCCCCAGATCAGGACGACGTCACCCTGCTTCATGTCCGCGCCGTTGCGCGAGACGAGCTGGCGGTAGGCGGTGGAGTTGACCAGCCCGGGGGAGGCGGCCTCCTCCCAGGTGAGGTGGTCCGGCTTCGGCATCAGCTGGTTCGCCTTGACCAGCGCGACTTCGGCGAGCCCGCCGAAGTTCGTCTCGAAGCCCCAGATCCGCTGCTCGGTGTCGAGCATCGTGTCGTTGTGCCCGTCCGGGCTCTCCAGCTCGACGTTCAGGCAGTGCGCGACGACCTCGTCGCCCGGCTTCCAGTTGTGCACGCCGACGCCGGTGCGCAGCACGACGCCGGACAAGTCCGAGCCGACCACGTGGTACGGCAGGTCGTGCCGCTTCGCCAGCGGCGAGAGCCTGCCGTACTTCTTGAGGAACTTGAACGTGGGGATCGGCTCGAAGATCGACGTCCACACGGTGTTGTAGTTGATCGCGCTCGCCATGACGGCGACCAGCGCCTCGCCGGGGCCCAGCTCCGGGACGGGCACCTCGTCCACGTGCAGCGACTTGCGCGGGTCCTTGTCCCGGCTCTCGAGGCCGTCGAACATGTCGACCTCGTCCTCGTGGACGGTCACCCCCCGGTAGCTCTCGGGCACGGGCAGCGAGCCGACCGCGGCGGACTCGCCGTTCAGGATGGCCTGCTGGATCTCGCCGAGCTGCGTCATCGGTTCCTCCGGAAATGGGGGTCAACGGCGTTGGCGGCAGAAATTACTCGCCGGTAACTCTGGCCTGCAACTGTACGAGACGAGCAGCACGATTACACCCTCAACTGTGACGGACCAATCTTGACCGGCTGGCCAGTCAAAGCGGATGATCGAGGTAGGGAAGACATCCCGACCAGCAGGATCACCTACGGAGGTGAGCACGAATGAGTGAAGTCTCTACGCGCGCGTGGACCCGGCCCCACGACTGGGCCGAGGTCGTCATCGGCGTCGTTGCCGCTCTTTCACCCCTTTGGCTGAGCACGGACAGCACCGTGATGTGGACGATGGTCGTCCTGGGAGCGCTGATCGCCCTCGACGGCCTGGTTTCCCTCGGGGTGCCCGGGGCCGTCTACGGCGAAGGCATCCAGATCGCACTCGGCGTGCTGCTCTTCATCGCGCCGTGGGTGATGGGATACACCGAGTTCAACGGCGCGTCCTGGACGTCCTGGATCGCCGGGGTGCTGACGGTCGTCGCCGGCGCGGCAGCGATGCCGGTCGCGAGCGCCGCGCACCGCACGGCAGGCCAGCACTGAGCGACCAGGAGGCACCGGAATGACCGAGGATTCGGCGAAGGAGCGCATTCTCTGCGCAGCCGAGGCACTCTTCGCCGAATCCGGCTTCGACGCCACCCCGACCTCCCGCATCGCGGAGCGGGCCGGGGTGCCGAAGGGGCTGGTGCACTACTACTTCCGGCACAAGGCGGACCTGCTGACGGCGCTGGTCGAGCGCCTCCCGGACGAGCGCATCGAGCCGGCGGTGGTCGTCGTCCCCGGCGACCTGGCCGGCAGCCTGCGACGGCTCGTCCGCGAACTGGACCACCGCTTCAGCCGGTCACTCGGGCTTTCGCACCTGCTGTGGCGCGAGGCCGACACCCACCACGTCGTCCGCGACGCCCTCCACGAGCGCTTCCAGGTCCTGGTGCGCCAGGTCCGCTCGGTGATCCTGGCGGCCACCGGCGGCGGGTTGCCGGCCGTCGACGTGGACCGAGCGTCGGGCCTGCTCGCCCGCGCGGTCAGCCATCGGCACGCGACGGCGAGGCACGCGGAGAACGACCTCCCCGCCGAGTTCGACGGCGAGCTCACCTTCATCGCCGAATCGCTCGCCGCGAAGGTCGCGCCCGCTTAGGACAGCTGGGGCTTCAATCGGCCGCGACATGCCGGGCCGGTGGCGGCCGTTCGGCGGTGCGGGTCACGCTTCCCCGCCCCCCCCCCCCCCCC